>NZ_BANU01000064.1 GCF_000333035.1 Gordonia sihwensis NBRC 108236
TTTTTTCGGATTCAACGAATCACGAGGTTGTGTGAGTCGGTTTCGGTGATTGCGTACACGCACACAGAATGTTTGCTCGTTCATCCACTATGTACTTCTGAAACAACACACAAACCATGATTCCCCTGGGTGGGGGTTGTGGTGTGGATGGTTTCATATTGTTACGGCGGCTATAGCGGTGGGGAAACGCCCGGTCCCATTCCGAACCCGGAAGCTAAGCCCACCTGCGCCGATGGTACTGCACTGTAATGGGTGTGGGAGAGTAGGACACCGCCGAACACAACTTGTTGAGCCCCGATCAGACACCGTCTGATCGGGGCTCAACCCATTTCCCGGGACGTGACCCCGGCCGGCGAGTGCCGTCTGGATACGGCGCGCCTGACAGACCGCGAGCGCACCCTCTTCAGACTGGCTTCAGGCTGGTTGAGCGAGCGGAGCGAGTCGAAACCACCACACGACGGCAGAGTGGTCTCGATACGGCGTGCTCGCTACGCTCACCCGCCTACTCGACAAACTTCGAGGGACCGTCTTTT
>NZ_BANU01000063.1 GCF_000333035.1 Gordonia sihwensis NBRC 108236
ACACACACCACAACTCTGGTGAGGGATTGTGGTGTGGATGGTTTCATATTGTTACGGCGGCTATAGCGGTGGGGAAACGCCCGGTCCCATTCCGAACCCGGAAGCTAAGCCCACCTGCGCCGATGGTACTGCACTGTAATGGGTGTGGGAGAGTAGGACACCGCCGAACACAACTTGTTGAGCCCCGATCAGACACCGTCTGATCGGGGCTCAACCCATTTCCCGGGACGTGACCCCGGCCGGCGAGTGCCGTCTGGATACGGCGCGCCTGACAGACCGCGAGCGCACCCTCTTCAGACTGGCTTCAGGCTGGTTGAGCGAGCGCAGCGAGTCGAAACCACCACACGACGGCAGAGTCGTCTCGATACGGCGTGCTCGCTACGCTCACCCGCCTACTCGACAAACCTCGAGGGAGCCGGAGATTCCAGGCCGGCTGAGCGAGCACCCCCTTCAGGCTTGTTGAGCGAGCGAAGCGAGTCGAAACCACCACACGACGGGCAGAGCGGTCTCGATACGGCGTGCTCGCTACGCTCACCCGCCTACTCGACAAACTTCGAGGGACCGTCTTTT
>NZ_BANU01000062.1 GCF_000333035.1 Gordonia sihwensis NBRC 108236
TGCCTCCATCGGCGCGGCAGTCAGTGACAGTCTCCGCGTTTGGACCTCGCGACGGAAGCGTCTCTGTGCGCCGTCGATCATCGTTGTGGAGATCTCGAATCCGTGCACCATGCCCGATTGCCCTACACGATCAAGCAACAACCCTAATCCGACACCACCACCGAACCCGACATCGGCGACTACTTGACCCGCCCGGATTCCAGCAGCCTCCACCGCGGCAGCGATAGGTTCACGATTGCGTCGATTCACTACCCGGCCAACGATTCGACCGCGAATCCCGGCAGGTCGCCCAAGTTGCCGAGAAATACTCACCAATACATGCTCGCCCACATGCATACCTCGATTGCAGCATCCCAGACCCGGCAACCGCATCAGGGAACTCCCGGAGAGTTCGCCCGGGTGTGACATCGGGAACGACTTACCGGATGAATCACGGAACCAATCCTCTGCTGGCCCCCGACTGCCAATCTCAAACGACTCCACGCCGGTCCTCGACGCCCACGTAAGCCCTATCGACGGGTACACCCGACTGGAGGGGTGTCACCCACAATCTAAACCGTCATGTGATTCACAGTCAGATACACCGTAACCAAGTTACAGATAA
>NZ_BANU01000061.1 GCF_000333035.1 Gordonia sihwensis NBRC 108236
GTCTCAGTGTGATGGTTGAGTGGCCACTTCGGTGGTGGTTGGGTTCTCTTCACCGGGGATTTGGCTCTCAGGCCTGTTGCCTCCGCGTGTGGGTGGCGTTCACTCGTTGTGCCGGTTCCCGGTGAGGAGAGGCCAGACGGCCGTGGCTTGATAGGAGCGTGTCCTTGCATCAGGGCTCCACTGAGATTTGCCCGGGCCGGCTGGCCTCGTCCTCACCCTTGCACCTACTGCAATAGGAGGCCATTTCATGATCACCGTTGGAGCCGATGTTCACAAGGCGCGGCACACCTTCGTAGCCGTCGATACGGTCGGTGCCAAGATCGCTGAGACGGTCGTCCCGGCTACCACGGTCGGGCATCGCCAGGCGTTGGCGTGGGCACGAGCGTTGTTGCCCGGTGCTGAGACCGACGGACTGTTGTGGGCGGTCGAGGATTGCCGGAACATGTCTAATCGTTTGGAACGGGACCTGCTGGCGGCCGGGCAGTCAGTGGTGCGGGTGAGCCCGCATCTGATGGCGGCTCATCGCCGCACCGGCCGGGAACGAGGCAAGTCCGACCCCATCGACGCCCTGGCCGTAGCGCGCGCGGCACAACGTGAACCCGACCTGCCGGTCGCCTCTCACGACCAGATTTCCCGGGACCTGAAGTTGCTCACTGATCACCGCGATCATCATGTCGTGCAACGGACCTCGTCGATCAACCGATTGCGGTGGCATCTCCACGAGCTGGATCCGGAGTTCCTCGGCGATACGGCCGACCTTACGACCGTCCTGGCTCAGCAACGGATCAGAGCATGGCTCGGTGAGCGGTCCGGAGTGCTGGTGGAGATCGCCGCCGAGGTGCTGGCCGATGTTATGGATCTGACTGCGCGGATCAAGAAGCTCGACAAGCGGATCGATGCCGTGGTGACCCCGGTGTCGTCGGCGTTGCGGGAGATCGACGGCTGCGGTGTGCTGACCGCTGCGAAGATCCTCGGAGAGGTCGCCAACGTCGATCGGTTTCCCGGCCAGGACCAGCTCGCCCGCTACTGCGGGATCGCACCGGTGCCGGTATGGTCCGGCAGAACCGAAGGGACCATGAGGCTGACGAGATCGGGCAACCGGCAACTGAACCGAGCAATCCATGTCATCGCCCTGACTCAAGCACGCTGCGACCAGACTCTCGGGCACGCCTAC
>NZ_BANU01000060.1 GCF_000333035.1 Gordonia sihwensis NBRC 108236
TTGAAGCGCCCTGGGTTCCGTTCCGAGTCTCAGCAAGGAGAATCGGAGTATGCCCAAGAAGTTCAGTCCAGAGCTGCGTGAGCGTGCCGTGCGCATGGTCTACGACCGCCAAGCCCGCGAGGGCGGCCCTCGCGCAGCATCGATCCGTGCCGTCGCGCCGCAGCTCGGTGTCGGCACAGAGACGCTGCGGATCTGGTGCAATCGCTACGGCGCCACCGAGCCGGTCGGACCGGGAGAGCCGCTCGAGGAGGAGAATCGCCGTCTCCGGCGGGAGCTCGCCGAGGCGCGACGTGCGAACGAGATCCTGAAGGCCGCCTCAGCGTTTTTCGCAGCGGAACTCGACCGCCCCACGACGAAATGATCGCGTTCGTCGACATGCATCGCGAGAAGTTCGGGGTCGAGGCCATCTGCCGCATCCTCAGTGCGACAGAATGTGGGTTCATCACCTCCCGCGGATACCGCGCTGCCAAGAACAGGCCGGCCTCCGCTCGCAGCGTTCGGGACGAGATGCTGGCGGAGGAGGTGCAGCGGATTCATCAGGCGAACTACAGCGTCTATGGGGTCCGGAAGATGTGGCACGCAATGCGCCACGCAGGATGGAACGTCGGTCGCGACCAGGTCGCGAGGCTGATGAAGATCGCCGGCCTGCAGGGCGTTCGCCGAGGTCGAAAGCCCGTCACCACCTGCTCCGCAGACGGAGATGACCAGCGCCCGGACCTCGTTGAACGGCGGTTCGTCGCGGATCGACCGCAGCAGCTTTGGGTCGCCGACATCACCTACGTCCGGATGCTCTCCGGGTTCTGCTACGTCGCATTCGTTACCGATGTCTTCAGTCGCAGAATTGTCGGCTGGGCGGTCGCGCCCACGCTCCACACGGAGTCTCTGCCATTGCTCGCACTGGAGCATGCACTGCAGTCCACCGGGGTGAGCAGGAACGAAAGCGGATTGATCCACCATTCCGACAGGGGTAGTCAATACGTTTCGCTCGCCTATTCGGACGCTCTGCTCGCCGCGGGAGTTACGGCTTCAGTAGGTACCGTCGGCGATAGCTACGATAACGCGCTGGCCGAGACAGTGAACGGCCTATACAAGGCGGAGTTGATCTACTCCAAGCGGATCTGGGAGTCAGTCAGCGAGGTTGAGCTCGCCACGATGGGCTGGGTCCACTGGTGGAACACCTCCCGGCTCCACGAAGCTCTCGGCTACCGCACCCCGGCGAACGTC
>NZ_BANU01000059.1 GCF_000333035.1 Gordonia sihwensis NBRC 108236
GGGCCCGCTTCGGGCCCGTCGAAGTCGAAGCAGACTTCCGTATGAACTGGGACGTCCATGGCCAGTTGCCAGGCGACCTTATCTGGACCGTTCCCGCTCTGGTGGACACCCGGAGATGAGCGGTGAGTTCCCCCAAGATAGAGGGAGCGGATTATGGGATCTACTCGTCGGAGCTTCACTGCCGAGTACAAGGCCAACGCGGTAAGTTTGGTCATCGATGATGGCCGTGCGATCGCCGAAGTTGCACGCAGTATCGGCGTTCACGAGATGACGTTGGGGAAATGGGTGAAGAAGACTCGAGACGAGGGAAACGGTGAGTCTGACCGCCCGTTGAATGAGGACGAGCGGGCGGAACTCGAGCGCCTTCGCGAAGAAGTGAAGCACGCCCGGATGGAGGTGGAGTTCGCAAAAAAAGTAGCGACCTGGTTCGCGAAAGACCCGCGGTGAAATTCGCGGCTATCGCGGACTGGGCTGAATCCGATTCATATACGGTCACGTTCATGTGTGCTCAACTCGGCGTATCGACTTCTGGCTACTACAAGTGGCGCGGCAAGTCGCGCTCAGCTCGAGACCTCCGAGACGACGAGTTAACAGCGCTGATCGAGTACCACTACGAGCACCTCAACGGCCGTCCCGGCGTTCGGCGCATGCGTGCGGAACTCGCCGCCGGCGGCCACCGGGTCTCGCACAAGCGGGTGTGGCGGCTCATGAAGGTCGCAGGTCTGGAAGGCCGCCACCCGAAGGCGTGGAAACGCACCACCGTCGCCGGAGACAGCCCCGTTGGGGCACCTGACCTCATCGGCCGCGACTTCACGGCGGCCGAGGCGAACACCAAATGGTGCGGCGATATTACTTACGTACGGACCTGGAACGGCTGGGCGTACCTGGCCACCGTCATCGATCTGCACTCCCGGATGGTCGTCGGATGGGCCGTGGCCGACCACATGCGAACCGAGCTGGTCACCGACGCACTGGACATGGCCATCGCTCGTCGTCGACCACCCGGAAAAGTCATATTCCACAGCGATCGCGGAACTCAATACACGTCCACCGACTTCGATAAGTACTGCACGAAAAACAATATCCGACGATCATTGGGGCGCACTGGCATTTGTTTCGACAACGCGGTCGCAGAATCATTCTTCGCGAGCTACAAGAAGGAACTCATTCACACGCGCCCGTGGCCCACTCTAAAAGCACTCAAAAAGAGCACATTCACCTGGATTGAGGAGTACTACAATAGGGCCCGACGACATTCCACACTGGGCTATTTGACACCAGCCGAGTTTGAACTAGGATTCAGAGACATATACGACTCGCCGCTTAATTGCAGTGGCCACTTT
>NZ_BANU01000058.1 GCF_000333035.1 Gordonia sihwensis NBRC 108236
TGAACCGTCCTGGGTCTGGTGGAGACCGTGAACGCACCAGGAGAATGCGATCATGGCAGCACCACGCAAGTTCGACCAGGAGACCCGCGAGCGGGCCGTCCGGATGTATCACGACCGGTTGAAGGAGAACGACGGCGAGTCCAAGCTTGGCGCCCGCCGGCACGTCGGCGCGCTCCTGGACATCAACCCCGCCACTCTCCGTAACTGGATAGACGCCGGCGAAGCAGCAGGGGCGTCGGGCGATGCAGAATCGGGCTCGTCGGTCTCGGCTGAGCTGAAGGCCCTCCGGAAGGAGAATGCTGAATTGCGAAGGGCCAACGAGATTTTGAAGACTGCGTCAGCGTTTTTCGCAGCGGCGGAGGTCGACCGCCGACTGCGGTGAGCGTCGACTATATCGACGCTCACCGGGAACGGTTCGGGGTCGACCCGATCTGCCGCGTGCTCACCGAGCACGGCATGGCGATCGCCCCGTCAACCTACTACGCACGCAAGAAGGCCGGGGTCGTCTCCGAGGCCGTCCTGGCCGAGGCCTACGCCGCGCACACGGTGTTCGAGGTCTACGAGCGGAACCGCCGCGTCTACGGGGTCCGGAAGCTCTGGCACGCGATGTGGCACGCCGGTCACGCGATGGGCCGCGATCAAGTGGCCCGGCTGATGGCCCTGTGCGGGATTTCCGGCGCCGTTCGCGGAGCGCATCGCACCGTCACCACCACACGCGATGATCGGGCACCGAGGTTCCCCGATCATGTTGAGCGACAATGGAACCGGCCGACTGCACCGGATCAGTTGTGGGTGGCCGACTTCACCTACGTGTGGACCCTCGCCGGCTTCGTCTACGTCGCGTTCCTCGTCGACGTGTTCTCCCGCCGGATCCTCGGATGGCGGGTCATGTCGAGCAAGCACACGCCGTTGGTGACCAGCGTCGTAGAGCAAGCCCTCTTCACCCGACGGAGAGGTGAATTCACCTTCACCCCAACAGGTTTGGTCCATCACAGCGATGCCGGTAGTCAATATACGTCGATCGCGTTCTCCAAGGAGCTCCGCGAGGCCGGGATCACCGGGTCGATCGGCTCGGTGGGCGACGCGCTCGACAATGCGCTGATGGAGTCGACGATCGGTTTGTACAAGACCGAGCTGATCGACGTCGAACGATCACTGTTCTGGACCGGGCGGGCCGAGGTGGAGCGTGAGACCGCGGCCTGGGTGCACTGGTACAACACCGAGCGTCTGCACTCGTCGATCGGCTACACCTCGCCGATCCAGCATGAGGAGCGCTACCGTCAGAACGTCGCCTCGATACCCGAGGTGGCCTAATCCAGGTCTCCGACCGGACCAGGACGGTTCACTCCTC
>NZ_BANU01000057.1 GCF_000333035.1 Gordonia sihwensis NBRC 108236
TTTCGACTCGCTCCGCTGTGAGTGTTTGGGGTGGTTGGCCTGGGGCTGACTGGCAGGGTGGTTATGGGTTCGTCGTTGTGTTCGTGACTCATCGCTCCGCTGGCCTCGTTGTGGGTGCCTTCAGCAAGACGTGTCCGTTCATCGATGGCGAACCGGTGACCGCCCTGTCCGCCGCGTTGGCTTGATCAGAAGCCTGTCCGACGCCTCGCCAGGTACGCCCCTGGGGAGGCGTCGTGACCGATCACAGTGACGCCACGCGGTGGTCTCCTCAGAAGCGGCCACCGGTTCAGCGAACCCATCCTGTTCCGTTGATGAGGAGGAAGTCCGCAGTGTCAATCGTTGCAGATGTTTACAGATTCGTCGTTGGAGTCGACACTCACGCCGCCACGCACTCGTATTGCCTGGTGGAGGCGGCCACGGCCAGGACCGTCGATCAGGCCACGTTCCCGACCTCGTCGGCGGGGTTGCGGCGGGCGATCGCCTGGATCGAGCGTCGTACCGGTACTCGCATCCGCGAGACGCTGATCAGCGTCGAAGGCAGCAGTTCGTACGGCACCCGTCTGACGCGGGAACTGTTGCGGGCCGGGTACCGGGTGGTCGATGCGCCCTCGCCTCGTCGGGAGCGAGGAGGTTCGAAGACCGACGCGATCGACGCACACAAGGCGGCGGTGACGATGCTCGCTCGCCCCAGCGACGGCCTCGCCGATGCACGCACCGGTGACCTTCATGAATGCCTGAAGACGCTGCTGCCGGCCCGGGACCGGATGACGCGGGAGAAGACCCGTCAGTTCAACGCCATGGTGGCATTGCTGCGCGAGCACGACCTGGGTATCGATGCGCGAGGCAAACCCACACTGACCATCGTCAAGCAGATCGCCCGATGGCGCGAGCGTCCAAGCGATAGCCGGGCAAAGCAGTTCGCCCGTGCCGAGGTGATTACGTTAGCTCAGCGCATCGTCGCACTGCACGTCCAGCTCGCGCAGAACCTGGCCGCCGTGCGCGAACTGGTCGCCGCTCACGCACCGGTGCTATTGGAACTACCCGGAGTCGGACCGATCAGTGCCGGGCTGATCTTGAATGCGTGGGCCTACCGCGGACGGGTGAAGTCAGAGGCCGCGTGGGCGGCATTGGCCGGAGTCAGCCCGATCGAAATATCCTCCGGACAACGACAGTACCGACGCCTCAACCGAGGTGGCGACCGACAGCTGAACCGCGCACTGCACGCAATCGTCCTCACCAACAGTCGATGCGATCAACAGACCAAAGAATTCATCGCGGCCCGCATCACACAAGGTAAGAGCCCCCGCGCGATCCGACGCATCCTCAAACGCTACCTCGCCCGACGCATCTACCGGATCCTGAACCAGCCCGGAGCAGTCACCACCGCCGCTTGACAAACATAGAAGCGTCTCGCTCAA
>NZ_BANU01000056.1 GCF_000333035.1 Gordonia sihwensis NBRC 108236
AGATCGGGCGAAGCCGATCGACTAAGCAACAGGTCGGTCGTGAAGGGTCACTGGCGGACATCGACGCTCTGCGCATCCAATATCGAACGCTTCGTCCAAGGAGCTAGAGGCAAGCGCAGGGCTGCAGCATCCACGGGTTAAAGGCCAAAATGTGTGTACAGATACGCTGGTTTCCGGTGTCTGACCTCGACTGACAGTGCGCCGGACATGCTTTGAAAGCATGTTCGGTGTCAGGTTCTCGGAATTCCCCCTCATGTGGTGTATGCGGCCGCAAGCTCGTCAAGAACGGAACCACCAGCGCCGGCCGCACCCGCTGGCGCTGCAAAGACTGCGGCGCCTCCAGCACCCAGAAACGCCCCGACATCACCCGCAAAGCCGAACTCACCGCGTTCCTCACCTGGCTCCTGCACGGCCGACAACCCGACCACATCAGCGCACGCACGTTCCGCCGATCACGCTCCTGGTGCTGGAACATCGAAGTCCCACCACCTGCACCCCCGACTGAGCCGGCCCAGGTGTTGATGCTCGATGGCACCTACTTCCAATCCTGGTGCCTGCTGATCGCCTTCGACGGCACCCACGTCGTCGACTGGCAATGGTGCGACCGCGAGAAGAAGATCGCCTGGCAGCAAATCCTGCAACGCCAACCCGCCCCGCACGTCGCGGTCATCGACGGTGGCCGCGGCCTGCTCGCCGCGATCGCCGACGATTGGCCCACCACTCGAGTCCAGCGCTGCTACTTCCACATCTTCCAGACCGTGCGCCGCCACCACACCTTCAAACCCCGACTCGATGCTGCCCGTGAAATTGTCACTCTGACAACCGCTTTGATGAACATCCGCAATTCCGAGCAGGCCGTGCTCTGGCTTCAGGCCTACAACGACTGGGAAATCAAGCACGACCGATTCCTCCGGCACCGGACCTACGCCCGCCCGCACACTGTGCGCCCGAAGGGCGTCGCCGAGACCAGCACCTGGTGGTACACCCACCGCGACCTACGCAAGACCCGAGGACTGTTCCGGCGGCTGATCTCAGAAGAGCACCTGTTCACCTGGATCGACCCCCGCCTGACCGATGAAGAGCACCCCCTGCCGCGGACCACCTCACCGCTCGAAGGCGGCCCCAACAAAGGTCTCAAAGACCTGTTCCGCGCTCACCGAGGACTTCTGACCGAGCACGCCCGCCGAGCCGCCGAATGGAAGCTCAACAGCCTCACCGCCCACCCACACGATCCGTGGAGCCTGGTCCGCGAAGAGCACCACAACCCACCACCGCAGCGACCGAAGGAAACGCCCGTCGAGGACGAGCAGATCGGGCCCGCCGCCTACGACACAGGCTTCAACTGGGAAGACGGCAACGGCATCCAACACGGATGGGGAGGCCGAAACCGGTAAACCACCCGACGCCACGCCCGAACCGTACACACATTCTGGCCTTTAACCC
>NZ_BANU01000055.1 GCF_000333035.1 Gordonia sihwensis NBRC 108236
GCCTCAAAGGTGGAGTCGTCGCCAACGTCGTCGTACCCACCCCCACGTATGTGCGGTTTGCCACCCACTACGGGTTTTCCCCGGACTTCTGTCACGGCGCCGATCCGGAATCGAAAGGGATCGTGGAGAACCTCTGCGGGTACGCGCAGTCGGATCTGGCGCAGCCGTTGTGGACCGAAGCCAAGATCGCTGCTGGTCGTGACGACGTGCAGCTGGATGTGCACGCAGCGAACCGGGCCGCGCGGGACTGGTGTGTCGAGGTCAACACCCGCCGTCACAGCGACACACTGTGCGTGCCTGCTGACCAACTCACGATCGAACGAGACACATTGAGCCCGTTGCCGTCTCTGCGGGCCCAGGTCGGTCCACCGCCGGTCACCCGTAAGGTCGATCGCCTCTCGTGTATCCGGTACGCCTCGGCCCGCTACTCGGTACCCAACCGGCTCATCGGCACCACCGTGACCCTCATCCAGGACGGTGAGCGGCTCCTGATCGCCGAACCTGCCTCCGGTGAGGTGGTCGCCGATCATCTGTTGGCCGCACCTGGTGAGGTCGTCCTCAACGATGATCACTACGGGGGGCCACGCACCCCGCCCAGTCGTGCACCACGGCCCAAAACTGCGGTAGAGAAACAGTTCTGCGATCTCGGTGAGGTTGCTGAGCAGTTCCTGGTCGGTGCCGCGGCCATCGGGAACACCCGCCTGGGCGGTGAACTCGATGACATCCTCGGGCTCGTCACCTCCCACGGCCGCGAACAGGTGCTCACCGCTCTGACCAGGGCGGTGGCGTTCCGGAGGTTCAAGGCCGCCGATGTGCGCTCGATCCTCGATGCCGGAGCCGGCACCCCCAACCCGCGACCGGCCGGCACAGCACTGTTGGGTCACCTGCCTACCGCGCCCACCCGCTCGCTGGATGCCTACAAGCTGGGCGCCGGCGACAAGGAGGTGTCATGACCACCACAACATCGACACCCGTTGCACCTCAGACAGTGCCGCCGCTACCGGCCGACCTCGATCACGCGCTACGCCGATTGAAACTGGCCTCGATCCGCCGCAGCGCACCCGAGGTCCTGCTCACCGCGAAAACCCAGCGGTGGACACCCGAAGAAGTACTGCGAACCCTGGTGGAAACCGAGATCGCCGCTCGTGATGCCTCCAACATCCGCAACCGACTCAAAGCTGCCGGGTTCCCGGTCACCAAAACCTTGGAATCGTTCGACGTGGCCGCATCCTCTATTCCGGCCAATACCTTCGAATACCTGTCTTCACTGGAATGGGTTCGGGCGCAACATAATGTCGCCCTGATCGGCCCTGCCGGGACGGGTAAGAGTCACACCCTGATCGGGTTGGGGATCGCCGCAGTGCACGCCGGACACAAAGTGCGGTACTTCACCGCCGCCGACCTCGTGGAGACCCTGTATCGCGGGCTGGCCGACAACACCGTCGGCAGAACCATCGACACCCTGCTGCGCCAAGATCTGCTCATCC
>NZ_BANU01000054.1 GCF_000333035.1 Gordonia sihwensis NBRC 108236
TAAACCCCGGTGTTTCATGGGGATCTGCGGATCGCTGGGCGCAAATAGACCGAAGTGCTCCCTGAACAGGGGAAACTGGGACTTGTCTAGAGCTACAGTTCCTCAAGCAGAAAGCACTCGGTAGGTGAAGCGTACTTCGTGGTCGTCTGGTCTGTCGTTCTGTGTCGATGATGTCGCGGTGATTTCTCACGCCGGGACCATCGCGCCACGCCTTCTGGCGGATCGCGTCGGCCTGACCGCCGAGCTGTCGGGGGCCATGGCGCAGCGCCGATCCATCCCGATCCATGACCGTGGCAGGGTGTTGACCGATGTCGCGGTGATGCTCACGGGTGGCGGGGAGTCCATCGCCGACATCCGCGTCCTGCGCCACCAATCCACGGTCCTGGGGCCGGTCGCCTCGTCCCCGACGGTGTGGCGCACCCTGGATGAGGTCACCGCCGGTAAACGCAAGAAAATCCAGGTCGCGCGGGCTCGTGCCCGGCGGCACGTGTGGTCCCACCTGCCCGGCGGGGTGCCCGCCTCGAAGTGCGCGGGCCGGGACCTGGGATCGACGATCGTGCTCGACGTGGACGCCACCATCGTGGCCACCCACAGCGAAAAAGAGCAGGCCGCGCCAACCTATAAGCGCACGTTCGGGTATCACCCGATCGGCGTGTGGTGCGACAACACAGAAGAGTTCCTCGCCGCGAGCTTGCGGCCGGGCAACGCCGGGTCGAACACCGCTGCCGACCACATCGATGTCCTGGGCCAGGCGATTGCGCAGGTCCCCGCCGCTCACCGGCGTGATGTGCTGATCCGCTCCGACGGCGCCGGCGCCTCCCACGCCCTGCTGGAATGGATCACCGACCAGAACCGCGTCCGCGGTCGGCAGGTGGAGTACTCGGTCGGATTCGCGGTCACCAACCCGATCCGGCGGGCGATCGCGATGGCTCCCGAGGCAACGTGGGGGCCGGCGTTGAACCAGGGCGGGGACCTGCGGCCCGGGGCTGAGGTCGCCGAGCTGACCGGGTTCCTCTCCCCACGGATGCTCGCCAAGTGGCCAGACGGGATGCGGGTCATCGTCCGCCGCGAACGACCCCACCCTGGCGCCCAACTGTCGATGTTCGAGGAACTCGACGGGTGGCGCTACCAGGCATTTGTGACCAACACCGCCGTCGGTCAACTGCAGTTCCTCGAAGCGCGGCATCGGGCGCACGCCCGCGTGGAGGACCGGATCCGACACGCCAAAGACACCGGACTCGGCCGCCTTCCTTCGCGGGAAT
The DNA here is from genome assembly GCF_000333035.1 of Gordonia sihwensis NBRC 108236. Lineage (GTDB taxonomy): Bacteria > Actinomycetota > Actinomycetes > Mycobacteriales > Mycobacteriaceae > Gordonia > Gordonia sihwensis. Next base: position 1,263 of record NZ_BANU01000054.1, read on the forward strand.
TCGCGGTCAACCAGGCCTGGCTCGTCGCGGTCATGATCGCCGCAGACCTCATCGCGTGGACGCGGCTGCTGGCCTGCATCGGCGAGGCCGCCGTTCTCGCCTTGTGCGAGCCCAAAGCGATGCGCTACCGATTCCTGCACGTCGCGGCCCTGCTGACCCGCAGCAGCCGCCGACGACGCGTGAAAATCCCCGAAACCTGGCCGTGGGCCGTCGCCATCGAGGCGGTGTTCCACACGATCGCCGCGATCCCCAAACCCGCCTGACCTCACCTGCCCGCCCACGACAGCACCACCCGGAGACCCGCCCACCGGCAGCGCTAGCCGGAGCTTCCGCACGCCTACTCGCCAATCAGGACGCGACATCCGTAGAGAACCGAATCTCCCACACCCCATGAATCAGGGGGGCT
>NZ_BANU01000053.1 GCF_000333035.1 Gordonia sihwensis NBRC 108236
CTCAGGACCCTTCAATCCCCAAGCATGGCACCGGGTCGCTGTCGAGACCAAGGCGAGTGTGCTCGCGACGGCACCATCGGCGATCCGTCGGCTGGCTCCGGTGTTTTCGGAGATCGGGGTGCCTCAGACGCTGCGCACAGTCGCCGCCGCAGGTGAACCGCTCACCGCTACTGTGGCCAGTTCCTGGGAATCGACCGGCGCGCCGATAGTCCGCAACGGATACGGTCTCTCGGAGGTCGGCATGGTTCTAGGGGACGCTTTCGGGCCCGGCCCGACAGCACGACCGGGAATGCTCACCCACCCGATTCCGGGCTTCGATCCCTTTCTAGTCGGCCCAGACGGTTCGCCATCGCTTGCAGATGAGCCCGGGCTCATCGCCGTTCGTCGACCGCGGCATCAGATGTCCGCAGGTTACGAAAATGCCCCTGCGCAGTGGCAGCAAAGTTGGCACGGTGAGGTCTTTGTCACCGAAGACCGAGCCCGCATCGACGGCGAGGGGCGATGGATGATCGAGGGACGAGCGGACGACATGATCATCACCTCTGGACATAACGTGAGTCCGGTCGAGGTGGAGGATGCGATTCTCAAGCACCCCGCAATCACAGAAGCTGCCGCGGTCGCCTACGCCGATCATGCTCGCGGTGATGTGGTGCGAGCCGTCGTAGTGGCTCCACAACCCGGAATAGACGTCGACGAACTAACCCGCCAACTCAAAGACCTTGTCGCACAACATGTGGGCAAGTATGCATCGCCGCGTGTCGTTACCTTCGTCGATGCGCTTCCGCGCAACGAAGTTGGAAAGCTGCGACGAGCCTCGCTACGGCCACAGTAGCGAAACCTCACACTGGAAGGACATCAACAATGCCCGATAACATAGTTCGCGCAATTCTGATAGCCCACGTCCAGCCCAAGGACAATCTGGAGGACGAGTTCAACCGCTGGTATGACGACATCCACATACCGCAAGTCGTTGACCGAATTGCTGGTGTGGTCTCGGGAAAACGTTACCGGTATGCCGAAGAACAACTTGTCGATGCTTCTGGCGCCCCGCCGACTAGGTATCTGACAATGTACGAGATCGAAACCCACGATCTCGCCGACACCGTCGACCGCCTCGGAGCAGCGCTTACCGACGGCACCCTAGACATGTCGGAGTCGCTCGATACCGAGAACCAGCCGCCGATCCTGCACTTCTATGGCTCGGTCAGCAGCTGACTCTGCACTACCTCCTGGAAAGAGGCCTACCTTGACCATCGACGATTTGGACCACGACCGGCGTCCTGTAGCCGAGCGATAAGTGGCCCTTCCGGATCCGGAGTGCGTAGCTGGGGTTCGCCGGTGATGCGGTGAGGCACAAAATGTAGGGGTCCTGGGGCGTGTGACGATGCAGGTTCTCACGCCACGCATCGAACACCCCAGGACCCGCTTTGAACGCTACCGCCAGCCTGCTTGCCGACACCATCTGCCGCACCGTCGAGCTCGGGGTGACGATCACCGACGCCGCCGTGGCCGACGAGCTCACGCACCTGTTCTGCGCCCCGGTCACACTCGACCCGATCTGCGCCGAGTGCGGGATGGCGGGGCGCCTGCGCGACCACGTCCAGCGGAAGGTCACGGATCTACCGATCGTCGGACATCCCACCAGACTGCACGTGCGGGTACCACGCTTTGTCTGCGACAACGATGACTGCGGCACGAGGATCTTCCAGCAACGCATGCCGGCGTTGGCCGAGCCGCGGGCCAAGACCACCCGCCGCTGCAGCCGCTGGATCCTGCAGCGTCTGGCGATCGACCGCACCAGCGTGTCCGCGGTCGCCAAGGCACTCGGGCTGGGATGGGACCTCGTCAACGACCTGGCGGTCACCGAGACTCGCGCCATGGTCTACGACCAGCCCGGACACTTC
>NZ_BANU01000052.1 GCF_000333035.1 Gordonia sihwensis NBRC 108236
GGCAGATAGGGCTAGTGGGTACGCCTAGTCCGGCGATCCGGTACTTCGATTCCGGCGACTCGGTACTCCTTAGGGCGGGCGGGGTGGTCTGCTCGGGGTGAGGCGGCGCGACTGCGCCGCTTCTTCCTATTTGAGGAGGCTGATGTGGCCGAGTACAAGGCCATCATGACGTTGGCGCTGGCCGGGCATAGCTACAGCGAGATCGTCGCCGCCGTCGGGTGTTCGCGTCGGGAGATCGCGGCGGTGAAGAAGACGATCACCGCGTACGGCATCACCGCCGGCCAAGCGTCGTCGATGAACCCGGCCGAGATCGCCGGGATGTTCCCCGACGGGCGCAAACGCGTCTCGGAGGACTACACCAAGCCCGATTTTGATCGGGTGCTGGCGTCGATGAAGTTCAACCGGCACTTCACCATCCAGCAGGCCTGGGGCAAATATCTCGCGGACCCCGTCGGGGCCGGGAAGAAGTACGGGTACTCCCAGTACTGCGCCCTGTTCGCCGACCACGCCCGCATCAAGGACGTCGTGGCCACGCTGCATCACGAACCCGGCAGGACGATGCTGGTCGACTGGGCCGGCGACACCCTCGAGGTCCTCGACGCGGTCACCGGTGAGGTCACCAAGCTGTACTTGTTCGTGGCGGTGCTGCCGTACTCCGGTGCGGTGTTCTGTCGCGGTTTTACGGATATGAAGTCCCCGTCGTGGATCGACGCTCACGTCGCAGCGTTCGACTTCTTCGGCGGGACGCCGCAGATGGTGGTGCCCGACAACCCGACCACCGCCACCCACCGGCAGGCCAAGGGCGAGGCGGCCAGGGCTGTCAACGTCCGCTACCAGCAACTGGCCGACCACTACGGCACCGCGATCGTGCCGGCGCGGGTCCGCAAACCCCGCGACAAAGCGGCCGTGGAGTCAGCAGTGGAAGTGGTCAACAAGCGCGTGATCGGCTACCTCGCCGAGGAGGTGTGGACCACCGTCGAGGCCCTGAACGCGGCGATTGATGACCGCGTCGCCGAGATCAACACCCAGATTCGCCGGGCTGACGGTACGACACGGTGGGAGCGATTCGAGTCCGATGAGGCGCCGCTGCTGGCGGTGCTGCCAGACGACGGGTTCGCCACGGTGGAGTGGAAGCAGCTCAAGGTCGGACGGAACTATCACGTCTCCTGCGATTCGCAGTACTACTCGGTGCCGTACACCTTCGCCGGTCAACTGCTGCGAGTCCGGTTGACCGCGCAGTCGGTGACGCTCTTCGACGGTGACCAGGTCGTCTGCGAGCACCCACGGCGCCACGGCCGCAAAGGCCAGTACTCGACCGTGCTCGCTCACGCCCCGAAGGAGCACCAGGGTATCGACGGTCTGTGGTCCCGGCAGTGGTTCACCGACCGTGCCCGCGGGTTCGGCCCCGCCACTGAGCAGGTGATCGCCCAGATCCTTGATCGTCACGTGATCGAGGCGCAGGGCTATCTGGACTGCCAGAACATCCTCGAAACTCTCGGCAAGCGCAGTCGCCAGCGGCTCGAGGCAGCCTGCCAGGTACTGCTCAACCAGAACAGTGCCGGTAGCTACAGCGTGCTCAAACGCGTCATGGCGAGCATCGACTCCGACCACAAGGCGCCCCGGCCCGTGGTCCCGGCGGCGGCCACACGAAAACCGCCGCCACCGGCCGGGGCCCGAGACGACGGCGCGATTCAAGTCCGCTCGGCCGATCACTATGCGCGCGGCCGCAGCGGGGAGGGCGTGTGATGTTCACCGAGATCGATCACCAGAAGTTCCGCAACCTACGCATCACGCACGTGGCGACCCGGTTCGAGGAGCTCATCAGCGATGAGGCCAATGACGAGCTCACCCCGGAGCAGATCTTCCTCACCGCCGTCGACGACGCCCTAGACCAGCGCCAAGCCCACCGGATCGACAAGCTGATCCGCGCCGCGAAGTTCCCGATCCCGCAGGCCTCGATCGCGGAGATCAACTACCAGGAAGGACGCGGGATCACCCCGGTGCGGATGAAACGCTACGCCGGGCACCACTGGCGCCAAGACCCCACCAACCTGCTGGTCCTCTCACCGACCGGCGGCGGGAAAACCTACCTGGCCTGCGCGATCGGCATCGCCGCCTGCCAGAACGGGCACACCGTCACCTACGCCCGCATGGACGAACTCGCCCGGCGGCTGGTCATCGCCCGCGGCGACGGCATCCGCCACCAAAAAATGCTCAACGACCTGTCGGACGTGGAACTGCTGATCATCGACGACTTCCTCACCGTGGGCATCGACCCCGAGGCCGCGAACGACCTGTTCGCCGTGCTGGCCAACCGGGAGCACCGGCTGCCGACGATGATCGCCTCACAATCCCGACCGGCGTACTGGCTCGAGGCCCTACCTGACCGGGTGGCCGCGGACTCCATCGTCAACCGGCTGGCCAACAACGCCCGCGAGATCAACCTCGGCGAAGTCGACATGCGACGCCAACGCGACGACCAAGCCCGGGCGACCACCGGCTACTGGGAGTAACCCCCGACGGTGCCGGCCCGCCTCACGCGCGGGCCGGTTCCGGGTCGCCGGAACAGCGGTACCAACTCGCCGGACCCGCGGTACCGACAAGCCCTATCTGCCAC
>NZ_BANU01000051.1 GCF_000333035.1 Gordonia sihwensis NBRC 108236
AGCCCATCCGATCAGCGAGTACCTTGTTGGGTACTCCACCGATCTCTTCCAACGCCTCGGCGATGAATCCGAGTGTGGTGGTCGCTGTTTCGTTGGTGGCGAACCGAACGAAACGCCACCGCGAGAACGCCACCACCGCGCAGAACATGTGTAGCCCGCCGATTACGGCCCAATCGATGACCAGGTAGTCACCCGGCGCCCACACTGCCGGGCGGCGGCCACGATGATGGTCACGGCGCCACTGTGTTTTCTCCTGGGCGACGAGACGACGGAAGTTGCGGGCCGAGCCCTCATAGCCCGCGGCACGTGCTACCGGCAGCAGTCGCTTGGCGGTGATCCGGCCGTGTGACCGCTCGACTCGCTCAGCGACCAACTCGGCGACCGCATCGTAGTTGCGGGCCCGTTCCTTGCGGTCGGGTGGTTGATCGTCGGCCTCGAACCGGTCGACCACACGCTTGACGGTCTTGTGGGTGGTGCCGCACACCTCGGCGGCGGCGCGATAGCTTCCGAGTTCTCGGTAAGCAGAAATGATGTCCATACGGTCCTTCGCAGACTTCAATGGAACTCCCAGGCGGTGATGGTGATCGGTTGGCACCTTCACCGTCATCGCCTGGGCCCTCAGTTCCGGGTCGACACGACGAACACAGGGTGGGGACTTTTATCTGGCCACCAGCGGGGACCTCGACCTGGCCACCAGTGGGGACTTTCTCATGGCCATGGACACATGGCTGATCGGATCGGGACGTTGCTGAATCGTTCGGGTGGCGAGGAGGTGCTCATCGTCAGCCGCGGGAAGGTGCGGACTCGGTTCCGTCGTCGGGATGAGTTGGGTTGGAACTTTCGGGTGGAGTCGACGGACTCGGAGAACGTCATCGAGGTAACGCCAAAGCCGAAGCCAGATCCGAAGCCGGCTCGCCGATCTTCGCATGCGCGTGGGCAGCGGGTGGCGTACGTGCGGGTGTCAGCCGCGGATCAGAACGAGGCGCGTCAGCTCGAGGCGGTGGGGGAGTGCGACCGGGTCTATATCGAGAAACAGTCGGCACGCTCGCGCGCTGATCGCGTAAAGCTCGAAGAGTGCATCAGGTATCTGCGGGACGGTGATGAGCTGGTTGTCGCGTCGATGGACCGACTCGCTCGTTCCCTGGTTGATCTCAAGCAGATCGTCGGCGAGGTCACCGCGAGGGGTGCGAGTGTGCGGTTCGTCCACGAGCGGGCCACCTACGCTGCTGGTGCCCAGGATCCTCGAGCCGACCTGATGCTCTCGCTGCTCGGGGCGTTCGCAGAGTTCGAGCGGGCCATCATTCGCGAACGCCAGGCCGAGGGTATCGCCATCGCCAAGGCGAAGGGCAAGTACAAGGGACGCAAACGCGTCCTGACTGAGGAGCAGATCGACAAGGCCCTTGCCCGTATCGAGGCGGGGGAGGGGCCGTCAGCTATCGCCCGGGATCTCGGGGTGGGTCGATCCACGCTCTACCGCGCACTCCAGCGAGTAAGGAAGTAGGCGCCGCCGACACGTCGCGTTAGCCCGCCCACTGCGCGACGAAGCTGGTGCGACACCCTTACAGGACACCGAAGTCGTAGCCCTTGCGTCGAGATGCCGCGTTCGGAGATCCCCGCTACGGCATGGACGACGAGGGTTCGAGCACGCGTCAGTGAGTCCCGGTTGGAATGAGCTCCACCGTCTCGTTCGGCGCGACCTAGTGCGCGCCCGGGTGACCACCACTCGCCAGTGAGACCGCCGCGAAACGTCCGTAGACCACCGCCACCGCCACTTACCGGCGAAAGTCACAATCACAACCCTGCATAGCCACAGGATTTCACGCCAGCCACCACACCGGGCTCCTGCCACGAGGATTGTGCAGCAGTCTCCTAGTAAGCGGGGTGGTCCAGCTCGTCGAGCACGCGCTGGGCGATGCGGTAGGCCGCGTTGGCATCGGGCACGCCGCAGTAGATCGCCGTCTGGAGCAGCAACTCTTTGATCTCGTCGTTGGTCAGCCCATTGGTACGCGCGGCCCGCACGTGCATGGCCAGCTCCTCGTGATGGCCGCGGGCCACCAGGGCGGTCAGCGTGATGAGTGAGCGGCTGCGCCGGTCAAGACCCGGACGCGTCCACACCGACCCCCAGGCGTACTGGGTGATGAAATCCTGGAAGTCGGCGGTCAGATCGGTGATCGCCGCGGTCGCGCGGTCGACATGGGCGTCGCCCAGGACCGCCCGGCGCACCGCCATGCCGGCGTCGCGCACCCCGGCGACGGTCGTGGGAGCGGCAACCGCCTGCCCCGCGTTCGCGTGATCGCGGATGAGTTGGGCGACCTCGGACGGTTGCTCGGCCGGGGGCAGGTGCGCGACGCCGTCGAGGACGACGAGCCGCCCGTTCCGGACTCCAGAGGCGATAGCCGCGAGATCGGCCGGCGGAGTGGGGACGTCGAGCAGACCCGACACCGCCAGCACTCGCGGTTCGATCTCGCCGAGGCGGTCACGGACGTCGAAGCCCGCCAGCGCCTCGCACACCAGCGCATAGCCCTCGTCGTCGGCGTCCCGCAGGTCGTGCAGCAGGGCTGCGCCGATCTCCGGCTCCCGCTCCAGGAATCCGGGTGCGAACCAGCGCTGGGCCGACCCTTCGATCATCGACGGGGTGCCCGACGCGCGCACGGACGTGGCCCGTGTCCGCCAGGCATCCGGCTCGCCGATCCGTGCGCCCGTCGACAGCAGGACAGCGGAGTCGATGCGCGCGGGTGCGTCCAGCAGCAGCTGCAGCCCGACGGCGCCTCCCACCGAGTCGCCCGCGTAGGTGAAAGTGCTGGCGAACGTGTCGCGCTGGGCCACCACGTCGTCGACCATCCCGAGGACACCGGCGGCCAGCTCGGCCATCGTGAACGGCTCGGCGGAGCCGGCGTTGGACCCGTGCCCGGGCAGGTCCCAGGCGAGAACCTCGAATCGATCGGTGAGTCCGGCGGCGCAGCGCGCCCACAGTGACTGAGCGGACGTGCCCAGCGAGGGCCCCAGCACGAGAAGGGGGAGGGCCGGCGATCCGCCGAGCCGGACGGCCGTGATGCGAGGGATGTTCACTCGTTCTCCTCCAAGAAGGTCCGGGCCCGCTCGACGGCGCCCGCGATGAGGTCCTCGGAGAATCCGAGGTACGTGGTCGGATCGGCGCTGGCGGTGGCGTCCAGCAGCCCGGCGATCGAGCGGCGTTCCGCCAGCACGCTCTCGGCCGACGTGTCGAGCGTCGTGCGCATTCGCTCGGCGTCCACGTGCAGACCCGTCAGCAGCTCGGTGGTCTGGGATGCGGCCACGACGGCGCGTCGGCCGAGCAGGTGCAGGGTCGACCACTCGACGTGCCACGCCCCGTCCGGACGTTGGTCGCCGGAGGCGGCCGACGCGACGTGCAGCGTGGCGGCAAGACCGGGGGCTCCCAGGGCCGCGCGACGCACCAACACGGATAGGACCGGGTTGTTCTTGTGCGGCATCGTCGACGAGCCGCCGCGACCCTCAGCCGTCGGCTCGGCCAGCTCGCCGATCTCCGTCCGTGCCAGGGTCGCGACATCGGTCGAGATGTGTCCCCACGCGTCCGTGCACGTCACCAACGCGTCGGACGTCCGGGTGACCGTCGCCCGCGAGGTGTGCCACGGGCGCAGCTCGCGCAGCCCGAGGGCCACGGCGGTGTCGGCGACCAGGTCAGCGCTCGTCCCCTGGGGATCGTCGTGCCCCCGCAGGCCCGCCAGCTCGGTGGCCGCCGAGAACGTCCCGACCGCCCCGCCGAGCTGCACCGGCAGGAGGGAGCGGGCGTCGAGGACCAGATCGGCGGCGTCGACCAGGCCGTCGAGCCAGCCCGCGGCGACCGCACCGAATGTCGTGGGGACGGCGTGCTGGGTCAGGGTGCGGCCGACCATCGGCGTGTCGGCGTGCTGCGCGGCGAGACGGGCGAGAGCGGTCACCTGGGCGCGCAGCTCGCCGATCAGCCGTTCGAGCGCATCGCGCAGCGCGAGCATGAGGGCGGTGTCGAGGACATCCTGGCTGGTGAGCCCGCGGTGAAGCCAGGTGGCGGCGGGCTGCGGCGCTCGCGAGCGGAGCAGCCCGACGAGCGGGACGACGGGGTTGCCGCTGCCCTCGGCTGCCGCCGCGATGTGCGGCAGATCGTCGGCGGTGACGAGCGGGGCGAGGTCGGTGGCGGCGGCGGACGGCGCGAGCCCGGAGGCCACGAGAGCGTCCAGCCACGCGGACTCCACCCTGACCATGGCGGCGAGCAACGCCTCAGCACTCATCAGGTCGCCGGCGCGCTCGTCGCCGGGCCAGAACAGGTCGGTCATGGCGTTCAGTGTGCCGCCCCGTGGCCCGGGAACGTCAGGAAGACGGTCTCGCCCTGGCCCTGCAGACGGATGTCGAACGCATGTCCCTGCGCATCGGCCTCCGCGACCAGCGTCGCGCGACGGTCCGGCTCGAGGCTGCTGAGAAGGGGGTCCGCAGCGAGGGCGGCCTCGTGTCCCGGCAGATATGCGCGTGTGAAGAGCCGATCGAGCAGGCCACGCGCGAACACCGTGAGCGCGAAGAACGGTGCGCCCCCGTCGACCCCACCCGGCGCGATCGTCGAGAACGAGTAGTGGCCGGCGTTGTCGGTCGACGACCGGCCCCAGCCCGTGAACGTCCAACCGTCGCGGCGCAACGAGCCCGGCTGCTGGACGATCGCGCCGGACGCGTCCGCCTGCCAGAGCTCGACCAGCGCGTCGGGGACCGGCGCACCAGAACCGTCGAGCACGCGGCCGTGGAACCGGATCGCACCCGGGCTGCTCGCAGGCACCAGTTCGGAGTCGCCGTCATAGGGGAGTGCGTAGTGGAAGAACGGGCCCACCGTCTGGCCGGGCGTGGGGTGCAGGCGGGGGCTCATGCGTGGTCCTTGTCGTCGTTGTTCTCGGTCCAGGTGCGGTGGGCGCCGGTGAGCACGATGTCCCACCGGTAGCCGGTCGACCACTCGGGTCGCGTCAGGTCATGGTCGTAGCGGGCGACGAGGCGGTCACGGGAGCCCTGGTCGGTGATCGACTGGTAGATCGGGTCCAGCGCGAACAGGGGATCGCCCGGGAAGTACATCTGCGTGACGATGCGCTGGGTGAACTCGGTGCCAAACAGGGAGAAGTGCACGTGGGCGGGACGCCACGCATTGCGGTGGTTCCGCCACGGGTACGGACCCGGTTTGATCGTCTGGAATGAGTAGCTACCGTCCGCACCGGTCAGGCACCGCCCGGCGCCGGTGAAGTTCGGGTCGAGCGGCGCAGGGTGCTGATCACGCTGGTGGATGTAGCGTCCTCCGGCGTTGGCCTGCCAGATCTCGACCAGCTGGCCCGCGACCGGGCGTCCGTCGCCGTCCACGACCCGGCCGGAGATCGTGATGCGCTCGCCGATCGGCTCGCCCGAGCGCTGAATCGTCAGATCGGCCTCGAGTGGATCGACGTCCCGGTGGCTGAAGCACGGAGACCACAACTCGACGCCTTCCGGATCGACCTGGTGCAGATCCTTGGTCGGATGCCGCAGGAGGCTGCTGCGGTACGGGGAGTAGTCGAGGCGGGGCCGGATAGCGGACGGGTCGGTGCCGGCGGACAGGTCGGCGATCTCGGCGCTGATCTCGGCTTGGGTCGATAGGTCAGGAGTGCTCACCAGCCCGACGGTAGGTGGCCGGGGCGTACGCTTCGAGCTATATCGTTCACTGAGTGAAAGGGGGGCGACGATGGCCGGCAACACCTCCGACCCGGGAGCCAGTGTCGCCTCGCGCCTGCTGACCGTTCTCGGCGCCTTTGACGATGAGCACCGGGCGATGACGCTGAGCCAGATTGCGCGTCGGGCGGGTCTACCGCTGCCGACCACTCACCGATTGGTGGCCGAACTGGCCACCTGGGGCGGCTTGGTGCGGCGGCCGACCGGCGAGTACGTGGTGGGTCGCCGGATCTGGGAGCTCGCACTACTGGCGCCGACCCAGACCGGCCTGCGCCAGATCGCTGAGCCGTTCCTCCACGACGTGTACGGCGCGACGCTGGCCACCGTGCACCTCGCGGTGCGCGAGGGCGCCGAGGTGTTGTACCTCGACCGGCTGTCCGGCACGGCGTCCGTCCCGATCGTCAGCACCGTCGGCTCCCGACTGCCGCTGCACTGCACGGCGGTTGGGAAGGTGCTGCTCGCGCACGCGCCCGACGACGTGCTCGCCGAGACGCTCGGCTCGTTGACCCGGATGACGCCGTTCACGGTGACCCAGCCCGGGCTCCTGCGCCAGCAGCTGGCTCGGGTGCGGCGCCATGGGTATGCGACAACGGTCGAGGAGATGTCCCTCGGGGCGTGCTCGGTGGCCGTCCCCGTGCTTCGAGACACCGCGGTCGTCGCATCCCTGGGTCTTGTGGTTCCCCGCTTGACGAGGGACAGGACCCGCCTCGTCGGAGTCCTCCAGGCCGCGGCGTTCGGTATCGGCCGGGAACTGGCGTCAGGCGGGTGATGGGAAGGAGATCTGACGCGGGCTAGAGGGAGACAGGGGCCGACGCTGATCCATCTAGACCGATGTCCGGCGAAGTCGTACTTGAGGCATGAGAATCCAAAAAATCGAACCCCACGGAATCCGGGGCACACCAATGTGCCCATCAAACCCGGGGCACACCAATGTGCCCATCAAACCCGGGGCACTTCAGAAGCGGTATTGCTCGCACCACAGCCTTGACCTGGAAGGGCAGGAATGCCAGCCATGAACTTTTTACCGCCCTGCCCACGGGTGCGTAAGCGCAGCGTGCCGGAGATGGATGCGGCATCGGATGCCCCGGTGGCAGGTCACAGCGCGTGAGACATCCGGGCCGTGGATTCGCCGCTTTGGCTGTGGCCGTACTGGTGACTGTCTTAACAAACATGT
>NZ_BANU01000050.1 GCF_000333035.1 Gordonia sihwensis NBRC 108236
TTGACGAGATCGGATTCGCCCCGCTCGACGACACCGGCACCCAACTGCTGTTCCGGCTCGTCGCCGGCGCCTACGAACGCCGCTCTCTCGCGATCGCCAGTCACTGGCCCTTCGAACAATGGGGACGCTTCCTGCCCGAACACACCACCGCCGCCAGCATCCTCGACCGGCTCCTGCACCACGCCACCATCGTCATCACCGACGGCGACTCCTACCGCATGACACACCGAACGGAGGTACCACCCACCTAAAACATCCCGCACAGGGTGGGGACTTTTACCTGGCCACCAGCGGGGACATCAAACTGGCCGTTGACACCATGAGGGGACCCTTTCGCCCGGAATCTGTATCAATAGATCCTAGACCCCACGGGAGAACGTTTCATAAGTATCAAACTAGACCCTGTGACACAGCAGCGACTTGTGACTCTCAACTTCGTTTGGCGGGATTTCGCAGCTTCGTTTGGCGGCTCAGGTGAAGCCGCTGGCGAGGGTGGAGCGGCGGAGTCAGTGTTCGTCGCCGAGGTGGCCGGAGAGTTTGTCCAGACGATCGAGGCTCGATCCGTCAAGGCCGATGATCTCGACGGTCTTGCCCTTGGCGGCGTACTTGTGGGTGATCGCGTCCAGGGTGGCCACGGTGGAGGCGTCCCAGATATCGGCCTCGGTCAGGTCGATGACCACGTGCTGGGGGTCGCCGGTGTAGTCGAACTGGTAGACCAGATCGTTGCTCGAGGCCCAGAAAAGCTCGCCACGCACTCGGTAGGTGCGGATGTCGATGGTGCCGTCGTGATTGACGTCGAGTTCAGAGTCCTTCTCCAGGCTCGTCATGTGGGCCACGCGGCGGGCGAACATGACCATCGCGGTGAGCACGCCGAGGATGACGCCGATGGCCAGGTTGTGGGTGATCACAGTCGCGGCGACGGTGACCGCCATGACGATCGTCTCCGGGAGCGGCATCAGGCGCAGGGTGCGTGGGTGGATGGAGTGCCAGTCCATGGTGGCCACCGAGACCATGATCATCACCGCGACCAGGGCAGCCATGGGGATCAGGCCGACGATGTCGCCCAACGCTACGACGAGGATGAGTAGGAAGATCCCAGCCAGCAGGGTGGACAGGCGGGTGCGGGCGCCGGACTGCTTGACGTTGATCATGGTCTGGCCGATCATCGCGCAGCCGCCCATGCCGCCGAAGAAGGCGGTGACGATGTTGGCCACGCCCTGGCCCCATCCCTCACGGGTCTTGTCGGAGCGGACCTCGGTGATGTCATCGACGAGTTTGGCGGTCATCATCGACTCCATGAGCCCGACCAGCGCCATCGCCAGGGCATAGGGGGCGATGATTTGCAGCGTCTCCAACGTCCACGGCACGTCGGGGATGAATAGCGACGGCAGCGAGGAGGGCAGCTCGCCCTGATCGCTGACGTTGGGCATGGTCCAGCCGAAGAGCACGACCACGGCGGTGATCGCCACGATCGCCACCAGCGGGGCCGGCACCGCGGCCGAAAGTTTGGGGAAGAACACCATGATGAGCACGCCAGCGGCGACCATCGGGTACACCAGCCACGGCACACCCAGCAGGTGCGGGATCTGCGCGGTGAAGATCAGGATGGCCAGGGCGTTGACGAACCCGACCATCACCGACCGGGGGATGAAGCGCATGAGCTTGCCCACCCCGATCACGCTCAACACGACCTGGAAGATGCCGGCCAGCAGCACGGTGGCGATGAAGTAGTCCAACCCGTACTCGCGCGCCACGGGGGCGATGACCAGGGCGATTGCGCCGGTCGCTGCGGAGATCATCGCGGGCCGTCCGCCGGTGAAGGCGATCGTCACGGCCATGGTGAAGGAGGCGAACAGCCCGACCCTCGGGTCCACTCCGGCGAGGATCGAGAACGAGATCGCCTCGGGGATGAGCGCGAGCGCGACGACCAGACCGGCCAAGACCTCGGTGCGCAGTCGGCGGGGGGAAGAGAAGGCGTACTTGAACGACGCGAGGACGCCGACGGGTGCGAGATCGTCATCCGAGCTGGCCGGGGGCGGGGACGAGGCCCCGGATGCGTGGGTGGGAGCTGTCACGGGGGTTTTCCTAACCGTGGAGGGAACATGACACACTCTCCCGTAACGGGAGGTTTGAAACCTACCGTAACGTCAGGTTTGGGTAGCGTTGAATTTGGGACCGACACCGTGACCTATTTCACGAGGAGTGTGATGCGGGAAGAGTCCGCACGAATGGTCGGTGAGGTCGCTGACTTCACCGGCCTGTCGATCCGCACGCTGCGCCACTACGACGACATCGGCCTAGTGGTGCCCTCCGGCCACACCGCCGGCGGATTCCGGCTCTACACCGACGCCGACATCGACCGACTGCTCCTCGTCCGGCGAATGAAACCTTTGGGCTTCTCGCTGGAACGCATGAAGCAGTTCCTCGAAGCCACCGACATCCTTACGGCGGCCCAACGCTCAGAATCGCCGGGGCTCGATGACTGGCACGCAGCTCGAATGACCGTCGAAGAGATCCGCGCCGAAGCTGAAGCGCGCTACCTCGAACTGCAGACCCAACTCGAGTACAGCGCCGAGTTCTTGCAACTATTCCGCCAGAGGTTTGACTAAGCAGGCTGATCCATAAACGACCGTTTTTGCTACAAGTGAACTCGAGCTCGCCGGATTTGGATACGCCGAGGTGGGCGGAAGCCAATTCTGTAGCGGAGCCCCACCTGGCAAACCGAGTCCCACGAGTTGCTACGGGACCACGCCCGCGCCTTCTTCGCCAGAGAAGTCACCCCCCGCCAGGCGGACTGGGCCCGGCAGGGCCACGTCGACCGCGAACTCTGGAACAGAGCCGGAGCGGCAGGCCTACTGCTCACCGACATCGCCGAAAAGGACGGCGGCGGGGGAGGCGACTTCGGCCACGAGGCTGTAGTGGCCCAGGAACTGGCGTACGCGCACGACAGCGCGTTCGGCTTCACCGTGCACTCCACGATCGTCAGCCACTACATCAACGCCTACGGGACCGAGGAGCAAAAGCGCCGCTGGCTACCCGGGCTCGCCTCCGGCGAGAAAGTGGTGGCCGTCGCCATGACCGAGCCTGGTACCGGCTCAGACCTGCAGAACGTCAAGACCACAGCGATCCGCGACGGCGACCACTACGTGGTCAACGGCGCCAAGACCTTCATCTCCAACGGCACCCACTGCGACTTGGTTGTCATCGTGGCCAAGACCGATCCAGCGGCCGGCGGCAAGGGCATCTCCCTACTAGTCGCCGAGGTCGACAATAACGTCGCGGGCTTCTCCCGCGGCGCCGTCCTCGAGAAGATCGGCATGCACGGATGGGACACCCGCGAACTCTTCTTTGACGACATGCGGGTACCGGTGGAGAACATCCTTGGCGAGGAGGGCTCCGGCTTCGCCGAACTCATGACCCAGTTGCCGCGGGAGCGACTCATCATCGGAGTCGCCGGCGTGGCAGTGGCCGAGGCCGCGGTGATCGAGACCATCCGGTACGTCAAAGAGCGCGATGCGTTCGGCAAGAAACTCCTGGACTTCCAGAACACCCAGTTCGTACTAGCCGAGTGCAAGGCCGACGTCTACGCCGGCAAGGCGCTGATCGACGACGGCATCCGCCGCCAGATCGACGGCACCCTCGACGCCGCCGGCGCCTCGATGATCAAGCTGTGGGCCACCGACATGCAGTGCCGCGTGGTGGACAAGTGCCTACAGCTGTTCGGTGGCTACGGCTACATGATGGAGTACCCCATCGCCCAGATGTACACCGCCTCCCGCGTGCAGCGGATCTACGGCGGCACCAACGAGATCATGAAGCTGCTCGTAGCCAGGTCGCTGTGAACGCCACTCCCCCAAGTCCGTCCGTCTACGCCGAAGACTTCACCCCGGGCCAGATTCACAAACTGGGCGATCACACCGTCTCCAAGGCCGAACTGGTCGATTTCGCCACCCGCTGGGACGCACAGTGGTTTCACATCGATGAGGACGCCGCCAACCAGGGTCACTTCCGCGGACTCATCGCCAGCGGGGTACACACCATTGCCATCGCTCAACGGCTGCTCACACAAACAATGCTCAACCAATGGGCAGTGATCGCCGGGCTCGGATTCGACAAGGTACGGTTCCCGGCGCCCGTCCGACCCGGCAACGTTCTCACCGGAACCGCCCAAATTGCCGAGATCACTCTCGACGGAACACGCGGACGAGTGAAGATAGAAATGCGGCTGACCGATCAGGACGACCACACCGTCCTCTACGCCGAACTGACCATCGTCATGTGGCAAAGAGAGCAGGCCACGACACCGTCCGGAGGCTTCAACTGACACACGGCAGGACGTCACCAGAAAGAGCAACGGTCCCGCCCTACATCGACGAAGCGACCTTCATCTCGTATCCGCAAGTCAGCGTGGGACGTGACGACCCCACCTCACGACGGTGGCTCAAGGTAGTCAAACCCCCGTCCGAGCGCGTCCGCTAGCTAGCGATCGATTTCGCGACACTCACAGAACCAGTCGTTTCCGCAGGGCAGCAGTGTCCGAAAACTCGTGTCGCCTTGCCACCCACATCGAGCACCGGTAACCAGACCTTATGACAAGTAGAAGTATGCGTATTGCATCTGATGAATCGACACCTGACCGCATGCCGGTCACCACTACTCCAGTCGTCTTCGGCTGCGTTGTAAGCACCCCGCCACAGTCTCTGTGGCGTCGACGGACTTAAAATCATCCTGGCCCGAAAACGGAACATCAAGTGTTAGAACTGCTTACCGGAATCACCTCCAGTGCGATCCCACTGACCAATGACAGCCTCACCTCTGCGGGACTGTCCGCCGCATAGCTCACCATCGAATATGGTGCGCCACCAGTGCGGATTCCCCCACCTCAGGCACTGTCTCGCAGCGCGAACGCTTCTCGCGCGCGCTGCAGCCGACGAGCACATTGAGAATCGCTGGAGACTCGACGGAAGGCATATCCTTGACCGTGGCCACCGTCAGAAAGTCGAAATCCAAGTGAGCTGAGCAGATCCGCCTCAATATCGATAGCCGAAAGCAGGATTGAGTCCAGTTCCGAGGCGTCGAGTGCCGTGCGGACGTCCGGGATGTTTTCGTAGAAGGCAACACGTTTGCCCCAATGTGCCGCGATGTAATCATCCCAGTTCTGTCTCGAATGGCTCGACAGAGCTGATAAATCGAGCGTCGGGCTAGAAGCGTATGCGGCAACATATGCAAGGTGCTTGGTCAGCCAATCTTGCGTTGACATGACGGCGCCTTGAAACTTCTCCACGTCTGAGCTGGCCGGGTCGACCAAGGCATTCATGAGTTCGCAGTTCAGCCAGAACATTGCCTCATCAATGTAATCAACGTCGCCGGTCATTGCGACCGGATACCCAAGGTCAGCGAGCCCACGCTCGATCCGAAGTTCATCAATGGCCAGGGCTCCGAGGCACATCAGCAGCCAACGCCACTCGGAGTCAACGAGGTGCTGGCGGCCTATCACGCCCTCGCCGCGTTTGCCGAGTTTGACGTGGCCGGCCTCATGGGCCGCTAGCCTCTCCAACAGGAGATTGTCTCGATTGCGCAGTTCAGGTGCGTTAAAGACGATAACTTCGCCTGTAGATGTGTGGATCGTCTTTGCAGCGACGATTCCCGCTCCCCTGCCAGCCGAATAGGCGGGGTTCTGGGTGAGTCGCTGAACGGTGTCAACGAAGTTATCAACAATCACAACCCGGGCGTCCGGCTCTGACATTGCATTCAGCCCCGCTTCGATCGCGGTCAGCTGATCCTCTCGAAAACCTGCTCCAGTGACCTCAGCTTGCATGTGGCACTCACTCCGTTTCACCGGGCCCGAAGCCGACGCTCCATGGCTCGGTACTCAGCATAGGCTTGGGCGCCGACAAGACCTGCGGCATCGATTCTCGGCCGACTGATTGGGAGGCGAGTCGCGCGCCTTCGACTGACATCCGCCTCACTGTCGACGCTGAGCAGCGGGCGAACTCTTCCCCACCCCCGGCGCAGCAGCTGTTCGTCAACCTGCGTCGTAGTCGATTGAGATACTGGATCGGTGCCCTCGCGCGATGAAGTCCTGATGAGTACCTGGCGAATCCATGTCCTCTGAACGCGTCCCTTGGTCTCGCCTCGACAGCGGCGAGTTCGAACACACCGTCGCGATGCTGGTGTGCGCCGACCACCCGCTGGGGCAGAAGTTCACACCTGGCCCGGACGGCGGCATCGATGTCTTCGTTCCCGACGGCGACAGCCAGCGCAAGGTATTTCAAGTCAAGAACTTCCCCCTGAAGTTTGCCGGTGCAGAGTTCCGACAAGTGAGGAAGTCGCTCAGGGCGGTCGCAGAAACGTCAAGGCAAGAAGGATGGACGATCACCGAGTGGCACCTTGTGATCCCCCGCGATTCAACCCCCGGATACCGCGCTCGCATCGAAGAGGAGATCAAATCTCTGGGTATCCCGACGTGGTCATGGATGGGCCTGACTCAGCTCGATATTCTCGCAGCACGCCACCAGGAGCTCATCGATTACTACCTCAAAGGGGGCAAAGACCGTTTCGCTGATCAACTCGCCGAACTTACCGCCATCATTCGCGGTGACACGACCCTTGCTAGCGGGACTCGTTTGCAACCTGCCGACGTCGGCGAACGAATCAGGATCTTGCAACGTGCAGCAAACAATGACCCTCACTACCGGTACCACTTCGGAACATCCGATTGCCCCCCACACCAAGTCGACGAGCCCTGGCTGGTCGCTGTCGCAGCCGAGCAACACGGCCCCATGTGGCTTCACATCAAGGTGTATGCAAAGTTCGCTGCCGCCCTCAGCGAGCGTCCGATAACCACTACCGTGCAGGTCGACGTAACCGGCGACCCGGCACTCGCCGAGAGCTTCGAGCAGTTTCTCAATTTCGGAACAGATCTCACGATTCCCTCGTCTGCTGCGTCCGCAGAACTCAACCTCCCCGGCGGGCTCGGCGGCACTATTGACAATGCTGAGATCCACTTCACCGCCATCACGGCCGAAGCGGGCGGTCCGGAACCGGCATCTAGTATCACCGTTGGAGTCCGAGACGCTACAGGTGATGTCGTCGCCGAACTGCGGTTGGAGCGGAAGAGCTTCACGTCGGGGGTGCGCGGCGGCCAGCGAATCGTCTGGGCTGACCGGACCGGCAAGGTGGAGCTTGCACTT
>NZ_BANU01000049.1 GCF_000333035.1 Gordonia sihwensis NBRC 108236
TCGACGAGATCGGATTCGCCCCGCTCGACGACACCGGCACCCAACTGCTGTTCCGGCTCGTCGCCGGCGCCTACGAACGCCGATCTCTCGCGATCGCCAGCCACTGGCCCTTCGAACAATGGGGACGATTCCTGCCCGAACACACCACCGCCGCCAGCATCCTCGACCGACTCCTACACCACGCCACCATCGTCATCACCGACGGCGACTCCTACCGCATGACACACCGAACGGAGGTACCACCCACCTAAAACATCCCGCACAGGGTGGGGACTTTTACCTGGCCACCAGCGGGGACATCAAACTGGCCGTTGACATCGGAGCACCCGCAGCACCCCGTGTATCAGACAGCAGCGGGGCTAGCTTTCCACTACCCAAGTCGGGTGCTGGCGGGGCGGGCGCCACCTGTGCCCTCCATTTCTTGCCGTCCCAGTACCGTGATCCTGAACCTCCCGATGGATCTGGATACCACCCAGGTGGGGGAGGCGGTGGAGTGGTCGTATGGGTGCCCTCTCTTGACGAAACTCGACAAGATTAGCCGCACTCGTCCGTCCTTCGGCCCTGACCCTCCGCAGGATCACCCGCGGGCGACAAAGGGATATGGGGTGTCCCAGTGGCGGGTACGGGCTCGGATGGCCAGTAGGCTCAGCACGGGCCGGCCACCTTCCTGGCATGAAGCTGAGGGGCTGTGAGCATGGCAACGGACACCGGAGTCACGTACGAGACGAAAACGATCCGTGCGGTCCGCGGCATGGAGTCGCGGATTGTAAAGAAGTGGGAGGCCGACGGCTGGGAGTTGGTCTCGCAGTCGCCAGGTATGGTTCAGGTTGAAATCACCTTCCGTCGCCCCCGGCCGAAGTCTCGTCGGCTGCTTTGGATCATCGGTGGCGGCGTGGTTGTGCTCGTGCTGGCAATCATTGTGACCGTCGGGCTAGTCATCGAGAAGAACACTGCCCCGGCGAATCCCGCGCCGGGTGAAGCGACAGCTTCGCCGAGCGGGCAACCGTCCGCTGAAGCGACTGGCGAAGCAGCGTCACGGTCATCGACCCGTGATGGCGAGGTGCTCACGCCTGAGAACAGTCCTGAGTTCGCGGCTGTCCTCGCGTTCACTGACTACTGCTCGCCGGACATCGCAGCGTTTGCTGCGGCTCATCGTGGTCGAACGATCGTGTTTCCCGGCAGCATCGCCGCGATGGCACCGCACGGGAACGCGAAGACTAGGTACGACATCCTAATCAACGCGGGCGACGCTGCGTCAGCGACTGGACCGGCTTTCCAGTTCCGTGATGAGAACACCCTCAACGACCTCCACTGGGTCGGCCCGGTACCGGACACGATCGGCGTGGGGACGAACCTCGACATAACGGCCGAAGTCGACCGCTACGAGGATCGGTCGTGCCTGCTACTGCTTGAGCCGGTTGCAACCGCCGTTCGCTAGCCGTACGTAGTAGCTCGCGGCGCGCACGCCACCCACCTGTCTCGGAACGACATCCGCAGCTGTGCTGCTGTTAGGCGACATGGGAACAGGCAACGGCTAGTTGAGCCTGGAGTCGTGCTCGAGCGCACCACGCTGCCGACGCCCGCGGGCGGCAAAAACCTAACTGACCATGCTCGCCGACACCACTCCTCGGGTCCTCAGTCTGCGTAACGAGCTCTCCGGACAGGCGGATACACTCAGCGAAACCTGAGACCCAGTACCGGCAAGGAATTTCGCCCATGCACGCGGCCGATGACGCCGACAATGATCGCGACGCCCCCACGAGCTACTACCTGAGTCAAGCCGTCGCCACACTACTGATCCCAGGAACCGGTCTCACTGTGGCTGAGTGGGTTGACGACAACAAAGGTCCACTGATAATCGCGGACGGTGACCCTGCCTTTCGGGAGTGGCTGCGTCGTCTCCGCTCCGCAGCTGCTGACATGCTTGTCACTGCACCGTATGAAGCTTGGCCCATATCCGGATCAGTCGTAATCACTCGTCCCATACGAGGCAGCACCGGTAACGAACTGGTTCCCCCTCAGTCGGTGACAAGCGCGCGAAACAGCTTCTGCGTCCTGTGCGTCACGCCCGGAGCAGTCCTTCATCAGGCCTCTCATACTCCGCACACTCGTGGCGAAGTCCGGCCACAGCCGCCAGCCGCGGACGTCGCAGCGGCACCACCGTCCGGGCGCATTGGTAACGATGCTCAACTACGCTCTGCGCTATGGATTGACGCTGTTCGCCGACTGAACACGGTGCGGGAAGAGTTCGCTGCCTACGAGACCGACGCAACGGCATTCTTCCATCGCCCACTACTGGCCGATCGAACACACCCGCTCGTGCAAGCTTTCTACACTGCTTTCGCCCATGCCGATGCCTTGCGAGTAGATGGCACCGTTCCTGACGAACTCGGTTTCGTGCGTGACTTCGCCGATCGGGCCGTTGCTGCCGAAACCGCATGGAGGGCCGCGTACGCAGCTGCTTCAGCCTCGGGTGACAGCGGTCTGTCGGCTGAGCAACGAACTCTGCTGCGATGCGCTGAATCGGCAATCAAAGTGGCGCTCGACGATCGATCTCCTCCTAACGAACGAGCAACTGCCTACCGACGAGTGACCGAACTCTTCGGCAAGGCTCACATCGATGTTCCCGCGAGCATAGCCACGGAGTTGCGCCACCAAATCGAGAGCGCTACTCGCAAGACGCTCCCTGATCGACCCGGTCAAGGACTCGAGGCCCATCCAAAGATTGACAGACTCTCATGTCAATCCGCCGTTCCCGACAACAATTGTGACCAAGCAGAAGGACCAACCACATGGATGCCACCGGAATAGCAGTAGCGGTCATCATCGCGCTGGCCGTGATCGTCGGCGTCGGCTGGTTCGAATACCGCCGGCGGGAGTTCGGCAAGCTCGATGTCGAGGTACAGCACGCAGTGACAGCCGCCAGGTCTGCACGCAAGCAGTTCCGGGCTGCATCGCGGCTGATGACGACAGAAGTCGCCAGCATCGAGCGAACCATCAGCGAACTGAGCAGCGTCAAGGGCCAGCGGGTCGCCGCCGGCGGAGGAGTGACGGTCTACCAGCGATGGATCGACACCAGGCAAGGTAGCGGGTCGATCATCGGCGTCACCGCATCGGCAGCCGACGAATCCACCAACGGTGCCGGCAACGCGTACGTTGTGGTTGATGGTCCTGCAGTAAATGGTGTCGCCACCCTTGATGCATCGAAAGACCCAAAAGCCGGTCCGAACGCCTACGCGCTGGCGGCAGCGATCAACAAACAAGCACGGCTGGCCGCTGACGAGAAGAAGACGCTTCCCGAAAAGATCGAGCGAGCCAAGAGTCAGCTGACGACCGCCACACGAAGTCATGAGCAGAAGGTCGAGGCGGCACGCTCTCATTTCAGGGGACGGCTAGAAGTGCTGCCGACAGAGACTCGAGCGAAGTACTTTCGCAACGATCACGCCTAGTTTGGTCCGGCGCGCGTCACCCGTGGGGTTGGAGTTCACCCGGCGGTGATCGCGCGCTGGCTACGCGTCGTTTCGACCCGCTTGGACGCCATGTGTCTGCGACCTGCGTCGATCACTAAGCGCTGGACCAGCGGTCACGTGCTGCTGTGGTGGACAAACACTTGGTGGCCAGATGCATAGACGAGCTGTGTCGGTGACGGCCATGCTTCAGGGGCCAACCTGCGGAAGCCGGCAGACACGCTTGACTTCCGCAGGTCCTCGCTGTGAGCCATTTATTGGGTGAGTCGGCCTGCCAGCCAGTTGACTGCGATATTACCGGTAACCAATCCGACTGCGTGTCCTGGAGCTCCGATGGGCGGTAGCGATGGTGTGTTGATATTCGCCCTGGCGACGTTGGTACCCCCGCGTTTCCAAGCGTCTGCCGTGGCATTCGCATCGTCGGCGGGGACAACGTCGTCGTTCACGTTCTGCATAAGGAGTACCGGATGACTCGGTGCCGTTCGTCCCATTACGAAACTCTGGAATACGCTGTTTATCTCAGGATCGGAAGCCAACTCTTCGATTAACGGTCGCCCACTTACCGTCATCCCCTTTGTCGATCTGAAATAGTGGCCGACGACACTGCCCACCAGACACTCACCCGCAGTCTTACGCAGAAAATCTCTACCCTGACTGTTTAGTTTCGCATCGATCTTCGGCGCAAGTTGCGGATACTCAGCCCGTACCCCGTTCACGAAGTAGCCAATAACTCCGGCCGATAGCTTCCCTTCGTTGAACATCATTGTTCGCGCCGGGTTGGTCGGGGGCGCACCGACCACAGACCCTCTGATATTGAGTTCAGGGGCATAAGACTTGGCCTGTTCGGCAGCGGCGGCAGCTGCCCCGCCCCCCTGTGAGTATCCCCAGATTCCGACAGGCGCTCGGCGATCAACTGCCCCCACCGATATAGCGGCGCGCGCAGCATCAAGCACTGCGTGGGCTTGGGGAATGGGCTGCAGGTAAGGTAGCCGCCCCGGCGCCTCCGTCCCCTGAAAGTCGGTCATGGTTACAGCGAACCCTCGAGTCAAGAGGGAAGCCACGTCAAGCAGCTGTAGCTCGATCATAGGAACGCCAGAGCGGTCGGTGGTCAGTCCGCGAGTCAGCAGCTGTGAAGGTCGGCAACTCGGATCCGAGCCGTGGGTGCCAACTGCATAGGTGACCAATGGGCGAGGTCCTCTACCAGTCCACTTCGAAGCCGGAACCATAACAATTCCCGTTGTAGCGACTGGCTTGCCGCGGGTATCGGAGCTTCGATACGTGACCGAAGTCGCCTTCACCCCAGTAGGGATGGCGCCTGCCAGGAGATCCGTCTTAACAGACCGCAGCAGGCCGCCGTTCTCGACAGGGGCGTCCGCAGGCTCTGCAACGGCCGGAGCGCCCGCTGTTGCTGTTGCTGTTGCTACGAGTAGCGCAGCAGCTGCGTATCCAATCGATCTTGCTAGGAAAGTACGGGGCACATCCACTCCTTCAAAAGTACACGTTGAGTTCTCTAACTGTGAACACACATCGTACACGTTGAGTTCTCTAACTGTGAACACACATCGAACTGTCTCGGGAGAACCAGTCTTCGGCACCTCGCTCGGCCGCACCCGATGTCACGGCGCACTCACCCGAGGTGCGACTGTGAGGCGCGCTGATGGGACAGCTGCTGACCTGTAGCGACGTGAACACTCGGAGTCAGCGCCTCCACGAGCTGGTGCATCACAAACCCCCGATTTGGAATGCCAATCTTCCCTGGCGTTGTATGTTCTCTCACAGGGTGAAGCGGGCGCGACCTCGTCCACACCCCCCGAAGAGGGGGTCGAGCGTCTAGAACGAGCGATGAGATCTGCTCACCACTGATGGTAGGAGAGCAAATGTCTAGAACGATCGAGGAGATCGTCTCCAGTTCATTGCGCAGGGTGCGCCGGGACACCAATGTTTCTCTGGCATTCGCCGGCATGGCCAAGGGGCGATCAACGGTGCACTTGCAGCACTTTGAGGGCGAGACGAAAGGCGTAATCGATGGAGTTTCTATCGAGGTCGGGCACGGACTGGGCGGCAGGGTAGTTGCCCTAAGACGGCCAATGGTCGTCGACGACTATCTGGAAACGCCGCGAATCTCCCACCGCTACAACGATATTATCGAGCAGGAAGAACTGCGCGCGATGATGGCCGCCCCTGTTATTGTCGATCGAGTCCCGATCGCGGTGATCTACGGTGCACTCCACACCCCACGCCTCATTGGTGATCGGATGCTCGACACACTCGCAAGCGAGGCGCGAGCCATTGAGCAAGAGATCGCGTCCGCCCGGGCGCTGTTGGAGTACGATGCGCACTCGCCAGACAAGGATCTTCGCAACCGTGTCACCGCCGCTTTCGCACGTCTCCGCCAGCTGGTTGAGGATGTGGACGACCAGCGCCTCTCGGGGGAACTCACCGATATCATCGAAATGCTCACTGCCGAAACTGATGCCAAGTCAATGTCAACAAATATAACCGCCCGGGAGCAAGATGTTCTGGCGTTTGTTGCGCTTGGATACCCGAATGCTCGGATTGCTGATTCGCTCGGCCTAACCGTAAATACCGTAAAAGGATATATGAAGGGAATAATGCACAAACTTGGTGCGTCCTCGCGACTAGAAGCTGTGGTGCTTGCTCGCTCGGCAGGCCTTTTACCCTAAAGGCCAGAGATCAGCAGGTGCGCGACTATGTCCATGTCTTGCCGAGGCTGTTAACTCGACCTCAAATCGCGTTGCCAGGCAGTAGCTTCCGTGGTCGTGTCTCTGTCCGAGTTCCTGCTTCGCCAGAATGCGGCGGTAGAGGCCGCCCCTACCTGCTCAAATGTCATAATATCTAATCAGCCCTCTAGATCGACTGGGGGAGCGGAAGTTTCAAGTAGATGCGACATAAGTCAAGCGGCGTATGCTGGTCGAGGGTGTCGCCTCGCCGGGCTACTTCAGCTCACTCTGAGGCTTGTGTCGGTCTTGGCGTTCAAAATATGGAGAATCCCCGAAGTTGGGCTGCCGCTATGAGTGCGGCTGAGTGCTTCCCAATCTCGGCTGTCTCGAGCGTCTTGATCGGGTCCTGCCCGGTGCCGTCATCGGTTCGGCGCATCCACATCGCCCAGTTAGTGAGACCGGCGCCCCATTTTGACGGGTAGGTGATGCCGTGGGGGCGTGACCCGTCTTCCAGAACTACCGATTCGCGTATCCAGGTAGCTATCCCAGTCGTCAGAGTTTTCGCCTCGGGTGAGGAGTTCGTGAGCTCGCTCAGGGTCAACTGTTCGGTGCCGAGCGCGCCAAGCAGTTGTCCATGGCCATGAGAAAGTCCCCATTGGTGGCCAGGTCGAGGTCCCCGCTGGTGGCCAGATAAAAGTCCCCACCCTGTGTTCGTCGTGTCGACCCGGAACTGAGGGCCCAGGCGATGACGGTGAAGGTGCCAACCGATCACCATCACCGCCTGGGAGTTCCATTGAAGTCTGCGAAGGACCGTATGGACATCATTTCTGCTTACCGAGAACTCGGAAGCTATCGCGCCGCAGCCGAGGTGTGCGGCACCACCCACAAGACCGTCAAGCGTGTGGTCGACCGGTTCGAGGCCGACGATCAACCACCCGACCGCAAGGAACGGGCCCGCAACTACGATGCGGTCGCCGAGTTGGTCGCTGAGCGAGTCGAGCGGTCACACGGCCGGATCACCGCCAAGCGACTGCTGCCGGTAGCACGTGCCGCGGGCTATGAGGGCTCGGCCCGCAACTTCCGTCGTCTCGTCGCCCAGGAGAAAACACAGTGGCGCCGTGATCATCATCGTGGCCGCCGCCCGGCGGTGTGGGCTCCGGGTGACTACCTGGTCATCGATTGGGCCGTAATCGGCGGGCTGCACATGTTCTGCGCGGTGTTGGCGTTCTCGCGGTGGCGGTTCGTTCGGTTCGCCACCAACGAAACATCCACCACCACACTCGGATTCATCGCCGAGGCGTTGGAAGAGATCGGTGGAGTGCCCAACAAGGTACTCGCTGATCGGATGGGTT
>NZ_BANU01000048.1 GCF_000333035.1 Gordonia sihwensis NBRC 108236
CGATGACCCTGAAGAGGCAGATAGCCCTGAACCAGGCCCGTCGCGCCCTCCGAACCCTCAAGGGGCGCGGGTCAGGCGGCGGACGTCACGCGGTAGACGTCGTAGACGCCCTCGACGTTGCGGACCACGTTCAGCACGTGGCCGAGATGCTTGGGGTCGCCCATCTCGAATGTGAACTTGCTGACCGCGACACGATCACGGTTGGTGGTGAGCGAGGCGGAGAGGATGTTGACGCGCTCGTCGGCGAGGACGCGGGTCACGTCGGAGAGCAGCCGGTGCCGATCGAGAGCCTCCACCTGGATCGCGACCAGGAACACCGAGGACGGGTTGGGCGCCCAACTCACCGGGACCAGGCGTTCGGGCTGCGACCGCAGATCGTCGGCGTTGGTGCAGTCGGAGCGGTGCACGCTGACGCCGCCGCCCCGGGTCACGAAGCCGAGGATCTCATCGCCCGGCACCGGGGTGCAGCATTTGGCGAGCTTGACCAGCACGTTGTCGACGCCCTCGACCACGACTCCGCTGTCACCGCTCTGCCTGCTGCGGGTCGGCGACGACGGAGTGGCCCGATTGGCGATCTCCTCCTCGGCCGCGTCGACGCCGCCGAGCATCGCCACCAACCGATGCACCACCCGTCCCGCGGGCACATGACCCTCTCCGACCGCCGTGTACAGCGCATCGACGTCGTTGAAGCCGAACTCTTTGGCCAGCGCGTTGATCGACTCGCCCGAGACCAGCCGGTGCACGGGCAGACCGCCGCGGCGGACCTCCTTGACGATCGCGTCCTTGCCGGCTTCGAGCGCCTCCTCGCGGCGCTCCTTGGCGAACCATTGGCGGATCTTGGCCTTGGCGCGGGGCGAGACGACGAAGTTCTGCCAGTCCTTGCTGGGTCCGGCGTTCTCGGCCTTGGACGTGAACACCTCCACCACTTCGCCGTTCTCCAGCGCCCGCTCCAGCGCCACCAGTCGCCCGTTCACGCGGGCTCCGATGCACCGGTGGCCGACCTCGGTGTGGACCGCGTAGGCGAAGTCGATGGGCGTCGATCCCGCGGGGAGCGTGATCACGTCGCCCTTCGGGGTGAAGACGAAGATCTCCTTCACCGCGAGGTCGTAGCGCAGGGACTCGAGGAACTCCCCCGGGTCGGCCGCCTCCCGCTGCCAGTCGAGCAACTGCCGCATCCACGCCATGTCGTCGACCTCGGCGATGTCGGTCGCCTTGCGCCCCTTGCCCTTCCGGCCCTCCTTGTAGCGCCAGTGCGCGGCGATGCCGAACTCCGCGGTCCGGTGCATCTCGAAGGTGCGGATCTGCACCTCGAGCGGCTTGCCCTCGGGGCCGATCACCGTGGTGTGCAGCGACTGATACACGCCGAAGCTGGGTTGCGCGATGTAGTCCTTGAAGCGGCCGGCCATCGGCTGCCAGAGCGAGTGGACCACGCCGATCGCGGCGTAGCAGTCGCGGACCTCGTCGCACAGGATGCGCATGCCGACGAGATCGTGGATGTCGTCGAAGTCCTTGCCCTTGACGATCATCTTCTGATAAATCGACCAGTAGTGCTTCGGCCGGCCTTCGACGGTGGCGGTGATGCGCGAGGCGCCGAGCGCGGTGTTGAGGTCGGAGCGCACGCGCGCGAGATAGGTGTCCCGGCTGGGTGCGCGGTCGGCGACGAGCCGGACGATCTCCTCGTACTTCTTCGGATGCAGAATCGCGAAGGCGAGATCCTCCAGTTCCCACTTCACGGTCGCCATGCCCAGCCGGTGCGCGAGCGGTGCGATCACCTCGAGGGTCTCGCGCGCCTTGCGGGCCTGCTTCTCGGGCGGGAGGAACCGCATGGTGCGCATGTTGTGGAGACGGTCGGCGACTTTGATGACCAGCACCCGCGGATCACGCGCCATCGCGATGATCATCTTGCGAATGGTCTCGGCCTCCGCCGCACTGCCGAGCGCCACCTTGTCGAGTTTGGTGACGCCGTCGACCAGATGCGCCACTTCGGCGCCGAAGTCCGCCTCGAGCTTCTCCAAGGAGTAGCTGGTGTCCTCGACCGTGTCGTGCAGCAGCGCCGCCACCAGCGTGGTGGTGTCCATGCCCAGGTCGGCGAGGATGGTGGCGACCGCCAGTGGATGCGTGATGTACGGATCACCGGACTTGCGGAACTGGCCCGAGTGGGCCTCCTCCGCCACCGCATAGGCCTGCTGCAGGACGGCGACGTCGGCTTTCGGATACACCTCGCGGTGCAGACTCACGAGCGGTTCCAGGACCGGCGCGACCCCGCTGCGCGGCGGCGCCGTCATCCGCCGTGCCAAACGCGCTCGCACGCGGCGCGAACTCAGCGGTGAACCGTCGTCCGGGCGCTTGGTATCGGGATCGCTCATAACGCGATGGTACTCAGCCGCGGCAGAGGTTATGCACTCGAACAGCGGGTCCGAGGTCCGCCGCGATCGTGGCCCGGCCGGGCAGATCCGCGAGTTCCATGATCACCGCGATCGCCTCGACCCGCGCGCCGGCGGATTCGAGCAGCCGGGTGGCGGCCACGACCGTGCCCCCGGTCGCCAGGACGTCGTCGACCACGGCGACACGGCGCCCCGTGAAGTCGATCCCCTCGGCCGGCACCTCGAGCCGCGACGTGCCGTATTCGAGCTGGTAGTCGACCCCGATGACCGGCGGCGGCAGCTTGCCCGCCTTACGGACCGCGACGAGACCTGTGCCCAGTTCGCGGGCCACGGCACCGCCGACGAGGAAGCCTCGCGCGTCGATGCCCGCGATGAGGTCGGCCCCCGCGCAGGCCTGGGCGAGTGCGCCGGTCACCGCGGCGAACGCCGCCGCATCGGCGAGCACGGGCGTCAGATCTTTGAATTCGACACCGGGCGAAGGGAAGTCGGCGACGAGCCGAGCATGCTGCTCGATCGCGGCCTGCGCGAGGCCCCGCAGGTCGGACGAGCGTTCGGTGAGGCTCACCCCGACACGCCCCAGCGGTCCATGTTCCAGCCGGTGCCCGACACGCCGAGCCCGGGGACCACATGCGTGACCGACGACGATTCCCGTGCGCGGACGGTGCCGAACAGCGGAACCGTCGGCAATTCGTCCCACGCCGCCGTCTCGATCGTCCGCAGCAGCGGTAGCCGGGCGCTGTCGCTGCGCGTCGCCGCCAGCTCGGTGATCGCGTCGCTGACCTGCTTGTTACGGAAACCCGACAGGTTCAGCGGGTCGCCGCCGAAGAGGGCGTACGCCTCGGGGAAGCCCGATGCGGTGCTCGACGCGGCGAAGCTCCCGTCCGAGAGCAGCAGCGCGTCGACGTCCTTGCCGAGCGCGGTCACCGACAGATCGGGCGAGGCGACGTCCTCCACGGTGAAACCCGCGGGAGTGCAGGCGTCGGCGATCATCCGGACCGCGTCGGCGTTCTCCTGCGACTTCGCGAGGTATCCGATCCGGATCCGGGGTTTCGCGCGCGCCCCGTTCTCTCCGATCGCGCGCTGGGCCAGCAGTTCCTTGGCTCGCGGCACGTCCGACCGCGGGTACCGGCGGCCGTACTGGACGTTCAGCGACGGTCCCAGAGGATCCGCGGGTGAGGCGGTGCGCAGATTCCACACCACGCCGTTGGTGCCGAAGCGGCGGGCGAGAGCGTCGCGCGGCATGCACGACGCCAGTGCCTTGCGCACCAGCGGATCGGCCGCGGCCCCCTTGCCGGCGAACACCAGCTGCGTCACCGACAGTGGAGCCGGTTCGCGCAACGTCGATCGGTCGACGGGGGTGGTGGGCGCGGCGCGTCCGGACACCCGATCGCCGAGCGCGAGGTCGGCGGTGTCGATGACGGTGGACCGGGAACCGTCGAGGGCGGCTTCGCCGTCGGTGCCCCGCGGCCAGACGGTGATGGTCTGCGCCGCCGGGCGCGCGCCCCACCACTTGTCGTTCGCGACCAGCTTGAGACCGCCGTCGACGGTGTACGAGTCGATGCGATACGGACCGGCGGACGGGAACCGGTCGGCCTCGACCGCGGCTCCCGGCCGAAGGTCGAAACCGGTGTTCCACGCCTTCGCGATCTTGGCGATCGCGGTCCGGTCGCCCGAGCGGATCGGGTCGACCACGTTGGGCACGCCCGCCAGCCGCGCCACGACGTGCGCGGGCAGCAGCGTTCCGGAACCGAAGAGCTCGTTCCACTGGCCGTAGGCGCTGCCGCGTTTGAAGACCACGGTGGCGGTCCGGGCGCCCGGTGTGCATTCCACACGGGCTATGTCGCGGTAGCCCGCGTTGGTGGCGGCGTCGAAACCCGGTACCGAGCCGCCCATCGCGGTCGCCGCCAGGAACAGATCGTCGCAGCTGAGCGCGGTGCCGTCGGAGTAGACCGCGGCGGGTGTGAAGTCGTAGCGCAGAGTCAGGGCCTCGCCCTGTTCCTGCGAGACGGTGCCCACGTCCCGATCGGCGAGGATCTGGCCCTCCGGGCCGACGATGGAGAAGCCCGGGAGCACGCGGGTCAGCGCCATCAGGGCACCGTCGGCATGCGCGTCGACGGTGTTGACGTTGTACGACGACACCCGTGCGTCGATGAGGTAGTCCACGTCCGACCGCTTCTCGCCGCCGCACGCGACGAGTGCTCCACCCGCGGCCGCACCGACCGCGAGCAGAGCTGCGGCACGGCGCAGCCGCGGGTGAATCATGCTGAGACCTTCTCTCGGCGGGCGAGGACCTTGGCCGTGTGCCGCTTGATGTCGGTCGATCGTTCCTTCATCGTCACCAGCAGCGGCGAGGCGAGGAAGACCGAGGAGAAGGTGCCGACGACCACGCCGACGAGCTGGATCAGCGCCAGATCCTTCAGCGTGCCGACACCGAGCATCCACACGGCGACCACCATCAGCGCGATGATCGGCAGGATCGAGATCACCGTGGTGTTGATCGAGCGCATCAGCGTCTGGTTCACCGCGAGGTTGGTCTGCTCGGCGTATGTGCGGCGCGTGGTCGCGAGCACCGATCTGGTGTTCTCCTCGACCTTGTCGAAGACCACCACCGTGTCGTAGACGGAGAAGCCGAGGATCGTCAGCAGGCCGATCACCGTCGCGGGCGTCATCTCCCAACCGACGAGCGAATAGATGCCGGCGGTGACGACGAGGTCGAAGATGAGCGAGGCCATCGCCGCGATCGACATCTCCTTGTCGAATCTGATCGCGATGTAGATGAACGCCACTACCAGGAACACCGCGAGCGCGATCAGCATCTTTCGCGTGATCTCCTTGCCCCACGTCGAGCTGACGTCGGAGGAACTCACATCGGCCTGGGTCACCTCCGGCTCGAAGGCCGTGCCGAGCGCGTGCAGGAGCTTGCCGGTCTCCTCGGTCGTGAGCGTCTCGGTGCGCAGCTGGATGGTCGCGGAGTTGCCGCTGCCCGCCTGCTGAACCGACTGCGGGTCCTTGCCGAGGGTGTCGCTGAATACCTTCGACACCTCGCTCGTGGTGACGCCGGCGCGTGCGGGCACCGACACCTGGGTTCCGCCCTCGAAGTCGATGCCGAAGGTGAACCCGCGGATCGCGATCGACAGGATGCAGATCAGCATCAGCACGCCGGAGATGACGTACCACATGCGGCGCCGCCGCCCGACGACGTCGAAGGCGCCGGTGCCGGAGTACAGGCGGGAGAGGAAGGACTGGTCCTTGGCCGCGACGTAGTCGGCGTCGGCCCAGTCCGCGGGCGCCGTGCCGGAGCGCGACGTGTCTGAGGTCGTCTTGTCGCTCACTGCGACTCCCCCTCTGATCGATCAGCGGCGGAGCCGGAGGTGCGTGCCGCTGCGCTCGCCTTGCGACGAGCCCGCGCCACCTCCGATACCGCGCCGAGGCCGTTGACGGCCGGTCGGGAAAGGAACTCGTTCCGGCTCGCGAGCACGACCAGCGGGTGCGTCACGAGGAACACGATGACGATGTCGATCAGCGTGGTCAAGCCCAGGGTGAACGCGAATCCGCGCACCGCCCCCACGGCGAGCAGGTAGATGATCGCCGCGCAGATGAAGCTGACCGCGTTGCCGGTCCAGACCGTGCGCCGCGCGCTCTGCCAGCCGCGGGACACCGCCGACCGCACCGTCCGGCCCTCACGCATCTCATCCTTGATGCGCTCGAAGTAGACCACGAACGAGTCGGCGGTCATGCCGATGCCGATGATCAGACCGGCGATGCCCGCGAGGTCGAGCGTGAAGTCGATCCAGCGGCCCAGCAGCACGATGATGCCGTACACCATCGCACCGGCCAGGATCAGCGACAGCACCGACAGGAAGCCCATCGCGCGGTAGTAGATCAGCGAGTAGATCAGGACCAGGATCAGGCCGACCAGGCCGGCGATCAGGCCTGCCTGCAGCGAGTGCAGTCCGAGGGTCGCCGAGACCGTCTGAGCGTCCGACATCGCGAACGA
The DNA here is from genome assembly GCF_000333035.1 of Gordonia sihwensis NBRC 108236. Lineage (GTDB taxonomy): Bacteria > Actinomycetota > Actinomycetes > Mycobacteriales > Mycobacteriaceae > Gordonia > Gordonia sihwensis. The sequence goes on from NZ_BANU01000048.1 coordinate 6,382, forward strand.
CAGCGGCAGCGAACCGTACTTCAGTGCGTTGGCCAGCTGGTTCGCCTCGTCCTGGGTGAAGGAGCCGCTGATCTCGGTGGTGCCGAGAATCTGCTGGTTGATCGACGGCGCACTCAGCACCCGGGTGTCGAGCGTGACCGCGGTCGGGGTTCCGACGTGCTTGCCCGTGTAGTCGGCCCACGTCTTCTTGCCGTCGCCCTTGAAATCGACGTTGACCGTCCACGCGCCCGTCTGGTTCTGCCCGGCCTTCGCGCTCGCGATATCGCGGCCGTCGATCAGCATCGGCTCGAGCAGGTACACCATCCCGTCCTTGTCACCGCAGGTGACGAGGTACTCGTCCGGCCGGTCGTGGCCCACCAGCGGGTCGTTGGCCGACGCCGAGCAGTCGAGCTTGCCCATCTCCTGTCGGAGCTTGTCGAGGGTGGCCTTGTCGGCGTTCGCCGGGGCCTGCCGCAGGCTGCGCTGCTCGTCGATGGCCGCGGTCTGCTCCTCCGGCGTCATATCGGCGACCTTCTTGGCCGTCGGATCCGGTTTCTGCTTGGTCGCCGGCTGCTGCTCGACGACCGGACGAATGTAGAGCCGCGCGGTCTGACCGAGCGCACGAGCCTGTTTGCCGTCGTCACCCGGCACGGTGATGACGATGGTGCTGCCGTTGACGACGACCTCCGAGCCGCCGACGCCGAGGCCGTTGACGCGCTGGTCGATGATCTGGCGCGCCTGGTCGAGCTGTTCGGCCGAGGGCGCCTTGCCGTCGTCGGTGCGAGCGGTCAGCACCACCCGGGTGCCGCCCTGCAGGTCGATGCCGAGTTTGGGCTTCGGGCTTCCGCCGCCTGTGAAGAACACCAGCGCATAGATGATGCCGAGGACGACGAAGAACACCGTGAGCGGCTTCCACGGTGCAACCTCGGGCCGCAGCTTGGTGCCGGCGGCGCGTCGATTGGGTTTAGTCACGTGGGTCGTCTACTTCTCTTCGGGCTTCGCTTCGTTCTTCTCGTCGCGCGATTCGTCGGCCGCCGGCGCGTCCGGAACGATCTCTGATGTCTCGATCGCGGTGGTCTCAAGCGCTATGGTCTCCACCTCGGGGGCCTCATCGGTGGCCTCGCTCTCCGGCGTCACGACCTCGCGGATGGCCAGCCGGTTCCACTCGGTCACCACACCGGGAGCGAGTTCGAGCTTCACGACGTCGCTGTCACCGTCGCCGGTGTCGACCACGGTGGCGAAGAGACCCGAATGCAGCTGCACGCGCGCACCGGCCTCGAGGGAGTTCTGCATCTCGTTCATAGCGGCCGCACGCTTCTTCTGGTTGCGGATGCTGAAGAACATGAAGCCGGCCATCAAGACCAGCATCAACGGGAGGATCAACGATTCCATGGGGACCAGTGTGCCAGGCCCGCCGGGCGCGAGACTCACAGGTGGCGCTCGCGTCGCGATTCTGATTCATGCTCCGACCGATCGCGTCGCGCGACCGCCCGTCCGACGGCGTGACGTGCGTCAGTCGAAGAGGGTTCCGGTGCCGTCCTCGCGCACGCGGACCCCGAGTACTCGGTCCATCGCACCCGCCGGCGGCTGAAGACCCAGGTGATGCCAGGCCGCCGCGGTGGCGACACGGCCCCGCGGAGTCCGCGCGATCATTCCGGCGCGCACCAGGAACGGCTCGCACACCTCTTCCACCGTGGCCGGTTCCTCGCCGACGGCCACGGCGAGCGTCGAGACGCCCACCGGCCCCCCGCCGAAGCCGCGCACGAGAGCGCCGAGTACCGCGCGATCGAGCCGATCCAGTCCCAGTTCGTCCACGTCGTACACCGCCAGCGCCGCGCGCGCGGCCGACAGGTCGACGCGGCCGTCGCCGCGGACCTCCGCGTAGTCCCGCACTCTCCGCAGGAGCCGATTCGCGATCCGGGGTGTTCCGCGCGAGCGTCCGGCGACCTCGGCCGCAGCCTCCGGTTCGATGGCGATCCCGAGGATCGCCGCCGACCGCTGCAGCACCCGGACCAGCTCGCCGGTCTCGTAGAACTCCATGTGCGCGGTGAATCCGAACCGGTCGCGCAGCGGGCCGGTCAGTGCGCCGGATCGCGTGGTGGCGCCCACCAGGGTGAACGGCGCCACCTCCAGCGGGATGGACGTGGCGCCCGGGCCCTTGCCCACGACGACGTCGACGCGGAAGTCCTCCATCGCCAGGTACAGCATCTCCTCGGCGGGCCGGGCGATGCGATGGATCTCGTCGATGAACAGCACATCGCCCTCGACGAGATTCGACAGCATCGCCGCCAGATCGCCCGCCCGCTCCAGCGCGGGGCCCGAGGTGATGCGGATCGCCGCCCCCATCTCGCCGGCGATGATCATCGCCAGCGACGTCTTGCCCAGCCCGGGAGGCCCCGACAGCAGGATGTGATCGGGCGTGCGGCCCCGCGCCCGCGCCGCGTGCAGCACCAGTTCGAGCTGTTCGCGGACGCGCGGCTGCCCGATGAAGTCGGTCAGGCTCGACGGCCGCAGACTCGCGTCGAGGTCACCGTCGCCCGCGATGGGACCGGCCGCCAGGAAGTCTTCCTCCGGATTCATCGACGCGGCCCGAGGGCGGTGAGCGCGGCGCGAAGGAGAGCCGACGAGTCGGCGTCGGCGTTGTCGGCGAGTACCGCGGCGACGGCCTTCTGCGCGGCGCCCTCGGTGAAGCCGAGGCCGACGAGAGCCTCGGTGACCTGGGCGCCGGCTCCGGCAGGCACCGAGACTCCCGCCTGCGACGACGCCGGTCCAGCGGTCACCTTGTCGCGCAACTCCACCACCAGCCGTTCGGCCACCCGCTTGCCGATCCCCGGAACCGCCGTGAGCGCCTTCGCATCCGAATCGGCCAGCGCACGCCGCAGGGTGTCCGGCTCGAGGACCGCCAGCGTCGCCATCGCCAGACGCGGACCGACGCCGGTCACCGTCTGCAGCAACCCGAACAGGTCGCGCGCCTCGGGATCGGTGAAGCCGTACAGCGTCATCGAGTCCTCGCGCACCATCATGGCGGTGAGGAGCCGCACCGTGGTCCCCCGCTTGAGCGACCCGAGAGTCGGCGGAGTCGCCAAGACGCGATAGCCGACTCCGGCGCATTCGATCACAGCGTGATCGAGCGCGATGTCGATGACCTCGCCGGACACGGACGCGATCACGACGCCGCCTCTCCGCCCAGCACAGCGCGGGCCTCCTCCTGTGCCGCCTTGAGCCGGGCGCGATGACGGTTCTGCGCCTCGCGCGCCCGCTTGGCGGCCTCTTCCATGCGATCGTTGACCGGACCGCGCCAGCAGTGACAGATGGCCAGCGCGAGCGCGTCGGCCGCGTCGGCCGGCTTCGGCGGCGTCTGCATTCCGAGAATCCGCGTGACCATCGCCGTCACCTGCGCCTTGTCCGCCCGGCCGGAGCCGGTGACAGCGGCCTTCACCTCGCTCGGCGTGTGGAACCGCACCGGGATTCCGCGTTGCGCGGCGGCCAGCGCGATCACGCCCGCCGCCTGTGCCGTACCCATCGCCGTGCTCACCTGGCGTTGCGCGAAGACCCGCTCGATCGCCACGACGTCGGGTCCGTGCGTGTCGATCCAGTGGACGGCGCCCACGTGGATCGCAAGCAGCCGTTCGGCCAGTTCCATGTCGGCCGGGGTGCGGACCACGTCGACGTCGAGCGCGGTGACTCTGCGGCCGGTTCCCGCCTCCACCAACGCGATTCCGCATCGGGTGAGGCCGGGGTCGACGCCCATGACTCGCACTCGCGCCTCACTTCCCGATCAAGGCCGTCGTCGCACCCGACGGGCACGACGACGGCATCCTCCGCTGCAGCGCAGCGGTAAGAACACTTGTTCGAGACTCTATCAGTCGTTCTCGAGCTCGGCGAGCACCTCGTCGCTGATGTCGACATTGCTGTAGACGTTCTGAACGTCGTCGGAGTCCTCCAGCGCATCGATCAGCTTCATCACCTTGCGCGCACCCTCGGCATCGACGGCCACCTCGACCGACGCGCGGAAGTCCGGCTCGGCCGAGTCGTAGTCGATTCCCGCCTCCTGGAGCGCCGTGCGCACGGCGACCAGATCACCGGGTTCGCTGACGATCTCGAAGGAATCACCCAGATCGGTGACCTCCTCGGCACCCGCGTCCAGCACGGCCATCAGCACGTCGTCCTCGGTCTGATCGCCCTTCTCCAACGTCACCACGCCCTTGCGGGTGAACAGGTACGACACCGAGCCCGGGTCGGCCATGTTGCCGCCGTTGCGGGTCATCGCCACCCGGACCTCGGTCGCGGCACGGTTGCGGTTGTCGGTCAGGCACTCGATCAGGATGGCGACGCCGTTGGGGCCGTAGCCCTCGTAGGTGATGTTCTGCCAGTCGGCGCCGCCTCCCTCTTCACCGCCGCCGCGCTTGCGTGCGCGCTCGATGTTGTCGTTCGGGACCGACGACTTCTTCGCCTTCTGAATCGCGTCGTACAGCGTCGGATTGCCTGCCGGATCACTACCACCCGTACGAGCCGCCACCTCGATGTTCTTGATCAGCTTGGCGAACATCTTGCCGCGCTTGGCGTCGATGACAGCCTTCTTGTGCTTGGTGGTGGCCCATTTGGAGTGGCCGCTCATTGTGGTGTTCCCTTCGTGAAAAGTCAGCGATGCCTGTCAGGGCACGGGCAGATTCTACGCTGTGGCAACCATATCGACGAAGAACTCGTGCACGCGCACGTCGCCGGTGACCTCCGGATGAAACGACGTGGCCAGCACGTTTCCCTGCCGTACGGCGACGACACGCCCCGCCGCGGGCCCGCGGTCCACCGTCGCCAGGACCTGCACTCCCGGCCCGGTCTCCTCCACCCACGGCGCCCGGATGAACACGGCGCGCACCGGACGCTCCCCCGGTCGGTCGGTGATGCCGGCGAAGCTCAGATCGGTCTCGAACGATTCCACCTGACGCCCGAACGCATTGCGCCGCACCGTCACATCCAGTGCGTCGAGATGCCGGGCGTCCGGCCGGGTGTCGAGGATCTTCGACGCCAGCATGATCATCCCCGCGCACGAGCCGTACGCGGGCAGCCCGTCACGCAACCGCTTCACCAGCGGGTCGTAGAGCTCGAACACACCGAGCAGCCGGCTCATCGCCGTCGATTCGCCGCCGGGGATCACCAGGCCGTCCACCGCGTCGAGCTCCGATTCCCGGCGCACCGGCACCGCCTCGGCACCGCACGCGGCCAGCGCCGCCACGTGCTCGCGGACATCGCCCTGCAGAGCGAGCACACCGATCCGCACGCTCACCGGTCCTGCCTCATGATCGACGCGGCCGAGTCGGTAGCGACCGACCTGGTCAGTCCCTCCTGGGTCACCGCGGCCACCATCCGGCCGGAGCGGTCGAAGATCCGGCCCTGGGTCAGGGCCCGCCCGCCGCCCGCCGACGGCGAGGTCTGGTCGTACAGCAGCCAGTCGTCGGCCCGGAACGGCCGGAGGAACCACATCGCGTGATCGAGCGAGGCCGTCTGCGCCTTCGCCCCCGGGTGCACCGTCATCGACGACCCCAGCAGCGTCATGTCACTCATGTACGCCAGCGTGCACACGTGCAGCAGATGGTCGTCCGGCAACGGGAGCCGGTACTTGAACCAGACCCGCTGTTGTGCGGCCAGCCCCGGATACCTGGAGGTCTCCGCCTGACCGACGATCCGGATGTCGAAGTTCGCCCACTCCTCCAGCAGCGCCCTCTGACTGTCGTCCGCCGACTCGCGGCCCGGCAGCGACTCCGGGTCCGGCACCTCGGGCATCCGATCCTGGTGCTCGATGCCCTCGTCGTGGGTCACATGGAACGACGCCGACATCGAGAAGATCGCCTCGCCGTCCTGCACACCGGTCACCCGCCGGGTCACGAACGAACGCCCGTCGCGGATGCGGTCGACCATGAACACCGCGGGCTCGTCCGGCCTTCCCGGCCGGAGGAAATAGCCGTGCAACGAGTGGACGGCGAACTCCCGGTCCACTGTCCGGGTCGCGGCCACCAGGGCCTGCCCGGCCACCTGACCGCCGAACGTCCTGCGCAGCTGGCTCGGGAAGGAACCGCCGCGATAGATGTCGTTGTCGATCCGCTCCACGGCCAGAATCTCTTCAATGCTCGCCACCCGGCGATTATCGCACCAGCTGCCGAGACCCGCGCACACCGCTCCACGCACTCCGCTCCGCTCCCGGCGTCGGCAACCCCTCGGTAGGGTCAGGGCATGAGCCCCGAGACGAGTTCTGCAGACGCCGGCACCGACGACACCGGAGCGGATCTGGCCGCCCGGTTGCGCACCGTCCTCGACGGGCGGTGGTCCGCCACCCGCGACACCGTGCGCGACCACATCCAGACTCACGCACTGCTCCCCCAGTCCGGACTGTCCCTCGACGACTATCGCGCCCGCGTGCTCGGCCAGATGAAGGAGATGGTCGCCCTCGGTTTCCCCGCTGCCGGCTTCCGGGCCGAGCACGGCGGCACCGGTGACGTGGGCGCAGCCGTCACCGCCATCGAGACCCTCGGCTACGGCGACCTCTCGCTGATGGTCAAGGCCGGCGTCCAATGGGGCCTGTTCGGCGGAGCCATCGAGAACCTCGGCACCGCACGCCACCACGACGAATACGTCCGCGGCCTCATCGACCTCGACGTACTCGGCTGTTTCGCGATGACGGAGACCGGCCACGGATCCAACGTCCAGCACTTGGAGACCACCGCCACCTATCGACCCGACACCGAAGAGTTCGAAATCCATTCGCCGACGCCGAACTCGCGCAAGGACTACATCGGCGGGGCCGCCGCCCACGCCCGCTACGCCGCGGTCTTCGCACAGCTCGTCACCGGCGGGCCGGGCGAGGAACCGGTCGGCCGCGGCGTCCACTGCTTCGTGGTGCCGATCCGGGACGCCGACGGCGCCGACCTCCCCGGCGTCACCACCTCCGACTGCGGCTACAAGGGCGGTCTCCCCGGAGTCGACAACGGCCGGATCTCCTTCGACCACGTCCGTGTCCCGCGCGCCAACCTGCTCAACCGGTACGGCGACGTGGCCGCCGACGGCACGTACTCCAGCCCCATCGAGTCCGACAACCGCCGGTTCTTCACCATGCTCGGCACCCTGGTCCGCGGCCGCGTCACCGTAGGCGCCTCGGCCGGTGCCGCGGGACGCTTCGGCCTGGCCCTCGCGGTGAACTACGCCCTGGTCCGCCGACAGTTTCAGGCGCCCGGCGGCGACGGCGAACTGCTGCTGATGGACTACCGCACACACCAGCGACGGCTTCTCCCCCTGGTGGCGCGCGCATACGCCTTCGCACTCGCACAGAACGAGGTCACCGCCGAACTCCACGACTTGCAGACCGCGGACCCGGACACCGTCGACCCGGCCGACATGCGCCGTCTGGAGACCAAGGCCGCCGCCATCAAAGCCGGTCACACGGCGCTGGCCCAGCGCGCGATCTCCGAGGCGCGCGAAGCCTGCGGTGGCGCCGGGTACCTGTCGGAGAATCTGCTGCCCCTGCTCCGCGGCGACATCGACGTCTTCACCACCTTCGAGGGCGACAACCTGGTACTCACGCAACTCGTCGCCAAGCAGCAGCTCACCTCGTACGCGGATGACATCCGCGACCTCGACCCCGTGGGATGGGTGAGGTTCGTCGCCAACATGGCAGGCAGCGTCGCGCTGGAGAAGACCGCGGCGCGGCAGGTGGTGCAGACCCTGCTCGACGGCTCCGACGAAGACCCCGAGAACAGCGCCCTCACACACCCCGGAACTCAGCTCAGGCTGCTCCGCAACCGGGAGGATCACCTCACCCGGACGGTCGCGGGACGGCTGGGACGCGCCCGCGAGGACGACGCCGATCCGGTAGCGGTCTTCACCGACACCCAGGATCACCTGATCAAGGTCGGGCAGGCGCACATCGAGCGGATCGTTCTCGAAACCTTCGTCGAGGTGATCGGACGAGTCCAGGACCGCGAGACCCGCCGGTTGCTCAAGCGGGTCCGCGACCTGTTCGTCTACTCGGTCCTGGAAGAGGACCTGTCGTGGTTCCTCATGCACCGGCACGTCAGCGTGGAACGCGCCAAGGCCGTCCGTCGCGGCGTCAACGAACTCTGCGCCGACCTGCGGCCGCACGCTCAGACGCTCGTCGACGCCTTCGGCGTGCCGCCGGTCGGTCTCGACGTGCCGATGCTGCGGCACCGGTAGGACCGGCAGGTTCACCGGCGACCGGCCGGGCCTCAGAGCTCGTCTATGTCGACGATGTCGTCCTGAATCGCACGGGCGACGAGCGCGGCCTTGGTGGAGGCCGGACGGCCGAGTTCGGCGTACTTGGCCCGGATGCGGGTCAGATGGGTGTTGACCGTGCCGAGCGAGATGTACAGCGCCTCGGCGACCGCAGGCTTCGAATCGAGCATCAGCCAGGTGCGCAGCACCTCCACCTCCCGATCGGTGAGCGTCGGCTGCGGCAGCCGCGCCGCCGGAACCGCCGCGTCGGCCTGCCGGCCCGCAGTGGCGGGAGCGGGCGCG
>NZ_BANU01000047.1 GCF_000333035.1 Gordonia sihwensis NBRC 108236
ACGTAGAGGGCACACACGACTGTGACCAGCACATAAGTGCTGGTCACGACGTCGGGCTGACAGGATTTGAACCTGCGACCACTTGACCCCCAGTCAAGTGCGCTACCAAACTGCGCCACAGCCCGTCTGCTCCGCCTGGCGAAGCGAATTCACCTTAGCTCACCCGACGGCCAGACTGCTAATCGCCTGCGTACGGCTACTTTTCGGCGCGCTGACGGTCGACCGCAATCCAGACTGCGGAGACGATCAGAGCTCCGATGATGGAGCCGATGATGCCGCTGGGACGGAACTCGATGCCGTCGCCGGCGATCAAGCTGATCAAGAGGCCGCCCACGAATGAGCCGATGAGGCCCGAGGCCAGAGCCATGCCCCAGTTGAGCCCCTTGCGACCGGTTCCGAGGATCAGTTAGGCGGCAGCACCGATGAGCATGCCCCAGAGGACGATTCCGATGATCAACATGCCGGAATTGTGTCACAGCGCCTGAGCACCACTCGTACTCAGGCCGCTGTGGGCACGTCGTTACTTCTTTCGGTCGCGCTTGTCGCGCACACGGACGTTGATCCGCACGGGCGAACCGTCGAAGCCGAACCGCTCGCGCAGTTTCCGCTCCAGGAAGCGCCGGTACCCCGCCTCCAGGAAGCCTGTGGTGAACAGCACGAAGGTCGGAGGTCTGGTCGCGGCCTGCGTGGCGAACATGACACGCGGCTGCCGCCCTCCGCGCACCGGCGGCGGCGTGGCGGCGATGATCTCCTTGAGCCACGAGTTGAGCTGACCGGTGGAGATGCGCTTGTCCCACGACTCCAGCGCGCCCTCGAGCGCGGGAACCAGCTTCTGGACGCTCCGCCCGGTCATCGCCGAGATGTTGACCCGCCGTGCCCACGGCACACGCGCCAATTCACGGTCGATCTCGTTGTCGAGCTCGTAGCGGCGGTCCTCGTCGACGAGGTCCCACTTATTGAACACGACGACGAGCGCACGACCGCTGTCGACGATCATCGACAGCACGCGCAGGTCCTGCTCGGTGATCGTCTGACTGGCATCGATCAGCAGCAGAGCCACCTCGGCCGAGTCCAGTGCCGCACGGGTCCGCAGCGACGCGTAGTACTCGTGCCCGGTGGCGTTCCGCACCTTGCGGCGCAATCCGGCGGTGTCGACGAACTGCCACGGCTTGCCGCCCAGTTCGATCAACTCGTCGACGGGGTCGACGGTGGTGCCCGCGACGTTGTCGACCACAGCGCGTTCCTCGCCGGCCAACTTGTTCAGCAGCGAGCTCTTACCGACGTTCGGTTTTCCGACGAGCGCGACACGCCGCGGACCGCCGACGGCGAATCGTTCGCGCGGCGACTCCGGCAGAACCTCGAGGATCTTGTCCAGGAGATCTCCGGTACCGCGGCCGTGCGCAGCCGAAATGGTGTGCGGCTCCCCCAGCCCGAGCGACCACAGCGATGCAGCCTCGGCTTCCATCCGCTCAGAGTCGACCTTGTTCGCCGCCAGCAGTACCGGGGTCTTCGACCGCCGCAGCACACGGGCCACGGCCTCGTCGGTGGCAGTGGCGCCGACGGTGGCGTCCACGACGAGGACGATCGCGTCAGCCGTGCGCATCGCGTACTCGGCCTGGGCGGCGATCGCCAGGCCCATCCCCTTGGCATCCGGCTCCCAGCCACCGGTGTCGGTGACCATGAACTGGCGGCCGATCCAGTCGGCCTTGTACGACACACGGTCGCGCGTGACACCCGGAACGTCTTCGACGACCGCCTCACGACGACCGAGAATGCGGTTCACCAAGGTCGACTTGCCGACGTTGGGCCGTCCCACGATCGCGACCACCGGCAGTGCGGCGCTCTCTCCCGCGGCGTCGTCGGTCACGAAATCGGACAGGTCCCAATCGCCCTCGTCCGACCATGTGCCGTCGCCGGCCAGGTTGGGGTCGGCGAACTCGGTGGAGAAATCGTCACTCATGGGCGGACTCCGATCCGCTCGGCGACCAGCTCGGCGAGCCGGTCGATCACTTGCTCAAGGGTCATGTCGCTGGTGTCGACCAGCACCGCGTCGTCGGCCGCGCGCAGCGGCGACACCGCTCGGGTCGAATCCAGATGGTCGCGACGGTTCACGCTGTCGAGGACCTCGGAGAGAATGCTCTCGCGGCCGGCAGCGAGATTCTGCCGGTGACGCCGCTCGGCCCGGGCCTCGGGCGTCGCGGTCAGGAACACTTTGAGTGCGGCGTCCGGGAACACCACGGTGCCGATGTCACGTCCTTCGACGACCAGGTACGCGTCGTCGGCGTGCGCGCGCTGCAGTTCGACGAGCTTCTCGCGCACCCGCGGGTTCGCCGACACCGCGGACACCGCCGCGGTGACCTCGTCGGTGCGGATCTCTCGGGAGACGTCTTCACCGTCGAGGAACACCTGGGTGTCCCCCGCGTCGTCGCCGCCGACCGTCAGCCGGATATCGGCGGCGTCGACGATGTCGCCGACCTCGTCACCGTCGGGCCGAACTCCCGCCCGCAGGACGGCGAGCGTCGCGGCACGGTACATCGCGCCGGTGTCGAGCATGTGGGCCCCGATACGGGACGCCAGCTTGCCCGAGACCGTCGATTTGCCGGTTCCCGCGGGGCCGTCGATCGCGACGACCCTCATCGACTCAGCAGCACTCGGTTCGCTGACGCCGGTCACATTCCCACCGCCTTGTACAGCGCGCCGATCTCCTTGTTGTCGAGGACGCGCAGGCTGCCGGGACGCTGCTTGCCGAGCGCCACCGGACCGATGTCGGTACGGACCAGTCGTGTCACGGGGAAACCGACCTCGGCGAGCAGGCGACGCACGACTCGCTTGCGCCCTTCGTGCAGGGTCAGCCGGATCAACGACTTGCCCTGATTCACCTCCAGGAGCGCGAACGAGTCGACGCTCACCGGGCCGTCCTCGAGCTCCACTCCCCGACGCAGCTCTCGACCGAGACCGCGGTTGACCTCGCCGCGCACCGTCGCCAGGTACGTCTTCGGCACCTCGTACGACGGGTGCATCAGGCGATGCGCGAGCTCGCCGTCGTTGGTGAGCAGGAGCAGTCCTTCGGTGTCGGCGTCGAGCCGCCCGACGTGGAAGAGGCGCTGACCGGCCATCACACGCTCGGCGACGATGTCACCGATGCAGGGTCGGCCGTGCTCGTCGCTCATCGTGGAGTGCCAGCCCTTGGGCTTGTTCAGCGCCAGGTACTGCTTGGACTCGTCGATGACGACGCGGGCGCCGTCGACCTTGATGATCGCGGTGTTCGGGTCGATCCGCAGTCCCTGCTCGACGACCACTTCGCCGTCGACCTCGACACGTCCGGCGGCGATCAGTTCCTCGGCGCCTCGACGGGAGGCGACGCCCGCCGCCGCGAGGACCTTCTGCAGTCGCATCCCGTCGGAGACGTAGATGACGCCGTCGCCCTCCACCTCAGCCACCTGGTGGCGGGCGGGTTTGGAGTTGTTGAGGCGGATCTTGCCCGACTCGACGTCGACGCGGGAGCTGCCTTTGCGATGCGGCTTGCGGCTCGACGGCTGCTGTCCCGGACCACCCCGTTTGGCCGGCGCGCCGCGCTTGCCCGAGGGAGCGCCCTTCTTGCCTGCCGCGTTCTTGCCGCGTGCATTCTGTTTGTCCGACGACGAGCGGTTGGTCCCGCTCCCTCGTCGCTTTCCCGGTGTGCCGTCTCGGCTAGCGGATGCCATGAAGTGTCCTTCGACTGTATTGATTTTCAGGTGGTGTCACGGCCCGAGGCGGCTCAGCCCTCATCGGCCTCCGCCAATGCCTGCGCCGAGACATCAACATTCGATTGTGCCTGGCCACCGCCCAGTTTGGCGAATCGCGGATCGTCGAGGAGTTCCTCGCCGAGGTCGTCGATCACGTCGACGCCCGGAAGCAGGGGTGCGATGTCGGGCAGATCACTCAAGGACGCGAGACCGAGCCGCTCGAGAAAGAGCTCGGTGGTGACATACAGCGTGCCGTTCGTCGTCTCGTCGGTCCCGGCCTCGCTGATGAGCCCGCGTGCGAGCAGTGTCCGCACCACTCCGTCGACGTTGACTCCGCGGATCGCGCTCACGCGAGCACGGGTGACGGGTTGCCGGTAGGCGACCACGGCGAGCGTTTCGAGCGCCGCTCGCGTCAGCTTGCTCCGCGTGCCGTCGAGCAGCAGCTTCTCGACGTAGGGCGCGTAGTCGGAACGGGTGTAGAAGCGCCATCCGTCGCCGGCGAAGCGAAGGTCGATCCCACTGCCTGCCGCGGTGAGGTCGGCGCTCATCCGCCGAAGCATCTGCCGGACGCGTGTGCGGTCCTGACCGACAGCGGACGAGAGTTCGTCCACCGTGGCCGGCGTGTCGACGACGAGGAGCACCGCTTCCAGAGCGGCCCGCAACTCGTCGTCTTCCAGGTGATCGCCCTCGTCGATGCCGGCGTCCATGTCGGGTTCGTCCGTCCGCCCATGATCGCTCGTCATCCCCGGTTCTGTCGTCATCCGTAGTCCTCCGACTTCTCGATGTCGATCTCCTGTGCTTCGCGGTCGCCGGTCCAACAGACTTTGAGCTCACCGAGCGCCTCCAGCTGCTCGAACTGCACCGCGCGCTCCCGATACAGCTCGAGCAATCCCAGGAACCGGGCCACCACCTCGAGTCCGTTCGCGCACTCTGCCACCAATGCCCCGAACGTCAACCACTGACCATCGGCCGCGGTGAGCAGTTCGGTGAGCCGTTTGGCCTGTTCGGGCACCGACACCGTGGATCCGTGCAGATGGTCGAGCCCGACGGTCGGTTTCGGCTTCGGTACGACGGCCGCCGCAGCGATCTCCGCGAATCGCTGCGGATTCACGCCCAGATCCACCTCGGGCAGGAGATCTTCGAACCTCGCCTCCAGCGAAACAGCGCGCGGATACCGTTGCAGCGCTGCCGCCTCCAGTTCGCCGAACAGGACGGCGACCTGCTTGTAGGCACGGTACTGCAGAAGCCTCGCGAACAGGAGGTCGCGGGCTTCGAGCAGCGCCAGGTCTTCGGGGTCCTCCACCTCGCCGGAGGGCAGCAACCGCGCGGCTTTGAGATCGAGCAGGGTTGCGGCGATCACCAGGAACTCAGTGGTCTGTTCGAGGTCGGCCTCGGCGCCCAGCGCCTTGGTGTATGCGATGAAATCGTCGGTCACCACGTGGAGCGCCACCTCTGTGACGTCGAGGCGGTGCTGGCTGATCAGGTTGAGCAGTAGGTCGAACGGCCCGGAGAAGTTGGCGAGGCGGACCTGGAAGCCGTCGCTCCGCCCGCCCGCCTCGGCGTCTGCCGTCTCCGGGCCGGAGGTCGCGGGCCCGTCGCCGACGGGGGTCAGAGTCTCCTCGGTCCCGGTCACGCCTGAGTCTCGTTGCGGGCGATCACCTCACGTGCGAGGTCGCGATACGCTTTCGCCCCCGACGACTTCGGCGCCCATGACGTGATCGGCTCACCGGCGACCGACGTCTCCGGGAACCGCACGGTTCGGTTGATGACGGTGTCGTACACGGCGTCGCCGAACACCTCGACCACGCGGGCCATCACTTCCCGCGAGTGCAGAGTGCGCTGGTCGAACATGGTGACCAGGATGCCCCCGAGTTCGAGCTTGGGGTTGAGTCGGTCGTGAACCTTCTCGATGGTGTCGGTGAGAAGTGCGAGCCCGCGAAGGCTGAAGTACTCGCACTCCATGGGAATCACGACGTTGTCGGCGCACGCCAGCGCGTTCACGGTGAGCAGGCCGAGCGACGGCTGACAGTCGATGAGGATGTAGTCGTAGCGGTCGGCCACCGGGTGCAGCGCACGGGCGAGCGCCTGTTCGCGCCCGACCTCGGTGACGAGCTGGATCTCGGCCGCCGACAGATCGATGTTCGACGGGAGCAGATCGAGTCCGTCGACGCGGGTGCGCATGAGGACGTCGTCGGTCGCCGCGTACGGAGGGACCAGGAGGTTGTGGACCGTCTCTTCGAGTTCATGGTGCGCCACCCCGAGACCGGCGGACAGCGCCCCCTGCGGGTCGAGGTCGACGAGGAGTACGCGTCGACCGCATTCGGCAAGTGCGGCACCCAGATTGATCGTCGAGGTGGTTTTGCCGACGCCGCCCTTCTGGTTGCACATCGCGACGATGACCGCCGGGCCGTGCTTCTCGCGGGGCGCGGGGTCTGGAATGTCGCGGTAGGGGCGTCCCGTCGGCCCGAGCTTGTCCGCCGGCACGTCGAGTTGACCCTGCTGTGCTTTGCCGCGGGGGTTGGATGCACTCACCTGTTCGATGCTCCTCCCCGGTTGTGCACGCTGCGAAACTGGTCGTCTCGATCCTAATGTGTCGAGACGGACGTCCACGGCAGGCACTCCGCAGACCTGCTGCACCCGGCCGGTCCGTTCATGATCGCCCGACGTCGCAGCAGCAATCGGCGGCGTCGGAGTGTCGGCCGAGTCCTCAACCTCGCCTTGAGACTGAAGCCGACCGCCCGTCGGCGGCCGAACGGGATAGCCGTCCCGACAGTGCGATTCACAGCCTCGGTTGCGGCAACGGCGGCGGCTGGGGTTCGTGGCCCGGGAGCAGTTCAGCGTGGTGGATCTGGTTGATCCGCCATCGTCGGGCGGTGCGGTTGTCGCTCGGTCGCCAGGCGGCTCTGCCGGCGTGGGGTCCGTCGATCAGGATCATCGTCTGCCACTGGCCGCGGCGGGGGCCGACGGAGCGGTTGTGACGCCCGCATGCGGCGCCGAGGTGGTCGATGTCGGTGGGGCCGCCGTCGGCCCAGTCGGGGAAGTGATGGGCCTGCGTCCGGGTGAACGGGGCGTCGCAGCCGGGGGCGGTGCAGCCGCGGTCGCGGGCGAAGAGCATCAACCGCTGCGCCCGCGACGCCAGCCGCCGACCCCGACCGAGATACAACGCCTGCCCGGTATGACCGGAGAAGACCGCCAGATGCGGAGTCGCGGCGGCGGCCACCTCGATCAACTCCGCCACCGGCACCCGAGTCCCGGTCGCGGTCAACGCCACCCCCGCCCGCTCGGCCAACTCCCGGTCGGTGACGGTGATGACCAGATCACCCGACCGCCGACCACCCCCAACACCACTGCGGGAGGCGCGCAGCAGCGCCTGCAGACCATCGTGGGTGCGCTGCCCCGGAGTGCGAGTATCACGCTCCACCGCGGCCGCCAGAGCGGCCGGGTCGGCCGACTCCACCGTCCCGGACGGGGAGTCCGGGTCGTCGGGGTTGTTCATCCCCGGCGCCGCCCACGACGGCAGTGCCGCCTCCATCTCCGCGCGCAGGGCCGGGGTCAGATACCCGCGGACTTTGCTCATCAACCGCAGATCCTGGGGCAGGATCGTGAAGCCGCGCAGGCGTTTGCGGTCGCGTTCGTCGGTGACGGTCCCGTCCGGATCCAGATGCGCCAGCAGTCGGATGCCGGCGGTGCGGACACCGGCCGGACTCAACTCGCGCGCGACCCACGCCAACTGCACCTCGGCCCGCGCTCGGGTGTCGGCGTCGATGGCGGTGGGGATCTTGTCCATCACGGCGTCGATCTCGCGGACGTGGTCGGCACCGATCGCACCCTCGCCCACCGCGACAGCAGTCGCCGGCAGCACCGGCGGGCGGGTTTGGCCTTGCAGGTCGGTGAACCGCCCGATCCCGGCGGCGCTGACGCGTCGGCGGCGGGCGGCACCGTCACCGAGCCGCAACCCCTGCGCCAAATACTGATGCACCGACAGGTACCCGACCTTGCGGTAGGCGCCGCGGTCGGAGACCTCCACCAACGCCGCGGCGTCGACACCGTCGAGACGACGATGCGTACGCTCGAGCGTCTCGACGGTTTCCAGCAGGGCGTCTTCGGTCACCGCGGACAGCGGCAGGGACGCGAACTTGGTCGCCGCAGCCTCCAACAGCCGCGCGAGAGCGGCCGGATCGTCCGGCAGCAGCACCTCCGACGTGACCATCGAACCCACCCCCTCCAACCCGCACAATGCCCGAGAACACTTCTGCTGTGCTTCTATGTTCGAATCATACGGCCGACCTCTGACAAAACAGTCGGCGCTCGCCTGAGCTCGCGCACTCGTCGTCGTAGTCTGCGAACCATGAACGACTACGGTCTCGACCTTCGTTTCGGCGTCTTCGTCACAGGTACGTCAAAGGCACCTCAGCAGGCCGTCGACCTGGCTCTGACCGCCGAAGACGCCGGCATCGACATGGTGACGATCCAGGACCACCCGTACCAACCGGCGTTCCTCGACACCTGGACCCTGCTGAGCTTCATCGCCGCGCGGACCGAGCGCGTGATTCTGTCCGGAAACGTCCTCAACCTCCCGCTGCGGCCTCCCGCTGTTCTCGCCCGCGCCGCTGCGAGCCTCGATCTGCTCTCCGCCGGTCGATGCGAGATCGCACTGGGTGCAGGCGGCTTCGTCGACGCGATCGCGGCGATGGGAGGTCCGCGTCGCACCCCCGGAGAAAGCCGTCGTGCACTGGACGAGGCGATCGACGTGATGCGCGCGATCTGGGACACCTCGGCCCGCGGCGGCGTTCATCTCAGCGGTGACTTCTACCAGGTGGACGGCGCCAAACGCGGCCCGGCGCCCGCCCACCCGATCGGCATCACCGTCGGCGCGTACAAACCGCGCATGCTCCGACTCGTCGGCCGCAAATGCGACGGCTGCCTGCCGTCGCTCAGCTATCTGCCGAACGGGGTCAGCGATCTGACCTCGATGAATGCCGTGATCGACGCAGCCGCGATCGACGCCGGCCGTGACCCCTCGGCTATCCGGCGATACCTGAACGTCGGCGGTCACTTCAACGACGCTCGCGGAGATCTGCTCAGCGGTCCGCCGGCATCCTGGGTGGACGAGCTCGCCGGTCTCACCCGCGACTACGGCATCACCGGGTTCATCTTCGCGACGGACGACGCGGCCGAGATCGAGACCATCGGCACCCAGGTGGCACCCGCTGTGCGGGAACTGGTCGCCGAGCACCGGTCGGCGTGAGGGTGGCGAGGGGCGGTACTCAGCGCGCCCGCGGGTGCGCGGTCGCATACACCTCGCGCATCGTGTTGACCGTGACCAGCGTGTACACCTGAGTCGTCGTCACCGACGAGTGACCGAGCAATTCCTGCACCACGCGGACGTCCGCGCCGCCGTCGAGCAGATGCGTGGCGAAACTGTGCCGCAGAGTGTGCGGCGAGACCTCCTTGTCGACACCGGCGCGTTCCGCGGCGTCGACGAGCACCTGCCAGGCACTCTGCCGGGACAGTCTTCCGCCCCGGACGTTCAGGAACAGTGCGGGCGTCGCCCGTTTCACCAACGCCGGCCGGCCGCGCACGAGGTACGCGTCCACGGCGTCGATCGCCGGTCCGCCGACCGGCACGATCCGCTCCTTCCCGCCCTTGCCGCGCAAGACGACCGCGCGGTGCTCCCGATCGAGGTCGTCGAGGTCGAGTGAGGTGACCTCCGAAATCCGGGCACCACAGCTGTAGAGCAGTTCGACGAGCGCTCGATCGCGCAGGCTGCGCGGCCCGTCGCCGGAGCCCGCGGCGTCGAGGATCGCGAGAACATCGTCTACCGGCAACGATTTCGGGAGGCGCCGCGGCGGCTTAGGCGGACGTACCGCATGCGCGACGTCGGATCCGGCCAACCCTTCGGCCGTACAGAATTTGTGAAAGCCACGCGCCGCCACCAGCGTCCGCGCGACCGACGAGTCGGCCAGTCCCGGAACACCGCTGCCAGGGTCCCCGCGCCGCAGTGCGACGAGGAAGTCTCGCACATCCTCCTCGGTGATGGCGGCGATCTCGGAGATTCCGCGCCCGTCGAGAAACGACCGATACCGTTCGAGGTCGCGACGGTAGGAGGCGACGGTGTTGACCGCCGACCCGCGTTCCACCGTGAGATGGTCGAGGTAGCGGGCGATCGCGTCGTCGACGGTCGCGGTGGACATCTGTCGCCGCCCTATCGGCGTGCCGCGAAGGCCGTCGGCTCATCTCGCCACGGTGCGTCCGTGGCGCGGAGTTCCGTACCGCTCGCGTCGGCCGCCGCCGCGGCGAGCACTCCGGACACGGCCGTCGCGTTGACGATCTCGCCCGACAGGCACATCCGCACCGCGTCGGCCAACGGCACCCATTCCAGGACGAGATCCGCCTCCTCGTCCTCACGATCAGCGGCGTGCAACTGATGGAGACTCTCCGCCAGATAGACGCGCAACGCCTCGTCGGTGAACCCCGGAGACACGACGAGGTCGACGAGCACTCGCCACCGGTCCGCAGCCAGATCCGCCTCCTCGGCGAGCTCCCGCTGTGCGGCCGACAACGGCGATTCCTGCGGTCCGCCGTCGAGCAGACCCGCGGGCAGTTCCAGCAACCGGCGTCCGATCGGGTGGCGATACTGCCGCACCATCGCGATCCGACCTTCGTCGTCGCGTGCCACCACGGCGACGGCACCGTGGTGCTCGACCACCTCGCGGCGGGCCGTCCGGCCCCCGGGCATCTCCACCTCGTCGATGCGCAGAGCCAGGATCGCTCCGGTGTACTCGGTCCGCGACGACCGCGTGACGAACTCGTGCGATCCCGGCTCGCTCATCGGCTCAGCACCTCATTCCCCGTCTGCGACGGTCTCGAGGATCTCGACTCCGCTCGCGTCGTAACCTTCCAGCTCCACCGGCAGCCGCACCGCGGTCTTGTACTTCAACGCGGCCTCGATGAACGCCTTGAACAACGGGTGCGGGCGAGTGGGACGGCTCTTGAGCTCCGGATGCGCCTGCGTGGCGACCAGGAACGGATGGACGTCCTTCGGATATTCGACGAACTCGACGAGCTTGCCGTCCGGCGACGTGCCCGAGAACACCAGACCGGACTCGGCGATCTTGTCCCGATAGGCATTGTTGACCTCGAAGCGGTGGCGGTGCCGCTCGCTCACCTCGGTGGCGCCGTACGCCCGCGCCACCTGAGATCCCGGGATCAGCGTGGCCGGGTACGCGCCCAGCCGCATCGTCCCGCCGAGGTCCGCATCGCCCGCCACGGCCGCTTCCTGATCCGCCATCGTCGCAATGACCGGCGAAGGGGTGTCGGGATCGAACTCGGTGGAACTGGCATCGGCCAGTCCCGCCTGCCGCGCGGCCTCGATCACGACGCACTGCAGACCGAGGCACAGTCCCAGCAGCGGGATCCCGTTCTCCCGCGCGTACTTGATGGCACCCAGCTTGCCCTCGATCCCGCGGATCCCGAACCCGCCGGGCACCAGAACCGCGTCGACGTCGCGCAGGGCCGCGTGCGCACCCTCGTAGGTCTCGCAGTCGTCCGACGGAACCCAGGAGATCTCGGTGCGCGTGTGGTGGGCGAAACCGCCAGCACGGATCGCCTCGGTGACCGACAGATACGCGTCCGGCAGGTCGATGTACTTGCCGACCAACGCGATCCGCACCGTCTCGCGCGGCGAATGGACCCGGTCGAGGAGATCGCCCCACACGGTCCAGTCGACGTCGCGGAAGGGCAGTCCCAGCTGACGGACCACGTAGGCGTCGAGTTGCTCCGAGTGCAGCACCTTGGGGATGTCGTAGATCGACGGTGCGTCCGGCGTCGAGATGCATCCGTCGATGTCGACGTCGCACATCAGGGCGATCTTCTTCTTGAGCGCCTCCGGCACGGGCCGATCGCACCGCAGGATCAGTGCGTCGGGCTGGATGCCGATGCTCCGCAGCGCCGCCACGGAATGCTGGGTCGGCTTGGTCTTCAGCTCGCCGGAGGGCGCCAGGTACGGAACCAGGGAGACGTGCAGGAAGAAGACGTTGTCGCGCCCGAGGTCGTGGCGGATCTGCCGGGCCGCTTCGATGAACGGCTGCGACTCGATGTCGCCGACGGTTCCGCCGATCTCCGTGATGACGACGTCCGGCTCCTCGCCGTCGGCGTCGGGGTCGTGCATCGCCATCATCCGCGATTTCAGCTCGTCCGTGATATGCGGAATCACCTGCACGGTGTCGCCGAGGTACTCACCGCGGCGTTCCTTCGCGATGACGGTCGAGTACACCTGGCCGGTGGTCACATTCGCCGATCCGGACAGATTGCGGTCGAGGAAGCGCTCGTAATGACCGATGTCCAGGTCGGTCTCGGCGCCGTCCTCGGTGACGAAGACCTCGCCGTGCTGGAACGGATTCATCGTGCCCGGATCGACGTTCAGGTACGGATCGACCTTCTGCATCGTCACCCGCATACCGCGGGCGGTCAGGAGCTGGCCGAGGCTCGAGGCCGTCAGACCTTTGCCGAGTGACGAGGCGACACCGCCGGTCACGAAGATGTGCTTTGCTCCGGCGCGCTGGTCACGCAATGATCGCAATTTTTCTCCCGTCGGGCGGTTCAAGCCTCTGCGAAATCTTGAATACCTACGGGACTTCAGCCTAACAGCATCGGCGCGGAATGCCGCTACGAGCAGCCGACTCCACCGTCGCCGGGAGTGTCGCGGCTCCGGTCACTTCGAGGGAGCAGCTCCCACCGTGATCGCCGTCGCACCCGGTCCGGTGCCGTACGCGCCGGTGCGGCCGTCGGTCTCATCGCCGAGAGCGAGCACCGTGGTCAGCTGACCGGTCTGTTGGTCGACGTTGTCGACGGTGCTGACGGCATTGTTCAGCGACGGGTCGGACCGGACCACACCGATCGGTGAACCGCCCTCGGCGGAACCGGACCGCCCGGCGAGTACGCCACCGGAACCGCGTGCCGCCATCGCTGCGGAGAACCTGCCGACGAACTGCCCCTGCGCACCGGAGTCCGACGACATCTCCCCGCCCGTCACGACCAGCACCAAGTCGGCCGGCCGCACCGCACCGTCCGGATACTCGAGGAACCCGGCCTGCCGAAGCGTCTGAAGTGCGGTGGACCGATCACTGTCCGACGCGGGCGCCTGTCCGGGCCGGGTCAGAAGTGCGGTGCCCAGCAGATCACCGAGCCGCGAGCCCGAATCGGTGTACTCCACGCGCAGCTGAGCGCCGGCAGGGATCGATTGGTCGACGACGGTGCGCAGCTTGGACGCCTGCTCGTCGCGGACCAGCGCGGTGGTCAACGCGATCTGGCCGGTCACCGTGCCTCCCGCACCGTTGACCAGCCCCTTCAGCGCTTCCACATCGCCGTCGGCGGCGTCGGGCGCGGTGACGATGAGCACGCCGCGCTTGTTCAGAACACCCTTCGTCAGTTCGGGACCGATCGCCTTGATGAAGGCGGTGTCGTTCCCGACCTCTTTGTCGAGGGCATCGCGCTCGTCTTGCAGCTTCCCGATTCTGTCGCGATCGGTGCCGGTCAGGGCATTCACTCGGTCACCGATGAACCCGGAACCGAGGAACAGGCCCAGAGTCAGAGCCAAGAAGACTGCGATCAGCGAAACGGCGTGCTGGCGCAAAGAGATCATTTGGTATTCCACACACTGCTGACCCAATCGGTCAGCGAGTGCCACTGGTCGACCATCCAGTCGCTGGCGGCTGCCCCGCCGCCCTGGGTGATCACAACCGCCACGATGATCGCGATCAGTGCCGCGACCATCAGCATGGCGATCAACGTTCCGCTGATCCGACTGCGGTACAGCGTGGCGACAGCCTTCGCATCCACCAACTTCGCTCCGACCTTCAGTCGCGTGAGGAAGCGCGAAGGGATCTGGTCACGCATCGTGCGGTCGAAGAAGTCGTTCATCGAGCCGCTGAGTCCGGCGGTCACGATCAGGTCGGCACCGTGGTAGTCGGCCAGCAGGAGCGCGAGGTCCGGCGCCGACCCGGCGGCCGGGAAGGTGGTGGCGCCGATGCCGAGATCCTGGATCCTCTCCAGGCCCGGTGCGTGGCCATCGGGGTCGGCCGGCAGAACCACCTCGGCGCCGGACTTGAGCGTCTCAGTGCGGATGTCGTCCGGGTCCCCGACGATGAGGGCCGGGCGGTAACCGGCCTTGATCAAGGTGTCCGCACCGGCGCCGACGCCGACGAGCACCGGTTGGTATTCCTTGATGAAGGGTTTGAGCGATTTGAGGTCTGCGGCGCGGTCGGAGCCGTCGGCCACGATCACGACATGCCTGCGGTCGAATTTGACGTTCACCTTCGGCACGCCGACGCCGTCGATCAGCAGCGGCGACTCGCTGCGGATGAACTCGATCGTGTTGCCGGAGAAGGCTTCGAGATGATCGACGAGGCCGGTCTTCGCGTCGAGCATCAGGTCGGCGATCTCGCGTTCGCCGAGTTCCTGACCTCGAGCGATGACGCGTTCACCGATGTACAGCTTGCCCTCGTTGAGGCGTACCTTGGTGCCGTCCTTGACTCGCGAGAACACTTCGCTGCCGACGTTGTCGATCAGCGGGATGCCGGAAGCCGCGAGCACTTCGGGACCGAGGTTCGGGTATCGGCCGGTGATCGACTGCGAGACGTTCACCACCGCCGCGACCTCGGCCTCCACCAGCGCGTCAGCGGTGACCCGGTCCAGGTCGACCTGGTCCAGGATCACGACCGCACCGTGGTCGACTCGGTTGACGAGGCGTTTGACGTCCTTGTCGATCCGGGCGATGCCGGTGAGTCCGGGGAGTGCTTCGGTGTTCCGCGAGAGCAGGGCTGGCATCCTCATGGGTCCCATAGTGACCTTCAGGCACATCAGTCACACGGAGGCGCGCCGTATCAATATCAACTTTCGTCACACTGGAAACACTCGCCTCCGTCGGCGAAACAATGGCGGCTCCCCGTCAGGAATCCGCGCGCGCCCGCTCCGCGGTGTCGAGGAGTTCCTCCGCATGAGCCCTGCCGGTCTCCGAGTCCCCGAGACCGGCGAGCATTCGGGCGAGCTCCGCGATGCGTTCGTCGCGGTCGAGCATGGTCAGCGTCGAGGTCTGCCTGCCCTTGCTTCCACCACCGGACTTGCCGATCACGAGGTGGTTGTCGGCAAAGGCGGCCACCTGCGGAAGGTGTGTCACCACGATCACCTGATGGCGTCGAGCCAACCGTGCGAGGCGCGCACCGATCTGCACGGCGGCCGCGCCGCCGACGCCGGCGTCGACTTCGTCGAACACCATCACCCCGCCAGAATCCGGCTCGGCCAGAACCACTTCCAACGCGAGCATCACCCGCGACAGTTCGCCTCCCGACGCCGATTTGGCGATCGGCAGAGGCGCCGCGCCCTTATGCGCCACGAGTCCGAATTCGACGCGGTCGGCACCGTCTCCGCCCGCGTGCGCACGCCGTCCGCCGACGTCGATCGCGAGCCGGTCGTCGTCTGCGGGCAGCAGCGAGACCGAGACGGCCAGTGCGCTGCCGCCCATCGCCAAGCCCGCCAGTTCGGCCGAGACCTTGCTCGCGAGGCTCTTGGCCGACTTCGTCCGCACGGTGTGCAGCTTGCCGGCCAGTTCTGCCACCTTGTCCCGCGCGGCCGCGGCCCGAGCCTCGAGTTGTTCGATCGCACCCTCGGGGTCCTCGATCTCGCTCAGGCGTTCACGTGCGTCGTCACGCCAGGCCAGGACGCCGTCGATGTCCGCGGCGTACTTGCGCGTCAACGACTTGAGTTCCGCTTGACGGTTCAGCAGGCCGTCGAGGTCACCCGCGTCGTCCGGCAGGCCTCCGAGAAACGAAGTCAGCTCTGCGCCGAGGTCGGTGACGACCGTCAGTGCTTCGGCGACGCGCGGCTGCAGATCGCGCAATGCGTCGTCGGACGCCGACTCCAACAGCGAGCGGACGGTGCCGAGACCGTCGACCACCGACGCGCCTTCGGCACCCGCCACGATCTCCTGCGCTTGATACGCAGTGGACCTGATCTCCTCGAGATCGGTCATTCTCCGGATCGTCGCGATGAGATCGGTGTCCTCACCGGGCTCGGGTCCGACGGCGTCGATCTCGTCGATCCCGAACCGCAACCGGTCGGCCTCCTGGGCCAACTCTCGGGCGTTGTCACGACGCCGGTCGAGTTCGTCGAGCAGTTCCACCCAGTCCGCGCGCGCCGCGCGGTACTTCTTGAGCATCGAGGCCGCCGACGGACCGGCGTACCGGTCTAACGCGGAGCGCTGCTGCTCCGGCCGGATCAACCGCAACTGATCGTTCTGCCCGTGGATCGCGAGCAGTTCGCCCGTCAGCTGCGCGAGCGTGCCCACGGGAACGGCGCGGCCGCCCAGATGTGCGCGCGAGCGACCATCGGCATTGACCGTCCGCGCCGCGATCAGGGTGTCGTCGTCATCGACGTCGGCACCGGTCTCGTCGAGGACTGCGGCCACCGATGACCGATCCTCGGGAAGGCGGAAGCGGCCTTCGACGATCGCCTTCGCGTCTCCGGTCCGGACACGTCCCGCGTCCGCTCGTGCTCCGGACAGCAGCCGCAGGCTGGTGACGATCATCGTCTTGCCCGCACCCGTCTCACCGGTCAGAACGGTGAATCCGGGATGGAACTGCGCGCTCGCGGATTCGAGCACACCGAGACTGCGGATCGACAGTTCTTCCAGCAACGGGTCTCAGCTCCTTCCCCGCCAGCCGGTGACCGGCAGCGAGAACTTGGTGACGAGTCGGTCGGCGAAGGGCTCCGAGTCGATGCGGACCCAGCGAAGCGAACGCTGCGCCCGCACCACCTCCACCCTGGACCCCGCGGGTACGTCGAAGATCCGGCGGCCATCGCACAAGGCGACGCCGTCGCGCCCCTCGCGGTGGACTTCCACCGCCACGCGCGATCGGGGGCTGGTGACCATCGGGCGGGCGAACAGCGCGTGGGCGTTGCTCGGAACCACGAGGATCGCCTCCAGATCCGGCCACATCACCGGACCGCCGGCGGAGAACGCGTACGCAGTGGAACCGGTGGGCGTGGCGACGAGCAGTCCGTCGGCGCCGTAGGCCGCAACCGGCCGCCCGTCGACCTCGGTGACGAGTTCGAGAACACCGTTGTGCGACGTGTTCTGAATGACGACCTCGTTGAGCACCCAGTCGCGCGCACGGGGCTCATCGCTCCCCGGGTCGATCACCGATACGTCCAGCACCATCCGGTCGACGACCCGGTAGTCGCCGGCGATCAGCAGGTCGAGCACTTCGTCGATCCGGTGCGCCTCCGCCTCCGCGAGGAATCCGATGTGGCCGAGATTGATCCCCATCAATGGGACGCCCGCGGGGTACGCCAGTTCGGCGGCACGCAGGAAAGTGCCGTCTCCGCCGAGCACAAGCACCAATTCACACCCCTGCGCCGACACCGAGTCGGCGTGAGCGACCTCCACATCCGCTCCGGCGTCGCGCAGCATCTCCGGATCGACCGGGTGGGTCTCGACGTTCGGAGGCGGCGGCCGGCGGGTGTCGTGGTCGACGACACGGACCGCGATACCGGCGTCACCGCAGCGCTTCGCGATGGTCAGGAGCGTATCGGTGACCTCGTCACGGCCGGTGTGCGCCACGACCAGGAAGGTCCGGGTACCGTCCGGCGACCCGCTCGATGATGTCATCACCCTCCCCCTCCCTATTGCGGACCGTCGGCGACGGCCTGATCGATCAGAGCGCGGACGCGCGTGGCCTCATCCTGATCCACCCAATCGTGATCGGTACCGTCCGAGCCGATCATCGAGTCAACGGTATCGCCGGGGTGTGACATCTGCTCACTCAGGACCTTCGGCTCCGAAACGACGCCGTCGTCCTTGTGCAACCAGAGGAAGAATTCCACATTGCCGGACGGTCCGGGAAGCGGGCTCGCCACGACCGCTCGAGTGGTGAGCCCGAGAGATGCCGCCATCGCCGCGACGTCCTCGACCGCCTCTGCCCGCAGTCGCGGGTCACGGACCACCCCACCCGCTCCGACACGGTTCTTTCCGACCTCGAACTGCGGCTTCACCATCGGCAACGCGTCGCCCCCGGGGCGGAGACAGCCGGCGAGCGCAGGCAGCACCAGCTTGAGCGAGATGAAGGAGAGGTCTCCGACGATGAGATCGACCGGGCCGCCGATCACTTCCGGCGTGAGATGACGGACGTTGGTCCGATCGTGGACGTGCACCCGCTCGTCGGTCTGCAGCTTCCACACCAGCTGCCCGTAGCCGACGTCGACCGCTTCCACTTCACGAGCACCGCGTCGGAGCAGCACGTCGGTGAAACCGCCCGTGGACGCGCCTGCATCCAGACACCGTTTACCGTCGACGGACACCCCGAGCGGTTCGAATGCGGCGAGGGCGCCGAGCAGCTTGTGCGCCCCGCGGGAGGCCCAGTCGTCGGTCTGCCCTTCAGTCACCACGATCGGCGTGTCCCTGGCGACATTGGTCGCAGGCTTGCTGGCCGGCGTTCCGTTGACTTTGACATTCCCGGCGTCGATCAGCTCGCGGGCCTGCTCGCGGGACCTGGCGAGTCCGCGCCGCACGAGTTCGGCGTCGAGCCGTGCACGAGCAGCCATCATCGGCCTTTCTGTCTAGGGCAACGGATCCTTCTACGGCAGCAGATGCGGTTGCGTTCAGCCACGGCCGGCGTCTTCCAGCGCCGCGGCGAGTCTGTCGTGTGCGCTGGTGAGCAGTTCCGCCTGCCGGGCGAGCGCACCGAGGTCGAGTTCATCATCGGCGGCCGATCGAACCATCTCCGCCTCCTCCAGCAACTGCGCGGCAGCGGCCAGCGCCGGATGCTCTGCCGGGTCTGCGGACGGCGCATTGCGTGCGGCCAGATCCGCGGCGACCGAGGCCGGTGACGGACCGGGGCGGGGTGTATTCGGCTCACTCATGACGAGACCAGGCTAACGCAGCGGTGTCAGTCCGAGGGCGGTGAGAGTCTCCGCCGCCACGTCGTCCTGGGCGGCGATCCGCAGATCGAACGAACCGACGTCGGCAGTCCACACCGCGTGCGCGAGCGCCGCGGCGAGACTCGCCTCGGTTCCCGTCGAACGCGCGGCGACCGCGACGTGCTGGCCGTTGATCTCGATGCTCCACTCGGGACGGGGACCGATCGCGGACTCCGCCGCCGGCTCCTTGAGCGCGTCCAGCCCGGACGCGATGTACGTCGGCCGCTGCCGCGGTTCGGCGGCGAGCAGTTCGGGTCCGCTCGTGACTCCGCCCAGGACGAGCAGACTGTCGATCCCCACGGTGTGCGCGCCTTCGATGTCCGTATCCAGCCGGTCCCCGACCATCAGGGGCCGCTTGCCGTCGGTGCGCGACAGTGCGCCTCGCATGATCGGTGCCGCGGGCTTCCCAGCCACGGTGGGCTCCTGGCCGGTCGCCGAGGCGATCGCCGCTACCATCGATCCGTTTCCGACCATCAGTCCGCGCTCGGTCGGCAGGGTCGAGTCGACGTTGGTCGCCACCCAGGCAGCGCCACGTCGCACCGCCAGGGCGCCCTCAGACAGCTGCGCCCAACCGGTCTCCGGGGAGTGGCCCTGGACGACAGCCGCCGGCTCATCGTCGGCGGAGTCGACCACAGTCAGCCC
The DNA here is from genome assembly GCF_000333035.1 of Gordonia sihwensis NBRC 108236. Lineage (GTDB taxonomy): Bacteria > Actinomycetota > Actinomycetes > Mycobacteriales > Mycobacteriaceae > Gordonia > Gordonia sihwensis. Next base: position 19,341 of record NZ_BANU01000047.1, read on the forward strand.
GCGCGCCCTGATCTCATCGCGAAGAGCATCAGCACCGACGACGAGGACCTTCGAACCCGTCTCGACCGTCTCCGCAACCAGGTCCGCTCCGGCCTGGGCGCTGGTGACCACCTGCTCGGACTTCGCGTCGAACCCCAGTGAGAGGAGATGATCGCGCACCTGCTCGGGACTACGGCTGGCATTGTTCGTGACGAACAGCGCGGTGCCGTGTGTTTGCGCCACCGCCTCGATCGCGCCGGGCAGTGCCGTGGAACCGGTGTACAGAGTTCCATCGAGATCGAGCAGAAGCACGTCGTAGGCATCGCCCAGAGCCACGGAGGCCGACGACGGTTCACTATGGCCGGAGGTCGACGTATCTACGCCCGGTGTGCTCTCGAGCAGGTCCATCAGCCGGAACTCGGCGTCGGTCTGGTCATCGATGTCCGCGGCTGCCGCATTCTGGAACCAGGTCACCGCGTCGGCTCGACGGCCCGCAGCCTCGAGGGCCGAAGCGTAGGCGAAGAACAACCGCGCGGCCTGCGTTCCGGTCCGACCTGGACGCAGGTCCTGATCACTCAGCGCACGCACCGCCGACTCGGGATCTTTCAGGTCGATGAGAGCACCGGCCTTGACCATGGCCATCTCGAGCGCAGCCTCATCGCTGAGATCGCGTGCCTCATCGCTGTCGGCTATCTCGACCGCACGTCGGGGCTGTCCCAGCCCGCGTTCGCTGTCGGCGATCAGCGGCAGCAGCGCATCGCTCCCGCTCATCCTTCGCGCGGCACGCAATTCGGAGATCGCTTCCTGCCATTCCCCGGCCGAGTACGCCACAATGCCCGCGGTCTCGCGGACGACGGCGATCCGTGCGGCCCGAGCCCGAGCGGCACGGGCGTGCGCCAGCGCCTCCTGCGGATCGTCCTCCAGCAACGACGACGCCATCACCAGATGACGTGCGACCCGGTCGGCCGTCGGCTTGTCCAAAGCCGACAGATCCCGCCTGACTTCCGGATCGAGATCCGATGCCGAGACGTCGTCGGGAATCCCGGGTCCGGATGACGCATGGTCGTCCGTCCGTCGCTGCCGCCCGTTTCGCCGGCCGCCCGGATTCCGTCCGCCACCAGTAGTACTCATAACCGTCTAATCTATTCGCCGACCTGCGAACAAGCTAACTGAGAACGAGTGGATGGCCAGCCGCTGGTCCGTACCGAGACACCGCGCCACTGTTTGTGCTGAGTTTCGTTGGCTCAGCAAGCGTGATGAATGGCCATGACGGTGGTACGGCCCCGAGACGGGGCACGATCCGCTGCATTCTCACTTGGTTTCGACTCGCTTCGCTCGCTCAACAAGCCTAAGAGGGTGCGCGCTCAACCAGCCTGCGGGAACCGCTCTCCGACCCCCGGAGGTTTGTCGAGTAGGCGGGTGAGCGTAGCGAGCACGGCGTATCGACACGACTCTGCCCGTCGTGCGGTGGTTTCGACTCGCTTCGCTCGCTCAACCAGCCTAAGGGGGTGCGCGCTCAACCGGCCTGGAAAAGACGGTCCCTCGAGGTTTGTCGAGTAGGTGGGTGAGCGTAGCGAGCACGCCGTATCGAGACCACTCTGCTCGCGTGTGGTGGTTTCGACTCGCTTCGCTCGCTCAACCAGCCTAAGAGGGGTGCGCGCTCAGCCGGCCTGG
>NZ_BANU01000046.1 GCF_000333035.1 Gordonia sihwensis NBRC 108236
GGTCCTGCAGGGTGGTGCTTACTCGACGGTCCTGCAGGGTGGTGCTTACTCGACGGACCTGCAGGGTGGTGCTTAGTCGACGAGCAGGCGGGGTGGTGCCTAGTCGAGGGGCCGGCGGGGTCGCGGGGGGCGGCCTGGGGACGGGTCAGGGGCGGGGGATTCGCTCGGAGCCCTCGATGAGGACGCCGCGGCGTGAATCCCCCGCCCCTGATCGTGCGACGGGAATGCAGAGCCTACGGGCTCGGCCTGATCACTTCAGTTCGGCACTGCTCTTCCCGAGAATGCGCCGGGCGATGATCAGCTGCTGAATCTGCTGCGTTCCCTCGAAGATGTCGAGGATCTTCGAGTCGCGCGCCCACTTCTCGAGCAGGGTGCGCTCGGAGTAGCCGTAGGTGGACGCGAGTTCGACGGCCTTGTTGGTGACGTCGGTGCCGGTGCGGCCCGCCTTGGCCTTCGACATCGACGCCTCCAGCGAGTTCGGCATCTTGTTGTCGGCCATCCACGCGGCGCGGATCGCGAGCAGGTATGCGGCCTCGTAGTCGGACTCCATGCGGATGAACTCCGCCACCGCGGCCGGCTGGTCGGCGGCCGGACGGTCGTAGTCGATTTCGAGGCCGGCCTCCTCGAGGAGCTTGCGGAGTTCCTCGAGTGCGGCGCGCGCGACGCCGACAGCCATCGCGGCGACCATCGGCCGCGTGTTGTCGAAGGTCTGCATGACCCCGCCGAAGCCCTTCTTGACGTCCACCTCCGGCGAACCGAGCAGGTTGGTGGCGGGAATCCGGCAGTCCTCGAAGCGGATCACGGCGGTGTCGGACGCGCGGATGCCGAGCTTGTGTTCGAGCCGGACGATGGTGACGCCCGGGTTGTCCCGAGGGACGACGAAGCTCTTGATGGCCGCGCGCCCCAGGCTACGGTCCACCGAGGCCCACACCACGATGTGGGTGGCGCGCGAACCCGCGGTCACGAAGATCTTCTCGCCGTTGATGACGTACTCGTCGCCGTCGCGCGTCGCGGTGGTGGTCACCGCGGCCGAGTCGGAACCGAAGCTCGGCTCGGTGATGGCCATCGACGCCCAGACCTCGCCGCCGAAGCTCTCGATCTGTTCGTCGGTGGCGACAGCGGCGATGGCCGCGTTGCCCAGTCCCTGATACGGGATCGAGAGCATGAGCCCCACGTCGCCGTACGACGCCCACATGGCGTTGAGGACCGACTGCATGTTGCCGCCGTTGGCGTTGTAGCCCTCCGGTCGCTGCTTGTTGGCGTCGCCGCGACCACCCGCGGCGCCCGCACCGGCCTGGCCGGCGGCGGCGAGACCGTTGTAGAGGTTCGCCAGAGTGTCCAGCTCCACCGGGTACTCGTGCTCGGCGAGGTCGTACTTGCGCGAGATGGGCCGGAAGATCTCCAGCGCCGCATCGCGCGCCTGCTCCACCGTGGGCTGCAGCTTCTTGGGCAGTTCGAGATTGATTGCCATGATGTCGACTCCTGAAACTCGTCTCGCCGTCAGAGAACGACGATGCCCTCGCCGATGCCCGCGCCGCGCAGGTCGCGGTACCACCGCTCCACCGGGTGCTCCTTGGTGAAGCCGTGGCCGCCGAGCAGCTGCACGCCGTCGAGGCCGATCTGAAGGCCCTTATCGATGGTGAGCTTGCGCGCCAGCGCCGCCTCGCGGGCGAACGACAGACCCTGCTCCGCACGCGAGGCGCCGCGGAGGGTCACCAGTCGCAGGCCGTCGAGTTCGGTCGCCATGTTCGCGACCATGAACGCCACCGCCTGGCGGTTCGAGATCGGCTCGCCGAAGGCCTCGCGCTCGTTGACGTAGGGGATCACGTAGTCGAGCATCGCCTTCGCGGTGCCTGCGGCCAGTGCCGACCAGCCCAGGCGCGACAGGCGCACCACGTCGCGGTACGCGGCCGCCGCGTCGTCTCCCTCGACCTCGCCGAGGAGAGCCGTGGCGGGAACGGCCACGTCGTCGAGCAGCAGCCGGCCCATTCCGGCTGCGCGCAGGCCCATGCCCGGATCGGCTTCGATCACCAGACCCTGGCTGTCGGACTCGACGATGAACAGGGCCGGACGGCCGTCGAGCTGCGCGCCGACGATGAACAGTTCCGCGCTGCCTGCCGCGGGGACGAACGACTTCACGCCGGAGAGGCGGAACCCGCTCGGCACGCGCTTGGCCTTGGTCTGCAGGTCGAAGGCGTCGAACAGCGGGCGCGGCTCGGCGATGACGACCGCGGACGACGGTACGTTCTCGCCCGCGAAGTCGGGAAGGTAGGTGCGCTGCTGGCCGTCGCTGCCGAAGTTGGTCAGGGTGGTCGCGACGCCGCTCGGCGCCAGAAGGGGGAGGGCCAGTCCCATGTCGCCGTACGCCATGGCCTCGGCGACGAGCGCGTTGGTGACCACACCGCGTTCGGTGGCGGCTCCGTCGAAGGCCTCCGGAACGTTGATCATCGTGATGCCGAGCTCCGCCGAGCGCTTCAGGATGTCCTCGGGAGTGGTGGCGGCGTTGTCGGAGTCGTATGCCGCCGGCCGCAGGATCTCGGTGGAGAAGTCGCGGACGGTCTCCGCGATCATCTCCTGCTCTTCGTCGGGGTTGAGGTTGAAGAATCCCTTCGACGAGGTGGCCGGACGCTCCGGCTTTCCGCTGCTCGCGACCTGGGTGAACGCGCGGTTGGCCGCTCCGAGGGTCTTGAATCCGGTCTTGGTGGCGTGGAAGGCCACCCGGTTGATCGGCTCGCGCAGGTGGTACTTCTCGGCGATGTCGGAGCCCGTGATGGTCGTGAGCAGGCGCATGGCCGCACCGATCGGAGTGCGCTTGTGCGGCTGCGTGCCGACGGACGAGGTGTCGCGGGGTTCGGTGTTCGTGGTCATTTCCTCACCAGATTCTCGAAGCGGATTGTCGCGATGGAGTTCTTACTCCGTAGTAAGGAGTTACCTTACTCCTCGGTAAGAAGGTTGTCACGCCTCCGGCACGACTATCGTCGGAGCCATGCGCATCACCCATTTCGGCCACTCCTGCGTACTGCTCGAGATCGATCGCACCCGGGTGCTCTTCGACCCCGGAAACCTCTCGTCGGGATTCGAGACGCTGACCGGGCTGGACGCGATTCTCATCACCCATCAGCACCCCGACCATGCGGATCCGGCGCGGCTGCCCGCGCTGGTCGACGCCAATCCGCAGGCGGTCCGTTACGCCGACCCGCAGACCGCGGCCCAACTGAACGAGAAGCGGGACGCCGGCCAGTGGTCGGTGATGGCGGCGGGGGAGCAGACGCGAATCGGTGCGCTGACCGTCCGCGGCACCGGCGGCAGACACGCCGTGATCCACCCGGATCTGCCGGTGGTCGACAACATCGCGTACGTGGTGGACGCCGCCGACCGTCCCGGCGCCTTCATGCACCCCGGCGACAGCCTGTACATCCCATTCGAGCGGATCGACGTTCTGGCCCTGCCCGCGGCCGCGCCGTGGCTCAAGCTCAGCGAGCCCGTCGACTACCTGCGCGCGGTCGCGCCGCGGCGGGCCTTCCCGATCCACCAGGCCGTCCTGTCCGATGCCGGCCGTGCCATTCACAATGCGCGGATCGACGAGATGAAGCCGACGGGCACCGAGTTCTCCGTGCTGGAGTCCGGGGTGCCCGTCGAACTGTGACCGCCGCCGCGGCCTGAATCACCGCCGCGTGGTCACTGTTTCGGCAACGGACTGTAGAAGACCAGCCCGTTGCCCTTGTTGTCGTAGACCACCGCACGCCGCTCGTGCGCGTCGTTGTACGCCTGGGTGACGATGCCGCCGCCGCTCGCTTCGACGGCCTTCGCGGCCGCGTCGACGTCGTCGGTCTTGATTCCGACCACCACCTGACCGTGGATCGGGTGGTCGACGGCCGTCGCGAGTGCGACGGTGACTCCGCCGCCGTCGAGGGCGGCGAAGTGTGCGCCGTCGCGGAACTTCAGAGCCATTCCCAGCGTCTCGCTGTAGAACTTGATCGATTCGTCGAGATCGTCGGTCGACAGGACGATCATCTTCACTTCGTTGCTCATGGCGCCTCCGCATTCAGTTCTCGGAGCGGGATGTCGCTCCATCGCGGAGGCTACCGGCGACTTCCTTGTGCCGCAGGAGTATTCCGGCGCGAACGCGGAGTCACGCGCGGAGGATCACGTCCCCAGGGCTGCCAGAGTCTCCCGCTGCAGCAGACCGTTCGTGGCCACGGCGCTTCCGCCGCCCGGGCCGGGCCTGCCGCCCAGATCGGTGAACTCGCCGCCCGCCTCGCGTACCAGGACATCGAGTGCCGCGAGATCCCACAGGGAGACCTCCGGTTCGGCGGCGATGTCCACTGCGCCCTCGGCGACGAGGCAGTAGTTGAAGAAGTCGCCGTAGCCGCGCACTCGCCAGACGCTGTCGGTGAGCGCGATGAATCGGTCGCGGATGCCGCGGTCGGCCCAGCCGGACAGGCTGGAGAAGGCCAACGACGCCGAGCCGAGGTCGTCGACCTTCGACACCGAGATCGGCCTGGGCTCGCCGCCGTCGAGCGACGCGAAGGCGCCGCCGCCCGCCGCCGCCCACCAGCGCCGGTTCAACGCAGGCGCACTCACCACGCCGACCGACGGCACGCCGTCCACGAGCAGGGCGATGAGCGTGGCCCAGACGGGAACGCCGCGGACGAAGTTCTTGGTGCCGTCGATCGGATCCACCACCCATTGCCGCCCGGTGAGCAGCGGGTCGCCGCCGAACTCCTCGCCGAGCACGGCGTCGGCGGGTCGGGCCTGGGCGATGCGGTCGCGGATCATCCGTTCGCACGCGAGGTCGGCGTCCGACACCGGGGTGAGATCGGGCTTCGAGTCGACGTGCAGATCGAGGGCGCCGAAGCGGGAGAGCGTGAGGTCGTCGGCTGCATCGGCCAGATCGAGTGCCAGCTGAAGATCTGCGCCGTGACCGGCGTCCGAGAGGGTAGCCACGGCATCCGAGGCTAGCACCGGCGGCCGATGCGTCCGGCCGTGCGACATCCGTCTCTCCCCGATGCCGTCCGGCGGTACTCTCAGGCCATGCCTGTGTGGATCAGCGTCGTGTTCATCCTGATCGTCGCGACGTCGCTCGTCGCGATGCTGATGCAGCGCCGTGGGCGCCGGATGTTCGGAGGCGGCGTCGACGCGGCCTCCGGCTATGTGGAGGGCACGCTCACGGTGACCGGGCTCGGCAGGCAGAACGAGCCCGACAAGAACGGGAGCCGGTACTGCACCATCAGCGGCACCATCATCGGCCCGCAGATCGCTCCCACCGAGGTGTACGGCACTCAGGTGCTCGGCGCCGACGACGTCGCGCCGACGGTGGGCGCGTCGATGCCCGTGGTGTACCGGCCCGGCAAGGTCGACTCCACGTGGCGGTTCGGGGTGCTCGGCGACTGACCGCGGTCGGGCGTCCGCGGCCAGAGGGTAACCTGGTTCCTTGTGCACCCCGATGTCTCCGCTGATCTCGAATCGCTCGACGCCACCCTGACGACCGTCGAGAAGGTGATGGACCTCGACGAGCTCCGTCGCCGAATCGACGAGCTCGAGATGCAGGCTTCCGACCCCGACCTGTGGAACGACCAGGAGCACGCGCAGAGCGTCACCTCCGAGCTCTCGCACGCGCAGTCTGAACTCCGCCGGGTCAGCGAGCTCCGGTCGCGCCTCGACGATCTCCCGGTGCTGTACGAGCTCGCGGAGGCGGAGGAGGGCGACTCGGCCGTCGCGGCTCTCGAGGACGCGGAGACCGAGCGAGCGGACCTGCGCCGCGACATCGAGGCCATGGAGGTCAAGACCATGCTCGCGGGCGAGTACGACCCCCGCGAGGCGCTGGTGAACATCCGCTCCGGTGCGGGCGGAGTGGATGCGGCGGACTGGGCGCAGATGCTGATGCGCATGTACATCCGGTGGGCCGAGCAGCACGGGCATCCGGTCGAGGTGTACGACACCTCGTACGCGGAGGAAGCGGGCCTCAAGTCCGCGACCTTCGCCGTCAAGGCGCCGTACATGTACGGAACGCTGTCGGTGGAGCAGGGCACCCACCGCCTGGTGCGGATCAGTCCGTTCGACAACCAGGGCCGCAGGCAGACCTCGTTCGCCGAGGTCGAGGTGTTGCCGGTGGTCGAGACCACCGACCACATCGACATCGACGAGAACGACGTGCGGGTGGACGTGTACCGCTCGTCCGGCCCGGGCGGACAGTCGGTCAACACCACCGACTCCGCGGTGCGGCTGACGCACGTCCCGACGGGCATCGTCGTGACATGTCAGAATGAGAAGAGCCAGCTGCAGAACAAGGTCGCCGCGATGCGCGTGCTGCAGGCCAAACTCCTCGAACGCAAGCGTCTGGAGGAGCGTGCGCAGATGGACGCGCTCAAGAGCGACACCGGCGCCAGCTGGGGCAATCAGATGCGCTCGTACGTGCTTCACCCCTACCAGATGGTGAAGGACCTGCGAACGAACGTGGAAAGCAACAACCCGTCTGCGGTGCTCGACGGTGATCTCGATCAGTTCATCGAAGCGGGCATCCGCTGGCGGATGAACGAAGGCGAGTGATCGTATCGATTCCGTTCCCACCTACCTGGTAGATCGGCTCGGGCTGCCGAGCTGGCTGCAGTCCTGGGAGAAGTGGCTCGCAGTCGACTTCGTCGGCATCCTGCTTTGGATCATCGGCGGGATCCTGGTCATCCGGTTCTTCCGATGGGGTGCCGGCCGGTACAGCAAGCGGGTGCTGCGGCAGTTCGAGTCCAGCGACGACATCGTGCAGTCCGAGGACATGAAGCACCGGCGGGCACTGGTGGACGTCGTGACCTGGACGTTGGTAGCGCTCACCGTTGCCGCGGTCACGATGCACATCCTGGGGATGTGGGTCGCGAAGAGCAGCCTCGTGGGGCTGAGCGCGGTGGTCGGTGCGGCGCTGGGCTTCGGCGCGCAGCGCGTGGTGCAGGATCTGCTGGCCGGCTTCTTCATCATCGCCGAGCATCAGTACGGCTACGGCGACGTCGTCAACCTCTCGGTGACCGGCGGCCTCGAAGCCGAGGGCACCGTCGAGGATGTGACGCTCCGCGTCACCCGACTCCGGAACACGGACGGCGAACTGCTCATCGTGCCGAACGGTCAGATGATCAAGGCCGCGAACCTGTCGAAGGACTGGGCACGGTCGGTGGTCGACGTGCCGGTGCCGCTCGACGCCGACATCAACGAGGTCAACACGGTCCTGCGCGAGGTGGGACAGACGTTCTACGACAACCCGCGGTGGAACCGGTTGCTGCTCGACGCGCCGACCCCGCTGGGCATCACCAACCTCGAACTCGACTCGGCGACCGTCCGGATGGTGGCGCGGACGCTTCCCGGCCAGCAGTTCGAGATCGGCCGCGCGCTGCGCGGCGACATCATCTACGGCCTCGCGCGCCACGGGATCTTCGTCCAATCGGTGCAGCAGCAGTCGGCGGTCAAGACCGCCGGGGACGAGGCCGCCCAGACCGGAGGCGGGGTGAGCGATGAGCACTGAGGAACGGCCGGCCGACACCGCCGCTCACACGACCGTCGCCGAGGCCGCCGCAGCTCCCGAGCCGTCGGCGATCGTGAAACTCGCGCGGCGCATGCGGCACGTCTATCACACGCGCATTCGGACGACCACCGTCGTCCTGATCCTCATATGGTTCGCGCTGCTCGGCTTCTACGGGTTCAGTTCCGAGCACTACGCCACCGAGCCGAGGGTCCCGCAGGGCACGCAGGTGCAGCAGCCTGTCGAGCCGACGACGTCGCAGCCCAGCTACACCTCGCAGACCCCCACGTCCTCGACCGTCGAGTCGTCGACCGAACCGACGCAGACCGAGACTCCCACCACGGAGACCGGACGGGGCACCGAGGGCACCGGCCGTCAGACCGGGCGGGCCACGCCGAGCACGCCGGCCGGGGAGCAACAGCAGCAGCAACTGCCGCAGGCGCCGAATGGAACCGTGCAGCCGACCTCCCAGCCCGGAGCCAGTGCGGGCGAGTAGTCCTGACCGGTCAGTACACTTGGCTACCGTGATCAAGCTGACGAATGTGACGATGCAGTACGCAGCGTCTTCTCGCCCCGCGCTGGACGATCTGTCGCTGGAGGTCGAGAAGGGGGAATTCGCCTTCCTGATCGGTCCGTCGGGTTCCGGTAAGTCGACCTTCTTCCGGCTGCTGCTCAAGGAGGACAAGCCGACGTCCGGCGACGTGTACGTGGGGGATTTCCACGTGAACAAGCTCCGCAGCCGGGAGGTCCCGAAGCTCCGTCAGTCCATCGGCTGCGTCTTTCAGGACTTCCGCCTGCTGCAGCAGAAGACGGTGGCCGACAACGTGGCCTTCGCGCTCGAAGTGATCGGCAAGCCCGCGTCCACGATCCGGGAGGCGGTGCCCGAGACCCTGGAGTACGTGGGTCTCTCGGGCAAGTCGGACCGGATGCCGCACGAGCTGTCCGGTGGTGAGATGCAACGGGTGGCGATCGCGCGAGCCATCGTCAATCGTCCGGCCCTGCTCCTGGCCGACGAGCCCACCGGAAACCTCGACCCGGAGACCAGCGAGGAGATCGTCGAGGTTCTCGACCGTGTCAATCGCGGCGGCACCACCGTCGTCATGGCCACTCACGACCGCCACATCGTCGACGCGATGCGGCGCCGCGTGGTGGAGTTCGACAATGGGACCCTGGTGCGCAACGACGAGCACGGCGTCTACGGCATCGGCTGACACTTGACCTTCCACAGGCGGGAAACCAAAGGCATCACATGCGCTTGAACTTCATCTTCGGCGAGGTCTTCAACGGCTTCCGCCGCAACATCACCATGACCGTCGCGATGGTGCTCACCACGGCGATCACCCTCGGCATGCTCGGCGGTGGTCTGCTCGTGATCCAGATGGCCAACAAGAGCCAGAAGATCTTCCTCGACCGCGTCGAGATGCAGTTCTTCATCAACGACGCGGTCACCGCGAAGGATCCGAACTGCCTCGAGGCTCCGTGCACCACACTGCGCACCGACCTGGAGTCGGAGCCGGGAGTGGCGTCGGTGACGTTCATCAGCCAGGAGCAGGCGTACAAGACGGCCAAGGAGTCGTGGGAGAAGGACTCGCCCGAGCTGGCCGACTTCATCCGCAAGGAGGCGTACCAGGGAGCGCTTCGCGTGCGGATGGCCGATCCCGACCGCTTCGGCGCGGTGCTCGACAAGTACTCGCGGGCCGAAGGTGTCGACGGAGTCCTCGATCAACGTGACCTGGTCAAACGTATCTTCAGCGTGCTCGACGGGGCGCGCAACGCGGCCTTCGCCATCGCCGCGGTCCTGGCCGTGGCCGCGATCCTGCTGATCGTCAACACCGTGCAGATCGCGGCGTATACGAGACGGACGGAGGTGTCGATCATGCGGCTGGTCGGCGCCACCAGGTGGTACACCCAACTGCCCTTCCTGCTGGAGGCGGTGATCGCCGCGGTGGTCGGAGCGCTGCTCGCCATCGGCGGGCTGTTCCTGGCGAAGATATTCTTCTTCGACAAAGCGCTCGAAGACCTCTACGGTGTGAACATCCTGGCGCGCATCACGTCGGCGGACGTGTGGTTCGTGTCGCCGTGGCTGCTGTTGTCGGGCATCGTGCTCGCCGGCGTCACCGCGTACGGCACCTTGCGCGTCTATGTCCGTGAATGACGACTACATGAAGAATTCGGAGGTCTGCCGTGCCCAGGGATAAGGGTAAGTCGGTGATCGCGACGAACCGGAAGGCTCGGCACAACTACACGATTCTCGAGACCTTCGAGGCGGGGATGGTTCTCCAGGGGACCGAGGTCAAGGCGCTGCGCGAGGGCAAGGCGTCACTGGTCGACGCCTTCGCGACGATCGACGACGGCGAGGTATGGCTCAACGCCGTGCACATCGCCGAATACGGCAGCGGCACCTGGACCAACCACGCCCCCCGACGCAAGCGCAAATTGCTGATGCACCGTCGTGAGATCGACGGGCTCATCGGCAAGCTGCGCGACGGAAATCTGACGCTGGTTCCACTGTCGATGTACTTCTCCGACGGTTACGCAAAGGTGGAGCTGGCGCTCGCCAAGGGCAAGCAGGCGCACGACAAGCGCCGCGACATCGCCGAGCGGACCGCCAAACGCGAGGTGGAGCGGACTCTCGGCCGGCGCGTCAAGGGAATGTAGCGGTTGGCGGTTCCGCGCAGACTCTCCGGCATCGCGCTGACGCTTGTGGTCGCGGCGCTCACGGCCGCGGGCTGCGCCGACCGGGCACCGCAGGCGCAAGCGGTTCCCGAGGTGGGCTGGCTCGTCGCCGACCATTCGTGCGCGCCAGATCGGGTGCGGGCTCAAGCGGACGCCCTGGTGCGCACCGGTCTGCGCGACGTGGGGTTCCGCGAGTTGTTCATCGATTGCCATGACGAGGACCGCGCCCGGATCGACGCCGACTCGGGCGTTCGCGCCGATCTGGCCTCGCTCGGACTGCACATGCATCCGCTCCCGTCCGCGCAGCGACGCACGGCCGTCGACGCCGCGGCCGCTACTCCGTCCGGGCTCCGGACGGCGGTGACGCGGCGGGTGATGAGGGCCGAGCCCCTGGTGGTGACCGGAGATCTGCCCGCCGTGCCCCGTGGCACGGTCGAGATGCTCCGGAACCCGGAGATCGGTGAGTTGGTCCGCGATCGCCGTGCGGCACCGGGCGCCGAGGTGAACGGCGATCCCGAGACGTACTCGCGGGCGATCGGTGAGCGGGGACTGCTGGTGTCGTTCACCAACACCGGACCCGTCGGCCGCGACATGTCGATCCCGATCGCCGATCTCGGCCTGGCCGACGACGACGTGGTTCTGGCGCGTGAGGTCTGGTCCGGACGCCGCATCAAGGCCGAGGACGGGGAACTCACCATTCGGGTAGGAGCGGGCGACGCGGCACTGCTGCGGATCGGCTGAGCGACCCGAATGACGTCGCGACGAATACCGGGATGATTCTGTCGTCTCCGTTGGTTATGATTAGGTGTCCGCCAAAATCTGGAGGGCACCCCCTCGGGGCCGATCGGTTTCGACTACGTGCATCGAGGTGGGGGAAGCGTGTCGGTGCAGGCTAGAGACCACCGTAAGCGTCGCAGCAACCAATTAAGCGCCGATTCCAATCAGCGCGACTACGCTCTCGCTGCCTGATCAGCGAGGCTAGTCTGTCGGCCCGGTTCTAAGTTCCCGGAACCGGATGCCGGCATCAGCTAGGGAACTCACTGTCGCCGCCGGTCGCGGGCGTCGGCAGGACATCCAACAGCGACTGGGATCGTCATCCCGGCTTGTTCGCGAGACCGGGAGATCCGAGTAGAGACACAGCGGACTGCACACGGAGAAGCCCCACTGAAGTGACGGAGGACCCGGGTTCAATTCCCGGCGGCTCCACGAGGTAAGGCCCCCGGTCGTCACCGACCGGGGGCCTTACTCATATCCGGCAGCTCATATCCGGCAGATCGCTAGGCTGCGTTGATGCAGATCACGAAGTGGATCGGGACCGCGAGCTGGTGGGTATTCGTCGTCGCTCGTCTCGTGGGAGAGATGGGAGAGCCGGTCGCCGGGACATCGCGCGATTTCGTCGGCTTCCTGCGGGTCGGCGGTGGATGGACCGCGTACACGCCGCTCACCGATGCGATCGCGACGAGGAACGTCGACACCGCCGCACCGAATGCGCTGATGCTGATCTCGCTGATCGCACTGGCAGTCACGGTGGATGCGGGAGTGGTGCAGGCCGTGCTCAGTCGCCGTCTGCTCGTCGGCGTGATCGCGGTCGCGGCGCCGGTCGTCGGAGGTGTACTGGTCCTGTGGGCTCTCTACCACCGGACTGGGGCCGCAGGCGCAGTGCAACTCTCGTCGCTGTCGGTATTCGCCCTGATACTGACCGCCGTGGCTGTTCGCGGTCTCGGTACACAGCTCGGTGCGTATGGGAATCGGGCCGGGGCCGCGGCGCAGGCCGGACGAGGAGCGGACTCGACCGGCGGAGGATCCGCCTGACGGGGACGTCGTGTTCTTGCAGGTCGGCGACGGTGTGGTCGAGAAGACAGTGCCGGTGGCTGCTCGTGAGTTGCTCTGCCGGCCCGTGTCTCGGTTGACTTGAGAGATGCGCAGAATCGCCGTGGGCGTCGTCCTCATCCTGCTCGTCGCGCTCGCTACAGCGTGCGGAAGTGACCCGTCGCCGGCTCAGCGGCTGGCGGACGCGCTGAACGGCCGCGACATGACCGCCGCCGCCTCGGTGACCGACGATCCGGCGTCGGCCGAGAAGGCGTTCACAGCCAGCTTCGACGGGATGGGCGAGGCCAGGGTTCACGTGAGTGTCGGCGGCGAGGACGACGACGAACTGAACTGGTCGTGGTCGCTGCCGCACGGCCGGACCGTCGACTACACCACATCGGTCGCGGAGACGGGCGGCAAAGTCCGCTGGACGCCGCAGCTGATTCATCGAGACCTCAAGCACGGCGCTCGTCTGCTCTACAGCGATGACAAGACCTACGACGTCCCGGTCGTCGACCGGTCCGGTCGCGACCTCCTCACCTGGCAGGAGGTCACGGTGGTCTCGCTCGCCCCGGATCGGTCCGGGTCTGCGGAGGCACTCGCCGCGCGACTGCGGCCGGTGGCGCCGACGGTCACCGCAGCATCCGTGCGCGCAGACGTCAAAGGAAAGAAGGAACCGACCACGATCGTGACACTGCGCGCCGCGGACGCGAAGAAGGCCGGGGACCTCGCTTCCATTCCCGGCGTCACAGTCCGCAAGGAGGGACGCCTGCTCACCGCGTCGAAGGACCTGCGCTCTCCCGCGGTCGCCGGCCTCGAGGAGCAGTGGCGGAAATCGATCGACGCGGCGGCCGGCGCCACCGTGGCGATCGCCGACGCCGAGGGGAACCCGATCGGGCGCGTGAAGACATTCGACGGCCGGACTCCCGAGCGGGTGGAGACCACTCTCGACGTCGCCCTCCAGCGTGCGGCGAATGCCGCGGTCGCCACTTCGCGTCGCCCGACGATGCTGGTCGCGATCCGGCCGTCGACCGGAGGGATCCTGGCGGTGGCGCAGAACGAGGGAGCCGACCGGCAGGGGCCGGTGGCGTTGAGCGGTCTGTACCCGCCGGGCTCCACGTTCAAGACGGTCACCACGCTGGCCGCACTCGATGCCGGCGTCACGAAGCCCGATGCGATACTGCCGTGTCCCGGAAAGAAGCGGATCGGCGATCGCGTCATTCCGAACGAGAACGAGTTCGATCTCGGTGCCGTGCCGCTGCACACCGCGTTCTCGCGCTCGTGCAATACGACGATGGCGGCGCTGTCGGCCGAGTTGTCCGATACCGCGCTCACCGACACCGCGCGCTCGCTCGGGCTCGGCGTCGACTACACGATCCCCGGGCTCACCACCGTGACAGGCGCGGTCCCCGCAGCGAAGACCACTGCGGCGAAGGTCGAGAACGGGATCGGGCAGGGCACGGTCACCGCCTCGCCGTTCGGCATGGCGCTCGCGGAAGCGAGCCTCGCCGCGCGTCACACCGTCACGCCCACGTTGATCCAGGGACGCGCCACCGGGGAGAGTGCGCGGCCGTCGGAGATCTCGGCGTCGGCGGCCGCCGCACTCCGGACGATGATGCGCGAAACCGTCAGTTCCGGCACGGCGACCGCCTTGCGCGACATTCCGGGGCTCGGAGGCAAGACGGGGACGGCCGAGTACGGCGACAACACCCACTCGCACGGCTGGTTCGCCGGCATCGACGGCGACCTCGCCTTCGCGACCCTCGTCGTCGGCGGTGACAGCTCGGCGCCCGCGGTGCAGGTGAGCGGCGAGTTCCTGCGGGCGGCGAAAGCGGATCTGCCCTGACCCGGAGAAGCGAAGTGCCCCGCCGTGGGCGGGGCACTTCGTCGAATCGGAGGGGCGCTTACTGAACGCCGGAGAAGACGGTCTTCAGAAGCTCGAACACGTGAGGATGCTCAACGATTGCCGTCCACAGTGCTGCGTCCATAGGTATCTCGCCTTTCTAAGGGGATTCGAGGCTTACATCCCCACTTTACGTGGTCATTGCGAATGCCGTTTCGCGAAGACGCGCAGCGCGTCCAAATAGCCCGGTGCGTACACCGAAGACGGCGCGAACCTGGTGCGTGCCGCGACACGGAAATCGTCTCGGTACTCGATTCCCTCCCGCGTGATGCTGTGAGTGGCGTCGTCGAACCGCTTCACGGTCAGCAGATCCGGCCGGACGGTGCGGCGGTAGACGGACTCGGTCTCGTCCACGTCGACGGTGCGGTCGTCGCCCCCGAGCACCAATAGGAGCGGAACTGCGATGCCCGGCAGGGACGCCGTCGCATCCGACCGGAGGTTGCGTTCGGCGAAGCCCCACTGCGCGGGGGTCATCGGCTCCGGATCGATCCCGGAACGCCGGTACGCGGCGTACCCGGCACCCTCTTCCAACAGGCGCACCCGCTGGGCCCGGCGTGCCAGTTCCGCCGACGCCTCCGGAGCCGGGGCGCCGTGTGCGGACAAGTCGGACCGCAGCGCGAACTCGTGCTGCCGGAGCCAGTTGACCGCCGGCCCCACCAGGACGGCGAATCGCACGTCATTGCGCGCCGCGAGCACCTCGGGCACCACCCATCCGGCCTGTCCGTCGCCCCAGACGCCGATGCGGGTGGTATCGATGTCGGGGCGCGTGTAGGCCCACGAGACAGCGGCCTCGACCTCCGTCTCACGGTCGTGCATCGATTGGTCGAGCCAGTCTCCGGGCGCGCCGCCGACCCCCGGTTTGTCCCACGACAGCGTTGCGAATCCGGCCTTCGCGTACGCGTCCCAGAGCGGCTTGTAGGTGTCGTCGCGACTGGCGTTCGCCGGCCCGTCACCGTGGACGAACACCACGAGCCCGTGCGGTCCCTCGCTGTTGACAGGCGTCGCGAGCACCGCGTGCAGTTCGCCGCGGGGACCTTCGATCGTGACCCGTTCCTCGTGGATCGCGAAATCGCCCGCCACCAGGATCCACACGGTACCGCCGAGGACGAGCGCTGCGATCGTGCCGAGCGCCGCCAACGCCAGCTTCTTCCTGCGGCTCACTCAGGCGAGTCTAGACGGAGGTCGCCGCGCACTCGAAGGCCCGACCGTCGCGTGGACGGTCGGGCCTTCGAGAGCGGGTGGCCTGCGGGCGGCGTCTACGCGTCGGGTTCGCCGAGCACCGTGTAGTCGCCGTCGGCGTAGTGCTGACGGACGCGCTTCTTGTCGAACTTGCCGACCGAGGTCTTGGGCACCTCGGTGACGAACGACCACCGCTCGGGGATCTGCCAGCGCGGGATGCGGTCCTCGAGGAACTTACGGTGCGCCTCCACGTCGGCGTCCGCCTCATCGCGGACCACCGCGAGCACGAACGGCCGCTCGTCCCACTTGGCGTCCGGGACGCCGATGACGGTCGCTTCCACGACCGCCGGATTCGACGCGATCACGTTCTCCAGTTCCACCGACGAGATCCACTCGCCTCCGGTCTTGATGATGTCCTTGGCGCGGTCGACGATCGTCATGTACCCGTCGGGTGTGATGGTCGCGACGTCGCCGGTGCGCAGCCAGCCGTCGTCGAACTTCGACGGATCGGCGACGTTGCCGTCGGGCTGGTAGTACGAGCCGGTGATCCACGGGCCGGACACCTCCAGTTCACCGCGAGCCTCGCCGTCCCAGGGCTGCTCCTGGCCGTCGTCGCCGACGATCCGTGCGGCGACCGGAGCGGGGAAGCGGCCCTGGGTGACCCGATAGGCGAAGGCGGCGTCCTCGTCCTCGACGCCGGCCGGGGGCCGGGAGATGGTCCCCAGCGGGGAGGTCTCGGTCATGCCCCAGGCGTGCACGATCTTGACGCCGTAACCGTCGAACTTGGTGATCATCGACGGCGGGACCGCCGCACCGCCGACGACCACCTCGCGCAGGTGGGTGATGTCCTGCGGCTTCGCATCGAGCAGTGCCGACACACCCTGCCAGATGGTCGGCACCGCGGCGGCGAGCGTCGGGCGGGTCTCGGCCATCATCGCCAGCAGCGGCTCCGGCTGCAGGAAGCGGTCGGGCATCACCAGGGTCGCGCCGGCCATCATCGCCGCGTACGGCAGCCCCCACGACATGACGTGGAACATCGGGACGATCGCGAGCATCGTGTCGTGATTCGACAGACCCATGCCGCTCGTCGACGTCCCGAGGAGCGAATGCAGGTAGATGCTGCGGTGCGAGTAGACGACTCCCTTCGGGTCGCCGGTGGTACCCGAGGTGTAACACATGACGGCGGCGTCGGTTTCGTCGAGCTTCGGCCAGTCGTAGGTCGTCGGCTCGCCGGCGATCAAATCGTCGTAGGCGTGCACGGTGACGCCTTCGGGTGCGGTCAGCGACTCGACGGGGCCGTTCGCCACGACGACGTGCTTCACATTGGGTGTGCCGGTCAGATACTGCGACAGCATCGGCGCGACGGACGCGTCGACGAAGATCACCTTGTCGTCGGCGTGATTGATGATGAATACGGCCTGCTCGGGCGAGAGTCGCAGGTTCAGGGTGTGCAGAACGGCGCCCATCGACGGCACGCCCGCGTACAGCGCCTGATGCTCGGTGTTGTTCCACATGAAGGTCGCGACCCGATCGCCCCTGGCGACGCCCAGCTTGGTCAGCGCGTTGGCGATCTGTGCGCCCTGGTCGCCGATGTCGGCGAACGAGGCCTCACGGGTGCCCTCTCCGGTCCAGGTGATCACCTTCGCCTCGGGGAACACTCGACGGCTGTACTCGACCAACCCCGAGATCAACAGATCTCCGTGCTGCATCGTCGTCTGGACCATGTGCTGTCTCCTTCACGCTGTTCGCACGCGCAGTGCCACCGGAATGTCGATGATGTGAATCGGTTCACTCTCGTGATCGATTGTTCCCCGAACTACAGTCAAATTATGCATCATTTCGTTCGAATGATGCAGAGGCGGGAGATTGACGGTGATCGATCCGGAGGTCGTCCTCGACGCGGCGCGTGAGGTCTTCATCGCGGACGGCGGGATCGAGGTCGGGGAACTGGCTCAGACGGTGGGTGTGAACCGGACCACACTCTACCGTCGATGGGGTGGGCGCGACGGCTTGTTGGCCGAGGTCATCTGGTCGATCACCGAGCCGACGATCGCCGCCGCCGCGCGGCGCGCACCTGGCCGCGGAGCGGAGAAGATCGCGAGAACGATGGGGGAGTTCGCCGCCATCGTCAACGGCTCGGTGCATTTCGGAACGTTTCTGCGACGGGAGCCCGAGCGGGCGCTCCGACTGATGACCACGCACGCCGGTGGCGTCCAGCCGCGCATCGTCGGAAAGATCCGCGAACTGGTGCAGGCGGAGATCGATGCGGGGGAGATGTCCTCGCCGCTGCCGATCGACGATCTGGCACTCATCCTCGTCCGCATCACCGAGACGTTCGTCTACACCAACCTCATCACCGGTCGCGAGCCGGACGCGGCGAAGGCGTCGCAGGCCTGTGCCGCCATTCTCGGCGTCGGGCTGCTATCCGACGACCCGAACGAAATCACCTGAGAGCAAGGAGATCACAGCCATGTCGACAATCCTCGACACCTTCCGTCTCGACGGCAGGGTCGCCCTCGTGACCGGCGCGTCCAGCGGACTCGGCGTCGGCTTCGCGAAGGCGCTCGCCGACGTCGGCGCCGACGTGGTCCTGGCCGCGCGGCGCGCGGACCGCCTCGCCGACACCGAGGCTGCGATCGAGGGCGTGGGACGGCGTGCGCTCGCCGTCACCACCGACGTCTCCGACCCCGAGCAGTGCACCGCCGCGGTCGACGCGGCGATGGCCGAGTTCGGGCGCGTCGATGTGCTCGTCAACAATGCCGGCGTCGGCTGGTCCGCGCCGGCGCTGCGTGAGAAGCCCGAGGACTTCCGCCGGGTGATGGAGATCAACGTCAACGGCTCGTACTGGATGGCCCAGGCGTGTGCGCGGGTGATGCGGCCGGGCAGTTCGATCGTCAACCTCGCGAGCGTGCTGGGACTCACCTCGGTGCTGATGCCGCAGGCCGCGTACTCGGCCAGCAAGTCCGCGGTCATCGGTCTCACCCGCGACCTCGCGCAACAGTGGACTCCCCGCAAGGGCATCCGGGTGAACGCGCTGGCGCCGGGTTACTTCGAGTCGGAGATGACCGGCGAGTTCGCCGCGGGCGTCCTGGACGAGTACGTGGTTCCGCGCACGCTGTTCGGCCGGATCGGGAATCCGGGGGAACTCGACTCCGCCCTGGTCTTCCTCGCGTCGGACGCCAGCAGTTACATCTCGGGTCTCACGCTGCCCGTGGACGGTGGGATGCTGACGAACTGACGGTCCGGCCAGACTCGGCGGGCCAGCGCTCGCTCAGCGGACGCCGTGGTCGGCGAGCGCCGCGACGATCGTCGGGACGTGACTGGTGGACGGGTCCTTGGTGGCCGTCGCGAGCTCCAGGTCGCCGTCGGTTCCGAGGCGCACCAGTTCGGCGAGCGCGTCGGCCTGCGGTCCCGGCTCGTCCAATTCCGCTCGATAGCGTGCGGAGAACGCGTCGTACTCGTCGGGGTGCGCGTGATACCACTTGCGCAGATCGTTCGACGGGGCCACCTCTTTGAGCCAGCGGCCGATGCGAGGGTCGTCCTTGTGCACTCCGCGCGGCCACAGTCGGTCGACGAAGACGCGGTGGTCGTCGGGGTCGTCGTAGACGCGGGCGATGGAGACGGTCACGTGGGTGTCCTTTCGCCGGTGGTGATTCCGACGTTACGCCGTCGTGCCCGCGACCGAGCGACGGTCGGCGGCCAGTGCGTCGGCGACGAACCGCAGGGCGCTGCCCTGCCAGAGCCCGATGTGGTCGAGCATCGGATGGCCGCCGTCGGGCACCGCGAGGTATTCGGCGTCGAGTCCGCGGGCCGCGAGCTCGGCGATGCCTTTCGCGGTGCGCCGGGCCCGCGTGACGGTGTCGGCCTCGCCGTGCACGGCGCGAACCCGTGCGCCGGGGTGGATCTGCCGCCAGTCGGCGAACTGCCACCACGGCGCGAGGGCGAGGATGTCGGTGACCCGCTCGTCGTCGCCCAACTGCGCGGCGATCCGGCCGCCCATCGAATGGCCGATGACGGCGATCGGGACGCCCGGGTAGTCGGCCGCGAGACGGTCGAGAGCGGCCCGGGCGTGGGGCATCGGGCTGGCCTGTCCGCCGTTCCAGCCGTAGACCCGGTACTGCGCCTGACGGACGCGGACCCGCGTGCCGAAACGCATCTGGATCGACGCGGTGAACGGGTACATCCGCAGAGCCGAGCCCTGAACTCGGGAGAAGGGCCGGTAGCTGAAATCGGTTCCGCCGGGGAGCACGAGAACGGCCAGTTCCGGATCCCGGACGGCGGCGCGCACCGGTGTCAACAGCATGTTCGCCAACTGCAGCATTCGCCCAGACTATCCGGAGAAACCGGTGGCAGAATCGACGGCATGGCACACCCGAGAGCAGGAACGCCCGCGACCGCAGACGACCTCATCGACGTGGCAGCCGTCGAACGCGCCTACTACGACATCACCCCCGATCCCGCGAACCCCGACCAGCGAGTGGTCTTCGGCACGTCCGGGCATCGCGGATCGAGTCTGGACGGCGCGTTCAACGAGGCGCACGTGCTGGCGATGACGCAGGCCATCGTCGAACACCGGCGGAAGGCGGGTGTCACGGGGCCGGTGTTCATCGGCTTCGACACGCACGCGCTGTCGATGCCCGCGTGGCGGTCGGCGCTGGAGGTGCTCGTCGGCAACGAGGTCACCGTGTTCACCGCCGACGGTGACGAGTTCACGCCGACGCCCGCGGTGTCGCGCGCCATCCTGCGGTTCAACTCGGAGGAACTCGGGGCGGTGGCCGACGGGATCGTCGTCACGCCGTCGCACAACCCGCCCGCCGACGGCGGATTCAAGTACAACCCGCCCAGCGGCGGACCGGCCGACACCGACATCACCTCGGCGATCGCGGCCCGGGCGAACGAACTGCTGGCGGACGGGCTGTCGGGCGTCCGGCGGGTGCCCTTCGAGCGAGCGCGGCGGTCGGAGCGGGTGATCGACTACCCCTTCCTGGGCGAGTACGTCACGGCGCTCGACGAGGTGGTCGACATGGACGCGATCCGCGCCGCCGACGTCCGGATCGGCGCCGACCCACTCGGCGGGGCATCGGTGGCCTACTGGGGCGAGATCAAGGACTACTACCGTCTCGACTCGATGACCGTGGTGAACCCGAAGACCGACCCGGCGTTCGGTTTCATGACGCTCGACACCGACGGCAAGATCCGGATGGACTGCAGCTCGCCCAATGCGATGGCCTCGCTGATCGCGGCGCGAGAGTCGTACGACATCGCCACCGGCAACGACGCGGACGCCGACCGGCACGGCATCGTCACCGCCGATGCCGGGCTGATGAACCCGAACCACTACCTGGCGGTGGCGATCGACTACCTGTTCACTCACCGTGAGGAGTGGAGCGAGGCGGCAGCCATAGGCAAGACCCTCGTCTCGTCGTCCCTGATCGATCGCGTGGCCGCGGGTCTGGGTCGCACACTCGTCGAGGTGCCTGTCGGATTCAAGTACTTCGTCGACGGTCTGCTCGACGGCACCATCGCGTTCGGCGGTGAGGAGAGTGCCGGCGCCTCGTTTCTGACGGTGGCCGGCCGCCCGTGGTCGACGGACAAGGACGGCCTCATCATGGATCTGCTCGCCTGCGAGATCCTGGCCGTCACCGGGCGCACTCCATCGGAGCGGTACCGCGAACTGGCTGAGAATTACGGTGAGTCCGCTTACGCGCGCATCGATGCGCCGGCCGATCGAGAGCAGAAGGCGCGGCTGGCGGCGCTGTCGGCGGACCAGGTGCACGCCGACGTGCTGGCCGGCGAGCCCATCACCGCGATCCTCACCGAGGCACCGGGCAACGGCGCGCCGATCGGGGGACTCAAGGTGACGACGGAGAACGCCTGGTTCGCGGCGCGTCCGTCGGGGACCGAGGACGTGTACAAGATCTACGCGGAGTCGTTCCGCGGCGCCGACCATCTCGCCGAGGTGCAGTCGGAGGCGCAGTCGCTGGTCGATTCGGTGCTCGGCTGATCCTGGACGGGTCCCGCTAAGGTCGACATCGTGACGAACGGTGACAAGCCCCGCGAGAACCCCGACTACCAGCCGCAGTCCGCCGGCCCGTCGTCGTATCTGTTCATCGGGATCGGACTGCTGGTGGTCGCAGCGCTGGTGATCGGCGGCTTCATCTGGATGACGCACAAGACGTATCCGCCGGTCGACGACAAGGTCCTCGCCGAGAACGCCTCGTTCATCGTCGGAGAGAAGACGGCTCCGGAGACCATCGACGTGTTCGAGGATTTCCACTGCGAGCACTGCAAGAAGTTCGAGCAGCAGTCGGGCGCCGCGATCCAGCAGGCCGTCGTCGACGGCAGGATTCGCGTGCGCTATCACATGCTGAACTTCCTCGACAAGGATTCCGGGTCGGGCGACTACTCCTCGCGGTCGGCCGGTGCGGTCCTGTGCGTCGCGCGCAACGACGGCCGCGACGTCTTCTGGAAGCTGCACTCGCAGCTGTTCGAGAAGTCGGGAGACGACCCGACGAATCAGCAGATCGCCGACCTCGCCGCCGCCGACGGCGCCGGTGCGGCGACGCGCGACTGCATCGCCTCCGGACGACTGGTCGACGAGGCGCGGGCGATGTCGGACGCGTCGAAGCAACAGCTGAGCAACTCCACCGAGGGCCAGGTCGCCACCCCGACTGTCCTGCTGGCCGGCAAGCAGGTGGAGAACATCATGGACGGCACCGCATGGCTCGACAAGATCATCGCGGGCCAGAAGCCCACCGGGTAGCGTCGGCCGGCAAGTGCCGCCGACCAGCCGATTTGGCCGGGTGATGCGCGTGCGGTAACTTAGCTAGCGCACTCGGAGAGGCAAACGATCCGGTGCGCACAAGTGAACACGGGGCTATGGCGCAGCTGGTAGCGCACCACACTGGCAGTGTGGGGGTCAGGGGTTCGAGTCCCCTTAGCTCCACAGGTTCGAGACCTGATGTGTCTTAGTCGAACCCCGGCTTCCGCTTTGCGGAGGTCGGGGTTTGCTGTTGCGTTCGACAGTCCAGCGGCCCGGGCTGGGAGTTGTGGATGC
>NZ_BANU01000045.1 GCF_000333035.1 Gordonia sihwensis NBRC 108236
GACGCACCCCGTCGCCGCGCCGCGCCGCAGACCATCCCGCCGCGCGATCCCAAAGGCCGTCCGCGTCGCACCGCGGGCCAGCTGCGGGACAAGAGCCAGATCGAGGACCTGACGGCCGGCGCCGACGAGCGCTGAGTCGATCCCGACCGCGAGCCGGCCGGGCGTCGAAGACCTCAGATCTCGCCGAACCGACTTCCGTCGAGCCAGTCGCCGAGGTCGCGTGCCGCGGCCGCGATGGCCCGCGGCCAGTCGAACGCCGAGTCGTCGGCATTGTCTGTGACGACCTTGACCACGCGGAGAGGCAGTCCGTACTCGGCGCAGACGTGAGCGATCGCCGCGCCCTCCATGTCGACGAGATCGGCCCGCAACGCGAGCCGGTCCCGGTGCAGCGGATCGTTCACGAATGTGTCCCCGGTAGCCAGCACGCTGCCGTCGCCGCCCGCCACGTCCCATTCGTCAACCGTGTGATAGCCCATTGCGGCGAGATCCGCGGCACTGATGTCGTGCTCGATGACTCGCGAAGGTGTGAAGAGTCCGGTGCGCCCGTCGCGCAGCGCCCCCGCGGTGCCGATGTTGATCACCCGGCGGTAGTCACCGACAGCCAGCCGGTGCGTCACCTTGCTGGCCGCGCGAACCTTCCCGATACCGGTGATGAGCAGATCGGCCCCCGGCGGCACATGCGCGGCCTCGGCGCGGGTGGCCGAGACCACCAGCACCCCGTCCGGCGCGCTCACTCAGCGCGCCGCGACGCCTCGGTTCCGGTCCGGTCCGCGGCACCTGCCGCGGAGGCGAGGTCGCTGAGGCGCGCCAAGTAGTCGAATCGGTTGTTCGCGATGCGCATCACCACCTCGTAGGGAAGCGCGAACTTCCGCGCCCACCAGTAGCCGAACCGGATGTCGAACGAGGTGTAGACCATGAACTTGTTGCGGGTGACTCCGCGGAGGATCGCCGATGCCGCCTTCTCAGGCGTGACCGCGATCTTGTGGAAACCCGCGATCTCGCGCTGGATGGCGGTGTTGCCGCGATCGAGACCGACGATGTCGACGGTCTCGACCAAGGGAGTCGCCACACCGCCCGGGCACACCAGCGAGACTCCGATGTTGTGGCGTCGGAGATCGAATCGCAGTACCTCCGACACGCCCCGGATACCGAACTTGCTGGCGCTGTAGGCGGCGTGCCACGGCAGTGCCAGCAGCCCGGCGGCCGACGACACGTTCACGAGGTGACCGCCGGTGCCGCGGCGGACCATCTGAGGCACGAACGACTCGATGATGTGGATGGGGCCCATCAGATTGACGTCCACCATCTTCTTCCAATGGCGGTGTTCCAAGCGCTCGACCGTCCCCCACGCCGACACGCCCGCCACGTTCATGACGACGTCCATCACGCCGACCTCCGCGTCGACGCCCCGCGCGAACGCCGCCACCCACTCGTAGTCGGAGACGTCGCCGGCACGGTGGTAGAGAACGGTGCCCCGTCGATCGAGAATCTCCGCGACCACCGCGTCGAGAGCGTCGGCCTGAATGTCGGTGAGCACGAGCTGCGCCCCGGCGTCGGCGGCCGCCAGCGCGGTGGCGCGGCCGATGCCGCTGGCGGCGCCGGTGATCAGCACTTTGCGATCATGAAGCGAGGGCACGGGAGTCGGCACCACGAACAGCTCCCGGACGGACTGCAGGCTGGGAAGTTTCAGCGATGTCATGAGACCCATGACACAACCTTAGTCCACTCGTCAGATCGGGAGCTTGCCGCCGAACACCGCGTAGACCACCGCGAGGATCGCTTTGAGCACGTTGGCCGAGACGTCCTGGCCGTCGGTCATCAGAATGCGCTGCGCCTCCTGCGGGCTCTTGGCCTTGGCGAGCTTGTCGATCAGCGGGCCGATCGCCTCCACTCCGCTCAGCCCCGACAGGTCGGTGCCTTCGGACGGGCTCTCGGCTGCCGGTGCACTCGGCTGGGCACCGGGGTCCGGAGCCGGTGCGGTCGGATTGGCCGCGGCCGCGTGTCCGTCGAGGTAGGCCGAGATGCCCTCGGTGATCGCGACCGCGTACTTGGTGGCCCCCTGCGGGGACGACAGGACGGCCGCCTCGGCCGGATCGGACAGATTGCCCATCTCGATGAAGGCCGCCGGCACGCGCGTGAGATTGACCGCGGCGATGTCCGGCCGCGTCACGATTCCGTCGACAGCGCCCAGGTAGTTGGCCGGGGCGAAGCCAGCCTTCTTCATAGCGTCACGCAGGGTGTTCGACGCCTTGCGGCCCTCGCCCGACTGCACCGAGTCGACGGTCTTGTCCGGGATCGGCAGCGTCGGCACGATCATGTGAAAGCCGGTCTTGCTGGAATCGGCACCGGTGCTCGTCGAGTCCGCGTGGATGCTCACTGCCAGCGCGGCGCCCGACCGGCTCGCGGCCTCCGCCCGCTCGTCGACGCAACCGCCCCAGCCGGTGTCGTCGTTGCGACTCATCACCACGCGGGCACCCTTGCTCTCGAGTGCGGCCTTCACCAGCTGGGAGACGTCCCAGTTGATCGTGTGCTCGGCCTTGCCGGTGACCGCGGTGGCACCCGTGGTCTGGCAGTCCTTCTTGCCGCCGCGCCCGTCCGGCACCTGCTTCGCCAGATCGTGGCCCGCCGCCGATCCCTGATGGCCCGGGTCGAGGAACACCGTCTTGCCCGCCAACTCACCACTCTTGGGCGCCGCTTCGGTGGGCGCGACCGTCAGCAGTCCTCCGACGAGGACAGACGACGCGAGGACGGACGACGCGATCAGCACACGCCGGCGGAAACGTACAGCATTCATGGGCGGGTTGGGTGTGCGGGCACGAGGCGCACACACCACTCTCCTTCCGAGGATCCAAACACCATCTGTCACACAGACAACTTTGGTAACAGTGAACCAGTGCTTGAGGCTAGACGGCAAACGCAGGCTCGGATCTCACCGGGAATCGTTAGGTTGCTGTGACCAGATGACGCGTCAGATGGAGGATTCCGTTCACATCGTCGGGATCGGCGGGCGCGACGAGACCGTCGAGTGCTTCGCGGGTGGCCGCCGCATCGAGCCCCGCCCCGATGACGACGAGTGACGTACCCGGCGTCCGTCCGCGCCACGAGCCGGCGTCGACTCGGACGAAGCCTCCGACAGCCTGAACCGTGTACGCGGTGTCGCGGTGCCCGTCGAGATCGACCAGCACCGTTCCCTTGATCCGGTAAGCGCCGGCGGGCGGTCGTTCGAGGAACTGCGCGAGGCGCCGAGGGTCCACCGGCGCGGAGGTCTCGAGCGCCGCTGACTCGAAACCGGCGTGCAGATGATCGTGACCGTGGTCGTGGCCGTCGGGGTGGTCGTGGTCGTCGGCGAGGAGCAGTTCATCGAAGCTCAACTGACGAGGACCGTCGTCTCGGGCGATCTCCGCAGCGGGCTCGAAGAAGAGTTCCGGGTCCACCGCCGCGTCCGCCACCGGCAGGATCGGAGCGGTGGAGTTGATCATTCGAAGCCGCGCGATCAGCGATTGCACGGCGTCCTGGCCGGCGAGCAGATCGATCTTATTGCAGACCACCAGATCAGCGATCGCGAGATGCTCACCGAGTTGCGGGTGTTCGGCGATCGTGTCGTCGTAGTGAGCGGCGTCGACGACGTAGACGAGGCCGCCGTACGCCACGGTGGAGCTTCGCGCCGACAGCACCATCCGGATCAGTGCCTTGGGTTCGGCGATTCCGCTGGCCTCGATCAAGACCGCGTCGATGCCGTTTCCCGGGGCGGTCAGGCCGGCGAGTGTCTCGGCGAAGTCCGACGCATCGGTAGTGCAGCACATACATCCGTTCTCAAGGCTGAGCGTGCCGCCCGACTGTCCGGAGACCAGAAGAGCGTCGATGTTGATGGACCCGAAGTCGTTGACGAGAACTCCGATCCGCCGGCCACCCGCGTGCCGGAGAACATGGTTGAGGAGCGTGGTCTTGCCCGCGCCGAGGAATCCCGCGAGCACCACGACCGGTGCGGCGGATGCTGTCACGCCGTCTGCTCACCGCGGCAGTCGGCGCAGAGCACTGCCAGATCGCGACCGTCGCCGTCCGGCAGATTGGCGACATCGCTCGTCGGAGTACCGCAGCGAAGGCACTTCCCTATCACCGCCGCTTCCGGACTGAAGTCGATTCTCATGCGTTTGTCGAAAACGTAGAGTGAGCCCTCCCACAGACCGCTGTCGCCGTACTGTTCTCCGTAGCGGACAATTCCCCCGTCGAGCTGATACACCTCGTCGAATCCACGGGCTTTCATCAATGCGCTGAGCACCTCGCAGCGGACACCGCCGGTGCAATATGTGACGACCGGCCGGCCTTTGAGATGATCGAGCGCACCGCTTTCCAGAAGCGGAAGGAAATCCCGCGTGGTGGTGACGTCGGGGACCACCGCATCCCGGAATCGGCCGATCTGCGCCTCGATCTTGTTACGGCCGTCCAGGAAGACCACTTCGTCACCGCGCCGGTCGACGAGCTCGTGCAACTGTTCCGGCGCCAGACGCACACCGGTGCCGACCACACCGTGATCGTCCAGACGCAGTTCTTCGGCGGCGCCGAAGGTCACTATCTCCGGGCGCACCTTCACGCTCAGGCGCGGGAAATCATCGCCTGTTCCGTCCGACCATTTGATGTCGGCGTCTTTGAATGCGGGATAGCTCCGGGTGGCACGGACATAACGTTTGACGTCGCGGATGTCACCTCCCACTGTTGCGTTGATGCCGTGAGATGACACGATGATCCTGCCGCGCAGTCCGGAGGCCTCGCAGACGCTCTGTTGCCAGAGTCGGATCGCCTCCGGGTCCGGCAGCGGAGCGAAGACGTAGAACAACACGATCTTGGGAGTCGCCACAGTGCAAGGGTACGGACCTCGAACACGCCTGCCCCTCGTCGCCCTGGTATGCCTCGGCGTCTCGGTCCTGACGTCGTGTTCGCTGCTGAGCACGGACGCATCACCCAGCAAGATCGTGATCCCGGGCACGAATGCGCCGAGCACCGAATCGCCGGCGCCTTCACTCTCGCCGACATCCGCGTCCCGCACGGTCGGCATCCGCCGAACGGAGGCTCCGTGGAGCTATGAACGCGTCATCAAGGCGGCGCCTCGAGCCAGCAATTCCGGATTCCAGGTCGGCGCCACCTCGGCCGACGGCCGGACGTCCGATGTCTCCGGTTTTCATTTCTCGACGCCGGACCGCGGCGTGAGATGCTCCACCGGCAACAACGGCGCCGATGCTCTGGTGTGCGTCGGCGAGCACGTCCGAGGTGCCAAACGCGCCGCCGACGCCACCGCCGAGTGCGATTGGCAGGCCGATTACGTGGTGCTCGACGCCAACGGACCGAAAGCAGGCGCGTGCGCTAACAGTTATCCGGTGTTGTTCCGGTCACGCATCCTCGGCTCCGGTCGTGCGATCAATGTCGACCGTTTCGCCTGTCTCACCGATTCCGACGACCTCTACTGCGTAGAGTCCAGTTCCGGCACCGGCTTCGCGATTACCGCTAATGGATACAGTGCGATTAGGGCGGATGAACGCGCCCCCGCATCACTGCTCGGATTGGATTCCGACGCCGATAGCCCGACGGTCGATAATCGCAATTCCTCACCAGTGGTCCCGACCCGTTGAATACGTGTACGCTGAGCGCAGATAAACGCCGCGGCGCACTCGGGTGAGGACATGCGCGGCGGGCTCGAATCAACCGGAGGACCACAGATGGCCAAGAAGACCGTGATCCAGATCGTCGACGATATCGACGGCGCAGAACTCGACGAGTACGAAACCGTCCACTGGAGTCTGGACGGTAAGAACTACGAGTTCGACACCTCCCCCGAGCATGCCGAAGAGTTCCGCAACCACGTCGCCACGTACATCGCCGCATCTCGTGTCACCGGCGGTCGCGCCGCCGCTCGCCGCGCCGCGCCGACCGCCGCACGTGGCCGCACCAACACCCGCGTGATCCGCCAGTGGGCGTCCGACAACGGTTACACGGTCAGTGATCGCGGCCGCATTCCGGCAGACATCATCGCGGCGTACGAAGCAGCGAACTGACACTCGCCGACGCGTCGGCCACAGCGCCCCGGACCAGGTCTCACTGACCGGTCCGGGGCGTTTTGCGATCGGCGTCCGATCCGTCCGTTACACCGCGGCCGAGTTTTCTCACCCCGTGGTTTTAATTGCGGAATCAGCAGCGCGCCGGATTACCCTGTCCAATCATGACTCTGCTTTCCGCAGCCCGCCGGCGCTGGCTGCCGCTGCTGGCCGTCGCTCTGCTGGTGGCGCTGCTGGCATCCTGCTCCAGTTCGGCGTCCAGCGACGATTCCGGACTCTGCTCACCTCCCGGCGTGGAGAGCGCCTCCGCCGCACCGACGAATCTCGCCAGCGCCGCTGCGGCCCCCGACCGGTTCACCACCGAGTCGACTCGGCCGCTCGACGAGATCGACACCTCCAGGCTCGGCCTCATCAAGCCCGGAACCCTGGTGGTCGGCACGCTGTCGGATGCGCCGCCCAGTATCTGTGTGAATTCGCAGCAGCAGTACACGGGCATGGACAACGAGATGCTCAAGGCGATCGCCGCCAAGCTCGGTCTCAAAGTGGAATTCATCGGCACGGAGTTCTCCGGCCTGCTCGCCCAGGTCGCCGGGCACCGGTACGACGTGGGATCGTCGTCGATCACCACCACTGACGAACGTCGCCAGACCGTCGACTTCACCAACGGTTACGACTTCGGCTACTTCGCTCTGGCCGGCCCGGCGAACGGCCGGGTGCAGAGCTTCGGCGATCTCAACCCGAGCACCCGGATCGGCGTCGTTCAGGGCACGGTTCAGGACGACTACGTCACGAACACCCTCAAGCTGAGCGCGGTGAAGTTCCCGGACTATGCGACCGCATACGCAAACCTGAAATCCGGTCAGATCGACGCATGGGTGGCCCCGAGCCAGCAGGCCGAGGGCACCGTTCAGGCCGCCGACGGAATGAAGATCCTGGAGAACACCTTCAGCATCAACAACTTCACCGCGTGGGCCGTCGCCAAGGGCAATCAACCGCTCGTCGACGCGCTGAACAGCGGGCTCGACGCGATCATCGCGGACGGCACCTGGGCTCGCCTGTACAGCGATTGGGCGCCGCGACCGCTTCCGGACGGCTGGAAGCCGGGCTCCAAGGCCGCGCCGAAGCCGGTGCTGCCCGACTTCGAAGCGATCGCGAAGGCGAATGAGGGCAAGCCGAAAGCCGACGCCGCCGACGCCGCGCCGAAGAGCACGTGGCAGCAACTGCGCGAGACCTTCTTCAGCGGTGAACAGTTCACCAAGGCATTGCCCGAACTGATCAAGACCGGTCTGCCGAACACCCTGAAGATCGCGATCACGTCGGGGATCCTGGGCACCGTCGGCGGCATGCTCCTGGCGATGGCCGGGATGTCGCGCAGCCGGTGGCTGCGTTGGCCGGCCCGCGTCTACACCGATATCTTCCGGGGTCTGCCCGCCGTCGTCGTCATTCTGATGGTCGGCCTGGGATTCGGGCCGGTGGTGAAGAACCTGACCGGCGGCAATCCCTTCTGGCTCGGCTCGGTGGCCCTCGCCCTGCTCGCCGCCGCCTATATCGGCGAGATCTTCCGATCCGGCATCCAGAGCGTGGAATCGGGTCAGATGGAGGCCGCGCGGGCGCTCGGCTTCTCCTACCGCCGATCCATGCGACTGGTAGTGATCCCCCAGGGCGTCCGACGCGTCCTTCCGGCTCTGGTCAACCAGTTCATCGTGCTCATCAAGGACTCGTCGCTGATCTACTTCCTGGGTCTGACGCTGATGCAGCGGGAACTGTTCGCCGTCGGCAAGGACTTCAACGCCAACAGCGGCAACCTCACCCCGCTGCTGGCCGCAGGCCTGCTGTATCTCGTGATGACGGTGCCGCTGACCCACCTCGTCAACTACATCGACAACCGTCTGCGCACTGGAAAGGCGTGAGCATCGTGGCGAACTCGCATCCCCTCGTCGATCGCGGTGCCGCGGTCTCCCTGACCGGGCAGGACCTGCACCTGAGCTTCGGCGACAACCACGTCCTGCGCGGCGTGGACATCCATGTGGAGGCCGGTACCACCACCACGGTCATCGGTCCGTCCGGATCGGGCAAGTCCACGCTCCTGCGTGTTCTCAACCGGCTCCACGAGCCGCAACAGGGCGATATCTTGATCGACGGTCGCAGCGTCCTGAAGGACGACCCGGATCAACTGCGCCGCCGGATCGGCATGGTGTTCCAGCAGTTCAATCTGTTCCCGCACCGCACCGTGGCGCAGAATGTGGAACTCGGTCCGCGCAAACTGCTCGGCCTCGACAAGGACGAGGCGCGGGCGCTCGCCATCGCCCAACTCGAGTCGGTGGGATTGGCGCACAAGGCCGACGCGCGGCCCTCGACCCTCTCGGGCGGACAGCAGCAGCGCGTTGCCATCGCCCGTGCGCTGGCCATGCATCCGCAGATCATGTTCTTCGACGAGGCCACCAGCGCCTTGGACCCGGAGCTGGTCAAGGGTGTGCTCGCGTTGATGACCGATCTGTCCGAACAGGGCATGACGATGATCGTGGTGACGCACGAGATGGGCTATGCCCGCGACGTCTCCGACCACGTCGTGTTCATGGACGAGGGAATGGTGGTGGAGACCGGGGCACCGGAACAGATCTTCACCGATGCGCGCAGCGACCGCCTGAAGACGTTCCTGTCGCAGATCCTCTGACGCGGGCGCTGCCTCAGCGACCGACCAGCGCTGCGAACTCCGCAGAGGTGTAGAACGGGCTCAACCGGCGGCGCAGAGCCGCCTCGACGAACCCGTCGGCGTCGATCCGTGCGATGACGGGCGGACCGAACCGCATCGCCTCCTCCACCAGGTCGTCGCGCCCCACGCCCAACTCGTCGAGCAGATCCGACAGCGAGGTGGTGCCGTAGGTGTCGAAGACCTCGTCGACGCCCTCGTCGAGAATCGCGCGGAAGAACGGCGTCTCGCGGAACGTGCGCCAGAACTCGAAGACCAGCACCACTGCGTCTTCGACATCCGAACTGCTCAGCACGTCGCGCACGTCACCGACGCTCTGATCAGCGCCGGCCAGCCATACCTCGCGAGCGGCGTCGAGCACGAGATGATCGGCTTCGGCGCGGTTGGCTGCGAGCACCGTGCGGGCGCAGCGCCTCGCGATTCGCTCGACCATCGAATCGACGACGGTCGCCACCGGGCCGGGCATCCGGGAGGAGTCGACCGCCCGTTGGATCGCCTCCACGCACGCATCCTCGGTCGCCGGACTGTCGAGGACGCGCTTGAGCATCCGCCGCGACAGACCCAACTCGGCGACGCCGGCCGCCAGTTCCTCGTAACGGCGCCTCTCAAGGACGTCACCGAGCCGGGTGTCGTCACCAGTCGAGTACTCGTAGATCCGTGAGGCGACGGTGCCGACGAGACCGGGGATGGCGCCGTCGACCGGGAATGCGATCGCGTACTTGCGTGCGACGGCCTTGACCAGATCGCGGGAGACGGCCTCTTCGAGCGGCAGCTGGTCTGCGGCGTCGAGGAACGCCGTGATCTCCTCCTCCACCAGCGCCGCGAACGCCACGGGGTCGGTGAGCCGGCGGCGCTCGTAATCGACGTGAGCGTCGAGAAGTCTCGCGGCGAGGTCTGCGGCGTCCGATGACATGCCACTCATGCTACGAAACCTCATCCGGGCTCGGCGGATCGTGCACGACGTGGGTCTCGCGCGCCGCGCGCCCGGCACTCGGCACTCCGAACCTCCCGGTCCGTCGCCGCACCGCGACGGTCGCGGCTGTGACGACGAGCATCGCCGCGACGGAGATCCACACGGCCGAGGTCGGCCCGGTCAGATTATGGGTGGCCGCTCCGATCATTCCGCCGACGGCGAGCGCGAACCACAGGGACAGGTTCCGGAGCCACAGCATGCGGGGACCGCCGGTGAACGCCTCGACGAGTTGTTGTCCGGCCTTCACGAGCGTCCCCGTCATGTAGGTCAGGCCGATGCTCACCTCGCCCTTCCTCAGGAAGGTGGAGTTCATCGCACCCATCGCCGCGGGCAGTCCGATCGCGAAGGCGGACGACGGAGCCACGAACACGCAGGCCAGGGCGCTCGCCGCCAGCAGAACGGTGGTGGTGAGGAGAACGGTGGTCCGGCCATCCCAGAACCGCGCGGCGATCGCGCCGATCACGGCACCGCAGAAGAACATGGCGAGGATCGACGCCACGGTGCCCGCGCCGCCGAGGCGCCCGGTGCCGAGTTGCGTGGCGAGCTCGGTGGTGTTGCCGCTCATGAACGACACGAACGATCCCTTGAGTTCCAGGAAGCCGACCGCGTCGAGGTAACCGGCGATACCGGAGAGCGTCACCGCGAGCGCGATCTCCCGCCGATGCGCGGACCTCACCGTCCGGCCAGCATCTGTCGGAGCACAGTGACCACGCCTGCGTCGACGTTGCTGGGAGCCCGGAACCGCGCACGTTCGAGCACGTCGGGGTGCGAATTGGCCATCGCGAACGACCACCGCGCGGCGTCGAGCATCTCGAGATCGTTCAGGTAGTCGCCGAAGACGATCGTGTGTTCGGGGCCCACGCCGAGAAGAGCCTGCAGCTCCCGGACACCGGCGGCCTTGTGCGTCCCCGGTGCGGTGATGTCGATCCAGTGGTTCCCCGACACCGCGAGCTTGTGGTCGCCGACCAGTGGAGCGAACAGTTCAGCGGCGCTCGACTCGGCGTCGGCGAAGTCGTAGATCGCGAGCTTGACCACATCGCCGTCGACCTGGGACTGATCGGCCACGTGGTCCAGCCGAACGCAATACCGGCGAGCGTGGACGACGAACTCGGCGTCGTCGGACTCGATGAAGGCTCCGTCGGTCCGGTGCACGAGCAGTCGAAGGTCGCGCCCGTGCCGATCGGCCTCGCGGACGGTGTCGATGACCGTGGCGACCAGCGCGGGATCGATGGTCGACGACGTCAACAGCCTGCCGTCGTGCATCACCATGCTGCCGTTCTCGGCGACGTACGAGAGCGTGCCGCGGTGCGGGGCGAAGATCTCCTCGAGGGTGTAGTACTGCCGGCCGCTCGCCGGGACGAACGCGATACCGCGTGCGGTCAACTCGTCGAGGATAGGCCAGAAGGCGTCGGGAACCCGGCCGGCGTCGTCGAGCAGCGTTCCGTCCATGTCGGCGACGACCATCCGGATGTCCGCTGACCGAAGCCCATCAAGCATGTCTCGATGGTAATGCCGACGGCACCGCCCTCAGGCACCAGCGGCCCGACGCGGTGCGCCGACCGGCGATCACCTGCCGGTCAGAAGAAGTCGCCGCCCCCGAAATCACCGAAGTCCCCGCCGTCGAAACCACCGAAGCCGCCGTCGAAACCGCCGCCGTCGCCGAGGTCGCCGCCGCCGTCCCCGTAATCGCCGCCGCCGTCCCCGCCGCTGTCCCCGCTGTCGCCGCCGCCGTCGGAGTAGTCGCCGCCGGCCATGTCGGCGTCGGCGACCCCGTGCGGGACGCCCGCCATTCCGGAGAACAAGGAGCTGAACAGCAGCGCCGATCCCACGCCCCACGCACCGCCGATGAGCGCCGGACGCCACCACGGCTCGGAGTACCAGCCCGCGGGCACCGGGCGTCCCGCCACTCGACCGCCCGGATAGTAGTTGGGCGTCTGGCTGGACGGCTGCGGCGACGCCTCGACGGTGCGGCCGTCGAACTCCACCGACCGCTCCTCGGTCACCGATCCGGCCGCGCGCTGACCCTCGAGTTCGGGGATCGGGGGACCCGGATCGAGTTTCAGCGCGGTGCGGGCCGCGCGAATGTAGTACAGGCCTTCCACAGCGGTCTGCTTGGCGAGTCCGGCCTGAGCGGGACTGGACGCCTGCTCGATCTGCGAGCCGGCCGCGGTGAACCGCTCGCCCGCGTCGGCGAGTGCCTGCTTGGCAGCCGGGTCGTCGCCCGGGTCGAGCGAGTACACCTGGCCGCCGAGTCGTTCGATCGCCTGCCGCGCATCGGCCTTGGCGTCGTCGAGAGAGACTCGTCCGGATTGGGCAGTGGCGGTGCGGTTGCGCATCATCGAAAACACTCCGACGGCGATCAGCGCGATGACGAGGATGAAGAGGATCTCTAACACCCTCTCCAGCGTACGGATCGCGCGGGCGGGCGGCGACGACGCGAGTCAGCGGAGCCCGTCGAGTTTGACCGGATTCCGCACCGCGTACACCGCCGTCACCTTCTCTCCCGTCACTTCGACCGAGACCACGCTGTCGAGATCCCCGTCGATCGTCACCACCAACGACGGCATGCCGTTCACGACCGTCATCCGCATCCCCACCTCACCCAGGGTCGGTGCCTTGGCGAAGAGTCCGGCCGCCATCCGCGCCACCCGGGCCGCACCCTCGATCGGCCGGCGCGCCGCCGCCACGACGCCGCCACCGTCGCCCATGTACACCACGCCGGGAGAGAGCGTGTCCATGAGTTCCTGGAGATTGCCGGTGGCGGCCGCGGTCAGAAACCGCTCGGCGACCGCCCGCGCATCCTCGGGGTCGGCGACCGCGGCGGGGCGTCGGGCACGGACGTGGTTTCGTGCGCGATGCGCTATCTGCCGGACCGCGGGCTGTGACTTTCCGATCGCGTCGGCGATCTCGGCGTACCCGAAGTCGAAGACCTCGCGCAACACGAAGACCGCGCGCTCGTCGGGAGTGAGCGACTCGAGGACGAGGAGCATCGCGGTCGTGACGGCTTCCCCGGACAGGACGTGGTCGAGTCCGGAGTCCTCGGCAGTCGACTCGAGCGGTTCCGGCAGCCACGGACCGACGTATGTCTCGCGTCGTCGCGACGACGCCCGCGCGGCGTTCAGCGCCTGTCGGGTCACGATCCGCGCCAGGTACGCGCGCGGGTTCTCGACCTCCGACCGGTCGCCTTCCTGCCAGCGCAGCCAGCTCTCGGACAGTACGTCCTCCGCGTCGGCGACGGACCCGAGGATCTCGTAAGCGATCGAGAACAGCAGGGGACGGTGCTGGGTGAACTCCGCGACTCCGGGTGGCTCGGCGGCGCTCATGCCGCGCCCGGCTTCCACGAGTACCGTCCGGCGCGGACGGTGTGCACGGTGCTGCGGCACACCTGCTCCTTGATCGCCGCGGCCGTGCGCCCGCGTAGCCAGAGGCTCGCCGGACTGTCGTCGCGGTGCACCCTCTGGACCACGCCGTCGGAGCGGCCCAGCGACACGCACTGCGCCACGAACGCGACGGAATAGGGCTTGTGCGACCGGCCCGTGAAGTCGGCGGCGATCAGATCCGCGGCGTACGCCCCCTGCGGAATCGCCGCCTGGCAACTCATGCGCGATCCCGGAACCGCCGCTCCGTCGCCGACCGCGATCACCCGCGGATCGCTCACACTGCGCAGATGATCGTCCACCATCACACGGCCGGCGTCGTTCACCTCCAGCCCGCTCTGGAGAGCCAGTTCGCCCACCCGGCTCGCGTTGGCCCACACCGTCAGCGCCGCGTCCCGTCCGCCCGACCACCGCTGTCGGACCACCTCGACGCCGTGCCCGGCGAGCACCTCGGCGACCTGCGCTCGGGCCTTCGCGCCGAGCGATCGGGCGATCGGCGCATCGCTGAAGAGCCGGATCCGCACGTCGCGGCGCCGAGCTGCGATCTCCGTCGCGGTCTCCACCCCCGTCAGCCCACCTCCGACGACGTCGACCGCGGCCCCGTCCGACAGGGAGCGCAGTCGTTCGGCGGCCACGGCAGCCGACTCGGGCGCGCCGACGTCCACGGCTCCCTCCGGAGCGCTCGGTGCACCGCCGACCGCATAGACGAGACGGTCGAACTCCAGCGCGCCACCGTCACTCAGGGCCACCGAACCGTCCGCGATCTTCGTCACCGCCGCGATCCGGGTCGTCACCGAATCGTCGAGCATCTCGGCCAACGGGCGGGCCGCGGTCCCGCTGCCCGCGACCACCTGGTGCAGTCGGATGCGTTCCACGAACTCCGGGCGCGGATTGACGACGACGATCTCAGCGCCGCGCGCCCGTCGCGCCAACCGGTTCGCGGCCATCGTCCCCGCGTACCCCGCTCCCACGATCACGATCTTCATGACGACCTCCCAGGTGTTGTTCTCGATCAGACACCCATGGGACACCGCGGGGCCGCCCCCTGTGACACGCTCCGCCAGTGATCGTGGAGATCGGCGTCTCCGGTCACCGCCGCACCGCGGATTCGTCACCGCTCCAGCGCAGACGCAGTTCACGCTTGAGCACCTTTCCGGTGGCTGTGCGCGGCAGCACGTCGACGAAGTGCACCGCCCGCGGGCTCTTGAAGTGGGCGATCCGTTCGCGGGTCCAGGCGATCAACTCCGCTTCGGAAACCTCCGACCCCGGTTTGGCGGCGACCACCGCGGTCACCGACTCGCCCCATTTCTCGTCGGGCAGGCCGATCACCGCGACCTCCGCGACGGCCGGATGCCGGTACATCGTCTGCTCCACCTCCGAGGCGTAGACGTTCTCTCCGCCGGTGACGATCATGTCCTTCTTCCGGTCGACGATCCGGTAGTACCCCGCCTCGTCGCAGGTGGCGAGATCGCCGGTGTGGAACCAGCCGTCCTGCAGCGCCTCGGCCGTGGCCTCGGGCTTGTTCCAATAGCCGACGAAGACGTTGGGACCGCGAACCAGAAGCTCGCCGATCACGCCCGGCGGCACCTCGTCTCCCTCACCGTCGGCCACCTTCATCTCCACATGGAGCACCGGCTTGCCGACCGATCCCGCGTACGCGACGGCCTCGTCGACCTCCAGAACGCAGACGTTCGGAGAGGTCTCGGTGAGCCCGAAACCCTCGCAGAGCCGAACGCCGTGCCGCGTGAGACTCTCGATCAGCACCACCGGGCACGGCGCACCACCGGAGATGCCGAACCGCAGTGAGCTCAGATCCGCGGTCTCGACAGCCGGCGAGGCATCGATCGCGGCCCACATCGCGGGCACCGCGAACGCCACGCTGACCCGATGCTTCGCGACCGCGTCGAGCCACGCGTCGGGAGTGAAGGTCTCCAGCACCACGGTGGTTCCCCCGATGTAGAGCAACGGCAGTGTGATGACACCCAGCGCACCGATGTGGAACAGGGGCGCCGAGGCGATGTTGACATCGCGCGGTCCGACGCCGTCGCCGGCGGTGAGGTTGTTGATGCCGTTCCAGTGGTGATTGGCGTGGGTGAGCATCGCTCCCTTCGGAAAGCCGGTGGTCCCCGAGGTGTACATGAGCATCGACAGGTCGTCGGCGGCGACGTCGACCGGCACCCGCTCGTCGCTGCCCTCGGCGATGAGTGCCTCGTACTCCGAGGGCTCGCCGGCGGCACGCTGCTCGCCCGACGGGATCTCGACGATGCCGGACACCTCGGTTCCCTCGGCCGCGGCACGGGCCAGAGCCGCAGTCTGGGGTGAGACGAACAGGAGGCGGGCACCGGAGTCGTTGAGGATGTACTGCACTTCGGGGGCCTGCAGGCGCCAGTTGATCGGTACGGCCACCGCACCGAGTTTGGCGACGGCGAGGACCACCTCGAGCATGTGGGTGCTGTTGAGAGTGAGGAGGGCGACCCGGTCTCCTCGGCCGATGCCGCGCGAGCGCAAGGCGTCGGCCAGCGCGTTGGTCCGGAGATCCAGTTGTTCGAAGGTGTACTCGGCGCCGGTCGTCGCGTCGATCAGTGCGACGCGGTGTGGATGCCGCACCCGGTGCAGGGTGGGCCAGTTGCCGATGCCGTTGTCCATGTGACGATCCCATCGATTCGCGCGGCGCCGCCGCGGTGGTGCGTGATGTGGATCACCGTAACCTCACGAAGAAAAAGTCACAAGCGCTTGTTTTTGTGCCGTCGGTGCGGGTCGCCCGAGTCACGCGCCGGCCGGGCCCGTGAGCAACTCGATGCGTCGTTCGCCCTCCACATCCGCGAGCAGTGCCGATCCCGCCGGGCGCAGGTCGACGGCCGCGCCGTAGACGATCGGCCAGCCGAGATAGCGACAGATGAACGACCGGGAGAAGTGCCCGTGCGAAACAACCACCACGTCACGGCGAACCAGTTCGGCCTCGACGTACCGCACTGCCCGATCGACGCGCTGCGTCATCTCCTGGACCGACTCACCTCCGGGCGCTCCGTGCGTCCAGATCGACCAGTCCGGCTCGTATTCCGCGCGGATCTGCGACCGCGTGATCCCCTCATAGTCGCCGTAATCCCATTCCGCGAAGTCCTCGCCGACCTCGTCGGGCGCCAACTCGGCCAGTTCCGCCGTGCGCCGGGCACGTCGGCGCGGCGAGGAGACGACGTACGGATCCTCCAACCCGAGACGCTGAGCGATGCCCGCCAGCGCGCTCGCCTGCACCTGCCCCGTCTGCGTCAATCCGATATCGGTGCGCCCGGTGTGCCTGCCCGTCCGTGACCACTCGGTCTCCCCGTGGCGGATCAACAGGATGCGGGGGTGACGGGTGCAGGTGTTCACCGCTCGTACCGTACCGATCGCGTCGGCCGGACGCGTCCCGAGCTACTCGAACCGCTCCAGGGTCTGCGGGTCGTACAGCCGGAAGCCGAGCGAGCGCATCACGTCGATCACCACGTTGATGTCGTGCGGTTCGACGCCGTAGCCGGTGAAGACCACGAGTTGATCGTCCATGAAGACGTCGAAGGCCGGTCCGTCCGCGGCGGTCCCTCCCGGCGGGTAGAGCATGTTCTGATTGCGAGACCAACGGTCGAGGTCTCCGATGGCGCTCTCGACGGCCGCGGCGTCGACGGGGCGGACGCCCGCGACCCTCTCACCGCTGTTCAACCTGTTGTAGGTCTCGCCGCAGTCCGCGGAATCGCCTCCCGACCAGAACGCCAACGTGTAGCTCATGCTCCCGATTGTCCACGACTCCCCCGCCGTGGACAGTGGTATTCGACGGGCGCTCCGAGCCCGGGCGGGCGCGTAGCCTGAGGCCATGCTCTTCGCTTTCTCGATCGCTCCCGGAACCAGTGACGACCCCGACGGATCGGTCAGCGCGGCCGTCGCGGAGGCGGTCCGGGTGGTACGCGCCTCCGGCCTTCCCAACGAGACGACCTCGATGTTCACCACCGTCGAAGGAGACTGGGACGAGTGCATGGCCGTCATCAAAGCGGCCTGCGAGGCCGTGGCCGCGCACAGTCCGCGCGTGAGTCTGGTGCTGAAAGCGGACATGCGCGAAGGATTCTCCGGTCAGCTCACCGAGAAGGTGGAGAGGATCGAGCAGCGTCTGCGCGCGGAGCCCTGAGCCACTGCTGAGATCATGCGTGTCGCGGGCCGTCGAGGGAAGATCGCCCTCGGGCGAGGCTCTCTCGACTGATCTCCGCAGCACGTCCGTCAGAGTTCGCGGACGCGACCGTCCTGGACGTCCCAACGGCGGTCGACGTGGACGTTCTCCAGCATCCGGCGGTCGTGGGTCACGACCAGCAGCGCGCCGTCGTAGCTGTCGAGCGCTGATTCGAGTTGCTCGATCGCGGCCAGATCGAGGTGGTTGGTCGGCTCGTCGAGCACCAGCACGTTGACGCCGCGGACCTGCAGCAACGCGAGCGCCGCCCGGGTGCGCTCGCCGGGCGAGAGGTCGGCGGTCGGACGCCCCACGTGATCGGCGCGCAGTCCGAACTTCGCCAGCAGCGTCCGCACCTCCTCGGTCGTGGACTCCGGGACCAGTTCCTCGAAGCGGTCCGCGAGCAGCTCCGGTCCGGAGAACTGCGCACGCGCTTGGTCGACCTCACCGATGGCGACATTCGCGCCCAAGGCGGCGGTGCCGGAGTCCGGCTCGATGCGCCCCAGGATCAACCCCAGCAGCGTCGATTTCCCCGCACCGTTGGGACCGGTGATGCCGATGCGCTCACCGGCGTTCACCTGCAGTGACACCGGCCCCAAGACGAACTCGCCCTGCCGGACGACGGCGTCGTTGAGAGTGGACACCACCGAACTCGACCGCGGCGCCGCTCCGATGGAGTACTCGAGAACCCACTCCTTGCGCGGCTCGACGACCTCTTCGAGGCGCGCGATCCGGCTCTCCATCTGCCGTACCTTCTGCGCCTGCTTCTCACTCGAATCAGTGGCCGCCTTGCGACGCACCTTGTCGTTGTCGGGATTCTTGCGCATCGCGTTCCGCACGCCCTGGCTCGACCACTCCCGCTGCGTCCGAGCCCGTGCCACGAGGTCGGCCTTCTTCTCGGCGTATTCCTCGTAGGCCTCGCGTCGGTGCCGGCGCGCCACTTCCCGCTCCTCCAGGTATAGCTCTCGTATCCACCGCCGAAGACGGTGTTCGTGTGCTGTGCCAGGTCGAGTTCCAGGACGCGGGTCACACTCCTCGACAGGAACTCCCGGTCGTGGCTCACAAGGACCACGCCGCCGCGCATGCCAGCGACGACCTCTTCCAGCCGGGCCAGTCCGTCGAGGTCGAGATCGTTGGTGGGCTCGTCGAGAAGGACGATGTCGAAGCGGGAGCACAGCAACGCCGCCAAGCCCACGCGCGCGGCCTGACCTCCGGAGAGACCGGTCATCAGCGCCGACTCGGGTGCGCCGGCGGTCGTGTCGAATCCCAGCTCGGCGAGCACCGCGGGCAGGCGTTCGTCGAGATCCGCGGCTCCGGTCGCGAGCCAATGATCCAGCGACGCGGAGTAAGCCTCGTCCCCGGTCCCGTCGGCCAGCGCCGCCGCGGCCGCGTCCATCGCGGCCGTCGCCGCCGCGCAACCGGTCCGTCGGGCCACGTATTGGCCCACCGTCTCGCCCGGCGCCCGCTCATGCTCCTGAGGCAACCAGCCCACGAAGGCGTCCGACGGCGCCCGCACCACCGTTCCCTCCAGCGGTGCGAGATCACCGGCGAGGATGCGGAGCAGCGTCGTCCTCCCGGCACCGTTGGCGCCGACCACC
Organism: Gordonia sihwensis NBRC 108236; assembly: GCF_000333035.1. Taxonomy (GTDB): domain Bacteria; phylum Actinomycetota; class Actinomycetes; order Mycobacteriales; family Mycobacteriaceae; genus Gordonia; species Gordonia sihwensis. The sequence goes on from NZ_BANU01000045.1 coordinate 18,895, forward strand.
CCGACCACATCGCCGGGCGCCACCGTGAGGTCGAGATGATCGAACAGCACCCGATGGGCGTACCCACCGGAGACGTCCTTGGCGACGAGCGTTGCGGTCATCGGTCCATCGTCGCATCCGCGGGCGCGCGCTCGACGGGGCGGCTCACGGGTGCTCGTCGGTGGCTCGCGAATCGTTCAACGCCAACGCGCCCCACACGGAGACCACCCCGACCACCACCGCGAGCACCGCGAATGCGATGCGCTCGCCGCGGAAGAACGACGCGACGAGGTCGCTGCCCCACACGCCCGGCGGCAGACTGGTCGTGACCAGCGCGGCGATCATCGTGCCGATCACCGCGGTGCCCACGCTGGTGCCGATCTCCTGCGCGCTGTCGTTGAGCGCGGTGCCGATCGACGTCCGGTTGCTCGGCATCGCTCCGACCAGCGCCACCGCGCAGATCGTCATCACCGTCCGCAGACCGATCGTCAGCGTCACCATGAAGACGGCGATCGCCGGGTAACCGTGGTCGACGGCCCACGCGAGTCCGGCGAGCGAGCCCGCGAGGAATCCGGCGCCGATCACACACGCGATCCGATGACCGAATCTCTTCGCCAGGTACTCCGAGAGCGGGGTCGCGAGAATCATCGTGATGATGAGGGGCAGGTTCGCCAGTCCCGCCCGCATCGGACTCCACCCGTACGCGTACTGGAAGTGCAGAATCAGGCCGAACATCACACCGGCCATCGCGATCGACGTACCCACCTGCGCGATCGCCGCTCCCCGCACGGTGCCGTCGGCGAAGACGCCGAGGTCGAGCATCGGTTCGGGGGTGCGGCGCTCATGCCACACGAAGGCGCCGAGGGCGACCGCCGCCCCGACCGCCGACGCCCATACCGGGCCGGACGTCCAGCCGTGCTCCACACCCGCGGTGAGGGTGTAGCACCCGAGACCGATCGCGAGAATGCTCAGGGCCGCGCCCGGCAGATCGAGACGATCTCCGGTGAGATCCTGCGGATCGTCGGCGGGGACCCGAGCCGGACACCGATCCACGCGATCAGCGCGATCGGGGCGTTGACCAGGAGAAGCCATTCCCAGCCGACGTGTGCCAGCGCCGTTCCGCCCAGCACCGGACCGAGGATGAAGCCGCTCATGCCGACGACGATCATCAGCGTCATCGCGCGCATGCGGAGCGCCGCGTCGTCGAAGAGGCGGAAGACCAGCGAGTTGGTGATCGGGGCCATCGCGGCAGCGGCGACGCCGAGCAGCGCGCGAAGGGCGATCAGTTCGCCCGTCGAGGAGACGGCGAGAACGCCGAGGCTGATCACGCCGAAGGCGGCGAGCCCGACGAGCAGAACCCGTCGTCGCCCCAGTTTGTCGGCCATCGATCCGGCGGTCAGCAGCAGACCCCCGAAGGTCAGCGAATAGGCGCCCGTGACCCATTGGAGTGCGGTGGTGCCGCTGCCCAGATCACGCCCGGTGGTCGGCAGTGCGATCGAGAGCAACGTGTTGTCGACCATCTCGACGAAGAACGCCAGGCACAGGGCGGCCATCGGCATCCAGGCGGCACGGACGGATGTGTAGGTCCGGGATCGTGCGGTCCCGGAGCGCGAGGTCTCGGCGACGTCAGTCATGAGACACCTCCTTATCGAACGATGTTCGGTTATCGAACCTTGTTCGATACAATAGAACGGCGTTCGATAGGGTGCAAGGGAGGAGGATTCATGACTGTTCCCGAGCACGACCGCCCGCAGCGACGAGCAGGTCGCCGCCGCGCTTCCCATTCGATGGACACGGTGATCGGAGAGGCCGTCGCGCTGCTCGACGAGTCGGGCGAGTCCGCGCTGACCTTCCGCGCGCTCGCGGCACGCCTGGGCGGCGGCGTCGCAAGCATCTACTGGTACGTCTCGAGCAAGGAGGAACTGCTCGACCGGGCCGCCGACCACGTGCTCGGCGAGGTGCTCACCCGGACCAATGACTTCGACGACACCGACGATCCGATCGCCGACCTCCGGGCGGTGGCGGTCGCGCTGTTCGACACCGTGGTCGACCGGCCCTGGCTGGGCGGATACCTGATGCGCGACACCGGCACCCAGCCCAACGGACTGCAGATGTACGAGCGGCTCGGCCGTCATGTGATGCGGCTGGGCCTCGGGCCGCGAGAGACCTTCCACGGTGTCTCGGCCGTTCTCGGATTCGTCATCGGAACGGCCACCGACCTCGGACAGCAGCCGCCTGCGGCCGTGCTCGACGGCACGATGAGCCGCTCGGAGTACATCGAGCACTTCGCCGACCAGTGGCGATCCCTCGACCCCGACCGGTATCCGTTCATCCACTACACCGTCGACGAGTTCGCCGTGCACGACGACGCCGAGCAGTTCCGCGCCGGCCTCGACCTGCTGCTGTCCGGACTCCGGTTGCAGGCCGGCGGTCGCTGAGACGGTCTGGCGCAGAGACTGTCCGGCGCCAAGCCTGTGCGGATACGACGAAACCCCTCGGCCGGAGGGATTCCAGCCGAGGGGTTCCGTGCGGGTATCGGCTAGCTGTAGTCGTAGAAGCCGCGGCCACTCTTGCGGCCGAGACGGCCCGCGTCGACCATGCGGCGCAGCAGTGCCGGCGGCGCGAAGTGCGGCTCGGCGAACTCCGCGTACAGCGACTCGGCGGCGGCCAGGCAGATGTCGAGGCCGACGGTGTCGCAGAGGGTCAACGGGCCCATCGGGTAACCGCAGCCGCCCTTCATCGCGGCGTCGATGTCCTCGGCGCTGGCGTAGCCCGAGTCGTACATCCGGATCGCCTGGCACAGGTACGGGATCAGCAGCGCATTCACGATGAAGCCCGAGCGGTCGCCGGCCTGCACGGTGGTCTTGCCGAGCACGTTCTTGGCGTAGTCGGTGACCGCGGCGGCGGTCTCCGGCGCGGTGGTGAGCGCGGAGATGATCTCCACCAGCGGCATCACCGGGACCGGGTTGAAGAAGTGGACGCCGACGACGCGCTCGGGACGGCTGGTGGCGGCGGCGATCTTGATGATCGGGATCGACGAGGTGTTGGTGGCGAGGATGGCCTCCGGCTTCACCACGGCGTCGAGCTTGGCGAAGATGTCGTGCTTGATCGACTCGACCTCGGGTGCCGCTTCGATGACCAGTTCGCGGTCGGCGAACTCGTCGACGTCGAGGGTCACCTTCACGCGGGCGATGGCCGCGTCGGCGTCCTCCTGCGAGATCTTGCCCTTGGCGACACCGCGCCCGATCGACTTCGCGATGCGCTCCGCCGCCGCATCGGCGAACTCCTGCTTCGTCTCGAGCACCAGCACGTCGCTGCCGGCCTTCGCGCACACCTCAGCGATGCCAGCTCCCATGGTTCCGCCGCCGATAACGCCGATGAGATTCACAAGTACTCCAAACCGCAGGGCCGCCGCGACGACGGCCGGAACAATACTGTCGACGCACAGCGTAGTTGCCTGCCGCGACGGGACGAGCAGGGGTCCGGATCGGCCTCACTTGCTCATCAGGCGCCGGATGTCGTCGCGGCCGCTCACCACGGTCACCCTGCCGCCCTCACCGGGGTCGGGATCGGGCAACACGCGGTCGGGATCGATCAGGTAGACGTCGTGGCCGTCGAGAGTCAGCCGGCGGACCGCCTCCAGGATCATGCGGCGTCCCACATCGCCGACCGAACTGACCCGCATGAGGTTGATCGCGACCCGCTTGCGCGTCGGCGGAGCGTCCGCCAACTCCCGGACGATGCGTTCGGCGCCGGCGAACCGGATCTCCCCCTGCAGCGACACCACCTCGACACCCGACGGTCCGTGACCGAACTCGCGGCGACTGCGCACCACCGACGGGCCCGCGGGCGGCACCTCCATCAGGTGCATTCCCATATCGGATGTGAACCGCCGGAACAGGTCGACGCCGCGCACGCTGTTTCCGTGCCGGTCGAGCCGAGGAGAGAAGGTCGCGATGCCGGCCTGCCCCGGCAATGCGCCGATCAGTCCGCCCGAGACGCCGCTCTTCGCCGGGATCCCGACGCGGGTCATCCAGTCGCCTGCGCCGTCGTACATTCCGCACGTGGCCATGACGCTCAACGTCTGGCGCACCACCGCGGCCGGCACCACCGGCGCACCCGTCACCGGATTGACGCCCCTGTTGGCCAGCGTCGCCGCCATCATCGCCAGATCCTCGACGGTGACCAACAACGAACACTGCCGCGTGTATCCGGCGACGGCCACCAGCGGCCCCTCATCGATGATCTCGTTGGCGCGCAACATGTTCGCCAGCGCCCGGTTGCGGTAGGCGCATGAGATCTCCGACTCGTACACCCGCTGGTCCACACGCAGGCGACGCCCGGCGAAGGCACTGAGCCCGTCCACGATCCGCTCGTTGCGCGCTTCCGGCGTCGCGCCCGGCGGTCCGACGAGGGTGTGCACGGTGATGGCGCCGGCGTTGATCATCGGGTTAAGCGGGCGGCCGGTGCCGGGTTCGAGCGAGAGTTCATTGAAGGCGTCACCGGTAGGCTCCACTCCCACTTTCGCGAGGACCTCGTCGAATCCCCGATCGGCCAGGGCGAGCGCGTACACGAACGGCTTGGAGATGGACTGAATGCTGAACTCGACGTCGGCGTCGCCCTGCGAGTAGCGGCGGCCGTCCTCGGTGCAGAACGACACGGCCAGCCGGTCGGGGTCTGCGTCGGCCAGTTCGGGGATGTAGTCGGCTGTGGCGCCGGACTGGTCGAACTCGACCGAACCGAGAGCTTCGGCGAGATAGTCGGGAATCGGAGAGCGCACATGCGCAGCGTACGTCGACGCGGCGGTCAGCGCCGCCGCACGGCGTAGCGGCAGGCCTCGGCGGGCCGACTCGACCACCAAAGTCCCGGACCCGCCTGCCACGAGCCCATCCAGCACCTAGCGCCCGATCGCACCAGAGATCAGGCGCCGCGGTTCAGGCACGATCGTGCAAAGTGATGTGATAGCCATCGGGGTCCGCGAAGGTGAATGTCCGGCCGAACGGACCATCGATCGGCTCGGACACGATTGTGTGTCCGTCGGCGACCAACGAGTCGTGGATCTCCTGGACGCCAGTGGCATGCAGCCAGATCGCCGCGCCGATTCCCGGCTGCGGGACCGCGTCGAGGTCGGTACCGGCAACGAGGTCACGTAGCGCGAACGCGATCGGCGTCGTCTCGAACACCACCGCATGCGGAGGGCCGGCCGGCGAGCGGACCAGGCCTAAGTACTTCTCGTAAAACGCCCGGGAGGCGTCGAGGTCACGGGTCTGCAGCGAGACGAAATCGGGTCCAGTGACAGGCACAGCTACTCCTTCAATGTATGTCAATTTTCTGACACTCAACACGGTATGTCATTATATTGACATGAGTCAAGAGGGTGTAGGGATCGATCTGGAGGCCTCCGTCGGCTATGCGTTGAAAGAGGCCTCCAGCGCCCTGCGGGCCGCGATGGAGGAAGTTCTGCGCCCACTCGGCATGAATGTCACCTACTACTCCTGCTTGGAACTACTCAGACAACGACCCGGCCTGTCCAACTCCGAACTCGCTCGCGGCGCGTTCGTGACACGACAAGCAATGAACGTCCTCCTTCAGACACTCGAACGTGACGGATACGTCACCAGAGCCAGCGCCGCACCTACCGGCAGAGCCCTGCCCACACGCCTCACCACCCGCGGACGACGCAGACTGCAGACTGCATCCTCAGCAATCCGCGCAGTGGAGAACCGAATGCTCATAGGCCTCGATGAGGCCGAACGAGCCGCCGTCTTTCGTGCGCTACAGAAGATGACCCAGTCCCTACACGACGCCGCGGGCGGGACTGACCCCTGACACCGGAGCCCGCATTGGGATGCTCGTCTCGCTCGGCGGTCCCCTGCCGGCCGGCACCGCGTCGGACCAGCCGCTACGGGACGATGACAATCCGCCGAGTCTCGCCAGTATCCGTCCATGCCGTCTCGACCTCGCTGAGCGGGACCCGACGAGCGACGGTATCGAAACCGTCGGCGTGGATCTCCGCAGCGAGGATCGCTATCTCCTGACGCAACTCGATGTCGGCTCGGCAGGAGGGCGATCACGGAGCGTGTCGGTTGAGATCCCACAACGGCCGAGCATTCTCCGCGCTCGAGTGTCAGGTTCCAGGACTGGCCATTCTGAGCACTGCGGAGAGCGAAGGATCGCAGAATGCGCAGAGCCCGCTCGGACCGGAGTCCGAGCGGGCTCTACTCTGTGGAGCTAACAGGACAACTATCGAACCCTCGAGGTCCGCTCGAGTGGATGCTTCGCGCATAGCCGTCACCCGCACGCGAGCTCCAGACCTGCGCTGATGGACACGACGATCACACGCGAGGAGACTCCCGCGATGGTTGATCGCGTGCCAGGCACGAGACCTCGGCCGGGGTCGCCACCGAATTTGTCAGAGCAGTGCTGCACACTGTGGCCAGGTCGAGTCTGAAGGTAGGGAGAAGGCATGCTTCGTCGGTTCGAGTCGATCAAGGACTCTGGCATCTTCGAGGATTTCCGATGGGATGACTCTATCCCTGATTTCGAACGGATCAACCTGATTTACGGCACGAACGGCGTCGGCAAGACGTCGCTCGCTCGTGCTCTTGACCGCCTCAACGCCGAGAGCGGCGGATTCACCAAGGCCTCCATCAACATGAGCAGCGCAGACCGGGCCAACGAGCGGTCAAGCAGCCAGCAGCACGACGGCGAGTTCGATCGAATCCACGTCTTCAGCGAGGCGTACGTCGATCGGTCGCACAACTTCGCCGAGGCCACCGAGATCGACGCAGTGCTCACACTAGGCGAGCGAACCGTTGAGGACGAAGCACGGATCGTCGAACTCACGGATCTGATCGCAACCACCAGCGAAATGGTCTCTGCTGCCGCGATCACGAAGTCTGCCGCCGAGCGCGCGCTGCACAACGAGTACACGGCTATTCGTGACCGGGTTGTCAGTTCGCTTCGCCGTGCCGGCGGCGAGTACGCGTCGAACTCGAACTACAGCACCCGTGTTGTCAAGAGCAGGTTCGCTGGCTCGCACAGTTCTTGGGTCTGCATATCCGACCGGCAGAAGGACGCCGACCTCAACACGGTCAACTCCGACGAGCGCCAGACCGTCGCAACTAAGTCCTACTCGCTAAAGGTAGGTCCACAACTCCGCGACGCGGCCGTTGCGACCCTCACGGCGTCGCCGGTGTCGGTCGTACTGGACACGCTCCAGGAGAATCAGAGCGCATCGAGTTGGGTAGACCAGGGGCGCCATCTTCATGAGGGATTGGACACCTGTATCTTCTGCGGACACTCACTCACCGAGGAGCGAAAGCGCCAGATCGAGCGACACTTCTCGGATGAGGTCGAAACCGCACAGCAGTCCGTCGATCAGCTCCTACATGACGTTAGGACTTACCAAGGCGAACTGCGTGAGCTTCTTGGCGAGGGCACCATCTCTGGATCGCTGTTCGATGATCTACGTGACGAGTTCAACGCCGCTCATACCGCAGCGAAGGACGAGGCCACCGAGTTAGAAAGGTGGCTCTCTGGCCTCCACGACGTCTTGGAGCGGAAGCGCGCCAACGTTCTGGTACGTGTCGACGACGAGATCGTGGCTCCCCCTGTAGTCCATGGCGACCGAATCGAAGCAGTACTGAGGACTCACAACGAACGAGTAGCTCAGCATGCCTCGCTCGTCCGTGCGGCCGCAAAGCGCGTCGAACTCCACCTACTCAAGGAGGCAGAGCCTAAGATCGCCGAGCTGGCTAAGGAAGTCGACGGTCAGACCAGCGCCAAGTCACAGCTTGAGCGCGATCTCGGTAGCTACAGGAAGGAGGTCGCCGCTCTGGAGAATGTCGACGGTAACCCGCTCCCTAGTGCGGAAGTCATGGCGCGGGAGTTGACACGCATCCTCGGGCGCAACGAGTTGTCCTTTGAGTTGCTCCCCGACGGCAAGCACTATCGAGTGACCCGCCAGGGGGAACCCGCTCGTGACTTGAGCACCGGTGAGCGGACGGCGATCACGCTGATTCATTTCCTCGAACGAGTGAAACGATCCGACATGACCCACGGCAAGCCTATCGTCGTCGTTGACGATCCGGTATCGAGTCTTGACAGCAACGCTTTCATGGGCATCTCGACCTATATCTGGAGCGAGTCCATCGCAAGAGGCCACATCGAGCAGGTGTTCATGCTGACGCACAACTTTGAGCTCTTCAGGCAGTGGGACATCCAGATAGAAGGGCTTCCAGGAAAGCGCGGTGCTGGTAACAATTGCGGCTATGCCTCGAACTGTTATGAGCTCGTCGCCCCCCATATGCAAATTCGTGGCGCATCGAAGCGAGTGCCGCGGTTCAGGGTGTGGCCGCCGAGCGTGGACGCACGAGCCAAGGTCCGCTCGGCCTACCACCACGCGTTCATCGCGGCGGTAACGGCGAAGGAGGCCTTGGAGGACGACAGCTCCATGGAGCGGAAACTTGATGCACTGCTCCTATATCCGAACGTGCTGCGGCGAATGCTTGAGACCTTCCTCGCGTTCAAGAAACCGGCCTCGGCCGGAAACTTTACAAGAGCAATGCGCGATGTCGGCAAGACCCTTGAACAGCTTGGCTATGAGGGTGATGCAGACGCCCTTCGGCTCCAACTGACCCGGTTCACTCATGCCAACTCGCATGCCGAGTCGCCCGAGACCGATGTCGCGGTTAGCCCCGACGAGATCGACACAGTCATCTCCGCGGTCTTCACGTTCATGGACGCCGTCGACCGACAACACTTCGAAGGCCTCTGTCAAGTAGTTGGAGTCGACCCGTCGTCGCTGCGGCTCGTGCCCCAACTAGTCATCGAGGTCCCAGCGACGCAGGGCACAACCGGAGTGGCTCGCGCAGTGATAGGTGACATCTGATGCGGCTTGGCCAGGGGCCGACAGAGATGATGA
>NZ_BANU01000044.1 GCF_000333035.1 Gordonia sihwensis NBRC 108236
CAACTTGTTGGGCCCCGATCAGACACCGTCTGATCGGGGCTCAACCCATTTCCCGGGACGTGCCCCCCGGCGAGTGCCGTCTGGATACGGCGCGCCTGACAGACCGCGAACGCACCCGCTTCAGACTGGCTTCAGGCTGGTTGAGCGAGCGAAGCGAGTCGAAACCACCACACGACGGCAGAGTCGTCTCGATACGGCGTGCTCGCTACGCTCACCCGCCTACTCGACAAACCTCGAGGGACCGTCTTTTCCAGTCCGGTCGAGCGCGCACCCCCTTCAGGCTGGTTGAGCGAGCGAAGCGAGTCGAAACCACCACACGACGGGAGAGTGGTCTCGATACGCCGTGCTCGCTACGCTCACCCGCCTACTCGACAAACCTCCGGGGGAGCCGGCGATTCCAGGCCGGCTGAGCGCGCACCCCTCTTAGGCTGGTTGAGCGAGCGAAGCGAGTCGAAACCACCACACGACGGGCAGAGTGGTCTCGATACGCCGTGCTCGCTACGCTCGCTCGCCTACTCGACAAACCTCGGGCGACGTTCTTTCCGGGTTGGTTGAGCGCGCACCCCTCTTTGGCTTGTTGAGCGAGCGAAGCGAGTCGAAACCACGACACGGCAGGAGAGTGGTCTCGATACGGCGTGCTCGCTACGCTCGCTCGCCTACTCGACAAACCTCGGGCGACGTTCTTTCCAGGTTGGTTGAGCGCGCACCCCTCTTAGGCTGGTTGAGCGAGCGGAGCGAGTCGAAACCACCGCACGGGGGTGCACATTGGTCTCGATACGCCTACTCGACGAACCTCGGGACGAGGGGCAGGTTGAGCGAGCGGAGGGTGTCGAAACGGCTCGTGACTCGATACGGCTCGGCAAGGCTGTTCGGGTGCGTCGGGGGTCTCCACTACACTCGCTGAGGTGCGTCTTGTGATTGCCGATTGCCAGGTCGACTATGTTGGTCGGCTCACCGCCCATCTGCCGATGTCGAAGCGGCTGATCTTGATCAAGTCCGACGGGTCGGTCAGCATTCACGCCGACGACCGAGCCTACAAGCCGTTGAACTGGATGAGCCCGCCGTGCTGGCTCGTCGAGGAGCCGGCGGCAGACGGATCCGACGGTATCGACTCGGTCTGGGTGGTCGAGAACAAGGCGGGGGAGCAGCTGCGGATCAGCATCGCGGCATTCCATCACGACAGCAGCCACGAACTCGGGCTCGACCCGGGACTGGTGAAGGACGGTGTGGAGGCACACCTCCAGGAACTGCTGGCCGAGCACATCGAGACGCTCGGTGCCGGCTACACGCTCATCCGTCGCGAGTACATGACCGCGATCGGGCCGGTGGACATCCTCTGCCGAGACGCGGATGGCCACACCGTCGCTGTGGAGATCAAGCGACGCGGCGAGATCGACGGTGTGGAGCAGCTGACGCGGTATCTGGATCTGCTCAACCGCGATGCGACGATCGCACCGGTCAGCGGAGTGTTCGCGGCACAGGCGATCAAGCCTCAGGCCAAGACTCTGGCCAACGATCGGGGGATCCGGTGCGTGACGCTCGACTACGACAAGCTGCGCGGCACCGAGGACAACGAGTTCAAGCTGTTCTGACGGTCAGGCCGTGACCTGATCGCCCTTCGGTGAGTCCTCCTTACGCGCCGGACCGCCGTAGCGCTCGTCACCGTGATCGTCGTCGTATTCCGCGTCGACGGCGTCGAGCACATCGGTCTTCTCGGCCGGCGGGGTGGAGGCGTCGTCCTGCGGGGTGAATCGATCCCTCCCGAGCAGCGTGCGGTTGAGGAGTTCGAGGTCGTCGGTCTCGGTGAGAGAGACCAGATCCCGCTCCTCGTCCGACAGTTCGAGGGCGCCGGGGAGGTTGGTGATGTGCTCGCGGAGAGCGTCGAGGTGGTCGAGGATCTGCTTGTGTGCATCGTGGGCCGATTCCGCCAGCTCACGAGAGCGTGCGAGGCGGTTCATCGCGACGTTGTGCGCGGCCCCGCGCAGGCGTGCGGCGTCCTCCTCGGCGGCGGCGATGATCTCCCGGGCCCGTTCCCGTGCGGCCTCGAGATCCCGCTTGGACTGTGCTTCGCGTTCCCGCGCGGCCTCGTCGATCTCGGCGGCTCGCTCCTCGGCTTCGGTGATCTTCGCGTCGGCGTGCTCCTGCGCGAGTTCCTTGGTCCGGGTGGCGGCCGCTGCCGCGGACGCACGGATGTCCTCGGCCTCCTGGCGGGCGACGGACAGCGTCTCGTCGGCCTCGTCCTTGGCGTTGGCACGGACTTCGCTGGCCTCGTCGGTGGCCAACTGCAGCATGCGGGAGACGCGCTCGGTCATCCCCGCGACCGTCGTCGGCGGGACGGAGAGAGTGTTCACCTCGTCCTGGAGCTCGCGGATGCGGTGTCGGGCGTCGTCGAGATGCGCCTGGAGTTCGTCCGCGCTGGCATGAGCGGAGTCACGATCGGCGGCCATCATGCGCAATTCGGCTTCGAGCCGCCGAAGGTGATCGGTGACCTGGTCGCGGTCGTATCCGCGCATCACGATGGGGAAGGGGCTCTGACGATGTCCAGGGGCTGACATGATGCCAGTCTAGGTCCGATCGGCGTCCGAATTCAGTATCGAATGCGGGGTGTTGCGAGCGAGCTTGCACAGCGCGGGCGGCCGGCACGGGGCCGGCCACCCGCTCGGCGACGAGAATGCGGTCGTGATCAGTGACCGACGGCCGGTTCCACCAGCTCGAGGAGAACCCCGCCCGCGTCCTTCGGATGGACGAAGTTGATGCGCGAGTCGGCGGTTCCGCGCTTGGGCTGCGGGTAGAGCAGTCGCACTCCCGCCGAGGTCAGACGCTTGGCGACCTCGTCCAGGTCGGTGACGCGGACGGCCATCTGCTGCATTCCCGGTCCGTTGCGGTCGATGAACTTGGCGATGGTCGACTCCTCGTTGAGCGGCATGAGGAGCTGGATCAAGGTGTCGCCGTTCTCGGGGCCGATCATCGCTTCGCGGACGCCCTGCTCTTCGTTCACCTCCTCGTGCTGGTTCGCGAAGCCGAAGTTGTCGAGCCACCAGGCGGCCGCGGCGTCGAGATCCGGGACCGCGAGGCCGACATGGTCGATCGCTGTCACGAGATCGCCGATCGAGGTCAGAGGGCCTCCGTTGGTGGTGTTTGTCACGTCGTTCGATGGGGAGTTGGTCATGCCATAACGGTAGCGTTGTTTGCAGACGGGGTCGCCATCGCGGCTGCCCCGAGCAGTACCGCAGCTACGGCGTGTGCCGCCGTGACGACCGCTGCCCCCACCGCCAAGGAGCTGATACATGTCCGACAACACCACAGTGATCGTTTCCGGCGCGCGCACCGCTCAGGGACGCCTGCAGGGATCGCTGAAGAACTTCTCCGCCGTCGATCTCGGCGCGGTCGCGGTTAAGGGCGCGCTCGAGCGCGGCAACGTGGACCCGTCGCATGTCCAGTACGTGATCATGGGACAGGTCCTCACCGCAGGAGCCGGCCAGATGCCGGCCCGGCAGACCGCAGTCAAGGCGGGCATCGGCTGGGACGTCCCGGCGCTCTCGATCAACAAGATGTGCCTGTCGGGAATCGACGCCATCGCGCTCGCCGATCAGCTGATCCGCGCGGGCGAGTTCGACTGCGTGGTCGCCGGCGGCCAGGAGTCGATGACCCAGGCCCCGCATGTGCTGCCCGGCAGTCGCTCGGGATTCAAGTACGGCAACACCGAACTGGTCGACCACATGGCGTTCGACGGACTGCACGACGTCTTCACCGATCAGCCGATGGGTGCGCTGACCGAGCAGGGCAACGACACCGACGGCTTCAGCCGTGAGGAGCAGGACGCCTTCGCCGCGCGCAGCCACCGGCTGGCCGCTGAGGCGATCGCCAAGGGCGTCTTCGCCGACGAGATCGTTCCGGTCGAGATCCCGCAGCGCAAGGGTGACCCGATCCTGTTCAACGAGGACGAGGGTGTGCGCGCCGACACCACCGTGGAGACCCTCGCGGGTCTGCGTCCGGCGTTCCGCAAGGGTGGCACGATCACGGCGGGCAACTCCTCGCAGATCTCCGACGGAGCCGCGGCCGTGGTCGTGATGAGCAAGGCGAAGGCCGAGGAGCTCGGACTCGAATGGATCGCCGAGATCGGCGCCCACGGTGTGGTCGCCGGCCCGGACTCGTCGCTGCAGCAGCAGCCCGCCAACGCGATCGTCAAGGCCTGCGAGCGCGAGGGCATCACCCCCGCCGATCTCGACCTGATCGAGATCAACGAGGCCTTCGCGGCCGTCGGCCTGGCGTCGACCCGCGCGCTGGGCGTCGACCCGGAGAAGGTCAACGTCAACGGCGGCGGAATCGCCCTCGGTCACCCGATCGGTACCTCGGGCGCACGCATCACGCTTCACTTGGCTCTCGAGCTCGCCCGTCGCGGCGGCGGGGTCGGCGTGGCGGCGCTGTGCGGCGCCGGCGGCCAGGGCGATGCGCTCATCGTCCGAGTCCCGAAGGCGTGAGTGGGATGGGCAACGTGTTCGACGTCTCGACCCCGGCCAAGCGTTTCCGGCTGATCGCCGTCATCGAGGCGATCACCTGGGGTCTGCTCTTGATCAGCATGGGGGTCAAGTACGGAGCCGGAATCGATGCGGCGACGATGGTCCCCGGCGCGCTCCACGGCGTGGCGTTCGTCGTCTACCTGATCATCACCGTGCTCACCGCGCGGTCGTTGAAGTGGAACCTCAAGGTTCTGGCGCTGGCACTCGTCGCCTCGATCCCGCCGTTCTTCACGGTGTGGTTCGAGCAGTGGGCCAGTAAGAACGGTCATCTGGGCGAACTGTCCGACTCGACGTTCAGCGAGTCCGCCGATCGTGACACACTGAAGGTGTGACCAGACCTTCTCGACGCAATGAACCGGCGAACGCCGCCATCGCGATGGCGGGTGCCGTAGATCTGTCAGTTCTCAAGGAGCGGGCCGAGGCGCAGCGAGCAGCTGCGTCCCGGCCCGCTTCCGACTCTCGCCCCGGCGCCGTCGTCCTCGATGTGACCGAACTCGACTTCGAGACGGAGATCGTCGAACGCTCCACCCGGCAGCTGGTGGTGGTGGACCTGTGGGCCTCGTGGTCGGAACCGAGCACGCAGCTGTCCCCGGTGCTGGCGCGCCTGGCCGAGGCAGCCGGCGGCCGGTGGGCACTCGCGCGGGTCGATGTCGACACGAACCCGCGGATCGCACAGGCCTTCGGTGCTCAGTCGGTGCCGACGGTGATCGCCCTGATCGGCGGTCGGCCGGTCGCGATGTTCGAGGGGCCGCAGCCGGAGGAGCAGATCCGTGGATGGATCGACGAGATCTTCGCGAAGGCCGGACATCTGCTTCCGGAGACCCCGGCGACGGCAGCCGACGACGAGCCCGAGCAGGATCCGCGCATGGCGGCCGCCGAGGAGTTGATGAACTCCGGCGACCTCGACGGGGCGCTGGCCGCCTATCGCGCGATCGCCGAACTCGATCCGGACAACGTCGAGGCGAAGTCCGTGGTCCGCAACCTCGAGTTCGTCACCCGCGCGCAGGCCCACGACCCCGAGATCGTCAACACCGCCGCGCCCGGAGACGTGGACGCTCAGCTCGCCGCAGCCGACGTGCTGCTGCTCGGTCAGCGGCCGGAGGCCGCGTTCGATCGGATCATCGAGCTGGTCAAGGTGACGCGCGACGACGACCGCACCCGGGCGCGCGCCCGGCTCCTCGAGCTGTTCGAGCTCTTCGACCCCGCCGAGCCCTTCGTCACGGCAGCGCGCCGGAAGCTGGCGACAGCGCTGTACTGACACAGCGCTGTACTGACGCCTCCGACCGTCTGCCGGCCACCGGCAGGGTCAGCGGCCCGGTGTGAAGAAGACCGCGGCGGAAGCGGGGAGGGTGATGGCCGCGCTGTAGGGACGGCCGTGGCTCGGCTCGTCGACCGCGACGATCCGGCCCAGGTTGCCCACCCCGTGACCGCCGTACTCCCGCGCGGCGGTGTTGAGGATCTCGCGCCACGGCCCGGCGAGCGGGAAGCCCAACCGGTAGCCGTCGAGATCGCGGTCGGAGAAGTTGAAGACGCAGGCGACGATGCCACCCCCGGTGGCCGCCCCGTCGCCGGCCAGCCGCAAGAAGCCGATGACGGTGTTGGCGGTGTCGCGGGCGTCGAGCCAGGCGAAGCCGCGGGCGTCGCAGTCCATTCGGTGCAGCGCCGGCAGTTCGGCGTGCAGGTGGGCCAGGTCGCGGGCCGCGAGCGCGATGCCGCGGTGGACCGAGGCGTTCGACCCGTCCGGATCGAGCAGGTTCCAGTCGAGCCCGCGGTCGTCGGCCCACTCTCGGGTCTGCCCGAACTCCTGCCCCATGAACAGCAGCTTCTTGCCGGGATGGGCCCATTGGAAGGCCAGGGCGAGCCGCACCCCCGCCGCAGCGTCGGCTGAGACGGGCATTCTCGTGACGAGGGTGCCCTTGCCGTGGACCACCTCGTCATGACTGATCGGTAGGACGTAGCGCTCGGCGGTGGCGTGCGTGAGGCCGAACGCGACACGTTCGTGCAGCTCCGCACGCCGCCGCGGCGGGAGCGAGAGGAACGACAGCAGATCGTTCATCCAGCCGAGATTCCACTTGAAGTCGAAGCCCAGCCCGCCGCGGTCGGTGGAGACGGTCACCCCAGGCCACGCCGTCGACTCCTCGGCGATCATCACGGCACCCGGACACGCCTCGTGGACGGCGTCGTTGAGGCGCCGCAGGAAGTCGACGGCCTCGTCGTTCTCGTGTGTCCCGCGCGCATTCGGCCGCCATTGGCCCGGGCCGCGCGAGTAGTCGAGGTACAGCATGGACGCGACCGCGTCGACGCGCAGCCCGTCGAGATGGAACTCCGAACACCAGTAGACGGCGCTCGCGATCAGGAAGTCGCGGACCTCGGGCCGACCGAGGTTGAACGCGTACGTGCCCCAGTCCGGCTGGTCCCGCCGCAGCGGATCGGCGTGCTCGTAGAGGGGAGTGCCGTCGA
The DNA here is from genome assembly GCF_000333035.1 of Gordonia sihwensis NBRC 108236. Taxonomy (GTDB): domain Bacteria; phylum Actinomycetota; class Actinomycetes; order Mycobacteriales; family Mycobacteriaceae; genus Gordonia; species Gordonia sihwensis. Next base: position 6,981 of record NZ_BANU01000044.1, read on the forward strand.
ACTCGCCGAGCGCGAAGGCGTCCTTGGGGAAGTGCGCCGGAACCCAGTCGAGGAGTACCGCGATCCCTTTCGAGTGCAGGTGGTCGACGAAGAAGCGGAAGTCGTCGGCGGTGCCCCACCGGCTGGAGCAGGCGAAGTACGAGCCGACCTGATAGCCCCACGATCCCCCGTAGGGATGCTCGGTGATCGGCATCAGCTGTACGTGCGTGAAGCCGCGGTCGGCGGCGTACTCAGCCAGCTGGACAGCGGCCTCGCGATAACTCAGGCCCGAGCGCCACGACCCCAGGTGGACCTCGTAGATCGACATCGGCTCGCGCTCGGGGCGCCGGTCGGCGCGCGCGGCCATCCACTTCTCGTCGTTCCAGACGAACGACGACGGACCGGCGATCACCGACGCCGTCTCGGGCGGTCGCTGAGCCGCACGGGCGAGCGGATCGGCCTTGTCGCGTGTCAGTCCGTCGGCTCCGACCACGCGGTACTTGTACGCCATTCCCGGCCGCGCGCCGTCGACCGTGGCGGTCCAGACGCCGTGCGGTCCGCGCTCCATCGGGTGGTCGGTGCCCGCCCATCGGTCGAAGTCGCCGAAGACGGTGACCGATCGCGCATTGGGCGCCCACACGGCGAATTCGGTGTCCGCGACGCGGGGCCGGGCGCCGAGCCGCTGCCACAGCGGGTCCGTCACGATCGCCCCGTCACTTCTTCGCGGCACCCGTCGTCAAGCGGGTGAGCGCGGCTCGGACGGCATCGCGGTCGGTGGTCCGCCAGAACGGCGGAAGCCCGGCCAGGAGGTAGCCCGCATACCGCGCCGTCGCCAGACGTGAGTCGAGCACGGCGACCACGCCGCGGTCGTCGGTGGCGCGGAGGAGCCGGCCCGCGCCCTGGGCGAGGAGCAGTGCCGCGTGGTTCGCCGAGACGGTCAGGAAGCCGTTGCCGCCGCGCGCGTCCACATCGCGCTGGCGCGCCGACAGGAGCGGGTCGTCGGGCCTGGGGAAGGGGATCCGATCGATCATCACCAACCGCAACGAGGGACCCGGGACGTCGACGCCCTGCCACAGCGACAGAGTGCCGAACAGGCAGGTGGCCTCGTCGGCGGCGAATCTCTCGATCAGTGCCGACGTCGCATCGTCGCCCTGGCACAGGATCGGGAACCCGACTCGGTCGCGGAGCTTCTCCGCGGCCTCCTTGGCGGCCCGCATCGACGAGAACAGGCCGAGGGTACGACCGCCCGCAGCGTTCATCAGATCGACCATCTCGTCCAGCGTCGACTCCGCGATGCCGTCACGGCCGGGCGCCCGCAGGTGCTTGCCGACGTAGAGAATCGCGGCGCGCTGGTAGTCGAAGGGGCTGCCGGCGTCCATGCCGCGCCATCCCGCGGCCTCCACGTCCTTGCCACCGTGGGCGGGCAGCCCCCAGGTGCGTGCGAGGGCGTCGAAGTTGCCACCGATGGTCAGGGTCGCGGACGTGAGGATCACAGTCGAGTCGGTGAACAGCGAGGTGCGCAGCAGCCCGGCCACCGACAACGGCGCTATCCGCAGCGTCGGGCGGACGGTTCCGCGGATCCGGTCGGCGGACAGCCAGACGACGTCGTGCCTCTTGGTGATGTCGGTCTCGGCGAAGACCGTCAGCACTCGCACCACCGAATCGTGCAGCGAGTCGGTGGCCGACAGCGCCATCTGCCTGGCGGCCGCAGCCTCCGGATCGGTGCCTGCCGACGGCGCCGGACCGACCGCGTTCCGCGCGTTCCAGAGGCGGTCGCGCAGCGATGCGAGGACCTCGGGTGCGCCGCTCGGGAGTCGGGTCCACTCGCCCTGCGGTGAGTCCTCCAGCAGCAACTCCAGCTGTTCGCCCGCGCCGACCAGCGCGTCGGCGCTCTCGTCGTCGATCAACTTGCCGAGCCGGCGGGCGACCTGCGAGACGCTCGCGGCCGAGATCTCCTCGGTGGTGACGGAGGTGATCCGGTCCACCAGTTCGTGGGCCTCGTCGATGACCACCACGCGGTGCTCGGGAAGGATGGTCGCCGGACTCATCGCGTCGATGGCGAGCATCGCGTGGTTGGTGACCACGACGTCGGAGGCGCCGGCCTTCTTCCGTGCCAGTTCGGCGAAGCAGTCATCGCTGTAGGGGCAGTTCGACGCCCCGAGACATTCGCGCGAGGAGACGCTCACCTGGCGCCACGACTGGTCGCTGACGCCGGGGGAGAGATCGTCGCGGTCTCCGGTCTCGGTGTCGGAGGTCCACTCGCGCAACCGCGTCACCTCGCGGCCCATGCGGGACAGGTCGAAGGCGTCGAACAGCTCGGCGTTCGGATCCTCGTCGGCCACTCCCGAGTGGATCTTGTTGAGGCACAGGTAGTTGGCGCGACCCTTCAGGATCGCGAACGACGGTTCGCGGCCCAGCGGCTTCGTGAGCGCGCCCGCGAGACGCGGTAGGTCACGTTCGGTCAGCTGGCGCTGGAGGGCGATGGTGGCCGTCGAGACGACGACGGTCTCGTCGGTGTCGACGGCGTGCCGGAGCGCGGGGACCAGGTAGGCCAGCGACTTTCCGGTGCCGGTACCGGCTTGGACCGCGAGGTGATGGTCGTTCTCGATCGCCTCGCCGACGGCCTCGGCCATCGCCAGCTGACCGTCGCGCCGGGCTCCGCCGAGGGATTCGACGGCGGTGGCCAGGAGGTCGGCGACATCGGGGACGCTCACTCGGCCGCGTCGTCTTCGTGAGGGGCACCGGTGTGCACGAGGGTGCCCACCAGCTCGACTCTCGCGTCGCGCATGACGTCGAACGCGGTCGCGGTGGTGGTCTCGGCGACGGCCGCGGTGAAGTCCAGCAGCACACGTGTGGCGAAGCCGGCCGCGGCGGCGTCGACCGCGGTCGCGCGAACACAATGGTCGGTGGCGATGCCGACGACGTCCACCTCGGAGACGTCGCGCGCGGTGAGCCAGTCGGCCAGGCCGTTTCCGTGTTCGTCGCGGCCCTCGAAGCCCGAGTACGCGGCGTCGAACTCGCCCTTGGAGAAGACCGCCTGCACGGGGCCGGTGCGGAAGGCCGGATGGAACTCGGCGCCGGGCGTGCCCACCACGCAGTGCGGTGGCCACGAGTCGACGAAGTCGGGGGTCTCGGAGAAGTGCCCCCCGGGGTCGACGTGGTAGTCGCGGGTGGCCGCCACCACCGGATACGAGCCGGTGATCGCGTTGATCGCGGCGGCGACCGCACCGCCGCCGGCCACCGCGAGGGAGCCGCCCTCGCAGAAGTCGTTCTGGACGTCGACGACGATCAGCGCACGATTCCGCGGTGGGGTCTCCTCGGTCATCGACTCTCCGGTTCGGTCAGGTAGCGGGTGGGGACTGCGGGGTCGCCGTGGCTGAGCCCGAGACCCTCCCACGGGAGGGTGACGAGCCCGTGCGCGAGATGCCCGCGGGACTGCTCCAGTGTAGGCAGCCCGGAAACTCGGTCGCCGCCGCGGACCAGTGGAATCTGGAGTTCGGCCACGTCCAGGCCTCCGGTGCCCGGGATCGCCTGATCCGCGGGCGCGTCGGCACGCAACAGGATCTCTTCGACGATGGTTCCGGACGCGCGGGCTGCGCGAACGGCGCGCTTGCGTCCGCCGTGGCTCTCCTTGTGGCTCGACCGCTTCGCGACCGGGACGCCGTCCACCTCGACCAGTTTGTAGACCATGCCCGCAGTCGGTGAACCGCTGCCGGTCACCAGCGAGGTTCCGACGCCGTAGATGTCGACGGGTTCGGCGCGCAGCGAGGCGATGGCGTACTCGTCGAGATCGCCGGAGACGACGATCTTGGTGCCGGTGGCGCCGAGCTCGTCGAGCTGCCTGCGTACCTGGCGGGCGAGGACGCCCAGATCCCCCGAGTCGATCCGGACCGCTCCGAGCGAGGTGCCTGCGACCTCGATCGCGTTCTTGACACCGGTGGTGATGTCGTAGGTGTCCACGAGCAGGGTGGTCCCGACGCCGAGCGCCTCGACCTGCGCGGCGAAGGCGGCCCGCTCGTCGCTGCCGTCGGGATGCGCGAACGAGAGCGTGAACGCGTGCGCCGCGGTTCCCGCACTCGGCACGCGGTAGGTGCGAGCGGCCTCGAGATTGCTGGTCGCGTCGACTCCCGCGAGATATGCGGCGCGCGCTGAGGCGACCGCCGCGCGCTCGTGCGTGCGGCGTCCGCCCATCTCGATGATCGGGCGGCCCGCGGCAGCGCTCACCATACGCGCCGCCGCGGAGGCGATCGCGCTGTCGTGATTGAGGATCGAGAGGATCAGCGTCTCCAGCACCACAGCTTCGGCGAAGCCGCCGCGCACGGTCAGGATGGGCGAGCCGGGGAAGTAGAGCTCGCCCTCGCGGTACCCGTCGATCTCTCCGCGGAAGCGGTAGTCGGAGAGCCATGCCAGGGTGTCCTGGTCGACCACGGTCCGGAGCGAGTCGATCTCCTCCGGACCGAATCGGAAGCGTTCGAGGGCGTCGAGCAGACGTCCGGTGCCCGCGACGACTCCGTAGCGTCGGCCGTCGGGGAGGCGGCGGGCGAAGACCTCGAACACGCAGCTGCGCTGCGCCGTCCCGGCCCTCAGGGCGGCCGACAGCATGGTCAGCTCGTATTGATCGGTCAGCAGCGCGGTACTGGTCACCTTCGCTACCCTATTACTCATGGCGCGCGATGAGGCGACACCAGGTACGAGCACCGGTACCGCGGTGGCAGAACCAGAGGTGACTCACGACCGCCCCTGGGTGACGCTGGTGTGGGACGACCCGGTCAATCTCATGAACTACGTCGCCTATGTCTTTCAGCGGATCTTCGGTTATTCGGAGGAGAAGGCCAAGGCGCTGATGATGCAGGTGCACACCGAGGGGAAGGCCGTGGTCTCCAGCGGCGACCGCGTGAAGGTGGAGGCCGACGTCCGCAAACTGCATGCGGCCGGCCTGTGGGCGACCATGCAGCACGACTCCTGATGCGGACCTGGCGCAGAACCGGTGCGGGCGAGGACGTCCGCATCTGCTCCAACCTCGAGAACTACGAATGCCAACTGCTGGCGTCGATGGTCGAGTCCATCACCGATCTGCTCAACGAGCGTGCCGAGTCGGCTCCGCGCGACGAACTGTCGGAGCTGACGGGGATCCAGACGGGGCACACCCGCGCACCGGACGATGTCACGCTGGGACGGCTGCTGCCCGATTTCCATCGACCCGACCAGGAGCCGGAACTCGCGGCCGGACCGATCGCCGCGGACCTCAACGGGGGACTGCGCAGCGTCAACGAACCGCAGATCATCGACGCGAAACTCGCCGCGGCACGCACAGTTCTCGAAACACTGCCGAGCGGCGGCGGGGACGTCTCGCTGACCGAGTCCCAGGCCGACCGCTGGCTGACGGCGCTCACCGACATCCGACTGGCACTGGGCGCGATGCTCGGGATCACCGATGAGCCCTCGAAGCTGCCGCCCGACCATCCGCACGCCGCACACCAGGACGTCTACGACTGGCTGTCGGTGGTGCAGGGGCTGCTGGTCGAAGCACTGATGTCGGCGGAGTGGACGCAGCCGGAGGACCCGTCGCAAGGGGAGTGGGGGCACGACGGATGGTGACCGAGCCGAAGTCGTCTGTGTCGCGCCCGGGCAACCGGATCACGGATGTCGCCGGAATCGCGGTGGGCCATCACCACCGACTCGACGACGAGGTGGTGCTCGCGAGTGTCGCTGAACCCGGCAGCGGGTGGGCGACCGGGACCACGGTCATCACCCTGCCGCGCGGGTGCGCGACGGCGGTGGACGTGCGCGGCGGCGGTCCTGGGACGCGCGAGACCGACCTGCTCGATCCGGTCAACACGGTCCGCGGCGCCGACGCGATCGTGCTCTCCGGTGGCAGCGCCTATGGTCTTGCCGCGGCCGACGGGGTGATGCGGGGACTCGAGGAGGCCGGGGTCGGACTGCCGATGGACGGTCAGGGGCACGTGGTGCCCATCGTGCCGGCCGCGGTCATCTTCGACCTCCCGGTCGGCCGGTGGGAGAACCGTCCGACCGCCGAGTTCGGTGCGCGGGCGCTCGCCGACGCCAGGACCGATTTCGCGATCGGATCGGTCGGGGCCGGGACCGGGGCGCGCGCCGGCGCACTCAAGGGCGGCGTGGGCACCGCGTCGATCACGTTCTCCGACGGTCCGGCTCGCGGATTGACGATCGGCGCTCTCGTCGTGGCCAATCCGGTCGGCGGTGTCGTCGATCCGTCGACAGGGCTGCCGTGGGGTGCCGACGACCTCGAACTGCACCGTCTGCGCGCGCCGAAGCAACTCGAGATCAAGAGGCTCGCCGAGCTCACCGCAAAGGGCACGGTACTGAACACGACGATCGGGGTGGTCGCGACGGATGCCACGCTGTCGGTGGCGAGCACCCGGCGTCTGGCGATGTCCGGTCACGACGGACTCGCGCGGGCGGTCCGTCCCGCGCATTCACCGCTCGACGGCGACACCCTGTTCGCCGTCGCCACCGGCGAGAAGGCCGCCGATCCGGACACCGCTGTCGACGTTCCGCCGGGGATGGACCCGGACACCGCGATCGTCGCGGCACTGGCCGACGCATCGGCGACGGTGGTGCAGCGGGCGATCGTCTCGGCGGTGGTCGCCGCGACCGGCGTCGCCGGGATTCCGGCATACCGCGACGTGCTGTTCTCCGCCTTCGGCGACGCATGAGCGGCGGGATCGCGTCGCCGTCCGACCCTCGTCTTCCGAAGCCGCGTCGGTCGCCGATGCCCAAGTGGGAGCGGTCGGGCATCACGATGGGCGTCATCGCCGTCGTGCTGCTGGTGGTCGAGGCGATCGACATGGCGACCGGTGGGGACCTCGACGAGTACGGCATCGTGCCGCGACGGCTGTCCGGACTCGACGGGATCATCTGGGCGCCGCTGCTGCACTCGGACTTCGCTCACCTGATCGGCAACCTGATCCCGGGCGTGGTGCTCGGCTTCCTGCTGCTGATGTCGGGACGCTTCCTGTGGGTGACGGCGATCGTATGGGTCATCAGCGGTCTGGGAGTGTGGCTCACCGCCCCGACCGGCTCGGTGACGATCGGCGCATCGGGGATCGTCTTCGGGTGGCTGGCGTATCTGCTGGTCCGCGGTCTCTTCAACCGCGACGTGTGGCAGGTGCTCGGCGGGGTGGTCCTATTGGCGGTCTACGGTGGGATCCTGTGGGGCGTGCTGCCGCACGGAGGTGGAGTGTCGTGGCAGGGACACCTGTTCGGCGCTGTCGGCGGCGTGCTGGCGGCGTGGATGCTCAGTGACCGACGCGATCCGGGCAGCTCCGAGCCCCGACGACCAGAACTCAAGGGAGGCCCCCGATAACCGAGCTGCAAACCGGTCCCATCGGCATCTTCGACTCGGGCGTCGGCGGGCTCACCGTCGCGCGCGCGATCATCGATCAGCTGCCCGATGAGGATGTCATCTACATCGGCGACACCGCGAACGGGCCGTACGGGCCGTTGACCATTCCGGAGATCCGCAGGCATGCGCTGGCCATCGGTGACGAATTGGTGCACCGTGGGGTCAAGGCGATCGTCATCGCCTGCAACACCGCGTCGGCGGCCTGTCTGCGCGATGCGCGTGAACGCTATGCCCCCATTCCCGTCATCGAGGTGATCCTGCCCGCCGTGCGGCGCGCGGTGGTCGCGACCAAGACCGGTCGGATCGGCGTCATCGGCACGGAGGCGACCATCGCGTCGCGCGCGTATCAGGACTCGTTCGCCGCGGCACGCGATGTGGAGATCACGGCCGTCGCCTGCCCGAGGTTCGTCGACTTCGTGGAGCGGGGGATCACCAGCGGACGCCAGATCCTGGGTCTCGCCGAGGGCTACCTCGAGCCGCTGCAGGAGGCCGGCGTCGACACTCTGGTCCTGGGGTGCACCCACTATCCGCTGCTGTCGGGTGTGGTGCAGTTGGTGATGGGCGATCAGGTGACGCTCGTGTCGAGCGCCGAGGAGACGGCGAAGGACACTGTCCGCGTCCTGACCGAGCGCGACGCCCTGCATCCGCACTCGAATCGCGTGGCCCGGCGTCATTTCTCCGCGACCGGCGATCCGGACTCGTTCCGCAAGCTCTCGACCCGGTTCTTGGGACCTTCGGTGGGCCACGTAGAGCATTTCTGACCACTCCCGTGTGGCGTTCGGCACGGTCGATGCAGTGCCAACTCACCGGTCACAGGAGGGCGGATTGATGCCGGATTTCCGGAGCGGCATGGCAGAGTGTGTCCCATGCGTTTGACGGTGCTCGGGTGTTCAGGGAGTGTGAACGGCCCTGGTGCACCGTGCTCCGGATACCTGGTTCAGGCCGACGGACACCCGCCGGTCTTGATCGATTGCGGACACGGTGTCTTCGGTGAACTGCAGCAACACGCGGATCCGAACCAGGTCGCCGTCCTGCTCAGTCATCTGCACGCAGACCACTGCATGGATCTGCCCGCAATGCTGGTGTGGCGTCGGTGGGCGCCGACTCCGGCCACCGAACGTTCGCTCCTGTACGGGCCGGAGGGCACGGCGCTGCGCGTCGGTGCCGGGGCGTCGGAGTACCCGGGCGAGGTGGACGACCTGTCGGACACCTACGACGTGCGCGAGTGGGTCGACCGCGAAGCCGTCGAGATCCACGGCCTCCACATCGAGCCGTACAAGGTGAACCATCCGCCGAGCACCTTCGGGTTGCGGATCGTCGGCCCCGACGGCGAGGTGCTCGCCTACAGCGGCGACACCGGCGTGTGCGAGGAGGTGGTCGATCTCGCGCGCGACGCCGACCTGTTCCTGTGCGAGGCATCGTGGACGCACGAGCCCGGCGTCCGGCCCGAGGGGCTGCATCTCTCCGGGGTCGAAGCCGGACAGGTGGCCGCCCGCGCATCGGTCCGCTCGCTCGCCCTGACTCACGTGGTCCCGTGGGCCGACTCCGCCGCCATCCTCGACGAGGCGTCGGGCGAGTATGCGGGACCGCTGCAACTCGTCCACCAGGGTCAGGTCATCGAGGTCCGTAAGCCGGTCGCATAGATCGCCTCGCTGGTTGAGCCGCGACGGTCGCTGCCGGTCTGCCCGTTCTTGTATCCGCGCAGCTCGACGACGGACGCGCGCTCCCAGCCCGCGCGTTCGTCGCGGAGTTGCGCGGATGTGCTGCGCGCTGCCCGGCACCTCCTCGTCGGCGGATATGTCGGCCTGTCCAGTAAGGTCGGGGCGTGACTTCACGAGCAGACGGCCGGGCAGACGACGAACTCCGGCCCATCAAGTTCACCCGCGGTTTCACCTCTCATCCGGCCGGTTCGGTGCTGGTCGAATTCGGCAACACCCGCGTCATGTGCACCGCCAGCGTCACCGAGGGCGTGCCGTCGTGGCGGCGCGGATCGGGGCTCGGCTGGCTCACCGCCGAATACTCGATGCTTCCCGCCGCGACCCACGAGCGCTCGAAGCGTGAGTCGGTGCGCGGCAAGATCGGCGGACGCACGCACGAGATCAGCCGCTTGATCGGACGTTCTCTCCGCGCGTGCATCGATCTGGCGGCGCTGGGTGAGAACACGATCGCCATCGACTGCGACGTCCTGCAGGCCGACGGCGGAACGCGGACGGCGGCCATCACCGGCGCCTACGTCGCGCTCGCGGACGCCGTCACCTACCTCGGCGCGGCGGGCAAGCTGGCCGACCCGCAGCCGCTGTCGTGCATCATCGCGGCGGTGAGCGTAGGTGTGGTGGACGGCCGCGTCCGCCTCGACCTGCCGTACGACGAGGACTCGCGTGCCGAGGTCGACATGAATGTGGTCGCCACCGACGCGGGCACCCTCGTGGAAGTGCAGGGGACAGGCGAGGGCGCGACGTTCGCGCGCGGAACGCTCGACAAGATGCTCGACGTGGCCTGCGCCGGCATTGAGAACATCGTCGCCGCGCAGCGCGAGGTGCTGTCGCAGCCGTACCCCGGATCGCTCCCGGGCAGCGGGCAGTGACCGGGACGGTCCTGCTGGCGTCGAACAACGCCAAGAAGCTGGCCGAGCTGCGACGCGTCGTTGAAGCGGCGGGCATCACCGGGCTCAAGGTGCTCGGGCTGGGTGATGTCACGCGCTATCCGGAACCGGTGGAAGACGGTGCGACGTTCGAGGACAATGCGCTGCTCAAGGCTCGCGCGGCCGTCGCCGCAACCGGACTGCCATCGCTGGCCGACGATTCCGGCCTCGCCGTCGACGCGCTCAACGGCATGCCGGGAGTCCTGTCGGCACGGTGGAGCGGTGGCGCCGGCGACGCCGCCAACAATCGCCTGCTGCTGGCCCAGCTCGCCGACGTACCGGACGAACGACGCGGTGCGGCGTTCGTCTCGGTGTGTGCGCTGGTGCTGCCGACGGGCGCCGAGACCGTGGTCCGCGGAGAGTGGCGCGGCACCATCCTGCGTGACGAGCGCGGCGCGAACGGCTTCGGTTACGACCCGTTGTTCATTCCCGATGACGAGGTGGCCGCCGGGCGCACCTCCGCGGAGCTGCCGTCCGCGGAGAAGGACGCGCTGAGCCACCGTGGCAAGGCGCTGGCACAGTTGGTCCCGGCACTCCGGGCCCTCGCCGAGGGCCAGTCGTGACGGCCTTCGACGAGTCCGTCGTCTCCGCCGTCCTGTCGCACATGAACGACGACCACGCCGACGACAATCTCGCGATCGTGCGGGCGTTCGCCGAACCCGACGCTACCGCCGCGGTGATGACGGGCTTCGACTCGGTTGCGGGGGAGTGGACGGCGACCGTCGACGGAGCGGACCGTCCCGTCCGCGTGCCGTGGCCGACCGAGCTCACCGACCGAGCGTCCATCCGTCGCGAGGTGGTCGCCCTCTACAAGGCCGGTGCCGAGCGCCTGGGGATCGAGCTAGACGATCACTGATCGAGCTTGAACTGCTCCTTCACATCGCGAGTGCGAATGTGCTCGAACCAGAAGGACAGGAACGGGATGGTGCCCGCGATCGCGGTCGCCACCAGCTTCGGCAGCGGCCACCGGACCTTGATCGACAGGTCGACGGTGCAGATCAGGTAGATGAAGTAAATCCAGCCGTGAGCGACGCCGACCCAGCCGAAGCCCTCGACTCCGAAGCCGAACTTTGCGATCATCTCGGCGCACAGGGCGAGCAGCCACACGCCGGTGACCCAGGCCAGAACGCGGTAGCGCAGCAGCGCACTGCGGATCTGGGGGATGGTCGCAGTCACAGTCCCGTCCGGGGCGTCGTCGGCGGTCTTGGCGGATTCGGTCACGTCGTGGTCCTTCATCGGTCGCGCGGAGATTTCAGCTGATGCGTCAGTCGTGCGTCGGGTGTCTGTCGAGTTCGGCGAGGTATCTGTTGTACTCGGCCAGGTCGTCGTCCGGTGCGGCGTCGAGGATGGCCGCGACCGACGGGTCGTGTCGCGTGGGCCGCTCGGGAAGGACCCCCTCGGGTATCTCGGTCGGCTCGGCGCGGTCGCGGTGTTCAGCGTCCGGATCGGCTTCCATCACGACGAAGCGGCGATAGGCGTACACGACGGCCACCGCGAAGGCCGGCCACTGCAGGGCGTATCCCAGGTTCTGGCCGGTGCCCGTCGACGATTCGTAGCGGCCCCACTGCCACCAGGCGAGCGCCAGGCAAGCGCATGCCGCGACCGCCACCAGCGCGATCAGTGCGGGGCGGTGACGTCGTTTGGCGGGCGACGGCAGAGAGGACTTCACAGTATCGAAGGTACCTGGTCGGCTGCCGTGCATCGGGCCCGGTGCGGCCGCCCTCACTGTGCGTTCTGCCACCAGTCTGCTACTAATTAGCCAAGCCTAATCTTAGGTTCGAGTGGTTGACGATGGGGTGGACATGGGCAAGGGCTTCCAGGGAGCGGTGCTTCGCGCTCTCGGAGCGAAGAATCATCCGGCGACGGTCACCGGTGTGCGGTGGGTGACCGAACACGTCGTTCGCATCGAGTTCCAGTGCGGCGAGATCCTGCACGCGGGCGGCGAGAAGCCGGCCGCCTGGATCCGTGCTTGGTTCCCGGATGTGAACAACGCGGCCAAGTTCCATCAACGCGGATACACGCTGCTGGATCCGGACCCGGCGGCGGGGACGTTCGCGATCTGCTTCCTCGTCCACGATCCGGCCGGACCCGCGTCCACCTGGGCGCGCAATGCCGTCGTGGGCGATGAACTGCTGATGACACGGCTCGGCGGCGACGGCTACGACATCGCCGCGGACGGCGAGCGTCCGCGCGGATACCTGCTGATGGGAGACGTGGCGGCATGGCCGGCCATCGTGCGGCTGATCGAGGAGATCGGCGACGACATCCCGATCCGGGCGGTCATCGAGCACGAGAACGACGACGACCGCGACCTGCCGCTGCCCGAGCATCCGGGCCTCACCGTCGACTGGGTGCCCACCAGTCCGGACCGCCGGGCGCTGACCGAGGCGATCGGCGAGGACGACTATCGCGGATGGCACACGTGGGTCACGGCCGAGAGCAAGGCGACGCGACTGGCCAAGGGCGCGCTCGCCCTGAACCACGAGCAGAACAAGGCCACCATGCACACCCAGGCCTACTGGATGGCCGGACGTGCGATGGGAAAACAGGTCGACACGGCGACTGAGGACACCGCCGTGTCGACCGCCTCTGAGACGGCGACGGACGATGTCGCGGAGGCCGCTCTGACCCCGCCCCGCGCCCCGAAGGCCGCAGCGCCCGCCGAGCCCGTCCTCAAACCCGCCCTTCCCGCGCTGATCGTCGCCGGTCTGTTCGCGCTCGTGCTCGCGGTGCTCGCGGTGGTTCCTCTGGTGCTCTTCGCGGAGCTGGCGCGCTTGCTGGTGGAGGGGGCCGGCCGCCACGAGCTGATCGACGTCGCGGTCACGGCACTGATCGTTCTGGTGGCGGGCGCCGCCGGCAGCGCGGTGCTGATCACCGTGCTGCACTTCTACGACCAGGTGTATGCCGCGGCGCTGCGGCGGCGAGTGCTCCACAAACTCACTCGACTGCCGCTCGGATGGTTCCTCGGCCGCCGCAGCGCGGAGGTCAAGAAGCTAGTCGCCGACGACATCTCGTCGCTGCACTATCTGGTGACCCACGCGGTGCCCGATCTCGTGACGGCGATCGTCACGCCGCTGGCGATCCTCGGGTACCTCTTCTCGGTGAACTGGGTACTCGCTCTGGTGCTGCTGGTGCCGGTACTCGGGTACATCGTCGCGATGGCACGCCTGGCGACTGCCGACAGAGCCCGCCTGGAACAGAAGATGCGATGGGACGCGACCCTGCCGGGCGACGCCGAACGCTACATCGGCACGCAGCAGGTCAGCCGCGTGTTCGGCGACGGCGCGATCACCGACCTGCCCGCCCGACTGCGGCGTCTCACCGAGTTCCTGAAGGACTGGCAGCGCGCCACGATCGATGCGAAGTCGGTGATTCTGCAGCTCAACCGGCCGACGACGTCGATGGTGGTGGTCGCGCTGGCGGGCACGGCACTGATCACCGCCGACCAGATGGACGCGGCCGCGATCCTGCCCTTCCTGATCCTCGGCACCTCGTTCGGCGACCGGCTGCTCGCCGCGTCGTACGCCGTCGGCGGACTGCGCGAGGGGATGAACGGCAAGACCTCGCTCGACCTGTTGCTGTCGAGCGGTGAGCTCGAACAGGCGGAGAACGGCAGCACCGGGCCGGAGCCGAGCGGCCCGGCGCGAGTCGAACTGCGCGGCGTCACCTTCGGTTACACGCCCGGTCGGCCGGTGGTGCGGGACCTGCACCTGGACCTGCCCGCGGGCGGGACGACGGCCCTCGTCGGACCGTCGGGTGCGGGCAAGTCCACCGTGGCGGCTCTGGTCGCTCGCCTGTGGGACCCGGATGCCGGCGCGGTACTGCTCGACGGCGTCGACCTGCGCGACATTCCCGAGGTGCAGCTGCGGCAGCGGATCGCCGTGGTGTTGCAGGACGTCCAGCTCATCCGCGGCACCATCGCCGACAACATCGCGCTCGGCATGCCCGACGCGGATCGTGCGGCGATCGCGGAGGCGGCCCGGGCGGCTCACATCGCCGACGTCATCGAATCAATGCCCGACGGATACGACACGGTGGTCGATCGCGACAGCCTCTCCGGAGGCCAGCGGCAGCGGGTCGCGATCGCCCGGGCGCTGCTCGGAGACCCGCGGTTCGTGGTCCTCGACGAGGCGACCGCCGCCGCCGACCCCGACTCGGAGTGGGAGGTGCGGCAAGGCCTGTCGAGGCTGTTGGCGGGGCGCACGGTGCTCATCGTGGCGCACCGACTGCACACCGTCGCCGACGCCGATCGGATCGTCGTCTTCGACGGCGGACAGATCGTGGAGCAGGGGACCGGACCGGAACTGATCGCGGCCGGTGGACGATACGCGGCGATGACCGCGCAGGCGCAGGAGGCCCTCCGATGAGTTCAGACTCGACCCGAATCCTGCCGACCGTCTTCGCCGACGTCCGCGTCATCACCGGCGCCGCAGGGCGGCCGCACCGCCTCGCCTTCTACGCGCTCACGACGCTGTCCACGGCGCTGCAGGCGGCGGCCGTGCTGCTGTCGATCCCGCTGTTGCGCGCGTTGTTCGGCGACACCCCGTCGGACGCGTGGGTCTGGGTGGCGGCGATGGTCGCGGTGCTCGCGGTCGGCTGGACCGCGGACATCCTCGCGACCCGCGCCGGACTCCGCGTCGGATTCGGCTTGATCGACGCCGCCGAAAGCGCCGGTGTGTCGGCCATCGGCCGGCTCGATCCGGCCGAACTCCACGGCGATCGTGCGTCCCGGCTGCGCGACCTGGTCACCAAGTCCGGCCCGGAGTCGGTCTCGGCGATCGTCCTGCTCTTCTCGCCGCTGATCCATGCGGCCCTGCTGGTGCCGATGCTGGCCGTCGGCCTGCTGTTCGTGTCGTGGCAGCTCGCGGTGGTCGCTCTCGTCGGCGGCATCGTCCTGCTGGGCGCCTTCTACGGCGGACGCCGGGCCGTCGCGAAGTCGGAGGATCGGTTCGCCGAGGCAGGCCGCGCGCTGGACGACCGCATGCTCGAATTCGGCTGGGCACAGCCCACGCTGCGCGCCGCGGGGGTCGGCACCGGGACCGTCGACGAGGTGCTCGCGGATTCGCGGCGGCGCGGTTTCCGGCTCCTCGCCTGGCAGATCCCCGGCGACCTGCTCTTCACCGTCGCCGGTCAGCTCGTTCTACTGGCCTTCGGCGTCACCACCGGAGCGCTCTACCTCGACGGCACCCTCTCCGGAGTCACCGCGGCGGCGATGGTCGTCGTCCTGCTGCGAGTGGTGGAGACCACCGGTTCGCTCTCGCTGCTGGCCACCCCGATCGCCGGAGTGGAGCGATTGCTGGCACAGCTGCGCGACCTGGTCGTCGAGGATCTGGCTGCCGAACAGAACACAGTGCGGCGATCGACGTCGAACGACGCGCTCCGCGAAGCCTACGGTGCTCCCGTGCCGGTCCGTCTGAGCGAGGTCGGCTACACCTACCCGGACGGGACGCGGGCCCTCGACGGGGTGGAGCTGACCATCCCTGCCGGGGAGATCACGGTGCTGGTCGGAGCGTCCGGCTCGGGCAAGTCGACGTTGCTCGACGTCATCTCCGGGCTCCGCGAACCCAGCACCGGACGAGTCGACTTCGGCGGCGACGAGACGACTGCCGCGGGTCGGCTGCAGAACGCGTCGATGGTCTTCCAGACCACCTCGCTGCGGCCGGGGACGGTGCGCGAGAACGTGGTCACCAGCGCCGAGCCCGATCTCGTCGAGATCGCTGATCTCGCTCGACTCGACGCCGTGCTGGACTCGCTCCCCGAGGGCTGGGACTCGCGGATCGGCGACGGCAGCAATACCTTGTCGGGGGGCGAACGCCAGCGGGTCGGGCTCGCCCGCGCGCTGGCGAAGCCCGCCGGACTGCTGCTGGTCGACGAAGCGACGTCGTCA
The DNA here is from genome assembly GCF_000333035.1 of Gordonia sihwensis NBRC 108236. GTDB lineage: Bacteria > Actinomycetota > Actinomycetes > Mycobacteriales > Mycobacteriaceae > Gordonia > Gordonia sihwensis. Next base: position 22,872 of record NZ_BANU01000044.1, read on the forward strand.
CTCGACGTGATCACCGAACGCGCCGTGGTCGATTCGCTGCGGCGGATCCGCGGGACGCGGACGGTGGTGGCGGTGACGCACCGACCCGCGCTGGTGGCGCTCGCCGACTCGGTGATCGTCCTGGACCACGGCCGGGTGGTGGACTCGGGTGCGGTGGACGACCTGCTCGCGCGCGGCGGGGTGTTCGCCGACCTGTGGCAGCGGTGGCGAGAAGCGGAGGGCTGGCAGGTCTAGGGGTGCGCCCGGGGTGGTCTCACCGCACAGCCGCTCGCGACCGTTGCCAGTCCCGCACGTCGTGCTCGGTGTGAGCGCGTGCCGGCCGCGCGTTCCACGCCGGGATCAGCAGATCGACGACCGCCGCGACGGCGACCGCGAGGAGCGCTCCGCCGATGACGTCCGACGGTCGGTGCCATTGCTGGCTGACGACGGTGAACGAGACCACTCCGAGACCTGCCGTCGCGGCGATCGCCGCGAGCGGCCGCGCACGGCGGGGCGTGACCGCGCACAGGGCGATCCCCGCCGCGGCGAACGCGGCGACCGTGTTGGACGGGAACGAGTTGAGCGCGTTGCCGACGTCCAGCGGCGGTCGTTGCAGCTCGGATTTCAGGACGACCGCGAGCACCACGACGGCGCCGATCAGCAGGCTCGCGTGCAGGGCGAGCCGCCAGGATCGTCGCGCGAGACAGATCGCGCCGATCAGCAGGCCGCAGCCGGCGAGCACGGGGACTTGTATCTCGGCGAGCAGACCGCCCGTCGGAGCGTCGTTCCCGGTGCGCGCGCCCATCAGTTCCATCACGTCCTGATCGACCATCTGGCCCGCGTACGAGACGACGAGGAGCTCGTACGTCGCGGCGATGCCGAGCGACGCGAGGATCGCGGCCGCGAGGGCGGCGATCGGTGAAGTGCGATGCGTCATCCTTCGATGGTGCCTCGTGCGGTTGGCAGAACGCTCGTCCCGTACCCCGGGAGTGTCGTAGACCGGGACGCCGCTGACATCAGACGTGGCAAGGCGCGCCGAGGGCGATTTGCCCTCGGTACGCCTTGTGGCTACTGATCTCAGGCGCGACCCATAGGTGCGCGTGAGCAACCCGTCAGGACGCGAGACCCGGTGACAACACGATCGGGCTCGCGCTGGGATTCGATTTCCGGTTCTAGCTGGTGCGTCTGGTGGCGCGGCAGACCAAGGGCGTGTTCTTGTCCTCCTGCTCGTGAGCGACTCTCAGTTCCCCATTGATCCATACTTCGCATCGGATCGGCATGTAGTCGTAAGAGGTCACGGAGAAGCCGACGTATTCGGGTGTGGTGGCGAAGTGCAGTGTTTGTGACCAATAGTCGTTAAATCCACCCTCGGGAGGTGAGTCGGGCGACAGTGTGCGCTGTTTATCAAATTGTCCGGTCTCAGGAATGATCGGTGCGTATCCGAAATCGAAAGCGAGGTGCCGGACGACGTACTTGACGGTGAGTCCGCGAGGTGGCGGCGTCTGTCGCGCTGTGGCAGTGAGCGAAGTTGTTGCCGGTATCGTCGTGGTCGACGGCATAGGTGGCAGTGGAAGCTGTACTGGTCGCAGTGACGTCGATGACGTCGGCGGCGAAGCGACCGCGGGCAGATATTGATACCGGACCAACAGCAGCGTGACCCCTATGGTCAGTGCGACGACCACCGCCAGCGCTATACCGCTGAGGACCCACAGTGCTACATTGCGTCGGCCCTTGGGTGGTATAGATCCGGGCTCTGTGTCCATGACCTTGCGTAGCGAATGCCGAGTGCATCGTGGGGTGCCGTTGAGCATCCGCACCGTTCCGACACATTCGTCGGTGACGCTCTGGTCCGCACATTCGAGGTTGTCGCTCACCGGTCGATCATTGCGGTCAATGGAGTCACTACCGGGAGAATCGACCGATTTGTCTGAAGTTGGCACTATTTGAACGCAGCGACTTCAAGCGCGCGACCCCGAGTGTGGTGCCCGAGCTCGCGCACACCTTTGAGGTCGGCCTGCCGGGTACAGGGGCGACTGCTGGTGCGCGAGAAGGGACTTGAACCCTCACACCACTAGTGGGTACTGGAACCTAAATCCAGCGCGTCTGCCAATTCCGCCACTCGCGCGTGCAGTGCAACTGTACCGGTACGCTCGTGCGGTGATTCGCTACCCTCTGGACGCTCCGGACATCGTCGACGCCCTCGGGGCGGACCTGCGCGCCGCCGGTTACACCTCCGACGGAATCGCCGACCTCCTCGGCGAGGAGGCCGGCCAAGCGCTGGTGAGCGGTGTGTGGTGGCCCGCTCTGCGTCAGACGCGGCGCGCGGCCCCCGACCGCGCGCCGCTCGCGACTCTGATCCGGCTGTTCCTGCTCGGCTCCACGGAACCGGCCGACGACGTCGCCGCCGCACTGCCCGGCGTCGGACTTGACGCCCTCGTCGACCAGCAGGTGATCGAGCCCGCGGACGGCGGTGTGCGCGCCGTCCTCGACATCCGGCCGCACGGCAGCGACGACGCCGACCGGCTCGTGGTCGCCGATCAGGACGCCTCGATGCGTCCCGGCGCCTTGGCCCACGACCACGTGCTCGGCATCGGCGGGGCGTCGATGTCATTGGCGCAGGCGGTGATCCGCACGCCGTTCGCGCGGGCGCTCGATCTCGGAACCGGATGCGGCGTGCAGGCGCTGCACATGTCGTCGCACTGCGAGACGATCGTCGCCACCGACACCAACGCGCGGGCGCTGGCACTGGCGGCGGCTACGGCGCGGCTGAACGGACTGGACTGGGACCTGCGGGAGGGCAGCCTGTTCGAGCCGGTGGCGGGCGAGAGATTCGACCTGATCGTGTCCAATCCGCCGTTCGTCGTCGGCAGCGGTGCGCAGGACTACATCTACCGCGACTCCGGGATGGCCGGAGACGGCATCAGCCGAAGCCTCATCGAGGGGATCGGCGAACATCTGAATCCGGGCGGCATCGCGCAGATCCTGGCGAACTGGGAGGTGCGCGACCTCGACGCATGGGACGACCGGGTCCGGGAGTGGGTGCAGGCGAGCGGTCTGGACGCCTGGGTGGTCCAGCGGGAACTGGCCGATCCCATCAGCTACGTCTCGCTCTGGGTCTCGGATGCGGGGGAGTCGGTGGTCGACGCGGCCGAGCGGGGTGCGCGGTGGCTCGACTGGTTCGAGTCCGAGGGGATCGTCGCCGTCGGCATGGGTTCGATCACCTTCCGCCGACCCGTCGAGGATCGTCCGGCCGATGTGGTGATCGAAGAGATCACCGCCGCCGGCCAGGAGGTCACCGGCTTCGAAGCGCAGGCCTTCTGGGCGCGGCGCGACTTCCTGCGTGAGAACTCCGACGCCGACCTGCTGGCCTCCCGGCTCAGCACCTCACCGGTGTTTCTGGAGACCCAGGCGCTCCCCGGCGACGACGGCTGGCAGCAGGTGAGCGCCTCGGTGACCCGCCCCGGCGGTCCGGGAGCGGTGCTTCCGGTGGACGAGGTGCTGACGTCGCTTCTCGCCGGCTGTCGCGGCCAGGTGCCGCTGGCCGCGCTGATCTCACTCCTGGCCGACTTCCACGGCGTGGACGCCGACGCGCTCGCCGCGGCGGCGATGCCGGCGATCCGCGAAGCCATCGGGCGCGGGATCCTCTACCGGGCCGACTGAACGTCGGGCCGGTAGAGGAACGACGCCCCGGCTACTCCGTCGCCAGCCTCAGCCCGAAACCGACGAGCGCGAGACCGGCCACCAGATCGATGCGGCGCCGAATGCGGGGCGCACGCATCCAGGCGCCGATCCGGTCGGCGGCGACGATGAGCACTGCGAAGTAGACGCCGGTGAGCGCCAGATAGACCAGACCGAAGCCGAGCGTCGTCCATGCGACGGGCGCACCGTCCGGAACGAAGCCCGGCAGCAGCGTGATGAACATGATGCCGATCTTCGGATTGAGGATGTCGGTCGTGAATCCGGTGAGGAAGCCCGCCCGGCGCGACGACGGCGCCTCATCGACTGACGGCCCGCCGCGCAGGGACCGGATCGAGCGCAGTGTCTGGACGCCGAGCAGCACCAGGTAGCAGCCGCCGACGATCTTGAGCACCTCGTAACCGATCTCACTCATCTGCAGAATCGCCGAGAGACCGAGGACGGCGGCGAGGATCCAGACCAGCAGTCCGGTCATCACGCCCAGCGACGTCCGGACCCCGCCGGCCCGGCCGCCGCGGGCCAATCCGCGCATCACCACGAGGGAGTCGGGGCCGGGCAGCAGTACCAGGAGCGTCGACGCGAGAGTGAACGACGCGAGAGACGACAGCATCCGTCAATGGTAGGGCCGCGCGTACTCGTCGACGCAGGCGACGGAGCCGAGTGCGGCGATCGCGGCCATGACGGCGTCGGTGGCGCCGCGGACGTCGTGTGAGGCGCCGAGCAACTCATCGGCCGGCATCGGGTCGCCGATGCGGATGCGCACCGGTCCGCGACCGATCCGCCGGGTGCCGGGCGGATTCACCTCGCGTGTTCCCGAGAGCAGAACGGGGACGATGACGGTGCCCGGGACTCGCGCCGCGACTCGCATCATCCCGGTGTGTCCGCGGTGCAACCGCCCGTCGGGCGAGCGCGTGCCCTCCGGGTAGATGCCCCACGCTCCGCCCCGGGCGAGCAACTGCGCCGCAGCCTCGAGCGCGGCGTCGTCGCCCGACCGGTCGACCGGGATCTGACCGGTTCCGCGGAAGAACGCACGACTGACCGCGCCGCGGACTCCGGAACCCCGGAAGTACTCCGCCTTGGCGAAGAACGAGAGTCGGCGGGGTATGGCCAGCGGGAGGACCAGGGAGTCGATCTCCGCCAGGTGGTTGGCCGCCACGATGACCGGGCCACTGGTGGGAACGCGGTCGGCGCCGTCGACGGTGATCGGCACCCAGAGCCGGAGTGCGGGGCCGATCAGAACGTGTTTGCAGAGCGGATACAGCACGGGAGGCCTTTCGTAGACAGTGTCTACTGGACAGTGTGGGGGGCGGCCGTAGACACTGTCAACGTGGTTGACGATCCGAGTACGCGCGCACGGCTGGTCGCCGCGGGGGTCGACCTCGTCGACACCGCGGGATTCGGTGCGGTGGGCGTGCGTTCGGTGGCCGCCCGGGCAGGCGTCTCGCACGGCGCTCCGCGCCGGTACTTCCCGACGCTCGAGAGTCTGCTGGCGGCGATCGCCGCCGAAGGCGTGGCCGATCTCAACGCCGCTCTCGCACCCGCCGTCGCGAACGGCATCGGCGACGGCGCCGTCGCCTATTGGCGGTTCGCGCGCGCCCGGCCGGGCATGTTCACGCTGATCTTCCGGCACGACCTGCTCGACTCGGCCGGCGGCCGCCTCCGCGAGACCACGGGCGGCTGGTTCTCGGCCCTGGTCGAGGCGACCGGCGACGAACTGCGCGCCGTGTCGTGCTGGGCCGCCGTGCACGGTCTGTGCGTGCTGGCCGCGACCCGCGCACCAGAGGCCTTCGGGTTCGAGATCGACGAGAGCGTGGTGCGGCGAGTGGCCGAGGACCGGGCGGGCGGTTAGCCCACGGCCGAGTCGAGGGCGGCCGCGAGGTCGGCCTTCAGATCGTCAACGTCCTCGAGGCCGACCGAGAATCGCAGGTGCCCGTACTCGCGGAAGCCCTCCGGGTAGGCGGCGACGCGCGGTCCGCTGGTGCCCACGTGCACGATCAGCGACTCGTCGTGGCCGACGGAGACCGCCGACGTCACGACCTTCAGGTCGTTCACGAAGCGATTCTGCAGGTCCGGATCGCCTTTCAGTGCGAACGACATGATGCCGCCGAAACCGCCGATGCCGCGATCGCCCGCGCCGAACTGACGCTTGGCCAGCTCGTGCTGCGGGTGGCTCTCCAGACCGGGATAGGCCACGTAGGCGATGCGCTCGTCGGCCTCCAGGAACCGGGCGAGCTCCAGCGCCGACTCCTGATGCTGCCGCAGGCGCAGCGGCAGTGTCACCGAGCCGCGCATGATGAGCCAGGCGTTGAAGGGCGAGATCACGCCGCCGACGTCCACCATCGCCTCCGACCGGATCGGTTCCACGAGATCGGCACGCCCGATCACCGCGCCGCCCATCGCGTCGCCGTGGCCGTTGATGTACTTGGTGAGCGAATGCACCACCAGGCCGGCGCCGTCGTCGAGCGGGCGGTACAGCGGCGGGGGAGTGAACGTGGAGTCGACCATCAGGATGATGCCGCGGGCGTCCGCGATCTCCGCCAGCGCGGCGATGTCGGCGACCTTGGTGGTGGGGTTCGCGATCACCTCCGTGGCGATGAGTTTGGTCTCGGGACGGATCGCTGCGATCACGGCGTCGTGGTCGGTGATGTCGACGAACGTGGCCTCGATCCCGTACTTGCGAGGCAGCAGCGACGTCCAGAGCTTGTAGGTCGCCTCGTAGGTGGTGTCGGAGACGACGACGTGATCGCCCGCGTTGACATGCCCGAAGAACACCGCGTGCAGTCCGGCGACGCCGGAGGCGAGGACGACGGCGTCCTCACCGTGCTCGAGCGCGCAGAGCTTGTCCTGCAGCGCGATCTGATTGATCCCGGTGTTGCGGGTGTAGGTGAGGTGCTCGGGGTTCGACCAGTCCATGGTCGACGGATCGGGCGGCAGGTTGTAGGAGTTCGCCATGATGATCGGCACGCGAATCGCCGCGCCGTCGCCGTCGGTGCCCGTGCCGGAGGCGTGATTGCCGCCGTGAACGCTCAGCGTCTGTTCACCGAGTGACCCGGGGACGCACTTATCGGGCCTGTTCATCTCGTCGTACTCCGTTCCGGGCACCTGCCCACTCGCGGCCGCAGCGCTGCGGCACCGCCAGCGTAAGACCGGGCGAAGCGCGCAGTCCGCGCAGGTCCCCGCGATGAACGGCGGCGCACCGGAATCGATGCCGGTGCGCCGCCGCGGGAGTCGACGTCGAGACGTGCCGCTCAGCTGTACAGGTCGGCGATCGCCTCCTGGTACGACTGGTGGATCACGTTCCGCTTCAGCTTGAGCGTGGGCGTGAGCTCACCGGTCTCGATCGTGAAGTCGGTCTCGAGGATCTCGTACTTCTTGATGGCCTCGGCCTTGGACACGGTCTTGTTCGCGCCGGCGATCGCCGCGTCGATCTCGGCGCGCAGCTCCGGATTCCGGATCAGCTCCGACAACGGCGTCGACGCGGGCAGCCCCTTGCGCTCGAGCCATCCGGGGACCGCTTCGGGATCGAGGGTCACGAGTGCGGCGATGAACGGCTTCTGATCGCCCACGACGAGGCACTGGCTCACCAGCGGGTGCGCCCGGATGGTGTCCTCCAGCTGGGCGGGCGAGACGTTCTTGCCGCCTGCCGTGACGATCAGTTCCTTCTTGCGCCCGGTGATGAACAGGTAGCCGTCCTCGAGGCGGCCGATGTCGCCGGTGTGGAACCAACCGTCGCGGATCGCGTCGGCCGTCGCCTGCTCGTTGCGCCAGTAGCCGGAGAAGACCATCGGCCCCTTGAGCAGGATCTCGCCGTCGTCGGCGATCTTCACCGTGACGCCGGGCACCGGACGCCCCACCGAACCGATGCGGCTGTGCTCCTCGTTGTTGGCGGTGACCGCGGCGGTGGTCTCGGAGAGGCCGTAGCCCTCGTACACGGGCACCCCGGCGCCGCGGAAGAAATGGCCCAGCCGCTCACCGAGCGGGGCGCCGCCGGAGATGGCGCCCTCGCAGTTGCCGCCGAGCGCGGCGCGCAGCTTTCCGTACACCAGCTTGTCGAAGACCGCGTGCTTCACCTTGAGCAGGACGCCCGCGTCGCCGGATTCGACCGCCCGGCTGTACTCGATCGCCGTGTCGACGGCCTTCGCGAAGATCTTGCCCTTGCCTCCGTCGATCGCCTTCTGCTCGGCGGTGTTGTACACCTTCTCGAAGACGCGCGGGACCGACAGCACGTAGTTCGGCTTGAATACGGCCAGGTCGGCGATCAGATTCGGAATGTCGTTGGTGTGGCCCAGTACCACGGCGTTCTCCACGCAGCCCACGGCGACGACCCGTGCGAAGACGTGTGCGAGAGGCAGGAACAGCAGCGTCGACTTCCCCTCCTCGAGGCCGGTGCCGACGGCCTCGGCGGTCGCCGCGCACTCGGCGAGGAAGTTCTCGTGCGTCAAGACGACGCCCTTCGGCCGGCCCGTGGTTCCGGAGGTGTAGATCAACGTGGCGGCGTCGGAGGCCCGGGCCTGCGATTCCCGCTCGTCGAGCACCGAGTCGGGGAGGTCGGCGCCGCGCTTGCGGAGCGCGTTGATCGCGCCGTCGTCGATGACGAAGGTCTCGCGAAGCTCGGGCGCCTTCGCGATCACCTCCTGGTGGGTCGACCGGTTGGCCGCGGTCTCCACGATCAGTATCGATGCGCCCGAATCGGTGAGGATCCACTCCACCTGGTCGGGGGACGAGGTCTCGTAGATCGCGACGGTGGTGGCACCCGCGCGCCAGATCGCGTAGTCGATCAGGCTCCACTCGAACCGAGTGGACGACAGCAGCGCGACGCGGTCGCCACGGCTCACGCCGGCGGCGATCAGGCCCTTCGCGACGGCGTCGACGTCGTCGGCGAAAGCGCCGGCGGTGACGGTGATCCACTGCCCGGAGTCCGCGCGCCTGCGGAACAGCGGCAGAGTCGGGCGGTCCTTCCGGTAGCGCTGCAGAGCAGTGATCGTGGTGGCGTTCTCATCAACGGTCGTGATGGATGGAGCAGTGAACTCCTGCATGGTGACGTCCCCTTGTGATACGAATTGCTTGATCTGTCTAACGCGATCCAAGTGATGGAACCGTACCGCACATCTCAGTGAGGGGCGTCACAGGGTGTCGGCGGGGTATTATCTACACCCGATGACTACGAATGTTCGCCGATGAGCGAATCCGAGAACACCAGCTCTACCGCGCCCGCGGCCGAGAAGTCCACCGCCTTCGGTGACCTCGGCATCGACCCCGGCGTGCTCAAGGCGCTCGACGACGTCGGCTACGAGACGCCGTCGCCGATCCAGGCGGCGACCATCCCTCCGTTGATGGAGGGACGCGACGTCGTCGGACTGGCGCAGACCGGCACCGGCAAGACCGCTGCCTTCGCACTGCCGATCCTCACCCGACTCGACACCTCGGCCCGCAAGCCGCAGGCCCTCGTGCTCGCGCCCACGCGCGAACTGGCGCTGCAGGTGGCCGAGGCCTTCGGCAGCTATTCGACGTACCTTCCCGAGGTCAAGGTGCTGCCGATCTATGGCGGCCAGAGCTACGGGATCCAGCTGTCCGGCCTGCGCCGCGGAGCCCAGGTGATCGTCGGCACGCCGGGCCGCGTGATCGATCATCTCGACAAGGGCACCCTCGACCTGTCGCAGCTCGAGTTCCTCGTGCTCGACGAGGCCGACGAGATGCTGACGATGGGCTTCGCCGAGGACGTCGAGCGAATCCTCGCCGACACCCCGGATCAGAAGCAGGTCGCGCTGTTCTCCGCGACCATGCCGGCCGCCATCGGCCGCCTGGCGCGCAAGTACCTGAACAACCCGCAGGAAGTCACCGTCAAGAACAAGACGGCGACCGCGCAGAACATCACGCAGAAGTACCTGCAGGTGTCGCACCAGCGCAAGCTCGACGCCCTCACGCGGGTGCTCGAAGTGGAGCCGTTCGACGGCATGATCGTCTTCGTCCGGACCAAGTCGGCCACCGAGGAGCTCGCCGAGAAGCTGCGAGCTCGCGGCCTGAGCGCGATGGCGATCAACGGCGACATGGTCCAGGCCCAGCGTGAGCGCACCATCAATCAGCTCAAGGACGGTTCGCTCGACATCCTCGTGGCCACCGACGTGGCCGCTCGAGGACTGGACGTCGACCGCATCTCGCATGTGGTGAACTACGACATCCCGCACGACGTCGAGTCGTACGTGCACCGCATCGGGCGTACCGGCCGGGCCGGGCGGTCGGGCACCGCGCTGCTGTTCGTCTCGCCTCGCGAACGTCATCTGCTGCGGTCGATCGAGCGCCACACGCGGCAGGATCTCGAAGAGATCGATCTGCCGAGCGTCGACGATGTGAACGCCCAGCGCGTCGCCAAGTTCGCCGATTCGATCACCGAGAACCTCGCCTCCGACAATCTGGATCTGTTCCGCGGGCTGGTGGAGAACTACGCCCGCGAGAACGACGTCGCGATGGCCGACATCGCCGCGGCGCTGGCCCTGGAGACCCGCGACGGCGGCTTCCTGATGGCTCCCGATCCGCCCAAGGGCGAGCGGGGCGATCGCGGGGACCGGCGTGACCGTGCACCGCGCGGCGGCGGTCATTTCGCCACGTACCGCATCGCCGTCGGCCGCAAGCACAAGGTGTCGCCGGGCGCGATCGTCGGCGCGATCGCCAACGAGGGCGGCCTCACTCGCGGTGACTTCGGCAACATCAGCATCCGCGACGACTTCAGCCTCGTGGAACTCCCCAACGATCTCGACGCCGAGACGCTCGGGATGCTCAAGCACACCAAGATCGGCAAGCATCCGATCGACCTGCGCCCGGACATGGGTCCGCCGCGCGGTCGGGGAGGCGCCCGCGGATCGGCGCGCGGATACGAAGACCGCGGCCGCAAGGGCGGTTACCGCAAGGGCGGCGACAAGTTCGGCAAGCGACCGGCCCGCGTGGCCGGCCGCGGTCGCGACAGTCGCTAGGCTCACGGCGCACTGCCGCATGAGATTGACCGCTTACAGCCCAGGATGCCTGTTCTCGCAGGTGTGGGCCGTGAGCGGTCAATCTTGTGCGGCTGCTCTGTCCCATGGGGCTTTGCGAGTAGCCTTCCCCCTCAGACGCTCGAGCAGAAGCAGCCCGGCTGGTTCGCGGGAATGGGTCTGGTCGCGCCGCTGCTGATGATCGTCGGCTGAGGTTCTCGGGTTGGGGGCGGGATGA
>NZ_BANU01000043.1 GCF_000333035.1 Gordonia sihwensis NBRC 108236
TAATTGCAGATGTCTGCTGGTGTTCGGCCCTTGTTTGTGGGGGTTGGTTCTGGTGGGTGTGTGTTCTTTGAGAACTCGATAGTGTGTTTTGGATTTCTTGTGCCACTATTTTTTGTTTTGTGGCGTGGGAGATTTTTGGACAGATTGTGCTTGCCGGCCCTTTTGGGGGGTTGGTGAGTGTTTTGGATGAATTTTTTACCATGTCAGTTTTTTGGATTTGGTCAGGTTCTGTTTTCTGGCTTTGTGTTGAAATCTTGTGGTTTCTGCATTTTTTGTTGGAGAGTTTGATCCTGGCTCAGGACGAACGCTGGCGGCGTGCTTAACACATGCAAGTCGAACGGAAAGGCCCAGCTTGCTGGGTACTCGAGTGGCGAACGGGTGAGTAACACGTGGGTGATCTGCCCTGGACTCTGGGATAAGCCTGGGAAACTGGGTCTAATACCGGATAGGACCACTGATTGCATGGTTGGTGGTGGAAAGCTTTTGCGGTTCAGGATGGGCCCGCGGCCTATCAGCTTGTTGGTGGGGTAATGGCCTACCAAGGCGACGACGGGTAGCCGACCTGAGAGGGTGATCGGCCACACTGGGACTGAGACACGGCCCAGACTCCTACGGGAGGCAGCAGTGGGGAATATTGCACAATGGGCGCAAGCCTGATGCAGCGACGCCGCGTGAGGGATGACGGCCTTCGGGTTGTAAACCTCTTTCGCTAGGGACGAAGCGTAAGTGACGGTACCTGGAGAAGAAGCACCGGCCAACTACGTGCCAGCAGCCGCGGTAATACGTAGGGTGCGAGCGTTGTCCGGAATTACTGGGCGTAAAGAGCTCGTAGGCGGTTTGTCGCGTCGTCTGTGAAATTCTGCAACTCAATTGCAGGCGTGCAGGCGATACGGGCAGACTTGAGTACTACAGGGGAGACTGGAATTCCTGGTGTAGCGGTGAAATGCGCAGATATCAGGAGGAACACCGGTGGCGAAGGCGGGTCTCTGGGTAGTAACTGACGCTGAGGAGCGAAAGCGTGGGGAGCGAACAGGATTAGATACCCTGGTAGTCCACGCCGTAAACGGTGGGTACTAGGTGTGGGGCTCATTTCACGAGTTCCGTGCCGTAGCTAACGCATTAAGTACCCCGCCTGGGGAGTACGGCCGCAAGGCTAAAACTCAAAGGAATTGACGGGGGCCCGCACAAGCGGCGGAGCATGTGGATTAATTCGATGCAACGCGAAGAACCTTACCTGGGTTTGACATACACCAGAAAGCCGTAGAGATACGGCCCCCCTTGTGGTTGGTGTACAGGTGGTGCATGGCTGTCGTCAGCTCGTGTCGTGAGATGTTGGGTTAAGTCCCGCAACGAGCGCAACCCTTGTCCTGTATTGCCAGCGGGTTATGCCGGGGACTTGCAGGAGACTGCCGGGGTCAACTCGGAGGAAGGTGGGGATGACGTCAAGTCATCATGCCCCTTATGTCCAGGGCTTCACACATGCTACAATGGCGCGTACAGAGGGCTGCGAGACCGTGAGGTGGAGCGAATCCCTTAAAGCGCGTCTCAGTTCGGATTGGGGTCTGCAACTCGACCCCATGAAGTCGGAGTCGCTAGTAATCGCAGATCAGCAACGCTGCGGTGAATACGTTCCCGGGCCTTGTACACACCGCCCGTCACGTCATGAAAGTCGGTAACACCCGAAGCCGGTGGCCTAACCCTTGTGGAGGGAGCTGTCGAAGGTGGGATCGGCGATTGGGACGAAGTCGTAACAAGGTAGCCGTACCGGAAGGTGCGGCTGGATCACCTCCTTTCTAAGGAGCAAACAACACGTCGATGCTGGTGCCGAATGTGTATCGGGTCGGTGTTTGTTCATGGGTGAAACACAAGAATCCATCATTTGTTTGTCGGTGGCCTGCGAGATGCGGGCGGGCCGGCGGGTGGTCGACCGTGAGTGATTGCGGTTGTGGACGAAGCACACTATCGGGGTTCTGAGGGAACACGCGTTCTGCGCGGGTTGTCTTGGTGCTCACTGTTTTCCGCCCCGAGTGTGGGGTGTTGGGGGTGGTGGGTGTGTGTTGTTTGAGAAGTGCATAGTGGATGCGAGCATCTAGCCCAGCGAGTTCTTTCGTGTTCTTGTTGGGTTGTGTGTTCTGCAATTTCGATTCTGGTTTGTGCGATCGCGTGTTGTGATCGTTGTTTTTGTTTGTTGTCCGCATTCGCGTCTCGGGCACTGTTGTGGTGTGTGGGGTGTGTTTGTGGGTGTTGTTGTAAGTGTTTGAGGGCGTTCGGTGGATGCCTTGGTACCAGGAGCCGATGAAGGACGTGGTAGGCCGCGATAGTCCTCGGGGAGTTGTCAAACGAGCTGTGATCCGAGGGTGTCCGAATGGGGAAACCCAGCACCAGTGATGTGGTGTTACCCACTCGTGAATGTATAGCGGGTGTGGAGGGAACGTGGGGAAGTGAAACATCTCAGTACCCACAGGAAGAGAAAACAAGTGTGATTCCGTGAGTAGTGGCGAGCGAAAGCGGAGGAGGCTAAACCATGCGTATGTGATACTCGGCAGGGGTTGTGCGTGTGGGGTTGTGGGGTGATCGTTCATCGTGCTGCCGTGCGGTGGGTCAGTGATAAATCGACATGTTAGGTGAAGTGGCCTGGAATGGTCTGCCGTAGTGGGTGAGAGTCCCGTAGCTGAAAGCGTGTTGACTGGCTTCGATTGTTCCCAAGTAGCAGCGGGCTCGTGGAATCTGCTGTGAATCTGCCGGGACCACCCGGTAAGCCTAAATACTTTCTGGTGACCGATAGCGGACTAGTACCGTGAGGGAAAGGTGAAAAGTACCCCGGGAGGGGAGTGAAATAGTACCTGAAACCGGACGCTTACAATCCGTCAGAGCCTGCGCACCTTTTGGGGTGGTGGGTGATGGCGTGCCTTTTGAAGAATGAGCCTGCGAGTTAGTGCTCAGTGGCGAGGTTAACCCGTGTGGGGTAGCCGTAGCGAAAGCGAGTCTGAATAGGGCGTGTTGAGTCGCTGGGTCTAGACCCGAAGCGGAGTGATCTACCCATGGCCAGGGTGAAGCAGCTGTAAGAGGTTGTGGAGGCCCGAACCCACTTCAGTTGAAAATGGAGGGGATGAGTTGTGGGTAGGGGTGAAAGGCCAATCAAACTCCGTGATAGCTGGTTCTCCCCGAAATGCATTTAGGTGCAGCGTTGCGTGTTTCTTACTGGAGGTAGAGCTACTGGATGGCCGATGGGCCCTATCAGGTTACTGACGTCAGCCAAACTCCGAATGCCGGTAAGTGAGAGCGTGGCAGTGAGACTGCGGGGGATAAGCTTCGTAGTCGAGAGGGAAACAGCCCAGATCGCCGGCTAAGGCCCCTAAGCGTGTACTAAGTGGAAAAGGATGTGGGGTCGCTGAGACAACCAGGAGGTTGGCTTAGAAGCAGCCACCCTTGAAAGAGTGCGTAATAGCTCACTGGTCAAGTGATTCTGCGCCGACAATTTAGCGGGGCTCAAGTACACCGCCGAAGCCGCGGCACTCACACATTTCATCCATGCCTGCCTGCGGGTGGGTGTGTAGTGGTGTGGGTGGGTAGGGGAGCGTCCTGCATCCGTGGAAGCAGCGGAGTGATCCAGTTGTGGAGGGTGTGGGAGTGAGAATGCAGGCATGAGTAGCGAAAGACAAGTGAGAAACTTGTCCGCCGGATGACCAAGGGTTCCTGGGCCAGGTTAATCCGCCCAGGGTGAGTCGGGACCTAAGGCGAGGCCGACAGGCGTAGTCGATGGACAACGGGTTGATATTCCCGTACCCGTGTATCCGCGCCCAGTGATGAATCATCTGTACTAACCATCCAAAAGCTGTCGTTGATTTCTTCGGATTTCTCTGATGGTGGCTGCGTGGGACCTTGGGTGTAGTAGTCAAGCGATGGGGTGACGCAGGAAGGTAGCCGGGCCAACTGGTGGAATAGTTGGTGTAAGCCTGTAGGGTGAGACATAGGCAAATCCGTGTCTTTTTGAGCCTGAGAGGTGATGCGTAGCCGTTGTGGTGAATTCGGTGATCCTATGCTGTCGAGAAAAGCCTCTAGTGAGTTGGTACACGGCCCGTACCCCAAACCGACACAGGTGGTCAGGTAGAGAATACTAAGGCGATCGAGTGAACTGTGGTTAAGGAACTCGGCAAATTGCCCCCGTAACTTCGGGAGAAGGGGGACCACGACCGGTGATCACTTTTTCGGTGTGAGCTGGTGGTGGTCGCAGAGACCAGAGAGAAGCGACTGTTTACTAAAAACACAGGTCCGTGCGAAGTCGTAAGACGATGTATACGGACTGACGCCTGCCCGGTGCTGGAAGGTTAAGAGGACCGGTTAATCATCTTTCGGGGTGGTGAAGCTGAGAATTTAAGCCCCAGTAAACGGCGGTGGTAACTATAACCATCCTAAGGTAGCGAAATTCCTTGTCGGGTAAGTTCCGACCTGCACGAATGGCGTAACGACTTCTCTGCTGTCTCAACCACAGGCTCGGCGAAATTGCAGTACGAGTAAAGATGCTCGTTACGCGCGGCAGGACGAAAAGACCCCGGGACCTTCACTATAGCTTGGTATTGGTGTTCGGTGCGGTTTGTGTAGGATAGGTGGGAGACTGTGAAGCCGGCACGCTAGTGTGGGTGGAGTCGTTGTTGAAATACCACTCTGATCGTATTGGGCTTCTAACCTCGGACCCTGATCGGGTTCAGGGACAGTGCCTGGTGGGTAGTTTAACTGGGGCGGTTGCCTCCTAAAGTGTAACGGAGGCGCCCAAAGGTTCCCTCAGCCTGGATGGCAATCAGGTGTTGAGTGTAAGTGCACAAGGGAGCTTGACTGTGAGACGTACATGTCGAGCAGGGACGAAAGTCGGGACTAGTGATCCGGCACCGGCATGTGGAAGCGGTGTCGCTCAACGGATAAAAGGTACCCCGGGGATAACAGGCTGATCTTCCCCAAGAGTCCATATCGACGGGATGGTTTGGCACCTCGATGTCGGCTCGTCGCATCCTGGGGCTGGAGTAGGTCCCAAGGGTTGGGCTGTTCGCCCATTAAAGCGGCACGCGAGCTGGGTTTAGAACGTCGTGAGACAGTTCGGTCTCTATCCGCCGCGCGCGTGTAGAAACTTGAGGAAACCTGTCCCTAGTACGAGAGGACCGGGACGGACGAACCTCTGGTGTGCCAGTTGTTCCGCCAGGAGCACTGCTGGTTAGCTACGTTCGGAAGGGATAACCGCTGAAAGCATCTAAGCGGGAAGCCTGTTCCAAGATGAGGTTTCTCACCCACCTTCGGGTGGGGTAAGGCCCCCTACAGATGATGGGGTTGATAGGCCGGAACTGTACGCACAGTAATGTGTTCAGGTGACCGGTACTAATCGGCCGAGGACTTACCAACAACACTCACCAACAATTCTTTTCGGATTCAACGAATCACGACGGATGGGTTGTGTGGGTCGGTTTCGGTGATTGTTACACGCACACAGAATGTTTGCTCGTTCATCCACTATGTACTTCTGAAACAACACACACACCACGATCTGGTTATAGATTGTGGTGTGGATGGTTTCATATTGTTACGGCGGCTATAGCGGTGGGGAAACGCCCGGTCCCATTCCGAACCCGGAAGCTAAGCCCACCTGCGCCGATGGTACTGCACTGTAATGGGTGTGGGAGAGTAGGACACCGCCGAACA
>NZ_BANU01000042.1 GCF_000333035.1 Gordonia sihwensis NBRC 108236
TCCCGTGGATCTCAGGGTTCGAGATCAGATGTAGCGACAAACTTGGTCGGCAGAGCAAGTGCTCGGCTCTGGTTTGCTCGCGTTCGCGTGAAGTTGGGAGATGGTCTCCCTGAGGACGAGAAGCTCTGCGATCTGGGCATCGAGCGCGTCGAGCCGCTCGCCTAGCAGACTCTTGACATGTGAGCACGGCGCTTGGCCGTGCCCACGGATTTCCAGGATCTGCCGGATTTGGGCGAGGGTCAGCCCGGCCGCTTGGCCCCGATGGATGAACCCGACCTGGCCCACGGCGTCGTCGGTGTAGTCCCGGTAGCCCGAGGCCAGTCGTTCCGCGGGAGAGAGGAGCCCGGACTCCTCGTAGAACCGCAGGGTCTTCGTCGTGGTGCCGGTCGCCTCCGCGAGTTGCCCGATTCTCATGTGCGCCGAAGCCCCCATCCGTGATCGCCAGACTTGACCTTCCATCGTACTGGAAGGTTGATAATGGCTGACAGGAGTTCCTGAGTCACGGCGAAGAGGTGTCTGAATGAGCGGCGAGCAGTTCGATTTGGCGATTGTCGGCTCCGGGGGCGGGGCCTTCGCGGCCGCGATCCGGGCCACAGGACTGGGCAAGCGTGTCGTGATGATTGAGCGCGGGACTATCGGCGGGACGTGCGTGAACACCGGGTGCGTGCCGTCGAAGGCTCTCTTGGCTGCCGCGGAGGCCCGCCACGTCGCGTCGGACTCGGCCCGCTTCCCTGGTGTGGCGGCCTCGGCCGGGCCGGTGGACATGCCGGCACTGATCAAGGGCAAGGACGCTCTGGTTGAGAGCATGCGAGCGGAGAAGTACGTCGATCAGGCCGCCATCCACGGGTGGGACATGGTCGAGGGGGAAGCGTCGTTCACCGGAACCCCGGATGCGCCATTGCTCCAGGTCGCCTCGCCCGGCGGCGCGCTGCGGACGATCGAGGCCGAGCAGTACCTCGTGGCCACCGGCTCTGCGCCCCACGTGCCGCACGTTCCGGGACTGGTGGAGGCCGGGTATCTGACGTCTACCACGGCGATGGAGTTGGACGAAGTGCCAGAGACATTGCTGGTTCTGGGCGGGGGCTACGTCGCGCTGGAGCTGGCGCAGTTGTTCTCCCGGCTGGGCTCCCGAGTGACGATGCTGGTCCGTTCCCGGCTGGCCTCGCATGAGGAGCCGGAAGCGTCCGAGGCGTTGGCCGGGGTGTTCGCCGATGAGGGGATTCGGGTGGTCCAGCAGGCCGCCGTGAACGCCGTGGCACGCGACGAGGACAGCGGAGAGATCGTCGTCTCCGCAACAGTGGACGGCGGGCAGGAGACTTTCCAGTCCGCGAAGCTGCTGGTGGCCACGGGGCGACGGCCCGTCACCGCGGAGCTGAACCTCAACCAGGTCGGGGTGGAGACCGGCACGTCCGGCGAGATCGTGGTGGATTCCCGGCTGGCCACATCCAATCCGCGAGTCTGGGCCGCCGGGGACGTGACCGGACAGTGGGATTTCGTGTACGTCGCGGCGGCACACGGCGCTCTCGCGGTGGAGAACGCGTTCACCGACACCGTCGCCGTGGTCGACTACCGAAACTTGCCCCGCGTCACCTTCACCAGCCCCGCCATCGGGGCGGTCGGGATGACCGAGCAGGAAGCTGTGTCCGCCGGGATCTCCAGCGTTAGCCAGGTGCTACCCCTGGAATTCGTCCCGCGGGCGCAGGCCAACCGGGACACCCGAGGCTTCATCAAGGTCGTCGCCGATAGCGACAGCGGGCAGATTCTGGGCATCTCCGCTGTGGCAAAGGACGCCGGGGAGCTCGCCGCCGCCGGCGTCTACATCCTCGAGGGGGCAATGACGACCGCGCAGGTCGCCGCCGCGTGGAGCCCGTATCTCACGATGACCGAGGGCATCCGGATCGCCTGCAAGGCGTTCACCACCGACGTCACCAAGCTCTCCTGCTGCGCGTGAGCCCGCGACCCCGCCTCTGAAACAAAGGAATCACATGACCGCCATCGACGAGAAGACCCTCGCCTATCTGCTGTCCCCCTCCAGGTCAGGGCTCGACCCGAGCCTGTTCGTGCCGCTCCTGCGGCTGCTGGCCGAGGGCGAGCCCGTCACCATCGC
Source organism: Gordonia sihwensis NBRC 108236 (assembly GCF_000333035.1). GTDB lineage: Bacteria > Actinomycetota > Actinomycetes > Mycobacteriales > Mycobacteriaceae > Gordonia > Gordonia sihwensis. The sequence continues at coordinate 2,108 of NZ_BANU01000042.1, forward strand.
CGAACTGGCCACCGCCAGCGGACGGAGCGAGAACACGGTCCGGCGGGGACTGTCCTCAGTCCCCGACGCCGAGTACGACGACGACGGCCGCATCCTCGGCCTGGCCCTGACTCTGCGGCCCACGCCACATCGCTTCACGGTGGCGGGGCGGCAGCTATACACGTGGTGCGCGCTGGACACTCTCTTCTTTCCGGCACTGATCGGGAAGGCCGCGACGATCGAGTCGACCTCCCCAGACAGCGGGATCTCCGTCCGGGTGACGACAGGCACCGACGGCACGATCACGTCCGTGCAGCCCGACACCGCCGTCCTATCCCTCTTGATCCCGGACCACGACGGCCCCGTTCGGTCCTCGTTCTGCAACCAGGTGCACTACTTCGCCTCCCGCGAGGAGGCCCAACCGTGGCTGGACGCACACCCCGACGGCGAAGTCCTGGACATCGAGGCTGCGCATCGGGTCGGCGCCGCCGTCGCATCCTCGATGCTGGCGCAGGCCGACACCGCTGATCTGGACTCGGTCACGCAAGACGCCTACTCCGCGCCTTGACACCTACCGCGCGGAGGCAGCACACGAAAGCTCCGATAAACCCCGGAGAACGGCGCGATTCGTCTGATGAATGAAGTGACCATCTCCGATGGCTCGGTCGTATGTGCAGAGCAAAACCCTGACCCCGACCGCCTCGCAACCCCCATTGCATAGTTATGCGCCACTTCGGGTCGTCTCTCATTCGTTCGTTTCTCGGACACTGCCGGACTCACATCGGGAGGTTCGGTCGTGTCAATTTCAGAAGACGGCTGCACTCTTTGCAGGTGTTTCGAGGGTGAGTGCAGTGGTCTTCTGACATCCTGATGTCAGAAGTGCGGTGCACGGTCGCACGTTCGGCTCTCGGTGACAGGGAGGCTTGTGATGGACCCTGACAAGCTCGACGTCGTGGAGACCGGTGTGCTGACCGCGTCGGGGGAGCGGTGGTCCCAGGCCGAGACCCGTTTCGCTGTCCTGGCTCCCTTGCTGGAGATGCATCCGGTGCGTTCGGAAGCGGTCGACGATGCCGCGCAGCGGTTGGGATTGTCCAGGCGGCAGGTCTACACGTTGGTCGGCAGGCTCAGGAACGGGACGGGGACAGTCACCGATCTTCTGACGAAGGTCTCGTCGGGTGGGCGTGGCCGCAGCCGAGTAACGGCCGAGGTCGAGGACGTGATCGGCGATCATCTCACCCGATATTTTCTTCACCGTCAGAAGCTCAGTGTCGCTGCGCTGCATCGACGTATCGCGTTGGCGTGCCACCGCGCGGGTCTGCCTGTGCCGGCCAGAAATACCGTCACCGCGCGTATCGCCGCGCTCCATCCGGCATCGGTGGCCAGGTCACGCGGAGGACCCGATGCCGCCCGCCCACGTCAGTCCGCCGGCGACAGTCCACCGACGGTGTCGGGGATTCTCGATCAGGTCCAGATCGACCACACCGTCGTCGATCTGATGGTCGTTGACGAGTACGAGCGGCAACCGATCGGCCGCCCCTACCTGACGATCGCCATCGATGTCTTCAGCCGTTCCGTACTTGGGTTCGTCGTCACTCTGGAGCCGCCGTCGTCGATATCGGTCGGGTTGTGCCTGGGCCGCGTGTGCTGCGAGAAACAGACATGGCTGGAGGCATGCGAGTTCGCGGAGCAGGTGCACTGGCCGATGGCAGGGAAGCCGAAACAGTTGTATCTCGACAACGCCTCCGAGTTCAAAAGCGAAGCGCTGCGTCGCGGATGCGCCCAGCACGCGATCACACTCGAATACCGTCCTCCGGGCCGACCGCACTACGGCGGGATCGTCGAACGCATCATCGGAACGGCGATGACGGCGGTGCACGAGCTGCCTGGGACCACCTTCTCGAACCCCGCGGACCGAGGAAGTTACGACTCGGACAAGCACGCGGCGTTGACATTGCGTGAGTTGGAGCGCTGGCTGGTCCTGGCCATAGCCTCGTATCACGCGAGCGTTCACACAGGGATCGGGAACACTCCGGCCGCCGTGTGGGCCGGCGCGGTCGCCGCAGTTGGTCATGCCCCTCGTGTGGTGCTCGGCGAAACCGCGTTCCTGGTGGACTTTCTTCCCGTCATCCGGCGACGTCTGACGCGCACGGGCTTCGTTCTCGATCACGTGCACTACTTCTCGAACGCGCTCAAACCGTGGGTTGCGCGGCGAGAGGATTTGGGGCGGTTCGTGATACGACGTGACCCACGCGATTTGAGCAGAATCTGGGTCCTCGAACCAGAGGGTGCCGGCTATGTCGAGGTGCCGTATCGGACGATGTCACATCCCGCGGTGACACTGTGGGAGCACAGAGCTGCTATCACTCGTCTCCGCGAACAAGGTCGGTCGAACGTCGATGAGAGCGCACTGTTTTCGATGATCGAGCAGATGCGCGAGGTCACCGACCGCTCGCAGAAAGCTACCCGCAAAGCCCGGCGCAACCGTGCCCGCCGTATGCATCTCACCGGCGTCGCGTCTGCACCGATCCCGGCGATTCACCCGCCGGAGGAGCCTCGAGCGGACGGCGGCACCGCAACGCCGGTCTTCAGCGACATCGAGGAATGGTGAGGCGATGACCGCATCGATGGGAAGCAGCGACGAACCCACCGAGTCGTCCGGCGAGGGTTTGGGGCACCTGCGGGAGTCGGTTCGACCGCTCACCGTACTCGACGATGCGGAGCGGATCCGGTTGATCCGGTCGGAGAGGTGGATCGGGTATCCGCAGGCTCGTACGGTCATCGACCATCTGGAGACGTTGCTGTCGTGGCCGGACCGGCAGCGTATGCCGAACCTACTGTTGCTCGGTCCGACGAACAACGGCAAGTCGATGATCATCGAAAAGTTCCGGCGCACTCATCCGCCGATCAGCTTGTCCGACCGCGAGCAGATACCGGTGTTGTGCATGCAGATGCCCCCGGACCCGTCACCTGGCCGGTTCTACCTCGCACTGCTCACAGCGTTGGGAACACCGACCCGACCACGCAATCGGGTCCACGAACTCGAACAGCAAGCATTGATGCTGCTCCGCGCCACCGGCGTACGGATGTTGATCATCGACGAGCTCCACAATGTTCTCGCCGGCCGCGACAACGTCCGCCGCGAATTCTTGAACGTGCTGCGATTCCTGGGCAACGAACTACGCATTCCTCTTGTCGCCGTCGGAACCCGCGACGCCTACCTCGCCATCCGGACCGATCCTCAGCTGGAGAACCGATTCCACCCCATGACTTTGCCGGTCTGGACCAACACGGCCGACGCCAGATCACTGTTGGCCAGCTTCACCACGAGCTTCTCCCTCCGCAAACCCTCGCACCTGACATCACCGGAGATGACCGACTACCTCCTCACTCGCTCCGAGGGCACCATCGGTGAACTGACAACGCTGCTCACTGCCGCAGCAGTGACCGCCGTCGACAGCGGAGAGGAAGCGATCACCTCATCGGTGCTCACGCGCACTCCGTACGTCGGCCCCACGGAGCGCCGCCGCCAGTTCGAGCGCCACCTCGCATGAACGCGCGGCTCGCACCTATGCCCGATGATGCGTACGTTCGCCCGTGGCCGCTGCACCCGCAGCCACTGCCAGGTGAGGCCCTCTCGTCCTGGTTGGCCCGGATATGCGAGCTGTATCCGCACATCAGGCCTTCTGACCTGCTCGCAGACCTCGATATCGATTGTGCTGTCGAGGATCTCGACCGCTACACACCGGAGCCGATACTTGCCGAGCTGGCCGTTCGCGGCGCAGTTCCGGTAGAGAGGGTACGGATGATGACGTTGGCGGGGTGGACACCGTGGCTGCTCGACAGCACCGACCCCGCCGACTGCGACTTCGACACCTACGTCCACCAATTTTCGATCCTGCTACCGGCCGACCTCGCGAGGGAGGATCGACGACGCCGCACACCCACGAGCGAGGCATGGTTGCCGTGGGCTAGCACTCCGCGCAGTCGGGCATGCCCGGCATGTGTCGACAGCCTCGAATCCACTGCTGATATCAACATGACTCTGCTGCGTCAATATCCGGTGCTGAGCAGCTGCCTCGACCACCGTTGTCGACTCGAACCCTGCTCTGCTTTCCCTGGTCATGCGATCTTCTGGGATCAGGTCCGGTTCGGTTCGGACGAACGGGTCTCGCCCGTTCCGGTTTCTTCAGCGGTCACGGACCTCGATCGGCGCAGCACCGAGGCTCTGACGACGGGATGGGTGGAACTCGGCTCAGGCCGGGTACATGCCGCAGTGTGGTTCCGGCTTCTGCGCACCGTCGTCGACGAAGTGTCCTCGCCACTGGTTCGCACCGGACGGTGGGCGACGAGACTCGTTGCGATATGGAGGGCCGCCGGTCGTTCTCGCCCGTTGCGGACCGCGTGGGTTCCGTTCGAGGACCTGCACTGGGACGAGCAGGCGAAAGTCCTCGAGGCCGCAGCGATCGGCATCGCGATGGTCGAGAGCGGTGAGATCAATGCCGGCGGTGCGCACGCATCTCTGCTGCGCCCACGACCCTATGAGCCGGTCGATCCCGGGACACCTCCGACGCGCTCGTCCTATCCCGCACCCGAGCGCGATTTATGGGCTGACGCGCACGCTGCAGCCGAGGCCGCCATCGAGGCAGCGCGCGTCGATCCCGCATCCGCCAGTTCGTTGTACAACTTCCTGCGCTGGGGGTGCCGCACCGCAGCGGAGCTGGATGAGACGGTGCGACTGTTCGTCGACCACGGGATCCCGCTGCAACATCCGCCGACGTAGTTCTCGCCCGATGGAGCGGGGTCGTCCGCGACGCACACGCGGCGATGGCCGACAAGGCCCGTTTTGGCGGCGGTGTCACAGTCACCAACGTTATTTGTGCGGTGACCGACGAGAATTTTCCTTCCCGCACCGTAGACCCACAAACCACCAGCTGAGCGTGGTTTTGGATCCAGAAAATGTGTCGGAGCTGCCCGCTACAGTCCTTTCCATGACAGAACGCCAGCCAGCAGACGGCCCGAACACTGTCCCAGCTGTCGTGTCGTGTGGCGCAGCGGTGTTTCCGGATCTGACGCCCGAGGTTGCCGCCCGGATAGAGCGGTCGATGGCTGCATCGCGGTCCGCCGGTACCCGCCGGGCTTACAGCTCGGCGTGGCGAGGCTTCGAGACCTGGTGCACCGCCACCGGACATGCCGCGTTGCCGGCGCATCCCGCCGTGGTGGCCGCGTATCTCGTCGCCGCGGCCGACACACTCACCGTCGACGGCACGCGGGCGTATGCGCCTGCGACATTCGGCAAATGGATTGCAGCGATCGCCGACCGCCACCGCAGCGCCGGCTACGACAACCCGTGCGGACACGAAATGGTGAAAGCGACTCTGGCAGGTGTTCGTCGGGATTATGCGTCGGCGGGGGAGCGGCCCCGCAACCCGCGGGCACCGCTGCTGACCTCCGACATCACCACGATCGTCGACCACGCGCGCCGCAGTGCTGTCGGGTGGGCGTCCGAGGTGCTCGAGCGCCGCGACACCGCGCTGCTGCTGATGGGCTTCACCGGCGCGTTTCGTCGCAGTGAACTCGTAGCGCTCGAATGCCGCGATGTCCGCCGCGACCGTCTCGACGGCGCGCACGTACAGATCCGGAAGTCCAAGACCGACCAGGCCGGCACCGGAGCAGTGAAAGCACTACCGTTCACCAACCGCCACGAGTCATGCCCGGTGTGCGCGTGGGTGCGATGGCTGCAGCTCGTCGCCGCGTTCGACACCGGCGGCAGAGTCGCCGTCATTCGGTTACTTTCCCGTGCAACACCATTCGACTCTCATGTGTGCCGGGGAGCATTGCCCGCCGCCGACAAATCTTCGCCGCTGTTCCGATCGGTCCGCAAGAATGGCAACCTCTCCGACACTGCGCTCTCCGGGGCTGCGGTGCACGCCGCGATCCGTCGCCGCGCCGCTCGCGCCGGCTTCGACCCCGAGACGGTCACACAGTTGGGTGGGCATTCGTTGCGGGCAGGATTCGTCACCCAAGCATTCCGCAACGGCGCAGACGCCCACGCCATCATGCGCCAGACCGGCCACACGACCCCTGGGATGGTCGAAATCTACGCCCGTGAGCACGCACCCATGCTCGGCAACGCCGTCACCGACCTCGGACTATGAAACCGGAACTAGGCGGAATTGCGTCCGATGCAACTGCGTTCCACCGCATAAGCTGATGCGACCTGGACGTTGACCGCGGTGTCATCCTATCCGTTGCCGGCTTTCCGTCTCGCCTGACCTGCGGCGACGGCAGTCAGACTAGACTTGATTCAACATTGTTGTGTTTAATGCAACGCATGGGCGAGACTGAGATTCCGGGTGCGGCGCATCTGGTGTTGACCGACGGGGTAGTGCATCTCGAGCCCGAACAGGCAGTGTTCGAAGCGATGCTGGCGGGGTGGGAACGTCAGCAACGAACGCGGTTTCTCAGTGACGAGGGGACGATCGCGCCGCGTTTGTCGCTGGTGCGTCGGATGGCCGAGTTCACCAATTCGTATCCGTGGCAATGGGAACCGGCGGACGGTGAAGATTTCATCGTGCATCTGCGGTCCTCGGTCCGGCGTAAGCCGATCGTGGTGTCGACCGCCCGGTCGTACGAGATGTCGATTTGCTTGTTCATGGAGTACGTCACCGACAGCCGCTACGGTTGGCCTGCGCAGTGCTGGGATCGGTTTTCGGTTGTGCCGCAACAGGTTTTTCACGAGGGAAACACGATCGCGCATGCTGCAGATTTCGAGGGCGGACCGGGGAGGCGGCCGCTGACCTACGACGAAGTGCAGACCTTGTTCGATGCCGCGGACGGCCGCGTCGAGCAGATCCGCAAGCTGGGCCGCAAAGGTTCGTTGACAGCGTTACGCGACGCCGCCCTGCTCAAGACCGTCTACGCCTACGGACTGCGCCGTCGAGAGGCCCGCGGGTTAGATCTCTCCGACCGACGCCGCGCACCGAAAGCAGCGCAGTACGGCCAGTACGGTGCTTGGTTCGTGCGGTGGGGGAAGGCATCGAAGGGAAGCCCGCCGAAGCGGCGCACCGTGTTGACGGTTCCGGAGATGGATTGGATCGTCGATGTGCTCGACCACTGGGTCGAGGAGGTTCGGCCATTGATGAAGCCGGGCGCGCTGACCGCGCTCTGGGTCAGCGAGCGCGCCGGTCGAATGTCACTGCGCAGCATCAACGATGCCTTCGAGCAAGTGCGTCAGGCGGCGGGGTTGCCGGTCGAACTCGACCTGCACTGTCTGCGGCATTCGTACGTCACGCATCTGGTGGAGTTCGACTACCCAGAACGGTTCGTCTCCGAACAGGTCGGTCACCGATACGCCTCGACGACCGCGATCTATACCGGTGTATCCGACGAGTACCGAACCCGACTAATACGCCGAGCGCTGCAGAGCCGCGACACTTTATGGAAGGGAGCGCCATGATCAAGAAGATGGGCTACCGCTGGAACCTGCGACGCCTGATGGCCGACCATGAGATGTTCCAGACCACCGAGCTGGGCCCGCTGCTCGCCGAGCGCGGGATTCACCTCTCCCGCGAACAGGTCTACCGGCTCGTCACCGCACCGCCGCAACGGTTGTCGATGGACACCCTCGCCGCGTTGTGCGACATCCTCGGGTGCACACCGAACGACCTCATCGAGATCGACGTCGTCAACACTGCTATCAAGAAGACGAGCAACGGCAGTACGGGTGAGCACCCAGCCCCGCCACGGGCACGACGCACCACCATCCGCCGACCAGAGACGACATGAGCCGACGGCCGGGAGTCGAGCCACGCCAAATCGTGCTCGAGCGAGCCGCCCATCACGTCAGAAACAGTGTTCCTGACCTCAGCCTCTGCGCCGCAATGGAATTCGTTGCCGAAGCGGTAGTCGACTCAACACTGAGACCGTTGGAAGCGCACCTTGCGCGGCATCCCGATGCGCTGACGTCGGGATCATCGAACACCCCAGTGGCAGTGCAGCGACTGGCCGCGCTACTCGTCGCGGCCGGACACACCACGGTCACGATTCCCAGTTGCCTACGATGCAAGGCCCCAAAGATCCTGCACCACATAGTCGACGGAGGTCGTGTCTGCGACAACTGCCGACGATATTTCCACTGCGCGCCGTGCAGTCGCTGCGGCAAGGATCGGTCGATCGCCAAACGCGACGACCACGGCAGACCACTGTGCAGCTCATGCGTCCCCCGCAAGAGGGGGCCATGCGGACAATGTGGGCGAGTGTTGGCGATCAAGGCGCGGCGGAGCGACGGCGCCGCATTGTGTCCGAATTGCTACCGCACTCCGCACTGCACCTGCATCCGGTGCGGGGAGGACGCGCCCACATACGCCCACACCGACGACGGCCCGATCTGCAAAAGCTGCTACACCCGGCCCAAGCGCCGCTGCGGTGGGTGCGGCGAAGTCAGGGGAATCGACCGCACCGCCCGAGGCACCGAACCTGATCTCTGCAACCGCTGCCTCACCCGACCACGACACCCATGCGTGATCTGCGGTGCGGCGCATCCAGCACATCCGGATGCCCAACAACCGGTATGTCTTCGCTGCCGCGACGACGGCCATGTCCTCGAACCCCAGCTCACCGAATCCCCGACACGAGTACGCCGGCGACAACACGAAACCGCCCACGACGCACTCGAGGCAAAGCTCCGCATCGTCCTCAGTCACCCGGAACACGGCATTGCCGAGCAACTTGTTCCGTTAATTGCCGTCTTCGCCCACGTCCCCAATCCGTCTTCGATGATGCGCTGGCTTCATCGACGCGCCGGCGGTGCGAAGTTGCTTCACGAGCTCGCTCAACGAGCCCACCACGAGTCCCTGAGCCATGAACTGCTCGACCAGTGCCCGCCGAGCTATGCTTTGCACCGACTGCGTGATCTGCTCGTCCACGCGGGAATTCTCGCGGAGCGCGACGAGTTGCTCGAGCGAATCGAACAGTGGCTCGAGCATGCCCTCGGTGAACGGCCCGCTCATCACATCGCACTCGTGCGACCATTCGCCACCTGGCACGTTCTGCGGCGTGCTCGCCGACGATCCAACCGACGGCCCGTCACGGTCAGCGCTGCCACTTACGTTCGGAGCCAAATCGCAATCAGTCTCGAATTCCTGACCTGGCTCGATGAACGCGGCAAGACACTGCCCACGACCGATCAAGCCGACATCGATGTTTGGCTCGACGGTGGCAGCGAATACCGTTACTTCGTAACCACATTCATAGAATGGTCGAAAGGAAGGAAGCTATGCTCCGACCTGACGGTGCCCCAAAGGCCGAGCGCCGACCCGTCGAACTTGCTCACCGAAGAAGACCGGTGGGACATGCTCGACAGGTGTCTTCACGACGACGAACTGCCTCTCGACGTCCGAGTCACGGGTGCGCTCGTCCTGCTTTACGGCCGCACAACCACCAGCATCGCTACGCTGACCTGTGGCCGCATCGACGTCGTCGACCAGGAGACCTACCTGCGTTTCGACGAAGGCCCCGCCTTGGTGCCACCTGCACTGGCCGCACTCCTGACCACCCTGCGAGACAACAGAGTCGGTCGCGAAACCTTCTACCAGACCGAACTCGCAACCCGATTTCTGTTTCCGGGAAGGTCCCCGGGCAGGCCAATGGCGTCTGCTGTCCTCGCACGCAAACTCCGCCACCACGGGATCGAACCGCTTCCTGCCCGCCACTCGGCTCGCTCGGCCTGGGCCCGCGACATCCCTGCCCCGATCGCCGCTGACCTACTCGGCGTCAACATATCTACAGCCACCAAATGGTCCAGTCGAACACGACGAGACTGGGCCGACTACCTGCTCGCTCGTTCCGAAGAGCAACAAGACGAATCATGAACGCCAAGCTGAAACAGTGAATGTGCACTTACACAACACATTCAAGGTCCTACCATCGAGCATTTCGACCAGGTTCGATCCGGGCATCGGGTCTCGACTACCTGTCCCTGTTTTCGGATACACCGACGAGTGGGCAGGTTACGTCGCCGGTGGCCCCCAAATGGGGTTGCGTCTACGATTCGGCGCTTGGGTAGGAAGCGACTGCTTCGACCTCGAACAGAATGTCGGGCATGGCCAAACCCGACACACCGATTACGGTCTGTGTCGGTGGCAGCTCCCCGCAGCTGTCATGGACAACACTTCCGATGATTCCGAGCTTCTCGAAATCCGGGCCGACGACGTAGGTTCTGAGTTGGACGATGTTGCTGTGGTCGAGCCCGTGCGAAGCCAGGGCCACGCCGAGGTTGGCGAATGCTTGTTTCACTTGGCCGGCGAAGTCGGCAGAGACGACCATGCCGTCCTTTCCGGATCCGTACTGACCGGAGACGAACACTAGGCCAGTACCGGCCGGCACTGCCGCAGTGTGACTGTAGCCGTAGGGAATTGGGTCGTGGAGCTCACTGGGGTTGATGACTGAGTGGGACATGGGTGTCACCCTTCTTGTTCGCCGAGCGCCGGCGGGTTGCCGGAAGTTTCGTGGGTATCAACTTGGAGGACGTACGCCAACTGGGAGATGACTACGTCGCGGTAATTCGTTGCAGGAAGAGGCAGGTGGCCGAGTACCGTTGGGTACAGCACGCCGACGATGTTTGCCACTGCGACTTCGACGATGGACTCGACATCGAAGCGCGGGTCGAATTGACCGCTCTCCACTCCTCGACGAACAGCGTCCGCGAAGGGTTCTCGGTACTGGGTCGCCAATGCTGTGGCGTGCTGCCGGAGTTCGGTGTCGTGGGCGGCTGCCGTCCAGAATTCCATGAGCATCCGCCAGGTCGGAACATCCGTTGCAAGGCCACGGTCCACCATCGCCACCAGTTGTTTCCATGGGTCATCGAATTGCGCCGTGAATTCGCGCATGGCTTCAACGGCAACGGAAGTGGCGCGTTGGAAAGCTTCGATCAACATGTCCTCGCGAGATCCGAAGTAGCCCTGCAAGGTGCTTACTGCGATACCGGAGGCCTCGGAGATATCTGCGTACCTGGTGCCGCTGTATCCGCGGACCGCCATAGTCGATATCACCTGATCGAGCACGAGGAGACGCTTGGGGCCACCTGCTCGTCGGTTGCGCACTGCGGCTTCGCTCATAGCCATACCGTATCACAATACGGTATGGCTAGCCGGTTCAACATCCGCCTTCGATCACGTCCACCGCCGCAAACGAGCCTCCGATTGACGTGACGGTGCGAATGGACGGGCTCGTACGGAACGGTTTCGCGCCCGCTGACAGACGGCGGGCAGATCTGAAGATGCTTGGGCTACGGGGGCGTCCACCTCGGCTCGACGTCACCAAGGCTGGGCGAGCGGTGCCTAAACTGTTGTAACAGCCAAACCGGGGAGGAAGTGTCACCGTTTCCGAACACTGCAACTTTGAATATCGACACTCCGCCAGTCAATCGAACGGAATTACGTTCGGCTCGGTGGCTTATGGCATCTCGGGTCTCGGCCGCTCCGCAGAACACACATGGGCATTGTTCTGCGACTGGTGCGCTGCCAGCGACCGGTCGTCGCTGCCTGCTACACCGTCCACACTGGCAGAGTTTCTTGACCACCACCCTGCCGCAGTCGCCACGCAGCGTCGTCGAGTATCGGCTGTCAACGCTGCCCACCGCAGTCGCGGTATGGCCGAACCCGGTCGCTCGGTCCCCATTCGGCTCGCTCTCGCAGAGCGCCGCCGGGAACGTCTCACCGAAATCCGTGGCTGCGCTGCATCGATCATCGACGGCATTCTGTCGTCTGGATGGCCATACGGGCTGTTCGGGCGACGTGATGCACTGATATTGACTTTGGTTTCTGCCGGACTGACTTACCGTGACATCAGCACTCTGCGCCGCGGCGACATCGAGGTCGCAGGGCCGGACCTGATCGTTTCCGGCCTGCACCGTGTCACCCCGACCATGCTCGGCAGTTACGGTGAGTCCGGTCCGGTGTCGGTGTACCGGCGCTGGGCGCAACTTCAGTCGATGTTCGATCGCTCCGCGAGTATCTCGATGCTCCGTGAATTTCTCGACCCCGATCGCTCACCTTCGATGTCTGCGTCTCCGGTGGTGACAGCGCAGCACGCGGAGGAGCCGCTTGTGGTTCGTATCGATCGCTGGGGCTACACACCCTGGACGCCGGAACCGCTCACAGTGCAGTCGCTGTCCGCACTGACGCGCGCTCACCTGAACGGTCGGCCGGCTGCGCATCGACCGCGCACCCTGTGGACGACGAACGACCCCGACAGTGCTGTTCTACACGGAGCAGAACCAGGTCGATCGGGCTTCGTTCTGGACAATGCCTACTACGAGCACGGGATTCGTGCCCGGCGTGACGCACACATCCGCCTCGCCGAGCTCGACGATCGGTTCGACGACATCAATGACCGCGTCGACGATCTTTTGCGCACTCTCGTCGACATTCTCGACGAACACGACGGATGGGATCGCGGCGACTGTTGATGCTGTCTCTCGGGCAACTGGCATCGGCGGACTGATTGCACTGTCGGTGTGCTGTCGACCCATGGACACAGATGTCGACTTCCGTCACCGGCTCGATGTCTACGTCGATGAGTGGGTGCCCTTGGGTCGATGGCAGCACCGTCTTCGATACCCGACCGCCGAAACGACGAGACGACCGAAGGCGCGTCCAATTGTCGTCACAGTCATCGCAAACGACTACGAGTATGAGCCCCTGAGGGTGATATCAGCACATACCCATGGGGTACATCTGACCGTGTATACATCCGATGCTCGCTGGGTCGCCTCGGATAGCTAGGGGTCTCGGATCCTGCGACGTACGTGTCGTCGATATCCGTAATTTTCTGTGGGACACCCGACAGTGGGCTGCGGGTCGATTGGTTCTGGTGAGACGAGGAGACTGGTGTGATCGCTCGATGTCGCAGGTCGGACTCGGACTTCGATCCGGGGTACGTCGTGAGCGCCCCGACCTCCTTCGACTGCGGTCCAGCCACTCGGCCGGCCGTTCGACCAACATGCGGTTCGAGGCACCGCATCCAAACCTGGCCCGTGTCGGTGACGACTCGGTCTCAGCGAGAGGCCCGCGCGATCGTGTTGCCCGCCGGATCGTCGATCACGATCGAGTGGATGTCCTCGACAGAAAGGGACGTCGCGCCGGTCACCGCTGCTGCTCGGCTCGCGGTGACCGACCATTGAGCTGCTTGCTGTCGAGCCCCGTCGTTGCCGACCACCTGGAGAGTGAGGACGCCTGCGTCGGGGAGTTGTTGGACGTCGACGTCGATCGATGTGCCCCAGGCTTTCGTGGTGAGCTCGAGCTCACCTGTGGCCCCGATGGTGCTCGACAGAACGAGCGGGCGGGCTCCCGCATCGTTCACCGTTGTCGAATCGTCGGAGCGGGCGAGGCTACTGAGCGGGACGATCGCCGCAGCGACTCCCAGAACGAGGGTCGCCGACACCGCAGTCCACACTCGCCGCCGCCTCTTCTCGGAGGTCCGTTGCTGCCTCATCGCGCTCAGCAGGTGGTCGAGTCGCTGGTCTGCACCGGCCGTCGAGTGCACCGGTGAGAGATCTGCTGGCTGCCTTCGACGTCGAAGCACACCCGCGACGGGTGCCAGTACGTCGATTTCGGTTCGGCAGGCAAGGCAGTCGTCGAGATGTCGTCGTACCGCTGCTCGGTCGTCGCGCTCGAGTCCGTCGAGTACGTACGCCCCGAGCAGTGGTCGGATCTCGTCGTGCGCTGAGCTCATGGAATCAATCCCAACTCGTCGAAGATCCGGCGTAGGGCACGTACAGCGTAGTAGGAGCGGGACTTGACCGTGCCGACCGCGATATCGAGGTGTGCGGCCACTTCGGAGACGGTTCGGCCCTCGTAGTAGATGAGCACGATGACCGCTCGATGCTCCTCGGACAACCGGTGCAGCGACTCGTCTATGAGCCACCCGTCGAGGACCCCGCCCAATTCGTCGTCGATGCACTCGGCAGCGAGTGCGATCTGGTCGTGGACAAGAGTCGGCCTGCTCGTGCTCGCCCGCCACTGATCGGTGAGCACGTTTCGCGCGATCGTCATGAGATAGGACCGCGTCGATGCTGCTGTCACATCGATGCGGTCGATCCCGCGCCACGCACGCAACATCGTCTCCTGGACGATGTCCTCGCACTGCTCGCGGGTCTGGGTGTAGCGGCTGACGAATCGAGTCACTGCATGCTGGTGCTCGCGGAAGAGCGCCGACATGGCAACTTCGGACGCATCGACGAGCTGATGGTTCTGCTGTGAGCCGGATTCGACACCGTCCACCTAACTGCCCGAGCCGGAAGCGGCATCGGTGAAACCGGTCGTGGCGGCCTCGACCATGTCGAGAACGGGATTGGTCGGCGAGATCGAATGCCGAGCAGCGAGTACACGGATATCGGGATGAGCCACGTGAACGATCCCTTCGGAGTCCTGCCACGCCACGTATCGGGCGGGGAGGTCGATCCCCATGGTCTGCTGCGCTCCGACCAGCGCAGTCGAGACCGCAGGATTACCGACGTAGGTGACCATGGTGGGCCTCAGAGGTGTCTCGGCAGCGGCGGACGCGAGATCGACGGTGGCGACTGTGGGCTGATTCTTGGCCGCGAACGCTGCCTCGTATCGAGCGATGGACGCAGCAACCGATGCATCACTGGTCTTTTCGACCAGGTATCTCGGCGCTGTGGACACATCGGTGCCCTCTGCAGCGGCCGCCGAGGATCCCGTCGCATCGGACGCGGTGGATGCCGACCCGGCCCGGAGTCCGTCGAGGGCGTCGGACGACACCGGGATACCAGCGAGCGCCGCGATGTACTCCGCGGAGTTGTATGCCAGAAACACCGTCCCGTTGGCAGCCTGCCAGACCAGGTACTTCTGTGGAAGGTCGATCGCGGCCCGTTGATCCGCGGTGATCAACGGCGACGCCGCCTTCGGATTCCCCCCGATCACCACGGTGGTCGGACGGATCGTCTTACCTGTTCCCTGTGCCAACTTCTCGAAATCCACAGTGGCTGCCACAGTCCCCACCGTCTCGAGCGCGCGCTGGACCCGAGAGACCGTGTCACTCACGGAGTAGTTGCTGGCGTACACCACCAGACCGGGTTCGGACGGTGCTGCATCAGGTGTTGAGGCGCTCGGATCCGCCGACGTGGACACCGGAGTACTCGACACAGCGACCGAACCGGTGGGTTCGGTGGAACCGCACCCGGCGAGGGCGATCATCGCCGCCGACGCCAGGAGCGACGTTGCCATACGGAACCTTGAAGTGTTCATCACGTGTCCTGTCCTCGGGCCCACGACTGCTGTGGGCTTCACTGTGGTGTACGCACACCGAGCCTGAGGGGTTCACCCGAACCGAAGATCCTCCGGCGATTGCTCCCCGCAATCTCGGTGCCACTCGGCGCGGAACGCGCTGGCTCTGCGCTCGCCGCCTCACATCAGTCCGTCGCTCAGTTTCCGGACTCATTCCAGAAAAGTCATGCATACTGGTCGATGTGAGCTCATCGTCGAACTACTCGGAGATGCTGCGTAGTGCTGCGCTCAGAGTCACCCGCCCCCGTCTGGCGGTGCTCGACGTGGTGCACGAACATCCGCACGTCGACACCGACACCGTCTACGGAGCCGTTCGGGCCACCCTGCCCGACGTCTCGCGCCAGGCCGTGTACGACGTGCTCCGCGCTCTGACCATCGCGGGACTGGTCCGGCGCATTCAGCCGTCGGGTTCGGTCTCCCGGTACGAGAGCAGGATCGGCGACAATCATCACCATCTCGTGTGCCGCAAGTGCGGCGCGATCGCCGATGTGGAGTGCGCCGTCGGCGAGGCTCCGTGCCTCACTCCGTCGGAGGCCCCTGGTTTCGTCGTCGACGAGGCAGAGGTCATCTACTGGGGCCTGTGCGAGAACTGCTCCACCAGCGTCAGCCCCTGATGTCGCGGCGCGGGAGCGCCGCGGAAATCAGATCATTCACCATCTTCTGGAGGGAAACTCGTGTCCGAGGACCACACAACACGCGAAAAAGAGATGAACCAGGACCAGCCACAGGAGTCGGGTGGCAAGTGTCCGGTCATGCACGACTCGATGCCGGCACCCGTCGAAGGCGGAAGCAACCGCGAGTGGTGGCCCAAGTCCCTGAATCTGAAGATCCTCAAGAAGAACCCGGCAGTCGGCGACCCCATGGGCCCGGACTTCGACTACGCAGCCGAGTTCAACTCTCTCGATCTCGCTGAGGTCAAGCGCGACATCGAAGCCCTGATGACGAACTCGCAGCCCTGGTGGCCCGCGGACTTCGGTCACTACGGCCCGTTCTTCATTCGCATGGCGTGGCACGCAGCGGGCACGTACCGCAAGCAGGACGGACGCGGCGGTGCCGGAGCGGGCATGCAGCGCTTCGCGCCTCTGAACAGCTGGCCCGACAACGCGAGCCTGGACAAGGCCCGCAGGCTGATCTGGCCGATCAAGCAGAAATACGGCCGCAAGCTCTCCTGGGCCGACCTGATCGTGCTCACCGGCAACGTCGCCATCGAGTCCATGGGCCTGCCGACCTACGGCTACGCCGGCGGACGCGTCGACGCCTGGGAGCCGGACGAGGACATCTACTGGGGCCCGGAGCAGACCTGGTTGGGCGACGAGCGCTACTACGGTGACCGCACCAGCCTCGAGGGCCCGCTGGCCGCAGTGCAGATGGGTCTGATCTACGTCAATCCCGAAGGCCCGAACGGTAACCCGGATCCGGTGCAGTCCGCACTGGACATTCGCGAGACCTTCGGCCGCATGGCCATGAACGACATCGAGACCGCCGCGTTGGCCATCGGCGGACACACCTTCGGCAAGACGCACGGCGCTGCCGATCCCGAGGTGCACATCGGTGCCGAGCCGGAAGGCGCTCCCCTCGAACAGATGGGCCTCGGCTGGAAGAACAGCTACCAGAGCGGTGTCGGTGCGGACGCGATCACCAGTGGCCTCGAGGTCATCTGGACCCCCACGCCCACCCAGTGGGACAACTCGTTCCTCGAGACCCTGTACGGGTTCGAGTGGGAGCTCTACAAGAGCCCAGCCGGTGCACACCAGTGGCGCCCGAAGAACGGCGAGGGCGCGGACCTCGTTCCCGATCCCGCCGATCCCTCCAAGCGTCGCCACCCGTCGATGCTCACCTCCGACATCGCGATGCGCGTCGACCCGATCTACGAGCAGATCACCCGGCGGTGGCTCGATCATCCCGAGGAGCTCGCAGAGGAATTCCAGAAGGCCTGGTTCAAGCTCACCCACCGCGACATGGGACCGGTCACGCGTTACCTCGGCCCCGAGGTTCCGGCGGAGCCCCTGCTCTGGCAGGACCCGATCCCGGCCGTCGATCACGAGCTGATCGGTGACGCACAGATCGCCGAACTGAAGCAGGCCATCCTCGGATCCGAATTGACTCAGGATCAGCTGATCTCGGCTGCGTGGGCGGCGGCGTCGTCGTTCCGCGTCAGTGACAAGCGCGGCGGTGCGAACGGTGGCCGTCTGCGTCTGCAGCCGCAGGCCGGCTGGGAGGTCAACGAGCCCGACGAGCTCGCACAGGTCATCCGCGTTCTCGAAGGAATCCAGCAGTCATTCTCCGGAACTGTGTCCTTCGCCGACCTCGTGGTACTCGGTGGCGTCGCAGCCGTCGAGCAGGCCGCCAAGAACGCCGGCGTCGACATCACGGTCCCGTTCACCCCGGGCCGCATGGATGCCACGCAGGAGAAGACGGACGTCGACTCGTTCTCCGATCTGGAGCCCAAGGTCGACGGTTTCCGTAACTTCCTGGGCAAAGGCCAGAAGCTGCCGGCCGAGTTCAACCTGGTCGATCGGGCAAACCTGCTCTCGCTCAGTGCGCCCGAGATGACCGTGCTCGTCGGTGGTCTGCGCGTGCTCGGTGCGAACTTCAAGAAGTCGACGCACGGCGTTCTGACCGACAAGGTCGGCACGCTCACCAACGACTTCTTCGTCAACCTCCTCGACATGGGCACCGAGTGGGTTCCCGCCGCCGAGGAGGGCATCTACGAGGCCAAGGATGCCGCTACCGGTGAGAAGAAGTGGACCGGAACTCGCAACGATCTGGTCTTCGGCTCGAACTCCGAGTTGCGCGCTGTCGCAGAGGTTTACGCTTGCGATGACGCCAAGGACAAGTTCGTCCGCGACTTCGTCGCGGCGTGGGACAAGGTCATGATGCTCGATCGCTACGATCTGGCCTGATTTCTCCATCGAACCCCATCTTCACCCCCGTACCGACTCTCGGTGCGGGGGTGAAATGGGTTCAGCGTCGGAGCCTCGGCGTCGTTGCGAAGTCTCGGTGGGCTGATCTCGTCGCCCCTACATCCTGGGTTGTTCGCCGTGGGTGCGCGACAAGTGTGGGTGGATGGCAGAGAAGCAACTTCTCGAGTTCGTCGAGACCGAGATAGCCGGGCGTGGCCGGTAGTTCGTGCCGCGAGGATGGTGGTCCTTGCTCCCGTTCAGGCCACTTTCGTGGCGTGAAGACGCTCGACAAGACCGAGAGTGAACCGGTCGATGTCCTCGATGGAGAAGCTCTCGTCACCGGTGATCACGAGCGAGGGCCGGCGCAGAAAGTGCTCGCCGCCGATCGGGACGCTCACCAGTTCCAGGGCGCGTTGGATCCATCGAACCGGCCGGATCGACGAGGCGACGTGATCGGCGAGTAGCAACGTTCCACCCGGACGCAGCACCCGCGACATTTCCGCGAGCGCGATGTCCGTGGCGGGGATGGCGCAGAGTGAGAACGTGCACACCACGGTGTCGAAGGATGCATCGGGAAAGTCGAGAGCATGAGCGTCCCCGAGCGTCAGGTGCGCATCCGGTCTGACGTCGGCGGCGCGAAAGTGTGCCTGCGCGAGCATGTCCGGACTCAGCTCGATTCCGGTCAACGATGTCCCCGCCGGGTAGTGCTCGAGATTGAGTCCCGTTCCCACTGCGACCTCGAGAACCTGGCCTCGGGCGCGACTGCAGATCCAGGATCTGGTGTCGCGGAAAAGGACTCGGTCGAGGAAGGTCATGTGCTTGTCGTAACCGGTCGCTTGCTTGTCCCAGAATCGTTGCCATCGGGCGAGACGGTGCGTCGAATCGCCGACCATCGCTCAGTGCTCCCGGCCGGGAGCGATGGGTGCCGCGGCGGTGCGTGAGGCCTCGGACTCGGGGTGCGCCGCCAGATAACGCTTCTTGACCAGCTCCGATTCCTGCGCTTTACGGGAGTTCGTGAGATCGCGGGGCAGCATGTGTCGCACGAGGCGGCGTTGCCGATTCTCTTCCATGTACGAGGCGGTGAAGAACAGCGAGAGCAGGACCGCCAGAAGCACCATGGAACCACGCAACCACAGTTCACCCGGAAAGAACATGAACACGGCGTAGATGGGAAGAAACGGAACCTGGCCGCGGATCAGGTGCCGAACCACGGCGTGATTGCCCGTCAGATCGTTGGCCACCCAGTCCGTCATGGTCGAGGGCAGAGTGCGGCCGAAGGCGTAGCCGACCCACTGCCACGGCAAAGGGCGGGTCCTGTTGCGGTTCACCGGGTCGGGGTCGCTGTGCTCTGACGCATCCCCAGCCGCTTCATCAACAGGCTGGCCGGGCACCATCCGACTGCGGAATACAGCAGCAGATTCCCGCCGACGAATGCTGTCAGGACATGCCAGCGGCGGTCGTGAAGGGAACCGGCGGCGAGGCTGGCAAGGACCATGGTGCCCGCCAGCGCGGGGACTGCGCGTTCGATACTCGGTCCGCCGGGGCCGGTGAGGGTGTCGGTGCATGACATGCGGTAGATCCTCGCTTCTCTGCGTGTGGTGCGGTCGTCCGTGCATACCCTAGGGGGTAGATACGATGATACCAGCATACCCCTGGGGGTACTGTGTTACGGTTCCTCCATCTTCCCGACCAGTAAGGGCACGATGTGAGTTCCACCGACGTTCGAACCGACGAGAGTTCTGCAGACAACTCGCCGCCAGGAATCACCGGCGGGCCGTTGGCGCGCTTCGGTGCGCGCATGGCAGGCAACTTCAAGTGGGTGGTCACCGCGTGGCTCGTGGTCATCATCGGATTGGGAGCGTTCGCCCCGTCGGTGTTCGGATCCCTCGCCGGTGCCGGGTGGCAATCCAACGGATCGGAGTCGGTCCAGGTTCGCGAACTCGCACAGGAGCACTTCGGCGGGAACTCCTCGGCCGCGATCCAGGTGGTCGTGCATTCGGACACCGAGCAGGTGACCGATCCCGCTGTCGCGGCGGTCATTTCCGAGGTCACCGACATTCTGGCCGCCGATTCGCGGATTTCCGAGGTGATCCCCCCGCAACCGGGAATGTCGATCAGCCCCGACGGACACACCGGGATCCTCATCGGTGGAGCGAACGGGACCACCGACGAGATGGTGAAGGCCGTCGACGATCTCAAAGGTGAGCTGACCGCAGCCTCCACGGACTCGATCGAGGTCTACCCGACCGGAGCATCGGCACTGTGGAGTGACTTCAACAAGGCCAACCACGACGCGATGATCAAGGCCGAAATCATCTCCTGGCCCGTCACATTGGCGATCATGGTGCTCGCGTTCGGATCGCTCGTCGCGGCAGGTCTGCCCTTGCTGTTGACTCTGGCCGGCCTCGTCGCATCCGCGGGTGGTCTGGTTCTGCTCAACGAAATCACACCGATCTCGGTGTGGGCGATGAACTTTGCGATGATGTTCGCGCTGGCGCTCGGTATCGACTACGCGCTCTTCCTCGTCGTCCGATTCCGGGATGCGCTCCGCAAGACCATCGACGCCGGACGGATCGACCCCCAGCGTGCAGTGGCAGAAACGATGGACACGGCAGGCAAAGCAGTCCTGCTGTCCGGCCTGACCGTGCTGATCAGCCTGTCCGCCGTGCTTCTGGTACCTGCACCTGCGGTACGCACGATGGCCGTGGGCATCATGCTCGCGGTGGTGTTCGTTCTCGCGGCCACCCTCACACTGCTCCCCGCAGTTCTGGGCAAGCTCGGACCGAAGGTCAATGCCGGCTCCCTCCCGTACGCGAAGCGACAGGTGCACCGCTCGCCGAAATTCGCGACCTGGGGTCAGTTGCTGCACAAGCATCCGTGGCCGTTCGCCATCGGCTCCCTGCTGATTCTGGTGGCGCTGTCGATTCCGGCACTGGGTCTCAAGGTCGCCATGCCGTCCATTTCGGTTGTCCCCGAGGACGCTCCGGTCCGCCAAGGCTACGAACTGGTGCAGGCACAGATGGGCGAAGGCGCACCAGGCATGCTGCAGATCATCGCCCCCACGGCGGAGGCAGAGCAGACCGCACAGATCGCAGCGAGCGTCGACGGCGTATCGATGGTGACGCCGCCCATGCCCGCCATGGACGGATCCGATTACGTCATGCTGCAGGCCATCCCGAACGTGGACCCGTCGGACCCCGCACTCGAGACCACACTCGACGCCTTGCGCGCCGAGCTGCCCGAGGGAGCGATCGTCGGCGGTGCACCCGCGGAGAACCTGGACCTACAGACCGCGTTGAACGAGTACCTGCCGATCGTGGTGTCGGTGATCCTCGTGCTCGGATTCCTGCTGCTGCTGATCGCGCTCCAGGCACCGCTGATCGCCCTGCTGGGGACCGTGGTCAGCCTGCTGTCCACCGGCGCAGCATTCGGTGTGGCGAAGCTGATCTTCCAAGACGGTCACGGGGCGTCGCTGCTCGGATTCACCCCGCAGGGATTCCTGAACGGTTGGGGCCCGGTGTTCTTCTTCGCGATGATCTTCGCAATCGCGATGGACTACACGGTGTTTCTGCTGTCGAGCGTCAAGGAACACTACGAGAACACCGGTGATCCGCACGGTTCTCAGGTCGACGGAATGGCGCATTCGGGTCGGGTGATCTTCGCGGCCGCAGCGGTGATGATCGCGGTGTTCTTCTCGTTCGCGCTCGCCGAACCACTGCCACCCAAGGAGATGGGCATCATTCTGGGTGTCGCCGTATTGCTGGACGCGATACTCATCCGCTTGGTTCTGCTGCCGGTGCTCCTGCGCCTGACCGGCCATGCCGCATGGTGGTCACCCACGTGGCTACGAGCAGTACTACCCAAGATCGGCTTCTCGCACAGCTGAGACGCTCGCACAGTCGAGATGCTCACCATGGTGGTGGCCGATACCGTCCGGCGTCGGCCACCACGACCACTCTTACCCCTAGGGGTAACCTGGAGTTTCATCGAACGAAGGACTGAACGACATGACCGGTGACACCGAAAGCATCGCGTTGGTACTGAACCGTCTGCGGCGTGCGCAGGGTCAGCTCGCAGGAGTGATCTCGATGATCGAGAGCGGCCGTGACTGCAAGGACGTCGTCACCCAGCTGGCCGCGGTGTCGAAGGCTCTCGACCGGGCAGGCTTCAAGATCGTCGCCACCGGACTCCGTGAGTGCATCACCGGGGCGGAAACAGGGGAGAAGATGAGCGAAGCGGAGCTCGAGAAGCTCTTTCTCGCCCTCGCCTGACAACGGTCCGATCACCCCCGCATCGATGCACGGGGGTGATCGGACCGAGGCAGGACAGCCGGTTCGAGATGGGGTGCTCGGGCCCGCGACGTGTCAGCTCCTGCGCGCTGGACCGGGATGCTCGGGTGGGCGGGTGAACACCACACGAGCCCAGAGAACGGTGGACAGCAGGGCTGCCACCGCCCCCAGATACAGGCCGATCGATGGACCCGCCACCGTCGCGGTCGGTGCCAGTGACTGCCGAGCCCAGATCGCGAGCACACCGAACACCGTGGTGACACCGTTGCCCGCCAAAGCCAGAGCGGCCCACCGAAAACGCCGAACCAGACGCGCGATCGAGGCCGCTACGACGGTGAACGTGAGAGTGAATGCGGTGAACAGTGTCGCCAACACACCCGCTGATTCCGCGTCGGCGCTTTCGGTGCGCAGAAGAACGTCGTACCCGTGTGCGCCGCCGGTGTGCGGAAGCACCACTCCGAGCACGGCCGCCGACACCAGAACGAGCAGATACGGGGTGACCCGGGTGATCACCACCTCCGGTATCACGCGTCGTTCGATGGCCTCGAACACCGACCGATAGTGGCTCAGGTCGCCCTCGCGGTCGTAACTGTGCGGCGGTCGACCGTTCACGCTCGGCCGGTGAGAATGGCATTCCAGTACAACGCCGGCAGTCCGCGTCTCTTGAGGAACCACATGTCGCGGCGTTCGCGGGTGGTGTCGATCAGCGGTATCGAGGGAGCCGGCTGCATCGTGTAGTCGAACTCGGCCAGAAGCATCGTCTTACGAGAGGTGGTCAAGGGGCAGGAGGCGTACCCGCCGTACTGTGCGGTCAGTGGACGGCCGGCGATGCTCGCCTGCAGGTTCTCGGCGACCACGGGTGCTTGCTTGCGGATGGCGGCACCGGTCTTGGAATTCGGTGACGATCCGGCGTCACCGAGGGCGAAGATGTTGTCGAATCTGTTGTGACGCAGTGTGTTCTTGTCGATCTGGACGTATCCGGCTGGATTCTCGGGGTCCGCTATGGGGCTGGCCTTGATCCAGTCCGGTGCAGATTGGCGCGGTACGACGTGGAGCAGATCGTAGGGTAGCTCGTCGGTGGTACCTGCACTGTTGTCGGTGATCGTCACCGACCGGCCGTCCGGATCGACAGCGGTGACTTCGCTGTTCTTGCGCACCTCGATGCCGTAACGCGCCACGACTCGTTCGAGCTCCTCGGCGAACACCGGTACCCCGAACATTCCGGGTGTGGGCAGGACGAGGACAACTCGGATGGCATCGAGCACGCCCTGCTCGCGCCAGTAGTCGGCCGCGAGGTACGCGATCTTCTGCGGGGCACCCGCGCATTTGATGGGGCCGGAGGGCATCGTGAACACGGCGGTGCCCGACCGCATCTTTTGAATCATCTGCCACGTCTTGGGTGCGAGATCGTAGCGGTAATTGCTCGAGACCTGCGGGGTGTCGATCGATTCGGCCATGCCGGACACCGAATCCCAGTCGAGCTGGATGCCGGGGCACACCACCAGGTGGTCGTAATGGATCGTAGTTCCCGAGGAGGTGCTGACCGTCTGGGCATCGGGGTCGACCCCCTCGGCGCGATCCTTGATCCAGCCGACGCCCTGGGGCATCACCGACGCCTCGCTGCGCGCACTCTCCGAGGCCGGGGCGCGGCCTCCACCGACGAGCGTCCACAAAGGTTGGTAATAGTGGGTCTCTGCCGGCTCGATGATGCCGATGTCGGTCATTCCTGCTCGCCGCAAACGTGCCGCGAGCGAAATACCGGCGTTGCCTCCGCCGATGATCGCGACTTTGTGGTCGATGGTGTGCGCGGACATGTGGTCCTCCTGTTCGAGACACGAGCTCGGTGAGCGCTGTCTCGATTTCGGTTGATGCCGGGTGGTTCAGCTCGACGTCGGTGTGGGCGCGAGCCGTGTGGTCACAACATTGGTGGTCATTGAAGCCAGGTGCACTGCATCCACAGCAGTCGTGCTGGAAGGTCATTCCGGCGTTCGAGCAGGTGGTGCAAGGACACGTGCCGAGGTGTACGTCGCCCTCTCCTTGATTGATCGTACGGATGTACGTACATTATGGAAGAGGTTAGTCGCCAATACTGACAAACGCCACACTCGGGACGAATGAAATTTCCTCGTCCGCCCCGAGTCGGTGAGTGCCGGACGGCTGAGGAGGACGTGATGATCGGCAACCACTGCGATGTCGCTGTGAGTCGTTGCGCCTCGCTGGATCAGTCGGTTGCGATGCCCCTGGTCGCCCAGTGGAATGCCGCCCACTTCACCTCCACCCCGCAGGAATCGGAACCGTGCACCTCGCCGCACAGAACCTCCTGAAATACCCCACGGGGTACCATGAATTCTGAGACCTGTACGAACGCCACCACGATCGACAAGGAGATTTCGATGCTTCTCGAACGCATCTACGACGAAGACCTCGCCCAAGCCGGATACTTCATCGGCTGCCAGGCCAAGGGAGAGGCAGTGGTGGTCGACGCCCGCCGCGACATCGGTGTGTACCTGGACCTGGCCGATCGACATGGCATGACCATCACCGCCGTCACCGAGACCCACATCCATGCCGACTACCTGTCCGGCACCCGCGAGCTGGCCAAGGCCACCGGCGCGACCACCTACGTCTCAGGAGAGGGCGGCGACGACTGGCAGTACGGCTTCGAGGCCGAACGCCTCCACGATGGCGACACGCTGGCTCTGGGCAACATCACCGTGCAAGCCGTTCACACGCCCGGTCATACCCCGGAGCACCTCTCGTTCCTGGTGACCGACGGCGCCTTCGCCGATGCTCCGGGATACATGTTGACGGGCGACTTCGTCTTCGCCGGCGATCTCGGCCGCCCGGACCTACTCGACGAAGCTGCAGACGGTGTCGACACCCGTTTCGAGGGTGCCAAACAGATCTTCCGCAGTCTGAAGCGGTCGTTCGTCACGCAGCCGGATCATATCCAGGTCTTTCCCGGTCACGGTTCGGGCAGTGCCTGCGGAAAAGCTCTCGGCGCGCTTCCGTCGACCAGCGTCGGCTACGAACGCCGTTTCGCTTGGTGGGCCGGGTATGTCGAGCGCGACGACGAGCAGGGCTTCGTCGACGAGATGCTCGACGGTCAACCGGATGCACACGCCTACTTCGGCCGGATGAAGCGTCAGAACAAGCAGGGCCCGGTCGTTCTCGGGCCACTCTCTCCCTTGCGCGAGTACGACTCCGCAGAATTGGCACGCGCCCTCGACTCCGACGAGGTCGTCCTCCTCGACACCCGCGGCCAAGATGAGGTGCACGCCGGCGCTGTCCCCGGAGCGCTCAACATCCCCGGCATCGACAAGGCAGCCTCGTTCGGTGCCTGGGTCTACGACCCCGAACGAGAGGACACTCCACTGGTGGTGCTCGCCGAGGACCACGCCGTCGCCGACGAGCTACGTGATCACCTGCTGCGGGTCGGCATCGATACGGTGACCGGGTACGTCACGAGTCTACGAGGGCTCCCCATGACGACACCCGAGACGATCGGTGCGGACGAGCTGGATTCGTTCGACCCGGCAATGGTGCTGGACGTGCGCAACAAAACCGAACACGCCGACGGCCACATACCTGGCTCCGAACAGCTCAGCGGTGGCCGATTGCTGTGGAACCTCGACGGACTGCCCACGGGCGGTCCGATCGTGACTTATTGCCAGAGCGGCGTCCGTAACGCGGTCGCAGCCAGCGCCCTGCGCCGCGCCGGCTACCGAGTTGTCGAACTCGAGGGCAGCTACGCCGCCTGGGCCGAGCGCAACCTCGAAACAGTCTGATCGAACCCGCCCGAATCGGAGGCGGTCGTGCAGTCCGCCCCCGGTTCGGTCCGGTGCTCGCCCTGTCGGCTCGCTGCGCCACCGACGGTAGAGCAGGCCCCGGGCGAGCAGCCCCCGGGCGACACTCCTGATCCGGCACCGACTGGCCTGATCCGGGACCGACTGGGAAGCGAAACGATGACGCTCGCTACGCGGGCGGATTCACCAGGTTCGGCGCGATCTCCACCAGGCGCTCGTTCGTGGTGGGAAACAACTTTTCTCGAAGCAAGCATTGTCTCGTTGTGTGTCGGCGACGCCGACGGATGGTTTCTCGGGGACGGGGGGAGCTGCGGTCCCCGAGATCCTCGGTCGACATCGCTTCGACGCGTAGAGAGCATCACTGCCGTCCGTACGGATGTACGTACATTTGTTGTACAGTGGCCCCGAGGGTCAGCAGCCGGCGGCTCGAATTCGGATTCCGACACAGATCGACAGGAGGGCCTCTGATGGTTGAACCCGATCGCAGCGCCGCGCTCGACCGCTCCAGTGCGATGCCGCTGTGGGCGCAACTGCATGCCGATCTGGTCCGCCGAATCGGTGACGACGAATTCGCCGGCTCCGAGTTCCCGGGCGAGCATGCGTTGACGACGAGCTACGGGGTGAGCCGTCACACCACCCGCGAGGCCCTGCGGCACCTGCGGAACGAAGGAATCTTGATTGCAGAGCGTGGCCGGCCTTCTCGGTTGGCGGCTCCGCCGGTGATCGAGCAGCCACTCGGTGCGCTCTACAGTCTCTTCGCTGCCGTGGAAGCCACGGGTGTTGCTCAGCACAGCGTGGTGCGTGCACTCGAACTGCGGACCGACCCCGCGGTGGCCGCTACCTTGCAGGTCGGTCCCAAGGCTCCGCTGCTCTACCTGGAGCGCATCCGTATGGCAGGGACCATGCCGTTGGCTCTCGACCGTGCCTGGTTGCCGGGGGAGCTGGCACGCGACCTCCTGGATGCGGACTTCACTCACACGGCTCTCTACATCGAGCTCGAGAAACGCTGCGGCATCCGCCTGACCGGTGGCCGCGAGGACGTCACTGCCGTCGTGCCGGATCCGGAGGATGCGGCAGCACTCGAACTCGACTCGAAGACCGCGGCGCTGTCGATCCGCCGCTTGGGCTGCATGAATTCCCGGCCGGTGGAGTTGCGGCACACAGTGATTCGAGGAGATCGGTTCACCGTCTCGGCCACGTTCTCACCGAGCGAGGGCTATCGCTTCGTGCCGGCCACGCCGCTGCACGCCCTGTAAGCACCCACTGATCCAAGGAGCGTTGTTCATGACTGGAGCACCACCGGAAGCCGATCCGGCCGCCGCATATGCACTGATCGCCGAATCGGGAGCCATCCTGATCGATGTCCGCGAGGACGACGAATGGGCTGCCGGCCACGCCCCGGACGCCGTCCATGTACGCCTCGGCGATCTCGATCCTGCTGCCTACCCTCCTGAGCAGAAATTGGTCGTGGTGTGCCGGTCGGGCGCTCGGTCGAGCAAAGCTGTCGCGGCCCTCACCGATGCCGGTCGTACAGCGCACAATCTGTCGGGCGGAATGAAAGCGTGGCACGAAGACGGCCGCCCTGTGGTCCGTGATGACGGCACCCCCGGCGCAGTGATCTGACATGGTCGCCACCCTGGCGATTGCAGTTGCCGCAGGGATTCTCATCGGTCTTTCCCTCGGCGCGCTCGGTGGTGGGGGATCGATACTGACTGTTCCTGCCCTGGTGTATCTCCTGGCGGTCGAACCGCAGTCGGCAACGAGCGCCTCGTTGATCATCGTCGGAATCACCTCGATCATCGCGGCCATCAGTCATGCGCGAGCACGGCACGTTCGGTGGCGGGCAGCGGCAGTGTTCGGAATTCTGGGCTCGGTCACCGCCTTCGGTGGATCGATCCTCAACCGATCGGTCGACCCGCAGATCTTGCTGCTCGCGTTCGCGGCACTGATGATCGTCGCCGCCGGTGCGATGCTGCGCCGCACCCGGCGTGGACACGATGCCGACCTACCGACACCGAACCCGGCCGAGACCGCGGGAACACGCCCGGGTGCCGTTGCGGTCGCCACCAAGCCCGCGAAAGTGAAGATCACCACGTCGCAGGTAGTCAAGCTGGTCGCTTCCGCGCTCGTCGTCGGCTTCCTCACCGGGTTTCTGGGAGTGGGCGGCGGCTTCCTCATCGTCCCCGCCCTGGTTCTGGCACTGGGCTACTCGATGCCCGTCGCGGTCGGAACGTCGCTGGTGATCATCTCCATCACCAGCGCGGGAGCCTTCACCGAACGCCTCGGCACAGGTGCCACCATCCCGTGGGAGATCGTCGTACCGTTCACCCTCGCGGCCATCGCCGGATCGTTCGCAGGAAAAGCCATCAGCGACAAAGTCTCTGCCACCACACTCACCCGTAGCTTCGCAGCCCTGTTGCTCGTCGTGGCCGTCTACGTCACCGTCCAGGCCTCCATGGCCCTGTAACGCACATCGTTGTGCATCACTGAGCCTATTTCTGCGCATGCAAATGCGGGCGCATCCCACACCTAGTTCGAGGAAATCGTCGATGACCGCACTGATTCCCCGCCCTGAGGCGGCCAGGCCGTATCCGATGCGTCACGAGCCGAAGGGCTCGACGCTGTTCCAATTGGTGACCACCACCGATCACAAGACGATCGGGAAGATGTATCTGGTCACCTCGTTCGGGTTGTTCCTCATCGGCGGGTTGATGGCGCTGCTCATGCGCACCGAACTCGCCGTACCGGGGTTGCAGTTCCTGTCCAACGAGCAGTACAACCAGCTGTTCACCATGCACGGCACGATTATGCTGTTGCTCTACGCCGTCCCGGTCGCGTACGGATTCGCCAATTACATTCTGCCGCTTCAGATCGGGGCACCGGACGTCGCGTTCCCGCGGCTCAACGCGTTCGCGTACTGGCTGTACGTGTTCGGATCGCTGATCGTGCTCGCCGGGTTCATCACCCCGGGAGGTGCCGCGGACTTCGGATGGACCGCCTACACCCCACTGACGAGCGCACTGCATTCCCCCGGCGTCGGCGCCGACCTGTGGGTACTGGGGCTGATCCTGTCCGGCTTGGGCACGATCTTGGGCGCGGTCAACTTCATCACCACCGTGGTGTGCCTGCGCGCACCCGGCATGACGATGTTCCGGATGCCGGTCTTCACCTGGAACATGCTCGTGACCTCGGTGCTGGTATTGCTGGCGTTCCCGACCTTCGCGGCCGCGTTGGCCGGGCTGGCCTTCGATCGACACTTCGGTGGTCACGTGTTCGACCCGGCGACCGGGGGAGCGGTGCTCTGGCAGCACCTGTTCTGGTTCTTCGGCCATCCCGAGGTCTACATCGTCGCGCTCCCGTTCTTCGGCATCGTCTCCGAAATCTTCCCGGTCTTCAGCCGCAAACCCATCTTCGGCTACAAGGGTCTGATCTTCGCCACCCTCGGCATCGCAGCGCTCTCGATCACGGTGTGGGCGCACCACATGTACGCCACCGGAGCTGTTCTGCTGCCGTTCTTTTCGTTCATGTCCTTCCTCATCGCCGTGCCGACCGGGGTGAAGTTGTTCAACTGGATCGGCACCATGTGGCGAGGACAGGTCACCCTGGAAACCCCGATGCTGTTCAGCATCGGATTTCTGATCACATTCCTGTTCGGCGGACTGACCGGTGTGCTGCTGGCCAGCCCCCCCGATCGATTTCCACGTCACCGACACCTACTTCGTGGTGGCTCACTTCCACTACGTACTGTTCGGGACCATCGTCTTCGCCACCTACGCCGGGGTGTACTTCTGGTTTCCCAAGATCACCGGACGCATGCTCGACGAACGCCTCGGCAAGTGGCACTTCTGGACGACGTTCGTCGGGTTCCACATGACGTTCCTGGTCCAGCACTGGCTCGGCAACGAAGGGATGCCGCGCCGCTACGCCGACTACCTGCCCTCCGACGGATTCACCACCTTGAACCTGATCTCCTCGATCGGAGCGTTCATTCTCGGGCTGTCCACGCTGCCGTTCGTATGGAATGTGTTCAAGTCCTACCGATACGGCGAGGTCGCCACCGTCGACGATCCGTGGGGCTACGGCAACTCTCTCGAATGGGCCACCACCTGCCCACCGCCCCGCCACAATTTCACCGAAATACCTCGTATCCGTTCCGAGCGGCCGGCGTTCGAGCTGCACTACCCTCATATGGTCGAACGCATGCGCACCGAAGCCCACGTCGGGCTGACGGGCCACACCGCCGCTGTGCGGGCACCCTCCGAAGTGATCGCCGACGGCGTCGAAGAGGGCACCGCCAGCGGGACCTCAGGGGAGAGACGGTGACGAGCGCGCGGAGACGGCGCTCGACAGGTGCCGCTGTCCTGGTACCGGGACGGGTGTCTTACGCGATCGCGGTCGCCATGGGGTTCTACGTGCTCGCGCTGATCCTGGTGTTCACCTTCCTCGTCCCTCGACTCTCACCCGGGTCAGCGACCGCTGTCACCGCTGCCGTGGTGGCCGGCTTCGCGGTGCTGCTGATGGCGGCGATGATGTTCGCAGCCCGCACACCGCTGCATCCTGCAGCGGTATCCGTGGTCCGGGACACCGCGGCGGACCGAGAGGACGACATCGTCGAGGGGTGGGCGGTGGTCCTGGGCACCGACATCGATTCACGACGGGTGGAACTGGAAGTGACGGTGCCCGGGTCCGGAACGTACCAGTGCGATGTGCGTGCAGAACGGTCGACCGGCCGCGCACTGGTGACCGGTGCCACCATTTCGGTGTGGGTCGATCCTCACCATCGCCGATCGTTGACCTTGGTCGGGGTCGGGGTCGGTCCGAGCATCGACGACGATATGTCCGGGAACGGGAAAAGCTGATCGAGCAACCTCGCCTGCACCCCGCGGCGGCGAAAGCCACTCCAGGGTCGCAGACGTCGATCGTAACTACCCTCGACTGCCCGCCGGACGGCTGGCTGTGCCGGTGACCGACGCGAGTGTGCCTGCGCGACATCGACTTTCCCGCGACGGAGCCCCCGCTTGCCGGCGATGGCGAGTGTGGTCGTGGTGTTGCACCTGATCGGGTGGGGGCTGTTCGTTCACTACGATGCGGACCTGCGTATGCACGGTCTGGCCGGTCGGCGCGCTGCGACGGGCGAGACCACGAAGAACGACGACTCGGGTCGCAGCCCTGGCAAGACCAGGGCTGCGGACCGCGATCTACTTCTTGGAGAACATGCGGGAGAACAATCCCGGTGACTTCGGATCGGAGTCGTGCCCCTTGCAGCGATTGGACGCCGGAACGCCCCGCATCACCTGATCGACGTGTTGACCACATCCCGCCCACGTCGTTTTCCCGCACTTCTTGCACGTGACAGCCCTGCACATGAGTCTCTCCCTCGGTCGACAATTCACTTTCAATATACCCTATGGGGTATCTTTTTCCGGGTGTCGGGGATGATCGGTCATCGCGGCGGGGGTCCGCCCAAGTGGGCGACGTCGTAGACGAACTGTTCGGGTACCGCGCTGGTCCACGGCCGCAGGCCGAGTGCGGTCTTGATACCGATCAGGGCCTGTGCGATGGGTGGGCACCGGCGACACTGCCGCAGGTGCGTATCGATGCGGGCCGACGCGTCGACATCGAGACGCCCGTCCAGGTAGTCCGATGCCGCGGCGAGTGTGCGCCGGCACGCCTGGGAGTCGTTTCGCGGGTGTGCGGGACCGTCGTCGAGGGCGCGTAGCAGCTTCACCCGTGCACGGTGGATGCGCTTGTACACCGCTGCGGTGGTGAGCGCGCCGACCGCACCGATCTGTGTCGCCGTCCAGCCCTCGCCGTCGTGCAGTGCCAGGACCATTCGATCCTCGACGGTCAACGTCGCCAGCGCCGCTCGCACCGTGGATCGATCGCTGAGCGCCTGCGCGACCGTCTCGGGGTGCTCGAGGTCGCTGATCGATACATCGATGTCGCCCGTGCCCGATGGTTCGGTGCGCTGAGTCTCCGCGCGTGCGGCCACATCGCGGGCACGGTTGATCGTGATCCGGTAGAGCCACGTCGTGAGCGCCGATTCGGATCGAAACGTTCTCCGGTTGCGCCATGCGCGTTCGAGGACGTCCTGCACCAGATCGTCGGTATCGGCCGGTGATCGTGTCATCGCGGCTGCGAAGCTACGAAGAGTCGTGCCCTGGTCGATCAGATCGCGCGCGAAGCGCTCGTCGTATGCCGCGCTGTCGAGGTCGGGGCTGGGGTAGGGTTTGGCTGTTCGCGCGAGGAGCCGTGGATCGGTCCACTTCGGCGTTCTCGCCCGTCCAACAGTGAAAGTCCCTCTACAGAACTGGAATCATCATGTCGTTCGTCGAATTCATGCGCAGTACTGCCGGGCGCGCACTGCGTATCGTGGTGGGAATCGCTCTGATCGTGGTCGCCGTCGTGCTCGGCGGTGTCGGGGGCATCGTGGTGGGAGTGATCGGCGGTGTCTTCGTGCTGACCGGGGTGATCAACGTGTGTCTGCTCGGTCCGTTGTTCTCCGTCGATCTTCGAGGTCGTCCCAAGACGTCCTGAACGGGGTGTGCGGGCGGGCAGCTCAGAAATGGGGGATCACCTTGAATGCGGTGTACCCGTCGCTGCTCTGGGCCAATGCGACACCGTTCGAGGTCACTGCTGTCGGTGCGGCGCTCGGTGATGTGCCGGTGACGCGGCCGGAGGTCGCATCGATGGCAGTCACCCGCGAGTCCGACGCGCCGTAGACGATGCCGCCGACCAGAGAGAAGCGGTCGGCACCGGGAAATTGATCGGCGGTGAAACCTCGGGTGCCGTACTGCTCGAACAGGACAGCGATGCCGTCGTCGGTGAGGTCTGCGGTGGTGATCATCGTCGCCCCGCTACTGCTGTCGGCGGTCATCACCATCGGACTGCGGCTACCGCTGATCCATCGGAGCTCGGCATCGGAGAGGCGATAGACCGCCTGGATCGGTTCGGGACGGGTCGGGATCGTCCATGCCACGACCACTGCATTGCCGGCGGTGGCGACGAATCGTGCGGTCCCGGGGATCGCTGCGGGGGGCGGGGTGAGGGTGTCGGTGGACCAGGCGGTGTTGCCGGTGTCGGCGGTCACGATGCGCGCTGTGTCGCCGTCGACGGTGACCGCGTATCCACCGGATTCGGAGATCGCACCCGTCAGGTCGGTGCGGTGTCCGTCGGTCGCCGAGATGGCGGCCACGGCCGCGGGCTTTGCTGTCTGCGAGCAGTCGGCGTCGATCAGCAGTCCGGACCCGGTCAGGCAGCCTGCAGCGGAGACCGGGCCCCATACGAGGTCGCCGGTGCGGGTATCGCGGGCGGTCACCGTGGCCGGTGCACCCGAACCGGGATCATCGATGTCCTCGGTGATCAACAGCTCACGGTTGTGTGTGCTCGTCACCGCGAACTCGTCGCGATCGGCGGGTACGTCCACGCCGAATCGTGGTGTGCCGGTGTCGTCGAGTACCTGCACCCGGTGCGAACCGGATGCGTCCGAGGAGTCGACGACTCCGACGAACCCGTCCTCGACGATGTGAGGCTGCGACAGGAACGGGATCGACCACAGGGCCGTGTCTCCGAAGCCCGGCGGCGGCGCGGCCGGCGACGACGGATGTGCCGCCGGATCGGTGCCCGTGGTGTCGGGAGCAGGTGAGGAACTGCACCCCGACGCCAGCGCGACGGCGCACAGTGCAACGGTCCCGATCACCGCCGCCGCTCTGCCGATACGGTGCGCACCCATCTATGCGGTGGTGCTGTCTCCGCCGAGTGCCATGATCGCGCTCTGCAGCAGTGCAGTGGCCCGGTCGGCGACCTCGGCCAGGCCCGCTGCATCCGAGAGCCCCACCATCACCTGGGGGTTCATCGCTTCGACGATCGTGCTGCTGCCATCGGCCCGCACCACCACGTTGCACGGCAGCAGCAACCCCACCTGCCGATCGGTGTCGATCGCAGCCTTCGCCAACTGCGGATTACACGCTCCGAGGATGACGTAGCGTTCGATGTCGGCGTCGATCTTGCTCTTCAACGTCGACTGCATGTCGATCTCGGTGAGCACTCCGAATCCCTGTTCGGCGAGTGCCTCACGGGTTGCGTCCACGGTTTCCTCGAACGGCATGTCCACGCGGGTACCGATGGCCAATTCGGTCATAGTTCGTTCGGTTCCTTTCGATCGGTTCGGGTGCCGGTCACCCGATGGTCGGTGCACGGGTGAGCAGGCGTCGCCCGGTCATGCTGCGCAGGACGCGGAGGTGCAGTCGCGTTTGCGCCATCGCACGATCACCGCTGCTGTCAGCATTGCCAGGGACACCCCGGCAAGGATGGGTTGTATCGGTGCCCACAACCCCAGTGCACCCGAGGTGCCGAGCGCAAGAAGTACCAGCTTGTTGCACACCGGACACCCGACGGCGAAGAAAGTCAGGACCACACCGAGAGCGGCGGGTGTGCCGGTCCGCTCGACCTGCGCGGGTTTGTCGATCCCGAACCACAGTGCGGTCAACAGGGCCGTGGCCAGCAGAACCGGAAGCTCCCACGCCCGCACCGGCACCTCACGGCCGAAGACCGGCGTGTCGATGATGTCGGTGGGAATGCCCACCACCAACACCGTGACCACACCGGCGACTGTGCCGCGCAGTACCCGCGCCCCCCAACCCCGGAAACGATCGGACTCGGCGATCACCCCGTCACCGGAACGGCCGGCAGCATCGACGTCGAGACGGTCGGAGGTGGCGGGCTCTGTCATCGGCTGGGATCTCCTACGAGGTGTAGTTGTGTGAGTAGGGTGACACTGTGAGGCTATACCCAGATGGGTATCGCTGCCAGTATCCGACTGCCGAAAGGTATTGCATGACTTCGACATCTCGCTCCACTCGCCGCCGCGACATCGTGCTCCTGGCCATCGCCGTCGTGGTGGCGGCCGTGCTCGTGGGAGCTCTCGTACTCGGAACGACCGGTGGCGACGAGCAGTCGGAGGCGGCACCGGACGCCGGGTCGAGCAGCGCGAGCGGACCGCCGGTGATGGGACCGCTCGGCGATCTGGCGCACCGCGAGCCCGATGATCCGATGGCCCTCGGCGACGTCGACGCCCCGGTGGTGATGATCGCCTTCTCGGACTTCCGGTGTCCGTTCTGCGCCCAATTCAGCCGGGACACCGAGCCGCAGCTGATCGACCGATACGTCGACACCGGCACCCTGCGCATCGAATGGCGAGACCTACCCATTTTCGGGCAACAATCGTTCGACGCCGCCCGGGCCGGACGCGCCGCCGCCGCCCAGGGCAAGTTCTGGGAGTTCACCCGCGCCGTCTACGCCGATGCTCCCGAAACCGGTCACGCAGACCTGACACTGGAGTCGCTGCAGAGCTACGCGCAACAGGCCGGGGTACCGGATATGGCTCGGTTCACCGCCGACGCCACCGGCACCGCATTCGACGCCGCGATCACCGCCGACTCCACCGAAGCGCAGTCGCTGGGTATCCCGGCCACTCCGGCGTTCTCGGTCAACGGAGATCCGGTTCTGGGCGCGCAACCGTTCTCGGAATTCGTCGATCTGATCGACGCGGCAGCCGGCGCGTAGGGCGGCACGATGTCGCAGATCGGACTTCTCGGAGCATTTCTCGGCGGGCTGCTGGCACTTCTCAGTCCATGCTCGGCCCTGCTACTTCCTTCCTTCTTCGCGTACGCCTTCGACGGGGCCGGCAAGCTCGCCGGCCGCACCGGGATCTTCTACCTCGGGCTGGCAGCGGTCTTGGTGCCCCTCGGTGCTGGAGTCGGGGCCATCGGCTCGGCGATCACCCGGTATCGCGAGGTCACCACGATGATCGGCGGCGTGGTCATCATCGCCCTCGGAGTGATGATCATCGTCGGTCGCGGCTTCGCGCTGGGGTCCGCTCAGAGAGCAGCCGCGCGCATCGACGTCTCCTCCACCGGATCGGTGTTCGCCCTCGGCGCGGTCTACGGGCTCGCAGGGTTCTGCTCGGGACCCCTGCTCGGCGCGGTCCTGACCGTTGCCGTCGCCGGCGGTCAGGCCGTATACGGCGGAGTGCTCATGGCACTCTACGCAGCGGGGATGGTGATACCCCTGTTCGTGCTGGCGCTGGTCTGGGACCGATTCTCGCTCGGATCACGAACGTGGCTGCGCGGCAAGGAAATCAGCATAGGACCGCTGAAAACGCACACGACGTCTCTGATATCGGGGGTGCTTTTCATCGGTATCGGAGTGCTGTTCCTGCTCACGGAGGGCACAGCGAACCTCGGCGGCGTCATGGGGGTCGACAGTCAGTACTCGCTGCAGGTCTGGATCAGCGACGTGGCCGGCGCGGTACCGAACACCGCAGTGCTCCTGATCGCAGTGCTGGTGATCATCGCAGTCCTGACGGTGCGCATCGTCCGTGGTCGAGACCGCGACACCGCAGCCGAGTCCTCCGAGCTCGGTGAACGCGAGGACCGAACTCTCTGAGACGGTGTGCCTACGACACTGGAGCGGGGATGTGACGTCAGGTGTAGAGCTGTGACCATCCATCTCGCTGACGTCGAGCGAGATGGAGCACTGCAGCGGGAACCATTTCGACACCCATCAGCAGATCGTCGTCACCGAGCCCTCTGCCCTCCAGACTGTTGCGGCATGCTTTCACCGTGATGGAGGCAGAGTCGATCAACGCCCGCATCTCCAGGGAGATATCCGAACAGCGCAAGGCCGCATCGAGGCCCGGTCCGAAGCACACGACTTCGATCGTCACCGGCTCTGTCGCAGCATCGAGAAGGTTGTGGATCGCTCGCACCACGGCGGTGGGTGTGGTGTTCACCGCGAACACCACGCGCAGGGGAGTGGGATGATCGGTCACGTGAAGGTTCCGTTCTTCAGATCGCGGTGAGCTGCGGTGCCCCAGGGCTGTGCGTGGAGAAGGACATCGATGGCCCGACCCTCGCCGACCGGGCGGACCAGGTGTCCCAGTTCGCGGACCTGCAGTCCGCTCGCGGCGCGGGCGAGGTCGTCGATGGCGGGCAGGATCGACGGATCGGGTGGGCCCCCGACGCCGTGAGTGAAGTTCTCGAGCGCATGGCCGAGATACAGCAACCGTCCGCTCGGTGCGAGCCAACTCGCTGCACCGGCAATGACGGCGACCAACTCGTCGACCGGTAGATGCAGGAAGCCGATGGCCACCAGATCCACCGGTTCGGATGGTTCCCAGGTCCGGGCGTCGGCGACGGTGTAGTCGATCGCCCGATCCTCGCCGCCGCTGCGTGCCAATTCGATTGCCACAGAAGAAAAGTCGACAGCGCGCACTGTCCAGCCCGCGTCGGCCAACCATCGAGCGTGGCGGCCGTCTCCGCAGCCCAGGTCGATCGCCCGGCCCGGCGTCAGCTCCGCGAACCGCGCAGACAGGGCAGCCGCCGGGGCCGAGCCCCACGGATGCTCGACGCTGCTGTAACGCGCATCCCACTCAGATGAATCCATCTACGCACATTCCTCCAAAACACGGGCCGGGTAGTACTCGAATCCGCCAGAGTACCCCCAGGGGTAATTGGATGGTGCGCAATTTCTGAAATGACCGTGACTATGTCGGACCTGAGGGTAGAAAAAGGTCCGCGCACAAAACCATCGCAGTGTACGA
>NZ_BANU01000041.1 GCF_000333035.1 Gordonia sihwensis NBRC 108236
GAGTTTCTCGAAGCCGTTACGGCCGGCGTTGCGTGCGGTGAGTCGGGTGGTGAACACCATCCCGTTGTCGGTCAGGGTCGATGACGGTGCCCCGTACTGGTTGATCAGTGCGTTCATGACGGTGACGACATCTGTTCCGGTGTATGCGTTCTGCGTGCTGATGTGGAGCAGGAATCGAGAGTGATCATCGAGAAAGTCGAGGATCTCTACCCGGTCTCCGTGGGCGAGGTACCAGTGAGTGATGTCGGCTTGCCAGCATTCGTTGGGCAGGTCGGCTTCGAAGCGGATGTAGGAACTGCGGGGCCGTTTGCGGGGTTCTGGGGTGATCAGGCCCGCGGCGTGCAGGATGCGGCGGATCGTCGAGGCCGCAGGCACCTGCAGTCCTTCCCTGTGCAGGTGCCATCCGATGGTCTCTGGTCCGGCGTCTTTGCCTTCGGCGGTCAGTTGTCGGCGCAGTGCGATGATTCGGTCGGTGATCACTGCCGGGGTCGTTCCGGGGCGATGACGGGGAGCTCGTGAGCGCGGCACCAGACCTGCGGGTCCTTCGCGGTCGTATCGCTTGAGGAGTTCGTACACCCACTGCCGGGACACTCGGTAACGCGCGGCAGCCTGTGTCGGTGTGAGGTGTTGGTCGCGGACCGCGCGGACGATCACCAGTCGTTTGTCTTCGGTTGTCATGCCCGATCGTGGCATCGGCTCACCGTCGAGGTCACTGTCAACGATGTCGCGCTGCAGGTGTCAACGATGTCCGCGGCCAAAACGTCAACGATGTCGCGCCGCAGGTGTCAACGATGTGCGCGGAAAACCCCCGATGAGACGTGTCAACGATGTCGCAGTCTCACACACCCCAGGCGGCTCGTGTGTGATGAGTCGCGACATCGTTTACACACGATGTCGCGACTCATTGCTTTTCCGGGGGTTCGCGGGTTGTCGGTACCATCCGATGGTCACTGGTCTGGCGTCTTTGTCTTCGGCGGTCAGTTGTCGGCGCAGTGCGATGATTCGGTCGGTGATCACTGCCGGGGTCGTTCCGGGGCGATGACGGGGAACTCGTGAGCCCGGCGCGCCAGCCCTGCGGGGTCCTTCGCGAGTCGTTTGTCTTCGGTTGTCATGCCCGATCGTGGCATCGGCTCACCGCGTCGAGGTCACTGCCACCGAGGTCGCAGTCTCACACGCCAGGCGGCTCCGCGAAACTCTCCGGCCATGTACAGATCCGTGCCACGAACCGTCGTCGATGACGCCGAATCCGCCTTCGGTGGCTATATTTCAGGCGAACTCCCCGTTCCGGACCCGACAGGACGTGCCCCGAATGCTCCGAAATCTCCGAACTCTCGTACTAACCGCCGCGGTCGCGCTGACGGCCGTCGCCGGTGTGACCGTCGCGACTCCCGGCGAGGCCGCCGCCGCCGACCGCTACCAGGGTCCGACCCTGAAATCGGAGCAGGGCTCGTTCAATGGCAAGAACGTGCGGCTGACACTGACCAATCCGAACCCTGCCACCGTGCTGGGGAGTTCCTGCACCTCAGCGCTGCTCGACGGCACTCAGGCACTGCAGGCCTTCGTCGCTTTTAACGCCGGCGACTACGGGACGATCGTCAAGATCATGCTGAACTCCGGACTGCGGTTCGGTCCCGCCGCGAGCAACAACCTGATCAGTCCCGGACCCAACAGCAACTCCACGGACGTCAAGGTCGGCGACGGCGTCTACCTGTTCCTCGGAACGTGCGGCGGTTTGGGCACCCTGCTCGACCCGACTGATGTCGGCGTCACCGTGCGTCCGGTGATCGTCCCGAGCGGCATCGGCAGCATCGGCTCGGTCCTGGACTTCGGCAGCCTGGCGATGCAGTCCGGCGTCGGCAGCTCCGATTTCGCGAGCATCCTCAGCCTGCTCTCGGCCAGCTGACGCGGGCGGAATACCCGGCGGCCGGCCGACGTTCCATTCGCAGTCACACCGCAGATGAGATTGTGAAGCCATGAACGCTCCGACCGCCGACCGCATGCCCGCGCTGTTCCTCAGCCACGGCGCTCCTCCCCTGGTGGACGACGAACGGTGGGTCGGCCAGTTGGAACGACTCGCCGCCGACCTTCCGCGACCGCGGCAGATCCTGGTGGTCTCCGCTCATTGGGAGGCCGCACCGCTGACCATCGGAGCCACGGACTCGAGAGTCCCCCTCACCTACGACTTCTGGGGATTCCCGGACCGCTACTACCGAACGACGTACCCATCGCCCGGCGCACCCGATCTCGCTGATCGGGTCGCCGGGCTGATGCCGTCGGGCGAGCAGGTGCATCGCGACGCCGAGCGGCGACTCGACCACGGCGCATACGTGCCGCTCACGATCATGTACCCGGACGCCGACATCCCGGTGCTGCAGATGTCGATGCCGACCCTCGATCCCGCGCGCCTCATGCGTCTCGGCGAGCGGCTCACCGAACTGCGCGACGAGGGCGTGCTCATCATCGGATCCGGTTTCACCACTCACGGCCTGCCCTTCCTCGACGATCCGTCCCCCGGCGCGACGCCCCCGCAGTGGTCGGTCGACTTCGATGAATGGACACGCGAACGCTTCGCCGCCGGCGACGTCGACGGTCTCCTCGACTTCGCGCACCGCGCACCCGGTATGCCGTACGCGCACCCGCGAACCGAGCACTTCGCGCCGCTGTTCGTCACCCTCGGCGCCGCCACCCGGGCCGACGCCGTACCCGAGCAGCCGATCGACGGCTTCTGGATGGGACTGGCCAAGCGCAGCATCGTCACCGCGTGACCCGCGCCTTCTGCCTGCCGGCACCGGACGTTGAGCGGGCAGTCGCCCAGGCTTGTTCGGCGTCCAGCCACCACCCAGGCTTGTTCAGCGAGCAGTCGCCACCCAGGCTTCTTGAGCGAGCAGCCACCACCCAGGCTCGTTGAGCGAGCAGCCACCACCCAGGCTCGTTGAGCGAGCAGCCACCACCCAGGCTTGTTGAGCGAGCGAAGCGAGTCGAAACTCCCGCTGGCTGTGTTTCGACTCGCTCCGCTCGCTCAACTGGCCTGAGAACGAAAGCGGCCTAAGAACCACACGCTCACCCAACCGGCCTGAGAACTAAAGCGGCTTAAGAACCAGACGCTCGCTCAACAGCGACAGCCGGCGTGCCGCTCGCATCCCCGACAGTGCGAGCGGCACACCGGCCGTCACGCCGACGGTCGTGTGCCGACCGTCAGTCTCTCCGACGCCTCCTCGACGTCACGCCCCGACGCGCTAACCCCTCTCATAGCGCGCCGTGGGCGTAAGCCCCGACAGGCCGGCCGCTGCTCCCCGGCGGCTGACCCTCGTCCCTCTCCCCTGCGCACCTATAGTTGAGGCAGGTTCCGCACCGTCCGAGGAGACTCACATGCCCGACTTCATCGACAAGATCAAAGAGAAGGCCGAAGCTGTCTCCGCGGCGATCGACAATGAGCTGACGGTGCTGGAGGGTGCCGGCGGCGACGATCCTCTCGCCGAGCACGACGAGTCGGAAGCCGCCTACGGCGACGACTGATCGCTAGGCGTCCCCCGCCGTAGCGAACCGTCGCGACACGTACCACCCGGCCGCGGCCGGGATGCACATGATGCCCGCGAAGATCGCAGTCCCCGTCAGCGGACGAGTGAACACCTCGCCGCCGGCGTAGCCGACCGTCCCGTGGTACAGGACGGAGACCGCGTAATAGAGGACTGTGGCCAGCACGAGCCTGGACACGATGGCCCAGTTCCGGCCGATCCGGTCCTCCAAGTTCTCCCAAGTGAGCATGCAACCATTTCACGCGCCCGCGCGTGACGGATGAAATCGCCGGATCCGAGAATCGGGATAACCTGCTGGTCAAAGGACTGAAGAAATTCTCCGGTCCGGAGAAACCGGCTCCGGTGGAGCCCGCCTTCGGGCGTTCAGCGGCGTGCCAGCTGCCTGCCGATCCGCACCACCATGGCGTCGACGGCGAACTTGGGCTTCACATTCGTCTCGAGTGCCTCACGGCACTCCAGCACCGCCTCAAGGCACCGCAGAAGCTGTTCGGGAGACGCGTGCCGCGCCATCGGGACGGTCAGGTCCTGAGCCTTGTCCGGGTGCATCAGTGTCACCTGTGCTCCCATCGACAGCGAGAGCCCGTCGCGGAACAGAGCCGCGAGGTCGACGAGCGCGCGGTCGAGCACGTCTCGCATCGTCCGGGTGCGGCGCGATTTCTGCCGCTTCTCGAGTTCCTTCACCGCACCGGCCGTTCCGCGGGGCGGCCGTGCGGTGCCCTTGCCGGTTCCGCCGGCACCGAGGGCGGTCATCAGTT
The DNA here is from genome assembly GCF_000333035.1 of Gordonia sihwensis NBRC 108236. GTDB lineage: Bacteria > Actinomycetota > Actinomycetes > Mycobacteriales > Mycobacteriaceae > Gordonia > Gordonia sihwensis. Next base: position 4,292 of record NZ_BANU01000041.1, read on the forward strand.
CCTCGGTCTCGGCGGCGTCGCGCTCGGCACTGATCTGGTTCGCTGCCTCGGTCGCCGTCTTGACGAGCGTCTCGGCCGCCGCGAACGCGGTGGAATCGCGGGTGGCTGCCCGAGCCAGGCCGAGCGCTTGGTCGCGCTGTGCGCGTGCCGACCCATCGACGGCGAGGCGGCGGGCCCGGCCGACGTGCCCGCCCGACACCGATGCCGCCCAGGACGCGCGGTCGGCGTCGATCCCGTCACGGTCCACCAGGACGCGGGCGATGTCGGCGGCCGCGGGCGCGGTCAGTCCCACATGCCGGCACCGCGACCGGAGCGTGATCGCGATGTCCTCCGGCGCCACCGAGGGCGCGCAGAGCAGGAAGATGGTGCGGTCCGGCGGCTCCTCGACGGCTTTCAGCAGCGCGTTGGCGCCCTGTTCGGTGAGCCGATCGGCGTCCTCGACCACCACGATCTGCCAGCGACCGGTGGTCGGGCGGCGGGCCGCGAGTTGGACGATGTCGCGGATCTGCGCCACCGAGATGGTGAGCCCCTCGGGAACGATGTGCCGGACGTCGCCGTGAGTCCCGGCCAGCACGGTGGTGCACGCACGGCATTCACCGCAGCCCACCTCGTCGGCCGCCTGACACTGCAGCGCGGCCGCGAAGCAGGTCGCGGCCACCGACCTGCCGCTGCCGGGAGGACCGGTGAACAGCCAGGCGTGGGTCATCGACTCGCGCGGACCCGCCTCGGACTCGGATCCCGGGCCCTCGTCGAACATCGACACCGCCCCGGCGTCCGCTTCGTCGAGTCGAGCGGCCACCGACCGCGCCGACGTCGCTGCCGCCAGAAGCTCTTCGATCAGCGCTTGCTGCCCGATCATCCGGTCAAAGACATTTGTCACATCAGCCAGCCTAAAGCCCAGTTCAGACAACACGCATCCCGCACGCTGTTTAACAATTGCAAGCATGCCGCTACCTTGGATGACATGGTAAGACGACGGTCGTGGTTGTCCAGAGCAGCGCACACCCTGCGCTGGCTGGCACACACACCGTGGCCGGTCCTCGCACTCGACATGCTTCGCGCGAACCTGATCGGTGCCCTGTTCACATTCGCCTTCCTGCGTTTCGGCATGCCGCGCGTCGACTCGATCTCGATCAGCGAGTTCAACGCCCAGAATCAGGTGGCCTTCGGGCTGTACCTGTTCATCGCCATCATCGTCGGTGCGTATCTCTCCATCCAGCTGAGCATGCCGGTGCTGATCTGGCACCGTCGGCGGACCAGACTCGACGACGCCGCCGCACGCAAACGGGCGCTGAACCTCCCGACTCTGCTGACCGCGGTGAACCTCGGCCTGTGGGGCATCGGCGGAGTGATCCTCGCGGTCATCAACCTGCGCACGTCGATGAAGGACTTCGTCGTCGTGATCATCGCCAGCCTGATCGGCGCCCTCGTCACGGGCGTGCTGAGCTTCATGCAGGCGGAGAAGGTGCTGCGGCCGATCACCGTGGCCGCGATGGCCAACGACCCGGACAACTCCAACGCACCCGGCATCGCCACTCGGATCACCGTGTTCTGGGTGGTGTCGGTAGCCGTGCCGATGACCATCATCGCCGCGCTCATCATCCTGCAGCGCACGGCGGTCATCGACACCGACGCCGTCGGCCTGCAGCGGCCCATCCTGTGGATGGCCGCGGCCGCCCTGGTGTTCGGGCTGCTCGCGATCACCCGCCTCGTCCGGTCCATCACCGATCCGGTGAAACAGCTGCGCGTGGCGCTGAATCAGGTCCGCGCCGGCAACCTCAACGTCGCGGTGAAGATCTACGACGGCAACGACCTCGGTCTGCTGCAGGCGGGCTTCAACGAGATGGTCTCCGACCTCCGCGAACGCCAGCAGCTGCGCAACCTGTTCGGACGCTATGTCGGCGAGGACGTCGCCCGTCGGGCGATCGAGACGGGCACCGAACTCGGCGGCGAGGAGCGTTACGTCGGCGTGCTGTTCGTCGACATCGTCGGGTCGACGCGTTTGGCGGTGAACCGGCCGCCGCGCGAGGTGGTGGAACTGCTCAACGAATTCTTCAAGGTGGTCGTCGACGTGGTCGGCAGGCACGGCGGATTCGTCAACAAGTTCCAGGGCGACGCCGCGCTGGCGATCTTCGGCGCGCCCCTCGAGCAGGACGATTTCGCCGGTTCGGCGCTGGCCGCCGCACGCGACCTGCGCGTCGAACTCGCGCGACGGCTCGGCGACGTGGACATGGGTATCGGCGTCTCCGCGGGCAAGGCGGTGGCCGGCCACATCGGCGCGGAGCAGCGGCTCGAGTACACGGTGATCGGCGATCCGGTCAACGAGGCGGCACGCCTCACCGAACTGGCGAAGGACGAGCCGACCCGCGTGCTCGGCTCCGCCCGCGCCGTCTTCCTCGCCGGCGAGGGCGAGGCCGAGCACTGGCGGATCGGCGAGGGCGTCGAATTGCGCGGCCGCGGCATCGAGACTCTCCTCGCCCGCCCCGACATCGACGTCGCCGAGCCGACGTCCACGCTGGAGTAGCGCCGGGGCGGGCCCGAGGTCGCCCGGCCGGCAGTCCTTGGTCACGTGGTCTCCGGTCCCGTTCGGCACTGTCGGCGATGGGACTCGACGCGCGAGGATGGGTCGATGAGCTACACCCTCGACCGACCCGTGATCGTCGGAGTGGACGGGTCCCGGCGCGCGCTCGGAGCCGCCCGATGGGCTGCGGAGTGGTGTGCCCGCACGCGGTCTCCGATCCGGCTCGTGTACGCCGTTCCGGACGATGTGTGGTTCGCCGCCCACGATCCGTTCGCGATGTGCGTCGACCCAGCGCTCCGCCGAGAGGCGAACACAGCCGGGACCAAGGTGCTCACCGAAGCCCTCGCCGCTGCCCGCGAGGTCGCACCGGACCTGGACATCGCCACCCAGGTCTACAGCGGCACCCTCGCCGACCACGTCGCCGAGTACTCTTCCGGGGCGTCGATGGTGGTCATCGGGTCGACGCGGTCCGGTCCCATTCGCGACGTCCTGCTCGGCAGCCAGGTGATGGGGGTCATCCGGTCGTCGTCGTGTCCGGTTCTCGCATGGCGCGAGGACGATCACGCCGACAGTGATCGCGACGGACTGGTGGTCGGATACGACAGTTCACCTCACGCCGACCGCGCGCTGACCGTGGCTCTGCATCAGGCGCGGGCTCTCGGCGAAGAGCTCACCGTCGCCTATTACTTCCCGGCCGCCGCCATGATCGGCGCCGGATACGCGCTCAACCTCGTCAATTGGAACCTGGTGGAGCAGGACGGGATCGCACGGCTGCAGCGTCGGATCGCTCCCGCGTGCGAGCAGTTCCCGGAGGTGGACGTCGACATCGTGTACGGCGACTCGTCCGCGGCACGAGGGTTGGTCGGCGCATCGTCGTCCGCCCGGCTCCTGATCGTCGGCTCACGCGGGATGGGGTCGGTGGCGGGCACGTTCATGGGATCGGTGAGCCAGAACCTGGTGCATCACGCGCGGTGCCCGGTGCTCGTCGTCCCGTAGGCGTCACGGCTCCGGTTCGACGGCCGGATGCAGCACCGCAGCCCCCGCGAACCGGCCGGCCTTCAGGTCACGCAACGCGTGCAGCGCCTCGTCGAGCCGGTACGGCCTCGTCGTCACCTGCAGGCGGTGGTCGTCGGCGAACTGGAGGAAGGCGACGGCGTCGTCGCGAGTGTTGGCCTCCACACTCCGGATCTCCTTCTCGTGAAAGAGATGCCTGCGGTAGTCCAGCGGCGGGGTCGCACTCATATGGATCCCGGCGAGGCACAGGATTCCGCCGCGGTCGAGCGCCTCGAGTGCCGTGGGGATCAGTTCGCCGACCGGCGCGAAGATGATGGCCGCATCGAGCGGTTCGGTCGGGCTGTCGTAGGCGCCGCCGACGGAGACGGCTCCCAGATCGGCGGCCAGTCGACGCGCGTGGGGAGCCTGAGTGAGAACGTGAACGCGGGCACCCTGATGAATCGCGACTTGCGCGACGAGATGTGCGCTGCCGCCGAACCCGTACAGACCGAGTCGCCCGCCGGGCGGGAGTTCGGCGCGGCGCAGGGCACGGAAGCCGATGATCCCGGCGCACAGCAGGGGCGCCAGCTCGTCGACGCTGTAGCCCGTCGGCAGGCGCAGCGCGTAGGCGGCGGGCACCACCGCGAACTCGGCGTATCCGCCGTCGGCGTCCCATCCGGTGTAGGTGGAGTCGGGGCACAGGTTCTCTGCTCCGCGCCGGCAGTACACGCACCGACCGCAAGTGCTGTGCAGCCACGGGACCCCGACTCGATCGTTCACCCGGAACTCGGTGGTCGTGCCCGGCGCGATCTCCACCACGGTGCCGACGACCTCGTGACCGGGCACGACATGCGGTCGGTGCACCGGTAGATCGCCCTCCACCACGTGGAGGTCGGTGCGGCACACGCCGCACGCGTCGACGCGGATCAGCAGCTCGCCCGGTGAGGGCGTCGGGACCGGTTCCCGCGTCCATTCGATCGGCGACGTCGTCGACACCGGGCCGGTGTCGGTCACGCGCCAGACCCGCATCGTCGCAGGTCGGGCAGCGCGGTCGGGGGCACTGTGATCCGGAGGCGTCGATCGGGAGTCCACCAGTCCAGTGTCCCCCGGCCGACCGGTCCCGGCCAAGGGTCGCAATGCCTCGATCCGCCGGCCCCGGCAGCCTCGGGTCCCGCTCAGTCCTCGGTCTTCGGCGCAGTCTTCTTGGTGGCTGTCTTCTTCGTAGCCGTCTTCTTCGCAGCGGCCTTCTTCGCTGTGGTCTTCTTGGCCGTGGTCTTCTTGGCGGTCTTCTTCGCCGTCTTCTTGGCCGGACCGCGGGCACGCCGGTCGGCGAGCAGTTCCATCGCCCGCTCGGGTGTGATGGTCGCCACCTCGTCTCCCTTGCGGAGGCTGGCGTTGGTCTCGCCGTCGGTGACGTACGGACCGAATCGGCCGTCCTTGATCACCATCGGCTTCTCGCTGACCGAGTCGTTGCCGAGTTCGCGCAACGGCGGCGCTGCGGCCGCACGACCACGGCGCTTCGGCTCGGAGTAGATCTTCAGCGCCTCGTCGAGCGTGACCGTGAACAGTTGCTCCTCGCTGGTCAACGACCGCGAGTCGGTGCCCTTCTTGAGGTACGGACCGTACCGGCCGTTCTGGGCGGTGATCTCCTCTTTGCTCTCCGGGTCCACTCCCACCACGCGCGGCAACGACAGGAGCTTCAGGGCGTCGTCGAGCGTGATCGTCGAGATGTCCATGCCCTTGAACAACGAGCCGGTGCGCGGCTTCGGTCCGGCCTTCTTGGCAGCCTTCTTCGCCGTCTTCTTCGCGGTCTTCTTGGCCGTCGTCGTGGTCGTCGCGGTCGCGACACCGCCCGATCCGCCGCTCGGCACGTCGTCGAGCGAGACCACCTCGTCCGCGCCGCCGCGCGGTGTCGGCCCGGCCGGAATGGTCGGGACGGGCGCCGACGTCCCCGGGTCCTCGTCCTCGTCGTCCTCGGACGGAAGGATCTCGGTGACGTAAGGGCCGAATCGGCCCTCCTTCGCGACGATCTGGTGTCCGGTGGCCGGGTCCACGCCCAGCACACGGCCCTCCTGGGGCGTCTCGAACAGCTTCTCCGCGACGTCGAGCGTCAGTTCGTCGGGCGTCATGTCCGACGGCAGGTTGGCGCGCTGCAGATCGGGCTCGGCGTCCGGTCCCGCGACATTGCGTTCCAGATACGGGCCGTACCTGCCCACCCGCACGAACACCGGACGGCCCTGCGAATCGTCGAACAGCTTGATCGAGTTCACCTCGCGGGCATCGATGCCTTCGAGGTTCACTCCGACCAGCTTCTTGAGTCCGCCGACGCGGGCCATCGCGCCCGCCGCGTCTCCGTCGTCGTCGTGCTGAGCCTCGTCCGCGCCGAAATAGAACTCGCTGAGCCAGCGGGTGCGGTCGGCGTTCCCCGACGCGATCTGGTCCAGGTCGTCCTCCAGCGACGCGGTGAAGTCGTAGTCGACGAGGCTGTTGAAGTAACCCTCCAGCAGCCCCACCACGGCGAACGCGATCCATGACGGAACCAGCGCGCTGCCCTTCTTCACCACGTAGCCGCGGTCCTGGATGGTGCCGATGATCGACGCGTAGGTCGACGGCCGGCCGATGCCCAGCTCTTCGAGCACCTTGACCAGCGAGGCCTCGGTGTAGCGGGCCGGCGGGTTGGTGGAGTGTCCGTCAGCGGTGAGCGACGCGGCGGTGAGCGTCTGCCCTTCGCGGAGGTTCGGCAGCCGGTTCTCGGCGTCGTCGGCCTGGCCGCCGGCCAGCGCGTCCACGGTCTCGACGTAGGCCGACAGGAAGCCGGGGAACGTGATGGTGCGGCCGGACGAGGCGAAGGTGACCTGTTCACCGCTGGGGCTGGGACCGGCGGTCGCGTGCCCGGTCAGCCGCAGGCTCATGGTGGTACCGCGTGCGTCGGCCATCTGCGAGGCGACGGTGCGCTGCCAGATCAGCTCGTAGAGCCGGAACTCCTCGGTGTCGAGCGCCGACGCCACCTGGCCGGGGGTGCGGAACGAGTCGCCCGCCGGGCGGATCGCCTCGTGCGCCTCCTGCGCGTTCTTGACCTTGCGCGTGTACTGACGCGGCGTCGGGTGGACGTAATCGTCGCCGTAGAGCTGACGGGCCTGCGACCTGGCGGCGTTGATGGCCGACTCCGACAGCGTGGTCGAGTCGGTACGCATGTAGGTGATGTAACCGTTCTCGTACAACCGCTGCGCGATCCTCATCGTGCGGTCGGACGAGAACCGCAGCTTGCGGCCCGCCTCCTGCTGCAGCGTCGAGGTCATGAACGGCGCGTAGGGACGGCGGGTGTACGGCTTCTCCTCCACCGACGTCACCGTGAGCGACGCGCCCTCCAGTGCGGTCGCGAGGGCCCTCGCGCGCGCCTGATCGAGCACCGTGACCCCGGTGGTCTTCTTGAGCTGGCCGTCGGCACCGAAGTCGCGCCCGGTGGCGACGCGGTCGTCGCCGATGTTCACCAGGCGGGAGGCGAAGGTCCGCGGCGACGAGGACTCGCCGGCGTCCACGGTGGCGGCGATGTCCCAGTAGTCGGCGGAGACGAACGCCATGCGCTCACGCTCGCGCTCGACGATGATCCGGGTGGCGACCGACTGCACTCGGCCCGCCGACAGCTTCGGCATGACCTTCTTCCACAGCACCGGCGACACCTCGTAGCCGTAGAGCCGGTCGAGGATGCGGCGGGTCTCCTGCGCGTCGACCATGTCGATGTCGAGCTCACGCGGATTCTCGGCGGCGGCGCGGATCGCCGACTCCGTGATCTCGTGGAACACCATGCGCTTCACCGGGATCTTCGGCTTGAGCGTCTCGAGCAGATGCCAGGCGATCGCCTCCCCCTCGCGGTCACCGTCCGTCGCGAGGTAGAGCTCGTCGACGTCCTTCATCAGCGACTTGAGTTCGGAGACAGTCGACTTCTTGTCGGCGGACACCACGTACAGCGGCTCGAAGTTGTCGTCGACGTTCACGCCGAGGCGAGCCCAGGGCTGGCCCTTGTACTTGGCGGGGACGTCGGCTGCACCGCGCGGCAGATCGCGGATGTGGCCGCGAGACGATTCGACGACGTAGTTCCCGCCCAAGTAGCCCGCGATCTTGCGGGCTTTGGTCGGCGACTCGACGATGACGAGACGCCGGACGGCTGAGGATGCGTTGTCGGAGGCGGCCACGGGTGCCCTTCAGTCAGAGAATTGCTGCTCGATGCCGTTGTACCTTATATAACGCGTCTTCTGCACGTCACCTCGGATTGTGGGGTCGGGACGTTGGTCCCGAATGACACACGTCGGGTAGTCCGAACGGACGACATCCGGTGGGGTCGCCGCACCTCACGGCCTATGGGGAAGGCCACACACCTTCCGGAGCCCCGTCCGGTGCGATGCCGACGGTCTCGAGCAGCCGGGTGACCCGCTTGCGACTGGAGATCCGCAGCGCCGGGTGCGGCCCGCGCGTTCCGACGAGGGTCGGTGCGATGCCGACCCGCATGAGCGCGGTCGACAGCGGCGCGTGAGTGTCGGGGGCACTCGGGTCGAGGCCGAGCAGGTAATGAGCGCCGTCCGGGCGGCCGGACGCGAGAGTCCACAGGCGCAGCGCGTGCGGGGTCGGCGTCCACCCCTCAGGAACCGCCTTCACTGCACCGGCAGACCATGCACGGTGCAGCGCGGTGATCCGCGGATTGGCCTCGGTCCGTGCGATCGGGCGGCCCTCCTCGGAGGTCACGATCTCCGCTTCGAGACCGGCGCCGCGGATCTCCGCGCAGATCTCCTCCGCGCGCCATTGCTCCCCGACCACCACGGAGACGCGTGCACCCCAACTCGTGTGCACCGACTGACCCTGTGCCGCAAGTAATCCGGCGAGGTCCGCGATGGCCGGGTCCTCGATCTCCGCAGAGAACAGCGACATCTGACTCACACGACCATGGTACGGCCCGAATGTGACAGTGAGGTCTCCGGCCGACGCGGGACGAAAAGACCGGACTCCCGGCCGCCGAAGCGGTCCGGGAGTCCGGTGAAGTCTTGTGTCGAACCCTGGCGGGCTCAGAGAAGACTAGAGGGCGTGAACGCCGGTGGCCTGCGGGCCCTTGGTGCCCTGACCGACCTCGAACTCCACGCGCTGGTCCTCTTCCAGGGTACGGAAGCCGTTGCCCTGAATCTCGGAGTAGTGCACGAAAACATCGGCGTTGCCGTCGTCAGGCGCGATGAAGCCGAAGCCCTTCTCCGCGTTGAACCACTTCACAGTTCCCTGTGCCATTTACTGCATTCCTTTACATTGCATTGCATCACCCATCGCAACGGAGCCGCGACGGGGGCCTGTTCCGACCGCCATACTTCAACAAGCCTCGCCGTAGGGCGATGAAACCAACTGCAGTACACCGGCCGCAACGAACTTCGATCAGATCGGAGCATGCGACCGCCTTAAGCTAATCACGTTCCTCACGCCAATGACACCCTCATTCGGCAGGTCGTTCGGCGACACGCCGGAGGAGGCGCCAAAGTCCCTGCGTACCATGGGTGCTTCGGGCAAGACGAATTGAGGGCAGTGAGACGAGAACACGGCATGTCGCAGCGAGGTTACGGCAGCGAACTTCTCGGCCGCACCCTCGAGGGAACGCCGGAGGGCACCGCGGGCCTCACGCACATGTCGGTGATCGATCCCCGCGGCGGGGAGTTCACCGATTGGCCCGACTGGGTGCACCCGGCGGTGCGCGAGGCGTTCGTCGAACGCGGAGTGCAGCGTCCCTGGCGTCACCAGTCCGAGGCCGCGAGCCTCGCCGCCGGCGGTCGTCACGTCTGTGTCTGCACCGGCACCGCATCGGGAAAGTCCCTCGCCTACCAGCTCCCGGTGCTCACCACCTTCGCCGACGACCCCGACTCGACGGCGCTCTACCTGTCCCCGACCAAGGCTCTCGGGACCGACCAGCTCCGGTCGGTGGCGCAGTTGATCGCCGGCCGGCCGGAGTTCGCGCACCTGCAGCCGTGCGCTTACGACGGCGACACCGATTCGGAGCTGCGTCAGTGGGCGCGGCAGCATTCCCGGTGGATCTTCACAAATCCCGACATGCTGCAGATCGGCATCACCTCCACCCATCCCCGATGGCGGCCGTTCTTCGCGAAGCTCCGCTACATCGTCGTCGACGAATGCCACCACTACCGCGGCGTCTTCGGCTCGCACACCGCGCTGGTGCTGCAGCGGGCACTGCGGATCGCGCGGAAGTACGGCGCCGACCCCGTCGTGATCGGGGCCAGCGCGACCGTGTCGAACCCGGCGCAGGCCCTGTCTCGGCTGATCGGCGAGGACGTCGTCGCCGTCACCGAGGACGCCTCGCCCCACGGTGAACGGACCGTCGCCATGTGGGAGCCGGGTTTCCTCGAAGAGGTCACCGGGGAGAACGAGGCTCCGGTACGCCGCTCCGCAGGATCGGAGGCGGCACGACTGCTCGCCGACTTCGTCATCGAAGGCGCACGCACCCTGTGCTTCGTACGCAGCCGGAGAGGCGTCGAGGTGACCGCGGTGCGGGCCCGGCAGATCCTGGCCGAGGCGGCACCGGAGTTGGTCGACCGCGTCGCCGCGTACCGCGCCGGATACCTCGCCGACGATCGGCGCCGGCTCGAACGGGCCATCTCCGAAGGCGAATTGCTCGGTGTCGCGACCACCAACGCCCTCGAACTCGGCGTCGACATCTCCGGGCTCGACGCCGTGGTGGTGGCAGGCTACCCCGGAACGGTCGCCTCCTTCTGGCAGCAGGCCGGACGCGCCGGTCGGCGGGGCGAGGGGTCGATCGTCGTGATGGTGGCCCGCGACGATCCGCTCGACACCTATCTGGTGCACCACCCCGAGGCGCTCCTGGAGCGCGCGGTGGAGGCCACCGTCACCGACCCCACCAACCCGTTCGTCCTCGGTCCGCACATGCTGTGCGCGGCGACCGAGTTCCCGCTCACCGAGGCCGAAGTCGCGGCCTTCTCCGCCGAGCAGGTGGTGGCCGACCTCGCCGCCGAGGGCAAGCTCAAACGACGCAAGGCCGGCTGGTACGCGGCACCCGGGCTCGACCCGCACGGCGACATCGACCTGCGCGGCGGCATCGGCGGACAGGTGCTGATCGTCGATGTCACGTCCTCCCGTCTGCTCGGCACCGTCGACACCGCCCGCGCCATGACTTCGGTGTACCCGGGAGCGGTGTACCTGCACCAGGGCGAGAGCTTCGTGGTCGACGAACTCGATCTCGACGACGGCCTCGCACTGAGTCACCCCGAAGAACCCGATTGGACGACGTCGGCTCGCGAGGTCAGCGACGTGTCGATCCTCGAGACCGTGGACCGCCGCGAGTTCGGTCCCCTCACCGTCGCTCTCGCATCGGTCGTCGTCACCAGTCAGGTGGTCGGTTTCCTTCGCAAGTCGCTCAGCGGCGAGATCCTCGACTCGGTTCCGCTCGACCTGCCGGAGCACCGACTCGAGACCCGCGCCGTGATGTACACCCTCACGCCCGAGGCGATGATCGACGCCGGCATCGCACTCGACAAGTTCCCCGGCGCACTGCATGCCGCCGAGCACGCGGCCATCGGAATGCTGGGGCTCGTCGCAACGTGCGACCGCTGGGACATCGGCGGACTCTCCACCGCGCTGCATCCGGGAACCGGCTTGCCGACCGTGTTCGTCTACGACGGTTTCCCCGGCGGGGCGGGCTTCGCCGATCGCGGGTACGAGGCGTTCACCGAGTGGGTCGCAGCCACCGAGGCCGCCGTCTCCTCATGCGGCTGCGACACCGGCTGCCCGTCGTGCGTGCAGTCCCCGAAGTGCGGCAACGGCAACGAACCGCTGGACAAGGAGCACGCGATCAAACTGCTCCGCCTGATCGGCCGTCTGCACACGTAGCTCCGGGCCGACCCGCGGCCCTACGGCGACTCGACCGGCCCCGCCCGCGCGACCGCACGCGCATCACGAATACCGAAGCGACCCAACCGAACCCTGACCGCGACGGACAGCTGCACGTCGTCGCCGTCGACCACGCAACCGGTCATCCTCGGATCCCCCTCCTGCCTCGACATCAGCTGCCGCGCGGTCGCACACGCCTCCCCGTCTCCACTGACCCGCACCGCAGCGGCCGCCAGTGCGGACAGGTCCGCCGCCGACTGCGCCCGATGCCTCGCCACCACCGCTGCACCGGAATACAGCATCGCCACCAGCAGGAACCCCAACCCCGCGATCACCGCGGCTCCGGCGACGGTCGAGAATCCCTCGTCACCCTCCGTCCCCCGAACGCTCATCGCCGTCCCCCGGTCCGCCCGCCTCATCGCCGGTCGGCTCGCGAGCGGCCACCGCCTTCGCCGAGACTCTGACGAAAGGAAGCAGCGGGACGTCCGCCGACACCTCGACCACCACCCGGTCGTTCTCACCGGACACCGCGATTCCCGCACCGGCGGGCGCCACCTCCGCGCCCACGCTGTGGGCCGACTCGTCTCCCGCGGCCGTCAGCCGCGCCACCTCGCGTGCCGCATCGGTGCACCGGATCTGCGCCGACACCGCGGCCACCGCTCCGAGGCCGATGAGCAGAAACGCCGCTATCGCCGCGAGTGCATAGGCCGCCTCCACGGTCACCATCCCGGACTCGTCGCGGGCGCACCGCCGGATCAGCGCGACCGTCCGGCCACGCACGGCTCACCCCGCCGACGTGCTCAGCGCCTTGCCGATGATCCCGGTCAGTGCCGAGAGCACCGAATCGCCGGTGACCACCGTGTACAGAAGCGCCCCGAACGCCGCCGCCGCGATCGTGCCGATCGCGTACTCCGCCGTCGACATGCCCTCCTCTTCGACCGCGAGCCGGATCGTTAACTCCCGAATCTCCGTCCATCGTTGCCGCGCGGTCCCCGGAATCGTCATGACGTCCCCCTTTCGTCGATGAAACCCTGCATCACTTAGACGCGCGAAAGGCCGGACCGGTTCCGACGGCGGCGGTAGGGCGTGTCGGCTAAGAACTGCGCGCGGGCCGACGTCGGCCGGTCACGCCCCGCACACCACCGACCGGCCGAATCTCGTCGAGCACCAGTCGGCGAACCCGGGCATGTGGAGCACCGTGACACCGTCCTCCGCCGACGGCGCCAGGACCGCGGTCCACGACGTGCCGGGCTGGTTTCCGAGCGGTTCGCCCGTGTGCCAGGTCATGGTGTCCAGCGTGACGACGATGCCGTTGCCGTGCGCTCCCCACATGGCGGTCCACTTCTCCACATTCGCGGCGCCGGAGGCCAGCGTGACCAATGCGGTCCCATCCGGCTGCAGCGTCATCTGCCGTCCGTGCCCGGTCCACTCCCCGTAATAGCTCGACAGATCCGACCTGGGAGAGGTCTCCGTGGCCGCCTCGGTCGTCTCCGTCGACTCAGTGGGCATGACCGTCACCGTGGGCGACCCACTGTCGGTCACGGGCGCGACCGACTTCGTGACCGTGACTACCGTCGACGGGACGCTCTGCCGCACGGCGCGGTCGCCGTTGTCGCAAGACGCGACTCCGACCGCCAGCAGCGCCGCGCCGGCCGCCACGGCCATCCATCGGGTGACTGCATGTGTATCCATGTACGAAGCGTGCGCGTCCGGGCGAGAAGAGGAAAGAGCGGCAGAACCGAATTCTGCCGTCTGAATGACCCGGGACGCCCGGCACGGGCGCACGCCTCCGTCACACGCCCGCGAGGAGTCCCGACGCCAGGCCGATCACCACCGGCGCGATGCCCAGACATACGAACGCGGGAAGGAAGCACAGCCCCAGCGGTCCGCTGATCTTGACTCCCGCACGTTCGGCCGCTTCGAGAGCGGCGTTCTCCGCACGCCGCCGTGTGCCGTCGGCGAATCCCGAAACCACGTCGGCCACCGCCGAACCCGCTCGCGATGCCCTCCTGATCAGCGCCGCGAGTTCCGCGAACTCCGGGCTGTCGGACTCTGCGGCTGCCCAGGCCTGGTCCGGATCGGAGCCGAGCGCCAGGAGTTCCGCGGCTCTGGTGAGCGACCTGCCCAGCACCGGCGGCGACGTCCGGGCCGCGACCGCCGCCGCGGTCGCCAGCGGCAGTCCGGACCGGAGGCACACCGCCAGCGTGTCGTAGCCCGCTGCGATGTCGAAGGGATCCGGCGATCCTCCGGCCTCGTCCCCCGCACCGGTCTGCTCGGACTCCCGGACCCGGGCGAGCACCCACCCGGGCGGTGGCCACGCGAGCAATGCCGCCGCCAGAAGCACCAGCGCCGCACTCACGGCGCCACCGCCCTATTCGTGATCCGCCCGGCCCATGCGAGTCCGGCGACCGCCAGCAGCGTGCCGATCACCAGCAGAACACCGCCCGTCCCCGTGCCCAGCAGCACTCGAGCCGGATCGGCTCCCATCGCCTGTCCGAGTACCAGTCCGAGCATCGGCAGACCTGCGAGAACCGCCGCGGTGGCTCGTGGCCCCGCGAGCCCGGCTCTGGTCCGCGCGGCGAAGTCCTGCCTCGACAGGAGATCCGACCGCAGCGCGGCGAGCACCTCACCGATGGGCAGCCCGAACTCGAGCGACATGGCCCATGCCTGCGCCAGACGCCGGACCGGGTTCGACGCGGTTGACGGGGGTGGTCCCGGATCGCCGCCGAGTTCGGCCCGGGCCGCCATCCGGGCCAGTTCGTCCGCGACCGGTCCGGACGAGCCGGACTGCAGCAGGTCGGACGCTGCGGCGCGACACGCCTGGACCACAGGGGCACCGACCGACAGTTCGGCTCCCATCACTCCGAGCGCGGCGATCAGCTCGCCCATGTCGCGATCTCGCGCAGCGTCCCGTCGCGTCTGCCTCCGCTGCCGGGTAATCGCACCGGCCACCAGTGCCCCGGCGACACCGGGTGCGACGCCGAACACGATCAGCGCGCCCGCGGGCAGCGCCCAGACCGTCAGCCAGGGGTCGGTCCGCCGGCGCGAGCCCCGATCGGCACGACCGCAGAGTTCCTCGAGTCTGCGGTGAGCCTGCGGCGCCGGCCACAGCAAGACGGCGGCCGCTGCCGCGAGGAGCAGCGGAATCACGGTCACGACCGACTCCCGATGAGCCGCACGAGAGTCTCCCGACGGTCGGTGAAACCGGTTCCGGCCCGCCACGCGGGCACCACCCGGACCAGCCCGGCTCGATCCCGTTCCACCACTCCGATCTCGGTCATCGACCGTCGACCGCCCGCGGTCCGGGCCATTCCGAAGATCACCTGGATCGCTTATCTGTAGTAGCAAGACAAGATGAGTTATAAATATGCCCTTGACCTTTGCATTTATTGTTATCTACATGTATACTATTAGGTATCAACCGAGTATTCAGATGCGAAAACTTTCATCGGTGAACCTATTGATATGTAGGAACGGATATGAAATTCTTCATGCATGAACCTCAGCCAACTCCAGGCCAAGTGCGACCAGCTGGTCGAGCAGTTCAACGGCGAGTTCGTGGTGTTGCGGCGCGACCTGGCCGACGCCGTTCAGGCGGTTGCCGACCTCTGGGAACCTGTGGTGACCGAGCACGGCGGGACCGTGTCGGACCTACACGGAATGATCCACTGCACGGACGTGCGCGGGATGCTGTTGCTTCGCACTGTGGGTTTCAGGAATCCAGATTCTCCGCCGAAGCCTGGCGTGTTCGCGATGCGTTACGGGCAGGGGATGTCAGCACTGCTCGAGGACCAGCGAGGGACCAGCATCCGGGTCCGGAAGATGCCGGCGTCGGTCATCCCGGAGCAGGGCGAGCGTCTAATCGTGCGCACCGGCCCGGTTCCGGTGACTCCCGACGAGCGGGACTCCGGCCCGGCGGAGGCCGACTGGGTGCTTCCGTTCCCTGTTCCCGATCCGGAGCAGCAGATTCCCTCGGGCCCAGTGGAATGGTTCGTGCTCTACTCGTTCACGCCGGACTCGGTGCAGGTGGCCGAGGTTTTTCTGGCGGCGGTGGTCGGGATCGATTCATCGTCGACGGTGGCGATTTTGGCGTCGACTCCACTCCCGCGGCAAGTGCAGCCTCGTCAGGTCGTCGCCGAGAACGACGACGACTTCGGCGACCTGCTGGGCAAGGCTCAGGAGGGCGACGGTCCTTCGCCGGCCTAGCGGAATTGTCAGACCCGGTCGCTACCGTCAGTCGGCGAGTGTTTGAATCGGGGACGTTATGACCACATGTGAGGTGTACGGACTCAGGGTCCGGCAAGCGAGACTGCTCCGACGGATGACCGCCAAAGAAGTACTCGCGAAGATGGGCTGGTCTGGTGCGCGGTTGACGCGGATGGAGCGCGCGGAGACCGTCGAGTTGGCCGTCCAGGACGTCGATCATTTGAGTGAGGTTCTGCGGTTTCCTGCGGAGTTCTTCACCACCGCACCGGTGTCGCGGGTCGAGCCGTCGGATCTGTCGTTCCGGGCGCCGAAGGCGATGACCGCTGCCGAGAAAAATCGGATGGCGCAGGTGATGGCGTTGTCAGGTGACTTCCTGCTCCAGTTGCATGCTGCGCAGAAGTTGCCGCCCTTACTGATTGAGCCCAGACCGACGTTGGATCCTGTCGCTGCGGCCGCGGCGGCCAGGGAGATGCTCAATGTCGGACCGGATGCGCCGATTGCGGACCTGACTCATCTGATGGAACGAAGTGGGATCCCGGTGATGATGCGGAGTGAACGATTCGGATCCCAAGGCCTGGAAGGCAATTCACGCGGACGTCTGGAGAAGCATCTCGGGTGCTCGGTGTGGATCGGAGAATTCCGGGAACGGCCTCTGGTCGCGTCGCGGGAGTTGGACTCGTGGGAACGGACGCGGTGGACGCTCGCACACGAGCTCGGGCACCTGATGCTCCATCGCAATGCCGGTGAGATGACCGACGAACGCGAGCAAGAGGCCTCGCGATTCGCTTCGGAGTTCCTGGCGCCGTACGCGCATGCGTCGGCATCGTTGCGTAGTGCACCGTCGTTGGTGAATCTCCTTCCGGTGAAGATGAAGTGGGGCATCTCGCTCGGCGCATTGCTGCGCCACTTCTACGAGTCCGGCGCCATGGACGAGCATCGTTACGAGACGCTGCGCAAGCAGTTGTATACGCGGGTGAATCCTGATACCGGGTTCACCTGGGGCCGCACCGAACCGGGCTGGGACGATCGGCTTCCCGAGCGTCCTCGCCTGATGAGCAGGTGGGTCGAAGCGGTGTACGGCACCAAATCTGTGCAGGCTCTGGCCGCACGCCGATTGATCCTGCCGGTCGATGTGATCGGCGAGTTGATGGTCGGCCAGCGAGGGCCGGCTCAGAAGGCTGTAGCAACGCCGGCGTCAGCGGCCGCGCCGTCGGTCACCGGCCGCCGCGGCGCGGTTGTCGAGGTCGACTTCGCCGGCGCTCACCGTTCGCGGCAAGCGTGATCGTCGGCGGAGGTGGCGGTGATGGCCCGAGCACAGCGAATGAGATTCCCTGACCGGCCCGACTCCTACACCGTCGTCGACGACACCGGTCTACCCGTTCTGCCTGCGCACGAGTTCCTGCGGTTTCTGCGCGATCAGGACCGCTCACCTAATACCGTCCGCGGCTACGCCCGTGGCCTGGGATACTGGTGGACTTTGCTTGAGCATGTCGGCGACGAGTGGGACCAGTTTCCGGTGTCCCGGTTCGGCGACTTCCTGACCTACCTGCGGTACGGGGACCTGCCCGGCGTGACGCGACTGTCCGAGCGGGAGAGGTGGCTCGCCGAATCCTCGGTCGCCACCTACAGTGCTGCTGTGCTGGCGCTGTACACCTTCCACGCCGATGCTCATCACCTGATCGAACCGTATGAGCGGCTCTACAGTGCCCGCCGGACCCAACGCTGGGCGAGCCCCTACAAGGGCTTCCTCGACGGTGTCGGCCCGCACCGCGATCACCGGCGGCCGTTGTACCGGACTCGGCTGCCGAACCAGTCTGCGACGCCGGTCCTGGATCCAGCGCAGGTGGTCGCGATCCTCGACGACTGTGCGGTCCAGACCGACACCGGCTGGACCGGCGGCCCTGTCGGACTCCGCGACCGACTCATGATGGCGGTCCTGGCCGAGACCGGCATGCGCCTGGGTGAAACGTTATCGTTGCGGCACAGTGACTTCCACATCACTGGCGGCGTCACCCCATCCATCGACATCGTCGGCCGCGATGATCATCCTCACGGCCTGCGCGCCAAAACCGGGGCTCGCCGCATCTACATCGGTGACGACTTGGCCGCGCTCTACACCGAGTACGTGTGGATGCTCGTGCAGATGTGCGCTGACGTGCTCGTGGAGAACCTGGATTCACATTTCGTGTTCGTCAATCTCGTTCGCGGGCAGCAGTTCGCGCCGATGCGGGTGGAGACCGTGTACGCCCGGGTCGACCAGGTGCGGCGCCACCATCCCGACACAGTGCCGGCCGACTGGTCGCCGCACTGGCTGCGTCATACGCATGCGACCGCGTTGCTCCTCAACGGGACTCCGCCGCACGTGGTGATGCGGCGCCTGGGCCACCAGGATGTGCAGACCACTCTCTCGACCTACGGATGGGTGACCGAAGACGCGCAGATGCGGTCCCTGTCGCAGTGGAAGAACTACGTCGCGGGCTGGAGGGGAATCCATGACACCTGACCACACCCCGCGGCTGATACCTGCCGACGCCGCAGATCCCTCCGGGGACTCTTTGTGGGAGGCGCAGTGGGCGCGGGTCCCCGATCAATGGCGGCAGCTGCGGTACCGCATCGACCAGGCGCCCGCCGATCGCGTGTTTCTGCTCAATCGGCGGTACCTGCGGAACCCGGACGGGCACGACTTCACCCCGCAGTCGGTTCCGCTGCGCTTGCAGCAAGAGCTGGCGTGGTGGGTGTGGCTGTGCGGTGCCGACGGACTCCGCAAGATCGAACCGTCCCTGCTGCGCTGGTTCTCCCTGACGTTGACCGCGGCCGTCGCCGACTATCAACGAGTCCACGGTGATCCACCGACGTCGGTGACCGACCTGGGTGTCGCGGACCTGACCCGGTCGGCGCTGGTGGGGTTCGAGCAGCGCAATGCCCGCCTGGCGTCGGCGAACTCGCGCCGCAACATCACCAACTTCATCGAGCAGATGCACCTGCACGTCAGTGTCCGCTGCGGCACCAAGCCGTGGTGGGAGCACGACATCTGGGATCTGCGAGCCGATCGGCGGATCCCGCAACGCGAGCACGAACCGGCCCACGACAAAGCGCTACGCTTGGACACCCTCGAACCGCGCTGGCTCCGCGACGGTGTCCGCTTCTGGTTGCGGACCGCGCTGAGCACCGAACTGCTGCGGTGGTCGTCGGCGGTGGAGCGGGCCCGCACCCTGTCCCGCCTTCTCGGGCCGTTCCTGCAGGCTCAGGGCATCGACGATCCAGTGATCAGCACCGACCCCGCAGTATTGCGTCAGGTGTTCACCGACTTCTCCGGCTACCTGCACTCACCGCAGGCCTGTGCCCGGCCTGGGCGATTGTTGTCGGCGTCGGCCGTCGACGAGGCCCGCAGCCAGACGCAGGTGTTCTACACGTTCATGGCCGACCACGCCCCCGAAGCCGCGGCGGCGACCGGCGATCGTCGCTGGCTGGCGGTCTCGGCCGCGCACACCCGGCTGTGGGGGCCGGCGTTCCGGACTCGGCACTCCTCCCGCGTTCGGGAGTTGACCTGGTACAGCACCAGCGAACTGCAGCAGATGCTGTGCTACCTCGACGTCCTGTCCGCCGACCGCGGATTCCCGGTGTCGATCACCCACCCCGACCGAACCCTATCGGTCGTTGCCGGCCTCGGTGACCCGCAGACCGCCCGCATCTGGCTGCTTCAAGCCCTGACCGGCCGCCGAGCCTCGGAGATCCTGATGCTCGACCACGAACCCCTGGAGGCGATCCCTGGCATCGAACGTCCCGTAGACAGTAACGACCCCGATGCGTTCGTCGCCAAACTCCGGTACCAGCAGACCAAGGTCGACGGCGTCATCCCGACGATCCTGGTTGAGCAGGCCGTGGTGAACATCATCGCCGAACAACAACAGTACAACCGAGACCACTACCCGGACCTGACCCCGAAGTACCTGTTTCTCGGGGTCCGGCACCAATTTCAGGGGCAACGCCCCCGCCCGTATGCCTCCTACCGATCCGCACTGGCCAAACTCGACCGAGTCCACGGACTCACCGACAGCGCCGGAAACCCTCTGAGGTTCACCCAAACCCACCGGCTCCGGCACACCCGGGCGACCGAGCTCCTCAATGACGGCGTCCCCATCCACGTCGTGCAGCGCTACCTCGGACACGCCTCACCCGAGATGACCCTGCGATACGCGGCCACCCTCGCAGCCACTGCGGAAGCGGAGTTCCTCAAGCACAAGAAGATCGGCGCCCACGGCGCCGACCTGGGCA
Source organism: Gordonia sihwensis NBRC 108236 (assembly GCF_000333035.1). GTDB lineage: Bacteria > Actinomycetota > Actinomycetes > Mycobacteriales > Mycobacteriaceae > Gordonia > Gordonia sihwensis. The sequence goes on from NZ_BANU01000041.1 coordinate 24,177, forward strand.
TCAGCCCCACCGACGTCTACGACATGACCCAACTGTCCCAACGCACCGACCGCGTCCTCCCGAACGGCGTCTGTCTGCTGCCGCCCTTGCAGACCTGCGACAAAGGCAACGCCTGCCTGACCTGCGGTCACTTCGCCACCGACCGCACACACCTCGACGAACTCGCCGACCAGCGCACCCGTACCGAGTCGCTTCTCCAGGTGCGGCGCCGCCAATACCACGAGCGCACGGGTCGGCAACTTTCCGACGAGAATGTCTGGGTCCACGAACGTCTCCGCGAGATCGCCTCGCTCGATGCCATCATCGCCCGACTCGCTGCCGAAGAGGACCAGGCATCGGCCGATCGCGATTCTGCGGTGGCCGGGGCCGGCACCTCCGATCGGCGACCGCTGCTGCAGATCCAGACTCGAGGGCTGCACGAGATCGCACTAGGGAAAGCTGAGAACCGAGGTAATGGGGTATGACGCCACCGACTGATCAGGCGATCGCCGCGCTCAACGCCCACGCACAGCAGCGCTCCGCCGACGTCCGGACTCGGATTGAGAAGGCCCTCACCGCCATGCGGAGATCGGGGGCCACAATCAACATCAACGCCGTCGCTGTACGTGCCGGCGTCACCCGCAAGACGATTTACAACCATCCGGACCTGCGGGAGAAGATCCGCGCCCACACCACCATCGCCCCGCCACCCGAGGCTGCAGCCACCGACAGCTCCATCGTGTCGGCGCTTCGCGCTCAGTTAACGGCCAACGATGCCGAACTCCGTCGCCTCCGCGCAGAACTTCGCGCCAAGGACGTGCTGATCGCCAAACTCTACGGCCGGCTAGACACGGCGGACGAGTGACGACAGACCGCCGACGATTCTCGGGTAACCGGCGCACGTCCCGTCCCACGGTTCGAGAACGTCATTGCGCACATCGCGCCCAACCGTAGGGCCATCGGCTGATTCGTCTGTTCGCCAGCCTAGTCAGCAGGATCGAGGAGGTCGTCAATGACGGCATCCAGTCGTCGCCGAATGTGCTGTGGCGGTCCCACCACGGAGTCGACGAGGATCTCGGCCTGAGCAACGGCATTGATTCGACTGCCGATCCGCCAGGAGGCCGCAAACGCGGCGTCAGTGTCCACCTAGCCACCCACCAGAGTTACGGCGGCCGCGATGAGCGTGCCTCGGAAGCGGCCGGGATCGTCGGCGATGACCTGTGCCGGTGCTCGATCATCCAGGCGCGGATTGCGTCCTTGGAACCAGGCTTGGATCAACGATGGGGTAGCGCCGAGCTGGTGTTGCAGGGCCGCCACGCTGTAGGCCACCTTCAAACGGGCTCGGACGTGGTCCGGGACTGCGGCCGCGTGTGTGATGTAGTCGCTGACCGCAGCGGTGCTGGGCGCGCCGGCCAGATACGCAACCAAACGCGCACCGAGCAGCGTGCGCAGTTGGTCGACCAGTGTCGCGTCGTCGAGGGCGTCCAGATGCACTGTCACACGATCGTGGACGGCGGCAACCGAGGGCCGGACCGATTCCATGGATGTCATCGTCGCACACACAAGCCGCCTGATTCGCCGCCGTTTTTCGGAGGCTCCGCTGATCAGTGCCCAATCATTCGTGGCCACGCAGAACGCCGGAGCAGTCGCAGACCATTGAGCCCGACGATGATGGTGGACCCTTCGTGGCCGGCGACACCGAGTGGCAGAGGCAGCGTGCCGAGCAGGTCCCAGAGCACCAGTACCGCAATGAACGTCGCCGCGATGATGAGGTTGGCGACGACGACACGGTGCGCCCGCCGAGCAAAAGCGAGGACCGAGGGCACTGCGGTCAGATCATCACGGACGACGACGACATCGGCAGCCTGCAACGCCAGATCAGAACCGGCGCCGCCCATCGCGATCCCAACCTCGGCCGCAGCGAGCGCGGGCGCGTCGTTGACCCCGTCGCCGACCATAGCGACAGTGCGACCGCCAGCGTGCAGGGCGGCAATGGCGTCCGTTTTGCCCTCCGGGAGCAATTCAGCATGGATGTCAACGATGCCCACGTCGGCCGCGACGCGTTCCGCGGCTTTTGCGTTGTCACCGGTCAACAGGACGGTACTCACTCCATCGCCAGTCAGAGCGACCACGCTGGCGGCCGCGTCGACGCGTTGCGAGTCGCCCAGAGCCAACACTGCGATAGCCGCCCCGTTGTCGACGACGATGACCGCGGTGTCGCCTCGCGTTTCGGCGGCAGCAACGAGTTCGGCGACCTCGACCGCCGCGGGGGTGTCCGAGGTGTGTGGAGACACGACCGCGATCTGGTGCCCGCCAACAACGCCGGTCACACCGCTCCCCGGCTGCGCGGCAAAGCCTTCCACCGGCGGGACCGATAGCCCTCGCTCATGGGCAGCTGAGACGATGGCCGCCGCCAGTGGGTGTTCACTGAGTGACTCGACGGCTGCGGCGACGCTGAGGACCGTGTCGATGCCGTGGCCGAGGTCGAGGCCCTGCCCGGTGAGGTCGACGGTGGCCAGGACAGGACGGCCGGAGGTGATTGTGCCCGTCTTGTCGAATGCGACAGTGTCGATCGTCGACAGATTTTCCATGACCACCGCTGATTTGATAAGGACGCCGCGGCGACCTGCGTTGGCGATGGCGGCCAGCAACGGCGGCATGGTCGCCAAGACCACCGCGCACGGCGACGCAACGATCATGAACGTCATCGCTCGCAGCAAAGACGGCTGCAGTTCGGCACCGAACGCGAGCGGAATCGCGAACACCAGGAGCGTGCAGGCCACCATGCCGATCGAATACCGCTGTTCGACCTTGTCGATGAACAGCTGTGCTCGCGCCTTCGTCTGCGACGCTTCGGCGACCATCGCCGCAATACGCGCGACGACCGAGTCGGCGGCAGGCCGGTCAGCGCGGATTGTCAGTGCGCCGGTGCCGTTGACCGTACCGGCGAAGACCTCGTCGTCGACCCGCTTGATCACCGGTAGCGGCTCCCCAGTAATGGTGGCCTGATCGACTTCACTGGCACCGTCGATGACGGTGCCGTCGGCGGCGATACGCTCACCGGGGCGGACCCGGATCACGTCGCCAACGACCAACCCCGCGGCGTCAACGATCTGCTCGTGCCCGCCGGCGCCAAGGACCGTGGCCCGACTCGGCGCAAGGTCGAGCAGTCCGCGCACCGAATCCTCGGTGCGAGCCGTCGCCCAGGCCTCCAAGGCGCCGGAAGTCGCGAAGATGACGATCAACAGGGCACCGTCGGTGACCTGCCCGATCGCGGCAGCACCGATCGCGGCCACAACCATCAGCAGGTCGACGTCGAGAGTCTTCTCGCGCAACGCCTGCAGACCGGACAGCGCCGACTCCCACCCACCGACGACATAGCAGGCCAGATATAGCGTCCACCACACTGCCGGCGCCGTGCCGCCGAGCTGCGCGGCCAGCCCGGCCACGAACAACACCAATGCGGCCACTGCCCATCGGACCTCGGCAAGGTCCCATGGACGGGTCCGCGCCCCGGCATAGCCACGCCTCGCGGCACCCCTGCTTTGGTCGACCTGTGTCGTCGCCATGTCCATCCCGGGTCACTCTCTCTGGTTCGAATCAATCACCAAATCAGAATATATGAACACCTCTTCATGTGAGTAGTGCGAAGTATGATGTTGATCATGGGACACCGGATCGGCAGTGGCGGCGAGACAACGACCTCACTCGACGCGGCGACCGCCGACCGCGTCGCCACCACCCTGCAGGCTTTGGCGACTCCGAGCAGGCTGCGGATCTTATCCGAGCTTCAAGGCGGAGCCATGGCTGTGGGAGAACTTGCGGCGGCCGTGCAGATGGAGCCGTCCGCGGTCTCGCACCAACTACGACTGTTACGGAACCTGGGCCTGGTCACGGGGGTACGCAACGGCCGCAGCATTGTGTACAGCCTCTATGACACCCACGTCGCTCAACTGCTTGACGAGGCCGTTTATCATAGCGAACACCTCCGTCTCGGTCTCACTGATCAGTACACCGCCGAGACGCCCGAACGGTCACGTGCAGACGTAGTCAACCGCAACTGACCGAGTCGCCCCACACCTGGCAGCTCTCCCCAGGTCGCCTGACCTGCGATGCGCGGCGGCACTCTTGCATCACGGCCGGCGGCAGGTATATCGTCATCGGAACATCATACCCCCATGGGGTATCAACTGGAGAGGTGGGAAGACATGTCGTCGAGCGAGTATCAGGTAACAGGCATGACGTGCGGGCATTGCGAGGCCTCGGTGCGCGAGGAAGTCGCAGCCGTAGAGGGTGTTCAGGACGCTCAGGTGAGCGCGCAGACCGGCAGGCTCGTGGTCACCGCCGTCGGCCTCGTCGACGAGGCCGCGGTGGTCGACGCAGTCACAGCGGCCGGCTATTCGGCAGTGCGGATTTGATGGACGCCAGCTCGCGTCCTGCTGTCGGCGTGACGTTCGCGGGTTAACGCACTTTTACACCTTCAGCCCTGTGCGGCCGCCGAGCAAAGCGCAATCGGCCGACAACGGAGAAAACGGCGATGCACCACACCGGTGCGTCGTTCGGTGAGATCAGAGTGGATAGGAGACCACATGCGCAAGCCTCTCATGACGGCCGTCTCGGCCGGAATACTCGTCGGAGTACTGGTTCTGGCCGGTTGCAGTGCCGGCGAAAGCCAGGACCACCAAGGCCATGACAGTGGCAGCATGGCCAGCAGTGCCGGAGCAATGAGCGATTCGCCGATGGACCACCCGATGGACGGCGGACCGGCACCTGCCGGCATCAAGGCGGTCTCAGCACCCAAGTTTCCGATCGGCAGCCAGGTCATGCTGACCGCAGACCACATGGCGGGCATGGACGGTGCGCGGGCCACAATCGTCGGCGCCTTCGACACCTACACCTACTCGGTGAACTTCACCCCGACCACCGGCGGCCAGCCGGTCAAGGATCACAAGTGGGTAGTCCAACAGGAGATCAAAAACGCAGGAGATCGACGTCTGGCCGATGGCACCGAAGTCACCCTTGAGGCCGATCACATGACGGGCATGAAGGGGGCGAAGGCAACAATCGCCAGCTCCACCGACCAGACCGTCTACATGGTCGATTACGAGGCGGACGGCATGAAGATGACCAACCATAAGTGGGTCGTCGAGAGCGAAATTCAACCGACGTCTTGAGCCGGGGGGTGGTGACGACTTCAACAGTCACCAACCCAGCTGGGGAATGACGATGAGGAAGGCAGCAGGATGACTGACCCCCACGCGCACCACCACCACCGAGACGTCGGCGGCGCCCCCATACACGGCGTCGACCGCCATGACGCGGCAGTGCCTGAGAGCCACAATGCTGTCGCAGACCCACCGCACAGCGGGCACAACGAACACGGCGAGCACGGTCGAGATCACAACGACCACGCCGACCATCACGGAGAGCATGGCACCCCCAGCGGGCGTAGCGGGCACCTGGACCACGACAGTGGACACGGAGACCACAGTGGGCACCGGGACCACCACGGTGCGCACGGGGGGCATGGTGGGCACGGTGACCACGTCGGGGAGTTTCGCCGACTGTTCTGGATCAACCTCATCATCGCGGTTCCGGTAATCGCCTTCTCGCCGATGTTCGCGATGTTGGTCGGCTACTCGGTCCCCGGCTGGGCCGAATGGATCGCGCCCGCGCTCGGCACCGTGATGTACCTCTGGGGCGGCTGGCCGTTCCTGGCCGGCGCTCTGAGCGAGCTGCGGACGCGGAAACCCGGGATGATGCTTCTGATCGCACTGGCGATCACGGTGGCGTTCTTCGCGTCCTGGGCGGCGACGCTGGGACTTGTCAGTCATCAACTGGAGTTCTGGTGGGAATTGGCGCTGCTGATCGTCATCATGCTGCTGGGCCACTGGATCGAGATGCGGTCGCTGGCCCAGACCACCTCGGCCCTGGACTCCCTGGCCGCGCTTCTGCCCGACCAAGCAGAACGTGTCCGAGACGGGCAAATCGAGGCCGTGGCCCCCGCCGATCTGGAGGTCGGCGACACCGTCGTCATTCGCCCCGGCGGGGGCATCCCAGCCGACGGCCGGATCGTCGAGGGGCGTGCGGCGATGGACGAATCGATGGTCACCGGTGAGTCCCAGACGGTCACCCGCAGTGTTGGCGACACCGTGACCGCGGGGACGGTCGCTTCCGATTCAGGACTACGAATCGTGATCACGGCCACCGGCGACGAGACGACTCTCGCCGGGATCCAACGGCTTGTCACCGATGCTCAGAACTCGTCGTCTCGTGCTCAACGACTCGCCGACACCGCGGCCGGATGGCTGTTCTGGTTTGCCCTCGGAGCCGCGGCGATCACCGCGATTGTGTGGACGGCGATCGGCTTGCCCGATGATGCGGTGGTTCGCACGATCACCGTCTTGGTGATCGCGTGCCCGCACGCTCTGGGCCTAGCGATTCCGCTCGTCGTCTCGATTGCGACCGAGCGTGCGGCCCGGGGCGGCGTACTCGTCAAAGACCGACTTGCGTTGGAGAGCATGCGGACGGTCGACAGCGTCCTATTCGACAAGACCGGCACGCTCACCCGGGGCGAACCCACTGTCACGGATGTCTTTGCCGTCGACGACGTCGACGAGGATCAGTTGCTGGCGTTGGCGGCGGCCGCTGAGTCCGACAGCGAGCATCCCCTCGCACGCGCGATCGTCGGCGCCGCCGATCGCCACAGCCTCAGAGTCCCGACCAGCAGCGATTTCTCCTCATCGCCCGCAGTGGGGGTCACCGCGACGATCGAGGGAACGACAGTGCGGGTCGGGGGCCCGCACCTGCTCGCCGAAGAACACCTCAACGAACTGCCTGTCGCTGATCGCTGGCGTGCGGACGGGGCGATCATCTTGCATGTCATTCAAGACCGGCGGCTGATCGGCGCATTGAAACTCGCCGACGAGATCCGCCGCGAGTCACGCGAGGCTGTCGATGCGCTCCATGCGCAGGGCGTCGAGGTCGTGATGATCACCGGTGACGCTGAAGCTGTCGCGAATGCCGTTGCTCATGAACTCGGCATCGACCGTGTCTTCGCCGGTGTCCGTCCCGAAGACAAGGCCGCCAAGGTGCAGGAACTGCAGACCGAAGGTCGCAGGGTGGCGATGGTCGGAGACGGGGTGAACGATGCTCCCGCGCTCGCCCAGGCCGACATCGGTCTGGCGATCGGCGCAGGTACTGATGTCGCTATCGCCTCGGCCGGTGTCATCCTGGCCAGCGACGATCCCCGCTCCGTGCTCTCGGTGATCGAACTGTCGCGAGCGGCGTACCGCAAGATGAAACAGAACCTGTGGTGGGCGGCCGGTTACAATCTGATCTCCGTCCCGCTCGCGGCCGGAGTGCTTGCACCCATCGGATTTGTCATGCCGATGTCGGTGGGCGCGATCCTCATGTCGTTGTCGACCATCGTCGTGGCCCTGAACGCACAACTGCTGCGCAGACTCGACCTGCATCCAGGATCAACGACGCGCGCAGTCTTGGACCGCTAGCCGGGTTAGTCCGCCGCCGGCCACCGTCAGCACCCGGGCATCGATCACTCTCACCATTTACTAAGCAAGTTAGTACTACTCTCCTTAGTAGATGGAGGTGGTTGTGTGGCACCCGGACACATTTCCGAGGACAGGTACCGGATCGACGAGAGGATGCCGGACTGCGCGCGTGGCCGTCGGCGACGCGCGCAGGCGCTCGTCGGCGCGATGCTCATCGGTGCCACGGTGCTGACCGCGTGCGGTACCGGCACTGATGCCGTGTCTGCGGTGCGCGCCAATCAGTTCGTCTCCCCTGACGGTCAGACGGTCATCGACTACGCGCCCGCCATGCGGCGTGCGATCGGCGCGGTCGAGGGTGAGGACTTGTTCGACCGGGGAGCTGTCCGGCTCGCCGATTACCGCGGTGACGTTGTTGTGGTGAACGTGTGGGCTTCGTGGTGCCCACCGTGCCGTACCGAGTTTCAGGCACTGGAGAACGTCTACCGCGACACCCGCGCCCGTGGGGTGCAGTTCGTGGGGATCAACTTTCGTGATTCGCGCTCGACCGCACAGGATTTCACCACCGACCGCAAGGTGCCCTATCGGTCGATCTTCGACTACGGCGGCGCCACCCTTGCCGCACTCGGAGTCCCCGTGGGTGTTGTCCCGACCACTCTGATCCTCGACCGCCAGCACCGCCCAGCGAAGCTGTTCCTTCGAGCGATCACCGAGGCCGAATTGCGTGCTGCCGTTGTGACGGTGGCCGAGGAGAAGGCGGCGCCGCAGTGAATCAGTGGTTTCTGGCGGATCTGGGAACGACGTTCGCGGCCACGGTCACCAGTGGTCCGCTGCTGCTGGGCCTGGGTGTCGCGGCGCTGGTCGGGATCATCTCTTTCGCCTCGCCGTGCGTGGTGCCTCTGGTGCCGGGCTACCTGTCGTATCTGGCGGGGCTGGTCGGTGCCGAAGCTCCCGCCGTCCAGGTCGGTGAGGGCCCCAAGTCCGGCCGGTGGCGGGTGGTTGCCGCGGCAGGGCTGTTCGTCCTGGGCTTCACGCTCGTCTACGTCCTGGCCACGGTGGCGCTGTTCGGTGTGACCTCGGTCTTCCTCGATCAGGCCCGCCTGGCAGTGATGCAACGCGTCGGCGGGGTCGTGACCATCGTGATGGGCTTGGTATTCGTCGGCGTGGTTCCGTTCTTCCGGCGAGAACGCCGCATGACGCCTCACCGCCGCACCGGTATGGTCGGCGCGCCGCTGCTGGGGGCCGTGTTCGCCATCGGGTGGATACCGTGCAGCAGTGCCACCCTCGGTGCCGTCATCGGGCTAGCGATCAGCACGAACGGCGACGCGCCGTTCCGCGGCGCGCTGATGGTCGTCGCGTACTGCTTCGGCCTCGGTGTCCCGTTCGTGGTCCTGGCGTTCTCATCGGCATGGGCCGTCCGCAGCCTTGGCTTCCTCCGCCGCCACGCCCGCACCATTCAGATCGTCGGGGGCGTCCTGCTGGTCGGTGTCGGCGTGATGTTGGTGACGGGCTTGTGGAATGTGTTCGTGGACTGGGTCCGAAAGGCGCTGATCAACGACGTCGTCCTGCCCGTGTGACCGGGCGCCCAACGAGCCTGGCCCCGGCCTGACGGTGCGCGTCGGCGTGCGGACTCTCGATCACGATCGATGCGACGGGCCGGGCGAGCACCGGCCGGTTCCCAGGAGGGTCAGGCGGGGCAGGCAGCCAGGAAGACGGTGGCCAGACCGGCGAGGAATAGCAGAATGGGGAACATCGCGGCCGCTGTCGGGGCAGCGTAGGACGAACTACGCGACGGTCGCGTGCCGGGAGCGGCGGAACGGCCCAATCGATGCAACCGCAGATCGACGCAGTCACGAGCGATCCCCAGAGCGCCCGCCGGCGCGGTCGGGTGAACGTGCGTGATCGCGCGGACGACGGCAGCGTCGCCGTGCTCATGCGCGGCGTGTGCGTCGGCGTCGAACTCGACCAGGGCGCGCACGATGGGACTCGCCTGCCGAGTCAGTGGTAGCCAGGGCACCGCGTGCGAGAGACAGTCGGCGACGCGGACGAACAGATGATGGTGACCATGGACGTGCGCCTGTTCGTGAGCCATCACCGCCGACAACGCCGCCGGGTCCAGTCGCTGCCGCAGCCCTTCGCTGGCCACGATCAGGCCCTCGGTCCGTCCGGGCGTGCTGTAGGCCATGGGTGTGCTCGTCGGCAGCCACAGTGGCGACCGGGCGCCCGTCGGGTTCAGCAACCGCGCGAGCAGTGCGTGGTGCGCCCCGATCTCGAGGTCACGGCGACGGGCGGTCCGCCAGAACGCCGCAGCCCGCCACCCGGACACGGCCAGGACGAGGGCGAACACGCCTGGCCCGGCGACCAACTCGAGGGTGCGGCTGACCGCACTGTCGAGTCCGTTCAGGCAGGTCTGCAACACCCCACCCACGACGCTCGCGTGGCCGGGAATGGCGACGATGGCCACCGAGCTCGCAGCGGCGACGAACACGCCAGCGGTCAGCGCCGCCCACACCCGCAGCAGGGTCCTGGCCGTGAGTCGATCACGCGCGATCAGGACGTCGAGGACCCGGTCACCGATCAGAGCCGCAGCCAGCGCACTCACGCCCAACAGTGCTGCCGTGACCACCGCGTCAGTCCCGTTCCCGCAGGCCCTGAGCGATTGCTGCGCTTTCCTGGTCGGAGGCGTGCCGCACGAAATGCAGCAGCGCCCCAGACGGGTCGCCGGCGTCGGCCAGCACCGCACGCAAGGCATCGCTGACGGTCTGCTCACGCGACTTGAGCGAGTGATACCAGTACGCCCGGCCGCGCCGGTCGCGTCCCAGCCACCCCTTCTGGTACAGGTTGTCCATCACCGTCATCACCGTCGTGTACGCGGGTTCGCGCTCCGCGTCCAGCCCTTCGAGCACGTCGCGGACACGTTTGTCCGCGTCATCGCGCCAGAAGACCTCCATGATGCGTGCCTCCAGCTCGCCCAGACCGTGCATCGCACACCTTTCCCTCACGCCACTGCACTGACTGCGGCAAACCGCGCAGTCAGGCCGCGACCGCGCATCGCCGTTCGCCCTGCAGCCGTCGCTGCAGGGCCCAACCCAACAATGCCACGGACACCACAGCCAGGATCGGCTGCAACGGCGCCCAGACGGTCAATGCTCCACTGACACCGACGACCGCGACCACCACCTTGTTGCACACCGGGCATCCGACAGCCAACGCCGAACCGACCGTCGCCCAGAGTTTCTTCTCCATCCGCGGCGCCGTCCGGGCTTGAATGTAGGTGGCCGCGATCAGGCCGCCCAACACCGCGGTCGCCAGCCAAATCGGGTAGTTCCACCACAGGGTCGGCGTCATGCGTGAATACCACGGCGTGTCGATCAGTCCGGACGGAATACCGACGGCCAATCCGATCGCGATGGCCGTGACTGCTGCCACCACCCAGCGCACCAGGGACCACTCACGCAGCATGGCCACTCCTTCTTGTCTTGGTCAGCATCTGTGTCTCGGCCCGTCGAGTCGAGTCGGTCTCGTCCGCCGGGTCGGCAGTCGTCGAATCACGGCGAACGTGCGCGGTGAATACCAGTCGCCGCAGCAGCGCTCGCGCGGCGAGCGCCACGATCGCCGCTACTATTGCCGCCCACACCCAATGCCAGGTCGGCGGCCAGCCGAGGCGGTGCGCATGCGGGCGCCCTCGCAAGTCAACGGTCTCGGCATAGACCAAGATCATTGCACCGCTGAGGACTGCTGCGAGAACGCCGACCGCCACGGCGAGTCGATGACTGACCCTTGTTCGCGTCACTGCCAACCCCTCCATCTACTAAGCAACATAGTAGGTCAGTGTCGGCGGTCGCGCACCTGCCCCCGAGCCAGCACCGACACGTCCGGAGGCGTCGCAGTCGGCGGCGGCGATGCCTCGGTGGCGATGGTGACGCCGCGGGCCTGCAGCCACGGCAGCGGATCGATCGCCGTCCCGGCGGGGTCGGCGACCTCGAAGTGCACGTGCGGCCCGCTCGACACCCCGCGGCTGCCGACAGTGCCGATCTGCTGACTCATACGCACACGGTCGCCGACGTTGACCGAATTCTGATCGTTGTGACCGTAGGTCGTGACAGCACCGTCCGCGTGACGGATACGGATCCACAGGCCGAACCCCTCCGCAGGCCCTGAGTTGATGACCTCGCCGTCCTCGACCGCCAGGATGGGCGCTCCCAGGCGGTTGCCGATGTCGATGCCCTGATGACCGCGACCGTCACCGAACGTGGAGGTCAGGACACCGCCGGGGGTGGGGGTGGCCGCAGTCTGCCCGGGAGCGGGGCGGGCGCCGTCCGGGGCGAGGTGATCGGAGGATCCCCCGTGCGAAATCGACGGGTCGTGCGGCGCGACCGCGGCAGCGAGTGTCGCCAGTAGGCGCCCCACAGGGACCGCGTCGAGGATCAATGGCGCCTGCCCACCGAAGGCAGTCCCGGCGGCCGCGAAGCACCCCAGAGCTCCGACCCGATCGCCTGCGGCGGGGTCGGTCTCGGCAGAGACGGTCAGACATGAGGTCACGGTGGCCATCGGGGCCAGCAGCTTCACCAGTCCGTCAGGTCCGGCCACGGCCCGCACGCTGTCTTTAACGATGGCCGCCAGCTCGACCACGACGTGACCGTCAACACCGTTGGCGGTCTCAGCCACGGCGGGCGCTGGACTCAGCGTCCCCGCCGCAACCGCCGCGGCCAGACCAAGAGCGACAGGGGCGGTGCCCACCCAGTGCCGCACCCGAGGTGCGAGCGTTGCCGATGATGGCGAGGAGGTGAGTCCGACGAGGGGATCTCTAGTCATGGACGCCACTATGACACTTGCGCACCACTGGCACCACCAGCACCAAACCGGACATTCGACGGAATGGGCAATGCGTGTGCGGGCCGCCTTCAATCGCAGAACATGGAGGTCAGCGCGGTCGACAGGTCGATGTCAGCGCGGGCTGCAACGCCGTCGATGTCGACCCAATGATCTACTAAGCGCCTTAGTAGATCGTTGCGGGAGTGAGATCTATTCGTGATCGTCTCGCAGGAGTTCTGATCAGGCCAGCGCACTGCCTGCTCGCCATTGCTCCCAGGGCACGCCCCAGTCGCCGTTCTGCCAGAGCTCCAGCGGCGCCCCGCCGGTGTTGCGGACCTCGACGACGTCGCCCGGGATCGAGAACTGGTAGAACCAGCGGGCGTTGGCGCCGTTGAGGTTGAGGCAGCCATGCGAGAGATTCGTGTTTCCTTGCGCCCAGACGGTCTCGTCCAGTTGATGCAGATAGACACCGTCGGTGCTGATCCTCGTGGCGTAGGCGATGGTTTGCTTGTAGCCGAGCCTGGAGTTGATCGGCAGACCGTAGGTGGACGAGTCCATGACGACCGGATTCGCCTTATCCAGCACCGTATAGATGCCACGCTGAGTCCAGAAGCTGATCTCGGTGCCCCCGATGACCTCAGTGCCACCCATCCCCATCGAGGTCGGCATCGTGCGGACGAGGTTGCCGTTCTCGTACACCTTGACCTGCTTGGTGCGATCGTCGGCGATCGCTACGTGCGAGTCACCGATCGTGAAAGTCGCCTCGGCATCTTCTTGACCGTAGAGGCCGCCGCCGAGGTCGGCGCCGTAGATCCGCGCCTCAACGGTGACCTCGGTGCCAGGACGGTAGTACTCGCGCGGCCGCCAGTGAGCGTTCTGGTCGTCGAGCCAGTACCAGGAGCCCTCGACTCCGGGCGTGGTGCGGACCGACAGTCGCCGCTCGGCTGCGGCGCGGTCACCAATCGGCTCGTCGAAGTGAGCAACGATGACGATTCCGACGCCGTAGGTCCCTCCGGTCGACAGTGGCGTGCCGCCGGTCGTCTGCAGGGTGACGCCGGCCTGATTGTCGGGGGTGAGCGTGGTGAACGACCCGGTGCGCGAGGCGCGCTGTCCGCCGCCGCGAGCCGTGGCGGTCACGGTGTACGTCCGGCCATAACCGAGCGGTTCACCGACCTTCCAGGAGGAGCGGTCCGGTGTCATGATGCCGACGACAGGCCGCCCCCCATCGTTGACGAGCGTCACGTTCTCCAGGGTGCCGCCGCGCACAGTGGCCACGACCGGGGCAAGGGGATCGACTCCGCTCGCCCCGTCGTCGGGGGTGAGCTCGATCGACGGCGCGGCCGACGCAACCGACGGATCGGCCACCAGATCCCGGGATGGCTGCGAACACCCTGCGATGATCAGGACGGCAGCAAGAAGGAAGGCGGCAGTACCGCCTCTAGGGAATTTGACCATGGGATACGACCTCTCGTGTGCACAGAACGCGACCGCGAGGGGCGAAACCACCCCATCTACTAAGCAGCTTAGTAGATGGGGTGATCGAGGTGTCTCAGTCGGCCCGCGATGTACCGGTCTAGGTGCCGCAGGGCTGGTGCGTCTACGCGTATCGGAGAGTGGTCATCATGCCCGTCTCCATGTGATAGATGTTGTGGCAGTGCAGAGCCCAGGCGCCGGGGTTGTCGGCGTCGAGGTCGACGTTGACGCGGCCCATCGGACGGATCAGCACCGTATCCTTGCGCAAACCCGATCGGTCGGGCAGCGACCAGGTGTGGCCGTGGATGTGCATCGGATGCACCATCATCGTCGAGTTCGTGATCTGCATTCGCAGCCGCTGGCCGGGCCGGACAGTCAGCGGTGTGTCCTGGCCGTACTTCTTGCCGTTGATCCCCCAGGCAAACGGCGACATCTGCCCGTTCAAAGTGACTTTGAGTGTGGTGTCGGGATCGCGGTCGGGCAATCGTGCCGATTCCGCCGCGGCCAGGTCATCGGCGCCAAGAAGTACTGGACCCTCGAGTTCGCGCGGGCGGATGGTGCTCGGCGGGGCCTGTCCCGAAGCTGTCCGCAGGAGCGCCAAGGCTTGGCCACTCTTGCCTTCGGCCGCCGCGACAAGCGGGAACACGCCATCTCCGGCGGTGATGGTCACGTCGTAGCGCTCACCCATCGCGACGTACAGGGCTCCGGTCTGCTTGTCGTTGACCCGATGTCCGTCACTGTGCGTCACCGTCATCGTGTGGTCGGCGAGTGCGACCTTGAAGACCGTGTCCGATGCCGCGTTGATCAGTCGCACCCGGACTCGTTGACCCGGTCGGCAGCGGAACTCGGTCGGCGCCTCCGGAACCCTGCCGTTGATGAGATAGTGCGGGTAGGCGACGTCTCCGGCGTCACCCAGCGACGAATTGCCGTGGTTCATTCCCGGCATCGACGAGTGATCCATCCCGCCCATGCCCGACTTCAACGGTCCGGAATCGGCCTGAAAGTCGGCCAGAATCTGATCGGGGCTCTTCCCGACCCCGTCCGTCCAGTCGTCGAGGACGACGATCCATTCCGCGTCGTAGTCGCCCGCATCGGCCGGATCATCGATGATGATCGGCGCGTACAGACCTCGATCGAGCTGTGCCCCGACGTGGGGGTGGAAGAAGTGCGTCCCAGCATCGGGGGCCGTGAAGGCGTACACGAACCGGTTTCCGGGTGCGATCGCCTGCTGCGTGACGTCTGGGACTCCGTCGGCTTCGTTGCGAAGTCGGATGCCGTGCCAGTGAACGGTCGTCGGCGCAGGAAGTTGGTTGTCGACGTTGACTCGCAGGAAGTCGCCCGCAGTGGCGCGAACCACTCGCCCGGGAACCTCGTCGCCGTAGGCCCAGGTGTTCGCGATAATGCCCGCACCGAGGTCGACAGCCACCGGTCGGGCCGTCAAAGACGCCTCCACCACCTTCTGCCCCGGCTTCGGCGACGCCTGCAACGGTGGTCCCGGCAACGGCGACGACTCAGGGCGTTGAGGGCGGTCCGGGCTGCACGCGCCGAGTACCCCGACCCCCAGCGCCGCCAACCCTCCGATGAGCACCGATCGCCTCGAAACCTCAACCATCCTGATCAGCCTTTCTGGTCCGCACTGAATCCGCGAGCATGTATCGCGGACGTCCACTCCCAGAGTCGTCTCCGACGCGCCGGGTAGCGACCCTCGCGGACGATCTTGAGGAAACCTTGAACCGATGCTGACGATACGAATGTGGCCCCTCACCGTCGCCAGCATTGGAACACGCACAACGGCATGTCCTGGCTCACTGTTCAACGGGAACTATCACCAGCCCCACAGGCCTGACCACTGCGCCGACTGGTCGGCTCTCACCAGTTTGGAGGCCCCTGGGGGTCGTCGCGAATCAGCCGAACCATCCGCGTGTAGTCCACGTCCGAAATCTCCCCGCACGCCAAACGCTGGCCGAGGACAGACTCGGGGTCCAGCTTTGAAGAGGCGCGTATCGACGAACGGATCGCCAGAGTGATTCCGACGGCGATCAACGCCCAGACTGCGATCAGTACGAGCAGCATCCAACCGTGCCCGAAACTGCCCATGTGGCCGCCGTTAGAGAACATCATCGCTACACCTCATTCACCGTCGATCCAACAGTACGCCCGCCGACCGTGGCAGACCGAGTCTCGCCTGCACCGACCGGGGCACAGGCCGACAACTTCAGGCATTCGGTCGTCACGGCCCAAGATGCCTTCCCCACGTCACACCGCCCTGGACTGAACAGCATTGATGCTGTTGTCCGCCACGAGTTTCCTTCAGCGACGTCGCCTACCCGAAGCTGCGGGGCGAGCCGGACCGCACAGTGAGGCGGTCAGGCGCACCCAGGCAGCGGAGCCATCGAAAACCGCTACCGGACACCCGACTTGCGTGCGACGAGTAACCAGTAGGGAAAGTCGACACTGCCGGCGCGGATCCGCTCCTCGACATGCAGGCCGGCTCGCTGGAGTTCGTCGACAATCGCATCGAACTCCCGGACATGAAACCCGTACTGCGTGAACGGCATCGCTCGCAAAGCATCCGGATCTGCGATGCCGAGAACGGCGCAGCCGTTGCCAGCGAGAATCCGATTGAGCTCACTGAATGCGGCGAACACATCATCGATGAAGTAGATCGTATTTGTGCTGATCAACGCGTCAATCGAAGCGTCCGGAACAGGTAA
>NZ_BANU01000040.1 GCF_000333035.1 Gordonia sihwensis NBRC 108236
TCCGTCTCCCGCACCGGCCGCAGGTGGCGCACCGCCTCGCCGTCGCTCCGACGAGAGGCGGTCCACACCGCCACCGACTCCGCCCCGGCGCCGCGGCCGCGCCGCGCCCTCTCCCAAACCGCGCAAGCGCAGGCGGTTCCGGCTGGGCCGGATCCTGCTCGTGATCGTGCTCCTGCTCGTCGTGATTCCAGTCGGGCTGCTGTTCTATTACGACGGCAAGCTGCATCGGGTCAACGCCCTGTCCGGCTATCCCGGACGGATCGGCGATACTCCCGGAACCAACTGGCTGATCGTCGGAACCGACTCCCGTCAGGGACTCACCGAGGAACAGAAGAAGAACCTGGCGACCGGTGACGCCGACGGGGCGCGCACCGACACCATCATGATGGCGCACCTGCCGACCTCGGGTAAGCCGATGCTCATCAGCATCCCCCGCGATCTGTACGTGCCGATCCCCGGAATGGGCAGCCACAAGATCAACGCCGCCTTCAACAACGGCGGGCCGCAACTACTGGTCCAGACCGTCGAAGAGTTCACCGGCGTCCGCATCGACCACTACGCCGAGATCGGGTTCGGCGGCTTCGACAACCTCGTCGATTCCGTCGGCGGGGTTCAGATGTGCCTCGATCAGCCCCTGCACGACCCCAAGGCCGGGCTGAACCTGCCCGCGGGATGCCAGAGACTCGACGGCGCTCAGGCACTCGGACTGGTGCGCACCCGCGCCTTCCCCAACGCCGACCTGGAGCGAGTGGTGAACCAGCGCAAGTTCCTCGCGGCACTGATGTCGAAGGCCACGAGCCCCGGGGTGCTGCTCAACCCGTTCCGGCTGTTCCCGTTCGTCAGCGGGGCGGTCGACGCGGTCACCGTCGACAGCGGCGACCACATCTGGAACCTGGCCTGGCTCGCGTACAAGATCAGCGGTGATCCGGTCACCACGACGGCGCCGGCCGACGGCGACGAGTTCACCGACGACGGCGACTCGCTGATACCGGGCGAGACGACGAAGAGCTTCTTCGACTACATCGCGCGCGGCCGGGCGGTTCCAGCCGATCTGCTGAGCGGAGGAACCGGCGCCGTGTCGTAGTGGCCGCCGCCACCGAATCGGAGTCGGGCGCCGCCCGTCGCCACCAGCCGGGTGCGGAGCCGGGCCATTAGACTCGTCCCATGACCGAAACGCCGCGCACGCCGTTCCATCAGCTGCTGCACGACCAGATCAGCAACGAGTTCTCCGCATCTCAGCAGTACATCGCGCTCGCGGTGTACTACGACAGCCACGACATGCCGCAGCTGGCGAAGCATTTCTATGCCCAGTCCGTGGAAGAGCGCAATCACGCGATGATGATCGTCCAGTACTTCCTGGACCGCGACATCGATGTCAAGATCCCCGCCGCCGACGCCCCGATCACCGAGTTCGACGACTACCGCGGCCCGATCGAACTCGCGCTGAAGCAGGAGAAGATCGTCACCCAGCAGATCGTCGATCTGGCGAAGACCGCCCGCGACAGCGGCGACTACCTCGGCGAGCAGTTCATGCAGTGGTTCCTCAAGGAGCAGGTGGAGGAGGTCGCGACGATCACCACGCTCCAGACCATCGCCGACCGCGCCAACGGCAACATCTTCGATCTCGAGAACTTCGTGGAACGCGAGGTCAACAACGGTGGCCCCGCACCCGACGCCGCCGAACCGCCGGCCGCGGGCGGAAACCTCTGACGGCCGGCGGGACGGCTCCGGCGGCTACCGCAGCGTGACCTGACGCCCGATGATGCCCGCCCGGGAGCTTCGCTCGGCGGCGGTGAGGTCGGAGGTCTCCGCCAGCGCCTCGGTCAGCCGGGCGTCGAACTCCTCGACTCCCGAGTGCCATTCCTCGTGGTGCGCCTCGGGATCGAGGTCGAAGACCGGAACCACCAGACCGTGGGTGCGGAACGAACCCGCGAAGCGCGAACCCTCGCCCAAGGTCAGCCCGCCGGCCGCGTGCACGCGGGCGAGTGCGTTCATCAACGCGGTCTCTTCCTCCGGACGCACCCACCTCAGATGTGCACGATCGCCTGCGTCGACCCACCACGGTGCACCGACCCCGCTCGACGGGTGCAGCCGGGCGGTCGGAAGGATTGTCGCGTTGGCGCGCTCGAGCATCATCGAGAGCTCCGCCGGAACGTCGGAGTCGTCGGCGAACCACCACCCGAAGTCCTCATGCACGACCACCTGGAGTTCGGCCTCCGGGTCGATGATCTCGGTGAGCGGACGACCGAGTACGCCGCCCGGGTAGGTGTCGCCGGCGGCGGCTGCACTCGCCCAGGTCAGCGCCGCGGACAGCGAGCCGGCGAGGTCGGCCGGCTCGGGGTTGGTCTGCAGGGCCACGAGGCCTCCGGTGACCTTCCCGCCCTCGTCCCCCTCCGCCGCTCCGCGCTCGCCGAAGACCGCTGCGTCGCGCTGCCGGACCTGGGCCGGCACCGCACCGGGCAGAATGGTCGCGAAGTCGGCTTCGTGCGCCGCGTCGAACCCTGCGGCGAACGGCACCCGGGCAGTGGCGGAAGCGATGAAGGCGCGCAACGCCACCAGATCGCATTCCGCCTTGAGTCCTTGGAACGGGCGCGCCGGCGCCGCCAGTGCGGCTTCCTGCCGCGCCTTGCGGGCGGCGACCCGCTCGGCTCGATTGCTCCCCGGACGCGGGCCGCTGCCGCGCTTGCTCTTCTTTCCCATGCGACCAGCCTCTCATCCGCCGGGACGCGGCGCACGAGGGCACCCGATCGCTGACGTCTCACTCCACCGTGACGAGCCAGTCCCGCACTCGGGCCGGGTAGTTGGTCGCCAGCCAGCGCACGCCGAGGTCGGCGCACAGCTGCACGTCGGCCTGGTCGTCGCACGTCCACGCGTAAGTGACGCGGCCTGCTGCGGCGGCCCGATCGACGAGGTCGGGGTGCAGACGCAGGGTCTCGATGGACGGTCCGACACCGGTGGCGCCGACAGCCGTCGCCGCCGTCCCGCCGATGATGCGGATGCTGTCGCCGAGGAGGATCGTCGGGAGTATCGGTGCGGTGCGCCGCACCCGCCACACGCCCGCCGGGGAGAACGAGATCACGACGGCACGGCTGTGGTCGGCCGACGGCGGCGCAGCGACGCCGAACTCGTGGAGGACTTCGAGGAGTTTGAGCTCCACCATGCTGCCGAAGCGGACCGGATGCTTGGTCTCGATGAACAAGCGCACCGGCCGATGCCAGTCCAGGGTGAGGGTGAGCAATTCGCGCAGGGTGAGCACCGACGCCGCCCGGCCGCTTCGGTGCCACGAGCCGAAGTCGTATTCACGCAGTTGCGCCAGGCTCATCTCGCTCACCACACCACTCGCGTCGGACGTCCGGTCGATGGTGCGGTCGTGGATGCAGACCAGTTCGCCGTCGGCGGTCAGCCGGACGTCGCATTCGAGGCCGTCGGCGCCCTGCGACAGCGCCAGCTCGTAAGCCGCCAACGTGTGCTCGGCCAACTCGCCGGAGGCGCCGCGATGCGCGACCACCGCGGGCTTGCCCGAGCGCGAGATACCCGCCGACATCATGCCGCCACCAGTCGTCGTCCGGATGCGCTGGAACCGACCGGGCCGGTGAGGACCGTCACCAGCCGCGGACCCACCCAGTGGGCGAAGACCGCGGAGACCGCGAGCGAGAACGTGACCAGCGCGAGCGCATTGGCGCTCACCTGGACCGAGTCGCTGAACCATGAGCCGATTCGATAGCAGACCGCGATCAGCGCGACGAGATTGACGATCGCCCACGCGGTCCCCAGATGCTTGATGCGTCCGATCGCCGGAGCCGGAGCGTCGCCGCACAGCGCGGCCTCGCTGAGCAGCAGGGGAACTCCGACGACATTGGCCAGCGGCACCGCCGCCAGCGCCAGTACCACGCGGGCCGGCCGCGGGTCCCGGCGGTCGGCGGCCCGATACGCTGCGGCCCGCGCCGGAAGCAGCCAGCGCACGAAGGCCACGAGTGCCACCAGCATTGCGACGAAGGCGAAGACTCCGAAGACGAGCACCGCGGCGCCCGAGAGCAGATCCAGCCACATCGGAATCGGCGTCGAGCGGTTGACGGCCGCGATGACGTACCGGATCAGATGCACCACCGCCGCCGCGCCGAGCATGGAGGTCGCCATCCGCAGCGCGCGCAGCAGCACGTCGCCGGGGTCCGCGGGCTCCGGGTTCTCCCCCGGCGAGATCGGCCCGCGATCCGACAGACCCCAGCGCGGTATGTACCGGTACGACGGGGTCGGCGTCCATTCGTGCGCGCGGACCGTGACCGGAGCCGGACGCGCCTCGGCCGGACGGTCGGCGACCCAGCGCAGACCGGCCCGCGCGACACTCGTGCGCGGTGCCGAAGCCCCTCGCGCGGC
The DNA here is from genome assembly GCF_000333035.1 of Gordonia sihwensis NBRC 108236. GTDB lineage: Bacteria > Actinomycetota > Actinomycetes > Mycobacteriales > Mycobacteriaceae > Gordonia > Gordonia sihwensis. Next base: position 4,375 of record NZ_BANU01000040.1, read on the forward strand.
ACCGGACTGCGGCCGCTGAACCACGCGGCCCTGTGCGTCGAGCACCATGAGCCGACGGCCGCAGCGCGGGCACAGTTCACGTCCCTCGCGATGCGGCGCCTGGATGCGGCAGCTGGGGCAGACGTCGAGCATCAGGCGTCGCCGCTCCCGTACATCCCTTCGGTTCCGGTGTCGACGGGCTTGTCCGCCGCCTGCCACGCCACCATGCCGCCCTCCACGCAGGTTCCGTCGATGCCGCGCATCGCCAGGTACTGGAGCAGGCGGAACGATCGCCCACTGGTCCGGCATATCACCAGGAGTTCGGAGTCGAGGTCGATCTCGTCGATCCGCGCGGGCACGTCGTCGAGCGGGATGTGCAGCGCCCCGCGCACGTGGGCTTCCTCCCACTCGTAGTTCTCTCGAACGTCGAGAAGGACCTTGTCGGTGACATCGCTGAAGTCGTCGGGGAGGTCGGTGACCGCCACCGTCTCGATCTCGTCCATGCTCACCGTTCCCATGCTTCCACAAGTGCCCCGAACTCGATGCGGAGCCGCCGCGGATGATCGCATCGCGGAGCCTTCGGCGCTACCACAACCGCCCAGCGGCGCAACGCGCTCACCCATATGCAAGGTTGCATATTTTTATCCACAGCGGCGTGTCGCACTGTCGATCCACACATACCCACAACCTCCGCCAGTCCTGTGGACAGCCCTGTGGATTTGTGGATAAGGGGAGGTGAAAGCAAGACTTTCTGTGTCGCACGTCTCATTCCGGCTGACAATTCCCTGAATCTTCATCGCATTTCCCCTGGATTGTCGCCTGACGGCCAAGCGATTCTTCCCCAAGTGCACTGTGGACAACGTGGGGATAACCCAGTCGAACAAACCCTCAAGTTCTACTTGCGACTTGCTCGGGCGCTGATCGCGGCACACTACACTCCGAGGTTGTGCACGTGCGCTGGCTCACCGCTTTCTTCGACTTCCCGGCCTCCGAATTCGGCGCTGAGGTGACCTTCTGGCGCGCGATCTCCGGCAGTACGGTGTCCCCGCCGCGCGGCGAGTTCAAGGAGTTCGCGACGCTCGAACCGTTCCACGGCGACCCTTATCTGCGTGTTCAGCGGGTCGACGACGGTCCGGGCGGGATGCATCTGGATCTCCACGTGGACGATCCGTCGCAGGCGATGCTCGAGGCCGAGTCGAGGGGCGCGACGGTCGAGTCCGTCGCCGACGGTGTCGTGACGATGCGCTCGCCCGCCGGCGGCGTGTTCTGCCTCATCCCGTGGCGGAACGAATCAGTCCGGGCCCGGCCCATCCGGTGGCCCGGAGGAGGCATCAGCATCATCGATCAGCTCCGATTCCAGGTGCCGTCCGCCGACTTCGGTACCGAGGTGCAGTTCTGGGCCGGACTCACCGGCAAAGACGCCGGCCCCACCGAGGGCGTCGATGCGGTCGCTCTCAACAACAGTCCCCGACTCTCGCTGCAGGTCGTCATCATGCGGACCGACGAGAGCGTCGCCAGCGCGCACACCGCGATCGCCGCCACCAACGTGCCGGACGAAGTGGAGCGGCACGAGGGCTGGGGCGCGACGGTCGTCGCGCGCTCCGCCGACTGCGTGCAGATGGCCGACCCGTGCGGCCGGCTCTACTGCATCACTGCGCGCAATCCGCGGACCGGTGTGTGAGACCACCCCCGACTGCCCCACGCGTCCGTCAGCCCAATTCGGCGAGTCTGCGGGCCTCACGTTCACACTCACGGCGCTGCGCCGGCCGCAGGTCCACGAGCTCGGTGAGCTCGACGCCGGCCGCCGTCCGCCGCCAGGTCCCGGCCAGTCGCCCGTCCGCCAGGATGAATCCCGGCGACTGCCCGTTGGGTGTCACGGTCCGCGCGTAGACGTCCGGGTCGGCGACTCGGGCGCGGTCGGCGGCGGTGAAGATCACGTTGTCGAAGGGCGCGACGAGCCGAATCGGCACCGCGGTTTCCGGATCAGCGAGCGCCAGCCCGTCCAGGTCGTACAGCGTCCGTCCGTCGGGTCCGGTGAGACGCACCAACTCCCAGTCGTCCGTCATCTGCTCCAGTACCGGGCGCAGTCCGCGCAGACCGGACCAGGTCTGCACCGCCGCGACCGTCGACGGCCCGAAACCCCTCAGGTAGAGGCGGATCAGGTCGCGAATCGCCTCATCACCGGCGACGGCCGGCTCCCCCGGTCCGATCCAGTCGTCCAGCAGGCGGAAGGCCGGGCCGCCCGACCGTCGCCACAGTCCCCGCGGGGGCGTCTGGACCAGCGGCATCCACGCCCGGACCACCGCGGCCATCGCGTCGACGGGTTCGGCCGGCCAGGTCTCCGAGAGCGCCGTACGCAGCCGGGCCGCCGTCACGGGCTCGGGTCCACCGCCGATGATCCGCGCGCCCACGGCCGCCACCTCGTCCGGGGCCGGACCGTTGAGTCGTCGGACGTGATGGCGAGCCCCGCTGATCAGCGTCGGGCTCAGCAGCGCCCTGATCCACCGCGCGTCGAGGGCGTCCATCAGGAAGACCGTGCCCCACTGAAGCGCCATCCGGACCATCGATCGATCCTGGATCAAACTGTCCAATTCGGCTGGATCGAAGTCCTCGATCCGGGAGGCGAGCGCATAGAACGCGGCCTGCGGATCCTGCGACTGCAGGCCGACGCACCGGTCGACGACCTCCACGGCGTCCTCGTCCACCCGCTCGATCAGGTGTTGCCGCTCGAGCAGCGTGCGGTTCCATTGGCGCAGACTGATCGCTCCGGTCACGGCCGCGAGTCAGCCTGCCGCCGGGAACTCCAGGCCCGTGGTGGCATGGCAGCGGTATCCGTTGGGGTTCGTGAACAGATACTGCTGGTGGTAGTCCTCGGCGTAGTAGAACATCCCGTCGCCGGCCTCCGACATCAGCGAGATCTGGCTGGTCACCGGACCGTAGCCGGCAGCGGCGAGGACCGGTTCGAACCGGCGTGCGGCGGCCGCGGCCTGGTCGGCCTCGGCCTCGTCGAAGGTGAAGACGGCCGACCGGTACTGAGTGCCGATGTCGTTGCCCTGCCGCATCTCCTGGGTGGGGTCGTGCGAGGTGAAGAAGACCTCGAGGATCTTCTGGAAGGTCAGCACCTCCGGGTCGTAGACCACAAGCACCGACTCGGTGTGGCCGGTCTGTGCGGTGCACACCTCCTCATACGTGGGATTCGGCGTGTAGCCGCCCGCGTACCCGACGGCGGTGGTGTGGACTCCGGGCAGCTGCCAGAAGATCTCCTCGAACCCCCAGAAGCATCCGCCGGCCAACACCACGGCGCGCAGGTCCGGGCCCCAGTCGCCGATACCCGCCGGAGCGAACTCTCCGTTCTCGTCGGCCGCCCCGCGCAGCGGCCGATGCAGCACCCGATGCTCCGCCGGTATCGGCATCGGCGCCCGACGGCCGGGAAGTGCGTCGTCGCGAGCCACCATCACGCGTTTGACGTCGGCTGCGGCCAGAATCCGATCGAAGAGGCTCATGCATTCCAGCGTACGTCGATCCGGACGGTTGTCGGGGCCGTCGATCCCGAGTAGCGTCTGGTACCCAGGAAGTCTGGTGTGAGGCACATCACGTCCAACAGTCGGGGAGGCTCAACGATGGCGGGACAGGCACGGTCAGCACTCGATCGGCCCGCGGAGGACACTTCACGTCTCGACCTGCACATCGGACAGCAGTGCGCCGCGACCGCGGCCACCATCGCGGCGATCATCGTGGCGATCGTGCTCGTCGTGCTCATCTGAGCCCGGGCGGTCGGCGGGTTTCGCGCAGTCGGCCGCCCTCTGTTGCAAAGCGTCTCGGTCTACGGAAATGTAGAAACCAGACCCGGGTACGGATCTTTCACACTTTCCACAGAGAGGACCATCGTGGCTGAATACACTCTGCCTGAGCTGGACTACGACTATGGCGCCCTGGAGCCGCACATCTCCGGCAAGATCATGGAGCTCCACCACAGCAAGCACCACCAGACCTACGTGAACGGTGCCAACACCGCTCTGGAGAAGCTGGCCGAGGCGCGCGAAGACGGCACCATCGCCGGCAAGGTCTACGGACTGTCGGCCAACCTCTCGTTCCATCTCGGTGGCCACACCAACCACTCGATCTTCTGGAAGAACCTGTCGCCCAACGGCGGCGACAAGCCCGTCGGCGACCTCGCCGACGCGATCGCCAACGATTTCGGCAGCTTCGACAAGTTCCAGGCCCACTTCACCGCGGCGGCCACCACCCTGCAGGGCAGCGGCTGGGCCATCCTCGGCTGGGACACCATCGGACAGCGTCTGGTCATCGAGCAGCTGACCGACCAGAGCGGCAACACCTCCGCCGCCCTCATCCCGGTCGTCATGCTCGACATGTGGGAGCACGCCTTCTATCTCGACTACCAGAACGTCAAGCCGGACTACGTCAAGGCTTGGTGGAACGTTGTGAACTGGGCCGACGCCGGCGAGCGCCTCGATCGCGCCCGCACCCAGGGCGCGGGCCTCATCGTCCCGGCCTGACACTGGGCCCGGCGACATACCCGGCACGGCGGCCCGGCACCGAAAGGTGCCGGGCCGCTCTGCGTCTCGGGAGGGGCCGGCCCGGAAGGGACCGGTCCGACTGTCACTGCGACGGGCCCCTGGCCCCCACCACGCGATAGCGCGCGATCACGAAGGCCTTGTTCCGGGCGGTCTCGAGCAATTCGAAGTCGAAGGGCCGGGTGAACAGCGGCCGCCCCGCTCCCAGCGCGACCGGGGCGTAGCAGACCACCATCTCGTCGAGCATCCCGTCCGCGGCGAAGGCGGCGGCGAGGCCGCCGCCGCCGACCACCCACACGCCGAGTTCACCGGCCGCGGTCTCCAGGAGTTCGCGGTGCTCGGCAGGGCTTCCGGAGATCACTCTCACCGTGGGATGCACCAGGGGCAGTTCGCGGTGACTGAAGACGAAGGTCTGCTGATCCGGATAGGGCCACGGCTCGTCGGGCGTGTGCTCGAGCACCCACTCGTAAGTGGTCGCGCCCATCACGATCACGCCGGTCGCCGCCATCAGGTCGGCGATCGAGAACGGACCGTCCTCATCGATCGGCTGCGACAGCAGCCAGTCGAGCGAATCGTCCGGATCAGCGAGGAATCCGTCGAGTGTGGAAGCGGTGTAGTACGTGTAGTCGGTCATGGGGTTCCTCCTCCGGTGTGGCGTCGGTGCCAGACGATCGGGTCGGGGTCGAGGGCCGGAACGTCGACGTCGACGCCCGCGTCGCGGAGCATCCATCGCACCAGCAGCCGACGGTGTGCCGAGAACGTCAGTTCATGAGCCACGATCTGGCCCAGCAGAAAGGACTCGGGCGGTACACACAGCGCATCGACCACTCGGTCCGACCACGCGTCGCGACGATCGATGTCGCGGACGGTGGCGAGCCAGCGCGCGGAGACATCGGCGTGCCGGTCCCTCAGCGCCCCGATCTCGCGGACCGGTGTGAGGTCGGGCATCTGTTCGCCGGCGATCGTCGCCAGCCACGGCTGCTTGCTGACCACGAGATGCCACATCACCTCCGACAGTGATTCGTCCGGCCCGTCCCAAGAACGCGGACGGCTCCCGGGCAGCCTGCGCCGCGTGTACTCGTCGTCGCCGAGTTGCGCGACGGCGTCGATCAGCACACCGATGTCCGCGACGTCGTGCCTGGACATGATCTCGACGACGTCCCCGGCCGGTCCGGAGCCTGCCGTGCGGCTGTCGCCGGCGTCCACGTAGAGCGCGGTCGGCGAATGGAAGTGGATGCCGTTCGGGGCCGGCAGCCAGTGGCCGGATCGATCGGCGGGCGGCAGAGCCGTCGGGGGGTGTCCGTACGCGCGGGCGAAGGCCCGGCTGAACCCCTCCACCGATCCGTAGCCGTTGGCGAAGGCCGTCTCGGTCACCGAGGCGCCGCGCTGCAGCTGCCACGCGGCTCGTTCCAGGGTCACTCTGCGCCGCAGCGCCACCGGCGACTCGCCACTTCCCTGCCGCACCTGCCGCGCGAAGTGGAACTGCGAGGTGTACGCCTCGCCCGCCATCGCATCGAGATCGTCGTTCGCGTCGTCGAGAACCGCGTCGAGGAGCATGCGCAGCGGATCGGGCCTCGGTTCGCTCATGCACCGAGTATCCCCGGGGCGCTCGGCCGGACGCTTGACCGTTCTTGCTGTGTTCGACGGGCCGCCGCTGACTACAGGTAGATCACGCTCACCGTGACCGCGGCCGCACACGCCACCGCGAACACCCCGAGCACCAGCGCATCGATGCGGCCGGGACGGGACGGATACGCGGTCAGCCGCCCGGTGCCGCCGCGCGCGGTGATGGCCTCGGCCATCTCCGAACTGCGCCGCATGGCCGACGACATCGCGGCCACGATGATGTCGAGCACCGACAGCTCCGCCGAAGGGTGTCCGGAGTCCGAACTCGACCGCGGTCGCAGTCGGTGCGCGGCCCACAGGAGCCGGATCTCCTCCACGAGCAGCGGAAGGCCGCGGAGCGCCAGGGCGATGGTGACGGCCCATTCGTCGACGGGAAGCCGGAGGATCCGCAGCGGCGACATCAGGCGCGCCAGCGCCGGCGCCAATTCGGCCATCGGAGTCGTCCAGATCACGAGCACCGACATCGACACCACCAGCAGGCCGAGGAGAACCCCGCGCAACGCCGTGATGCCGCCGTCGCTGCCGCGGGCGATCCACGACCACACCACCGTCGCCGCCATCAGCGCCCAGAACCACCACGGCGGCCGCGGCAGCGCGCCGAGCGGGATCTTGGCGATCAGCACGAAGGCGATCAGGCAGATCGCGACGAAGCCGAGCCCGGGCCAGGAGGGAAGGACCCACGTCATGAGCCCCAGGACGAAGATGATGATCAGCTTGCTGCCGGCCCACAGCCGGTGCACCGGCGAATCGCCGGGGATCTCGCGCAGCATCGGAATCTGCATCACAGACCGCCTTCCAGCACACCGTCGACCAGTTCGATCCGACGGTTGCACACCCGATCGAGCGACTCCAGATCGTGCGAGATGATGATGATGGTCGCGCCCTTCTCCCGCAGTCCGGCGAGGACGGCGAGGACCTCCTCGCGCGCCTGCGGATCGAGTCCGGCCAGCGGCTCGTCGAGCACCAGGAGTTCCGGCCCCGAGGCGATCAGGGAGGCGAGCACCACGCGGCGCATCTGACCTCCGGAGAGGGCGTCTACCCGCCGCGCGGCGATCTCCCTCGGCAACGCGACCAGGTCGAGCACATGCCCGACCTCGGCGGTACCGACTTCGAGACCGCCCACCGCCATGATCTCGTCGGCGACCGTCGTCTTCTGCAATTGCAGTCGCGCGTGCTGGAAGCCGAGTCCCACGTCGCCCACCCGCTCCGCCGTCGGCTCACCGCCGAGCAGCACCGAGCCGCGGGTGGGGGTGATCAGTCCGGCGAGAATCCAGGCGAGGGTCGACTTCCCGGAGCCGTTGCCGCCGACGATGAGGACACCGTCACCGGAATTGACCTGGAAGTTCACCGATTTCAGCGCGGTGACCTCCCACGGCGATCCGGGCAGATAGGTGTGCGCCAGATCGCGGACCACGAGCAGCGCCTGCCCGTGCTCGTCGTGCCGTTGCGGTAGCGGGGGGCTGATCGCCTCCGGCCGCATCCACTCCGGATGGTGCTCCACCACCCGGCCCGCCTCGAGGTGGATCACGCGGTCTGCGGCGCGGGCCTCGGAGTCGCGGTGGGTGATCAGCACGACGGTGATCGCCCGGCGGCGCGGGAGTTCAGCGAGGATCTCGATCAACTCGGCGCGCCCGACCGGGTCGACCATCGACGTCACCTCGTCGGCGATGAGCAGCTGCGGGCTGCGCGCGAGCGCGGCGGCCACCGCCAGTCGCTGCTGCTGACCGCCGGACAGATCAGTGGTCTCGCGGTCGCCGAGTCCGGCGAGACCCACTTCCGCGAGCAGTCCGTCGACGTCGACCTCCGCGTCGTCGGGCAGTCCCCACACGAGGTCGTCCGCGACCCGCGCACCGAGCATCTGGGCTTCGGGCCGCTGCAGGACGAGTGCCGTTCCGCCCTCTCGGCCGAGGCCGGGCGCACCCGGGCGGTCGACGATACCGATGGTCGGATCCACCCCGACCAAGAGCTTGGCGAGCGTCGACTTCCCGGAACCGTTTGCGCCGACGACAGCCACGAACTCACCGCTGATCAGCGAGAGGTCGATGTTGTGGAGCACCTGCCGGTCCGACCCCGGATAGGTGTAGCCGACCCCGGCCATGCGCAGCGGAAGGGGCTCCACGGGGCGATCGCCGTCGGCGATCCCGGCGATCTCCAGGGTGTCCTCCAGCGGCACCTCGTCGAGGCGGTCGAGCACCTTGCCCAGCAGCCACCCGGCGATCAGCAGCGTCACCAGCGTTCCGATCACGCCGGGAATCCACATCCACAGCCACCAGTTGTCGACCACATTGCGCGAGAGCGCGTCCATCGCGTCGCCGACGGCGTCGAGTCTGATCGCGCGCGCGGTCTTCGCGATTCCGGTCAGCACGTTGTCGAGGACTTCGAGTGCCAGTTTGCGCAGCGGCACCAGTACCCACATCAGCAGTACCGACACCCCGGCGAGGATCGGCGAGGCCAGCAGCGACATCAGCGCCATGGCGGGCATCCGCCCGCCGCGCCGATGCACCTCGCCGATCAATCCGCCCATCACCGCCGAGACGAGCACCGCGAAGGCGGGCCCCAGTCCGGCGACCACGAAGGTCACCGCCACCGTCGTGACGATCGCCGCCAGGACCGCCCGCGGGCGGGTGCGCGCCGCGAGCAGCGCGACCGGCACCGGTGTCATGAACCCGAGCGCCGCCGCCAACGGCACCACGGAGACGATGACGGCGGGCACCACCGTCAGACCACTGAAGATCGCGATGGCCGCGATCTCACGGGCACGCAGGCCCCCTGTCGGCGTCGCCGGGACGTCGATTGCTTTGCTGACCACCTGTCCATTGTGCCCGGTCGGGGTGCCGGACACCGACGCTCAGGGCTCCCGGGGCGGGTCGGTACGGGTACCCGAATCACCCCTTTTGGGCTCCCTACCAGCGATTTTCCAGGCCGTCGATCTGTTGCGTACGGCAGATAGGCCGCCCTAACCTAGCGATATGTTCGCCGCTCTGATGCTCAGCTCGGGCATCATCTTCGTCGCCGAGCTGGGCGACAAGTCTCAGCTCATGGCGATGACTTACGCTCTCCGATACCGCTGGTGGGTGGTACTGGCCGCGATCCTGACCGCGACCACCCTCGTCCACGCCGTCTCGGTCTTCTTCGGTCATTTCCTGGGCCTGTCGATACCGTCCGACATCATGTCGGTGCTGGCCGGACTGTCGATGCTGGTCTTCGGACTCTGGACGTTGCGGGGCGACGAGCTCGACGAAGAGGAGTCCGCCCGGGCGCGACGGGTCGGTGCATCGGTGTTCCTGGCCGTGATGAGCTCGTTCATGCTGGCCGAACTCGGCGACAAGACGATGCTCGCCACCATCACGCTCGCCACCGATCACGACTGGGTGGGCGTGTGGATCGGCTCGACGGTCGGCATGGTCGCCGCCGACGCGCTCGCGATCGCCGTCGGCCGACTGCTCGGCAGGCATCTCCCCGAGCGCGCCATCGCGGTGGGCGCGGCGGTCCTGTTCTTCGGATTCGCCGTCTGGCTGCTGGTCGAGGGTCTGTCGGGTGCTTCCGGAGTCCTCGTGGCCGTCGCGGTCCCGGCCGCGGTCCTGATCGTCGTCGCGGGTGTGTTCTGGATCCGGGTGACGCATCGGCGCAGGCAGGCGCGCTCGCAGGTCGCCGAACACGACGTCGCCGAAGCCGACCGGATCCGCGAACTGTACTGAGAGAGGCTTGCGGGTACTATTGCATCGGCCCTACCGAGCGAGCGCTCGGGGTTGTGGCCGATCAATCCGTCACGGTGCCCGGTCCGGTGCGGGCCGCACCCGCCTGAAAGGAATTCGTCCATGGACGTCACAGGTTCCGCAGTCATCGTCACCGGCGCCGCATCCGGCCTGGGTGCCGCCACGGCACGTCGGTTCGCCGAGCAGGGAGCGACCGTCTTCGGCATCGACCTGCCGCAGTCGATCGAGAAGGCGGAGTCCGTCCCGGGCGTGCAGTTGGTGGCCGCCGACGTCACCAGCGAATCCGAGGTCCAGGCCGTCATCGATCAGATCGCCGAAGCCGGTCTGCCCTTGCGCGCGGCGGTCAACTGCGCGGGCGTGGGCTGGGCGTCACGCATCCTCGGCAAGGAGGGCCCGCACGATCTGGAGCTCTTCCGCAAGGTCATCGACATCAACCTCGTCGGCACGTTCAACGTGATGCGCCTGGCCGCCAACCGGATGCAGCATGAGTCCGCGGTCACCGACGACGGCGCTCGCGGCGTCATCGTCAACACCGCGTCGGTCGCGGCCTTCGAGGGCCAGATCGGGCAGATCGCCTACACGGCCTCGAAGGGTGCCGTGCATGCCATGACGATCTCCGCCGCCCGCGACCTCGCTCGAGCCGGCGTCCGCGTGTGCACCATCGCCCCGGGCACCATCAACACCCCGATGCTCGCCGGCGTCACCGACGAGTTCAAGAAGACGCTCGAGGCGGGCATCCCGTTCCCGCAGCGTCTCGGCGAGCCTTCGGAGTACGCCGACCTCGCGGCGTTCATCGTCTCCCACGACTACCTCAACGGCGAGACCATCCGCATGGACGGCGCACTGCGCATGGCTCCGCGCTAGAGGACCTCGCGCAGCGGTGGCGGGCCGGCCGGTGAACGCCGGCCCGTCACCGCCCGCCGGGCAGAACGCCGCCGCCGGCGTTCTCGGCCAACAGATCGGCGGCCAGCGGAAGCTCGAGCACTTCGTCCGAGTCGATCCATTCGCGGAGCACCTTGGTGGCGCGGACGTCGTCCTCGTTGTACTGAAGCAGACGCTCGCGCTGACTCTCGTCGCGCACCGCGCCGTCCAGACCCACCGCGGCGGCGTACCACTCCATCGACGCCTCGCCGCCCGCCTCGTCGTCGCGCCAGTTGAATCCGGCCACCGGAGCGATGCGCTTGAGTCCCTTGCCCTTCGGGCACACGAAGTTGTCGTTGACGGCCTCGAACACGTCCACCCACTCGCGGGATGCGATGAAGGCGTCCACCGCGGTCCGCGACGGAACACCCGGCATGTCGGCGAACCGGTCGGCGCTGCCGCGCAGCCACCGGTTCTCGGCATGCTGCGAATAGCAGTAGGCGGCGAAGGTCTTGCCTGCGGCACGCGCCGCATCGCGTTCGGCTGTCAGCCACGCCCAGAACTGCGCGAACGACCGCCCCTCGTCGCGCGTGGGCAGCGGATCCCACGTGACGAACGGACGATAGGCCACCGGCCGCGCCGGATCGGTGTTGTCGGTCAGGAGTGTGCCCCACATGTACGCACCGCGCTCGGAATAGCTCTCCATGTCTACGTCGACCTCGACATCGGCCCGCTGGACGCGCGGGCGGTCGTGCCGCCGGACCAGCGGGATGTCGCGGACCCAGCACTTCGCGGACACGACGGTGTCGTCGAAGCGCACCGCACCCACCCACTCGGCCGGCTCCGCGCCGCGATAATCGGCGAGCTGATCGATGGTGACGACCCCGATGTCGCGGAGAATCTGCCCCTGGTTCCCGCCGACCACCAGACTCACGTCACGTTTCTCGGTGAGTTCGGCCTCGCATCGCGGCCACCAGTGACAACTGCGGCACTCGCTCACCCGTCGGGGCGAGGTCGCGATGTCCCCCGCGGCGATCGCCCGGCGGCGATCGAAGGTCTCGTCGTAGTCGTGGGCCGATTCGCCGAGCGGGACCACGACGATGCAGTCGGCGTCGAGACCGATCAGTCCGCCGAGCGCCTCCTCCCGCGGGGCGTGCAGCCGTCCGAGGTCGTCGAGCATCGCCGCGATCTGCGCCAGCCGCATCACGTCGCCGCGCCGGCTGCGGAACGACCGCGTCGCATCCGGCTCGGGATGCCAGCCGAACAACGGACTGGTCCGCAACGTCGGCACCTCGCCCTCGCGGGGTTCGGCGATCGTCGTCGTGACACGGTGGTTGACGACGATGATCGGGAGATAGCCCTCCCCATGCCGCAGCAGCGCCTCGGCGTGACCGCGACGGCCGCGCTCCACGTCGGTCGGCAGTGCGGCCTGGAGAATCCACTGCGCCCCGCGGTCCATCGCCGCACGGGTCGCCGCCACCCGGTCTCGGTGATCGGCCGCCTCCACCACGACCACCGTTCCCTCCGGACGGTCGCTCCAGAACCCGCGGATCAGATCGAGCACGTGACGTCGATGCGCCTGAGCTGCCTCGATCCGTCGATTCGCCTCGGCGGTCTCCGGCTTCGCGACACCGTCCGCGGCAGCCGCGGAGTCGAGCGCCAGCCGGTGCTCGCAACCCGTGAGATTCCGCGCACCGAGAATCGCAGATCCCACGTGATCGGCCTCGACTTTCCGTTTCCGAGCGGCAACACGGCCACGGGGGCCGAGTTGTTCATTACCCACAGAGACTATGCAAAGCTGGAGACAACTGATCGCAGGTGTCGGGTATCCGACGGGAAGGTCGCCATGGGACTGCTCTCATCTATGAGCTCGAAGAGGGCTCAGCGCAAGGCCGATGCGAAGGTTCGCAAGGCGGAGGAGAAGGCGATCCGCAAGCGCGCCGAGGTCCAGGCGGAGGCCGAGTCCCGCGCGAGCCGCAAGGCGCAGAAGCGTCGGCTCAAGGATGAGCACAAGTTCCACAAGCGGGCGCAGAAACAGGATCGCAAAACGGTCAAGGCCACCGGCAAGGCCCAGCAGAAGGCGGCGGCCGCCGAGGCCAAGGCGATAGCCGAACAGGCGAAGGCCGACGCCGCCGCGGCGTTCTTCACGCCGGCGAAGATGAAGCGGTACCTCGCGGTGGCCCGGATGGCGGCCCCGATCGTGGTTCCGATCGCGTATCGGGCCGCGGTCGGCGCCCGCAGCCAGGTGACCGCCGTCCAGGCCCGCCGAGCGGGCGTGTCGCCGGCGCTCCTGACCCAGTACGGCGGCCCCAGCGCATCGCTGCGGGCGCGCATCGCGGCCTGTCGCGCCACCGCGGACGAGGTCGCGGCGCTCGAGCAGTCGGCCGAGGGCAAGGCCTTCGTCTCGGCGATGTCCAGCCGCCTGGACAACCTCCAGGTCGCTGCCGATGCCGCCGACACCATGCCCGCTCAGCAGCGCAAGAACGCCCAGCGCGCCATCGACAACGAGTTGACGGCGATCGACAACGATCTGCTGGCGCGGCTCAACGTCCATCCGGTCCAGGCGGGCTGAGCCGTGACGCGCCGGGTACTCGCGCTGCTGTCCTGCCTGATCGTTGCGGCCGCCGGTCTGCTGACCGGCGGCGCGACCCTCGGCCGCGCCCCCTCGACCGCGGCACCGCGGTGCGTCGACGTGCACGTCCTGTTCGCGCGCGGCACCGTCGAGGAGGCTCCCCCGCTGGGCGTCACCGGGATCGCGTTCGGCAACGCCGTCAGGAACCGGTTGCCCGGTAAGTCTGTCCGCATCGAAGCCGTCGACTACGCCGCGAGCGGCAACTTCACCGACCGGCTCGCGTTCGCGCGCACCTTCGTCGACGGAGTCAAGACCGCGCAGCGGCGGGTGAAGTCGATCGCCGCCGCGTGCCCGGACACGCGGATCGTCATCGGTGGCTACTCGCAGGGCGGCGCACTCGCCGGATACGCGATCAGTTCGGCCTACCGGGTCCCCGATCGCTATCAGCAGTACCGCACATACGTGCCCGAACCCCTGCCCGCGGCCGTCGCGCCCCACATCGCCGCCGTAGTGGAGTTCGCACCGCCGTCGGCGCGCTTCCTCCGCGAGGCAGGCGCTCCCCCGGTCCAGCCGCAGGCGGTCTACCGGAACCGGACCGTCGAGTACTGCATCCAGGGCGACACGATCTGCAACGGCGCACCGCTCGGCGGCCCGAACGCGCTGCACCTGCTGTACTCGGTGAACGGCATGGCCGATCAGGCCGCCGATTACGTCGCCCGGCACCTGTAGCGCGACCCGCGAGCCCCGGCCCGGTACCCCGCTCAGCTCAGGGCGATCAGCGACAGCGGGTCCGAGAGCGCGTCGGCGACCGTCGCCAGGAAGACCGAGCCCTGCTCGCCGTCGACGAGCCGATGGTCGAAGGAGAGGCTGAGGGTCGTCACCTGCCGCAACGCGATCTCACCCTGCCATTCCCAGGGTCGAGGACGGACCGCGCCGAAGCAGAGGATCGCCGCCTCACCCGGGTTGATGATCGGCGTACCCGAGTCGACGCCGAAGACGCCCACGTTGGTGATCGAGAACGTGCCGCCGAGCAGGTCGGCGGGCGGCGTCGCACCGGCCTTCGCGACGGTCGTCAGTTCGCCCAGCGCCCGAGCGAGTTCCAGCAGGCTCATCGTGTGGGCGTTCTTGATGTTGGGGACCAGCAGTCCGCGGGGCGTGGCCGCCGCGATCCCGAGGTTCACATAGTGCTTGGTGACGATCTCCTGCGCGTCCTCGTCCCACGTCGAGTTGAGCGACGGGTTGCCGCGCAGCGCCACCAGCGCCGCCTTCGCGACGAGTGCGAGAGGTGTCAGCCGTACTCCGGAGAAGCGTCGGTGAGCGGCGAGGTCGTCGACGAGTTCGGTCATCGCCGTCACGTCCACGTCCACGAACTCGGTGACGTGCGGAGCCGTGAACGCGCTCGCCACCATCGCCTCGGCGGTGCGGCGCCGGACGCCGCGGATCGCGGTGCGCTCCTCGTCCGGCCCGGCGGCCCCCGCCGCGGTCGGCGCTGCCTCGTCGACCGCACCGGCCTTCACCGCGGTCAGATGCCGGTCGAGGTCGGCTCGAGTCACTTCGCCCGAGCGTCCGGTCGGCCGCACGTCCGTCAGGTCCACGCCGTGTTCGCGCGCGAGTTTGCGGACGGGTGGAGCGGCGAGCGGTCGTTCCGGAGCGCTGTCGCCGACCGCCCCGACGGTGTCGCGCGCGTCGGAGGCGGGCGCGGGCTTCCGCCGCCTCCGGGTGCCGCTCTCCGCCGCGACGCCGTACCCGACGAGCACGGGTTCGGGTGCCTGCGGCTCGGCGGCATCGGCCTCCGGCGCATCCGCCTCGTCGCCGGCGACCCGGATGTCGATGAACGGGCTGCCGACGTCGACGGTCTCCCCCTCCTGGACGTGCAGCTTCACCACGGTGCCCGCATACGGCGACGGCAGTTCGACGGCGGCCTTCGCGGTCTCCACCTCGGCGATCACCTGGTTGAGTTCCACGGTGTCACCGACCGTCACCTCCCAGCGCACCAGTTCGGCGTCGGTGAGCCCCTCACCGAGGTCGGGCAGATCGAAGGTCGAGATGACGGACATGCCGGGTCCTTCCGCAGGAGTCAGTCGAGGAGTACCGCGTCGACGGCGGCGAGGATGCGGTCGACGTCGGGCAGGAAGTGACGTTCGAGTTTCGCCGGCGGATAGGGGGTCGCGAACCCGCCGACCCGCTGGATCGGTGCCTCCAGATGGTAGAAGCACTCCGACATCACGCGGGCGGCGATCTCGGCGCCGACGCCCATGAAGACCGGCGCCTCATGCGCGATCACCAGCCGGCCGGTGCGCCGGACCGAGGCCGAGAGCGTGTCCGTGTCGAGGGGCGAGATCGATCGCAGATCGACCACCTCGACGGACCGTCCCTCGTCCTCTGCGACGGCGGCCGCCTGCAGCGCGGTGGTGACCAGCGGCCCGTAGGCCACCAGCGTGACATCCTCGCCGGGACGTGCGACGCGCGCCTTGTGGAGGGGATACGGATCGGCGTCCAGAGCCGGGTAGTCCGTCTCGCCCTTCTCCCAGTAGCGCCGTTTGGGCTCGAAGAACAGCACCGGATCGTCTGAGGCGATCGCCTGCTGGATCATCGTGTAGGCGTCTGCCGCGTTGCTGCAGGTCACCACCCGCAGACCGGCGGTCGCCGCGAAGTAGCCCTCGGGCGACTCGGAGTGATGTTCCACCGCGCCGATGCCGCCGCCGAAGGGGACCCGGATGGTGATGGGCATCGAGACATGGCCCGCAGTCCGGTAGTGCAGTTTGGCCACCTGCGACACGATCTGATCGAACCCCGGATAGATGAAGCCGTCGAACTGGATCTCGCACACCGGGCGGTAGCCGCGGAAGGCGAGCCCGACCGCTGTACCGATGATGCCGGACTCGGCGAGCGGGGTGTCGATGACCCGGCCGGTCCCGAACTCCTCCTGCAATCCGTCGGTGATGCGGAAGACCCCGCCGAGGCGACCGATGTCCTCGCCCATCAGGACGACCTTCGGATCGTCGGCGAGCGCCTTTCGCAGACCCGCGGTAACGGCCTTCCCAAGTGGAGTCGGGGCGGGCGCCGCGGCGGTCATCATGCCTCCAGGGTGTCGAGGTAGGCGGCGTACTCGCGCCGTTCGGCGTCGATCAGCGGGTGCGGTTCGGCGTACACGTCGTCGAAGACCGACAGCGCAGGCGGGTCGTCCAGCGCGAGGCATCCCCGCCGGAGTTCGGCGGCCGCGGCGTCGGCGTGCTCACCGATCAGCTTCGCGTCCTCGTCCGACAGCGCACCCGCGGCCTCGAGCAGCAGGCGGATGCGCTCGATCGGGTCGCGCCGGATCCACTCGGCATCATCGGCCGCGGTGCGGTAGCGGGTGGGATCGTCGGACGTGGTGTGCGGTCCGCGGCGGTAGGTGACCGCTTCGATGAAGGTGGGGCCGCCGCCCTCTCGCGCCAGTTCCAGAGCCGCCCGGGTGACCGCCAGCACGGCCAGCACGTCGTTTCCGTCCACCCGCACGGTCGGCATCCCGTAGCCGCGGCCGCGGTTGACGATCGGCGTCTTGCTCTGCAGGGTCACCGGCTCGGAGATGGCCCACTGGTTGTTCTGGCAGAAGAAGACCACCGGCGCGGCGAAGCTCGCCGCGAAGCCCATCGCCTCCGAGACATCGCCCTGGCTGGTGGCGCCGTCGCCGAAGTAGGTGATGACCGCGCTGCCCGCACCCTCGAGGTTCAGTCCCATCCCGTAGCCCGCGGCGTGCAGGGTCTGCGCCCCGATGATGATCGCCGGAGTCGCGATGTTGTGCTCGTGCGGATCCCAGCCGGACAGTGACGTGCCGCGCCAGAACGGCATCATCTCCTCGAGCGCCACGCCGCGGCAGTAGGCGACGCCGTGTTCTCGGTAGCTCGGGAAGACGAAGTCCTCGGCGTCGAGCGCTCGGGCCGAACCGATCTGAGCGGCCTCCTGCCCGAGCAGCGGCGCCCACAGACCGAGCTGCCCCTGGCGTTGCAGCGCCGTGGCCTCGGCGTCGATGCGTCGGACGACGACCATGTCCTCGTAGAGTCTCCGCAGTTCGGCCATGTCGATGTCGTCGACGTAGGTCGAGAAGTCGGGATGGATGTGCCGCTCGCCGGTGATGGTGACGAGTTGAACGATTTCGTCGATGTCGGACACGACTGCCTCCTTCGGGACGTCCGCGTGGATCGCACGCTTCCTGGTCCGTGTGGCCACCGTCTCAGTAGATTGCAGCCTGCGCAAGGTCCATTGGGGAAATTGATCAGAATGCCCAACATCAGCACCGTTCGACGAGCGATACTGTGCGCTATGGCCAGGCTGGACCGAACCGACGCGAAGATTCTCCGTGCTCTGTGCGAGTTCCCGCGCGCCACCGGCGTGCAGTTGGCGGGACTGGTCGACATGGCGCGCAACACCGTCCAGGCGCGGATCGGGCGGTGGGAGACCGAAGGCGTGCTGGCCCCTTTCGACCGTCGCGTGCATCCGCGCGACCTCGGCTTCCCCCTGCGCGCCTATATCGCCGTGGTGGTCGACCAGCATCGCCTGGAGCAGGTGCTGGACTCGCTCGACGGGATTCCCGAAGTACTCGAAGCCGTAGGCGTCTCCGGCATCGCCGATCTGCAGCTGCTGGTGGTCGCCGCCGACGCCGACGATCTCTACCGGATCGCCGGACATGTGCTGGCCGTTCCGGGAGTGGAACGGACGACGGTATCGGTGGTGATGCACGAGGCGATCGGGTATCGGACCCTTCCGCTGATCGAGCGCCTCGCCGGCGGACGTCCGCCCGACTGACCTCTCCGACTGGTCGGTTTGTGGATCTCACCGATCTGCGGCCTACCGATTCGTGCTGATGACCAAGACGTGGATCACATCTCGTGCCTACCCTCGGAGGGGAGGACACATCTCGCCTCTTCGACCTGCCGAAGGGAAGCCCCATGGACAACACCGCTTCGATCACCGCCGCCGACTTCGACACAATCGTCGTCGGCGGCGGAATCGCCGGCGTCTCGATCGCGTACGAACTGGCCGCCCACCGATCGGTCGCCCTCGTCGAACGTGAATCGACGCTGGCCTACCACACCACCGGCCGTTCGGCCGCGACCTTCCTGGAGAGCTACGGCAACGCCACCGTGCGTGCGCTCACCCGGGCCAGCCGCGACTTCTTCGTCGCGCCGCCCGACATCGTCGACGGCCCGCTGGTGGCCGAACTGCCGTTGTTGATCGTCGCCGAGGAGACCGAGGTCGACGGACTTCGCGCCCTGTACGAGACGGTGAGTCCGCGCAGCCAGACCATCGAGCTGGTCGACGGGAACGCGGCGGAACAGCTGAATCCGATGCTCCGGTCGGGTTACACCGACCTCGCGATGGTCGACTACGGTTCGCTGGAACTCGACGTTCACGGCCTGCACCAGGGCTTTCTGCGCGGTCTCCGGCGCCGGGGCGGCACCGTGCTCAAGTCGGCGGGCATCGTCGAAGCCCGCCGCGAGCGGTCGTCCTGGGTGCTGCGCGATGCGGCCGGCGACGAACTGCGCGCCCGCACCGTGGTCAACGCGGCGGGGGCGTGGTGCGACGAAGTCGCGGGCATGTTCGGCGCCGCCCCGATCGGCATCGCTCCGCTCCGCCGGACCGCGTTCATGGTTCCCGACCCGCGGGAGACCCCTGCCCGCTCCATCGCGGCGCGCCGCACCATGACGATGTCGGCGAGCGAGGACTTCTACTTCAAACCCGACGGCGCCGGCTTCTTGTGTTCGCCCGCGGAGGAGACACCGCAGCCGCCCTCGGACGCCAAACCGGACGATCTGGAGATCGCCCGCGCGATCGAACGGCTCAACGAGGCGACGCTGCTGGCCGTGCGCAGCGTCTCGACGTCGTGGGCCGGCCTCCGCAGCTTCACCGCCGACCGCACGCCGGTGGTCGGACCCGATCCCGCGGTCGACGGCCTCTTCTGGTTCGCAGGCCAGGGCGGCTACGGAATCCAGATGGCCCCGGCGCTCGCGCGCGCCGGAGCGTCGCTGGCACTCACCGACGATCTGCCCGCCGACCTCGCCGACTTCGGCATCACGGCGGCGTCCCTGGCGCCCGGCCGATCGGCCCTGGCCGCCTGAGGGTCAGGCGGCCGGGCCCGGCGGCATCAGTTCGCGAGCAGCCCTGCCCACACCAGCCCTTCCCGTTCAGCGAGCACCGCCGCCCGTGCCCGCGACGACGTGCCCGTTTTGGCCAGGATCGAACTGACGTGGGCGGCGACGGTCCGTTCGCGAACGCCGGTGCGGATGGAGATCGAATAGTTCGACAGCCCCGCCCAGACGTACGAGAGCACCTCGGTCTCCCGATGCGTCAGTCCATACGGGACAGGCGCGTCAAGCACCGTCACGGACGCACCGTCGGGAAAGTAGCGGACCTGGACCCGAAACGGACGACCGTCCGCCGCCGACCACAGACAGCGCACATCACGTCGATCGCGAACGCGGCTCAGACTGGCCGCCAGAGCCCTCAGCCGACTCCCCTCGGGCCCACCCGGCGCGAGCAGCGTCTCCACGCAGCCGTCCGAGCAGACGATCAGCCGGGCCACGGTCTGCACGGAAGCATCGTCACCCGTCCCGTGGACCGGTTCGGTCCGCGGGAGTTCGCTGCGGCACAGACCGGCCAGGATGGGGCGGACCCGATGCAACGCCACCATCCCGGACTCGGTGGGCCGACTCCGGCAGGTCGTACTCAGGTGGAGGTCTCCGACGTAGCCGTCGGTCTCGTCGACGATTCTCATCGACACCCCGCCCCGGTATCCGGCAGGGATGAGAAGGTCGCGGGTCATGGCGCTGGACACGAACTCCTCACCCACGTCCCGCCAGCTGCGGAGGGGCCGGACGGGGTCGTCGGCCAGCGCCCGGTAACTGGGTCCGCGGGTGAAATCGCCGGTGATCGCCTCGACCAGCGGCGGCGAATACTCCTGAACCGCCAGAACCGGACCGGTCCGGACACCATCCGGTCCGGCGAGCAGACCAGCGACCGCGCCCGTCGCATTCATCAGCACTTGCAGAACGCTCCGGGCGCGGTCGACGGATTCGGCGACGCAGATCTCGGCCAGTTCGAACCCCAGCGACCCGATGCCATCGGCCATGCACCACTCCGTCCGTCGACCTCAGACCAGGATCTCCGCAGCCCGAGCTCCTGACAAGTCCCCGTCAGCTGATCGCCGAGGCGTGAACGCGCGGACGACGGTCCGACCATCCGGCGGCCCGCTCGTACTCGCCGGCCAACTGCATCAGCAGCCCGTCCTCGTTGATGCGCCCGGCGAACTGCACACCGATCGGCAGACCGGTGGAACTCGGCCGTGCCGGAACGCTCACCGCCGGGGTGCCGGTGAGATTCTGCAACGGCGTGAAGCTGACGGTGTCGAAGATCCTCCGAGTCCACTCCTCGTGGCTCAACGAGGAGTCGTCGGAGTCGAGATGACCGAGAACAGGCGCGACCGTGTTGGTGGTCGGGGTCAGCAGCACATCGTAGTCCCGATAGAACGCGGCGACCGACCGGGTGATCGTGTTCACCACGGCCGACGCTTCCGCCATGTCGAGCACGGTCAGCGACCTGCCGTACTCCCAGCCCTTCAGGATCGCGGCTTCAAGGGTCTCCGGCCCGGGTTCCAGGCCGGACATCGCGCTGATCCCCGCGATCGACTCGGCGACGAACCCGCCCCAGTAGCGGTAGTGCGCCTCCATGAACTGGTCCCAGTCGAAGGACGGCGTCGCGACCTCCACACGATGGCCGAGATCCTGCAGCGTCTGCACTGCGGCCTCCACCGAGGCCACGACCTCCGGATCGACGTACGTGCCAGCCCACGACTCGGTGTGGACGGCGATACGCAATCGCCTCGGGTCCTGCCGAGCGAGCCCGGCGAAGCCGTAGTCCTCGCCGGACCAGGCGTACTTGTCACCCGGTGCGGCTCCGCAGATCGTGTCGAACACGGTCGCGGTGTCGCGCACCGACCTGGTCACCACCGACTCCGCCGCGCACCCGTACAAGGCCTCCTGCATGTCCGGCGCCAGGCTGACCCGCCCACGACTCGGTTTGAATCCGACCAGACCGTTGTACGCCGCCGGGATCCTCGTCGAACCGCCGCCGTCGTTCGCATGCGCGACGGGCACCGCACCGGCCGCCACCAACGCAGCCGAGCCGCCGCTGGATCCGCCCGCCGACCGGGAGGTGTCCCACGGGTTGCGGGTGGATCCCGACGTCACCGGCTCGGTGTTCGCGTTGTAGCCCAGCTCCGGGGTCGTGGACGTGGCCAGCGTCGCCAGACCGCTCGCGCGGAACCGCGACATCAGTTCGGTGTCGTGATCGAACACGACACCGTCGGGGCCCGTCAGCCGGGTGCCCATCCACGTCCGGACTCCGGCCGCGTGGCAGATGAGGTCTTTGATGACGAACGGGACGCCACCCAGCGGACCGTCGGACGAGTACTCGAGCGGTTCCTCGAACGGTCCGGCGACGACCGCGTTGAGATCGTCGTTGACTGTGGCGAGTGCTTCGCGCGCGGCGGCGTGGACTTCGTCGGCACCGACCTGACCGGTCGAGATCAGCTCGGCCAGACCGGTGGCGTCGTGGGTGGTGTACTCGTCGAGGTGCATCAGGGACTCCTTGTCGAAACTATGAGGTGTCCCACAGTTCACTCGGAGCCGTCGACAGGAGCCATTGGCAGATCTGCCACCTTGACGATAGGCCCGGCCGCGGGTAACGCGACCGGGCCTCGAACCCACGCTTACCGGCCGGGCAGGTACTTGAGCGACTTGATGATCTGCGGGGTCAGCTTCAAGTACAGGCTCTGCGGGATCCCGCGGATGCCGTCGAGACCGATGAACCGCTGGGTGGCGATGGTCTGCGGCTCGGTGTACTTGAGCAGCCCCTCCTCACCGTGTCGGCGTCCCATGCCCGAGATGCCCATGCCGCCCATCGGAGCTGCCGTGGAACCCCATGCGGCGGCGTAGCCCTCGTTGATGTTGACCGTGCCCGCGTGGATCTGCTCGGCGATCTTCTGCGCTTCGTCGTTGCTGCCCGCGAAGACGCTGGCGTTGAGACCGTACTCGGTGTCGTTGGCGCGCTTGATCGCCTCGTCGGTGGAGTCGACCGGGTAGATCGACACCAGCGGGCCGAAGGTCTCGTCCGCGTAGCAGGTCATCTGTTCTGTGACGCCGGCGAGCACGGTCGGCTCGTAGAAGAACGGGCCCAGGTCGGCGCGCTTGCGTCCGCCGGCGAGCACCTTGGCGCCCTTGGCGACGGCGTCGGTGACGTGCGCGTCGACGGTGTCGACCTGCTGTGCCGAGGCGAGCGAGCCCATGTCGGCGCTGAAGTCATAGGTGCCCGCCAGGTTCATGCCCTTGACGTGCTCGGCGAACTTCTCCGAGAACTCGTCGGCGATGGCCCGATCGACGTAGATCCGCTCGATCGAGATGCACAGCTGCCCGGAGTTCGAGTAGCACGCGCGGGCGGCACCGGCGACGGCCCGGTCGACATCGGCGTTGCGGGTGATGATCAGCGGATTCTTTCCACCGAGCTCGGCCGAGAAACCGATCAGCCGCTTGCCCGCCTGAGCCGCGAGAGTCGACCCGGTGGCCGATGATCCGGTGAACATGACGTAGTCGGTCTGCGCGACGATCGCCTGCCCGACCACCGAGCCCGGACCGGGCACCACGGCGTACAGCTCGCGCGGGAGTCCCGCCTGGTACAGGAGTTCAGCCAGCGCGAGGCAGCAGTACGGGGTGTTGCTGTCGGGCTTGATGACGACGGCGTTGCCCGCGATGAGCGCGGCCACCGCGTCGGAGACCGCCAGCGTCAGCGGGTAGTTCCACGGGCTGATGACGCCGACGACGCCCTTGGGCTGGTAGCGGACCCGAGTGTCGGTCGCGCCCGGAAGCATGCCCTGCACCTTGCGATCGGCAAGCATCTTCGGACCGTGCTGCGCGTAGAAGCGGGCGGTAAGCGCGACGTCGATGACCTCTTCCTGCGCATAGATCCGCGCCTTGCCGGTCTCGGCCTGCGCGATGTCCATGAGCTCCTCGGCGTGGTCGTTGACCAGCTCGGAGAAGCGGTTGATCACCTTGGCTCGGTCGGCGGCCGAACGATCGCCCCATGCGCTCTGAGCTGCGCGGGCGCGGGCCACGGCCAACTCGAGATCCTCGGCGGTGCCCACTGGCACGGTCGCCATCTCGACGCCGCTGTAGGCCTCGAGAACCGGTCGGGTCGGGCGGTCGGC
This sequence comes from Gordonia sihwensis NBRC 108236, assembly GCF_000333035.1. Taxonomy (GTDB): domain Bacteria; phylum Actinomycetota; class Actinomycetes; order Mycobacteriales; family Mycobacteriaceae; genus Gordonia; species Gordonia sihwensis. The sequence continues at coordinate 27,901 of NZ_BANU01000040.1, forward strand.
CGGGTTGTCGATCGCGGCCAGCGCCGCCAGACGCTGGAAGTATGCGGGTGCGGGCTTCGGCATGATGTGCTCCTAGAGTTCTGTGGCCTGCGGTCAGGCTTGGGGCGCGACGAGGACGATGCCGTCGTCGTCGGAGTAGACGATGTCGCCCGGATTGAAGGTGACGCCGCCGAGCTCCACCGGCACGTCCCGTTCGCCCGCACCGGTCTTCGTCGACTTGCGCGGGTTGGTCCCGAGCGCCTTGACGCCGATGGCCATGCCGCCGATGGTCTTCGCGTCGCGGATCGCGCCGTTGGCGATGATTCCCACCCAGCCGTTGGACCGACCGAGTTCGGCGATGATGTCGCCGACGAGCGCGGTGTGCACCGACGCGTCGCCGTCGATCACGAGCACGCCGCCCGGGTTGGGCTCCGACAGGATCGACTTGAGCAGCGCGTTGTCCTGGAAGCACCGGACCGTGGTCACGGTACCGACGAACTCACGGTTCCCGCCGTACTGGGTGAACTGGGTGTCGCAGCTCCGGACATCGGCGCCGATCTCGTCGACGAGGTCGGCGGTCGGGGTGAAGTTCAACGTGCTCATGGCCATCGATTCTAGGCGGGCGGACTCTTATCTGTAACGCCCGGTTACGTCACAGCTGCCGCAGCCGGTGAGCACCGGCTTCGGGCACCGGCTTCGGCGGCCCGCGCGGCGGCGGTAGCGTGTTCTATCCGTACGACCCGAGTCTCCACTTCCGGAAAGGCGGCCGACCGACGTGCCGAAGATCAGTGCCGACTCGCTCGCCGAGCACCGCGAGGCAGTGCTGTCGGCGTTGATCGACGGAACCGAGCGGATTCTGCTGAGCCGGGAACGGCTCACCGCGGCCTCGGTCGCCGCCGAGGCGGGCATCGCCCGGAACAGCATCTACCGCTACGTCTCCTCGATCGACGATCTGGTGGACATGGTGGTCGCGCGAGGCTTCGAGGAGTGGGCGTCGCAGGTCCGCGCGGACGTCGCCGCCGCTGCCGACCCGCGCGCCGCCGTGGTCGCCTACGTGCGCAGCAACCTCACACTCGCGGCCGGCGGCGAGCACGCTCTGCAGCGGTCACTCGCCCACGCCGGTCTGTCGGAGTCCGCCCGTGAGCGGATCTCCGACCTGCACGGACAGATCGCAGCCGTGCTGCACGAGGCGGTCGCGCGTTCCGGCGCCGCGCACCCCGACCTGGTCATCGCCGCGGTCGGGGCGCTCGTGGACTCCTCACTCGCCCTGGTCGGTCCGGAACAGGACTCGGAGTCGGTCATCGACTTCATGTGCGGCGCCGCGGAGGCGATCGTCGACTCCGACTGAGCCCAGTTAGGGACACCCTGTCGCGATCATGTACCGTCCTTCGCGACATAGTGTCTCTAAGATGGGAGCGATGGTGTTCATCGCATTGCGTGAACTGCGAGCGGCCTGGGGCCGCTTCGCGATGATCGGCCTGGTGGTCGCGCTGGTCGCGGCCCTGGTCGGAATGGTGTCGGGCTTCACGATCGGCCTGGGCAACGACACGGTGTCGGCGCTGCGTGCGCTCAACGCCCAGTCCGTGGCCTTCGCCGACGGAACCTCCGACTTCAACCGGAGCGTGATCTCGGCGAAAGACGTGGACGCCTGGCGATTCCAGTCCGGCGTCGAGGCGGCGCCGATGGGCGTCACCATGTCGCACGGCGAGACGCAGAAGGGCACGATGGTCGACCTCGCGGTCTTCGGCGTCGATCCGGACGGTCCGCTGGCTCCGGACACCGAGAGCGGTGATCGACTGACGCCGGCACCCGGCGAAGTGGTCGTCTCCGAGAAGCTGCACGACGACGGCGTCGGCATCGGCGACGTGCTCGCGATCGACAACAGCGACGTCCGACTGCGGGTGGTCGGTATCTCCGAGGCCCGCTCGTACGGCCACGTCCCCGCCGCGTACACCTCGCTCGACACCTGGCGGACCATCCGGTACGGCACCACCGGTCTGGGCCCGCGCCAGCAGGGAACCGCCGCCGCCGTGGTCATCGTCGGCGGGACACCGCCCGATACGCTCGGCGGCACCACCACGCAGAGCGAGGGCGTCCTGCTCGCCGCGGCTCCCGGCTACTCCGGCGAGCGGCTCACCATGAACTCGATCCTCGCCTTCCTCTACGTGATCGCTCCGCTGATCGTCGCCGCGTTCTTCGCCGTCTGGGTGCTGCAGCGTCAGGGCGTGTACGCGTTGCAGCGGGCGCTCGGCGTGTCTCGCTGGTCGCTGATCGGTTCCGCACTCGCCCAGGCCGCGGTGGTCGTCGCGCTCTCCACCATCATCGGCTCGGCGGTCGCGTATCTGCTCGGCCTGTTGCTCGGCGACGCCGTTCCCTTCGACCTCTCGTTCTCGTCCCTGGCGACGACCACGCTGGCGGTGATCGCGGCATCGCTCGTCGGCTCCGCCGTCACCCTCCGCTGGGTGGTCTCTGCCGATCCCCTGACCATGCTGGGAGCATCCCGATGAGCCTCGACCTCCGCGACGTCCGCGTCGAATACCACTCGGGTGAGGAGCGTCTCACCGTCCTCGACGGATTCGACGCGACCTTCCGAGCCGGTGAGGCCACGGCCATCGTCGGCCCGTCGGGCTCGGGCAAGTCCACCCTTCTCGGTGTGTGCGGCATCCTGCGACAGCCCGACAGCGGGAGCGTCACCCTCGACGACACCGAGGTCACGGGCCTGTCGGTCCGCGCCCGCGACCGGATGCGGCGCACCCGGGTGGGCTACGTGTTCCAGTCCGGCAACCTGTTTCCCGGACTCACCGTTCTCGACCAGGTGCTGGCCCAGGCCGTCATCTCCGGACGCCGACCGTCGCAGGCCCGCGACCGCGCCCTGCACCTGCTCGATGAAGTGGGGCTGGCCGGACACGAGAAGCAGCGGCCCGATGAACTCTCCGGCGGCCAGCGCCAGCGAGTCGCGATCGCACGCGCCCTGGTCCACGAGCCACGACTGCTGCTGATCGACGAGCCGACGGCTGCGGTGGACCGCAGCCAGGCCGGCCGCATCACCGCCCTGATCAAGCAGGTGACCGCCGAGTCCGGCTGCATCACGGTCATCGCGACCCACGACCCCGAGGTGATGGCCGCGGCAGACAGCACGCTGTCGCTCGCCGCGGTCTGACCGCACGCGCTCGAAAACTTTGGCTCCCGGACCGGTCTCACAGCCCGTTCCGGGAGCCAAGAGTTTTCGGGGTCTATTGGTGCGGCTTGGCCAGCGGGAACGCGAGCGACTCGCGGATCGACTGACCGGTGATCAACATGACGATGCGGTCAACGCCGAGGCCGAGACCGCCGGTCGGAGGCATCGCGTACTCGAGCGCGGTGAGGAAGTCCTCGTCGAGTTCCATCGCCTCCGAGTCACCGCCCGCCGCCAGGATCGACTGCTCAGTGAGCCTCGTTCGCTGTTCCACCGGGTCCGTCAGTTCGGTGTAGGCGGTGCCGAGTTCCACACCCCAGGCCACCAGATCCCAGCGCTCCGCGACGCCGTCGACGAGGCGGTGCGCGCGGGTGAGCGGCGACGTCGAGGTCGGGAAGTCCTTGTAGAACGTCGGGAACGTGGTCCGTGCCTCCACCAGGTGTTCGTACAGTTCCAGGACCAGATGCCCGGCGTCCCAGTCGGGGCGGAACGCGATGTCGAGCCCGCGGCACACGTGCCGCAACTCGTCCACCCCCGTCTCCGGAGTGATCTTCACTCCCGCAGCCTCCGACACCGCGGCGTGGACGGACTTCACCGGCCACTGTCCGGAGATGTCGACCGTCTCCACGCCGGCGTCCCCGGTGCGCTCGATCACCGCCCGCCCGTTGGCGGCGGTGGCCGCTGCGACGATCAGCTCCCGCGCGAGCGTCATCATCGACTCGTAATCATGGTGTGCCGCATAGGCTTCCAGACTGGTGAACTCCGGGTTGTGTGAGAAATCGACGCCTTCGTTGCGGAAGTTCCGGCCGATCTCGAAGACCTTCTCGATGCCTCCCACGCACAGTCGTTTCAGGAACAGTTCGGGGGCGATGCGCAGGTACAGGTCCATGTCGTAGGCGTTGATGTGCGTGCGGAACGGGGTCGCGTTCGCCCCTCCGTGCACCTGCTGCAGGATCGGTGTCTCCACCTCCAGGAATCCCTCCGAGGCGAGATGATCGCGGAGGGCGCGGACCACGGCGCTGCGGGTCGCCAGCAGTTCGCGGCTGCGAGCGTTGACCGCCAGGTCGAGGTAGCGCTGCCGCACCCGGGCCTCCGGATCGGTGAGACCGCTCCATTTGTCCGGAAGCGGGTGCAGACACTTGCCGTTCAGACGCCACTGCGTCGCGAGCACCGACAGCTCGCCCGATCGGCTGGTCCCGATGGTTCCGGTGATCTCGACGAGGTCTCCCAGATCCACGGTGGACGCGAAGTCGAGCGAGTGCTCCCCCATCGCCGCGGGTTCCACGAGGATCTGGATCTCGCCGCTCTGGTCGTGCACGTCGGCAAACGTGACTCGACCGAAGTCGCGTTTGCGCGTGAGCCTCCCGGCGATGCGCACCACGGTCCCGAGCGACGCGGCCGCGGCCTGGGCCACGGTGTGCGTGGGCGGTTGCGCCACCGGGTACGGGTCCACTCCGTCGTCGATCAGCCGCTCCAGCTTGTCCAGCCGCACGCGCACCTGTTCGGGCCGACGCACCTCGGCGATCCCTCGGGTCCGCGACTCCGATTCGAGTTCGGCGACCAGTTCGTCGACGTCGATGCCGTCCGGGACCGACGACGCACCGCTCCGATAGTGCCTGGCCCGCCAGTGCTTGCCGGGAAGCTGGACGAATCCCTCGGCGACCATCGCGGCCAGAGCGACGCGTGGAATCACCTTGGCGTCTTGGTAGCAGATGTAGCGCGGCTTCCACCGGGGCTGATACTTCGCATTCGACTTGTACAGCGACTCCATCTGGAAGAACTTCGAGAAGAACTTCAGCACCGCGTACACCAGCCGCAGCACCGGTCGGGCCCCCACCTGCGGCCCGTGCTCGAAGACGTCTCGGAAGGTGGCGAAGTTGAGGGAGATCTTCGTGACGCCGACCGACTCGGCGTTCTGCGCCAGCTCGGACACCATCGTCTCCACCACGCCGTTCGGGCCGTTGCGGTCGCGCCGCATCAGGTCCAGCGAGACACCGCTGCGGCCCCAGGGAACGAACGACAGCATGCCGATGACCTTCTCGTCGGCGGTGCCCTCGGCCTCCACCGCCTCGACGAGCAGTGCGTCGCCGTCCGCCGGGTCACCCACCCGGCCCAGCGCCATCGCGAAGCCGCGCTCCTGCTCGGTGTCGCGCCATTCGTCGGCGCGCCGGACCACTCCTTCCACCTCGGCCCACGGCAGTTCGCTCATGCGCCGCATCCGGACGGTCACACCGAGCCGTCTGACCCGCGACACCGACCCCCGCACACCCTTCATGGTGGGCCCGGACAGGCTGAAGTCGGCCGCGTTCAGGATCGCCTCGTCGCCGAGGTTGATTGCGTCGAGGCCGGCAGCGTGCAGGACTTCGGCTCCCCTGGTGCTGGCGCCGAGCACTGCCGGATGCCACCCATAGGTCTCGCAGAGCGCGAAGAACTCGGCGATGGCCTCGGTCCAGGAGTCCGGATCGCCCACGGGATCGCCGCCGGCGAGCGCTGTCGACATCTCCACTCGATAGGTGATCGCCGCACGTCCGTCGGGGGAGAAGACGACCGCCTTGTCGCGCCGCGTCGAGAAGTAGCCGAGCGAGTCCTCGTCGCCGTAGGCGTCCACAAGCGCACGCACCAAGCGTTCGTCCTCAGCGGTCATGAGCGAGCTGAGCCGCTGCGACCGGAACAGCACGACGGCCGCACAGATCAGCGCGAGCGCCCCGAACAGACCGAGCAGCCAGTTCACCATCCAGGGCGCGTGATGATTCGCGAAGGGTTTCACATCGATGGTCGCGAAGGCGACCACGTGGTTGAAGGCGTACGGCAGCCGTTCGTTCGGTGCCACGGTACCGGGTGCGACGCTGAGCAGCGCCCAGCCGGCGAGGGTTCCGGCGGCCAGTCCGCCGACCAGCACCACCGCCGCCCACCGGAGGGCGCCGCGCCGGACACGGGTGTTGAACTGCCGGTAGCCCGCGATCAGCACGACCATCAGCGCGATGTTGACGATCAGACCGCTCACCGACTGCCGCCACTCGTCCGCCCAGCCCGGGTCCGACGCGGCGACCAGGACCACCAGCAGGTTCAGCACGGTGTAGAGCGATAAGTAGGCGACCGTGATCCACCACGCCACACGTTTGCGCAGCGACAGCGACACCGCGAGCAGCCCCAGAACCACCGTCCACGCGAGGCTGGTGCTGGGCATGGGGAACAGGTAGTCGTCGACGAACATCCGCGGAATGCGGATCAGATGCCGGAACGGCGGGATCAGCGTCGACAGCAGTGAGACGGTCGCGAGCAACCCCACGACGGTCCCCGCGATCCGCGGTATCCGCCGGCCGAAGCCGCTGGGATTGGAGATGCGCCGGACGATCGCGGACGATCGACGATTGGCGGTCGCGTGTCGACTCGCCTCCCGCGTCGCCGCACTCGGCATCGCGTCACGGGATCCGTTCTCCAGTTCTGGCATGCCTTCAAATTATCCGGGCGCCCGGCCGACGGAGAAGGACGCGCGGCACAATGCAGGAGTGGATCAGATCGAAATCCGGGATGACAACATCCGACTCGGGCAGTTCCTGAAGCTTGCGAACCTGATCGAGTCCGGGGCCGACGCCAAGGCGGTGATCGCCGACGGGCTGGTCACGGTCAACGGCCGGCCGGAGATCCGCCGCGGCCGTCAGCTGCGCGACGGCGACGTGGTCGAGCTGGGCGGAATCAGCGTGCGAGTTTCAACTCCGTGAGCTCCTGCTGAGTGACGAGACGTTCTCGCTGCTCAGACAGCTCCCGGGGAACACGGCGCCAGTTGCCGACGACACGCGCGAGCATCGTTCGCGGGGTCTTGCGTCGTTGGCGACTCGTCGGCATGTCTGTCCTTTCCACTCCGAGCCCGCAGTAGGCTCACTCCCTATCCAGAGTGTCGTCGACGACGCACCACGCGTTAGCCTCCGGCGCGGAAAGAGTCCGGTTTCACTCACGGGCCGCGGTATGAGCCAGGTCGGCCGGACACCTCCCCCGCGCCCTCGAGGTGCGCGCATACTACAGAGACCACCGGCCCCGAAGGAGCGAGACATGGCAGAGTCGATCGCAACGTACATCGCATTGCCCGGCACCACAGCCGAGGCAATGCAGCACTGGCACGACGTCTTCGGAGGGGAGCTCCAGATCCTCCGCTACGGAGACAACCCGATGCCCGGAATGCCCTTCGACCCCGACCCGCAGGCGGTAGCGCACGCGACTCTGGTGACGGACGCAGGCATCATCGCCGGCGCCGACGCGATGCCGGACGGTCACGACTACGCCGTGCAGGGAACGGCCTACTCGCTGCTCTACACGACGGACACTCCGGACCAGGCGCGCACCTACCTCCAGCGGTTGGTCGAGGGCGGCGGCCGCGAGGCCATGCCCTTCGCCCGCGCGCCCTGGGGCGGATGGTACGGCCAGGTGTTCGACCGATTCGGCGTGATGTGGGCGTTCTCCTGCGCGGGAGAGTAGTGAGACGGCGGTCGGACCCCGGCCGCGGTGAGCCCGAGGCGGCCCGACACCGCAGTGCCGGGCCGCCGCCGCGTAGGTCACGCAGCGTAGGTCACGCCGCGTATACGCCCAACCGGCGCGGCTCCTCCACCACCGAGTAGTGCGATGCGTCGCCGGCGATGATCCGGCTGCTCTCGCCGTCGATGCTCACCGGGACGTCGCCGGCGAGCGTGATCCGGTGCAGTTCCCGCTTCTGCCCGCCGAAGTCGGCGATGCCGTAGTGCTGCGTGGCACGGTTGTCCCAGATCGCCACATCGCCGAGACTCCAATTCCACCGGAAGGTGTTCTCGAGCCGGGTGATTCGGTTCTGCAGCAGCTGGTACAGCGGACCGAACTCGGCGGGCTTTAGCGCCGGGAACTCCTTGACGAAATGTCCGAGCAGCAGACTCCGCTCCCCGGTCTCCGGATGCACCCGCACCACCGGATGGAGCGTCTCGTACGCGGCGCTCGTGAACTCGCGGTAGTGGTCGGCGCGACGGCGCGTCTCCTCGTCACCGCCGTCGTGTTCGGCGGTCACGTAGTCGTAGAAGTTGGTGTGCTTGGCCCACAGCCCGTCGACCAGCGCCCGCAGCGGCGCGGGCAGTTGCTCGTAGGCCGCCACGGTCGAGGCCCAGGTGGTGGCTCCGCCCCACGCCGGCAGCGTCACCGCACGCAGGATGGACGCCTTCGGGACGCGGTCGACGAAGGAGACGTCCGTATGCCAGCTGTTGGCGGCGCCTTCGATCGTCAACAGCTGCGAACCGCGGGAGGTGACCGTGGGGTGCGGAAGAGTCGGATCGCCGAGCAGTTCGGCGAACGCGTACTGACCGTCGTCGTCGAGATGATGCTGGTCGGTGAAGACGACCACCTTGTTCGCGGCGAGGGCGAGGCGGATCGCCTCGACCTGTTCGGCGGGCAACTCCCCGCCCAGGCGCACTCCGCCGATTCTGGCGCCGATGTTCTCGCCGAGTCGGTCGACGGTGATGCCTGCTTCGGAATAGATCTTTCGCGCGGCCTCTTCGCGGTCGGCGCGATTGGAGATGGACGTGACGGTCATAGCGAGATCCCTCTCGAAGAATGTGGTTGGAATGGTGTGAATTCATCACTGAATCGGCGAATGCCGATGCTTCGCCTGTGAGTGAGGAACTGATTGATGAGATACCGATTCGGTAATTCAATGAAATCAGTCGGCTCGACCTGCCGCGAGATATTCACTCACCCTGATCGAAAGGACGCAGAGCCTCAATCCGCGTGGTCGGCGGCGTGATCGTCGATCTCTCGCCGCACGTCTTCGGGGACCCGCACCGGGCCCGGCCGGTAGGTGACGGCCACCAGGGCGGGACCGGCACGGAAGACGCCGCGACGGCGGCGCAGCTGCGGGTCGACGGCGCCGCGTGCGTCGCGACCCACCGAGATCCCGGTCCACGGCGCCATTCCGACCAGTTGCACCGCATCGGGCAGGGACGCGACCACCGTCTCATCGCCTGAGGCCGAGGCGAGCACGGTGAAGTCCCACCTCACCCGCGGTGTCGCGGCCGCCCGGAGGGTGACGGTGTCCGTTCCGGGCGGCAGAGCACCGGTGACCCGCTGGATCCGGCCGTAGGAATTGAAGGTGAACGTCAGCCGCCCGTCCTCCACCGCCAGCAGGTAGCCGCCCTGCTGGTCGCCGTGCGCGACCAGCACCCCTTCGTCCTCGGCCGACCAGCCCCGCAGTTCGACGATCACGTCGAAGTCTCGGTAGGCGATGAGCCGACTCGACCGGTACCGTTCGAGGGTCGGCGTCCCGGCCAGGATCCGGACCGGCGATGCGTACCGGCGGTCCTCGGCCGGGCGTCGCCGCTGCGGTGCGTCCGCGGTGTCGAAGAGCGGGAACACCGTGTTGTGCCAGGCCGCGGCGTCCCATGCCCGCGCCAGTTCCGCCACGAGGTCGGGATGCTCCGCGGCCACGTCGTTCGTCTCCGCGGGGTCGGTGCGCACGTCGTACAGTTGCCAGCGGGGTGCGTCGACGTGGTCAGGGCGGTGGTCGTGCAGCGACAACAGCTTCCAGCCGTCACGATAGAAACCGCGATGGCCCCCGAACTCCGCGTACTGCTCGATGTGCGGCGAGGACGCCGCCGGGTCGCGGAGCACCTCGGCGATGCTGACGCCGTCCCGTTCCACCGCGGGCACGCCCTGACGTGTCGCGGGAGTCGGCACGCCGGCCAGCTCCAGCAGAGTCGGCGCGAGGTCGGTGACGTACGAGAACTGCCGCCGGACGCCGTTGTCTCCCTCGGTCCGCGGCAGCCCGCTCGGCCACGACATCACGAACGGCACCCGCACGCCGCCTGCGAAGGTCTGGCCCTTGTAGAAGCGGAAGGGGGTGTTGGACGCCTGGCCCCAGCCGCGCGGATAGTGAACGCCGAGGTCGGCCGAACCGATCAGCTCCTCGTCGTGCGGCACGTCGCGCTCCCAGTCATCGGGCACCGGACCGTGCACGAACTGGCTGAAGTACGACCGTGTTCCGGTGGCCCCGCCCTCTGCGGTGCCACCGTTGTCGGAGGTGAACACGATGATCGTGTCCTCGAGCTCACCGAGATCCTCGAGTAGGCCGATGAGCCGCCCGACGCTCTGGTCGACGCTGTCGACGAGCGCCGCGTACACCTCCTGGTAACGCTGGTAGCGGCGCTTCTCGTCGTCGTTCAAGTCGTCCCAGCGCGGCGCGTCGTAGCCGGGTTCGGTGTTGCGCTCGGCGATCGGCGTGCCGGGGTCGAACAGACCGTCGGCGATCTGTCGCGCGAAGCGTTTGCGGCGCACCTCGTCCCAGCCTTCGGCGTACCTGCCGCGGTGACGAGCCAGGTCGTCGGCTTTCGCCTGGTGCGGTCCATGCATCGCGATGTGCGCGAAGTACAGGAAGAAGGGCTTGTCCGAGTCGTGTGCGCGCAACGCTGTGATCTGGTCGATCGCCCGGTCCGTGAGATCGTCGGTGACGTAGTACCCGTCGGGATACTCGTCGACGTCGACCACCGAGTTGTCGGCGATCAGCTGATTCGGGTTGAAGAACGAGTTCAAGCCCTCCAGCGAACCGTAGTAGCTGTCGAAGCCGCGCTGCAGGGGCCACGACTTCCGCGATCGCCCCGGGCTCATGTCGGCGTCCCGCACCAGATGCCACTTGCCGACAGCGAAGGTGGCGTACCCGGACTCCCGCAGTATCTCCGGCAGCGTGAGCACGTCGTCGGCCAGTTCCAGGCGCAGCCCGGGGAAGCCGGGGTCGGAGTTGGCGACGCTGCCGTAGCCCGCACGGTGCGGATTGACGCCGGTCAGCAGCGCCGCACGCGCCGGTGAGCACACCGGTGTGGTGTGGTAGTTGCTCAGCCGGAACCCGCTCCGCGCGAGCCGGTCGATGTTCGGCGTCGGGATCTCGGCGCCGAAGGGACCGACATCGGAGTATCCGAGATCGTCGACCAAGACCACGACGATGTTCGGCGCGCCGGCCGGCGGTTCGGGCTCGGGCGGCCACCACGGCGTCGACACCGAGGTGGTGCGGCCGACTGCGCCGCCGAAATCCTCGTAACCTCGCGCATGAGCGGGAATTGAATTGCCGTCGTTGCCGGACATCTGCCTGCTTCCTGTTCGCGTTATTCGCCGAATCAGCGTTTCGGCGCTTGCGCGAAGATGCCTCACTCTCCGATCTGTGGTCAAAGTTTAGATTCGGGCTGAACGCAACCGATTACATTCGGCCGCCACCCGCGAATGATTCCTCGAAGTCGCGCATTTCCGCGATCACCGTCCTCTTCGAGAAAGCAGACCTTCGCATGTTCCCGATTCCGCGCTCGCGAAAACCGTGGGTGCTCGCCCTGACCGTCGTCGTGCTCGGCCTCGGTGGTTGCCGCAGCGCGGTCGAGGCGCAGCAGACCACCGCGACGTCCGGCCCCGTCGCGGCCGGCGGTGATCTGCGCGTGGGAGTACTCGGCGACCTCTCGCCCAAGACCTTCCTGCAGATCGGTACCGGCAGCGTCAACGGCCACGTTCTCGCGAACGTGTACGACACTCTGATCACCTACGACCACGCCACCCTCACGCCGCGGCCCTCACTGGCGACCTCGTGGAGCACGGCACCGGACGGCAAGACACTGACGCTGAATCTGCGCGAGCACGTCCGCTTCCACGACGGGCGCCCGTTCACCTCGACAGACGTTCGCGCGTCGCTCCAGGCGTACCTGGGCGGTCCGTGGACACCGCAGTTCAAGCGCACCGCGGCCGCCATCACCTCGTACGACGTCAGCGATCCCCACCGCATCGTGCTGACGTTCGCGCACCCCACGGGCAACGTCTTCGACCTGCTCGACTCCGCGCCCGTCCTCGACGGATCCAAGATCGATGAGCTCAAGGCCGGCAAGTCGTTCAACGGCACCGGCCCGTTCCGGTTCGACTCGTGGACGCCGAACTCCTCGGTGCGTCTGGTCCGCAACACCGGGTACTGGGGCGGGGCGGCGCCGCTCGACGCCGTCACCTTCGTCGAAGCCCGCGATCCCAAGTCGCTCTACACCCGGCTGCGCACCGGACAGCTCGACGTGGCCAGCGGACTGACCGACAGCGACCACCAGATCGCCACGCGCCGTTACGGCTTCAGCGACATTCAGCTCACCGGCGGCGAGTCCCAGGTGTATGTGGGCGTCAATGTGGCCAACCCAGCGCTCGGCGACCCCCGGGTGCGTCGCGCCATCGCCTACGCGGTCGACAGGGATCGGATCATCAAGGACGTCTATCGCGGCTCCGGATATCCGGTGAATCTGCCGTGGCCCCGGACCTCGCCCGCCTACGACGAGTCGGGCAACCGTACCTATCGCCGGGATCTCCAGCGGGCCCGCGACCTCCTGCGTGAGGCCGGGCCGGTCCCGCCGATCGACCTCGACTACACCACCGGCGGCTCGGACCGGATCGTTGCGGAGATCATCCAGTCGAACCTGCGCGAGGTCGGGATCACCGCGAATCTCGTTCCCAATGACCGGACCGTGCAGGCCACCAAACTGATCGGCGGTCAGTTCTCCGGGCTGTGGATACTGCAGCATGCCTTCGCACAGTTCACACCGTCGACGCTGGCGGTCTCGGCGTATCCGTTCAACGCAGCCAAGAACTCCTCGAACTACTCGAGCGCCGAGTACTCGTCGGCGGCCGACGCCGCCTGGAAGATCGCCGATCCGGCGTCTCCGCAGGCTCTGGACGCCTACCGCCGACTCGACCGTGTCTGGCTCGACGACCTCTTCCTGATCGAGATCGGTGTCGTCATCTCGAGCGTGACCGCGGCGCCGACGGTCCACGGCGTCGACTGGGACCGCCGCGACCAGCTCCATTTCGATCACACCAGCCTCGCCACCTCTGATCGGAGGTCCTGACCATGACCAGATATCTCATTCGCCGGATTCCGACGGCCGTCGTCGTTCTGCTGGCCGCCTCTCTGCTCGTGTTCGCCGTGCTCCGGCTCATCCCCGGAGGTCCGGAATCGGCTCTGGCGGGTCCCGACGCCGGGCCGGAGCAACTCGCCGCCATCCGTCATGACCTCGGACTCGACCGTGGTTTCTTCAGTCAGTACTGGGCATGGATCAGCGCCCTGGTCACCCTCGACTTCGGAACCAGCTACCAGGTGGGCGGCGACATCGGCGATCTGATCTCCTTCGGCCTCACCAACACCCTCGTGCTGACCGCGGCTGCGACCGCGGTGGCGGTGAGCCTCGGGCTGGCGTTGTCGCTGAGCGCCGTGATCTGGCGAGGACGGGTACTCAACGCGGTCCTCACCGGGATCAACGCGGTCGCGATAGCGTTGCCCACCTTCGTGGTCGGCACTGTCCTGATCGCCCTCTTCGGCATCCGCTGGCGAGTACTGCCCGCAGGCGGCACCCCGCCCAACGGACTCACCGACGACCTCGGGATCACCGCGCAGTATCTGCTGTTGCCCGCCCTCACCCTCGGGCTTCCCGCCGGGGCGATGCTGGCGCGGTTCCTCACCGAAGCCCTGCGGACCGAACTCGCACAGCCGTACGCCACCACTGCGATCGCCACCGGCGCGACCCGTCGTGATGTCGTCCTCAAGCACGCTCTGCGCAACGCGCTGCCGTCCACCGTCACCGCTTTCGGTCTGATCGTCGGCGCATTGCTCGGCGGGGCGGTGCTCGTCGAATCGATCTTCGGTTGGCCGGGGCTCGGGTTGCTCACCGAAGAGGGCATCTCCGCCCGCGACTACCCCCTCGTCCAGGTGCTCGTGCTCCTGTCGGTCACCGCGTTCGTGCTGATTCAGCTCGCCGCCGACGTCGTACACGCCTGGCTCGACCCTCGAATCCGACTGGCAGGTGCACAGTGACTCGTTCTTCCGACGCCCGACCATCCGACCCCAGGCCCGGGGTGCTGATACCGCAGCCACCATCCAGTTCGTCCGGCGAAGCCCTGCCCGTCGGTCCGGGACTGCTGCCGGAGGCACCCGCAGACCGTGACGAGACACGCGCGCGGCTGCCGCTCTACCGGAGCCTCCTACGCGGCTCCGGCCTCGTCGGGACCGTTCTCGTCCTCGCTGTCGTCGCCGCCGGGGTATTCGGTCCCCTTTTCCTCTCGCACGGCGCCGACCAGCAGATCGAGGGTGCGTATCTGCTTGCGCCCAGCGCCGATCACTGGTTCGGCACCGACGACGTGAACCGCGACGTCCTCGCACGCACGCTCGTCGGCATCCGCGTGGACCTGCTCATCATTCTCATCGCCGTCCCCATCGGTGCCGCCCTCGGCACGCTCGTCGGGCTTGTGTCGGTCACCGTGCCGCTCGCCGACAGCGTCGCGCAGCGCGTCTTCGACGTGATCCTCGCTTTCCCGGCGCTGATCCTCGGCATCGCGCTGGCCGCGATCCTGGGTCCCGGCGCGCTCACGGTCGGCATCGTCATCGCGGTCGCCGAGATCCCCGTCTTCGGCCGACTGGTGCGGACCTCGGTACTGCGAGTACGCGAGCAGCCGTATGTCGAAGCAGCGCGGGTCAGCGGCGCCGGGACCGGACGGATCCTGCTGCGGCATGTGCTGCCGAACTCGGTGGAGGCGCTCGGCGTGCAGTTCGCGCTGTCGCTGTCGCTCGGGGTCTTCATCGAAGGTGCGCTGGGCTATCTGGGGATCGGCGTCGTCCCACCGACTCCGTCGCTCGGCGGCCTCATCGCCGCCGGAAACAACTACCTGGAGACCAATCCGTGGTTCTCGCTCGGACCACTGTTCGTCATCTCCGCTCTCGTACTCGGGCTCTACCTGATCGCCCAGTCGATCTCGAACGACAGAAGGAACCTCCGATGACCGCCGCGTCCTCCCCCGCCGTACCCGTACCGTCCGTTCCTCCGGCCCTGGAAGTGACCGACCTGCACGTGCGGTTCGCCTATCCGCGTCCGGCGGTCTCCGGAATCAGCCTCCGCGTCGATCGCGGCGAAATCGTCGCTCTCGTAGGAGAATCCGGATCGGGCAAGACCATGACCGCACGGGCCGCGATCGGTCTCCTGCCCGACGGTGCGACGGCCACCGGTTCGGTTCGGGTCGACGGACGCGAGATTCTCGGTCTTCCGGAGAAGGACCTCGCTCGCCTTCGGGGCGACCGCGTGGCCATGGTCTTCCAGGAACCGCAGACCGCGCTGAACCCGGTCCAGACCATCGGCTGGCAGCTTCGCCAGGCGCTCACCCGGCACAGCGGTCTGTCCCGGGCGGCGGTGCGCGCCAGGGCCGTGGAACTGCTCCGACTCGTCGACCTCCCTGAACCGGAGGTCCGTGTCGGCTATTATCCGCACCAGCTATCCGGCGGCCAGAAACAGCGTGTGGTCATCGCACTCGCGCTCGCCGGCGACCCGGCCCTGCTGCTCGCCGACGAGCCGACCACAGCCCTCGACGTCTCGGTGCAGCGAGAGATCCTCGAACTCCTCGTCCGTCTCCGCGAGCGCACGGGCGCAGGCATTCTGCTCATCACGCACAACCTCGGTGTCGTCGCCGAGATCGCTGACCGCGTAGTGGTGGTGCAACTCGGGGAGACGGTGGAGACCGGCGACGTGGGACGGATCTTCGCCGAGCCCTCCGCACCCTACACACGCCAGTTGCTGGCCGCCGTTCCGCGCTTGGACACCGCGTCGCGGGACAGCAGACGCCACGCCGCGCACGGACCGACGCCGGTCGTCGTGGTTGACGGCGTGACCGTCGAGCATCCGGGATCGTTCGGGTCGAACCCGCACGTAGCGCTGTCGGACGTGTCGCTGGTGGTCGAGTCCGGTGAGGTGGTCGGGGTGGTCGGCGAGTCCGGCTCCGGAAAGACGACCCTCGGGCGAGCCATCGGCGGCCTGCTGCCCCTGGCCGGCGGTCGTATCCTGCTGGATGGCGACGATCTCGCCGAACTCTCCGGCAAGGACCTCCGAGCAGCGCGGCGCCGCATCGCCTTCGTTCCGCAAGACCCGACCGCCTCTCTCGACCCGCGCTTCACCGTCGCCGAGTCCATCCGTGAGCCGCTGGAGATCCAAAGGATCGGGGACCGCCGCTCACGCGCGGCTCGGGTCGCCGAACTGCTGTCGGCCGTGCAATTGCCGACCTCGTTCGCCTCTCGCCTGCCACACGAGTTGTCGGGTGGTCAGCGTCAGCGCGTCGCCCTCGCCCGTGCGCTCTCGACGGACCCCAAACTCCTCATCGCCGACGAGCCGACGAGCGCGCTGGACGTCTCCGTCCAGGCCCGCGTATTGGAGCTGTTCGCACAGTTGCAGGCCGACATCGGCTTCGCGGCACTGTTCATCAGCCACGACCTCGCCGTCGTCCGCCAGGTGTCCGACCGCGTGACCGTCCTCAAGTCCGGTCGCGTGGTCGAGTCCGGCAGTGCGACAAGGATCTTCGTTCAGCCCGCCACCGACTACACCCGCACTCTGGTGCACGCGGTCCCCGCCCCCGACCCCGAACGAGACCGCCTCGGCCGCGAGCTGCTGCCCGCAACCTCGTAGCCCAGATCGCGCCGCGGCCCCCGCACACGAACCCCGCCGTATCAACACAGTCCATAACTG
>NZ_BANU01000039.1 GCF_000333035.1 Gordonia sihwensis NBRC 108236
GGCCTGGTGCTCTGCGCGCCGCGAATCGCGATCGCCGCCGGACGTCTGCCGTTGCCGTCGGTGCCGAACACTGCGCCGGCGGCACCCGACGGGACCGATCCCGCGGTGGTCGACGGCGTGGACGCGGTCCGGCTCTCGACCCGCGATCCGCTCGGCGCAATCGCCGACCTCGCGCTGGGCGACCTCGACGCGCTCGCGCGCCGCGCCGCCGTGACCGCATCGATTCTGACGGGCGCACTCGCCGGTGCCGTCCTGGTCACCGGGGTCGCGACCGCGGCCGTCGCCGCTGCGGCGGGCGGATCGCCGGTGGCGCTGGGCTACTGCGCGTGCATCGTGGTGGCACTCGCCGCCCGCGGCCGGACGCACGCCGACCGGCTGCAGTCGGCTCTGCTGGTCGGGGCGGCCGGGATCATCGGAGTCGTCGCCGCGCTCGCCGCCGTCGCGGGGTCCGGCCCGGAACCGGTCTGGGTGTTCGCGGGGACGATCGGCTGGGCGGTCGGCGCTCTGCTGCTGGGCACGGTCGCATCCGGCCGCGACTACTCTCCGCCCGCCGTGCGCGCCGTCGAGATCGCCGAATACGCCGCGCTGACCGCGGTGATTCCGCTGCTGCTCTGGGTCCTGGACGTCTATCAGGCGGTCCGGACCCTGTGATCCGGCGGATCGGCGCGATCACGGCGGTCGCGGCGGTCGTCTGGTTCTCCGGCGCGGGTGCCGCCGTGGCGGTCCCGGCGCCGGTGATCGCCCGGGCGACGGTCTCGGCCGCACCGCTGGGCCCGCCCGAGCCGACCGAGCAGCGCGCCCGCTGCGCGACCACCGCCGACGCGGACACCGCAGGCGAACCCGCGGGCCACCGACTGCTCGACGTGGCAGCGGCCCATCGGTTCAGTCGCGGCGCCGGCGTGTCCGTGGCGGTCATCGACACGGGTGTGAGCCCGCACACCAGGCTGCCGCGCCTCGTCGCCGGCGGCGACTACGTCGGGACCGGCGACGGACTGTCGGACTGCGACGCCCACGGAACGCTGGTCGCGGGCATCATCGCAGCACAGCCCTCCGCCGACGACGACTTCGTCGGTGTGGCGCCCGAGGCGACCATCATCTCGATTCGGCAGTCGAGCGGAGCGTTCAGCGCCCGGGGCAGCGGAGCCGACGACGCCGTGGTGGGAGCCGGATACGGCCCGCTCACCACTCTCGCGCGGTCGGTGGTACGGGCCGTCGACCTGGGTGCACGGGTGATCAACATCTCAGAGGTGGCATGCGCACCCGCCGCCGGTCCGCTCGATGACGGTCTCGTCGGGACCGCGCTGGCCTACGCGCGTGAGCGGGACGTGGTGGTGGTCGTGGCAGCCGGGAACCTGACCGAGACCACGGCGTGTCGGGAGCAGAACCCGTCGGGTGCGGCCTCGGTCGAGCAGGCGTGGGCGCGACTGCGCACGGCCGTCACCCCGGCGCGATTCGCGCCGCTGGTGCTGACGGTGGGCGCCGTCGCGGCCGCCGACGGCGCAGCGGCGGACTTCAGCCTGCGCGGGCCGTGGGTGAGCGTGGCGGCGCCGGGCACCGATGTGGTCAGCGTGATGCCGGGCTCGGGCGGCCCGCGGCTCGCCGGCGGCCTGCGCACCGGCGACGGGGTGGCCCCGCTCGCCGGCACCAGCTACGCGGCGCCGTACGTGTCGGGCCTGGCGGCGCTGATCCGGTCCCGGTACCCGCGACTGTCGGCCGCTGAGGTGATCGACCGCATCGTCGACACGGCGCACGGCGGCGGCCGGGACGACGCCGTCGGCAGCGGGGTGATCGATCCGCTCGCCGCACTCACCGACGACCCCGAGGTGCGCGCCGCTCCGGGTCTGCGGCCGTTGGCTCTCCCCGACGATGAGCCCGAGTCGGGCTCCGGTGCGGGCGTCATCCTCGCGGGTGCGGGTTTCGCGGCTGTCGCCGTCGTGGGCGGACGCCTGCTGCGCCGCCGCCGATGATCGCTGCCGAGGCGATGGGCGCCGCGGTCAGCGGGGATTGCGGGCGGGCCGCAGTTCGCGCGGCAACGCGAAGGTGAGCGTCTCCTCGGCGGTGGTCACGGTCTCGACGTCCGCGTAGCCGTGCTCGGCGAGCAGATCCACCACCCCGCGGACGAGGACCTCCGGGACCGAGGCACCCGAGGTGACGCCGACCGTGGTGACGCCGTCGAGCCAGGCCAGGTCGATGTCGCGGGCGTAGTCCACCAGGTAAGACGCCTCGGCGCCGTTCTGCAGCGCCACCTCCACCAGCCGCTGCGAATTGGACGAGTTCTGCGAACCGACCACGATCACCAGCTCGCACCGCGGCGCCATCGCCTTGACAGCTACCTGGCGGTTCTGGGTGGCGTAGCAGATATCGTCCGACGGCGGGTCGTTCAGCAGCGGGAACCGTTCCCGGAGCCGGGACACCGTCTCCATCGTCTCGTCCACCGACAGCGTGGTCTGCGACAGCCAGATCACCCGCGACTCGTCGCGCACCTGCACGTCGTCGACGGCGTCGGGTCCGTCGACCACCTGGATGTGCTGCGGGGCCTCGCCGGCGGTGCCCTCGACCTCCTCGTGGCCCTCGTGGCCGATCAGCACGATGTCGTAATCGTCGCGCGCGAACCGCTTCGCCTCCTGATGCACCTTGGTGACCAGCGGGCACGTCGCGTCGATGGTCTTGAGGCTGCGCTGCGCAGCGCTCTGGTGCACCTCGGGAGAGACTCCGTGGGCGGAGAAGACCACGATCGCACCCTCGGGCACTTCGTCGGTCTCGTCGACGAAGATCGCGCCACGCTCGGTCAGCGTGTCGACCACATGCCGGTTGTGCACGATCTCCTTGCGGACATACACCGGCGCACCGTGCTTGTCGAGGGTCCGCTCGACAGTCTCCACGGCCCGGTCGACGCCTGCACAATATCCACGGGGCGACGCGAGAAGGACGCGCTTACTATCAGCCATGAACTCCAGGGTACGGCTGTGAGAGAGTTAGTACATGAGTCGTCCTCCATACGCTGCCCGCGTGGTCGCCGGTCTGGTCGCCACCACCATCGAGGAAACCCGCAAACTGCCGACGCGAGTCATCACTCTGCCGATGGGTGCGGTGAGCCGGAGTCTGCAGGCCGGCATGCGACTTCAGCAGAACATCGCCGAGCTCGCCATCAAGGGCGACGAGCTGCTCGCGCCGCTGTGCGACAAGTCTCAGGAACAGCCCGAGTGGGCGCGGTTCGACGAAGACGACGACGCGGAGGCGGCGAGCCGGCCGCTGCGTGCCGACGCGCCGGCCACTGTTCCGCAAGCCCCGGCCCGCGCCCCTGAGATGAACTCCGCGACAAACCACGCTGAGACGAGCGCCGCCGAGGCCTCCGCTGCGAGCCCCGACGAGTCCGCCGCCGACAGCGCCGCGCCCCCGGCCAACGCCGGACGTTTCGCGCTCTACAGCTCGGCTCCGGCCGACGTGGCCGCGGGCCCCACCTCTACGACGCCGGATGCCGCAGCGTCGCCGGAGCATCTCCCGGCCGCCGTCGCCGCCCTCGACTACCCGACGCTGACGCTGGCCCAGCTGCGCGCCAAGGTCCGCGGGCTCGGCACCGAGGAACTCACCGAGATCCTCGAGTTCGAGAAGGCGAACCGCAATCGCACGCCCTTCGTCACGATGCTCGACAACCGCATCGTCAGCCAGCAGAAGAAGGCCGAATCCGCGCAGTGAGCAACCGCGCAGTGACAACCGGCGCAGTGACAACCGGCGCAGTGATCGGCCCGGCCCGGCTCTGCACCGGGGTTCCGCGATGACGCCCGAGCAGGGGAACACCGCCGAGAATCCGTGGCCGGTGCGCACGCTCAGTTTCAAGATCGCGGACTGGATCCACCGGCTCGGGCAGGTGTGGGTGGAAGGTCAGATCACCCAGCTGAGCCTGCGCCGCGGCACGCGCACCGCTTTTCTGACGTTGCGCGATCCCGCCGCCGACATCTCGATCTCGGTGACCTGCGACCCGGGTCTGCTTCAGCGGAGTCCGGTGCCGCTCACCGAGGGCGCCCGGGTGGTGGTGTACGGCCGGCCCAACTTCTACACCGGCCGGGGCACTCTGTCGCTGCGGATCACCGACATCCGGCCGGTCGGCATCGGCGAACTCCTCGCCCGGATCGAACGCGTCAGGGCCCTGCTCGCCGCCGAGGGGCTCTTCGACGCCCGCCGGAAGAGGCCGCTGCCGTTCCTCCCCCACACGATCGGACTGATCACCGGTCGCGCCAGTGCCGCACAGCGCGATGTGATCGCCGTCGCGACCGCCCGGTGGGACGCGGTGCGGTTCGAGGTCCGGGATTCGCCCGTGCAGGGACCGACCGCGGTGCCTGCGATCGTCGAGCATCTCGCGGCGCTGGACGCCGCACCGCACGTCCAGGTCATCGTCATCGCGCGCGGGGGCGGCAGCGTCGAGGACCTGCTCCCCTTCTCCGACGAGACGCTGCTGCGCGCCGTCTCCGCCTGCCGGACCCCCGTGGTGAGCGCCATCGGCCACGAACCCGACAGTCCGCTGCTCGACCTGGTGGCCGACGTCCGCGCCGCGACGCCGACCGATGCCGCCAAGCGTGTGGTGCCGGACGTCTCGGCCGAACTGCAGGGAATCGCCGAGTTGCGCCGGCGCAGTGCCCACGCGCTGCGCAACTGGGTGCACCGGGAGGAACGGGTGGTCGAGGGGCTCCGGGCCCGGCCCGTGCTCGCGAACCCGCTGCGCATGGTCGACGACCGGCAGGACCGTGTCGACGGCGCGGTACGCGACATCCGCCGCAGTGTCCGGCACCTGGTGACTGTCGAGGAGCATCGCACCGAACGTCTCGCATCGCAGCTGTCGACCCTCGGGCCAGCGCAGACGCTCGCCCGCGGATACGCCGTGGTGCAGCGCACCGACTCCGACCAGCCGCACGCGGTCCGCTCGGTGGACGACCTGCCGGCCGGAGCCGCCGTGCGCATCCGCGTCGCCGACGGATCGGCCGCGGCAGTGATCTCGCCGACCACGAAGGAGAGCCGACAGTGACCGATCCCGGAGCCGATTTCACGCCCGTCGCCGAACTCGACTACGAGCAGGCTCGTGACGAATTGTCGGAGGTGGTCACCGCACTCGAGCGGGGTGGACTGGGTCTCGACGAGTCGCTAGCGCTCTGGGAGCGCGGCGAGGCGCTGGCCAAGCGTTGCACCGAGCACCTCGAGGGAGCTCGATCACGGATCGAGGCCGCACTGAACGACGACGCCGAGAACGACGACGAGGACTGAGGGACGAGGGCTGGCGGACGAGGACTGGAAGATTAACTTCCCCGCAGGCCCGGTGGCCGATCCGGCGACCGGCTCGGGTCAGGGACGCTTGGACGGCAGCGGTTCGGCCTCGGTGACCGCCTTCGCGAGGGTCTGCATGTCGGAGTCCGCGCCGCGGCTCACCACGCCCACTCGCACGTCGCCCATGTCGGCGATCCATGCCTTGCGGTGATCGTCGCCGGAGTAGGTGACCCAGCGCTGGCCCGAGATCTCGCGCACGCCACCGCCACTCGCGCCGTCGCCGAGCAGCTTCGGAACCAGCTGCTCCTCGGTCGCGGCCGTCTGCGTCAGCTGGATGTAGACGCCGTTGGGGGTGATCCAGCCGACGTTGCTGGAGAGAGTGGCGCCGATCTCCTGAGTCGAACCCGAATTGGCCTTCCAGTTCGCGGGCAGTTTCGGCTCCCGGATCGGGAACGGCATCGACTCCGCATCGGCGTGCAGACCTGCACTGACGTTGAAACTGGGAATCTTCTGCTCGGTCGCCGAGTTGCCGAAGCCCCAGGAGCAACTGC
The DNA here is from genome assembly GCF_000333035.1 of Gordonia sihwensis NBRC 108236. Lineage (GTDB taxonomy): Bacteria > Actinomycetota > Actinomycetes > Mycobacteriales > Mycobacteriaceae > Gordonia > Gordonia sihwensis. The sequence goes on from NZ_BANU01000039.1 coordinate 5,808, forward strand.
CGCTGACCCCGGCCACGATCAGTGCGATCACCAGCAGCGGGATGAGCGACCAGACGAGGTCTCGTCCGTCTTGCAGGATCCGGGGTTTCTGGGCCATGGCTTCGATTATCGCAGTCGGGCGCCGCCCCCAGCCAATCGCCGGTCCCGGCCATGAAAGAATCGAGGTCTAGACCTCATCAAGGTTCGCAACGAAAGTGGAGTCCGCATGACCAAGCAAGCACCCGACCGCAACCTGGCCATGGAACTGGTCCGTGTCACCGAGGCCGCGGCGCTGGCCGCTGGTCGGTGGGTCGGGCGTGGCGACAAGAACTCCGGCGACGGCGCCGCGGTCGACGCGATGCGCGAACTCCTCTCCACCGTGTCGATGCGCGGAACCGTCGTGATCGGCGAGGGCGAGAAGGATGAGGCCCCGATGCTGTACAACGGCGAGATCGTCGGCAACGGCGAGGGCCCCGAGGTGGACGTCGCCGTCGACCCGATCGACGGCACCACGCTGATGGCCGAGGGACGTCCGAACTCGATCGCCGTCATCGCGGTCTCCGAACGCGGCACCATGTACGACCCGTCGGCGGTGTTCTACATGAACAAGATCGCCGTCGGCCCGGCCGCCAAGGGCGCGATCGACATCAACCAGTCCACCGAGTGGAACATCAATTCGGTCGCCGCGGCCAAGGGCATCGACGTCGCCGACCTGACCGTCGTCGTCCTCGACCGTCCCCGCCACGCCGAGCTGATCCACGAGATCCGTGAGGCCGGCGCCAAGATCCGGCTGATCTCCGACGGCGACGTGGCCGGCGCCATCGCCGCCGCCGGCGATTACAGCACCGTCGACATGCTCATGGGCATCGGCGGCACCCCCGAAGGCATCATCAGTGCCGTCGCGATGAAGTGCATGGGCGGCGAGATCCAGGGCAAGCTGTGGCCCAAGGACGACGCCGAACGCCAGAAGGCCGTCGACGCGGGCCTGGACCCGGACATGGTCCTGACCAACGACATCCTGGTGCGCGGAGAGAACTCCTTCTTCTGCGCGACCGGCGTCACCAACGGCGACATGCTCCGCGGCGTCACCTACCGTCCCAACGGGGCCACCACCCGCTCGCTGGTCATGCGCTCCAAGTCGGGCACCATCCGGACCATCGAGGCGGTCCACCAGACGTCCAAGCTGCGCGAGTACGCGCGCCTGGACATCTGATCCCCGCGATCGACCCCCGCGATCGACTGACCCCGGCCTCGCACCGAGGGGCATCGGTGCGTTCGGTGGGGAACGGCAGCGGTGTCAGACCCCGACACCGGCCAGCAGGGCGCCGTCCTTCATCTCCAGCACTCCGTCCACCCCGGTCACCGTCTGCAGATCGTGCGTCACCAGCAGGGAGGCGATGCCGCGGTCTCGCGCCAGTTCGGTGAGCAGTTCGACGATCTGCGTTCCCCGTGTCGAGTCGAGCGCGGAGGTGGGTTCGTCGATCAGCAGCACCTGCGGTCCGTTCATCAGCGCCCGGGCGATGTTGACCCGCTGCCGCATTCCGCCCGAGAGCTGTCCGGGCCGGCGTCCGAACGCTCCGTCGAGCCCGACGGCCGAGAGGAGTTCGCGGGCCTGGGCGCGGTGCCGCGACGGCCGGCGACCGGCCACATGCGCCGCGAGCAGCAGTTGTTCCTCGGCGGTGAGTCCGGGTACCAGGTTGTCGTTCTGGAAGATCAGTCCGATCCGTTCGCGCCGGACGCGGGCCAGCGCCTCCGCGTCGAGGCCGTCGAGGCATTGGTCGCCGATCCGCACCGTCCCCGAGTCGGGCCGGATCAGTGCGCCGGCCACCGCGAGCACGCTCGACTTCCCGCATCCGGAGGGGCCGGTGAGCGCGACGGTGGTGCCCGGCTCCACGTGCAGGCTCACCCCGCGCACCGCGCGCACCACGCTGTCTCCGTCGGGGTAGGTCAGCTCGATGTCGGTGAGTGTCAATCCCGTGTCAGTTGCAGATCCCATGTCAGTTCCCATCAGTAGTCATCGGTCGGATCGGAGAAGTATCAGCGGTTGAGGGCGACCAGCGGGTCCACCTTCACCAGGGGCCGCAGCGCCAGCGCCGCGCCCACCAGTCCCAGGACGGCCATGCCTGCGAGGACCGTCGCCCCGGCCGCCGGGTCGACGACCACCGGCGCCTTGCCCGACAGCAGCGAGGCGAAACCGACCGCCAGTGCCGCGCCGAGTGCCAGGCCGACCACCAGGACCGAACCGGCTTGGGCGAGGCCGTCGCGCAGCAGGTACCAGCGTCCCGCGCCCATCGCCCGGACCACCGCGAGCGAGCCGATGCGCTGACCGGTCCACACGGCGAAGAATCCGCAGACGACGACCGCCGAGATCACCACGAGCAGCCCCTGGATCAACAGCAGCGACATGTGTTCGGATGAGAAGCCCGGGACCAGGTCGGGCAGATCGGCGCGCGCCACCCGGACCAGGCCCGCCGGAGCCGCACTGTCGGAGTCGACGATCAGTGCGTTCACCGAATCGCGGTGCGTCACCTCGCGCCATTCGCCGACCGGCATGGAGATCACCTGCTGATGGGCGTACTGACCGACGTCGGCCACGCGGTCGACCCGCACCGTCGTGGATCCGAGCTGGATCGAGCCGCCGGGGACCACGCCCAGCGTCTTCGCGATGTCCGGCGACACCGCCACCTCGTGAACGTCGCCGCGGCCGAACACCGCGACAGTGGAGTTGGCTCCGTCATGGCTGGCACGCAGCGTCGCCACCCCCAGTTCGGTGCCCTCACCGGCGGTGCGGGTGATCTCGCTGTCCGACAGCAGCGCGGGCTTGTCGCCGTCCTCCTGCACCAGCAACGCGGCTCCTGGGAGCTTCTCCACGGCCGACACCGACTGCTGGCGGAGCCCCTCGGTCAGCGCCGACAGCGCGACCACCATGAACGCGAGCAGTGTCACCACCCCGACGACGAGCGCGAACCGCCCTGCTGCAGCGCGGAACTCCCGCAATCCCAGATACATGCGTCCTCCTGTGAACAGCGGTGCGAAACCGCTCGACCAACGTGCTTCCAGCCTGTCGGGAATCGGGCGCCGGAACATCGTCTGGGCACCTCAGATCTGCATCCATCCGGCGGCGCGCGGGCATCCATCGAAAGTTGTAGACGCCATGGTCGGTGGCGGCGGGGCGGTGATACTGGAGGCTATGACGCACGATCGACCGGCCGAGCGCTATGCGGAATGGGGCGGCCACATCCTGTTCCTGGCGCTTCTGCTCGCCGGAATGGCTCAAGCTCTGGCCGGCTCGGCGCCCATCGTGTTCGGCGGGGCCGCCGCGGTGATCGCCGGTGTCGCCGTCGTCGGCGGGTGGTACCTGCTCGGCGTGTGGTCGCACACGCGCGGCCGGGGCCTCGACACGGGCATCTGGGTGGTGATCCTCACGCTGCTGTGGGTCGCACTGGTGCTGCTCTCCCCCGGGTTCGTCTGGCTGGCCTTCGTCCTGGCCATGCTGTGCTGGTACTTCCTCGAACCGCCGGTCTCGGTGGTCGCCGAGGTGGTGATCGTGACGACGTCGATCGGCTCCACGCTGCTCCACAGTCCCGAGCTGATGGTCGGCGGCATCATCGGTCCGGCGTTCGGCATCGCCACCGCGGTCGCCGTGACTGAGATATTCCGTCGGATCATCGCGATGGTGGACGAGCGCGACGAGCTCGTCGCCGATCTCCTCGCAACCCGAGAACTTTTGGCCGCCAAGGAACGTCAGGCCGGGATCCTCGCCGAGCGGGAGCGCCTGGGCGGGGAGATCCACGACGGCACCGGGCAGAGCCTGGCGAGCATCGTGCTGCTGCTGCGCTCGGCCACCAACGATGAGACCCCGGGCGATCAGCGCGACGTCCAGGTCCGCACCGCGCTCGACACCGCACAGAAGGCGCTCACCGAGTCGCGACGCTTCCTTCGCGGGCTCGACGGGCCGGACCTGCGCCCGGACGGCCTCACCGACGCCCTGCGCGAGGAGGTGGATCGGGTCTCCCAGAGCGGGTTGCCGGCTGAACTGCGAGTGCACGGCGACACCGTCGCGCTCCGGCCGGAGACCCGCAACACGCTGCTGAGAACGGCGCAGGAGGCGCTCACCAACGCCGCCCGCCACGCCCACGCGACCCGGGCCACCGTGACCCTGACCTATCTGCCCGACGAGGTGCATCTCGACGTCGTCGACGACGGAGTCGGCTTCCCGGCCGGCCGGCGACCCCCGCGCAGGTCCGACGGCTCGGGCTTCGGCCTGCGCGCCATGCAGAATCGGGTGTCGGAGGCGGGCGGGAGCGTCAGCGTCGAATCGGAGCCCGACGACGGTACCGTGATCCACGCCCGGCTCCCGATCGGAGGGCAACCGTGATCCGCATCATGCTGGTCGACGACCACCCCGTGGTCCGCGCAGGTCTGCGCGCCGTCCTGGGCGCCTCCCCCGATCTCGACGTGGTGGCCGAGGCCGGTACCGCCGACGAGGCGATCGCCCTCGCCGGCGAACTCTCCCTCGACGTCGTCCTGATGGATCTGCGCCTGCACGGGACCGAGACGCACGATGCGGACGGCGTCTACGCCACCCAATCGATCCGCCGGCTGGCCGATCCGCCTCAGGTGCTGATCCTCACCACCTACGAATCCGATGCCGACATCGTCCGATCGGTCAGTGCCGGTGCCGTCGGCTACCTGCTCAAGGACGCCGCGCCCGAGACCCTGATCAGCGCCATCCGGTCGGCTGCCGCCGGCGAGACGGTCCTCGGCCCAGCGGTGGCGGCGCGGCTGCTGACCCGCGTCACCGACAGCAGGCCGGCGCTCACGGCACGAGAGCTCGAGATCGTAGAGCATCTCGACCTCGGCCTCAGCAACCGCGAGATCGCCAAGCGTCTGTTCATCTCGGAGGCCACCGTCAAGTCGCATCTGGTGCACATCTTCGACAAGCTCGGCGTCTCGAGCCGCAGCAAGGTGGTTGCCGTCGCACGTCAGCGCGGACTGATCGGCTGAGCGCACCCGCCGGACGGGATCGCCGGTTCCGCGTAGCGTGACCCGCATGAGCCTCACCACGTTTCCCACGGACTGGTCCACCGCCCTCGTGCTCGTCGCACATCCCGACGACCCGGAGTACGGGATGGCCGCGGCCGTCGCGCGCTGGACATCCGAAGGCAGACGCGTGGTCTACGGCCTGGCGACCAGCGGAGAGGTCGGCATCGAGGGGATGGCCGCGGCCGAGGCCGGGCCGCTGCGAGAAGGTGAGCAGATCGCCTCGGCCGCCGTGGTCGGCGTCGACGAGGTGGAGTTCTGGGGCTTCCCGGACAGCGAGTTGCGCAACACTCCGGAGCTGCGCGCGAAGATCACCGAGGCGATCGAGCGCGTGTCGCCCGACGTCGTCCTGGCGACGTACGGCGGCCCCGAGTGGGCGCCGGGCTTCCCCAATCAGCGCGATCACATGGAGTTCGCGGCGGCGGTGGTCGACGCCTACGACGAGCTCGCCGACCCGCCCGCGGGATTGTTCTGGAACGGCCCGCACCCGACGCACGCGGTGGACGTGACGGGCTTCGTCGAGGCGGCGGTCGAGTCGCTGTCGTGCCACCGCGTGTACCTCGAGGTGCTCGATCCGTCGACACCGGTGGCCGATCAGGCCCGCAATCAGGTGGAGTCGTTCACCGCCGCGATCGACGGGTTCGACGCCGCGCACGCCACGGGTTTCGAACAGATCCGGCCCCGCTGAACCGGCCTGTGGTGCCCCCGAGACAAGCGCCGGGGCCGCACGCGTCGTCGCATGCGGCCCCGGGTCCAACCGATGTGGCTTGGGTGCGTGTCAGCGCATCGCGCCGCTGAGCAGGTTCGGGATCAGCGTGGCGAGATTGCCCAGGACTCCGCCGATGAGATCGGCACCGGGCATCTTCTGCTCGGCCGGAGCCTCCTTCGGCGCGTTGACGTTGACGCCGATGGTGATCTTCGGGTTCTTGGCCGGGTCGAGCCACTTGAGGATCTCGACCATCTTGTCGCGGTCGATCGCGACGCAGCCCTGCGTCGGTTCGCCGTTGGTCACGTGCAGGAAGATCGCCGACGCGTCGCCCGGTGTGTTGGTCGGGTTGTGGTTGATGTTGACCGCGTAGTCGTACACCGGTCCGCTGTTGTACAGGTTCTCGCTGTCGCCGCCCGGGCTGGTGGCCGACTTGACGTGCGTGTTGTAGGTCGGCGACTTCTCGTTGGAGTCCCACCAGTCCTGCGTGGTCGCCTGGAAGTACGGCATCTTGGTCCCGGGATTCGCCTGGCGACCGAAGGCCTGGTCGAGTCCGAACGTGCCCTCCGGAGTCCGGTACACGTTGTCCTGCGCCTTGCCCATGCCCTTCTCGCCGAGGAAGGCCTTGGTCGGGCCGATGACCGGCTTCCACTGACCTGCCGCATCCTTCTCGAACGCGGTCAGCGTCGCGGTCTGCGACGACGCCACCGGCGCCGTCACCACGATCATCTGGCTCGTCTCCTGCGCGCCGGGCACGGCGGGGGTACCCGGTTCCTTCATCCCCTTGAGCAGGTTGTCGATCAACATCGTGATGCTGTCGGATCCGGTCTGCGGAGACTCTGTCTGCGGCGCGGTCTGCGGGACCGCGGACGCCTGTCCGGCACCCACGACGAGTGCTCCGAGGAGCGCAGTAAGCGCAAACCCCACTTGCAACATTCGCCTCATCAGTAACTTCAGCACCATGCCAGTGTGCCAGTCGTTCGCTCGTGGCTGCCACACCTGGAGACCATCGTCACCTTTCCGCAACTGTTCTGTGAGCTGCCTGCGGAGGGTTCGCCGACGGCGTCCGCACCGAGGCCCGGCCCCGCACCCATGCCGCTGACCTGTGGCTCCGGCTACGGTGGAGGCCATGACCCCTGCTCCCCGATGGATCACCGACACCGCGCCCGGCCACAGTGAGTGGTACATCCAGCGATTCCGTGAGATGGCGGCGAACGGCGACGATCTGTTCGGGGAGGGTCGACTCATCGATGCGATGGTCGCCCGCTCGGCGCGGGTCCTGGACGCCGGTTGCGGACCCGGCCGGGTCGGCGGCTACCTGCACGGCGTCGGTCACCGGGTCACCGGCGTCGACGTCGATCCGAAGCTCATCGAGGCAGCGCAGACCGACTACCCCGGCCCCCGCTGGCGCGTCGCCGATCTCGCCGAACTCGATCTCCGCCGGCCGGACGGAACGCGCGAGCAGTTCGACGCAATCGTCTGCGCGGGCAATGTGCTGGCCTTCGTGGCGCCGAACACCGAGGCGGTCGTGCTGCAGCGCTTGTCCGACCATCTGCTGCCCGACGGCTTCGTCGCCGTCGGGTTCCATACGGCGAAACTGGCGGTGGAGACCTTCGACGCCGCCCTGACCGAGACCGACCTGTCGCTCGACCTCCGGCTGTCGACCTGGGACGTCCGCCCGTGGCACGACGACGCCGACTTCGCCGTGTCGATTCTGCGGCGCGCATGAGGTTGACGCCTGTAGACGAGGAGCAATCGATCCACACTCGCGCTCCCGCGCGGAGGAAACCCGGAACGCAGTTCCCGAAGTGCGCATCATCTGCGCATGAACGCGATCAGATCCGGGGTGTACCCGTACCGAGAGATCGAACGGATGATCGGCCGCGCCCGCTTGAACGACCTGATCCGGCGCGGCCACGCCGAACAGCTCCGTCGGGGCTGGTACCGAATCGGTGAGGCGCGCAGTGACGACGTCGCCGCGGTCCGCCGCGGCGGTGTAGTGAGTTGCATGTCGGCCCTCAGACGCCACGGCGTCTGGGTTCCCGCCGACGACCGGCTCCACGTCCGCGGCAACTCGTGGGCGGTGCAGCACCTTCGAGGACCGTTCTGCAGGCAGTTCGGGCGGCCCGTTCCGGAGGCCGACGCAGTCGACGACCTCCCGACCGCACTGCGACACGCGGCTCGCTGCCTCGATGCGGAGGGATTTGTGGTCGTTTGCGATTCGGTGCTGAACCTGCGACTGATGCACATCGAGGAGCTCGAGTACCTGTTCCGCGACGCTCCGAAGTCCGTCCGACTGCTGATCGATGAGTGCGATCCGAACGCCGAGTCAGGCCCGGAGTCGATGGCTCGCCGACGACTGCGCACTCACCGCGTCCCCGTGCGAACGCAGGTGAAGATCGACGGAGTCGGCCGGGTCGACCTCCTCATCGGCGACTACCTGATCATCGAGATCGACGGCTGGGAGATCCACGGCGACCGGCCGCACTTCCAGTCCGACCGGACGCGCGACGCGACCGCCTTCGACCTCGGCTATCACACGCTCCGCTTCACCTACGACGACATCGTCTTCCGATGGACGGCAACCCTCGCGAAGATCATCCGGGCCGTCCGCAACGGCACTCACATGCGTCCGGCGCAGCGCGCACAGCATTGACCGCTCACGCGTGTCGCCCGAACTTCTCGGCCGGAAGCCGCCGAATCGGTCAATGCTGTGCGCGAGCCAGGAGTCACACCCCGGCGCCCGGCGCGAACTCCTCCAGCATGTCGGTCACCAGCGCTGCGATCGGCGACCGCTCGCTCCTGGTGAGGGTCACGTGTGCGAACAGCGGATGGCCCTTGAGCTTCTCGATCACCGCGGCGACACCGTCATGGCGGCCGACGCGCAGGTTGTCGCGCTGCGCGACATCGTGCGTCAGCACCACGCGCGACCCCGACCCGAGCCGCGAGAGCACCGTGAGCAGCACGTTGCGCTCGAGCGACTGCGCTTCGTCGACGATCACGAAGGAATCGTGCAGCGACCGTCCGCGGATGTGCGTCAGCGGCAGAACCTCGAGCATGCCCCTCGACAGGACCTCGTCGACCACCTCGGTCGACACCAGTCCCTCCAGCGTGTCGAAGACGGCCTGCGCCCACGGCCCCATCTTCTCGGCCTCGCCTCCGGGCAGGTAGCCCAGTTGCTGACCGCCGACCGCGTACAGCGGGCGAAAGACGACCACTTTGCGCTGAGTGCGACGCTCGAGCACCGCCTCCAGACCCGCGCACAGGGCCAGCGCCGACTTGCCGGTGCCGGCCTTGCCGCCCAGGGAGACGATCCCGACGGATTCGTCGAGCAGCAGGTCGAGCGCCACGCGCTGTTCCGCCGACCGGCCGCGCAGGCCGAACGCCTCGCGGTCGCCGCGGACGAGCTGTACCTGTTTGGTCTCGGTGACGCGGCCCAGCGCACTCTGCCCGTTGCCGACCATCCGCACGCCCGTGTGGCAGGGCAGTTCCCGCGCCTCGTCGAGATCGATCAGCCCGTCGGCGAACAGGGCGTCGATCGCCGTGTCGGCGACGTCGATCTCGTCCATTCCGGTCCATCCCGAGACCACCACGTCCTGGGCGTGGTACTCGTCGGCGGCGAGGCCGACCGCGCCCGCCTTGACGCGCAGCGGGGTGTCCTTCGAGACCAGCGTGACGTCGCGGCCCTCCGCACGCAGATTGAGCGCGCAGGCCAGGATCCGCGAGTCGTTCGTGTCGTTGCGGAAACCGGCGGGCAGGACCGTCGGGTCGGTGTGGTTGAGCTCCACCTGCACGGTTCCGCCCTCGTCGCCGATCGAGATCGGCAGATCGAGACGTTCGTGTCTGACTCGCAGGTCGTCGAGCAGGCGAAGTGCCTGACGCGCGAACCAGCCGAGTTCGCTGTGGTGGCGTTTGCCCTCGAGTTCGCTGATGACGACCAGCGGGAGCACTACGTGATGCTCCGCGAAGCGGGTCACCGCCCACGGGTCGGACAGCAGGACGGAGGTATCGAGGACGTAGGTGCGAACGGTCACGTCGGACTCCTAGTCGCCCGTGCAGCCCCGCACGGAACGAGTTTGTCTGAGCAGCCGGTCGGCTCGTGCCTGCTCGATCTCCACCTGCCGGCGGTCAACCGAAGTCGGCGAGAGCCGGGGCCGGCCCTCTCGTGACACCTGTGTCGTTCACGAATCGAACCTCCCGAACGAACCGCTTCCCCGCGGCCCGTTAAGGCCCAACGTACGCTGCGTCACATCTCCGAGTGGCCAAGCGCAGTCGGCGCGTCGGTGAAGGTTGAGTTACCGAACGACGACGCCGAGCGATCTCTCGTCACACCACGGATCAGCGGCAACTTCAGCACCACGACAGCGGTCGACGGGCGTCGCGCCCGTCGACCGGTCACCAATGGTGGATCGACCGCCGCCGGGACGTGCGGGGCGGTTCGCCGCGCGACGCCTTACGGACGCGGGTGTCTGTGAATCGGCTCGGGCCGGGAACGACGATCTCCCGGACCCGATTCCGGGGCCTGCAGGGAGTCAGTGCCCGGCAGCCTTCGCGAGAATCCGGGCACGCGCGGACTCGGCCTCGGCGCTGAGCTCCTGAAGGCTCTCCAGCTTGAGCTCCGAGGCCAGCTTCGCCGCGATCGCGGCGTCGGTCGAGACGTCTTCGAAGTCCGAGATGAAATCGCGCTGCGCGTCGAAGTCGGCGATGTCGGAACCGATGTGCTCGATCCCGGCGAGCGCCTTGTCGACGGCCAGGACGGTGGACTCCTGGTCCGCTACCACGCCCGCCATCAGGAAGGCCTGGAACGTCGCGGCCTGCACGGCGTCGTCGGTCTGGATCTTGGTCAGGATCTGAGTCAGGTTCTCGTCGTCGACGTAGCCCAGCAGCTTCTCGATGAACGTGACGCACTGGTTCTCGTGGACCGCGAGCAGGGCCAGGACGTCCATCGGTCCAAGGTTCTCGATGGCCTCGGGCGACTGCCGCCAGCCGGCGACCACATGGATGCGACGACGGTTCTCGGCCTCCACCGGATCCACCGCCCGGGTCACCACCAGGTAGTCGCGCAGGACGATCGAGTGACGATTGTCCTCGGCGGTCCACACGCCGACCAGCTGTCGCCAATCGGAGAACGCGGGGAAGTGCATCGCGAGGACGCGATGGAACGAGGGCAGATTGTCCTTGGTGAGCAGCAGCGCCTGGAGTCCGGCCGCGGCGGTCTCGGGCAGCGTGGAATCGGACGGCACGTAGTCGTCACCGCCCAGGAAGGCGAAGTTGCGGCCCAGGTCCCAGGGGATCCAATCCGACGGCGTCCACGAGATGGCACCTTCGGCGTGCTCCTCCGCGATCTCCGGGAGCGCCTTCTCCAGCGCGTTGATCAACTCGTCATTGCTCAGTACAGCCACGACACCCACCCTAAACGACGGACGGCCCCCACCGAAACCAGGTCGACGCCGGCCGCTACGGGACCGGCGTCGCCTGGATTTCGGCTCGGATCAGGCCTGCGCGCTCATCAGACCCCAGTCCTCGAGGCCCTCGTACAGAGGCAGATCGAGAGCGAGCTTGCTGACGCGTGCACGAAGGGCCGAGACGTCGGCGCCCTTGCCCGCGGCGAGCGCGGTGCCGATGATGTCGGCGACCTCGGTGAACTCGGCGTCGCCGAATCCGCGCGTCGCGAGCGCCGGGGTGCCGATGCGCAGCCCGGAGGTCACCATCGGCGGGCGGGGGTCGAACGGCACGGCATTGCGGTTGACCGTGATGCCGACCTCGTGCAGCAGATCCTCGGCCTGCTGGCCGTCGAGGTCGGAGTTGCGCAGATCCACCAGCACGAGGTGGACGTCGGTGCCGCCGGTCAGGACCGAGACGCCGGCCTTGGTCACGTCGTCGGCCGTCAGGCGCTCGGCGAGGATCTTGGCGCCCGACAGGGTGCGGCGCTGGCGCTCGGCGAACTCCTCGCTCGCGGCGATCTTCAGCGCGACGGCCTTGGCCGCGATGACGTGCATCAGCGGTCCGCCCTGCTGGCCGGGGAACACCGCGGAGTTGAGCTTCTTGGCCCACTCCTGCTTGGCGAGGATCATGCCCGAGCGCGGACCGCCGAGAGTCTTGTGGACGGTGGTGGAGACGACGTCGGCGTGCGGCACCGGGCTCGGGTGCAGCCCGGCCGCGACCAGACCGGCGAAGTGCGCCATGTCGACCCAGAGGTGTGCGCCGACCTCGTCCGCGATCTCGCGGAACGCGGCGAAGTCGAGGGTGCGCGGGTACGCCGACCATCCGGCGACGATCACCTTCGGACGGGTGTCGAGCGCGATCTTGCGCACCTCGTCCATGTCGACGCGAAAGTCCTCTTTGCTGACGCCGTAGAAGGCGTTCTCATAGAGCTTGCCGGAGAAGTTGAGCCGCATGCCGTGGGTCAGGTGGCCGCCGTGCGCCAGATCGAGTCCGAGGAGCGTCTCCCCCGGTTCCATGAGAGCCTGCAGCACCGCGGCATTCGCCTGCGCACCCGCGTGCGGCTGGACGTTGGCGAAATCGGCGCCGAAGAGAGCCTTGGCGCGGTCGCGGGCGATGTCCTCGATCACGTCCACGTGTTCGCAGCCGCCGTAGTAGCGGCGTCCCGGGTAGCCCTCGGCGTACTTGTTGGTCAGCACGCTGCCCTGCGCCTGCAGGACGGCCCGGGGAACGAAGTTCTCCGACGCGATCATCTCCAGGGTGTCGCGCTGACGCGACAACTCGCCGTTCATGGCGGCGGCTACATCGGGATCCAGGTCGGCAAGGGACTGCGAAAACAGGCTCATGGCGCCCGATTCTACCTGCGTGTCTCCGCTCTCCACCGCGTCGGGTTCACGGGCGAACCGGCGGCCCGCTACGCGGCGAGTTCCCTGCGCAGCGACGCCGGGATCAGCGGCTCGTCCAGCAGTCGGCCGAACCGTGCCAGACGTTCCGGACCCGAGGTGCCGGCCCGATCGAGCCAGGTCTCGAGCAAGGCGTAACCCTCGACGTAGGTGGAGATGTACGCGCGCCAGAGCGGCGAGGTGAGGAACCGGAGCATCTGGCGGGCCCGGTCGGGCGCCACGAGCAGCCAGCGCTGGAGGAAGACCGCGACATCGTCGATGTCGTCGCCGCGATCGTGCAGCGCCAGGGCCGCGTCCTGACGCACCCGGATCAGACCGGCGGCCGCGGCCCCGACCGCGCGTGCCCGCTCGGGGTCGAAACGCAGCCCGAAGTCGGCGTAGATCTCCGCGGCCCACTCGTGCCACCCGGTGCCCTTGGCCGCCGCTAGCGCGTGGTCGGCGAGCCCCTCGGCCATCAGACACTGGGGCGTGTTGACCAGGAACACGGTGTGTTCGAGTTGTCCCGATCCGACCAGACCCTGTTCCTTGCGGCAGTGCTCGGTGTGGTGTCCCGGGTAGGCCTCGTGAGCGATCAGCCCCGGCAATGAGGACATGTACTGCGGAAGGTCGGTGTTCACCGCGACCTTGGAACGGTAACCGCCCAGGTAGTAGTTGAAGCCCGACCACGGTTTGTCGCCGACCACTTCGAACTCGACGGTCTCCGCATCCGGCAGCGGGAAGGCGGTGCGCACCGTCTCGCGCAGACTGCCCGAGAACTCCGCGATCAGTTGCGCCACCGCGGCGGCCGGGATCTCGTCGGCCCGACGGTAGGCGGCGTACGCCTCGCGGAGCCGGTCGCCGGTCGCCCCCGGCACCCCGAGCGCCTCGGCCATCCCGGCGTGGGCCTCGCGGTAGACGGCCTCGTCGCCGGGCTCGATCCGGACGTCGAAGTACGCCTGGACCTCGTCGACGAACCCGACCTCCTCGCCCGCGAACTTGCGGGCCGAGCACTCGAGTGCACGCAAGTGGGCCCCGACGAACTCGGCCCGTTCGGCGGGCAGACCGGCCGGCAACTCGCGCTGCAGCGCGCGGGCGCGGTCCGCCAGCTCGGCCGGGTGCGGCGCGGGCGCGTTCTCGACCTCCACGCGCAATGCGGGATCACCGGTGTAGGCGTCGACGAATCCCTCTTCGAGGCGGTCGAACGCCAGCCCCAGCCGCAGGTACTCGGTCACCGGATCCGCGGACATGCCACCTGTCATGTGACCAACGCTACCGGCGACGCCCGGCTATCGTCTCCGCGACATCGGCGTCCCTGTAGCCTTACCCTCCATGGCGCGTCTATCCCACGACCGCGACCCCGGCCTGTACCTGGAACTCGACCGCAAGCAGTGGCGTGAGCTGCGGCAGTCGATGCCCATGGTGCTGAACGAGTCTGAACTCGACAAACTCGTCGGCCTCGGTGAGCAAGTCGATCTCAACGAGGTCGCTGAGGTCTACCTTCCGCTGTCCCGGTTGATCCACCTGCAGGTGGAGGCCAGACAGCGACTGTTCGCGGCGACGTCGACCTTCCTCGGCGAACGTCAGCGGAATCGACAGGTGCCCTTCGTGATCGGCATCGCCGGTTCGGTGGCCGTCGGCAAGTCGACCACCGCCCGCGTCCTGGCGACGCTGCTGTCGCGGTGGGAGACCCACCCGAAGGTCGACCTCGTCACCACCGACGGATTCCTACTGCCGACGGCGGAGTTGGAGCGGCGGGGCATCATGCACCGCAAGGGCTTTCCCGAGTCGTACGACCGCCGCGCGCTGCTGCGCTTCGTGACCGAGGTGAAGTCGGGCACGCCCGAGGTCACGGCACCGGTCTACGACCACGTCAGTTACGACATCGTGCCCGGCGTGGTGCACTCGGTGCGCCAGCCCGACATCCTGATCGTCGAGGGCCTCAACGTCCTCCAGACCGGTCCCACCCTGACCGTCTCGGATCTGTTCGACTTCTCGATCTACGTCGACGCGAAGACCTCCGACATCGAGAAGTGGTACATCTCCCGATTCCTGCAGATGCGCACCGGTTCGTTCGCCGACCCCGAGTCGCATTTCCACTACTACTCGTCGCTGACCGACGAGCAGGCGACGATCGCGGCGCGCGATATCTGGACCTCCATCAACCGCCCGAACCTGATCGAGAACATCCTGCCGACGCGACCGCGGGCCACCCTCGTGCTGCGCAAAGACGGCAACCACGCGATCAACCGGGTGCGGCTGCGCAAACTCTGACGCCGGCCCGATGCCGACGAGCGCGGCCTCAGGCCGTGATCGGCGCGATCTCCGCGTTCGTCGCGGTCACCAGGTCGGCGGGCGCCAGCCGGATCTCCAGGCCGCGGCGGCCCCCGCTGCACAGCACCGAATCCCATTGCAGCGCAGACTCGTCGACGACGGTCCGCAGCGCGGTCTTCTGGCCCAGCGGCGACACACCGCCGAGGACGTAGCCGGTGGAGCGGGTCACTCTCGCCGCCTGCGCCATCTCCGCCTTCGGCGCTCCGAACGCCTTGGCCACCGCCTTCAACGACAGTTTCTCCGGCACCGGCAGGATCGCCACACCGAGTTCGCCGCCGAGGTCCACCACCAGGGTCTTGAGGATCTGCGCGGCGTCGATGCCGAGGGTCGACACCGTGACGGCGACCGCCTCGTCGCCGTAGTCGCCGCGTCGGCGGTCGTGTTTGTACCGGTGGACCTCGAAGGGCAGGCCCGCGCGCTCCAGCGCCGCGATGGCCGGCGTCGCCGCTGCCATCAGCGCCTCGCCAGCCACTGATCGAAAGTCGTCTCGGTGATCGCATCCGGGTGGTCCGGGACCAGGCCGCCCGAGCGCAGACCGGGTCCGCCGTAGTTGACGCCGAACACGAATCTCGGCGAACCCTTCTGCGCGGCTATCGCTTTGGCGGCGTCGGCCAGATCCATGACGGCCGGTCCGGCCACCGTCACACGGGCCGGTCGCGCAGTGTCCAGCACGACGTCGGCGAACACCTCGGCCACATCCTCGACCGCCGCGGGACGGCTGAGCATCCGGGGTGCTGCACCGATCGGACCGAAGGTGAGCATCGAGAGGAACTTCTGCGCCAGTGAGTACCACTGCGTCGACAGCACCGCGGTGGCCGTGCCGCCGAGGGTCTCGGCGTACACCGTCTCCTGCTCCGCCTTGCCGCGGTAGTGCCCCATCTTCCTGTTGACGACCGGGTCGGACGCACCGTAGATCGACAGGAACACCACTGCCGCGCCCGCAGCCTCCGCGGCGATCGAGATGTTCCGGGCCACGGCACCGAAGAATCGCACGGACTCGTCGGCGCTTCGGGACAGCAGGCTGGTGGCGTCGACCACGACGTCGGCGCCCTCGCACGCCTGCGCCAGGCCCGAACCGGTGACCGCGTCCACGCCGGTCACCCGATGCGCTCGGGTAACCTGCGCACCGCGGCGTTGCAGTATCTCGCTGAGCACCGAACCGAACTCTCCGCTGGCACCGACGACGGTGACTCGCATGTTCTCAGCCCTCGCGTGGATTCTCGCCGCCGATCGACCTCATTTGCCGAAGCGGCGGTTACGTGCCGTGTAGTCCCGCAAGGCGCGCAGGAAGTCGACGCGCCGGAACTCAGGCCAGTAGGCGTCGGTGAACCAGATCTCCGAGTACGCGGACTGCCAGAGCAGAAATCCACTGAGGCGCTGCTCGCCCGAAGTCCGGATCACCAGGTCCGGATCGGGCGTCCCACTGGTGTAGAGGTGGGAGTCGATGCCCTCGACGGTCACCGCGTCCACCAGTTCCTCGGAGGACGCGCCCGCCGCCAGGGCCTCGATCAGCAATTGCTGTACCGCGTCGACGATCTCCTGCCGTCCGCCGTAGCCGACGGCCACGTTCACGGTCATGTCGGCCGCGCCCTCGGTGCGATCGGACGCCTCGCGCAGCCGTTGGGCCACCGCGGTCGGGAGCTGATCGAGGTTTCCGACGATCCGGACGCGCCAGTCGGCGTCGACGTCGGAGATCTCGTCCACGATGTCGGGGACTATCTCCATGAGCGCATCGAGCTCGTCCGAGTCGCGCGTGAGGTTCTCGGTCGAGAGCAGGTAGATGGTGACCGCTTCGATGCCCAGTTCCGAGCACCACCCGAGCATGTCGGCGATGCGCTGTGCGCCCACCCGGTGCCCGTGGCTGACGTCCTCGAAGCCGGCTTCCCGCGCCCACCGCCGGTTGCCGTCGCAGATGATCGCCACGTGCCGCGGAATGCGCTCGGGATCCATCAGCTGTACAAGCCGATGCTCGTAGACGCGCAGCATGCCTCCGCGTAGCCGGTCTGGGAGCAGTTTCACAGCCGTGATCCTACTCCGCCGGTAAGTTACCGGAGCAAAACTTACGGTACCGTAGGTTTCATGACGGACTCCTCGACGCCTACCAGGCCCGCAGACCCCGCAGCCGGGGTCAAGCCCGTGCTGCGCGGAGTCATCCACACGTACGCCGCCTTCGTCGCGGCGGCCGTCGGCGTCGTGCTGATCGTCGGCACGGCGATGCACCGGAGCGCCCCCGCGGTGGTGGCAGTGGTCGTGTACGTGATCACCATCTGCGGGCTGTTCGGCACCAGCAGCGTGTACCACCGGATCGACTGGCGGAACCCCAGGGCGAGGATCGCCATGAAACGCGCCGACCATTCGATGATCTTCGTCTTCATCGCCGGCACCTACAGCCCGTTCTGCGTGATGGGTCTCGATTCGCCGACACGCTGGTGGGTGCTGGGCGTCGTGTGGGCCGGCGCCGTCGTCGGAGTGGCTCTCAAGATGATCTGGCCCGCCTCGCCGCGCTGGCTGGGAGTGGTGCTCTACATCGTGCTCGGGTGGGTGATCATCGCAGTCTCGCCGATGCTGGTCCACAACACCGGCGTCGCGGTCATCGTGCTGCTCGCCGTCGGCGGCGTGTTCTACAGCCTCGGCGGCGTTCTCTACGCCCTGCGCTGGCCCGAACCCTGGCCCGGAGTATTCGGCCATCATGAGGTGTTCCACGCCTGTACCGCCATCGCAGCGACCCTGCACTACATCGCCGTCTGGCTGGTGGTGATCGGCTGAGGCCGCCGGGCTAATCTGAGCGGGTGAACACGCCGATCCGCCTCTCGCGCCTGCGTGGCGCAGTGGTCGGCGGAACGTCCGCCGTCACCGGCGTGCTCGCCCACGCGACCGCGCAGGGCATGCTCCCCGAGACGTCGGTACTTCTGATGGTCGGAGCGGCCGCGGTGGCCGTGGGCATCGGCGTCCGCGCCGCGCCCAGCGTTCGGGCGCTGCCCGCACTCGTGGCCGGCCAGGCACTGGTCCACCTGCTGCTCGTGCTCACCTCGGGTCATCACCACGACCTGTTCACCGCGCCGATGGCCGTCATGCACACCGCGGGCACCATAGCCGCACTGCTGCTGCTGTGCGGAGCCGAGATCCTGGTGCGGGCCGTCTCTGCGCTCGCCGTTCGCGCGAGCAGTCTGCGGCTGCGGCCCCGGACCGGCTACGCCGCCGTCGTCGTTCCCGCTCCCCCGCAAGCCGCACCGGCCGCGCTCGTCTTCCTCGGCGCCGTCGGACGCCGAGGCCCGCCCTTTTCGGTCTAGCAACCCACGTCATCACATCGCGTGCCGTCGACGGCGCGCGATGACTTCTGCTTGACCGAAAGGCACACCGTTGTCCACCACTCTGTCTTCGGCGACCCCGGAAACACCGGACTCGCCGCCGAGACCCGCATCCACCCGCGCGACCCTCATCCGCCTCGTTCAGCGACTGCACTTCTACGCCGGCGTGCTGATCGCTCCGTTCCTGCTCATCGCCGCCGTCACCGGCGCTCTCTACGCCGTCTCCCCGTCGGCCGAGCAGTTGATCTACCGGCACCAACTGCACACGGACTCGTCCGGTCCGGCCAAGTCGGTCGCCGAGCAGGTCCGCGCCGCCCAGGCCGTACGCCCCGATCTCCAGGTCACGGCGGTGCAGCCGGCCACCGAACCCGGTGCCACCACCCGTGTGCTCTTCTCCGACCCGTCGCTCGGCGAGTCGGAGCGACTCGCCGTCTTCATCGACCCGGTGACCGGTGAGTCGCTCGGCCAGCTCGCGTCGTACGGGTCGTCCGGCGCGCTCCCGGTCCGTACGTGGATCGACCAACTCCACCGCAGTCTGCACCTCGGCGAACCGGGCAGGATGTACTCCGAGCTGGCCGCGTCGTGGCTGTGGGTCGTCGCGCTCGGCGGTCTGGTCATGTGGGCGGTCCAGGTCCGCAAGCGCCGCCGTGCGACCGGCAGTGGTTCCATGCTGCGCGGCCTTCCCCGCATGCGCGGCCGAGGCCGAACCATCAGCAGACACGGCGTCATCGGCACCTGGATCGCCGTGGCGCTGCTGTTCCTGTCGGCCACCGGCCTCACCTGGTCGACCTACGCGGGCGAACACGTCACCGAGCTGCGGTCGGCGCTGAATTGGACCACTCCGACCGTCGACTCGTCCCTCACCGGCACACCGCAGGCCGCCGGAGGCGAGCACGCCGATCATCAGATGAGCGGATCGGGCTCCATGTCCGGTGCCATGTCCTCGGCCGACGAGGTCGCGGGAATCGACGGCGCCATCGCTATCGCGCGCGCCAACGGCATCGGCGGGCCGGTGGAGGTGACGATCCCCGACAACGCCTCGACAGCCTTCGTCGTGGCCCAGAATCGCGTCCCGTGGCGGATGTCGACCAGCTCCATCGCCGTCGATCCGTCGCGCGACGCCGTGGTCGACGTCAACGACTTCTCCGACTGGCCGCTGGCCGCCAAGTTGTCCGCGTGGGGCATCCAGCTGCACATGGGGCTGCTGTTCGGCCTGGCCAATCAGCTCCTGCTGTTCGCGGTGATGATCGCGCTCATCGTCGCGATCGTGCTCGGTTACCGGTCGTGGTGGCAGCGGCGGTCGCGCACCCGCCGGATCGGTGCGCCCCCGGCACGTAGCGCGTTGCGGGAGCTCCCGTTGCCCCTCACGCTCGCGATCGCGGTGGCAGCGGTGGCCATCGGTTGGTTCATCCCGCTGCTCGGCTGGCCACTGCTGGCATTCCTGGTGGTCGACACAGTGATCGGCGCCGTCCGCACACGCGGTCTCGAATCAGCCGCATAGCTGATTCTCCGTCTACCCGGAACGGGCGAAAGGCGGCGAGGCATGGCGCGCCCGTACCCCGCTCCGGGTAGTCGCCGCTGAGGGTAGGGGTGCCGCTCGGCACCCCTACCGCGCGGCGCGCGCCAACCGGGCGAGCACTTCGGCCGACGCGTCCCATCCCATGCACTTGTCGGTGACCGACTGCCCGTACACCAGGTCGCCGCCGAGCGACTGCGCTCCCGGCACCAGGAAGCTCTCCAGCATCACACCCGAGAGCACCTGGTCCTCGCCCGCACGACGAGCCGCGGCGAACATCTCCGCGACCTCCACCGCGACCTCCGCCTGCCGCTCGTGATCCTTGCCCGAGTTCGCATGAGAGCAGTCGACCATCACCTTCGGCGACAGACCGGCCTCCGCGAGAGTCTGAACCGCGGAGTCCACCGAAGCCGCGTCGTAATTCGGGCCGGGCGTGCCACCGCGCAGGATGATGTGGCAGTCCTCGTTGCCCGAGGTGTGGACAACGGCGCCGCGACCGAAGTCGTCGACCCCGAAGAAGACGTGTTCGGCCGCCGCGGCCTTGACGCCGTCGATCGCGACCTGGACGTTGCCGTCGGTCCCGTTCTTGAAACCGACCGGCATCGACAGTCCCGACACCAGCTGGCGATGCACCTGCGATTCGGTGGTGCGAGCGCCGATCGCGCCCCAGGCGACGGTGTCCGCGATGTACTGCGGGCTGGTCGGCTCGAGGAATTCGCAGCCCACCGGCAGTCCCAGATCGATGACGTCGAGCAGCAGCGCGCGGGCCGTCCGCAGTCCGCGCTCGACGTCGAACGATCCGTCCATCCCGGGATCGTTGATCAGTCCCTTCCATCCCACGGTGGTGCGCGGCTTCTCGAAGTACACGCGCATCACGATCTTCAGCGCGTCGCGGTACTGCTCGGCGAGCGGCGCGAGGCGACGGGCGTAGTCGAGCGCGGCGACCGGATCGTGGACCGAGCAGGGCCCCACCACCACGATCATCCGATCGTCGTGGCCGGCGAGGATCGCCGCGATCTCCTCCCGATCGCGCTGCACGGCTTCGGCGCGACGCGCGGTCAGCGGAAGCTCACTGCGGAGAGCCTCCGGAGACGGGATCGGCGAGAACGCCGTCACCCGCCGGTCGGAGGTGGACGAACTCTGCCCACTGTCGGTGGTTGCGGCGTCGGTGGTGGTAGTCAAGGAAATGCCTTTCAGGTGTCATCCGCGAATCGGGCTGGTCCGCCGCTTCCGGATTCACGCCTGAGGCGCTCTGAGATACTCCCGAAACGACGAGAGCAGCGACCATCAGGTCACTGCTCAGGCTCCGGGAAGGTTGATGCGTGCGCGCGTTATCGCTTCATCTCGGCCCCACCCGGAGCCTTGATAAAGAAACGCCAATAGCGTGCGGACTGCATCACGCGACCGAGGCTAGCACAACCGCTTCCCCGGCCGCCAAATCGGCGGTCGGGGGTCACGGGATCGCGGCCAGCACGGTCTCCGCGTCGACGGCGGGCAGATCGCAGACGGTTCCGCGGCACACGTAGGCGGCGTCCAACCCGCCGACCGGTCCTCGATCCTCCAACAGCGGCAGCGAATCCCGTTCGCCGGCGACCACCACCACGCCGCCCGGCACGCCGCGCCGGATCTGCGCGGCGAGTTCGCCCGCGCTGTCGGCGGACTGAGCCACCGCCACCTGGACGGGCCCGGCCACTCGCGCGATCGCCACCGAAAGCCAATGCCCGGCCGAGCGCGGCGCCTTGGCGAGAATGAGTCCCGAGCGGCTCAGGGTCGCGTCGAGCAGTTCCCCGTAGCGTGCGGCATCGTCGACGGAGGGGACGAGAGTCGACGCCAGAAGCAACGCCTCGGCGGCCAGCGAGGCACCCGCCGGGGTGGCCCCGTCCACCGGATCGCGCGGACGGAGCAGCAGGCCGGTCGGATGGGCGTCGTACCAGGCGCCGAACGAATCCGGGTCGGCGAAGACCTCGATCATCTTCTCGATGACCGCCGACGCCGTTGTGCGCCAGCCGATCTCACCAGTCACCTGGTGCAGCGTCAGCAGCGCCGTCGCGAAGGCCGCGTAGTCGTCGAGACCGCCGAGGGGCGCCGCCGGCGTCCCGTCGAGCGACGACCGTCGCAACTCGTCCCCGACCAAGTGCACCTCGGCGAGGACCCGCGCGCATTCGGCGGCTCGCGCCACCCACCGCGGTCTTGCCAGCGCGGCGCCGGCCTCGGCCAAAGCCGTCACCGTCATCGCGTTCCACGCGGTCACCACCTTGTCGTCCCGGTCGGGCTGCGGTCGCCGGTCCCGTGCGGCGCGCAGACGCGACCGCACCGAGGCGTAACGGATCCGGTCGCCCGGGTCGCGGAGCAACTGCAGCGTGGAAGCCCCCTGCTCGAACGTCCCCCGATCGGTCACGGTGAACAGCGCCGCGGCCCACGCGCCGTCGTCGGGTCCGAGCACGTCGATGAGTTCGCCGGGGCGCCAGACGTAGGTGAGCCCTTCGACGCCTTCGGTGTCGGCATCGAGCGACGAGGCGAATCCCGACCCGGTCCACAGGTGCTCGTCGAGGAAGTCGGCGGTCTCCTCCGCCACCCGCAGCGCCAGCGCGTCACCGCGCCTCGCTAGATGGGCGTACGCGCGCAACAGCAGAGCGTTGTCGTAGAGCATCTTCTCGAAGTGCGGAACCACCCAGTCTGCGTCGACGGCATAGCGGGCGAAACCGCCCGCTAGCTGGTCGTATATGCCTCCGCGCGCCATCGCGTGGGCGGTGCGCGTGGCCACGGCACCTGCTTCGCCGAGACCCAGCAGTTCGTCGGCGCGCAACAGTGCTTCCAGCAGGGCGGTGGGCGGGAACTTCGGCGCACCGCCGAATCCGGACGAGCGCGGATCCTCGTCGGAACAGATCGCGCGGACCGCGTCGGCGAGCAGTTGTGCGTCCGGCGGCGGCCCGGTCGGCAGTGAGGCCGCGTTGGCGCGCAGGTGTTCTGCGATCTTGGTTCCTGCGACGATCACCTCGTCGCGCCGGTGATCCCAGGTCCGAGTGATCGCGTCCATCACCTCGGAGAATCCGGGCTGCCCGTTGCGGGGTGTGGGTGGAAAGTAGGTGCCGCAGTAGAACGGATCGGCGTCGGGTGTCAGGAAGCAGGTCATCGGCCACCCGCCCTGGCCGGTCATCGCGACCGTCGCGGCCATGTAGATCGCGTCGATGTCGGGACGTTCTTCTCGGTCCACCTTGATGCAG
This sequence comes from Gordonia sihwensis NBRC 108236, assembly GCF_000333035.1. Classification (GTDB taxonomy): domain Bacteria; phylum Actinomycetota; class Actinomycetes; order Mycobacteriales; family Mycobacteriaceae; genus Gordonia; species Gordonia sihwensis. The sequence goes on from NZ_BANU01000039.1 coordinate 28,739, forward strand.
ACGAAGTCCCGGTTCATCTGCGCGGCCAGCGTCTCGTTCTCGAAGGTCTCGTGCGCCATCACGTGACACCAGTGGCACGCGGCATACCCCACCGACAGCAGCACCGGGACGTCGCGGCGGCGCGCCTCGTCGAAGGCCTCCTCACCCCACTCCTGCCAGTGAACCGGGTTGGCGGCGTGCTGGCGCAGATAGGGGCTCGACGATTCACCGAGCCGATTACGAGCGCTATCCGCGGTCTGTGGATCCTCCACTGTTCTGGCCTCCATTGTCGTGGCCCGTGTTGTTCCGGTGTCCGTCACCGGCGCCGTTCTCGGCCTCGGCCGGTGTCGTCGACTCGGGTAGCCCGGCCGGGTCGTCGACTCGGTCGGTGCCGTCGTCGAAGGCCTGGTCCGGTGCAGGATTGTCGGCGTCGAAACTCTCGGGCAGCTTCTTGAGCTGCTTGTTCATCGACCGGATCAGCAAGAAGACGGCGATCAGCAGCAGGATGATGATCAGCAGGCCGATCGGCGACGCCTTGCCGAATTCCGGGCCTTTCGCCGGCTCGTCGGCCAGTAGCATCACCGCGTCAGAGGACAGGGACAGGACGTTCATTGCTGCTCAATTCCGGCGAAGAGATCGTTCTCCGGGAGGTCTGTGTGCACCCGGGTCTGCGCCAGCTCGAATTCTTCGGTCGGCCACAGTCGCTGCTGCCATTCCAGCGGGACAGCGAAGAAGAAGCCGTTGGGGTCGATCTGCGTCGCGTGTGCGCGGAGTGCGTCGTCGCGCTGCACGAAGTAGTCGCTGCACTCCACCTGGGTGGTGACGCGGCCCATCATGTCGCCTTGGTTACGGCGCCACTTGCTGAGCCATTCCTTGAACGGGTTCTCCTGACCGGCCTTCTCGAACTCGTCCGAGAACGCGAGGATCCGATCGCGGATGAAACCGTGCGTGTAATAGAGCTTGAGCGGCGTCCACGGATCGCCGGCCTCGGGGAACTGTTCCGGATCACCGGACGAGTCCCACGCCGCCATCGACACCTCGTGGCACTTGATGTGATCGGGATGCGGGTAGCCGCCGTTCTCGTCGTAGGTGATGATCACGTGCGGACGAAACTCGCGGATCACCTTCACCAGGCGCTCGTTGGCCTCCTCGAGCGGTACCAGCGCGAAGCATCCCTCCGGCAGCGGAGGCAGCGGGTCGCCCTCGGGCAGACCCGAGTCGACGAAGCCGAGCCACCGGTGCTGCACGCCGAGCGCCTTGGCCGCGGCAGCCATCTCGTCACGCCGGATCTGTGTGATGTTGTCCATCACTCCCGGACGGTCCATCGCCGGGTTCAGGATGTCGCCGCGCTCCCCGCCGGTGAGGGTGACGACCATCACCTCGTGCCCCTGCGCTGCGTATTTGGCCAGAGTCGCCGCCGCTTTGCTCGACTCGTCGTCGGGATGTGCGTGCACAGCCATGAGCCGCAGCCCGTTCGCGCGTTCGGTCACGCTTCCTCACCTTCGCTTAGCTCCTACCCAACATGGTAGGTATTGACGCGTGAGCACATCAGACGGGGGCGCCGACCAGCAGAAGCCGCGCAGTGGCCCGCGGGCGACCTATCCGGCAGATCGGTCGCGGAGCAGCAAGCGCCGCTGGTTCTACGGGCTCGCCGTGCTCGTCGTCGTCGCGGGTGTCGGGATCGCATACCTCGGTTTCCGTCAGTTCGGCGATCCGGACGTCTCTGGACAGGCGACGGGTTACGAGCTCCTCTCGTCCGACCGCGTCGCCGTTCAGTACACCGTCAACCGCAACAGCCCGGACGACGCCGTCGTCTGCATCGTCCGCGCGCGCGCCAAGGACGGCGCCGAAGTGGGCCGCCGCGAGGTGCTGGTCCCCGCGGGCACCGAGGTGCAGGTCGGCGCCCGCACCGAGGTCGCGACGTCTCGGCCGCCGGTGATCGGCGAGGTGTTCGGCTGCACGCTCAACGTACCCCCCTACCTCTCCCCGAACGCATGACGCACGCCGGGAAGGCGGTCTTCGCCAAACTCGCCAGTCCGTACTACCCGGCGCTGACGGCGCTGTTCGTCGGCATCATGCTGATCAGCAACATCGCCGCCACCAAGGCCGTCGTCCTGTTCGACGACTGGCTGCACTTCGACCTCGGCCCTCTTCACGTCAACGGCCTGGTGACCGACGGGGCCTTCTTCCTGTTCCCGCTGAGCTACGTCATCGGCGACGTCATCAGCGAGGTCTACGGGTTCCGCGCGATGCGCCGGACCATCGCCTCCGGTTTCGCTGTGATCGTCCTCGCGTCCCTGTGCTTCTGGGTGGCGATCGAACTGCCCGCCGCAGACTTCTACGACGGCCAGTCCGGGTTCGAGTCGGTCCTCGGCACGGTTCCGCGGATCGTCGCCGCCGGGCTCGCCGGTTACGTCGTCGGCGAGCTGCTGAATTCCTTCGTGCTCGTGAAGATGAAAGAGCGGGCCGGGGAGCGGCACCTGTGGGCCCGGCTGATCGGGTCCACCGTGGTCGGCGAGTTCTTCGACACGCTCGTGTTCTGTTCCATTGCCGCCACGGCGATCGGAATCAGCACGTGGTCGGACTTCATCAACTACGTCGTCATCGGTTTCGTGTGGAAGACGCTGGTGGAAGTGGTTGTCATGCCGATCACGTACGCCGTGGTCCGCTACCTCAAGCGGGCCGAGCCGAGCTATGCCGAAGCGCTCGCCGATGTTAGCCGAGTCACCTCGGATGTGCCTTAGAACACAGGCGCTGCTATCATTGGCTGTGCACGGCTCCGCGAGGGGCCGTGTTGCTGCATTTAGAGCAGTCCAAGCGGACAGATCGTCCAGTAGCGGACAGCAAAGGAGACCACAATGACCGATGCGGGTGTGACTTGGTTGACGCCGGAGTCGTACGAGCGCTTGAAGGGTGAGCTCGATTCGCTTATTGCGAATCGGCCGGTCATTGCCGCCGAGATCAACGAGCGCCGCGAAGAGGGCGACCTCAAGGAGAACGGCGGCTATCACGCAGCGCGCGAGGAGCAGGGCCAGCAGGAAGCGCGTATTCGCCAGCTGCAGGATCTGCTCAACAAGGCGAAGGTCGGCGAAGCTCCGAAGCAGTCGGGTGTGGCGCTCCCCGGCTCGGTCGTGACCGTCTACTACGACGGCGACGAGTCGGACAAGGAGACTTTCCTCATCGCCACCCGCGAGGAGGGTTCGGGCGACATCGAGATCTACTCGCCGAGCTCGCCGCTGGGCGCGGCTCTCATCGACGCGAAGGTCGGAGAGACTCGGACGTACACGGTCCCCAGCGGCGCCGAGATCAGTGTGACGCTGGTCAGCGCAGAGCCGTACCAGCCGTAAGTTCAGGCCGGAAAGGGCCGATCCGCACAGCGGATCGGCCCTTTCTCATGTCTGGACCCACTCCGAGGGAACGTCAGTACCGCCGGCCCGGAAAGTCGTCTGGGCGGGGCTCATCAGGCCGGTCGGGCGTCGTCTCGTCCGACTGCGCGAACTCATCCGCCAGCAGCCTCAGTAGCTCCGCCTCGACGTCGGAGAGCGCGTGGTTGGTCTCCTGCTCGGCCGCCCGCATCCCCGGCCGCGTATCAGCGCCGGGCATCAGATAGGTCGGTGGAACGTCGAGCGCCCGAGCGAGGCGGTACACCGTCGACATCAGCGGGTCGGCGATCCCCGACGCGCTGTTGCTGGTCGCTCGCTCCAGATTCGATACCGCGTTTCGGTGCAACCCGCACCGCTCCGCGAGCTCTTCCTGGGACAGGCCGCGCGCCTTCCGGACGGTCACCAGACGATGACCGAACGCGAACGCATAGGTATCCCACTCGAGGGATCCACGGTCGGCCGACAGCACAACAACCAATCTGACGACTGCACACCAGAATGTCCGCACACCACCGTGTGCGAGTGCCGTGACCTGCGCCTACGCGGCGAAATTTGTTGTCACAAAGGCATTTTCGAGATCGTCGCGCGAGTGAAGGCCAGTGCACGGTCGCAGATCTCGGAGGGAGGCGGCGGGGTGGGCCCGACGTACATTGCGACGGTGTGGACGCCTGCTCGACCTGACTGCACGTACGTATCGCAGTCAGCGAGTTGTGCTGAGCGATGCAGTCCGACAACCCGTCCGTTGATTGAGAGGTCGGCCAGCCAAATGTCATCCCCCGAACGGAACTTGGCTTTGTCCGCTGCGAGACTCGCGGAGTTGCCAACGAACTGTGCGATCGACCAACCACTGTGTTTGCCCGTGATGTACCGCCATCGACAACCCCTCAGCGTCTGACCGTCAGTCCCGGCCGCATCGGTAGCCGTCGTTGGATCAATGCTCAATCGCGCAAGTTCTTCGAGCCCGACCGCTGTGCATGGCTCGAATACCGTTCCGTCGTTCGCGCCGTTCCATCGCCGCGAATGGGACGTCTGGAAAGGCAACGTGCGTCCTGAATCATCGACCTGCCTTACTTTGCTGCTAAGCGCCGAAGGAACTACCGGCTGTCCATCTTCATGGGTCGCACATCCTGCGAGTAGGGCTAAGACCAGAGGCACCAACGGAAGTACGCTTCGTATCTCACTCGCCAATGCTCTCCTCCGCATCAGCAGCCTCCATCTCCGCGATCGCATGCTCGGAGGCAGTCGCGAGAGACGCGGCATCGGTAGAGCTACGCGCAAGTGATCTACTGCCACCACGCAGGACTCTAGTCAGAGCGTCGAATAGGAGATCCCCTTCGACACACCCGCTGCCGAAGTAGTTCGCCCTCAGGACGTAGTTGAGCGCCGTCGCCAACTCCCCCAACTCATCGGCGCACTCTTGCGCGACCTCCGCCCGTTTTCGCCAGAGTTCCTGCACGTAGACGAGTTCGCTCACTATGCCCTCCGGTGCGCCGACGCGATGGAACGACATTCCGTAGCGGAGACCGTCACCCCCCAAATCGAGACGGTCTCCGCTCCGGAATCCCCTTCGCCATCAAGTCTGTTTTCGTGTTCATGAATTAGACGCACCAAACGCCCGATCGGTTCCACTTTTGCGCGAGAATTCTTTTCCAGCAACCGTTTTCGCTGGTCAAGAGACCAGCCAGAACAGCACCGGCGTGTCGGCGCACGGCTACACTGCGTACCCATGGCCTACGACCTGCAACCGTTCGACGAGTCCTATTTCGACACCGCGCCGATGAAGTACACCATCGATGTGCACATCCCCGTCGCTCCCGAGACCGCGTGGGCCGAGTTCACGCGCCAGAACACCCTCGACTGGTGCCGTGCACTGAACTCGGTCACATACACATCGCCCGCGCCGTACGGCGTGGGCACCACACGCTCGGTGGCCCTCGCCCCGGGCGTCGTGAAGATGGACGAGTACTTCTTCCTGTGGGACGAGGACTCCGAGACGTCGACGTACAAACACGGCTTCCACGGCGTGCGGGCGAACATCCCCGGACTCAGGAAGTTCGGCGAATACACCGAGGTGTCGCCGACCGAGCACGGCTCACGCCTTGTCTGGAAGTTCGCGATGGAACTCGGCGGCACCGGGCTGCCGCCGTTCCTGTCCGGTCCCATCGCCAACGGCGCCTTCGGCACGGTGAAGACCGACACCGTCAAGCATTTCGCGACCTTCCACGGCTGACACCGCGAGCCGTTCACCACAGCTCACGGCGCCGTCCCCGCTACGCGAGCGCCTGGCGCACGTCCTCGAGAAGATCGTCGGCGTCCTCGATTCCGACCGACAGTCGGACGAGGTTGTCGGGCACCTCGAGCAGAGAGCCGGCGGTGGACGCGTGGGTCATCGCTCCCGGATGCTCGATCAGCGACTCGATGCCGCCGAGCGATTCGGCGAGGGTGAACACCTTCGTCCGCGCACAGAAGTCGAGCGCAGCCTCACGACCACCGGTCAGCTGAACGGAGATCATGCCGCCGAAGCGCCGCATCTGCTTGGCCGCGACAGCATGCCCCGGGTGGTCGGCCAGCCCCGGATAGAGCACCTTCTCGATCTTCGGATGCGCCGAGAAGAACTCGACGAGCTTCTCGGCGTTGTCGCAGTGCCGGTCCATTCGCACGGCGAGTGTCTTGATGCCTCGCATCGTCAGGTAGGCGTCGAAGGGCCCCGGAACTGCGCCCGCGCCGTTCTGGAGGAAGGCGATGTCGGAGTCGAGCTGCTCGTCGTTGGTGACGATCGCTCCGCCGACCACGTCCGAGTGTCCGCCGAGATACTTGGTCGTCGAATGCACGACGGCATCGGCGCCGAGCGTCAGCGGCTGCTGCAGGTACGGAGTCGCGAAGGTGTTGTCCACGACGAGCTTGGCGCCGGCCGCGTGCGCGACCTCGGCGACAGCCGCGATGTCGCCGACGTTGAGAAGCGGATTGGTGGGCGTCTCGACCCAGACGAGCTTGGTCGCGGGGGTGATCGCCGCACGGATCGCCTCGACGTCGACGACCGGCGCCACCGAGTAGGTGATACCCCACTCGGTGAATACCTTGTCGATCAGCCGGAAGGTGCCGCCGTACGCGTCGTTCGGGATCACGAGGTGGTCGCCGGGACGCAGCGTGGCGCGCAGCAGCGCGTCGGTGGCCGCCATGCCCGACGCGAACCCGCGACCGAACCGTCCGGCCTCGATGGCCGCGATATTGGCCTCCAGCACCCGTCGGGTCGGGTTGCCGGTACGCGCGTACTCGAACCCGTCGCGCATCCCGCCGACCCCGTCCTGCGCGAACGTGGAGCTCGCGTAGATCGGCACGTTCACCGCACCGGTGCGCTCATCCGGATCCCAGCCCGCGTGAATTGCCTTGGTCGAAAATCCCTGCTCGGACACTACTTCTCCTCCTGCTGACGGATGGCGATCGGGTGCGTGCTCGCGAAGGCGAGCAGGTCGTGCCGGGTGATGACGCCGACCGGCTTGCCGTCGTCCACCACCATCAACGCGTCGGAGGTGCTGAGAGCTTCCATCGCGGCCGAGACGGGCTCGCCCGCACCGATGAGCGGAAACGCCTCGCCCATGTGCGCCGACACCGGGTCGGCCAGATTGGCGCGCCCCTCGAAGACCGCGCTGAGCAGGTCCCTCTCGGACACCGCGCCTGCGACCTCGCCGGCGGTGATGGGCGGTTCGGCGCCGACAACCGGCATCTGCGAGACGCCGAACTCGCGAAGAATCTCGATCGCGTCGCGGAGCGTCTCCTGGGGATGCGTGTGCACCAGATCAGGCAGCGTGCCGCCCTTTCCTCGGAGCACATCGCCGACACGCGATTCCGTGCGCGGAGTGCCATCGAGCGGCGTGCGCAGGAACCCGTAGCTGCTCATCCAATCGTCGTTGAAGATCTTCGACATGTAGCCGCGACCGCCGTCCGGAAGCAGCACCACGACCACGGCGTCCGGCCCCTCACGCTCGGCGATCTTCAGCGCGGCCACCACCGCCATACCGCACGAGCCGCCGACCAGCAGGCCCTCTTCACGCGCCAGCCGCCGGGTCATCTCGAACGAGTCGGCGTCGGACACCGCGACGATCTCGTCGGGGACGGTGGGGTCGTAGGCGTCCGGCCAGAAGTCCTCGCCCACGCCCTCGACGAGGTACGGACGCCCCGATCCACCCGAATAGACCGAGCCTTCGGGGTCGACGCCGACCACCTTCACGCGCCCGTCGGAGACCTCCTTGAGGTAGCGGCCGGTTCCGGTGATGGTGCCGCCGGTGCCGACGCCTGCGACGAAATGGGTCACCTTGCCCTCGGTGTCGCGCCAGATCTCCGGACCGGTGGTCTCGTAATGACTCAGCGGGCCGTTCGGATTCGCGTACTGGTTCGGCTTCCATGCTCCCGGGATCTCCCGGGTGAGGCGATCGGAGACGTTGTAATAGCTGTCGGGGTGCTCCGGCGGGACGGCGGTCGGGCACACGACCACCTCGGCACCGTAGGCGCGCAGCACGTTGCGCTTGTCCTCGGCCACCTTGTCCGGGCAGACGAAGACGCATTTGTAACCGCGCTGCTGCGCGACCAACGCGAGACCCACACCGGTGTTGCCCGACGTCGGCTCGACGATGGTGCCGCCGGGCTTGAGCTCGCCGGATTCCTCGGCCGCGTCGATCATGCGGGTGGCGATGCGGTCCTTGGAACTGCCGCCCGGGTTGAGATACTCGACTTTGGCGGCGACCAGGCCGGACCCCGGCTGCACGACCTTGTTGAGCTTGACGAGCGGAGTGTTCCCGACCAGGTCTACAACGTGATTGGCGATGCGCATACCGTCCATGGTCCCATCTACGACCGCGCCCCGCCCGATCGGGCGGTCAATGGATCGTCCGAAATGCGCAGTGACGCCCTGGAGTAACGTGGCGCACATGTCTGAAGCTGTCATCGTCTCCACCGCACGCTCCCCGATCGGCCGCGCCGGCAAGGGCTCCCTGAAGGACGTTCGTCCGGACGAGCTCGCTCGCCAGATGGTCGCCGCCGCACTCGCCAAGGTTCCCGAACTCGACGTCGCCGACATCGAGGACATCCACATGGGCATCGGCCAGCCCGGTGGCCAGGGCGCCTACAACATCGGCCGCGTGGTCGCCGTCGAGCTCGGTCTCGACCACGTCCCCGGCGTCACCGTCAACCGTTACTGCTCGTCTTCGCTGCAGACCACTCGCATGGCGTTCCACGCCATCAAGGCCGGCGAGGGCGACGTCTTCATCTCCGGCGGCGTCGAGAGCGTCTCCAGCTTCGGTGTCTCCGGCGGCGCCGACGGGGCACCCAACTCGAAGAACCCGGTCTTCGACGAGGCCATCGCTCGCACAGCCAAGGCCTCCGAGGGCGGCGCGGGAAAGTGGCACGATCCCCGCGAGGACGGGCTGCTCCCCGACGTCTACATCGCGATGGGCGAGACCGCCGAGAACGTCGCCTCGTACACCGGCATCTCCCGCGAGGATCAGGACCGCTGGGGCGTCCTGAGCCAGAACCGCGCCGAGAAGGCCATCAACGACGGCTTCTTCGCCCGCGAGATCGACCCGGTCACGCTGGCCGACGGCACCCAGGTCACCACCGACGACGGCCCGCGCGCCGGCACCACCTACGAGAAGATCTCGCAGCTCAAGCCGGTCTTCCGTCCGGACGGCACGGTGACCGCGGGCAACGCGTGCCCGCTGAACGACGGCGCCGCCGCGCTGGTCGTCATGAGCGATGACAAAGCGAAGGCGCTCGGTCTCAAGCCGCTGGCCCGCATCGTCGCGACCGCGGCCACCGGCCTGTCGCCCGAGATCATGGGGCTGGGCCCGATCGAGGCCGTGCGCAAGGTTCTCCGCGTCGCAGGCATGTCGATCTCCGACATCGATCTGTTCGAGATCAACGAGGCGTTCGCCGTCCAGGTCCTGGGTTCGGCGGCCGAGCTCGGCATCGACCATGACAAGCTGAACGTCTCCGGCGGCGCGATCGCCCTTGGTCACCCGTTCGGCATGACCGGCGCCCGGATCACCACCACCCTGCTGAACAACCTCAACACCTACGACGGTCAGTTCGGCATCGAGACCATGTGCGTCGGCGGTGGCCAGGGCATGGCGATGGTGCTCGAGCGTCTCTGACGGCGAGCCCTCACACGACCGCGAACGGGCGGGTCCGGAGATCTTCTTCGGACCCGCCCGTTCTGCGTCCGCGGGGCCGCTCGCAGTTCAGCGAACGTCGACCGTCGCGAATCCCGGTGTGACGACCCCGCCCGCGGCCATCAGCGTGACGACGATCCGGCCCCGCCCGGTGTGCAGCACCGCCTGCGCCGGGTGGTCGTTGAGCCCGGCCGACATCCGTGCGGCGCCGGTCGCGCCGGTCGCCGTGTTCAGCCACCACACGCGCCCGAACGGCAGACAGCCCCACCGTTCGGAGAGGGTTCCGGTCACGGTCACCTGGCCCGCCCCGGGGCCGCTCTCGAGCCCGCAGTGGATGGGCGGCACATCGAAACTGCCGTTCGGGTTCCCGAAGGATGCCGGCTGGATCGCGAACGGCTGTACCGGCGCCGCCGAGGCGGTCCCCGCGCCCACCGTCGCCGCCACAACCGAGCCCGCGACCGCCGCCGCAAGCGTCAACCGCCGCCGTAGACCTTGTTCGATCATGTCCGACTCCCGTCGTCGCGCCTGTATCCACCGAACAACAAAGAGCCCGGTGATGCAACCGATCTCTCGGTGCACACCGGGCTCTGAGCCGACCAGCCAAGTCTATTGACTAGTCACTGTTGAAGTAGCTCAGCAGTCGCAGGATCTCGACGTAAAGCCAGACCAGGGTGACGGTCAGCCCCAGCGCCACACCCCATGCCGCCTTCGACGGCGCGCCGGCGCGGATGAGCTCGTCGGCCTGGTCGAAATCGAGCAGGAACGAGAAAGCCGCGAGGGCGATGCAGACCAGCGAGAAGATGATCGCGATCGGTCCGCCGCTCCGCAGGCCGCTGTCGACGCCGAACAGTCCGAGGACCAGGTTGCCGAGCATCAGGACGAGCACACCGACCATGCCCGCCATCAGCATGCGGGTGAATCGGGGGGTGACGCGGATGGCGCCCACCTTGTAGACCACCAGCATGCCGACGAACACACCGAGGGTGCCGAGGACCGCCTGCCCGATCAGCGCACCGGCCGAGGTGTCATCGCTGATGACCCAGTTACCGAACACATACGAGATCGAACCGACGAACAGTCCCTCGAATGCCGAGTAGGTGAGGACGATCGCGGGGTTGTCCTGTTTGCGGCCGAAGCTCGCGATGAGGACGAGGATCAGACCGCCGATCGCACCGACAGCCATCAGCGGCGCGGCGAGCGAGGCCTGCTGCGAGATCGCGAAGTAGGCGCCGGCGGCGACGACGATCAGGACGCCGAGCGTCATTGCGGTCTTGGTGACGACGTCGTCGATCGTCATCGGGCGGGTGTCGGCCTGAGGCACGTATCCCTGGGTGTACTGGTCGGTGTACTGCTGCTGGCCGGTCGCCATCGACGCCTGGCCGGCGCCCGCCAGTCCCTGACCGAAGGAGGCGTAACCGCCCGCCTCCTTCTTATTGTCACGGACCACGCCACGCATGATCGGGTTACTGCTCTCTCGCACTGGTGCTCCTTTAGAAAGTTGTGCGCATCAGTTGACTTGGCTGATTCACGGGTTCAACGATCCTCGAGCCGATTCGGTTCCGACTTTACCTATTCTTGACCGAGGCCGTTGCACACGGCGCGCAGCGCCGACTCCGCCAGCTCGTATCCCTCACCCCACGGCAGGCCCGGCTTGGCGATCATCAGCGATGCGAGACCGTGCGCAGTGGCCCAGAGCGTGAGGACCGTCTGCACGGTGTCCGCACGTGGAATCAGTCCCTGGTCCATCATCTCTTCGACGGTGTCGGAGAAGTGCACGAACGCCGACGAGAGCAAGACCTCGTCGGTGAGCGTCGGCTCCCCCGGCGGGGTGACGCGGGCGAAGGTGATGCGGTACATCACGGCACTGTCGATGGCGAACCGGACGTAGGCCAGCCCCTGCGCCAAGCCGCGGTCGAAGAGGTCGTCGATCCCCTCCGACGCCCGCATCATCACCTCGTCGAACTGCTCGAAGAATCGGGCGCATACGGCGTCGAGCAGCGCTTCCTTGTCCTCGAAGTGCAAGTAGATCGACGGAGGCGTCACCCCGACACGGCCCGCGACCGCCCGGATGGACACCTTCTCCTCACTGCCCGACTCGATGAGCAGGTCGGTGGTGGCCGAGATGATCTCCTCGGCGAGCTGATCGCCCGATCCTCGCGGTGAGCGCGGACGGGGCGACACATGATCGTTCATGACCGCAGTTCACTCCTCCTTGAATCCGAACCGGTCGTGCAGCGCACGAAGCGGTGCCGGCGCCCACCAGTTTCCCACTCCCATGATCCGCATGAACGCGGGAACCAGAAGCATGCGGATGAACGACGCGTCCATCAACACTGCGATGGTGAGACCGACTCCGAACATTCTCATGAACGACACCTCCGACGCGGCGATCCCGGCGAAGACGATGCTCATCAGCAGGGCAGCTGCCGTGACCACGCGCCCGGTTCGGGCGATGCCGACGGCGACGGCGTGGTCGTTGGCTGCTCTGGTCCGATCGGATTTGAGCCACTCCTCCCTGATTCTGCCGAGCAGGAACACCTCGTAGTCCATCGAGAGCCCGAAGGCGATGCAGAACATCAGCACGGGCATCGTCGCCACCAGGTAGCCTGTCGACGTGGTGCCGAGGCCCCCGAGGTGACCGTCCTGGAAGATCCAGACCATCGCGCCGAACGTGGCCGACAGCGACAGCACGTTCAGGACGACGGCCTTGAGCGGTAGCACCACGCTCCCGCTGAACAGGAACAGCAGGACATACGTGAGCACGGCGATCACACCGAGCACCCACGGCAGATAGGTGAGCAACGCCGCGACCACATCGTGGTTGAGTGCGGCGAGGCCGGTCACCTGGACCACTGAACCCTGCGGGGCCGGGACCGCGCGCAGCGCCGACACCCGATCCTGCCCTGCCTCGCTCAGCGGATCGACGTCGCTCGACGCCGTCACCACCGAGTACTCGCCCGACCTGGCCGAGGGGTCGCCGGGCGCCACCTGACGTCCTTCCAGGAATACGCCGACCGGAGCGGTGACGGCGCCGACCCCGGTGACTCTCGACAGTGCCGCCGCGTAGTCCGACATCGCGTGGTCGGAGACCGCCCCCTCGACCACCACGGTCGCCGTGCCGCCCGAGTCCTGGTCGTACTCGTCCCGGATCTCCTGCTGCACCGAGTGTGCGGTGGCCGTCGACGGCAGCACGCGGTCGTCGGGGAAGCCGAACTTGATGCCGAGGAAGGGTGCTCCGAGGAGCAGCAGCACTGCGGGAACGATGATCGCGACGGGGACGGCGCGTCGCAGCACCACCGTCGCCATGCGGTACCAGCCCGTCTGCTCGATCGGCTTCGGTTCCGGCTCGGGACGGCCGCGCCGCCGCCGGATCCACGCCCGGACGTCGAGCGCGTCGACACGATCGTCGAGAACCACCAACAGTGCGGGCGTGATGATCAGGGCCGCGGCCACCGCCACGACCACCACACCGACGCCCGCATAGGCGAACGAACGGAGGAAGTACATCGGGAAGATCGCCAGCGCCGCGAGCGACAGTCCGACCGTGATGCCGGAGAAGAAGACCGTGCGCCCGGCGGTGTCCATCGTGCGGAGCACGGCGTCGCGACGGCCCAACCCGCGATCGACCTCCTCGCGGTATCGGGTGACGATCAACAGGGTGTAGTCGATCGCCAGCGCCAGCCCCATCGCGGTGGTGAGGTTGAGCGCGAAGATCGACACGTCGGCGAATCCAGCAATGACCCGCAGTAACGCCATCGTTCCGGCGATCGCCGCCACGCCGACCAGGATCGGCAGTGCCGCGGCCACCGCCCCGCCGAACACCACGATCAGGAGCAGGAAGCTGATCGGGATCGCGATGGCCTCCGCCACCGCGAGATCCTTCGACGTCTGCTGATTCACCTGGCTGTACATCAACCCCTGGCCGCCGACCTTCACCTCGAAGCCGTCGATTTTCCCGGTGAGCCGATCGGACAGTTCGGCCGCGTGCTTCGGAGCCAGTTCGTCACCGCCGTCGAGGCCCGCGATGATCTGCGTGGAGGTCTTGTCCCTGCTGAGGAGTTCTCCGGCCAGCCCCGGATTCGACCAGATCGAGAGGATGGGCTTCTGTACGTAGCCCGCCGCCTCGAGCTCACCGACGATCTTCCGGCCGACCTCCGCGGCCGCGCCGCTCGTCGCCATATCGGTACCCGCGGGCCCGTCGATCTTCACCACCACGTCGGCACCACCCCGATGGAACTCCCGATCGAGGACGTCGCGGGCCTGGGACGACTCCGCATGCGGGTCGTCGTATCCGCCGGCGAGCATCTTGTCCGCGGCACCGAGCCCGTAGAAGCCGCACAGCGCGAGCAGCACCACCGCTACTCCCAGTACCAGTCTGGGCGCCCCGACCACACGTCGTGTCAATCCAGTGAGCATCTCCGAGTCCCCTGATCGCGATCACTTATCAGCGTTAAGTTAGCAACTGGGCGTCCATTCGAGGAAGCCCCGGCTGCCGCCGAGTGATTCACCACACGTTTGAAATAGAACGTGTTTCAATCGACATATGGCGGATGCGATCGATCACGAAGGCAGCGCGCAGGTGGCACGACCGAGCGAATCCCGGCGCGATCCGGACTGGCTCCGCGAACGACTCGGTCACTGGTTGCGTCGGCAGGAGGGTCCCGATGCACGTGTCACGGCCGTGACGGTGCCGGAGTCGAACGGGATGTCGAGCGAGACGCTCCTCGCCGAAGCGTCGTGGGGAGGTCAGGAGCGGTCCCTGGTGATCCGCGTGGCGCCGCAAGCCGAGAGCGATCCGGTCTTCCCCTCCTACGACCTCGACGGGCAGTACCGGCTCATTGATCACGTCCGCACTCATTCCGACATTCCGCTGCCCCGGCTCTGGTGGTCGGAGACGGGATCGGCGGCGCTGGGCGCACCGTTCTTCGTGATGGACCGCGTGGACGGACAGGTGCCGCCGGATGTCATGCCGTACAACTTCGGCTCCTGGGTCACCGAGGCCACGCCCGAACAGCGATCGTCGATGATGTGTGCGACGGTCCGAGTCCTCGCCGAGATCCACCGCGTACCGGTGCCGGACGTGTTCATCGCGCAGCCCGCCGCCGGCGAGTCTCCGCTCGCCGCACACATCCGGCGCCTTCGCGACTTCTACCGCTGGGCCAGCGCAGGCCGGGCGGGGTCGCCACTCATCGAACGCGCCTTCGCCTGGGTCGAGCAGAACAGGCCGGAGCCGGCCGAGAACGTGCTCACCTGGGGAGACGCCCGCATCGGCAACATCATGTACCGCGATTTCGAACCGGTGGCCGTTCTCGACTGGGAGATGGCCGCCCTCGGCCCGAGGGAACTCGACATCGGGTGGATGATCTTTCTCCACCGCTTCTTTCAGGACCTCGCGGAGATGGCGGGAATCGAGGGACTGCCCGACTTCCTGCGACGCGAGGACGTCGCCGCCGAATACCGGCGGCAGACCGGACACGCACCCGCCGATCTGGACTTCTACACCACGTACGCGGCCCTGATCCACGCGGTGGTGATGTTCCGAATCCAATGTCGCGCGATCCATTTCGGTCAAGCAGCGGAACCCGCCGATCCCGACGAACTGATCATGCACCGGGCGACTCTCGAAGCGATGCTGGCCGGTACCTACTGGGAACAGGTGAAATGATGCTCTCGGAGATGGACGACTACCCGATTCACCAGGTCGCCGAGGTGATCCGTCACGTCGGCACCTCCGACCGCAACTTCTACGATCGCTACTACTTCAACTGCCATCACGGCGATCCCGACGACCCGTGGCTGATCGTCGGACTCGGCGTGTATCCCAATCTCGGCGTCACCGATTGTTTCGCCGTGGTGCGGTATCGCGACGAGCACATCGTGGTGCGAGGATCACGGGCGCTGGGCGCCAACCGCAACGACCTGCGCGTGGGCCCCTTCCTCGTCGAGGTGGTGGACGGTCTGCAGAAGCTGCACGTGCGACTCGCGCCGGGTCACGGAGACCTCTCCTTCGATCTCGTCTTCGACGCCGACTCTCCTGCTGCTCTGGAGCCGCGCCACTTTCAGCGACAGCTCGAACGCGTCACCTTCGACACCATGCGATTCGTCCAGACCGGCCGATGGACCGGATCGATGACAGTGGACGGCACTCATTTCGCGGTGGAGCCGCACACCTGGCGCGGCAACCGCGACCGGTCGTGGGGTGTGCGCCCGGTCGGCGAAGCGGAGCCGCCGGGGCGACGCGCCGCCGAGACCGATGCCGCGTCGTTCTTCTGGATCTACTCGGTGATGCGGTTCGACGATTACGCGGTCACGGTTATCGTGCAGGAACTGCGCACCGGAGAGCGGGTCATGGGCGATGCGCGACGGATCTGGAACGATCCGGCGCGCGAGCCGGAATGGCTCGGCCGCGTGGAGCACGACGTCACGTTCGTCTCGGGCGGGCGCGAGCCGGCGTCGGCCATCCTGCGGTTCATCCGCCCCGGCGGCGAGGAGATCGTGGTGCGCTGCGCGCCACGGCTGGCGAACTTCATCGGATTCGGCACGGGCTACGGACTGGAACAGGACTGGCGGCACGGCATGTGGCAGGGCGAGGAGAAGGTGGAGTCGCTGCACCTGAAGGTCTCCGCACTCGACGCGACCATGAAGCTATTCTGTCCTGCCGACCATCTCGCGACCTTCGAACTGTCGGAGGGGGATCGCACCGTGCGGGGCGAGGGCTTGTTCGAGTTCTCCGTCATCGGTCCGCACGATCAGTACGGATTCACCGACTACACGGATGTGGCGCCGTAGGCGACGGCACAGACCAGATCTTGTCGAGTTGTGCACCCCACGGGTACACAACTCGACAAGATTCTCAGTCCCATGCCCTGTTGAGGACTTGGGTGAACAATTCCGCCGGCTGCGCCCCGGACACCGCGTACTTGCGGTCGAAGACGTAGAACGGCACTCCGTTGACGCCGAACTCCTGCGCCTGCCGTTCGTCGGCGCGGACCAGGTCTGCGTATCGGTGCTCGTCGGAGAGAACCTCTCGCACACTCGTCTCGTCGAAACCGGCACCGACTGCGACCCGGACGAGGCGCTCGGTGTCGCCGAACAACGGCTCGCTCTCCGCGAAATTGGCCAGGTACAGCGCGTCCAGCATCGCCTCCTGCCGATCCAGTTCCTTCGCCCAGTGAAGGAGCCGGTGCATATCGAAGGAGTTGCCGTAGTCGCGCCCGTCGGTGACGTACTCCAGCCCGGCCTCCTGCGCCGCGTCGCCGAGCCGTCGCTCGCCTTCCGCGGCCTGCTCCAGGGTGCGCCCGTACTTCTCCGCCAGATGCTGCACTACGTCGCCCGAGGTTCCCGCGGGCACCGTCGGGTCCAGTTCGAACGAGCGGTGCACCACCTGCACCTGCTCGGCGTGGTCGAACTCGGCCAACGCGTCGTTGAATCGCTTCTTTCCCAGATAGCAGAAGGGACAGTTGACGTCGGTCCAGATCTCGACCTGCATGAGCGCGCCTCCAAGAATTGATGTCGTCTCGGTCCAACACCAGCGCCGGCGTCGATGTTCCTTCGTGCCTCAGGCCCGGACACCTTCGTGCCGGACAGTGGGCGCCGGCACCGAGGCTCGGCCCGGGAGCAGCAGCGCCAGCACACCGCCCGCGACCGCCAGGCCGGTGGCCCACCAGAACGAGTAGCGGAACCCGATGGTCATGGTGGCGCCGGCGGTCAGGACGACGGCGATCACCGCCGTCCCGAATGAGCCGCCGACCTGCTGGAACGACCGCGTGACGACACTGATGTCGTTGCGTTCCGAACCGTCGGCCCCCACGAAGCCCGCCGCCATCAGCGGACTCAGCAGTGTTCCCAGCCCCAGACCGCGAACGAAGAGCGCGACCATCAGCCACACCAGATTCGTCGAGGCGTCCGCGAGCGCGAACGGGACGGTGGCCACGGCGACGATGCCGCAGCCCGCAACAGCGATCCAGCGAGCCCCGATGCGATCGGTCAGTGCACCGGCGAGGGACCGAGACATCAGGGCACCCACTCCCTGCGGAATGAGGACGAGGGCGGCCATGAGCACCGACTCGTCACGTTCGCTCTGCAGATACAACGGCAGCGCGAGCATCGCACCGAACGAGACCACGCTGAAGAAGAACAGCCCGATCGACGACGCCGACACCGCGCGCCGGGCCAGCACCCGCACGTCGACGAGCGTGGCTCCAGTGGCATGAGCGGAGCGGAACGCGAAGACGGCCAGGAGCACGACACCGGCGAGCATCGGGAGCAGGACGTCGGTTCGCATCACACCGCGGTGGGTGTTCGAGAGACCGAGGAGCACTCCGACCAGACCGGGTGCGAGCAGGCACACGCCGATCACGTCGAGACGGGCGCGGTCGGAGTCGGGCGCACGGTCGTCCGGGATCCGGTGCGAGAGCGCCAGCGCGACCAGACAGACCGGGACGTTCACCACGAAGAGCCACTGCCAGTCGAGCCAGTGCAGGATCACGCCGCCGATTACCGGACCCAGAATCGGGCCGAGCGCGGTCGGCAGACTCACCAGTGCCACGAGCCGGCCCATCGCGCGACCACCGCCTGCCGCCACCAGAATCGACGTCATCAGCGGGAACAACAGCCCACCGCCCTCACCGGCTCGCGCACATCCGATCACATTCACGGTAGAGCAGATGCCACCGTGGCAAGCGACGCGAGCCGGTGCGGACCTGTCACCGGTACTTGTAGAAGCCTTCGCCCGCCGCGATCCCCAGCTTGCCCTTGTCGATGTAGTTCTCCTTGAGCCAGGCGGCCAGCTGCTGGGCGTGCTCATCACCGTTGGCCATGATGTTGTACGGCGTGTTGAGACCGATCACGTCGTACATCTGGAACGGCCCGATCGGTGCTCCGGTTGCGATCCGCCAGGTGTTGTCGACGTCCTTGGGTTCGGCGTAGTCGCCCGCAGCCAGTTCGAGCGCCGCGTTGAGGAAGGGAACGAGCAGTGAGTTGAGCACATAGCCGGCCTTCTCCTTGTGGATGGGGATGGCCACCATGCCGATCTCGCCCGCGAACTCGACGATCGTGTCGAAGACAGTCGGCGAGGTCTGTGCGGTGCCCATCACCTCGGCGGTGTTGAACTGCCACACGCGGTTGGCGAAGTGCAATGCCAGGAACCGGTCCGGGCGGTCGGTGGACCCCACGATGTCGCTGGGCAGCAAGGTCGACGAGTTGGTCGCGAAGATGGTCTTCTCCGGCGCCACGGCGGACAGCTTCTGATAGATGTCGCGTTTGAGGTCGAGTACCTCGGGAACGGCTTCGATCACCAGATCGGCGTCGGCGACGGCCTCTGCCAGATCCGACGAGTACGCCAGCGCAGCCAGGGCGGCCTCGGCCTTCCCGTCCGCGGCGCCCGGCACCTCGTTCTTGTAAGTCTCGACCAGTCCGGCGAACCGCTCCTTCGCCTTGGCGAGGGCGTCGTCGTCGATGTCGTAAGCGGTGACCTCGAACCCGCTGTAGGCCGACTGGAACGCGATCTGCGATCCCAGCACGCCCGTTCCCAGTACCACTACCTTCTTGATGTCGGACATTGTCAGTTCCTCTCATCGTGATCGGCTAAGAATCCATCGACGATCTGCCGGAGTTGTCTGCGCAGATCGGCGGGGTCGGAGGGGGCGTCGGACTCGGGGTCGTCGAGTGTCGCGGCGCTGCGCGCGACGTCGAGGTGGACCGCGGCGAAGACCGAGCGGCCGGCGGCGCGCACCGCGTCCGCGGATGTGACGACGCCCCGTCGGCGCGCCTCCGCGGCGAGCACGTCCGCCAGCGCCACCTCGGTCTGTCGAACCAGGCCGACGCCCTCTGCTCGATATCGTTCGGATCGGGTTCCGAAGACCAACTCCCGCTGGTAAGCGGCCGCGTTCTCCGGCCGCACGGCGGCGCTCCGGAGTATGGGCGCGACCACCGCGAGCAGCGCGTCGACCACGTCGTCCGACTCGGCGGAACGTTCGACGCCGGACTCCAGTGATCGACGGAACTGCTCGTTGTAGACCATCAGCAGCAGTTCGACCTTCGACGACGCGTACCGGAACAGGGTCCCGGCGGCGACGTCGGCACGTTCGGAGATCTCGCGCGTGGTGACGGCGTCGTATCCCTTCTCGGCGAACAGTTCCGTTGCCGCGCGGAAGATGCGGTCGCGCTTCTGACGCATATTGCGGTCGCGGCGCCCGCCGGCAGCCGTCTCGTTCTCGACCACCTGCCACCTCCCGCAATCGTCGATCACGCTTATTAATGAGCGTACTCCGTTTCTGCGGCAGGCGCCATGGTTGAAGTCCGGTTCCACCGGTTCGGCGGAGACCGGCAGACACCCGGCCTCCGGCGGCCTGGCATGCTTGTCACGCGCCCCCATAGCCCAACGGCAGAGGCATCGGACTTAAAATCCGCTCAGTCCGGGTTCGAATCCCGGTGGGGGCACCAATAACACCAGGCAGACGTCAGATCGCTTGTCACACACCATCAGACATGTGACAAATCGTGTGCCAGGGACGTGTCCACGTACGCGCTTCTGAGTCCTTCCACGCCAACCAGGGCACAACGGAAGGAACCACGACATGACCACCGCTGACCGCGACACCCAGCACGCCAACATCGCCGCCATCCACGCCGCAGCAACCAAACTCGAACTCACGCCCGCCATCAACGCGGAGGATGACGGCTACGTCTGCGCTACCTGGTCCAAACGCATGGTGCGCCTCGGCCTACCGACCGGCGATATCCATGTGATCACGTTCTTTTCCCCCGGCTCGACCCAGCCGCAGCATGAAGTCATCCTGTTCGACTTCGAAGCCAATCTGACTGTCGAGTCGATGCCCGCCGTCCTCGTCGCGCTGGAAGAGGCCCAGTCGCTTCTTGGGCGGGTGGCCGAAGCGTTGTAAGTACCACCGAGGCCCCCGGCAGCCAACCTCATCGCGCAGTCGGGGGCTTTTCGTGTCCCGCAGAACACAAAATGGGCAAAACGCAGCATCTCTCCAAATCGGATCAGAAGATGTTGCAGTGATACTCAGCGACGAATCCCCCACAGTCCTGCCCAAGACGCCACCCGCCTCACACGCCAACGCGATCCTCACTGCGCTAGCTGGCATCGGCAACGCCATCGCATCTGTGCGCAAAGTTGATGTACAGCAACACGAGCTCATCGTCGCCGCGACGCCAGCCGGGCTGGTCCATGCGATTCTCAACTACGACGACGAAGCTGGGTGGAACAACGTCGAAAGAGTCACCCTCACGATAGAAGTCTGCGTGCTGTATCCATGGCGGCGGGTTCGTGCTATTCGCGTTGCAGACGTCCAGGTCAGGCGGCCTTCCGACTGGGATGATCCGAAGCGATACTTCACTCTTGCCTACGGCATCGACGTCGAGGGTGCAGAGTCCATCACACTTCCGTCCGGCGACGAAAGCGACACACTCGTTGCGGCAATTCGGGACTACCTGCCGCGATGACACTCATCATGAGGTCCCTCGAACCAGGGCGGATCACCGTAATCACCGACACGCTTGCCAAAGGCGTCGGCAGGACGCCAGACGAATACCACCGCAAGATTGTCACCGATCGGACCCGGACGCACCTCTTCACCGGCAGTGGTGATGGACGAACCCTCGCCGCCTGGCTTGACCACATGGCAGGCCAGACGTGCTTCACACCCCAAGCCGCCGTGGACACGAGCGTCACGGTTCTGCGTAGTCTTTGGGACCTTGCAGACCACGTTCCCGGCGATCACGTGCGCGCCCGCGTGTTCGGCTTCAGTGGCACCGTGCCCGCCGAAGGCTTCGCCCCATGCCCATTCGGCTACCTACTCGAATCCGCCTCAGGCTTTAGCCCTCAAGCAATGGACCAACGATTCGGCCAGATCGCGATGAACTTCTGTCCAGATGAGGACGAGCTACGCACGGCGCCGAGCACAGACGTCGGCGATCCGAATCAGTGCTTCAAACTCGCCCAGTGGGCCAAACCTGTGAGCGATCGGCACAACAACCCAGTCGGAGGCGACGTGTGGCTGACGACGTTGACCCGCAGCGGGGTCGATGACCGGATGATAGGCAGCCTGTGACCGATCACGACCCCGAATGCGTAGACCGCAGTGACACCGACGAATGCGTCGGCACACCAACCCAGGGCAACGGCACAGTCCGGTGCACCAGACACTCACTGCGCCAGGCACTTCAACCGCAGGCAGACGCCGCACCACCGCGACGGAAGCACATCGCACTCTGGAGCTTCGTAGGCGTCGCCGTCATTGCCGCCATCGCCCTGACGACTGGTGCCGTCGCCCTCGTGAAGCAGGAGCCTCGCCCGGTCAACGCAACAGCACCATCCGTGACGATTTCGCGGCCGGTGTTCCAACCGATCGCGCCGCCAGTCTCTTCGGACGCCGACGGAGATGCAGGTAAATGATCCTCAAGGCGGGACAAACACACGCTGGTCTAAGACATTCCACCTTGCCTCACCGCCGAAACAGGTCGGATTTGTTGCTTACCCATATCTCAATAACTACATTCGATGCGAAATCTGGGTGAACGGCAATCTCAAATCCGCCCACGAACAGGAAGGAACCACACGCGGCCTCCGTTGCGGCGTGACGTGGAACAGTTAGAACCTTAAGACAAAAACAGCGGCCCCGAAGCATAATTCGCCTCGGGGCCGCTGTCCTAACTCTTCGCCCAAATGAGCGGTTCCTCCACATCACCAGCAATACGAAACGTCGTACCAGCAATCCAGTCCTCCGTGCGCACCGCACCACACTTCCACGTCAAAGACGGGTCAACCAAATCCGGATCAACAATATACTCATGCTCCACCACCTCGAACAACACATCACCAACAGGCGAATCAAACACCTTCGACTGGCGCGGAATACCAAGCCAATCGTCACCGCCAGAGTAATGCATAATCCGACCAACAATCGCCTCAGCGGGAACCAGAGCACCGAAAGTGTATGACACTGGCGCGATTGTTTCGTTGCCGAGAGCACGCCCCATCCACCCAGCCGAACACGCTATGGCCTGCACCGGAATTGACGCCCAGTGGACTCCGGTCCGCCAGTCTGTAGCATGCCGATACAGCACCCGCCAGCCAGTCAGCGGCGTCCTCGACACCGCCTTGCGCAAGATGCGACTATAATCCACATACCCATACTCGCGAAGAATCTCAAGCAGATAATCGGGCGGTCGGTAACCATAATCAGCACCGCCATAGACGTACGACTCAGTTTCAAGTGGATACTTGTATTTAGGTGGCACCTCCTCGGCGTTGTCGGTCCACTCGGGGAGAATCAGGTCACGCGGCCAACCCTCGTCGCCAAGCCGCCAGCCATAGACTCGACGCCACCGCTCCCCGGCGGGCTTGCCAACACGAACGGCCTCAGCCACGCATTCGGCTACCCTCCCCGCCGCAGCCTGCCCCGCCGCCAAAGCCTCAGCAACAGAGGCAAGGTCATCATCCACCCTGCGCGCTTGTGCCGCCCGATAGTCGGCAATCGCCCGGTCTTGTAT
>NZ_BANU01000038.1 GCF_000333035.1 Gordonia sihwensis NBRC 108236
GAAGCCCACCACATCACCCAGAAGAACGGCTCACCCGGACACCCGCAGACACAAGGCAAGATCGAACGCTTCCACCAAACCCTCAAACGGTGGCTCCGCGCCCGCCCCCGACCCACCACCATCGAGGACCTACAAGCACATCTCAACGACTTCCGCACCTGGTACAACACCGACCGTCCGCACCGTTCGCTAGGCCGCCGCACACCCTGCCAGGCCTACACCGCGCTGGCGAAGGCACATCCGCAGACCACCACTGAACCAGAGTGGCGTACCCGGACCGACCGGATCGACAACCACGGCAAAGTCAGCCTCCGCTACGCCGGCCGCCTACGACACCTCGGAATGGGCCGAGCCAACATCGGCCAGCCAGTACTCATGCTGATCCACGACCACGACGTCATCACCACCCACGCAGAGACCGGCACAATCATCGCCACCCACCACATCGACGACACCCGCGACTACCAGCCGCCAGACAAGAACACACCGACAACCCGCGAACCCCCGGAAAAGCAATGAGTCGCGACATCGTGTGTAAACGATGTCGCGACTCATCACAGCGGAGCCGCCTGGGGGAATCGAACCCCCGACCTATTCATTACGAGTGAATCGCTCTGCCGACTGAGCTAAGGCGGCGTGCCGTCTGACGACAGCGCTCATGATGGTACCGAGTCGTCAGCCTCGCAGGCAAAACGGGTGCTAGGAGGCCGATTCCGCGATGCGTCGGGTCTCCGCTGCGATCACCGCGCGACAATCGTCCGGGTCCAGGACCACGCCGAAGACGTCCGCGAGCAGGACCGGGAGCTCCGCGGGTTCGACGTCGCGGACCTGTGAGAGGCCGTCCGGTTTCTCCGTGGTCCAGGTGACCCCGTCGAGGGTCTCGTGTGTGCGTTCGTCGAAGCGCTGAACGAAGGATCGGGTGACGAACGGTGACCGGGGTGAAGTGGAGACGAAGTGATTGCCGACCGCGTAGTCGATCGGGAACTGCGGATCGAACGTGAACGCGTTGCGAGGGATCCACTCTTCGGCCCGCTGGGCGAGGACCCAGCGTGCGGTACCGAACAGGTCGCCGACCGGTGAAGAGGTGAGGCGGAAACCCCAGCCGTCCTGCTCCACCTCCGCGCCGTTCGCCAACGGGATCGGCTCGAGGGGGCCGCGGCCGAAGCCGACGTCACACAGGTATCGACTGCCGTCGTCGAACTCGACGGCGAGGAGCGCATGCGTCGCAGGCCGCGTCTCGGGGTCGCCGCCGAGAATCACCCGCCCGGACAGGGCTGTGAAGCGAAACCCGAGGCGTTCGAGTGCGGCGGCGAACAGCGCGACGTGCTCGAAGCAGTAACCGCCGCGCACTTGCTCGACCAGCTTGCGCTGGACGGCAGCGATGTCGAGCGGAATCGGTCGGCCGACGATGATCTCGAGGTTCTCGAACGGGATGGACGTGACGTGGGCGCGATGGAGCTCGCGCAGCGCGTCGAGCGTCGGTACGGGCGGTGCGGCCGCACCGATCCTGTCCAGATACGCCGTGAAGTCGAGGCCGTCGCTGCACCAGAGGGACATGCGTCCCAGTCTGCCGGTGCGGCGACGGCCTCGGCCAGTGGATTTCGCTATCCGGCGACGCCCTCGGCGCGGGCCGCGGCGGCGACGGCCGCGGCCACAGCGGGAGCCACCCGCTCGTCGAGTGGGCTGGGCACGATGCGGTCAGCGGCCAGATCGTCGCCTACCACCGAGAGGATCGCCTCGGCGGCGGCGATCTTCATGCCCTCGGTGATACGGCGGGCGCCGGCGTCCAGCGCTCCGGCGAAGACGCCGGGGAAGGCGAGGACGTTGTTGATCTGATTCGGGAAGTCGCTGCGTCCGGTCGCGACGATCGCCGCATACTTGGCGGCCACGTCCGGATGGATCTCCGGGTCGGGATTCGACATCGCGAAGACGATCGCGTCGTCGGCCATCGAGGCGATGAGCTTCTCGTCGACGGTCCCCGCGGAGACGCCGAGGAAGACGTCGGCGCCGTCGAGGGCTTCGGCGACACCGCCGGTGAGCCCGCGCGGATTGCTCCATGCGGCGACCTCGTTCTTGTACTCGACCATGTCGGTGCGGTCGGTGCCGACGATGCCCTTGGAGTCGAGCACCACGATGTCATCCACGCCCGCGGCCTTGAGGATCTTGGCGCACGCCACCCCGGCCGCGCCGGCGCCCGAGACGACCACCTTGAGTCCGGCGAGCTCACGGCCCAGGAACCGGACCGCGCCCTTGAGGGCGGCGAGGACGACGATCGCCGTGCCGTGCTGGTCGTCGTGCATCACCGGGCAGTCGAGCGCCTCGATGACGCGGCGCTCGATCTCGAAGCAGCGCGGCGCGGAGATGTCCTCGAGGTTCACCGCGCCGAAGCTGGGCCGCAGCCGGACGAGCGTCTCGACGATCTCGTCGGGGTCGGTGGTGTCGAGAACCAGGGGGATGGAGTTCAGGCCCGCGAAGGTGCGGAACAGGGCGGCCTTGCCCTCCATGACCGGCAGCGAGGCGCGCGGGCCGATGTCGCCCAGCCCCAGGACGGCGGTGCCGTCCGACACCACCGCCACCAACCGGTCGGTCCAGGTGTAGTCGTTGACGAGTTCGGGTTCCCGGTGGATCGCGCGCGATACCTGCGCCACGCCGGGTGTGTAGGCGATCGAGAGATCGCGCTGGGTGGCGATGGGGGCGCTCAGTTCGACGGACAGTTTGCCGCCGCGGTGCGCGTCGAAGATCTCGTCGTCGGTGATGGGCATGTCGGTGGTCTCCGGCTCGCTCGGTGCAGCGATCGTCTCGTCTGCCGTACTGGTCACTGTCTCTCCTCGATGCGGACGCCGTTGTCCGTTGTCAGATCTGCTCCGCGGATGCTGCCGACACGCGCAGAGGTGAAGGGCGCCGCGGAGTGTGTGCAGCGTATTCGTCTCGGCGGCACGGTGGCGCCGAACAGTCGCGTCGTCGCGCAAGTCACATCGCGGGGAGGGTCGCTCGGCCGTCGACGGTGGCGGTGACGCCCGCGTCGAAGAGGATGGAGCCGACGCGGCACGGATGAGATTGTGCCATCGGCGCGCACGACCGGTGCACGCGCCTGCGGGGTCGCCTCCCCGATGCGGCCGTCGAGGCCGCCGAGCGCTAACATACAACTTGTGTCTATGACGTATTCATCTGCGGACCGAGTGTACGACGAGGTCAAGGAATTGATCCTGACCTGCGACCTTCCCGGCGGGGAGATGATCAGCGAGGGCGAGGTCGCCACTCGGTTCGAGGTGAGTCGCACACCGGTCCGCGAGGCCTTCCTACGGCTGGCCGCCGAGGGCTGGATGCGTCTGTACCCGAAGCGCGGCGCGCTCATCGTCCCGATCGGCGAAGGCGAGGCCCGGGACGTCCTCGACGCCCGTGTGCTGCTCGAGACCCACGCGATGGAGTCAGTGTCGGGCGACACCGTGGCCATCGCCGCACTGGTCGGCCGACTGGAGGACAACCTCTCGCAGCACCGGCTGGTGGATCCGGCCGACGCGTCGGAGTTCGCGCGGCTCGACGCCGAGTTCCACCAGCTGATCGTCGCCGCCGGGCGCAACGGGCTGTTGGCCGACTTCTACGTCTCGCTGGGCGAACGGCATCGTCGGATGACGGCCGAGCGACTGCGTCACGATCCCGGAATCACCGAACGCATCGTGGCCGATCACGCCGACCTCGCGCAGGTGGTCGGAGCGGCCGACGCCGCCCGTTTCGCGTCGCTGCTGACCGCACACCTCACCGGTGTCCACGGCACGGACGGAAGCGCGGCATGAGCGCGGCCGAACGCGCCCGCGGCGCGGTCGCCGGGTGGCCCGCGGTCTCGCTGGCGGTCTTCACCGCGGCATGGGGCGGCAATGAGTTCACACCGCTGCTGGTCATGTATCGGACCGCATCGCAGATGTCGGCGGTGGTGGTGGACGCCCTGCTGTTCCTGTACGTGTTGGGCATCGTCCCGGCACTGCTGGTCGGCGGACCACTGTCGGATCGGCTCGGCCGCCGCGCGCTGATGCTGCCGTCGCCGGTGATCGCGGCGGCCGGGTCCATCCTCCTGGCGCTCGGCGAGCACTCGGTTCCGCTGTTGGCCGCCGGCCGCGTCCTGAGCGGTGTGGCGCTGGGTCTGGCGATGGCGGTCGGCGGAACGTGGATCAAGGAACTGTCGGACCGGGCGGGCGATCCGCCGTCGGCCGGTGCCCGACGCGCCGCGTTGAGCCTGACCGCGGGCTTCGGGGTCGGTGCGGGCCTGGCGGCCGTGCTCGCGCAGTGGGCTCCGCTGCCGGGACAATTGTCGTACCTGGTCAACGTCGCACTCGCGGTGGCCTCGCTCGGTCTGATCCTGCGGACGCCGGAGACCCGGCCGCGTGCCTCGGACGGTCGGCTGCGGGACGCGATGCGCATTCCCTCGGCGATGAAGCCGCGGTTCTGGCTGCTCGTGGCGCCGGTGGCGCCGTGGGTCTTCGGCGCCTGCGCGATGGCTTATGCGGTGATTCCCGCGATGATGACCGAACACACGCCCGGCACCGCGATCGCGTTCGCCGGTCTCTGCTGCGTCGCGGGACTCACGGCGGGCTTCTTCATCCAGACCCTCGGCAAGCGGATCGACCGCCCGGGGTCGGTGCGCACCCTGCTCGTGGCACTGGGTCTGGTGGCGGTGGGGATGGCGCTGGCGATCGTCGTCGTGCTGCACCCGTCGATCGCGCTGGCGGTGGTGACCGCCATCGTCCTGGGCTGCGGCTACGGCATGGCGCTCATCTCGTGCCTCATGGAGGTCCAGCGTCTCGCCGGACCCGACGATCTCGCCGGGCTCACCGCCGTCTTCTACACCCTGACCTATCTGGGATTCGCCTCGCCGGCTGTGATGGCTTGGGTCGTCGAGCGTTTCCCGTCGATCAGCTACCCCGAGATGTTCGGAGCGGGAATCGCGATGACCGCACTCGGGGCCGCGGTGGTCTCCCTCGCGAACCGCACGCGAGCGGCCGGTCCGCACACCGTGGAGCCGGCCGAGCAGACCGTGGACCTCGAACGCGTCTGAGCCGGCTCCCGTACCCGCCCCCGGGAGAGGGGTGACATGATTTCGCGCATGGTTCCGACCAAGATCACCGGACCGCTGAACGCGGTGCTCGCGCGTCTGCCGGAGAGCGCCGCAGATCACCTCGTCCTCGGGTACCGGATGGTCCGCGCGATAGCGGTCAGCAATGTCAGCGACCGTGCGATGACCCTCGCGGCGCAGGCGTTCACCTCCATCCTCCCGGTGCTGTTGCTGCTGACCACGATTCCCGGAGACGGCGTCCTGGACCGAACGATCATGATGTTCAGCCTCGACGGACTCGTCCTGGGACACCCGGATTCGCCGGGGTCGTACGCGTCGTTCGGCATCGCGGGCGCCTTCATGACCATCGTGTCCGCGACTTCGCTCGCCCGCGCCCTCGACCGCATGTACGTCGGCGTCTGGGGTGTGCGGTCCACCGGGCTGCGCGGCTGGTGGCGGTGGCTCACCGTGGTCGCGGTACTCGCCCTCGCGACCACGGCGCAGGCGGTCGTCGTCCTCGACTACAACGAGGACGGCGGACGCATGGTGTTCGCGCTGATCTGGACCTTCGTCATCTGGATGCTGGCGTGGACCGCGGTCCCGCGGATTCTGACGGTGCGACAGCTGGCCGCACCCGACCTGTGGAGCATCGGCGCCCTGGCCGGCGCCGGACTGACGGTCTTCATGGCGATCACGCAGATCGGCTACGCGCAGGTCTTCCACTCCGCGCGCGCCTCGTTCGGATCGCTGGGCATGGTCTTCGCGGCCATCGGCTGGCTGTTCGTGTTCACCGCGATCGTCGTCGTCGCGACAGTTCTGGCACAGGTGATCCGCACGCCGAACGACGCGGACGACGCCTTGGTCGAGGAACCGGTGGAGCTGCGCTCCGACTACGCGTCCGGATAACCGTTCGGATTCTGCGACTGCCAGCGCCAGACGTCGGCGCACATGTCGTCGATGCCGCGGCCGGCGTGCCAGCCGAGTTCCCGATTCGCTTTCGACGGATCGGCCCAGTTCGCCGCCAGATCGCCCGGCCGGCGTGCGACCACCTCGTACGGAATCGTCCGGCCGCTGGCGCGCTCGAAGGCCGC
Organism: Gordonia sihwensis NBRC 108236; assembly: GCF_000333035.1. GTDB lineage: Bacteria > Actinomycetota > Actinomycetes > Mycobacteriales > Mycobacteriaceae > Gordonia > Gordonia sihwensis. The sequence goes on from NZ_BANU01000038.1 coordinate 6,139, forward strand.
GACCAACTGCAGCACCGACACCGGCTCACCGCTGCCCAGGTTCCACACCGACAGCGCGTCGGCGGTCTCACCGAGCCGGTCGAGCGCGGCGATGTGGCCGGCGGCCAGGTCCTCGACGTGGATGTAGTCGCGGACGCCGGTGCCGTCGACGGTGTCGTAGTCGTCGCCGAACACCGACAGCTTCTCCCTGCGTCCGACAGCCACCTGTGCGACGAAGGGCATCAGATTGTTCGGCAGCCCGTTCGGGTCCTCACCGATGCGGCCGCTGGCGTGCGCGCCGACCGGATTGAAGTAGCGCAACAGGGCGATCCGCCAGGAGTCGTCGGCGACGGCGAGATCGCGCAGCACCTGCTCGATCATCACCTTGGTCCAGCCGTACGGATTGTTCGCCGACGTCGGCATGTCCTCGGTGCGCTGGAGCACCGGGTTCTCGCCGTACACCGTGGCGGAGGAGGAGAAGACGAACTTCCGCACGCCGCGGGCGTCCATCGCGCGGAGCACGCTGAACGCGGTGTCGAGGTTGTTCCGGTAGTACTTCAGCGGCTCGGAGACCGATTCCCCGACCGCCTTGAATCCCGCGAAATGGATGACGGCGTCGATGTCCTCGGCGGCGAAGATCGCGGCGGTGGCCGCCTCGTCGGTCAGGTCCACGCGGTGCACCTTGATCGACTGTCCGCTCAGTTCCTCGAGCCGGTCGATCACCGCGGGCTTGGCGTTGCTGAAATCATCGGCGATCAGGACGTCGTGCCCCGCCGCCAGTAGTTGCAGGACGGTGTGCGAACCGATGTAGCCGGCGCCGCCGGTGACGAGTACGCGCATGAGTGTCGGGTCTCCGATCAATCGAGGATCTGCTGAGTCCGGGCGTAGGCGGCTTCCACGCCCTCCTTGTGCGGCGCCCACCAGTCGCGGTTCTCGCGGTACCACGCGATCGTCGCGGCGAGGCCGGAGGCGAAATCGGTGTACGCCGGCCGCCACCCGAGTTCGGTGCGGAGGCGGTGGGAGTCGATCGCGTACCGGCGGTCGTGGCCGGCGCGGTCGGTGACGAAGTCGAAGGCGTCGGCGGGCTGTCCGAGCGCGGTCAGAATCGCCTCGACCACCGTGCGGTTGTCGACCTCGCCGTCGGCGCCGATCAGATAGGTCTCACCGATCCGACCGCGGTCGACGACGGCCCAGACGGCGTCGTTGTGGTCGTCGACGTGGATCCAGTCGCGGACGTTGCGCCCGTCGCCGTAGAGCTTGGGCCGCACCCCGGTCAGCACGTTCGTGATCTGGCGCGGAATGAACTTCTCGATGTGCTGATACGGCCCGTAGTTGTTCGAGCAGTTCGAGATGGTGGCGGCGATGCCGAACGACCGGACCCACGCGCGGACCAGCATGTCGCTGCCGGCCTTCGTGGAGCTGTACGGGCTCGACGGGTTGTAGGCCGTCTCCTCGGTGAAACGCGTCGGATCGTCGAGATCGAGGTCGCCGTAGACCTCGTCGGTGCTGATGTGGTGGAGGCGCACGTCATGCCTACGGACTGCTTCGAGCAGCGTGTACGTGCCGACGAGGTTGGTCTGGACGAATGCCGACGGGTCGGCGAGCGAATTGTCGTTGTGCGATTCGGCCGCGAAGTTCACCACGAGATCCGATTCGGCGACGAGCGGATCGACGGTCGCGGCGTCGGCGATGTCGCCGCGGACCACGCGGATCCGGTCGGCCACCGGTTGCAGCGTCGACGGGTTCGCGGCGTAGGTGAACTTGTCGAGAACGGTCAGCTGGGCGTCGGGCCGGGTGGCCAGTGTCCGCAGCACGAAGTTGGCTCCGATGAAACCGGCTCCGCCGGTCACCAGCACTCGCATACGGGTTCCCCCGGATCCGGGCATCGCTGCCCCGTGGCTTCGAAATCTGTCGCGGCCAACTGTACCGATAGGCTGATCGCATGCGCGGAATCATCCTCGCCGGCGGCACCGGGAGCAGGCTTCACCCGATCACGCTGGGTGTGAGCAAACAGCTGGTCCCGGTGTACGACAAGCCGATGATCTACTACCCGCTCTCGACGCTGATGCTCGCCGGGATCCGGGACATCCTGGTCATCACCACGCCCGGCGACCGCGCCGCCTTCGAACATCTCCTCGGCGACGGCGAGCGGTTCGGCGTCTCGATCAGCTACACCGTTCAGCCCGAACCGGAGGGCCTCGCGCAGGCCTTCCTGCTCGGTGCCGATCACATCGGCGACGATTCCGTCGCGCTGGTCCTCGGCGACAACATCTTCTACGGTCCGGGGCTGGGTTCGCAGCTCAAGGGGTTCGATGGGCTCGAGGGCGGTGCGATCTTCGCCTACCGGGTCGCCGATCCCAGCGCGTACGGTGTCGTCGAGTTCGACTCGGCGGGGAACGCGGTGTCGTTGGAGGAGAAGCCCGCGAGGCCGAAATCGCGCTACGCGGTGCCGGGGCTGTACTTCTACGACAACGACGTGGTCGACATCGCCGCCGGCCTACGGCCCTCCGCGCGCGGCGAATACGAGATCACCGACGTCAACGCGGAGTACCTGCGGCGCGGAAAGCTCCGGGTCACGGTGCTGCCGCGCGGCACGGCCTGGCTCGACACCGGCACCTTCGACGGTCTGCTCGACGCGGGGAACTTCGTCCGGACGGTGGAGCAGCGGCAGGGGCTCAAGATCGCGGTGCCCGAAGAGATCGCTTGGCGGCTGGGATACCTCGACGACGAGCGGCTCCGCGCGACCGCCGTACCCCTTGTGAAATCCGGTTACGGAAGTTATCTGCTCGACCTGCTCGAGCGCGGACGGGAGTTGTGAGCGTGGATGTACGACCGCTGAGCATCGACGGCGCGTGGGCCTTCACCCCCGTGCTTCACGGCGACGATCGCGGAGTGTTCCTGGAAGCCTTCAAAGCCGACGTGGTCGCCGAGACCATCGGCCGACCGTTCCAGCTCGCCCAGGTCAACACCTCGGTGTCGGCGGCGGGCGTGGTCCGGGGCATCCACTTCTCCGATGTGCCGCCGAGTCAGGCCAAGTACGTGACCTGCTCTGCGGGGGCGGTGCTCGACGTGGTCGTCGACATCCGCGTCGGCTCGCCGACCTTCGGCCGCTGGGACGCGGTGCTGCTCGACGACAACGACCGCCGCGCCGTCTACCTGTCGGAGGGATTGGGCCACGCCTTCTGCTCCCTGCAGGACGGATCGGTCGTCACGTATCTGTGCTCCACCGGATATCGGCCGGGCAGCGAGCACGGCATCGACCCGATGGACCCCGAACTCGGCATCGAATGGCCGAAGATCGCGCGCGACGGCTCTCCGCTGGAGTACGTGCTGTCGGAGAAGGACTCCGCCGCGCCGGGCCTGTCGCAGGCTCGGGAGTCGGGATTGCTGCCGAGTCTCGATGACGTGCGCGAGTTCCTGACGGACTGAGCTCGAGTCAGGAAGTTTTGGCTCCCGGAAGGGTCTGAGAGACCGTTCCGGGAGCCAAAATTTTCGGCGGAGGTCAGCCCAGGGACGGGAATGGCGGGAGCGCGGGGGTGAAGAGCCAGTCCTGCCAGATGTCGTTCAGCGACGATGTGGAGAAAGTGGAGGCGAGCGCGATGAAGTCCTCGGTGGTCACGCAGCCGTAGGCGTACTTCTCCGTCCACCGGCGGAGGAGAGCGAAGAACTCGCCGTCGCCGATCCGCAGACGCAGCGCGTGCAAGGTCATCGCGCCGCGCTTGTAGACCCAGTCCTCGAACATCTCCTCGGCGCCGGGGTCGGCGAGCGGGACGCGGACCGGCGCGGCGGCGAGCTTGGCGTAGTAGTGCCGCGCCCACTCGTCGGCCGACCTGCCGCCGGAGTGCTGGCTCCACAGCCACTCGGCGTAGCAGGCGAAGCCCTCGTGCAGCCAGATGTCGCGCCAGCGCGCGACCGTCACCGAGTTGCCGAACCACTGGTGCGCGAGCTCGTGCGCGACGAGGCGCTCGTGTTCCCGAGTGCCGTCGCAGTGGTTGGCGCCGAAGGTGGAGAGGCCCTGAGATTCGAGGGGGATGTCGAGGTCGTCCTCGGTCACGACGGCAGTGTATTCGCGGAACGGATACGGGCCGAACATCTCGATGAAGGCGCGCATCATCTGCGGCTGCCTGGCGAAGCTCACGTCGAACCGAGCGCGGAGCGCGGGCGGGACCAGCGCATGCACCGGCACCGGTTCCTCCGCCATCGTCCGGTGTTCGTACTGTCCGATCTGAATAGCGGCCAGGTAGGTCGCCATCGGCTCCACCTGTTCGTACACCCAGGTGGTCTGCGCGGCGCGGCGGCGTTTGGACGCGAGCCGGCCGTTCGCGAGTGCAAAGTACGGGCTGTCGGTGGTGATCTCGATGCGGAACGGCGCCTTGGCCTCGGGATGGTCGTCGCAGGGGAACCACGACGGCGCGCCGTTCGGCTGATTGGCGCACAGCGAGCCGTTGTCGAGTTCCTCCCATCCGACGTCGCCGAAGGGACCCCGTATCGGCCGGGGACTGCCGCGGTAGCGCACCTCCACCGTCAGCGCACCGCCCGGCGGCACCGGCGCCGGCGGCGTGATCGACAGCTTGCCGAGCCGGTGGGAGAAGCGTGCGCGCCGGTCGTTGACCGTCACGCGGTCCACGCGCATGCCCGTCGCGAGGTCGAGGCTGAAACGGCTCAGCTGCTGGTACGACGACGCGGTGATGACCGCGGTCCCGGACAGCCTGTTGCTGCTGACCCGGTACTCGAGGTGCAGATCGTAGCGGGAGACGCGGTACCCGAGGTTGCCGTTGCGGGGAAGGTACGGATCCAACTCATGGGAAGCCGCACTGAGTTTGGGGGTGTGCCACGCGGACTTCTCGATCTTGCCTGGCACAGACAGCCTTTCCGTTGGTCGATTGGCGCGGCAGTTCGAGCCTACCGCTGAACCTGCGACGCCGCGTGACGACGGTCAGCGCGGCCACGGCGTGATCGGATTGCCCTGCCAGCGCGTGTGCGCCGGAACCACGTCGCCGCGCATCACGAGCGACGCGGGCCCGACCGTCGCCGACGTCTCGATGCCGGAGGCCGGCAGCGCCACGCAGTGCGGGCCGAGTGTGGCACCCGCCGCGAGGGTCACCGAGTCGATCGCCATCACGCGGTCGTGGAACAGATGCGTCTGCACCACGCAGCCGCGCTGGACGGTCGCGCCGTCGCCGAGCGTCACCAGGTCGGCTTCGGGCAGCCAGTACGACTCGCACCACACGCCGCGGCCGATGCGCGCGCCCAGCGCCCGCAGCCACAGGTTGAGCACCGGGGTGCCGGCCGCGGCGTTGGCGAACCAGGGGGCGGCGACCGTCTCGACGAAGGCGTCGGAGAGTTCGTTGCGCCAGACGAACGAACTCCACAGCGGATGCTCCGATGCGCGAATGCGCCCCACGACCGTCCATTTGGCGATCGCCGCGATCACGCCCGCGACCGCTCCCGCCGCCAGCAGGATCAGCCCGCTGCATGCGGCGGCCACCAGCACGTTCGTCGTCACGGCCAGCGACTGCAGCGCGAACAGCACCCCGACCCCGATACCGAACGAGACCATCACCGCGATGATCCGCAGAGTCTCGACCACCCCGCGCGCCACGCGGAGCCGGGTGGGCGGGGCGAAGGTCCGTGACGTGTCGGACTCCGACGCCGTCCGCCGCAACCGCACCGGCGGGCTGCCGAGCCAACTCGACCCGCTCTTGGACTTCGTCGGCGCGGACGACAGCACCGCCACCAGCGAATTCTTCGGCAGCTTGCGCGAGGGCGCCACCATGCCGGAGTTGCCGAGGAAGGCTCGCTTGCCGACCTTGGCCTCGCCGACGCGCATCCAGCCGCCCCCGAGTTCGTACGACGCCATCAGCGTGTCGTCGGCGAGGAACGAGTCGTCGCCGACACTGGTGAACTTCGGGATCACCAGCGCGGTGGAGATCTCCGTCCCCCGGCCGATCCGGGCGCCCAGGGCGCGGAACCACCAGGGGGTGAGCAGGCTCGCGTACAGCGGGAACAGGTAGGTTCGCGCCGAGTCCATGAGCCGTTCGGTGGCCCACACCTGCCACCCGATGCGCGACCGGACGGGGTACACCCCGGCGCGCATTCCGATCGACAGCAGCCGCACCGCCACCAGGATGAGCAGCGCGAACGCGGCCATCGCGGCCACGGCGGCGACCGGCGCCATCGCCAGGCCGCGTGCCGCGGCGGCGCCCATCGAGTCCGCGGGCAGCGCCCAGGAGCCGATCACGGTGAGCCCGACGGCCAGCGACACCAGCGGTATCCCGGAGATGAGGAAGGCGCTGCACGCATATACCGGCACCCACCGGCGACGCCGCGGGGGCCGGTGCTCGGGCCAGTCGGCTTTCGCTTTGCCGACTTTGGCGGCCGGCGAGCCCGCCCATCGCTGTCGCGACTTCACCTTCCCGCGCACCGCCGATCCCGGGTCGACGATCGCGTCGCGTCCCACGGTGGCGCCCGGGAACAGCGTCGAGCGCGATCCCACGGTGGCGCCGGGCTTGATCGCGATCTCGCCGATCACGAGCTCGTCTCCGTCGATCCACCAGCCCGCGAGGTCGACCTCCGGCTCCACGGCGGCGCCGTCGCCGATCTCCAGCAGCCCGGTGACCGGCGGCAGCGAGTGCAGGTCGACGCCGCGGCCGATGCTCGCACCGAGCGCCCGGGCCAGCGTCGGGAGCCACGGGGCTCCCGAGAGATTGTGGGCACCGCTGGCCTGCATCAAGCGTTCGGCGGCCCACAGGCGCACGTGGACGGATCCGCCGCGCGGATACGTGCCGGGACCGACCCCCGCGAGCAGGGCGCGAGCTCCGGCGGCGGCGATCACCAACCGGCCGAAGGGAGTCACGAACACCAGGAACGCGACGATCAGCAGCCACCAGTTCACCGACGCCAGCCACGGCGCGGAGTAGCCGAGGGCGTCGGCGGCGGCGCGACCGACGTTGTTCGCGACGCCCAGCCAGGTGATCCACTGGATGCCGGTGAGCGTGGCGAGTGGGATGGATGCGGCCGCCTGCGCGAATCCGGTGGACCGCGGCACCGGCGTCACCGACCGCGGTGCGACGGTGGCCCCGGGTGCCAGGGAGTCGAGGAGCTCGGCCAGCGAGCCGAGCCGGGGGTGGTCGTAGAGGTCGGCGACGGTGATCTCGGGGTAACGGGCGCGCAGTGCCGTCACCAGTTGAGCCGCGGAGAGCGATCCGCCGCCCTCGGCGAAGAAGTCGGCTTCGGCCGAGTCGACACCGACGCCCAGCACCGCCGTCCACTGTTCGGCGAGCCACGCCTCGGTGGGTGTGAGATCGCCGCCGCCGTCCGAGGAGTCCGTGCCCGGCACCGGCCAGGGCAGCGCGTCGCGGTCGACCTTGCCCGAGGTGCGGGTGGGCAGCTCGTCCATGAGGACCAGCCGGGGCACCAGCGCGGCGGGCAGGTCCTCGCGCAGCAGCGCTTGCGCGGCCGCGACGTCGAAACTCGGGTCGGCCGACGCGAGATAGCCCACCAGCAGGGCGTTCCCGGTGGCTGTCTTGCGGACGGCGGCCGCCGCACCGCTGACCCCGGGGAGATTCTGGAGCGCGTTGTCGACTTCGCCGAGTTCGATGCGCCGACCGCCGATCTTGACCTGATCGTCCGCCCGGCCGACGAAGTCGAGACCGTCGTCGCACATCCGCACCAGGTCGCCGCTGCGATAGACGCGATCCCAGCCGAGCGAGGGCATCGGCGAATACTTCTCCGCGTCCTTGACCGGGTCGAGGTAGCGGGCCAGCCCCACGCCGCCGATCACGAGTTCGCCAGTCTGCCCCGGCTCCACCGGCTGTTGGTCGGCTCCCACCACCGCGAGGTCCCAGCCGCGCAGCGGCAGACCGATCCGCACCGGCCGTCCCCGGTGCATCTGCGCGGCGCAGGCCACCACGGTGGCCTCGGTGGGCCCGTAGGTGTTCCACAGTTCCCGGTCGTCCGTCGCGAGACGGTCGGCCAGTTCGGGAGGGCACGCCTCACCCCCGAAGATCAGCAGACGGACGGCTTCGAGGGCCTCGGCCGGCCACATCGCCGCCAGGGTGGGGACGGTCGAGACGACGTTGATGTCGCGCTTCACCAGCCACGGACCGAGGTCCATTCCGGAACGGACGAGCGCCCGCGGCGCGGGTACGAGGCAGGCGCCGTTGCGCCACGCCAGCCACATCTCCTCGCAGGACGCGTCGAAGGCGACCGAGAGGCCGGCGAGCACGCGGTCGCCGGGTCCGAGCGGTTCGTCCTGCAGGAACAGCTGGGCCTCCGCGTCGACGAACGCGGCGGCGTTGCGGTGGGTCACCGCCACGCCCTTCGGCTTCCCGGTGGAGCCGGAGGTGAAGATGATCCACGCGTCGTCGGCGGTGGTCGCCGGGGACGACAGGAGTGCGGGGTCGTGATCGGTGCGGGTCTCGCGGTCGGTGCGCCGATGGACGCCGTCGGCGTCGATGATCGCGTCGACGTCGGCCTCGCCGAAGACCAGTCGCGCGCGTTCGTCGGGGTCGTCGGCGTCCACCGGCACGTAGGCCGCGCCCGCGTACAGGGTCGCGAGAATCGCGATGTACAGATGGCGATCGCCCGAGGGCATCCGGATACCCACCCGGTGCCCGCGTCCGATGCCGATCGACGCGAGCCTGCGGGCCACTCGACGCACCAGGACGGCGAGTTCGGAGTACGAGACCATGCGGTCGCCGTCGTCGACGGCCGGCGCGTCCGGGTACCGCTCGGCGGTGGCGGCGAGGATCTCGCACAGGGTGCGCGGAGCCGGTGCCTGGGACGAGAGCAGGTACTCGGGCGGGATCGGCACGGGTGATGGACCTCCGGGAGGCGACGCGAACGAGCAACGGGCCACCACGGCACGTCGAGGTAATTGTGCAACAGGGCGAACGGTCGCGCTGGGCGGCACACTGCGGGTCCGAGCCGGTTTCGCCTGCTCGACGAGCTCACCGGAGCGGACCGTAAGCTGGATCACGTCGGGCCGGCGACGCTCGATCACCGGCACGTATCGATGCTTGTATCACCAGCGCTCAGGAGATGAAACATGGCGGCACCGCTCAAACTCGGACTGAAGGCGTCGGCGGAGCAGTTCGACCCGCGCGAACTGGTCGAGGTCGGCGTGATGGCGGAGGAGTTCGGTCTGGACTCGGTGACGGTCAGCGACCACTTCCAGCCGTGGCGGCACAACGGCGGACACGCCCCGTTCTCCCTCGCGTGGATGGCCGCGGTCGGCGAACGGACGCAGCGACTGCAGATGGGCACCTCGGTGCTCACCCCGACCTTCCGCTACAACCCCGCTGTGATCGCCCAGGCGTTCGCGACGATGGCGTGCCTGTACCCCGGCCGGGTGATGCTCGGCGTCGGCACCGGTGAGGCGCTGAACGAGTACGCCACCGGGTTCCAGGGCGACTGGCCGGAGTTCAAGGAGCGCTTCGCGCGCCTGAGGGAGTCGGTCCGCCTGATGCGCGAGCTGTGGACCGGCGAGAAGGTCGACTTCGACGGCGATTACTACCGCACCCAGGGCGCCTACATGTACGACATCCCCGCCGAGCCGGTGCCGGTGTACATCGCGGCGGGCGGTCCGGTGGTGGCCCGGTACGCCGGACGGGCCGGCGACGGTTTCATCTGCACCTCCGGCAAGGGTATGGAGCTGTACACCGAGAAGCTCATCCCGGCGGTGAAGGAGGGCGCCGCCAAGGCCGAGCGGGAGTTCACCGACATCGACCGGATGATCGAGATCAAGATCTCCTACGACCGCGACCCGGAGACGGCCCTCGAGAACACCCGCTTCTGGGCGCCGCTGTCACTGACCCCGGAGCAGAAGCACAGCGTGAACAGCTCGGTGGAGATGGAGCGGCTCGCCGGCGAACTCCCGATCGAACAGGTCGCCAAGCGGTGGATCGTCGCGTCGGATCCGGACGACGCGATCGCGCAGATCAAGCCCTATCTCGACGCCGGGCTCAACCATCTGGTCTTCCACAACCCCGGGCACGACCAGCGCCGGTTCCTCGAGTCGTTCACCGCCGACGTGGTGCCGAAGCTGCGCGCGCTGGCCTGACCGGCCGAGGCGTTCCGGGGCACAGACGCCGAACCGTGCCGTCTGTGTCCCGTTTCGTGCCACTGGTCCGATACTCCCGCTTGGTCGGACCTGTGGCGACGATGAATGTTTGCAGGTAGGAGGATTTTTCCGGGGCCGACGGTTCTCGTTGGAGGTCCGATTTGAGAAAGTGCATTGCCTCCCGCGGGGCAAGGCTCTCGGATAGCGTTCCGAAATATGGGCAATGCGAAGGATTCTCGTAGAACTCTTATCAAGAATGCACGGGTGTTCGACGGTCTCGCCGACCGAGCCGCGGACGGAGTCGACGTCCTGATCGACGGACGCACGATCGCCGCGGTGTCCACCGATCCGATCGATGCGCAGTCGGCCGACGCCACGGTGATCGACGCGGGCGGCAAGTTCCTGATGCCCGGTCTGTCCGACGCGCACGTGCATCTGATGGGCAATGCGAACGGCTACCTGGACTTCGTGGCCGGGCCCACCGGCAGCCTGTACACGAACACCCTCGCCGAGGCGAGGCGCATGCTGCACCGAGGGTTCACCACCGTCCGCGACATGGGCGGCGACGTGGCGCCGATCAAGACCTCCATCGACCGCGGCGACTTCGAGGGCCCGCGGATCTTCCCCAGCCAGGCGATGATCTCGCAGACCTCCGGTCACGCCGACTTCGCGTTCGTCTATCAGACTCCGCAGGAGTTCGGGGGCGGCCCCTCGCGGACCGATGAGATCGGCTTCACGCGGGTGGCCGACGGCGTCGACCGGGTGCTGGCCGCGGTGCGCGAGCAACTCCGCAAAGGCGCGAGCCAGATCAAGCTCACCGTCGGAGGTGGCGCCGCGTCGATGTACGACCCGCTGTACACCCTGCAGTTCACGCCGGACGAGATCCGCGCCGCCGTCGCCGCGGCCGCCGATTACGGCACCTATGTGGCGACCCACGTCTACACCGTCGACGGAGTGCGCCGGGCGATCGAGGCCGGTGTGCGGTCCATCGAGCACGGTCACCTGGCGGATGAGGCGACCGTCGCGCTCATCGGGGAAAAGGGTTTGTGGCTGTCGATGCAGCCCTTCGCCGAGGCCGATCACCACTATCCGGACCCCGCGAGAGCAGCGAAGAACACACAGATCTGCGCGGGCACCGAAGCGGTGTACGGCTGGGCGCGCAAGCACGGTGTGCAGGTGGCCTTCGGCACCGATCTGCTGCTGGAGCCCGAAGCGGCGCCCCGGCAGAGCGTGATGGCCGCGCGGCTGGGCGACTACTACTCGAATGTCGAGGCGCTGAAGATGCTCACCTCCGGCAACGCCGCCCTGTTCGAGATGGCCGGTCCGCGCAATCCGTACGCGTCGGCCCGGCTCGGCGTGATCGCCGAGGGCGCGTGGGCCGACCTGCTGTTGATCGACGGCGATCCGATCGCCGACCTCTCGGTGATCGCACAGCCCGACGAGAAGTTCGTCCTGATCGTCAAAGACGGCGTCGTCGTCAAGAACGCGGTGTGAGGACGGACGTGACGATCCAGTACGAGACCGCGGCGTTCGACACCGATCCGCTGCTGCACGGCATCGACCTGGGGGTCGACGCGTCGTGGGGACACATCTACGGTCCCGTCGAAGTGACGGTGCCACGCGGCGGCGTCACCGTTCTGCAGGGGTCGGGCGGCCGCGGCCGGACGGCGTTGCTGCTGACGCTGTGCGGGCGGATGCGCCCGACGAAGGGAACGCTGACGGCCTTCGGCCGCACCGACGACGCCCACCATCTGTTCAATCACTCCGCGATGGCGTTCATCGACGAGGTCGACGGCATCGAGCAGACGATTCGCGTCCGGGACGTGCTCACCGAACAGCTGCGCTGGCACGCGCCCTGGTACCGCTGGGTGAAACAGGCGCGTGAAGACGACCTGGAACGGATCTGCCGTCCGGTGTTCGGGGACGATCTGCAACTGCCGCCGCTGATGTCGTACGTCGAGGAACTGCCCGAGCTGACCGCGGCGCTCTTCCGGATCGCGGTCGCGAACATCGGGAGGTCGGAGCTGCTCGTGGTGGGCGGGGTCGACAACCTGACGCGGGTGGAGAACTCGAACCTGTTGCTCGACCGGCTCGTCGCGCTCGGGCGCGAACAGACGGTGGTGACGGCCGACGTGAACGGCGCGCCGGCGCACCGGGGACTCGTCCGAGTGGAGCGAGTCGACAATCTGACGGACCGCGAATTCGTCCGGCTCGAGCCGGCAGATCGGAACATCTGACATGCTCGCCGCCTTTTCGCCGGGAAGCGATTTCAAGCGTTACTACCGCGGGCGGATGCCACGGCTCGCGCTGGCCGTCATCATCCTGATGCCGCTGCTCTACGGTGCGCTCTACCTGTGGGCGTTCTGGAACCCGTTCAACGCCGTCGACAAGATCCCGGTGGCTCTGGTGAACCTGGACAAGGGCGCCGAAGTGATGGGGAACAAGCTCGACGCCGGCGACCAAGTGGTGCAGGGGCTCATCGACTCGAAGCAGCTCGACCTGCACGTGGTGTCCGAGGAGGAGGGCGCCCAGGGTGTCGCCGACGGCAAGTACTACTTCTCGATCACCCTGCCCGAGGACTTCAGCGCCAAGGTGGCCTCGCCGACGTCGAGCGAGCCCGGCTCGGCCGAGCTGATCTTCACCTACAACGACGCGAACAACTACCTCGCGACCATCATGGGCCAGGACGCCGCGCAGCAGGTGGTCAACAAAGTGTCGGCGCAGGTCGGTTCCCAGACCTTCGAGATCGTTCTGAACGACGCGGGGTCGATGGTCGGGAAACTGACCCAGGCGGCCGACGGGGCCAACGAGCTGAGCGCCGGACTGGTTACCGCGCACGACGGCTCGGCGAAGCTGTCGTCGGCGTTGAACGAACTCAACGACGCGATCGTCGAGGCGACCGATCCGCTGATGGCGCTCTCGGAATCGCCGGGCCGCGGAATGAGCGCGGCCGAGTTGAGCGCGGCGGCCGACCGGATGAGTCGGACGGCGGCCGGACTGAGCACGATCAGCGGCGGCGCGGCCACCGCGGAGAGCGACGCCTCGCAGGCTCTCGCCCGCGTCACCGCGCAACTGAAGGGACATCCCGACCCCGCGGTCCGCGCTGCAGGTCAGGCGCTCGAGGGCGTGCGCCGCCAGCTGGCGACTCCGCAGCGACCCGATCTGCCGAGCTCGGCTGAGCTGGCGCAGTTGAGCACCGACACCGCCGCGGTCAGCCGCGAGCTCGCCGATCCGTCGAGTCCGGTGCGCATGGCGATGACTCTTCTCGAGCCGGGCGTCATGCACGACGATCTCGTGAAGGTCCGCGCCGGATCGGCCGAACTCAGTTCCGGCGCCGACCAGCTCACCGCCGGTCTCGTCGAACTGTCCTCCGGCTCCAAGGAACTGGCGTCGGGCCTGAACCAGGGCGTCGAAGCGATACCGCACTGGTCCGCCGCGCAGAAGAAGGAACTGGCCGACACCCTCGGGCAGCCGGTCAAGCTCACCGAGAACACCGAGCACGAGGCCGCGACCTTCGGTACCGGTTTCGCACCGTTCTTCTTCTCGCTCGCGCTGTTCGTCGGCTGCATCATCGCCTGGATGCTGTTCACCCCGATCCAAGCTCGGCCGGTGGCGCAGGGACTCGACTCGCTGCGGGTGGTGCTCGCATCCTATGCGCCGACCTTCGCCGTCGGTTTCCTCCAGGCGGCGATCCTGTACGCGGTGGTCGTCTTCGCGATCGGGATGCGCCCGGCGTATCCGGTGGCCACATTCGGCTTCATGCTGCTGATCGTCGCGATGTTCCTGGCGATGATCCAGATGTTCAACGCGCTGTTCGGGCCGGCCGTCGGGCGGGTGGTCACGCTCGCGTTCCTGATGATCCAGCTGACGTCCGCGGGCGGCATCTATCCGGTGCCGACGACGACCCTCCCGTTCCAGTACATCCACTGGGTGGACCCGATGACCTACACGGTCAACGGTCTGCGCCAGCTGACGCTCGGCGGAATCGACCATCGACTGTGGATCGCGATCGCCGTGGTGGCGGGCCTGACCGCGCTGTTCATGGCAGGGTCCACATGGGCGGCACACCGCAACCGCCAATACACGATGGACCGCTTGTATCCGCCAGTCGAGGTCTGACCGGCGCCGAGTTCCCGCGCTGTACCCACCGCTGTTGAAGGAGAAGAGATGCCCAACTCGCGTTCGACCGACTCGATGATCGTCAGTCCCGTGTTCACCCGCGGGGGAGAGGCGACCGAACTGCCTCGGTTCGAGATGCCCGACGAGATGATGCTGCCGGAGACGGCGTATCAGATCGTGCACGACGAGGCGATGCTCGACGGAAACGCCCGGCTCAACCTGGCGACCTTCGTCTCGACCTACATGGACAAGGAGGCGCAACTCCTGTACATGCAGACGGTCGACAAGAACATGATCGACAAGGACGAGTACCCGGCGACGGCGGCGATCGAGGACCGCTGCTGGCGGATCCTCGGCAACCTCTGGCACAACCCCGACGTCGACCAGGCGATCGGCACCTCGACCATCGGGTCGTCGGAGGCCTGCATGCTCGGCGGCCTGGCGCTCAAACGCCGGTGGCAGGCCAAGCGCAAGGCCGCGGGTGAGTCGATCGAGAAGCCGAACCTGGTGATGTCGACAGCGGTGCAGGTGTGCTGGGAGAAGTTCTGCAATTACTTCGAGGTGGAGCCTCGCTGGGTGCCGATCACCGAGGAGCATCTGTTCCTCGACGGCTATGAACTCGAGAAGTACGTCGACGAGAACACGATCGGCGTGGTGGCGATCATGGGCCAGACGTACACGGGCGCGTACGAGCCGGTGAAGGAGATCTCCGCCAAGCTCGACCAGATCCAGAAGGACACCGGCCTCGACGTGCACATCCACGTCGACGGTGCCTCGGGTGCGATGATCGCGCCGTTCTGCCAGCCGGATCTGGAGTGGGACTTCCGCGTCGACCGTGTCGCATCGGTCAGCACCTCCGGCCACAAGTTCGGTCTGGTGTATCCGGGCGTGGGCTGGATCGTCTGGCGCGACGCCGAGGCGCTCCCGGAGAGCATGATCTTCCACTGCAGTTACCTGGGGGGAGACATGCCGACGCTCGCGCTGAACTTCTCGCGGCCGGGCGCCCAGGTGCTGCTGCAGTACTACCAGTTCCTGCGGCTGGGGCGGGCGGGCTATGCCGCCGTCCAGCAGGGTTCGCTCGACGTGGCGCAGTACCTGTCGTCGGCGATCGCGGAGATGGGCCCGTTCGAGTTGATCAGCAAGGGCGACACCATCCCGGTGTTCGCGTGGCGGCTCACGAAGGACGCGAACCCGAACTGGAACCTGTACGACCTTCAGGACCGGCTTCGGATGAAGGGCTGGCAGGTGCCCGCCTACCCGCTGGCCGACGATCTCGCCGACATGACGGTGCAACGGATCGTGGTGCGGGCCGGGCTCAGTCACGATCTCGCCGACAAGTTGCTCGACGATCTGCGCGCGGAGGTCGACTTCCTCGAGAAGCTCGACGCGCCGATGCCGCGTGAGGGCAACAACTCGCACTTCCACCACTAGACGTCCGTGGTCCGCTGCTCGTCTCCTCAATGTGGGAGGCGAGCGGCGGGGAGTCGCTCAGGAGACACGTACCGTCCATGACCAATCGCAACGCCACCACGGCGCTGACGAGCCGGATCCTGACACCCTCGGTGGTTCATCAGTGCATCGGCTTCATGATCGGCTCTGCGCTGTTCGCGATCGGCTCGGCTCCCGGTTTCGGGAACTGGGCCGGCGCGTCCGTCGTGAACATCTGCTATTTCGCCGGCTCCTGGTTCTTCACCGGTGCGGCGTTCATCCAACTGGTGCTCAGCGGCAGTCCCACCGTCCCCGTCTCGTATGCGCCGGGGGTGATGGTTCGCGCCGAGTGGTTCGCGGCGGCGACGCAGTTCTTCGGCACACTGCTGTTCAACGTCAGCACCGGCGGGGCGCTCATGACGCACACCATCCGCGGCGAGAAGCATCTCGTCTGGACTCCGGACGCGGCCGGCTCGGTGGCGTTCCTGGTGAGCGGGTTCTTCGTCCTCGTCGCCTTCTCCCACGCCACGGGACGGATGTGGGCGCCCGGTGACCGGAACTGGTGGTCGGGCCAGATCAACTTCATCGGGTGCGTGGCATTCGGCGTCTCCGCCGTCGCCTCCTACATCACGGTCGGCGGCATCACCGTCGATGCCGTGGCCGCCAACGTGGGCACCTTCGTCGGCGCGATCTGCTTCTTCCTGGCCTCGGCCGTCGTCCTCCCACGGGCATCGGCGGCACGATGACTGCCCGGCCCGCCCCGGACGAGATCAGGGACTGGAGCCGGTCGGTCGGCGTGTGCGACGACGATCCGCCGCTCGTTCTCGGCGGGCGGCAGGGACTGGCGGCCTACCGGGACATGGTGGGCGTCGACCGGCTCGCGAGCGCTGACCCGGAGACTTTCGGCGCAGCGATCCACCAGCGCAGGCTGTCGGTGGTGACGGCCACACGGGCGCTGCGCACACCGCTGACGTGGCACGCGGAGGTTTCCGAACCCCCACCGGACGGCGACTTCCTGTTGATCGCGATGCCCGACGCCGCGGGATCGTCCGGCGACCACGTCGTGGTCGTGACCGGCGGCTCGCCGGAACCGCCGTCGTCCGGTGACCTGGCGGACGTGGCCGCGCTGCGGATCCCGGCCGACGAACTGGGAGTCGGGGCGAGGACGCTCGCCACGGCCGGTGTACTCATTCCCGACACCCTGTTGGCGGCGGTCGCGGCGCGCAGTGTCCGCGGGTTCGTCTCATCGGTCATCGCGCGCGATGTGCGGACGCCGACCCTGGCCGCCGAGATCGCGATGATCGACATGCTCTCCGCTGTGGTCGCCGAGACGGGCTGCCGGACCGGTGACGTGTCCGGCACCACCGCCTACGTCCGGGAGCAGACTCACGAACTCATCGAGCGGCACTTCCGCGATCCGTCGCTGTCATCGGCGGTGTTGGCCGGGCGCCTTCACCTGTCCCGGCGCCAGTTCTACCGCCACTTCGAGGACTGCGACCGGAGCGTCGCCGAGATGATCGCCGACCGGCGACTGCAGGCCGCGCGGGTGCTGCTGATATCGAACCCGGCGGCGTCGATCGCCTCGGTGGCACGAGCGTGCGGGTTCGCGTCGCTGGGCGCCTTCCGCTTCCGGTTCCGCCGCGCCTACGGTCTGGGCCCCAATGAGTTCCGTGATCGGCTGGCGCAGTCGAGGGCGGGAGGGGCGCCCGCGTCCGCGGAGACCTCGCGTCCGGTGGGCTAACCCGACTTCGCAGGCGGGGCGACGGTTTCGGTCACCGTCTTGGTGTCGGTCTCGGTCCGGGTCCTGGTGACCGTGTCGGTCACGGTGCGCGTGGCCGTGGCGTTCGACGTCGCTGTCTCGGTCGCGGTCTCGGTCACGGTGTCGGTCGCGGTGCGCGTGGCGGCGCTGCCGGTGGTCGTCGAGATCACCGTGGTGGTGTCGACGACGGTCTCGGTGACCGGAGCCTGGCTGTCGGACGATCGGCTCTGGCCGACGAGGAAGAAGCTGACGATGACGAGAGCGGCGGCGAGGCAGGCGACCGCGGTGATGATCCGCCAACGCCGGACGGCCGCGGTCTCCGCGGCGGCGGCCGTCACGGGTTCCGGAGGGCCGGTCGGCGGGCCGTACCCCGCGGGCTGGTTGCTGTAGGCGGTCTGTCCCGCGGACGCCGGGTACTGCGGCTCGCTCGACGGGGGTGTCGTGGGGCCGTCGTTCGGCGGCTGGGTCACGGGCGCTCCTAGGACGAGACGATGCGGGCCGCGGCGGGTCGACGCGCCGCGGTCTCCCAGAACAGTACCGCGCCGGGTATGCCGCGATGCCGGCCTGCTAGCAGTTACCCCCAGGTAGTGACAGTTGCGACGCAAGTTTGCCGATCGGACCCGCCCGATGTGACCCGAATATCACCTTGGCGCTTTTGGTGATTCGCTCGACACTGATAATTGGGTGTGCAAGTATGTCAGATGAGAAAGCAAGGCTCCCTCCCAAAGCCAGGCCCATCTCGCCATGTCCCCCATGCGTAGAAGGTCTCCTCATGCCCCATAGTGCAACCCTGCCCAAGACAAGTCTGTCCAATACGCGCGCTTCGTTCCCTCAGGCGGCACGTCCCGGACTGGCGACCCGGCTCACTCCGCGCACCGTCGCCGAATGGGAAGCGCGGCTCGGCGTCGGCAGTGTCCCGACGCGCCCGCGTCCGGACCGGTTCACCGGCCATTCCGGCACCACCGCCTACAGCCCGACGGTCGACGTCCGCATCGCGGAACCGGAGACCTTTCATGCGATGCGCTTCGCACAGAGTCTGTCGTCGATCGTGACCTACTGCGCACTGCAGCCCGCGATGACGATGGAGCGCACGGCGGAGCGGGTGCGGAACGAGCCGTCGGACTCTCTGGTGGTCAGTGTCAGCGGTATGCGCGGACAGTCACTCATCCGGCAGAACGGCCGGGAGTTCGTCTACGGCCCCGGCGACCTGGTGTTCGTCAGCAACGCGACCCCGTACAGCCTGGTGACCAACGCCGTGGCCGACCCGTCCGGACTGCTCATCCCGTTCAATCGGCTCGGCAAGCACCGCCACATCGCCGAGCGGCTGCAGCGTCCCATCGCGGCCAACACCCCGCTGGCCCGCGCGGCCGCGGTCTTCGTCCGCCGATTCGCCGCCGAGACCTCGGCGCTCAATGCGGGGCAGGCGACGGGCACCGTCTCGGAGCAGGCCGCCGTCGATCTGATCGTCGCCGCGCTGTCGGAACTCGACGGTTCTCCGACCGGCACCGAGGACAACGCCCTGTTCGTCCAGGAGGCCGCTCGCGACCTCATCGACCGCCACCACCGCGATCCCAGCTTCTCCCCGGACGCGATCGCCGAGCGGCTGCACCTCTCGCGCCGCCAGCTGTACCGCTACTTCGAGAACTGCGACACCTCGCTGGCGAGCCGGATCGCCGATCGCCGGCTGCAGACCGCCCACGAGATGCTCATGCAGAACGCGGGCGCCTCGATCAGCACCATCGCGCTCTCATCGGGCTTCCCGACGGTCGCGACCTTCCGGAACCGGTTCAAGCAGCGCTACGGCGTCGGACCGGTGGAGTATCGCCACCGCGTGCGCGGATAGCGGCGGGGCCGGCACCGGTCACGGCGGAGATTCGGCCGCCGGATCGAGCCGCCACAGCGGGTTCACCGGGCCGTGGCCGGCGCCGAGCGGATAGGCGGCGGCCAGGCCGCGGGTGACCCACCGCTTCGCGAAGGCCACGGCGTCGGGCACGCGGTAGCCGTGGCCCAGCGCGCCGGTGATCGCCGCGGCCAGGGTGTCACCCGCACCGTGGTCGTGCGGGGTGTCGATGCGTCTGCCCGGGAACTCCAGGAACTCTCGGCCGTCGTACAGGATGTCGGGGCTGTGTTCGCTGCCCCGCAGGTGGCCGCCCTTCACCAGGGCCCACCGGGCGCCCGACTCGCGCAGTGCCGCGGCGGCCGCCCGTTGGCTCGCACCGTCCACGACGTCGATCCCGGTCAGTAGGCGCACCTCGTCCAGGTTCGGCGTGACGACCGTGGCGAGCGGCATCAACCGCTCGGTGAGCGCACCGAGGGCGTCGGACGCCAGCAGGGGATCGCCGTGCATCGACGCGCAGACGGGATCGACCACCAGCGGCACTCCCGTGTCACCGCCGATGCCGAGCTGCGTCGCGGCCTCGGCGATCGCCGTGATGATCGGATCGGAGGCCAGCATCCCCGTCTTGACCGCACAGACGCCGATGTCGGGAACCACCGAGTGCATCTGCGCCGCGACCACCGCCGGATCGATCTCCTGGATTCCGGTGACCCCGGTGGAGTTCTGCACGGTCACCGCGGTGACCGCGACGCAGGCGTGCAGGCCGAGCATCGCGAAGGTGCGCATATCGGCCTGAATGCCCGCGCCGCCGCCGGAATCGGAGCCGGCCACGGTCATCACCCGGACCGGGGTGACGCCGGGGCCGGCCTGCGGAAGCCGCAGGGTCACGGCGCGGCGGCCTCGGAGATCGGCAGGTACACCTGGTTTCCCGCCGCCGCGAACTCGGCCGATTTGGCCGCCATGTCCTGTGCCAGCCGCGCGTCGATGTCCTCCTGCGTGACGAGCCCGTTCTCCTGTGCATAGGTGCGGACGTCGGCCGAGATCCGCATGGAGCAGAACTTGGGGCCGCACATGGAGCAGAAGTGCGCGGTCTTCGCCGGCTCGGCGGGCATCGTCTCATCGTGGTACTCGCGTGCCGTGTCGGGATCGAGCGCGAGGTTGAACTGATCGGTCCAGCGGAACTCGAAGCGCGCCCTGCTGAGGGCGTCGTCGCGTTCCTGGGCGCGCGGATGCCCCTTGGCGAGGTCGGCCGAGTGTGCCGCGATCTTGTAGGTGATGACGCCGACCTTCACGTCGTCCCGGTTCGGCAGCCCCAGGTGCTCCTTCGGCGTCACGTAGCAGAGCATCGCCGTGCCGGCCTGCGCGATCATCGCAGCGCCGATCGCGGAGGTGATGTGGTCGTAGGCCGGCGCGATGTCGGTGGCGAGCGGGCCGAGCGT
The DNA here is from genome assembly GCF_000333035.1 of Gordonia sihwensis NBRC 108236. Classification (GTDB taxonomy): domain Bacteria; phylum Actinomycetota; class Actinomycetes; order Mycobacteriales; family Mycobacteriaceae; genus Gordonia; species Gordonia sihwensis. The sequence goes on from NZ_BANU01000038.1 coordinate 26,763, forward strand.
GTAGAAGGGGGCCTCCTCACACAGCTCTTCCTCGAGCCGGACGTTCTCGGCGATCTTGTGCATCGGGACGTGCCCGGGGCCCTCGATCATCACCTGTACGCCGTGGCTCTTGGCGATCTTCGTCAGCTCGCCCAGGGTCCGCAGTTCGGCGAACTGCGCCTCGTCGTTCGCATCGGCGATGGACCCGGGGCGCAGGCCGTCGCCGAGCGAGAAGGTGATGTCGTACCGCGCGAAGATCTCGCACAGCTCGTCGAAGTGCGTGTACAGGAACGACTCGGTGTGGTGGGCCAGACACCATGCGGCCATGATGGAGCCGCCGCGCGAGACGATGCCGGTCACCCGCTTGGCGGTCAGCGGGACGTAACGCAGGAGCACGCCGGCGTGCACGGTCATGTAGTCGACGCCCTGTTCGGCCTGTTCGATTACGGTGTCGCGGTAGATCTCCCAGGTCAGGCGCGTGGGATCGCCGTTCACCTTCTCGAGCGCCTGGTAGATCGGCACGGTTCCGACCGGGACGGGGGAGTTGCGCAGGATCCATTCGCGAGTGAGGTGGATGTCCTTGCCGGTCGAGAGATCCATGATGGTGTCGGCGCCCCACCGGGTGGCCCAGACCATCTTCTCCACCTCTTCGGCGATGGACGAGGTGACGGCAGAGTTGCCGATGTTCGCGTTCACCTTCACCGCGAAGGCCTTGCCGATGATCATCGGCTCCGACTCGGGGTGGCGGTGATTGACCGGAATCACCGCGCGTCCGGCGGCCACTTCGCTGCGGACCAGCTCGGCGTCGACGCCCTCGCGCGCGGCGATGTATCTCATCTCCGGCGTCACGATCCCGGCGCGTGCCCAGGCCAGCTGGGTGGCCGCGTCGTGTCCGCCCACGGGCACCGGTGCCGGCCGTTCCCAGGAGTCGCGCGTCTTCGCCAGCCCCTTCTCGAGGTCGATGGTCGCCGACGAGTCGGTGTACGGACCGGAGGTGTCGTAGAGGTCGAGGTGCTCGCCGTTCGTCAGATGCACTCGACGCTGGGGAACGGCCATGCCGTCGACGTCGAGGTAGACCTTGCTGCTGCCCTCGATGGGGCCGCAGGTCACCTCGGCGGTGGCGTCGTCACGTGTGGTTCCAGGCATGGATGTGCCCATGATGATCCTCCCTACGCCGGCATTATCCGGACAGGTTCAGGCGGTCGACGACCGCCTGTCGCCATCTCAGCCCCCGGTTCCGTGGGAGCCCCCGCGTGTGAAGTTGTGCGGTGCCCACCATACTCACGTCGTCCGGTCGCGTCGCATCGTGATGCAGATGTGACAGATGTGACTTGCGTCTCCCGGTCGAACGAACGTAATCTTGTGACGCTGGTCACAGGAGGTCAACGAATGCATCGCAAAGTCCGTCACTCGCATCCGCCGCAGTCGGCGCGCTCGCTGCTGCACCAGATCTCCGAGGTCTCCCACAATCCGGAGCGGGAGCGCTTCGAGTTGCGGGTGGGCGGCGACCTGGTCGGCGTGCTCGGCTATCGCATCGACGACGGTCCCGACGGCGAGGTGGTGACGATCCTCCACACGGTCCTCTACGACGAGTACAGCGGCCACGGGCTGGCCACTCGGCTCACCGGCGGCGCCATGCAGTACATGCGCGACAACCAGCTCAAGGTGCGGCCGCTGTGCACCTTCACCAAGCACTTCCTCGACGCCCATCCCGGCATGGTGGCGATGGCCTCCGCCTGAGGCGGACCGACCGGCGCACCTGCCGGGATCAGCTCAGGTCGAACACGAGGGGGGCGTGATCGCTGGCGCCCTCCGCGGCGCGGGCGTCGCGGTCGATGAAGGCGTCGTGGATACGGTCGTCCAAGGCGGGGGAGCAGAGCGCGAAGTCGATGCGCATGCCCTCGTTGCGGGCGAAGCGCCCGGCCTGGTAGTCCCAGAAGGTGTAGGTCCCCGGACCGGGGGTGAAGGGGGCCGCGCTGTCGACGAATCCGCCTTCGACGAAGCGGCGGAAGGCGGCGCGCTCCTCGTCGGAGGTGTGCGTGCGGGACGCGAAGTACTCGGGGTCCCACACGTCCTCGTCGGTCGGCGCCACATTCCAGTCTCCGGCGAGAGCGACCTGGGCGGCGGGATCGTGCGACAGTTCCAGCGATGTGACATCGGCGAGGGCGCTGAGCCAGTCGAGTTTGTACTGGACGTGATCGTGTCCCGGCTCGCGCCCGTTGGGGGCGTACAGGCTCCAGACGCGCACGCCTCCGCAGGTCGCCGAGATGGCTCGCGCCTCCCGTTCACCGGCGTAGAGCGGCTGCCCGTCGAATCCGATGTGGATGTCGTGCACCCCGATCCGGGACGCGATCGCGACGCCGTTGTATCCGCTCGACCCGTGGAACGCGACGTCGTAGCCGTGGGCCAGAAAACTCATCACCGGGAACTGATCGTCGGTGCACTTGGTCTCCTGCATCGCGAGCACATCGATCGCATGCCGATTCATCCATGCCACGACCTGCTCGGATCGGGCGCGGATCGAGTTCACGTTCCACGTCGCCAGGCGCATGGCGTCAATCCTGCCGCAACCGCATCAGGGGCGCACCGGCGCCCTCCCACCGGCCTGCGACGGCGGCCGCGTCGTCGGCGGACGTGAGCAGGACGAGTCCGAAGCGGCGGCCCGATCGGCGCAGCCGCTCCCGCCAGTGCGCGGGGGAGGTGGCGAACCACTCGAAGTCGCCTTCCGGAGCGTCGGCCAGGAGTCGGCCGGCATCGGAGACGACGGTCAGCAATGCCGTCGCCCGCGCGCCGGTGGGGGTCCGCAGACCGGTGGGGAGGTCGCCCATGCAGTCGTCGAACGCGTCTTTGTTGTGCCCGAAGTGGCCGGGGAAGTCCCATGCGGCGGCGAAGAGATCGTACAGTCCGTCCAGCGTGCGCATCCGGTCGCCCGGCAACCGCCGGACCGCTGCGCCGGTGCGGTACGTGGTGACGTCGCCGACCGCGAGCGCTGTCGCCGGGCCCTCGCCGGCGAGGAATTCGGTCAGGGAAGCGGTGGTCACGCCGACGGCCCCCGGATCTGGACGAAGGTCCGATAGTGGTCGAGGGTGTACCAGGCGGACCCGTCGCTGCCGGTCACGATGCGTTCGGCGTCACGTCCGCGTCCCGGCTTCTTGGGGTTGACGTCCCATTCCTTGTAGACGATGCGCCGCCCGTCTGCGGACTTGACCGGCAGCTTGCGCTCGTTGTTCCGGAAGGTGTCGCCGCCGTGGGTGCCCGGGGCGTTCGCCGCCTCCGGCCACCGGCCCGAATCGATCTCGTTCAGCGTCTTGGTGACCCGGGTGGGAGCGTCGCCGCCCCTCGCCTCGACCGTCGCCGGGCCGGGCGCAGCCGTGGACGTGCCGAGGAGCGGGCCGGCGGCCGTGGACGTCGGTGCGGACGACGCGTCGTCGGGGCTGTCGCGGCCGTCGATCCACCACGTGAACGCCGCGATGGCGAGCAGCGCGATGACGGCGAGCGCCGAAGCGATGATTCGTCGCCTGGTCAGGTCGGGGTCGGTGGAGTTCGGCATCGCCGTCCACCGTAATTCATCGCGCCGCCGCTACAGAGCCAGCAGGCGGCACGTGTGGTGCAGTTCGAAGTCCAGTGCTCGCCACGCCGCGCGGGCCGAGTCGTCGGACGCCGCCACCGTCACCGCGACCACCCCGTCGGCGATCGGCGCCCAGTCGCCGGGCGGGGTGGGGCCCGTCGGCTCGGGGCCGATCAGCACCTCGTAATCGGCCGAACTCGCGATCGCCGCACCCAGCGAGGCGACGCGCATCAGCCGGTCGGCGACGATCACGCGGCGCGGCAGCCCCCGGCCGTCGAGCCAGCGCAGCGCCGCGGGCAGACCGGCCGCGGTGGAGCCGAAGTCGACCGGTGCCGCGGCTCCCGACCGCAGAGAGTCGCCGGCGCCGTTGACGAGCCAACCGTCGGTCTCGGTTCGCTCGGCGGCCGGTGCGGCGCGCATCAGCGCTCGCTCCACGCCGCGGATCTCGGAGTTGCGCACCACCCGTCGCGAGAGCAGTCGCACCGACGTGATCGCATCGGTGCGGATGCGGTGGCGGACGCCGTCGCGCTCGACGACGATCGCCTCGCCGGTCCGCTCCCGGAGCAGCCCGGTGATGTCCGACAGGCTGGGGGAGCGATCGGTCGGGGGATTGGGTGAGGCCCGCCAATCGGCGGGCGCGTCGGCGCCGAGCCGGTACCGGACCACCACTCGATCGCCGACCGCGGGCTGCGGTCCGCGAGAGACGGGCGACGGGTCCGGCGACGGCACGGCGGGCGGGTCAGTCGTCGTGGCCGAACGGATCGGTGACGGTGCCCGGCAGCCAGGTGAGGCCGGGCACGCCCCAGCCGTTGCGCTTGATCGCCTTCTTGGCCGCCCGCGCGTTGCGCCCGATCAGCACGTCGACGTACAGGAATCCGTCGAGGTGTCCGGTCTCGTGCTGCAGCATCCGGGCGAAGAATCCGGTGCCCTCGATCTCGACGCGGTCGCCGTTGCGGTCGGTGCCGACCACCTTGGCCCAGTCGGCCCGCCCCGTCGGAAAGCCCTCACCGGGCACCGAGAGACAGCCTTCGTCGTTGTCGTCGGGATCGGGCATCGTCTCGGGGATCTCGGAGGTCTCCAGGATCGGATTGATCACCTCGCCGCGCCGGCGCGCGCCGGCATCGGGGCAGTCGTAGACGAACATCCGGAGCGGCCGGCCCACTTGATTCGCCGCGAGTCCGACGCCGTTGGCGGCGTCCATGGTCTCGTACATGTCGTCGAGCAGAGCGACGATCTCGGCCGAGGGCTTCGAGTCGGCGTCGAGCTCGACCGGGGTGGTCGGCTGGTGCAGCACGGGTTCGCCGATGATGCAGATCGGGAGAATTGCCATGACAGAGCAGTCTACTGCGCGAGAGGTCCGGTTTCGCTGCGGTGCGTCGGCACGGACGGCGGCCGCGATCGTGGTTAGATGTTCGACGGAACCACACTGATGTCATTCGTGCGCCGAGGCGGCGTGCGAGCCGGTGTGAATGCACGGTCCAGCTGTTTGAGGAGCGAGATGAACGGCGCAACGGCGAGTAGCCCGCAGGGCGACGACCCCTCGGCGATCGACGGAGCCCGCGACCAGGCTGCGAACCTCGACCCCCACGAGGTGGGTCCCGACGGACTGACCCGGCGTGAGCGGGAGATCCTGAACTTCGAGCGGCAGTGGTGGAAGTACGCGGGATCCAAGGAAGACGCGATCAAGGAACTGTTCAACCTGTCCGCGACCCGCTACTACCAGGTGCTGGGGGCACTGGTGGACCGCCCGGAGGCGCTCGCCGCCGATCCGATGCTGGTGAAGCGTCTGCGTCGGCTCCGCGCCTCGCGCCAGAAGGCCCGCGCGGCACGACGGCTCGGGTTCGAGATCACCTGACGCGGGCACGGCCTGCGCACGGGCTGCGCGGGTGGCCGGTGGGTTAGAGTTGCCGTGATGAATGCTGAGCGAGAGAACAACCGACTTCCGCTGCGTGCGGGTGCCATGCTGCTGTTGGCGATCGCGGTCGTCTGCCTCGGCCTCGGCATCCATCAGTTGACGACCAGCGGTGAAGATCCCGACGCCGGCCTCAAGGCCGCCGGGCAGAGCGCACAGGCCGCCGCCGAGTCGGAGAAGCAGCAGGAGCAGGCGACGTCGAGCAAGTCTCCGTCCAGCAGCACCGCGCCCGCCGCGGACACCGAAGGCGTGCCCGAACTGTGCGTCCTCAATGCCGGCAACGTGACCGGTCTGGCCGGTTCGGTCAGCAAGGAGCTCACGGCCGCCGGATTCAAGGTCGGTGAGACGGCGAACCTGAGTACGTCCAGCGTCAGCGAGAACACCATCTTCTACTCCCCCGAGCAGGAGGAGGCCGCCAAGAAGGTGGCCGCGGCCGTGCCGGGCGGTGCCGCCCTGAACCCCCGGCCGACGGCTTTCACGCGTTGCCCGGAGGGCCTGCCGGTCGTGGTGGTGAGCCGGTAGCACGCGGACCGGACGCACCCGTCATAATCATTGGCGAACAGTAAACATCAGCGAACACGGCAACAGCCCCAACGTGCACGCGAAGCGGATGGAGATCCGCCCAGCCGACCACAGCGCCGACGACTAAGGAGCACACATGACCGTCCGTAGCACCAATCGCGCTTCGACCGTCCGGGTCATGGCGGCCGTGGCCGCCGCGGGCGGCGCGGCCCTGGCACTCTCGGCCTGCACCCCGAACGAGCAGCCGAGTGACGTGCCCGGCACCACCCCCGCGGTCGTTACCGGCGACCAGGTGGCTCCCGGCGACGTCGTGAACGCCGACGGCATCCCGGCGAGCGCGCAGTCCGCGTCAACCACTCTGGTCAACAAGGACGGCAACCGCGTGGGCTTCGTCAGCTTCTCGCAGGAGGGCGAGGCCGTGAAGGTGTCGATGCGGGTGGCCGGTGTGAAGCCGGGCGAGCACGGCATCCACATCCACACGGTCGGTAAGTGCGAGCCCGCGACCGGGTTCTCCACCGCCGGCGGTCACTTCCAGGCCGACGGTCACACCGGCAAGCCGGAGTCGGGCGATCTGGCCACGCTGAACGTCCTCAAGGACGGCACCGCCAGCGCCAGCACCACCACCGACGCGTTCACCGTCCAGGACATCCGCGGCAAGGCCGTCATCCTCCACGATCTCGCCGACGGCGGCTCTGAGGCACCGCGCCTGGCCTGCGGCGTGATCTCGCAGACCAGCTAGCGCCGACCCGAGGCAAGGAGCCGCGGTGACCACTCCGGCGGCGATCCCGTTCCACGGGTCGCCGAAGCCGACGCTCGGGGTCGAGTGGGAACTCGCCCTGGTCGACAAGTCGAGTCGCGACCTGTCGAACGCCGCAGACCGGCTCTTCGAGCTCGTCGACGCGCGCGCCGGCGATCAACGCGACAAGATCCATCGCGAACTGCTGCGCAACACGGTGGAATTGGTCACCGGCATCTGCACCACCGTCGGCGAGGCCATGGACGATCTCGGCGGGTCGCTCGACGTGGTGCGCGGGCTGTGCGACGAGATCGGCATCGATCTGTACGGGGCGGGAACCCACCCCTTCGCGGAGTGGTCCGCGCAGCAACTCACCGAAGGCCACCGATACGCCGAGTTGATCGAGCGGACGCAGTGGTGGGGCAGGCAGATGCTGATCTGGGGCGTGCACGTGCACGTGGGCATCGACAGCCGCGACAAGGTGCTGCCGATCCTGTCGTCGCTGCTGAAGTTCTATCCGCATCTGCTCGCGCTGTCCGCGTCGTCGCCGATGTGGGCCGGACGCTCGACGGGGTATGCGAGCAACCGCGCGATGATGTTCCAGCAGTTGCCGACGGCGGGGCTGCCGTTCCAATTCGAGTCGTGGTCGGAGTTCGAGGGCTTCGCACAGGACCAGAAGACCACCGGGATCATCGACCACCTCAACGAGATCCGCTGGGACATCCGGCCGTCGCCCCATCTGGGAACCATCGAGGTGCGGGTCTGCGACGGAGTGTCGAACCGGCGTGAACTCGCGGCGATCGTCGCCCTGACCCATTGCTTGATCGTCGACCTCGACCGGCGCCTGTCGGCGGGACAGACGCTGCCGCAGATGGCTCCGTGGCTGGTGCAGGAGAACAAGTGGCGCGCCGCCCGCTACGGGCTCGATGCGATCATCATCCAAGACGCCGAATGCTCGGAGCGCCTCGTGACCGAGGACCTCGCCGAACTGCTGGTGCGTCTGGAACCGGTGGCGGCGTCGCTGGGCTGCCTCGAGGAACTGGGTACGGTCGCCGACATCATCGCCGGCGGCGCCAGCTACCAGCGGCAGCGCCGGGTCCTCTCCGAGACCGGCGACATGCGCAAGGTGGTCGACTCGGTGGTCGCCGAACTCGGTTAGCGGACGCGTCCGCGACCGCGGTGGCGCTACCCGCCGTTTCGCGAGGACAGTTCGTCCTCGTCCAGAACGTCCTCCCCCAGGGCCTGCTCGCGATACACGAGGCGGCCGACGCGCTGGGCGACCACCGGCGCGGTGATGAGTGCGAACAAGCCGGTCAGGACCAGCATTCCGCCGTCCGGGTGGCTGTCGAGCCTGATGAAGGTGCCCGCGAGCACCAGGATCATGCCGAACGTCTGAGGCTTGGTCGCGGCGTGCATCCGGCTCAGCGTGTCGGGGAATCGGACGATCCCGATGGCGGCGGTGAGGGCCAGCAGCGAGCCGAGCAGGATCAGCGCCGCGGCCACGACGTCGAGGATCACTGGTCGTCCCTCACTCGGAAACGGGCCACGGCGATCGACCCGATGAAACCCACCAGGCTCAGCGCCACGATGCCCGGGACCACGGTGGTGTCGGTGGTGTAGGCCACCCACACCGACAGACCGGAGATCGCGATGGCGACCAGCGCGTCCACGCCGACGAGCCGATCGAGGGTCGAGGGCCCGCGAAGCGTGCGATAGACGGTCAGGAGCACGGCGGTGAGCAGCATCGCGGCACTGATGATCCAGACGACGGTCATGCCTTCTCCTTCCGTGAGCGCTCCTGCTCGACCACCCGACGGCGGTCGGCGAACGGGACGTGATGGTAATCGTCGTCGATTCCGTGGAACGGACTCGGATGCCACTCGTCGTCGCGCTCGAAGGTCTTGATGAACTGTCGCTCCACGTAGGCCATCTGCTTCAGGAACTCGTCGATGTACTTCTGTTTGCGCACGTCGAAGACGTGGATGTACAGCATCCGCTGGTCTTGATCGATCTCGACCACCATGGTGCCGGGCACCAGGTTGATGTAGTCGACGGCCAGCGTGAGCGTGAGGTCGGATTTGATGGCCATGTGCACGCGGACCACCGCACCGAGCGGCGGATCGCCCGGCTTCACCGCGGCCCACGCCACCTGAGCGCTGGAGAGGAAGAAGTTGTAGATCATCGTGCCGACGAGCTTGAGCGCCGAGAGCGGGTGAAACCGACCCTCCACCGGCACCCGCGGCAGCGGCAGCAGGACCATCACCAGCAGGGCGATCAACGCGCCGACCACGATGTTGGCCCAGGTGACGTCGCCCCAGAGAAGCACCCAGACGAAGGTGAGCCAGGCGAAGCCCCACAGTCGCAGGCCGAACTCGCGCAGCGAGCCGCCGGCCCAGGCCGGTGCGTGCAGGTTCTCGTTCAGCCAGACGTAGGTCCGGACCGCGGGCCAGGCCAGGTGCACCAGGGTGACCCGCCACAGGTTGCCGAAGAATGCGGCCACCGGGCGCTTTCCGACGGGTTTCGCGTGCGGCTTGTCTGGGAACGGCGTGTTGCTCATGGCCGGCCTCCGTCGGTGGCGTGCGCGGGGTCGGGCCCGTGCAGAACCGTCGAGATGTACTCGCTGCGGTCGAGGACGCCGTGTGCGGCGTCGTCGGTGAAGTGGAAGATGGGCCCGCCCCACAGCGTCAGCGCCAGACCGGCGGCCACCATCGCCATCGTGGGCAGCACCATGGCCACCGGCATCCGGCCCACGTCCTCGCGTTCCTCGAGCAGGACGTCGGTGCCCTCTTCGATGAGCGCGGACGCGGTGCTCGACGCCATGGCGCCGTCGGGCGCGTCGGCGCGGGCCCGCCAGAACGCCTTGGTCCAGATACGGGCCATCACGTACAGGGTGAGCAGGCTGGTGACGACCGACCCGGCGACCAGCACCCACGCCAGCACCGATCCGTCCTGGGCACCGGCCTCCAGCAGCGCGACCTTGCCGATGAATCCCGAGAACGGTGGAATGCCGCCGAGATTCAGCGCCGGGATCATGAACAGCCCGGCCAGCAGCGGACTCGCGATGAGTCCGCCGAGGCGCCGCAGCGACGCCGACCCCGCCTGCCGTTCGATCAGTCCCACCACCAGGAACAGCGTGGTCTGCACGAGGATGTGGTGGGCGACGTAGAAGATCGCCGCCGAGGTGGACAGCTCGGAACCGACGGCGATGCCGAACACCATGTAGCCGATGTGGCTCACCAGCGTGAACGACAGCAGTCGCTTGATGTCCGACTGCGCTATGGCGCCGAAGATGCCGACGAGCATGGTCAGCAGTCCCGCGATCATGAGCACGTTGTCCATCGATCCGCCGGGGAACAGCAGGGTGTGCGTGCGGATCAGCGCGTACACGCCGACCTTCGTCAGCAGACCCGCGAACACCGCGGTCACCGGGGCCGGAGCGGTCGGATAGGAGTCGGGAAGCCACGTCGAGAGGGGGAACACGGCCGCTTTGATGCCGAAGGCCACCAGCAGGACCGCGTACAGCGCGTTGCGGGTGCCGTCGGGCACGTCGTCGAGCCGGACGGCCATCTCGGCGAGATTGAGGGTTCCGGTGGTCGCATAGGCGAAGGCGATGCCGGCCAGGAAGATCAGCGACGACACCATCGACACCATGATGTACGACGCGCCGGCTCGCACGCGCTCGGCGCTGGCGCCCAGGGTGAGCAGGACGAAGCTCGCCGCGAGGAGCACCTCGAACGAGACGTACAGGTTGAACAGGTCGCCCGCGAGGAACGAATTGCAGACGCCCGCGGTCAGGATGAGATAGGTCGGCAGGAAGATCGACACCGGCTGCTCGGTGGTTCCGTCCCTGATGCCCTGCCCGATCGCGTAGACCACGACGCACAGCAGCACGGTCAGCGAGATGACCAGCATCAGTGCCGCGAGGCGGTCGACCACCAAGGTGATGCCGAGCGGCGTACCCGCGATGCCGCGGCCGTCCCAGCCGCCGACGTTGACCGCGAAGGTCCCGTGTGCGCTGGTGAGGTAGAGCATCAGGCCGGACGCGATCAGCGCGACGCCGATGGCGGACACCGAGACCGCGCGCTGGATGGTGGGGCTCCGGCCGGCCAGCAGCGTCACGGCGGCCGCCAGCAGCGGAACCATCGTCGGCAGCACGATGAGGACCGGGATCCAGGACGTCTGCGGCGTCATCGTGCCCCCTTCGCGTGCCCGTCGTCGTTCGGTTCGTCCGCGTCCCGCGGCATCTCGTCGCCGTCGTAAGGCAGGTACTCCAGGACCTCGGCGTCCTCGGGCATCAGGTCCGGCTCGTGGACGTTGATGTGCGCCGCGATGAACTCCTCCGGCGTCAGCGGGTTGCCGTACTTGTCGAACAGGTCGCCGGCGACGGTGTCGGCGCCGGTGGCCGGATCGTCGCTGAGATCGCGATCGGGCTGGGACTCGGGTGTTCCCGTGAGGATCTTGATGTCTTCCTCGTCGTCGCCGAGTTCGTCGTCGGTCGCTGCCTCCGCACCCGGCGGCAGCTTCTCCTCCTCGGCGGCCTGATTGATCTTGAAGAGCCGGTAGGTGACGGCCAGGACGAAGGCCGCGATGCCCAAGGTGATGACGATCGCGGTCAGGATCATTCCCTGCGCCAGCGGGTCGGTGTCGAAGCTCGCCCCATCGGATTCGCGCCCGCGGATCGGCGGATGGCCGGGCGGACCGGCGAGGACGAGGATCATCAGATTCAACGCGTTGCCCGCCAGCAGCAGGCCGAACAGCATGCGGATGAGGCTGCGCTCGGTCAGCAGGTAGACGCCCGCGGCGGCCATGGCTCCGGCCACGATCAACAGGCCCAGGTTCACCGACATCACCTCACCTCCTCGGGCTCGGGAGCGGCCGGTTCGGCGGGCTCCGGCGGGGCGTCGGCCACGTCGAGCCGGGCGCCGAGGCTCCGGAGGATGTCCAGGACCAGCCCCACCACGATCAGGTAGATGCCGAGGTCGAAGAACAGGGCGGTGACGATGTGGAACTCGCCGAAGACCGGCAGGCTCAGATCGATGACGGCGGACGAGAGCGCCGGAGCACCGAGCGCCAGGGACACCGCCGCGGTGGTCGCCGAGACCGCGAGCCCGGCGCCGAGGATGGTGCCTGCCTCCACTCTCATCGCCTCGCCGAGTTCGTAGCGTCCGCCCGCGAGGTAGCGGAGCACCAGGGCCAGGCCCATCACCAGACCGCCGGCGAACCCGCCTCCCGGTGCGTTGTGTCCGGCGAAGAAGAAGTAGACCGAGAGCACCACCAGGGTCGGGAAGACGAGCCGCGTGGTGGCCTCGAGGATCAGCGACCGCTGCGCCGGATCACGCATCTCGCTGCCGCGCAGCCACGTGGTGCGCCCGTGTGCGGCGTCGTCCCCGTTGCGGCGCTGAGCGAGTGCCGAGTCGGTGACCCGGGGGACGGCGCCGAACCGGCGGCTCCGGAACACCATCGAGGCCACTCCGGTCGCCGCGACGATCAGGACGGAGATCTCGCCGAGGGTGTCCCAGGCGCGGATGTCGACGAGCAGGACGTTGACCGCGTTGGCTCCGTGACCGAACTCGTACGCGGCGTCGCCGAGGTAGACGTGCAGTGGCTCGGTGGACCGTGCCGCTGCGGCGAACAGCCCGATCACCACCAGCATCGCACCGAAGGCGACGGAGATCGCGATGCGGATGGGGCGATGACCGGTGCGCAGCTTCGGGGTCGCCTCCGACGGAAGTTTGCGCAGGACCAGCACGAACACGACCAGTGTCAGGCTCTCCACCAGAAACTGGGTCAGTGCGAGATCCGGGGCGCCGTACATGGCGAACAGGGCGCCGCAGCCGTATCCGGTGATGCCGAGGGTCAGTAGGCCGGCGAGGCGGTTGCGCAGCACGGCCGTTGCGATCGCCGCGGCGACCATCACGAAGCCGATGACGATCTCTTCGACGGTGTCGAATCCCGCCAGGTGCAGCGACTGCCTGCGTCCCAGGAACAACACGCTGACGGGCAGGATCACCGCGGTCGAGAGGATCACGCCCTGGGTGATGGGCAGTGAACCGCGCTGGGTGTTGCGGGTGACCCAGAGGGAGACGGTGTCGGCGGTGCGCAGCGCGCCGTCGTAGATCCGGTCGGCGTTGAGCCGCGGCGGATGAACGAAGACGTGCGCGCGGCGCGCACGCAGGAACAGGAACAGGCCGGCGCCGCCGGCGACCACGATGATCGAGAAGACGACCGGGAGACCGAAGCCGTGCCACTGCGCGAGATGCTCGATCTCCTCGCCGTAGGCGGGCAGCGACTGCGCATAGGGCTCGAACAGCGAGCCGATCCATCCCGACGCGAACGCCGCGACCACGCCGGCCGCCGACAGCAGTGCCGGAGGGACGAGGAACATGACGGCGGGCTGGTCGAGCTGTGCGACGGCCCTGGTCGGCAGGCGGCGGACCTTGCGTCCGAACGCGCCCCACAGGAAGCGCGTGGTGTACGCGAACGTGATGACCGAACCCACCAGCAGCACCACGTCGACTGCGTGCCGCTGCATAGGGGAGAGCGCGCCGGTGTCCCAGACGCTGCCGAAGGCGGTCTCCTTGCCGACGAAGCCGAAGGTGAACGGCAGGCCGGCCATGCTGGCGCCGGCCACCGCGGCGACCGCGGCGAGCCCGGGCAGTCGTGCGCCGAGGCGTGCGAGCTTGCGGATGTCGCGGGTTCCGGTGGACTTGTCGATGATGCCGACCACCATGAACAGGCACGCTTTGAACATCGCGTGCGCCACCACCATGGCCAGGCCGGCCATGGCGACGTTGGCGTCGCCCACACCCACCAGCACGGTGATGAAACCGAGCTGCGACACCGTGCCGAAGGCGAGGACGAGTTTGAGGTCCAGTTCGCGCAACGATCGCCATCCGCCGAGCACCATCGTGAGCAGACCGAGTCCGATGACCGGTATCTGCCAGCTCAGAAGGGGTGCGAAGGCCGGTGCGAGCCGGGCCACGAGGTACACGCCCGCCTTCACCATGGCCGCGGCGTGCAGGTACGCGCTGACCGGGGTGGGAGCGGCCATCGCGCCGGGAAGCCAGAAGTGGAACGGGACGATGGCCGACTTCGAGAGGGCGCCGATCAGCACCAGGATCACGGCGACGTCGATGTAGACGCTGCCGGCCGGCGGATGGGCGACGAGGTCCGACAGCAGGTAGCTTCCGGTCCGCTCGCCCAGCATGATGATGCCGACGAGCATCGCCAGCCCGCCGAAGGTGGTGACCAGCAGGGCCTGGGTCGCGGCGCGGCGCGAGGTGGCGCGAACCGTGTTGAATCCGACGAGCATGAACGACAGGACCGTCGTCGCCTCCCAGAACACGTACATGACCAGCGTGTTGTCGCTGACGACGAGGCCGAACATCGCGCCTGCGAAGGCCACGAGTTCGCCGCCGAAGACCGCGACTCTCCGGCGCATCTGCTGGAAGTAGTTGGCGCAGTAGATCAGCACCAGTGCGCCGACGCCCAGGATCAGCACCGACATGACGGCCGACAGAGTGTCGAACCGCAGCACGATGTCCATCTGCAGGCTGGGGATCCACTCGATCGTCTCCACGCGGGGCGGTGCGCCCGGGGCCGGCCAGTTGGCGACCACCCATGCCAGCCCGGCCGCCGGAGCGAGCGCCAGGACGTAGAAACCGCGGGAGCCGAGAGTCTTGATGATCGGTGGTGAAATGAGCGCACTGACGGCCAGGGCGATCAATACCAGGATCAAAATGGCACTCCGACTTGTGTCGAGGACGGGCGGGCGGGGTGTCGTGGTGACGAGAACTTGAGGTCTACCTTACCGTTTTCGATATGAAGGATTTTCGCAGACTGCTGGCAGCAGCGCTGATCATGGTGTGTGCGGGTGCGCTGTTCGTCGCATGCGGTTCCGATGACGAGCCGTCGCGGCCGGGTGTCGCGCTGCCGTCCGACTTCCCCGAATCAGACGTGCCGATGGTCGACGGAGCGGTGCTCACCGCATCGGGCGAATCGCCCCAGTGGCAGGTCACGGTGCAAGCGCACGCCTCCGACGGCAACCCGTTGACCAACGCCGTCACGAAGCTCACCGATGCCGGTTTCGCGGAGTCCTCCCGGGTCGACGACCCCCAGTCGAAGTCGGTGCTGCTGAGCAAGGACGTCGACGGCAGGCAACTGTGGGTCAACGTGGGACTGTCGTCGACGGCATCGGCCGGGGCCTCGACAGTGATCTATCAGGTGAGCTTCGCCGGCTGAGCGCCGTGCGGGTGAGAGCGGTATCGGTGCGGGCCGCGCCTCGCCGAACCCGAAGCGAACCGGTACGGGCGTCCCAGCGACCTCACAGATTCGGCGGGTTCCCTCGATGGTCGACGGCGACGACTGCGTCGCCACCGGACACGAGGATCGACCAGGATGACTGACCCCAACCGACCCCAGCACGACGACTCGGAGGCCCCCGGCGGGCAGACCGAGCCCCAATCCGACCACCAGCCCGACCCGCAGGCCGGACCGGACCCCACGAGCACCACGGCCCCGACCGAGCCGATCGCACCGGTCGCCGGAACGCCGCCCGCCGACCCGGCGGCCGCGCCGGGACAGCCCGGGGCGGCCCATCACCGGCCGCCTCTGGTCGCGGCTCCGGCATCCACCGGCCCGCAGACCGTCGAGGTGCGGCGCAAGTGGCTCGTCGGGGGAGCGGTTGTCGGAGCCATCGCGTGTCTGGGACTCGCCTTCGGTGCCGGCTACGTCACGGGTGACCACACCGGCGGCCACCACAGGCAGAACGAGGCGCGATACGAGCGCGGCGCGACCATGCGCGGATTCATGGGGCAGGAGCGCAACGGTCTCGGTGGTCAGCGGTGGCGCATGATGCCGCCGGGATCGGCCAACGGCGACGGCCAGACGCCGGGGCAGCAGAACCAGACCCCCGATCAGAACCAGACTCCCGGGCAGCAGACGCCGGGCCAGTCGGGATCGGCGACCACGACGCCGGGAACCTCCAGCTGAACCGACGGCCCGCACGGGCCCGCGGCGAGACCGCACAGACGACGATGGCGGCGTCGGCACCCCTCGGGGTGGCCGATGCCGCCATCGTTCTGCGGTCGTCGCCTCGGCGACTCCTGCCGGAATTACTTGCCGGGGCGCTTCTTCCCGGCGGCCAGACCGAAGCCCTTGGCCTTCGACGCACCGGTCTCGGTGATCGTCCGGCTGTCGGACGAGCCGGCCGCCGGAGCCGGAGCCTCGGCGGGCTCGTCGGTCTGAGCGGCGGTCTCGCCGGCCGCCGGCGCGGCGGGCTCTTCCGGCGCAGCAGGCTCCGGTGCGGGTGCGGTCTCCGCGGGGGCCGAGGGCTCCGCCGCCGTCGCTGCAGCCTTCGGGGCGCCGGGCTTCTTGGCGCCCGGCTTCTTCAGGCCTGCGGCCATGCCGAACCCCTTGGCCTTGCCCTCGGTGCCCGACGTGGTGGCAGCGGCAGCGGGGGCCGCCGTGCCGGTGTCGGCGGCGGTTGCATCGGCCGGGGCCTCGTCGGCCGGCTCGGTCGCAGCCGACTCGGTCGCCGCGGGAGCCGTGGGCTCGGCCGGTGCTGCGGCTGCGGGCTTGGCCGCGCCCGGCTTCTTGGCTCCGGGCTTTTTGAGCCCGCCGGCCATGCCGAAGCCCTTGGCCTTGCCCTCGGTGGCCGTGGTCTCGACCGGCGCCGCTGCCCCGCTCGTCGCTGACTCGGTTGCCGCTGACTCGGTCGCAGCGTCGTCGGTCGCGGGTGCCGCCGATGCCGCTGCCGCGGGCTTGGCCGCGCCCGGCTTGGGAGCGCCGCCGGGCTTCTTGAGTCCGCCCGGCTTCTTCAGTCCGCCGCCCATGGCCAGTCCCTTGGCGGGAGCTGCCTGGGTGGTCTCGGCCGCGGGTTCGGCCGGGGCCGTGGCACCGCCGGGCTTGGGGGCACCGCCGGGCTTCTTGAGTCCGCCCGGCTTCTTGAGCCCGCCGCTCTTCGGTGCAAGACCCACCGCGGGCTTCGCTTCGGCCGGGGCCGCGGTGGCGGCGGGAGCTGCGGGCTTCGCCGCAGCGGCGACCGGCTCGGGCTCGGGCTCGGGGGCGCGCTCGGTCTGAATCGGCCCGAGGAAGTTGCCGCCGCGCTTGACCTCCGGACGGCCGCGCTTGACGCCCTCCAGGATCAGCTGGCTGACGTCCACGACCTCGACCTGCCCCTCGTCCTCGGTGCCCGAGGTCTGAGCGGTCACGCCGTCGGTGAGCATCACGCGGCAGAACGGGCAGCCGGTCGCGATCTTGCGGACCTGCTTGTTGCCGTCCGCGTCGGTCGGCCGGGAGTTCAGCGTGCTGAGCGCCTCGTCGACGCGGTCGACGTTGATGCGCTTGCCGATCTGCTCCTCCATCCACATCCGGGCGCCGCCGGCGCCACAGCACATGGAGCGTTCGCCGTGGCGAGGCATCTCGGTGAGCGTGGAGCCCGAGGACTCCATCAGTTCGCGCGGAGCGTCGTAGACCTTGTTGTGGCGGCCCAGGTAGCAGGGATCGTGGTAGGTGACCTGCTCGCCCGCCGGTGCGGCGACCGGCACCAGACGCTTCTCACGGACCAGCCGGTTCAGCAGCTGGGTGTGGTGGACGACCTCGTACTTGCCGCCCACCTGCGGGTACTCGTTGCCGATGGCGTTGAAGCAATGCGCACAGGTCACCACGATCTTCTTGCGCTGCTCGGGCGCGGTCGCGAACACCTCGTCGAAGGTGTCGATGTTCTGCTGTGCCAGCATCTGGAACAGGAACTCGTTGCCCGCACGACGAGCGGAGTCACCCGTGCAGGTCTCTCCCTGGCCCAGCACCATGAAGTCGACGGCCGCGATGTCGAGGAGTTCGGCAACGGCCTTGGTGGTCTTCTTCGCGCGGTCCTCGTAGGCGCCTGCGCAACCGACCCAGAAGAGGTACTCGTAGCCCTCGAACGAGTCGACGTCCTGGCCGTAGACCGGGATGTGGATGTCCATCTCGTCGATCCAGGCAGTGCGCTGCGAGGCGTTCTGGCCCCACGGGTTGCCCTTGTTCTC
The DNA here is from genome assembly GCF_000333035.1 of Gordonia sihwensis NBRC 108236. Lineage (GTDB taxonomy): Bacteria > Actinomycetota > Actinomycetes > Mycobacteriales > Mycobacteriaceae > Gordonia > Gordonia sihwensis. The sequence continues at coordinate 44,507 of NZ_BANU01000038.1, forward strand.
AAGGTTCTTGAACATGCCCGCGAGCTCGGACGGGAAGTCCGACTCGATGAGGACCTGGTACCGGCGCATGTCGATGAAGTGGTCGACGTGCTCGATGTCCACCGGGCACTGCTCCACGCAGGCGCCGCAGGTGGTGCAGCTCCACAGAGCCTCGGCGTCGATGACGGCACCGGTGGTGCCCTCGGACTCGCCGACCAGCTTGCGCTCGGCCTCGGCGCGAGCGGCCGCGGGGACCTTGTTCAGGCGGGCCTCGTCGACGTTGCCGTCGGCGTCGACGATGCCGACCTCGTCGCCGCCCATGTCCTTGCGGCCGCCGGCGAACAGGTACGGCGCCTTGGCCTGGCCGTGGTCGCGCAGCGACATGATCATCAGCTTCGGCGACAGCGGCTTGCCGGTGTTCCAGGCCGGGCACTGGCTCTGGCAGCGACCGCACTCGGTGCAGGTGGTGAAGTCCAGCCAGCCCTTCCAGCTGAAGTCCTCGATCTTGCCCGCGCCGAACGCGTCCACGTCCGGGTCGGCGGTCTCCATGTCCAGGACCTTGCCCTGGCTCATCATCGGCTTGGCCGCACCCAGTGCGACGCCGCCGTCGCTCTCACGCTTGAAGTAGATGTTGAAGAAGGCCGCGAAGCGGTGCCAGGCCACACCCCAGTCGATGTTGAGGCCGACGACGGCGAGCCAGACCATGCCGCTCATCAGCTTGACGACGGCCGCGGCGGTGACCCAGTAGACGGAGCTGCCCTCGAAGAGCTGGGCGAAGTAGTGCGTGAAGAACGAGGTCCAGACCGGCGGGTTCTCGATGCCCGACGAGATCTTGAAGGTCTTCACGAAGATCATGCCGAGGCCCTCGATCAGGACCACTGCCTCGACGAAGTAGGCGGCGCCGAACCGCGAGCCCGAGAAGCGCGACAGCCGGGCCGGGACGCGGGGATGGTTCAGCTGACGGATGACCATCAACACCACGATGCCGATGACGGTGGCCAGACCCAGGACCTCGTCGGCGAAGATGTAGATGTTCCAGGCGCCGATGACGGGCCAGTGGAATTCGGGATCGAAGATCTGACCGTACGCCTCGAACCAGAAGACGAAGCCGATCAGGAAGCCGAACATCACCAGCCAGTGGGCCCAGCCGACGGTGCGGAACTTGACCATGCGGGTGTGCGCGACGAATTCCTTCATCATCGTCGCGAAACGCTTCCCGGGGTAGGCGAACCGCGAGGGCTCCACCTTCTGGCCCTGGGCGATGGATCGGACCATCGTGCCCACGCCGCGAAGGAAGAGCGCCCAGCATACGAGGCTGAGTAATACGGCGATGGTTCCGATCACGGCGGTAGTCGTCGTCACTGGAAGTACCGGCCTTTCTGTCCAGGTCGTACCAAGACGTCAAAGCGCTCGGGTCATAGCACTCCGCGTCAACCTTTATTCCCTGGTTACCGTAAAGGTTCGACCCTGCTCGGGTCTGCCAAGGTTTGCCTAACTTCGCCTGCAGATCGGCCGTCACGGTTACCGTTCACCGGTATGTTACTCGCGAGTAATAAGAGGGTCCAGTCCGTATCGAGAGTGTGCTGAGGCGCACGAATCTGAGTCGACACGCCGAATTCGTGCCGTGAATCTGTGTCACCTGATCGGTTGAAAGTGGTGCTTATCACTCGAAAGTTACCGTTCGGTACGAGTCCGGCGGCGGGAGGCGGCAGCCCCGCGCGACGGGGGTGCCGGGCTCCTGTGTGAGCCATTCCCTTCGATTAGAGAAGAGTCCCAGGTGACCTCGATGGATACCCGATCTCGAAGCCGTCGGCAGCGACGCACCCGTCTGACGACGGGCCTCACCGCGGTCGCGGCGTCGGCCGCACTCCTCGCGGGCGGAGTCGGCGCCGCGCCGGCGAACGCCGCGAACGGCCTGCCGGATTTCCCCTCGTACAAGTGTGCGCCGGGGCAGCAGACCGCGCCCAGCCCCGTCGGCGACACCGTCGACTGCGGGGCTGCCCGCCCCGCGGTGCTCGCGAAAATCGGCGACGGCCTGATCGGCCTGGTGCTGCCCGATCTGGGCCTGAACCTCGCCGATATGAATTCGGCCACTGCCATCAGCCTGGCGCCGCTGTTCGGCACCTCGTACCCGGGCGCCGCGACGATCGCGGGCACCGGTCTGGCGTCGGCGCTCGCCGTCGGCGGCACCGCCAACGCGCAGGCCGACGCCTTCCTGTCCGGCGCCATCTCGGTCGGCAGCCTCGGCGCGGTCTCCGATTCGCGGGCCACCGGCGGCCTGGGGCTGTCGATCGGAGCGGGAGTGTCGGAGACCTCGGTCCGGGCACTCCCGCTCGGCGTCGCGATCGCGATGGGGCTGGGCGAGAACGCGACCGCCACGGCGCTCGGCGGCGTCGCGGTGGCGACCGGCTTCCTCGACGGCATCGCGAACGCGCCGGACCCGACCAAGAGTTCGGTGATATGCACGGCGCTGTACGGAAAGGCTCAGGTCACAGACGGGGAGACCGGAAAGAACTACTCGTCGTGCACCAGCGTCGCGTTCATCTTCCAGAAGTCGCAGCAGGGCGACGGCCCGGTGGTCTACTCGATCAAGAATCCGTTCTCGCTGACGCTCGGCTCTCCGCTGGCGCCGATGACGACCCTGCTCGACATGGTGGGTGCGCTCGGCATTCCGGCGCCCTTCCCGGACTCGGTGACCGGCATCCTCACCGGCAATGTGATCCCGACCTTCTCGCAAGACCTCATCCGTATCGTGATGACCGACCATGGGCCGCGGATCGAGACCGACCTGTTCGCCAAGAAGCCGGCTCCCACGCCGCCGGCGACCGAGCCGTCCACCGCGTCGACCGCGACACGGGTCGCCGATGTGCAGGCGACGAGCACCTCCGCGGCAGCCGACTCGGCGCAGACGACCGTTGGTTCGGACGCGACTGAGAACACCTCCGCTGAGACCACGGCACCGTCCGGGGAGTCCTCGGCCACCGAGCCCGCCCCGGCGGCCGACGCCGCGCCCGAGCCTGCGCCGACCGCCGAGGCGCCGGCCGTCACCGACGAGCCCGCCGCCGAGCCGTCGCAGGATTCAGCGGCCGAGCAGCCCTCCGACGACCAGTCGTCGGAGCCTGCCGCTGAGCCGTCCGCGAACCAGAGCGTCGCTGACACCGCGGATTCCGCTCCGGCCGCCGAGGCGCCCGCGGCGTGACCGATTCGGACGATTTGCTGTGACCACCGTCACTGCGAACTAGCATGACGGTGTCGCAAACCGTCCGCGTTGGAGGGAGCAGTCCGATGATGAACAGCTGGAGCAGAATCCGCCGGAGCCTCGCCGAGTACTTCGCGACGGGATCGGCTGTCGCACTGATCACCAGCGGACTGACCTGACTCGGTAGCGCGATCAACAGCCCGCCCCGCCACTGCGGGGCGGGCTTCGTGCTGCCGGTCACCGTGCCGGAGGCAGTGCCTCCAACTCGGCCAGCGACGTCTCCAGGTGGGCCAGTATGCGCTGGAGGCTCGGCAGCTGGGCCCGCGCACCGATGACGCCGAACCCGGCCTTGCCGCCGATCGTCGTGACGGTGATGTTCATGGCCTGCCCCTCCATTGGAATGGAGACCGGGTACGAGCCGTCCAGCCGGGCGCCGTTCCAGTACAGCGGCTCCTCCGGTCCGGGCACGTTCGAGATGATCAGATTGAACGCGCGCGGTGTGTACTCGACGAACCCGGGGACCGTCGCGAAGGCCAGCGGCCAGATGGTCGCGGCGCCCAGGGCGAGAGCCTGCAGCGGTTTGAGCCCGCGCACCACGTTCTTGGCGCCGTGGGTGGACGCCTTGATGGCAGCCACCCGGTCGGCGGGCGACTCGATGTCGGTCGCCAACCGCACGGTGATCGCGGTGACCGCGTTCCCGTCGGAGTCTCCGTCACTGTGCAGCGACACCGGCATCATCGCCACCAGTGACTCGTCGGGCAGACCGTCGTGATCGCTCAGGTAGCGGCGGAGTGCTCCGGAGCACATGGCGAGGATGACGTCGTTGAGCGTCATCTGCTGCGTCCGAGCCACCGCGCGAAGCCTGGTGACCGGCCAGTCCTGCGCGGCGAAGCGGCGCGCCGAGCCTATCGACTGGTTCAGGATCGTCGACGGCGCCATCTGCATCGGGGCGACGTAGTCCTTGTCGAAGACGCCCGCGGCGGCGATCCGGGCGGCGGCCGGCGCCATGCCGACCACCTGGCCCGCGGTGTCGGCGATCGCTCCGGCCACGCCCGTCACCGCACCGAGCAACCGCGACGAGCCCTTCGGCGGCCGTTGCTCCCGCCGCCGGCGGCGCCGTCGACGCACCAGCTCCATATCCCAGAAGGCGGTACCGGAACGGTCGTCGGGATCGGTGGAGAGGGAGCGCTGCAGCAAGCGCAGGGCGGAGACGCCGTCGACGATCGAATGATGGATCTTCGTGTAGAGCGCCACGCGGCCGTCCGCCAAGCCCTCGATGATGTGGATCTCCCACATCGGGCGACGGCGGTCGAGGAGGGCGCCGTGATTCAGCGACACGTAGCGGAGCAGGTCTTTGATCTCACCCGGACGGGGCAGAACGATGTGTCTGATGTGATAGTCGAAGTCGACCTCGTCGTCCTGCGTCCACGCGGTGTATCCGGCGATCTGGGCGGGTGTGGCCGGGCGCTTGAGGAACATCGGCGAGACGTCGGTCGCGGCGTGGAAGCGTTCGGATATCTCGTCGGCCAGATCCTCGGCCGACTGGCCTTCGCGGGGTACGAACAGTTGCAGCCCGCCCACGTGCATCGGCTGATCTCGCGTCTCGGCGATCAGGAACATCGATTCGGTCACCGGCATGTACTGCATCGGTGTCTCCCCTCCCTGCGCGACCGCGCGTCCCGCTTGCGAGAGATTGTGACAGCCTTCCGGTCGGGATGACCGGGGGACCCGGGACCGGGTCGGTGTGCCCGGGTGGCCGGCGCTGCGTCTAGGTTGGACCGGTGCCCCTGCGTTCCCCCGCGATCCGGCGTCTGATTCCGGTGATTCTGCTGTCAGTGATCGCCGTCGAAGCGGTCGTCACGATCGCGTCGGTGTGGATGGCAGTGGGTGCGCGGGGACGAGTGGTGCAGGCCTCCGAGATCCCGGACGACGCGCCCCGCACCATGATCGTGCTCGGAGCCAAGGTCCGCGACGGGCAGGTCGGCGACTACGTCGGGCCGCGGCTCGACGTGGCGGTGGACGCCTACCGGTCCGGCCGCGTGGACCGCATCGTCGTATCCGGCAACGACGCCGACTCCGCGGGCAACGAGGTACGGGTGATGCGCGCGTACCTCCAGGCCCACGGAGTGCCGTCGACGAGGATCGTCGACGATCCGCTCGGGGTGAACACCAACGCCACATGCCGCCGGGCCGCGACGATGTACGACGTCCGCTCCGCGATGATCGTGACGCAGAACTTCCACGTGGCGCGCGCGGTGACGCTGTGCCGCGCGTGGGATGTCGACGCGCTGGGCGTGGTGGCGCCGTGCGACCGTTGCTCGCCGCTGAGCCTGGTCCGCAACCAGCTCCGCGAGGCGCTCGGCTCGCGGCCGCGCGCGGTGATCGACACCGTCCGCGCACGCCGCTGAGCCGCGGGCTGCGGCGGTCATTCGGACGGCGTATCGCCGCCGTCGCCGGCCGTAGCGTGAGTCCATGCCTGACAACCCCGCCCGCAACGGCGCGAGTGCGGCCGCCGCATCGGCCGGCCAGGTCCGGGTCTCGGGTCTGGCGGTCGCGACCGGCGCGTCGCACGACCGCCGTCTCGGACCGGCGCACGCCGCGCTCGGCGACGCGGGGCTCGAGGTCCGCGACGTGGTCGCGGTGATCCACGTGAGGCCGCCGGCCGGCGACACCTGGTCGGCCGAGCGGGTGCGCGACGAACTGGGACTCGGGGGAGCCCCTGCGGTGCGCGCACTCGATGTGGTCGACGACGGCTGCGGGGTGCCGTCGTCGATCGCGGTGGGATCGTCGATGCTGGCGCAGACGCACGGCGCGGTGCTGGTGGTGGTCGCGGGAGCGGCCGCGGTGCTGACCGGCACCCCGCAGCCGGGACACCGCCGCGGCGACCGGAACGGTTCGGCTCTGCGGTCGAGCGCCGACTCGGACGGCACGCATGCCGCAGTCGAGCGGGTGTTGACCGCGGTCGGCGACGATCTGCCGATCGTGGCCGTGGCGCCCGGAGGCATCCGGCTCGCGGCCGGCCGTCGCTTCGTGGCGACGAGCCTGTCGACGCACGCCGCCGCACCGATCGAGGGGCTCATCGACGCGCGCGCCGGCGGGCACTCCGAGGTGGTGCTGGTGACCGCGAACGGGTCGGGCCACGCTGCCGCCGTGGTGTGCCGGTTGCGCGACTGAGTCCGAGCCGCGCCGAAGGTCGACCCGGCGGGTCAGATCGTCGGCCGGAACGGAAGCCGCGGGCGTCCGGTGAGGTACAGCGACCCCGGGAGTCGGCGCAGCACTTCGACGACGGCGAGCGAGATCGCCAGTGTGCTGACGTACACCGTGAACGTCGCGAGCGGCTGCGGGATGTGGGCGACGAGCCACTTCTGGCCGTCGTCTGTGACCGGGCGCAGCAGGAAGAACAGCACCATCACGTGTACCAGGAACACCGGGAACGACCGGTTGGACGCGTAGGCGACCACTTTCGCCATGATCGGCGTCCGCTCACGGTGGAACGTGGCCCAGTGCAGTCCTGTCGCGTACACGCTGATGGCCGCGACCACGATGAACGGGAGCAAGGTGAGCTCGAACGGACTGCCCGGATCGTTGATCGGCGCACCGGAGAACAGCACCCGGTGCACGTAGGCGCCGACGGCGAGCAGACCCGTGCCCAGCAGGAGCCAGCCGAGCAGTTCGCCGCGCCCTCGCAGCCACTGCCCGACGCGTTCCCGGTGGTCGGCGGCCAGCGCACCGAGGATGATGAGCAGCTGGTAGGGCACCACGGTGGCGTACAGATGGCTCCACAGCTCGGCCATCCCGGTCGGCGGAGTCCAGTAGCAGATGAGACCGAAGACGGTGATCTGGAGCGCCGCGCTCGCGCCGAGCAGCCACCAGTGCCGGCCGTGGGTGCGCGCCACCAGCCGGCGGATCAGCGGGAACAACAGGTACACCTGCAGCATCACGAACAGGAAGTACAGGTGGTAGGCGGCCGTCCCCCATTTGATGCGGTCGAACAACTCGTCCAGGCTGCCCGGGACGTCACCGAGGCGTCCGCTCGCCCACATTCCCTCGATGGTCCAGTACAGCACCGACCACACCAGGTAGGGCACGATGACCAGCTTGATCCGGCGCCGCCAGAACGACGTGGCGCGGAAGTCGGGACGGTCGAGGTACTGGTACATCAGCACGAAGCCGGTGAGCGCGAAGAAGATGTTCCGGGTGGAGTGGAACAGCAGCGCGGTCCCGTTGGTGCCCATGCTGGTGAACTCGGCGGTCGTCGACGTGAGCGTGTGCACGAAGATGACCAGGGCGAAGGTCATCGTGCGCACCAGGTCGACGTGATGCAGGTAAGGGCGTTTGGCCGGCGCCGGCGCCGGCGGCGCGGAGCCTACGGCGGGAACGGTCGGGGTAGCCGCCTCGGGGAGGACAGCTGTGGACGACATCGGGTGACCTCACGGTTGCGGGGGAGCGGATCAATCGGACACGCTAACAGCCCACCCTGTGCACTCACTGTGTGCCCGCTGCCGGGCCGGTGTCGGTCCCGCTACCACCAGCCGGTGGCTTTCTGCAGGTCACGGTCGAGGAACGGCGCCAGGCTGCGCATGAAGGCGGTGGAGACGTGGTGGTAGTCGTGCCACACCAGGATGTTGCCGACCACAGCCGGGCAGTAGGTGTCGTTGCAGAAACCGTCGCTGTAGTCCAGGAAGGTCATGTTCGGGAAATCCGGGATCAGCGCGTCGGCCGGGTTCACCGGCGACAGCGCCCGTGACCGCTCCACGCCGCACACACGCGGCAGCTTGCCGGAAGCGATGCACTCCGGAGGCGAGAGCGGTCCGTGCGCCCACGGGGTGTCGCGTACGGCGACCACCTTCTGCCCGCGGTCGCGGAACTCCTTGAAGTAGTCGACGTAGCCGCGCGGCACCACGTCGCCGTTCTGCCCGGTGGGGGCGGGCCGGGTGGCGGTGGTGAAGACGACGTCGGGCCGGTCGACGGCCAGCTTGTCGACCACCGCCCGCGACCACTCGTTGCATTCGGTGAGGGTGCGGCCGTCGAGTTCCACCTCGGCCTCGGTCGAGAGCGCGCAGCCCGCTTTCATGTACGTCGTGACGCGGAAACCGCGGTTCTTGCCGATCTTGTCGAGCGCGGTCATCCAGTGCTCGGAATGCGAGCCGCCGACCACGGCGACGGTGTGCGCGCCCTGCGGATCGCCGTACACGCCGACCTTGATCGCGGGATCGCCGAAGTTGGAGAAGTGGTCCCAGTGGCTCAGCGGCCAGTCCTCCGCGGCGGCCTCCGGCGACGGCGCCACCGGCACGGCCGGACTCGGCGCACCCTCCAGGAGGGCCCGGGCACCGGGATACTCGCGGGGGTCGAGATTGGTGGTGTCGACGATCATCTGACTCTGGCGGTGCTGCCAGTAACCGGCACTAGCCACGGCGAAGACCGAGGCGACGACGAGGATCGCGGTGAGCCCGCGCCGGTAGCCCGCCGAGAAGCCGCCGCCGCGTCCCGCGCGCAGCGGCGTCTCGACGAACTTCGTCATCAACCAGGCGAGAATCACCGAGACCACCAGGATCGCGGTGCCCTCGGCGAAGTTCACAGCGTCGACGAATCGCCAGTTCATGTAGAAGATCAGCAGCGGCCAGTGAATCAGGTACAGCGAGTACGCGATGGAACCGAGCCAGACGATCCACGGGTGGGCCAGGACCAGGCCGCCGGGGCTCAGGTCGTTGCCGGGGACCGCCCGCGTCGCGGTGGCCGACGAACCGACCCAGATCAGCAGGAGCGTCGATCCGACCGGCACCAGCGCCATGACGGCCGGGTACTCCTGGACGCCCGCGATCCAGAATCCGGACGAGGCGATCATCGCGACGGCGAACACCGTCAGCAGCGTGCGCAGCCAGTTCGTCAGGCGCAGCCTGGGCATCCAGACGGCGAGCAGACCGCCGGCCAGCGGCTCCCACATGCGGGCCACGGTGTCGTAGTAATTGAACGGCTGGTTGATCCCGTGCCGGTAGTTGGCCCACGCGAAGGACACGAGCGTCACCGCGAGCAGCGACGTCCCGACGATCGCGCGGATCACGTTCGGGCGGGCCAGTGCCTCCCAGCGTGCGGCACCCCATTTGAGGAGGCCGCCCAGGGCGAGCGCGGTGAGGAGGGTCAGAACGAAGAACTGGCCCTGCATCGACATCGACCACAGATGCTGCATCGGGCTGATCGCGGAGTCTGCGGCGCCGTAGTCCTGCGAGAGGAAGGCCAGGTGATAGTTCTGGTAGTAGAAGGCCGAGGCGATGATCTCCTCGCCGAGCGGACCCCAGCGGGTGCTCGGCATGAGCCACCAGACGCCTGCCGCGATGAAGGCGAGCAGCAGGAACATCGCCGGAAGCAGGCGCCGCAGCAGCCGGCTCAGCCGGGGCCACGGATCCACCGCCGCGCGCCAGGAGACATCGGCCGGCTGGGTTCGGATCACGTGCTTGAGCAGCGAGGCGACGAAGAAGTAGCCGGACAGCGTGAGGAAGACGTCCACGCCGCCGGACACGCGGCCGAACCAGACGTGGAAGACGGCGACGAGGAAGATCGCGATGCCGCGCAACCCGTCGAGGTCGGGCCGGTAACCGGAGGTGTTCCCGGTGGCGGCGTCTTCGTTGTGTCGAGTCGGCGGTCCCGCCGTAACGTCGGTTCCAGCAGACTTCACACGCCGGATGCTACTGGGATCGTCCCGGCGATTTCCATTCGCAACGCGCGGCGGCGGCCGGCTGCGCCAGCAGTCATGGACGAAGCGCTTCTGCGGCGATCAAGTCGATCAGTGAACGGTAGGCAGCCGAATGCGCCTCGAACATCGATGTGTGCGTCGCACCGGGCAGCAGTTGCAGTCGACCGTGCCCCCGGTGCAGCAGGTACTCGGCGACGAATCGTTCGGAGTTGACCGCCGACACGAGTCGGTCGGCAGTGCCGTGCACCGCTACGATCTCGGGCGCGGACGCCTCGTCGCCATCAGCGGCCAGTTCCAGCGGGTCCACGGCGCGGTAGCGGTCGGCGACCGCGCTGGGCGGTCCGCCGAGGGCGCGGATCACACGGGAGTCGCCGTGCGTGGCGGAGAACACCATGTCGAGCGGCCCGGACACGCTGATGACCGTCGACGGCCGCCAGCGCGGAGGGCCGAGACCGAGACCGGGATCGTCGGCAGTGCGGAGTGCGGACCACACCGCGAGTTGGCCGCCGGCGCTGTGGCCGGCGAGCACCGAGTTCCGCAGAGTGATCTGCGGATGCGCGCGGATCACGGCGGGCAGATCGTCGAGAGCGGCAGCGACGTCGGTGAACGTGGCGGGCCAGCCGCCGCCGCTCCCCAGGCGCCGATACTCCACGTTGTAGACGGCCAGGCCGCGGGCGGTGAGGTCGCGTGCCAGACGGTCGAAGCTGTGCGCACCGACACCGCGCGCCCAGGCGCCTCCGTGAACCAGCACCACCAGCGGAAGCCTCGGGTGGGCAGGTGAGACGGTCGGCAGATAGAGGTCGGCGTAGTTCTGAGTGGGGTCGGCGTGCGCGGCCGGATACGCGATGCGCTGGAGGAAGGGCTCGGCCGACGTGACGACGGCTCGATGCGCCGCCGGGGTGATGGTCGAGTCGCTTCGGTGCGCTGCCGGTGCGCCGTGCGGCGATGAGCCGGGCCCCGCTTGCCACAGCAGAACGCCGAGCAGCGCGGCCGCCGCGAGCAGAGTGGAGACCACGCCGACGATGACGGGGTGGTCGCGCTTGAACTTCATCGCCTCGATTCTCTGCGTCGCCGCTGACAGTTCGCAGACGAGTACCTCTCGTCCCGCAGGAGATCGCGGAAGAATCCGCAGTCGTTACCACCGATACGCCCAATCTCGCCTGACGGCACCGAGTCCGACGCACCATGGAGTCAGCCGCGCGCAGGTGACGCGCGGCACAGTCGAGAAGAAAGCGTGACGCGATGAAGACGAAGGCCGCGGTTCTGCACGGTGTCAACGAGGACTGGAAGATCGAAGAAGTCGAGTTGGGCGACCCCGTCGCGGGTGAAGTCCAGGTCCGGCTCGTCAGTTCGGGACTGTGTCACTCCGACCATCACCTGCGGACCGGCCAGAGTCCGGCGCCGATGCCGGTGGTCGGAGGCCACGAGGGTGCGGGCGTCGTCGTGAAGGTGGGAGAGGGCGTCACTCGTTTCGCGGAGGGCGACCACGTGGTCACCGCTTTCATCCCCGCCTGCGGTGTGTGCGGACCGTGTTCGCGGGGCCAGCAGAACATCTGCGACGAGGGAGCCGGCCTGCTCACCGGCAAGGCGATCTCCGACAAGACCCACCGGGTGACGATGAACGGTGAGGGCCTCACCCAGATGTGTCTGCTCGGCACCTTCTCTCCGTACATCACCGTCAATCAGGCGTCACTGGTCAAGATCGAGGACGACATCCCGCTTCAGCAGGCCGCGCTCCTCGGCTGCGGCATCGCGACGGGCTGGGGTTCGGCCACCGAGATCGGCGGAACCAAGGTCGGCGACACGGTGGTCGTCGTCGGCATCGGCGGAGTCGGAATCAACGCCGTCCAGGGCGCCAGTGCGGCCGGCGCCCGGCACGTCGTCGCCGTCGACCCGGTGAAGTTCAAGCGAGACATGGCCGAGAAGCTCGGCGCCACGCACACCTTCGAGAGCATGGAGGAGGCGATCCCGGCGGTCGGAGAGATGACATGGGGAACCATGGCGAACACGGTCATCCTCACCGTCGGCGAGATCAAGGGCGAGTACATCGCGCCCGCGATGGCCATGACCGCCAAGGGCGGCCAGACCGTGGTGGTCGGCATGGGCGACTTCCAGGCGATGGACGTCAAACTCAACCTCTTCGATCTGACGCTGATGCAGAAGCGGGTGCAGGGGGCCATCTTCGGCGGCGCCGGCCCGCGCACTCAGGTGCCGAAGCTCCTCAACGAGTACCGGGCGGGCAAGCTGAACCTCGCCGACCTCGTCACCCAGACCTACCGCCTCGAAGAGATCAACAAGGCCTACGACGACATGCTCGAGGGCCACAACATCCGCGGCATGGTGGTCTTCGACGAGGCCGACTGGTAGTCGCGGCTGGTTGAGCGAGGACCCTCTCAGGCCGGTTGAGCGAGCGCCCTCTCAGGCTGGTTGAGCGAGCGCCCTCTCAGGCTGG
>NZ_BANU01000037.1 GCF_000333035.1 Gordonia sihwensis NBRC 108236
TTGGAGAATTCGCCGATGGTCTCGGTCATCCGGAGCCGTCGGCCGGCTTCGCGGGTTCCGAGCCGCAGCCCTTGTGAGAGGTATTGGTGTGGATTCAGGTAGCCGGCGGTTCGGTGAGCGTTGCGGTCGGAGACCTCCACCAGCAGCGCAGCGGAGATGCCGTCCCAGCGGCGCCGGATCCGTTCGGCGGTCTGCGTGTGGGCCAGCAGTTCCGGTTCGGTCTCCGGCGACAGGGAGGTCTCGGCGAGTTTGACCGCCGCGGCATCGATCAGTGCGAGTAGTTCGGCGGGCCGCTCCGGCAGTGCACCGGTGGCGACGACAGTGGCGATCGAATCGGTGATCGGATCGGTCATCGCTGTCACCTCCCCCGAGTGTTTCAGCTGGTCACACCATGTTTTCTTGACCTACCTGAAAGCTATCACCCACCTATGACAAACAACATTGACGCGATCGACCTACGTTCGATTCTCAGTCGCCGACGCGAACAACACCGGCGGCCGACATCCGCTGCACGTCCTGCTCGTCGTAGCCGAGTTCCGCGAGCAGCGCGGCTGTATGGCGGCCGAGTGCCGGAACGTCGCCCATCGCCGCCTCGACGTCATCGAAGGTGACCGGCGGAAGTAGTGCCTTGACCTGCGCGAACTCGGTACCGACAGTGCGCCAGCGATCCCGTGCGGAGAGCTGCGGATGCTCGGCGACCTGTTCGAGCTCGTTGATCTGGGCTGCCGGAACACCCGCGGCGGAAAGCTTCGCGTCGAGCTCCGCAGTGGTCCACAGCCTGGTCCGTTGCGCCACTGCGGCGTCGCACGCCGCCCGGTTCTCGACTCGCTTCATATTGGTGGCGAATCGCGGGTCGGTCGTCAACTCGGGGACGCCCAACACTGTGGTGAGCGCCTTCCAGCCTCCTTCACTCTGAACGCCGATCAAGATCTGTCCGTCGCTGGTGGGGTACGAGTCGTACGGCGCGATCGACACATGACTCACGCCCATTCGCGGCGGCTGCACGCCCGTGTACATCTGCGTGTAGAGCGAATGTCCCATCCATTCGACGGTCGATTCGAGCATCGAGACCTCGACCGCCGCTCCGACTCCGGTGCGGCAGCGACGCAGGAGCGCCGCGAGAACCGCCTGCGCGCAGTACATTCCGGAGGCGATGTCGGCGGTCGGAATCCCGGTCTTGGCGGCATGCTCCGGTGTACCCGTGATGGAGATGAGGCCGCTCTCGGCCTGAATGAGCATGTCGTAAGCCTTGCGCTGTTCGAACGGACCGCCTCGGCCGTAGCCCGACAGATCGACCGTGACCAATTCGGGGTGCTCCTCGCGCAACTCGTCGGCCCCCAGGCCGAGCCGCGCTGCAGCGCCCGGCGCCAGGTTCTGCAGAAAGACGTCCGCGTCGCGGATCAGCGCACGGACCACCTTGCGCCCCTCGTCCGACTTCAGGTCGACGGCGATGGATTCCTTCCCGCGGTTCAGCCACACGAAGTGCGCGCCGGTGCCGTGCACGGCGTCGTCGTAGGCGCGGGCGAAATCGCCGCCGTCGGTCCGTTCCACTTTGATGACGCGGGCGCCGAGATCGGCCAGATGGCGGGACGCGAGCGGCGCGGCGACGGCCTGTTCGAGAGTCACGACCGTGTAACCGGCGAGGGGGAGGAGTTGGTCGGGACGCAGTGCCATGCACTCCACTATCGCACCGCGGCGATGGGCGGCTCCGGCGGGCGGCGTGTCACCCGATCGAGCGATTTGTGGTGTGACGACCGGCTCCCGCGACCCGCCCGAATCCGCCGTTCGCGACCGCTGCATACGGTTTGGACCTGCACCGTTATCAGATTCATCGCGCTCTGACCTGCAGGTCGAGACGGATCGTGCCATTTGTCGTTGTGACAACGCGGTGATTCACTATCCCGGACCAGCGAGCCGGACAGGCTCGCGTGATCGGTGCGGCCTCGAGTCGCAGGAGGTGACCGATGCGTTCAATTCGCACGATCGGCTGGAGGGCCGTCGTTCTGATGGCAGCGGCTCTGGTGGTGGCCCTGGCCGGATCGGCCGTCCTTGCGCCGCCCGCGTCGGCCGCCGGAGAGTTGGATCGGTACCTGGATCTGCCGCTGGTCAATCGCCATGCGGATCACGGTCCCGGCGGGGTCAACCCGGCACTCCCCACCGACCCGAAGGTCCTGAAGAACCTGCTCGACGAGGCGCGTGAACGAGGGGTCGCGCCTACGTCGTACCAGGCCCTGGTGCTTCAGTACTGGCTGGCCGACACCACAGTGGCGGCGGGAATCGACCTCAAGTCGTGGAACCCGCGCGCGGGAGTGACTGCGAACCGCGGAAACCTCACGAAGTCGTACCAGTTCTACAAGAACCTGCAGCTCAAGCACCGCGAACTCCAGTGGGCCGGGATGGGCGGGCTCGTCGGTGCCGATTTCGGCGGCGGGCTCCTCGACTTCGAGCTGGCCACCGACGTCTACGAGTTCACGCGGTTGGCACCGGTGGCGAACGCCATCGTCACCGAGACCAACAGGGCGTTCGGACCGACGATGATCGACAAGCTCCCCAAGGGTCTGCGCGCGCTGGCCCGCGTCGGCGCCACCCTCACGCCGGCCGACCTCCAGTACGTGCAGGGCTCGATCCTCGTGATGCAGAAGAACATCTTCAGCGACCTGATGCCGATGCACCGCGCATACGTGACCGGCGGACTGTCGGCACTGCGAGAGATGTACCGAGCGGGACTCTTCCCCGCCGACGTCATGAAGGCGTGGGAGGATGTCGCGAGCAAGACGCTCGACGGGATCGCGGCGGGCAATGCGCGCCTGCTCAGGCGTGAGCAGGGCGAGATCATCAACGAGCAGTGGGACACGGTCCGCGCCTACCGCGGGGACGTCGGTGAGGCGATGACCTACGCGAGCACCCTCGCCGGGTCGCCGTCGGTGGCCGGAGTCCTTCCGCTGCGCTCGTACAAGCCGCTGAAGCTGACGGGGACCACGCCCGACGGGCGGACCGTCACCGCGACCGTGCCGCTGCCGTCGTGGAACTGGTCGGTCTTCGACGAGCGATGGGATTACATCACCCACGAACTGCTGCCGAAGTACCGATTCCAGGTGGAGAACCGCTGGCCGGACCTGCGCCGAGAACTGGTGATGCCGGCCGATCCGCAGATGGAGCAGCACCGCCCCATCTTCAATCTCCTGCCGATGATGCAGTCGGCGCTCGACACGCTGAAGGTGGAGGTCCGATGAAAGCGCAGCGTTGGATCGTCGCGGCGGTCGCACTGCTGAGCGCCCTGACCGTCGGTGCCTCCCTCACAGCCGCGCCGGCCGCAGCCGGACCGCCGAACCGCACTCCGCAACTCGGCGAGGTCTTCAACGGTTTCGTACTCGGGACCTTCCAGCACGGCCGGATGGGTACGCCCGACGAGATCCTCAAGCCGCTGCAGTCCACCGACCCGTTCTACAAGGAGCCGCGACTCACGGGGTCGGAGAAGGCCGGGACGCTGCTGAAGGCCGAGCCCGTGGCCATCCAGTTCGCCGGCTTCCGCCCGGGCGACGTGGATGCGTACAAGATCATGTACGTCACCACGGCGCTCGACGGTGAGCCCGATATCAGCACCGGGCTGATCATGATCCCGCGCGACGGCCGCAAGAACGCCACGCGGCCGATCGTCAGCTACCAGATGGCCAACGACAGCGTGGGCGCCAACTGCCATCCGTCGGTGATGTGGACCGGTGGCGATCCGATCGACGGCGCCTCGTGGTCGGCCCTCGGGCCGCTGGCACAGTTGTTCGGCAAGGGGTACGCCGTCGTGATGTCGGACGTCGGTAACAACGGCGACCCGCGCCCGCACGGCGTGTTCGCCGGAAAGTACAACGCCCGCACCAGTCTCGACGCGGTGCGCGCCGCGCTCGCGGTCCGCGATGCCGGCCTGTCCGCATCGTCTCCGATCGGCATGTTCGGCATCGCCGGCGGCGGTGTCGGCACCGGTCACGCGTTGGAGATGAAGGATCAGTACGCGCCGGAACTGAACATCAAGGCCGCGGTGCTCGAGGGAATGGTTCCGAACTACCGGAACTTCATCGCGACCGCCGACGGCTCCGTCGGTTCGGGTTTCGCGATGGCGACCCTTCTGGGCCTGGAGCCGCACTACCCGGACATGCGGATCGACGACCACCTCACGGATGCGGGACGCGCTGTGGCCGATTACTACCGGACCCAGTGCCAGACGCCCGCGTACTTCACATTGCCGCTGGTACCGCTGAACACGCTGTTCAAGGGGAATGAGTCGCCTGCGACGATTCCCGCGTTCCAGCGCGCCTACCGGGACAACGTGATGGGGCAGGGGACGGCAGCGAAGGGCGTGCGCACACTCGTCGCGTCGTGCGTGGCCGACGACTCGCCGATGTCGCTGGTACCGGCTGCGGATTCGCGCAAGCTGGTCCGAGCGTGGCGCAGCCGAGGCGCTCGCGTCGACTACCAGCCGACGGACTGCAGCATGGTCAAGTTCATCACCGACATGTACGGCTGGGGCACTGACCTGTTCGGCATGCAGACCGTCGACTGGCTGGCGGCGAATCTGAAGGGGTAGAGGGGGTTTCGACTCGCTTCGCTCGCTCAACAAGCCTGGGGAGGGATGCTCGCTCAACGAGCCTGGGAGGTGCGCTGGGCGGGGTCTGGGGTTTCGACTCGCTTCGCTCGCTCAACAAGCCTGAGGAGGACGCTCGCTCAACCAGCCTGGGGAGGGCCTGGGAGGCGCTCGTCAGGACTTCTTCGACGTACCGGGGAGCACGCCGGCGTCGAGCACCGGCTTGACGAAGGGGCGAGTGCGCTCGATGAGGTCGGCGACGTCGGTGCCCAGACTCGCGCCGGTCAGTAGGTCGGTGCGTGCTTCGATGTCCTGATACAGGTCGAAGCCCGCCGAAGTGAGGCGGTGTCCGTCGTCGCCGATCTCGACGAGACCGCGCCGCGCCAGTCGGTCGACGGAGGCGTCCCAGTCGTCCTCCGACCACCCGCGGGTGAGTAGGAAGAACCGATGCCCCATCACCCGTCGACGGACGGTCGGGTCGGGCAATGCGGCCTCGTGGAAGACGCCGGCGTCGATCCCGTCCAGACCGTGGCCGATCAGCTCGGCGATGTGGTTGTCGCCGCGCCATTCCCGGAGTACCGACAAGTGACGCCAGAGGGCGAGATGCGGCGCGTCGGGAATCGGGGTGGACGCCCACGCCGCGCCCAGGGGCCGACCGGAGACGGGCAGTCCTCCGACCGCCTTCTCGTACTCGGGCAGCAGCGGCGTGATCCGCTCGCACGCGTCGCCGAGGATGGCGCGGTACTGCTCGTCGAGCATCGCGTACCGCCGTTCGGCGACCTTCTCGAGGCCGACGGCCCGAGCGCGGTCCCATGCGGATTCGATGAGCGCGGGTGAGAAGTTGTAGAAAGCGGCGGCTACGACCGCTCCCGTGGCTTCGCCCATCGGGGCGCCGCGAGCGCCGACGTAGAACGCGTGGCCGTCGAGCCCGAGGTCGGTCTGGGCGTCGCCGAGGCCCGGATTGAAGTAGGCGAGGACGTGGAAGGGTTCAAGAGTCTCGTAGGCGCGGCGCGCGATCGCCGCCTGTTCGGTGCTCATGAGTGTCACTGTGCCATCACCGGACCGGCTCCCGCGCCCGGACGGACACGGATCACCGTCGGACGCGGATCGCCGGCATCGGCGACGAGACCCGGCAACGTGCTCTCGATCCGCATCGCGGCCTCGGCCGGTGCCAGGGCGACGACGCTGCCGCCGAATCCTCCGCCGGTCATCCGGGCCCCGAAGGCGCCGAGGTCGCGGGCGGTCTCCGCGATGCGGTCGATGCCGGGTGTGGTGATCTCGAAGTCGGCGCGCATCGAGTGGTGCGACTGATTCATCAGTTCTCCGAAACGCGTGCAGTCTCCGTCGCGCAACGCCTGTGCTGCGTCCCGGACCCGTCGGTTCTCGGTGAGAACGTGCCTGGCGCGGCGCCGCAGTTCGTCGCCGCGGAGTGCTCGCCAGCCGTCATCTCGGACATAGCGCAAGCTGGGCGCCGACAGGCGGCGGGCGGCGTCCTCGCACGCCGCTCGTCGCCTCCGGTACTCGCCGTCGGCGTTCCGGTGCGGGGACCGCGAATCGATGACGAGGAGCACCGCGCCGCCCAGAGTCACCGGCACCGGCGTCACCTGCAGTGAGCGGAAGTCGAGGAGCAGAGCGGTGCCGTCGGCGCCGTACAGACTGCTCAACTGGTCGAGCAGACCGGTGGGGGCGCCCACGTATCGGTTCTCGGCGCGCTGGGCGATCAGCGCGAGGGTGCGCCGGTCGACGGTGGCCTCGGCCGCGGCGGCCAGCGCGTGGAGCACCGCGCACTCCAGAGCGGCAGACGACGACAGTCCCGCTCCGACCGGCACATCGGAGCGGATCGCCATGCGCCCGCCGGGCGCCCGGACACCGTGTTCGCGCAGCGCCCAGACACAGCCCGCCACATACGACGCCCAGCCGGTCACCCGGGTGCCGTGCGCCGCGTCATCGTCGGGAGCGGTGTCGATGGGCACGCCGGCCCGGCCGGGCGCGAGGTCGGAGGAGACGACGACCGATTCGGCGGCCGGGTCCGGCCGGAAGCTCACCGTGGTCCCGAGCTGCAGCGCGATCGACAGCGCCAGCCCGTCGTTGTAGTCCGTGTGCTCACCGATCAGATTGACTCGGCCCGGCGCATATGCGCGCACCTCCGGCTCCCGCGACCGCGGTCCGGGAGGCGAGGTGCTGCCGGCCGATCCCTCAGGCATGTCTGCCATGGTCCGCCTGTCGGCCGAGCGCCGCACGCAATTGCTCGGCGATGTTCTCGGGGGTCTTGTCCGTGATGAAGGCATCGCGCGCCGACTCGGACCCGGCCAGGTATTTGAGTCTGTGGGCGCTGCGGCGGATCGAGAAGATCTCGGCGTGCAGGTAGCCCTCGGCCGCGTCGGCCGGATACTGATGCCACGACGCGACGTAGGGCAGCGGGGCGTCGTACAGGGCGTCGCAGGCTCGAAGGACCGCGAGCTGGGTCCGCGCGAGGTCGTCGGCCTCCCGGTCGGTGAGTTCGCCGAGACCGCGGACGTGCCGGTTCGGGTAGACGTGCACCTCCACCGGCCAGCGCGCCGCGAACGGTACGAACGCGGTGGTGTGCGCGGTCGACAGGAGAATTCGCTCGCCGTCTTCGAGTTCGCGGGCGAGGATCGCTTCGAAGAGGTCTGCGGAGTGCTCGCGCCGATACCGACCGGCCGACCGCAGCATCGATTCGGTGCGTCGGGTACGGAACGGGTAGGCGTAGATCTGGCCGTGCGGGTGACCGAGGGTCACGCCGATCTCCTCGCCGCGATTCTCGAAACAATGGACCTCGCGCACGCCGTCCAACGCCATGAGCTCGGCGGTCCGGTGCGCCAGAGCGTCGAGGACCAGGCGGGCGCGGCGTTCGGGGAGTGCGCCGAACGAACCGTCGTGGTCGCTGGTGAAGCAGACCACCTCGCAGCGGCCGGTGCCCGGAATCTCGGTCCGCAGCGGATCGTCGCTCGCCGGCGGCGACGCTCCGGCACCGGCATGCTCCGGTGGTGCGGCGAGCGACGGGAAGCGATTCTCGAACACCGCCACCCCGTAGTCCGACGCTGGGATCTCGCTTCGGAGACCCTCCGGGTCGGGGCACAGCGGGCACTGCCGCCGCGGCGGCAGATGGGTACGGTCCTGGCGCGCGGGCGCCACGATCACCCAGTCGTTCGTGACGGGGTCTCGGCGGACGGTCGTCGCACCGCGATCCGTCGGCAGGTCGCGGCGGTCGGGGCGCAGGACGGAGGCCTCGCCGTCGTCGAACAGCAGTATCTCGCGTCCGTCACTGAGCCGTCCGCGGACCGGTTCGGGGAGAGACCTCGCCGTCGACACGCGGCGAATCTACCATCGGGCTCCGGTCGCGACGACCTTCCGCGACCGGAGCCCGGCACGCGTTTTCAGATCGTCACGGGGAGACGACCCCGGGCCCGGCTCATCCCTCGACCACCTCGGCGTCGATACGCGTACCCGCCGGGACCAGGGCGTACACCGCCGCGGCGACCGCCAGCATGATGAGACCGCCGGTGAGGCTGGTGATCTGCAGCGAATCGGTGAACGCGGTACCGGCTTGCTGTGCCAGGTTCGGCATGTGCAGCTGATCGGCGACGCCCGCCGCGGACCCGATCGACTCGCGGGCCGCGTCGTGCAATCGGGGATCGAGGTCGTCCAGCGCGCCGGAGTCGTCGAGCCGGCTGCGATAGAGCACCGCGGCGACGCTGCCGAGGAGCGCGACACCGATGACGCTGCCGAGTTCGTAGGAGGTCTCCTCCATCGCGGCGGCGTTGCCCGCGCGGTTCTCGGGGCTGCCCGACATGATCAGCGCCGAGCCGATCGCCAGCGATCCGATGCCGACACCCACCAGGATCAACGACACGACGGCCGACGCGTAGTGCAGCTCTCCGGGGATCAGGTACACGGCGATCATGCCGATGCCGGCCACCGCGATGCCGCCGGCAATGACGATTCGCGGACCGACGCGTTCGGCCAGACGCGGTGCGGCGAGCGAGGCGGCGGCCGAGGCGACAGCGAGAGGGACCAGCTGCAGGCCGGCACGGATCGGTGAACTGCCCTCCACCGACTGCAGCCACTGGGCGAGCAGCAGCAGGGCCGCGGCCATCGCGAACATCGAGCCGAGGGCGCCGGCGATACCGCCGGTGAAGACGCGGCTGCGGAACAGCCCGACGTCGAGCATCGGCCGGTCCTGGCGCAGACTGCGGCGGACGAAGACGGTCAGCAGCAGCACTCCTGCGGCGAACGCGGCCCAGCCCTCGGGGACCAGCAGACTCGATTCGGCACCGAAGTGCTTCACCGACCACATCAGGAGCACCATGCCGGAGAACGAGAGGGCGATGCCCAGCCAGTCCCAGACTCCCGGGTCGGCCGACCGCGACTCTGGGAGCAGGAAGACCCCGGCGACCACGGCCAGCGCCATCAGCGGAGCGTTGACTAGGAAAGCCGACTGCCAGGAGAAGTGCTCCACCAGGAAACCGCCGACCAGCGGGCCGATCGCCGCACCGAGACCGGCGACCGACGACCACACCGCGAGTGCGCGCGCCCGCTGGCGCGCGTCGGTGAACAGGACGCGGATCGTCGACAGTGTGGTCGGCATGATGAACGCGCCGCCGATGCCGAGGAGGGCGCGGATGGCGATCACCGCGGTCGCCGACTCGGCGACCAGGACGAGCAGCGATGCGGCGCCGAAGACGGCGTACCCGGCCAACAGCATCCGCTTGCGTCCCCAGCGGTCGGCCAGCGATGCGGCCGGGACGAGCAGCCCGGCGAGGACCAGCGAGTAGACGTCGACGATCCACAGCAGCTGGGAGGCGGTGGGCTCCAAGTCGGCCGACATCGCGGGAAGAGCGATGTTCAGGATCGTCATATCCATCACGATCACGAGCAGGCTCGCACTCAACACAGCGGTCGCGAGCCAGGCGCGGACGGTGGAGTAGCCGGTGCTCCCCGTGGTGGGTGAGGCAGTCATCACGGTTGTCTTTTCTGCGCCATGAACGGCGCGACGAGAGTGTGCAGGAAGTCTTTGGAGACGACGGTGTTGTGCAATGCCGCGTGCATCACGACACCGTCGGAGACGATCGCGAGGGCGAGCGCGTTGTCGGGTCCGACGTAATCGCTCAAGATCTCGACGAGATTGGTCTGCCAGCGGAGCGACAGCGCGCGCAGCTCGGGATCGAACAGGCCCGCCGACATCAGCGAGACGTCGGCCGCGACGGCGCGGCCGTCGGCGAGGTAGTCGTGAATCTGATCCACCAGCGCTTCCGCTGACCCGCCGGCCGCGACCAGGCTGCTCCGCACGGCGGCCAGGTCTTCGTCGACCTCCGCGGCGAGCCGCTCCAGGGCCTGGGTGCGCAGGTCATCGATGGAGGTGAAGTACTGGGTCGTCGATCCCAACGGCACACCCGCACGCTCGGCGACGCGGCGGTGCGTCAGCGCGGCCGGTCCGAGTTCGACCACCAGATCCGCCGCCGCGGCGAGAATCGCCGCCCGCCGTGCCTCCGGGTCGTGCTTGGCCATGACTCCCTCACAATTCTGTACGAATGTACATGTACTTTTGTACAGGGCTGACGGAGGTCTGTCGACCGAATATCGGACGGCTCAGCCCCACGTCTCCCGGATGTGTGCCGACAAGGCGTCGAGCGGTGCGGTGGAACGGGTGGCGCGAGAGGTGATGATGGCGCCTTCGAGGGCTGCCACCAGCATGTCGCCGGCCCGTCGGGCGGCGTCCGCGGCCAGTCCGTCGGCCTCGAAGGATGCGGCGATCTGGCCCGCCAGCGTTTGGAAAGCCGTGGCGGCGCGCTCGGCCGCACCCGGGTACTCCGCGGCGGAGGTGGAGGCGGCAACCAGGGGGCAGCCGAGGCGGTAGTCGTGGCGCACCAGGATCTGCTTCCACTCGTCCACGATGACGATCAGACCCTCCACAGCGGTCCGGCCGTACAGTGCGGCCGCGAGGCGCGACGAGGCGTGCCTGCCCGCCTCGTCGGTGGCCTGCTCCAGCAGTTGCGCCTTGCCGCGGGGGAAGTGCTGGTACATCGAGCGCCGCGCCACGCCGCTGTGCTCCATGAGCTCCGACATTCCGAATCCGTCGGCTCCCTTGCTCCGGAGCAGCTGAGTCGCCGACAGGAGCAGTCGGTCGCGGACGGGGAGTGTTGCCATGCACCCAGGGTACGCGTGAGTAGAACGATCGTTCTGTTACCGTCGACGCATGACTCACGTTTTCGATGAGGCCATCGCCCTCACGCCCACGGCGTCGGACCATGTGGTCCGCGCGCAGACGCATCCCGCGTACAACAACATGGTCGGCCCGTTCGGCGGCATCACGGCCGCGACCGTCGTCAACGGCATCCAGCAGCGGCCCGACGTCCTCGGCGATCCGCTCGCGCTGACCATCAATTACGCGGCACCGATCGCCGAAGGACAGTGGGATCTCGACCTGCGGCCCGTCCGGACCAACCGCACCAATCAGCACTGGGTGGTGACGATCAGCCAATCCGGACAGGTGGCGGCCACCGGCACCGCGGTCTTCGGCGTCGCCCGTGACACCTGGTCCGACACCGAGCCGACGCCTCCGGCCGCACCGCCCGCCGAGGAGGTCGAGGTCAGCGAGTACGTGGACTTCATCGCCTGGGCCAAGAACTACGACAAGCGGTTCGTCGCGGGCGGCATGGACGGGAGGAACGACGCCGACTCGACGTCGACGCTGTGGCTGCGCGACCGGCCCGAGCGGCCGCTCGACTTCCCGGCGCTCACCGCGATGACCGACGTCTTCTACCCTCGTGTCTTTCTCCGGCACGGAACCTACATGCCGGCGGGCACCATCACCCTGACCACGTATTTCCACGCCACCGCGCAGGAACTCGAGGCGCATGGAACCGGACACGTCCTCGCGACGGCGCGCGCCGCCCGGTTCGGGCACGGTCATTTCGACCAGTACGGACAGCTCTGGTCGGGCGAGGTGCTCCTCGCGACCACGCACCAGCTCGTGTACTTCAAAGACCCCGCCTGATTCGAGGTCGCCCGAGTGTCCCGGCCGTGCCCGGATACACTCGGGCGATACGTCACGGTGCTCGGGAAGTCCGGTGAGAAGCCGGCGCGGTACTCGCCACTGTGAACAGGTCCGGAAGTCGCCGGGAGTGCAGGACTCCAGCCACTGGGTGCTCGTCATCTGGGAAGGTGCGACCGCCGGCAGTCCTGTGTAGCCAGGAGACCGGCCGCGGCGTACCCCGAAGTTCCACGAGTATCTGGAAAGGGGGTCGCATTGCGCACCCTGAAGAACGCGGTGATCCTGGCCGTCGCCGGCACCGTCCTCACCGTCTCCGCCTGTTCCGGCGACGATCCCGCATCGGGCGCCGACGGCTCGGCGATCAGCCTGCAGAACTGCGGCCGCACCGTCACGCTGAAGAAGCCGGCCGACGCGGCCATCACCGTCAACCAGGGGGCCACCGAGTCGGCCCTGGCCGTCGGCGCCGGCGGGCAGCTGGTCGGCACCGCCTACCTCGACAGCGCCATCGCCCCGCAATGGGCCGCAGCCTACGGCGAGATCCCGGTGCTGTCGGAGAAGTACCCCACCCGCGAAGCGGTCCTCGAGAAGCACCCCGACCTGATCGCCGCGTCGTACAGCAGCGCCTTCGACGACAAGGCGCTGGGAAGCCGGCAGTCGTTCGACGACCTCGGTGTGGCGACCTACGTGTCCCCCTTCGGCTGCGAGGACAAGTCGAAGCGTCCGGCCTCGTCCTGGGACGCGGTGGCCGGTGAGACCAGCGACTACGGCGTGCTCTTCGGACGGACGGCCGATGCCGACCGGGTGAACGCCGACATGCGCGCGAGGCTCGCCGACCTCACCGCGAAGTCGGCCGGACGGGGCAAGACGGTTCTGTGGTGGGATTCCTCGACCGACAAGCCCTTCGTCGGTGCCGGCGACGGCGGGCCGCAATTGGTGATCGACGCCGTCGGCGCGAAGAACGTCTTCGGGGATCTCTCCGGCAACTGGGCCGAGACCGGCTGGGAGGCGGTGCTCAAAGCCGATCCGGACGTGATCGTCCTGGTGGACGCCGACTGGGATCCGGCCGCCGCCAAGCGGAAGTATCTGGAGTCCGACCCGGCGCTCAAGGACCTGAAGGCCGTCGCGAAGGGATCGTTCGTGGTGATCCCGTTCGCTGAGAGCACCCCCGGTCCGCGGCTGATCGACGGCGCCGCCAAGCTGTCGGACGCGCTCGCGAAGTAGTCGGCGCATGCGCGAACGGCTCCGCGGTACACCGGCCCTGGTGGGTTGGCTGGCCGGACTGACGATCCTGCTGCTGATCAGCATGGCGCTGGGAATCGTGGTCGGATCGGCCGATTTGCCGCTGGGCACGGTGGTGCGAGCGCTCGGCAGCAGCGTGGGCATCGGCACGTCCGATGTGCTCGACGAGAACATCGTCGTTCAGCTGCGGCTGCCGCGGGTGGTCGGAGCGGCACTCATCGGTGCGGGCCTTGCGGTCTGCGGCACCGTCCTGCAGTCGTTGACGGGCAACCAGCTGGCCGACCCGTACATCCTCGGGATGTCTGGCGGTGCGTCTCTCGGCGCCGTGGTGGTGTTGAGCACGGGAGTCGGCATGGGCAGCATGGCCGGTGGCTCAGTGGTCTCCGTCGCAGCGTTTCTGGGGGCGATGGGTGCGCTGCTGCTGGTGTTCGCGATCGCGGTCACGCGCGGGGGCGCGCTGCTTCCGGGCAGACTGATCCTGGCCGGCGTCGCCGTCGGGCAACTCGCCGCGGCGCTGAGTTCGGCGTTGATCTACTTCGGCCCGCACGGCACCGCCGACCGCGTCATGTTCTGGTCGATGGGGTCGGTGGCCGGCATCCGCTGGAACACCCTCGCGCTGACCGCGATCGTCACCGTGTGCACGATCGTCGCCGTGCTGGCCCACGCCCGAACGCTGGACGCCTTCGCCTTCGGTGAACGCGCCGCCGCGAGCCTGGGCACTCACGTGGCCCGCACTCGCTGGGTGCTCTACGCGCTGGTGTCGCTGTGCACCGCCGTCCTGGTGGCGCTGTCGGGGATCATCGGGTTCGTGGGGCTCGTGGTGCCGCACATGGTTCGCTTTCTCGTGGGCCCGCTGCACTATCGGGTCCTGCCGGTGGCGGTGGTGCTCGGGGCATTGGTGGTGGTCTGGGCCGACATCATCGCCCGCGGCGTGATGCCGTCGCGGGAACTGCCGCTCGGGCTCGTCACCTCGGTGATCGGCGTGCCCGCCTTCATCTACCTGCTCCGGCGACAGCGAGGCACCGAATGACCGGTACCGAGACCGGGATGCCCGGCATCGAGATGCGGGCGGTGAGCTTCGCCCGCGGCGAGCGGAGAATCCTCGACGACGTCACGGCCCGGGCGCCCGCCGGCCGATTCACCGGCGTGATCGGCCCGAACGGGTCCGGAAAGTCGACCCTGCTGTCGATGGTGATGCGTTGGCAGCGGCCCGACGCCGGACAGGTGCTGCTGGGCGGCACCGACGTCCGGGAGTTGGGCCGCCGCGAGTTCGCGCGCACCGTCGCCGAGCTGGAACAGCACTCGGCGACCGTCCTGGAACTGTCGGTGGAACAGATTGTGGAGCTCGGCACCATCCCGCACGCCGGGGGATGGGCCAGGCCGCTCGGAGACGCCGCGCACGAGGCGCATCAGGCCATCGGAACGCTCGGCATCGAGCATCTGCGGCACCGCACCTGGCAGACCCTGTCCGGCGGCGAACGGCAGAAGGTCCAGATGGCGCGGGCGCTGGCGCAGCGCCCGAAGGTCCTCGTCCTCGATGAGCCGACCAACCATCTCGATGTGGCGGCCGGGCTTCACCTGCTGCAGCTGGCCCGGGATCTCGGCCTCACCGTCCTCGCTGCCCTGCACGATCTGCAACTCGCCGCGATGTACTGCGACCACCTCGTCGTGCTCGACGAGGGCCGCGTCCGTGCGCAGGGCAGCGCCTCCGAGGTGCTGACGCCCGAGTTGCTGGCGGACGTCTACGGCCTCGACGCGCAGGTGCTTCGCCATCCGGTCACCGGCGGGCCACTGATCGTCATGTGCGGCGTGGTTTCGGCCACAGGAGGGGAGAAGTGATGATCGACGCCGACTGGGTGATCGTGACGGCGCCGACGGATCGCGGCGCGGATGTGCACGGCGAACTCGCCCGTGCGCTGGGAGAGCTCGCCGAACGCCATCCGGGCACGGTCTTCCGCTCCGCCGTCCTGGGCGGTGAGTCCGACACCGTCACCGAGGTGCTCGACGAGGCGGCCCGCGAGGGCGCCGACTCGGTGGTGGTGCTGAGCGGTCAGACGCTCGCCGACCGAAAGATGGACGCTTGGTTCCGCCGCGTGATCGGGCACTGGCTGCGGAACCGCCCGGCGGGCTCCGCGCCGGATATCAGAATCGGCGGATCGCTTTGCCAGACAACGGATTACGCGAATCTGATCGAGCGGGCTGCCGCCGACGGCGGGGCCCCGGCCCGCGATACCACCGCCCCGCTCGCGACGAAGGCCTGGGACGCGGTTCCCGGGTTCGCGCGACACGTGCTGGTCTGCCGCGGTCCCCGATGCTCGGCGCGAGGGGGCGCCGAGACGCAGTCGGAACTCTCCGCCGAACTCGACGCCCGGCGGCTCGGCGACGACGACGTCCTCATCACGCTCACCGGGTGCCTGTTCCCCTGCTCGCAGGCGCCGGTGGTCGCGGTCTACCCGGACGACGTCTGGTACGCCGGACTCACAGCGGCGCGAGTCGCCGATGTGGTGGAGCGGCACCTGGTGGGAGGTGAACCGATCCGGGAGTGGTTCGGAGACCGATCGGCGAGCCGGTGAACCGGACGCCCGAGCGGAGACGGCCGGGGACGGCCCGGATGTCCGGCAAGTACATTCAGTACTGAAACCACAGTCGAAGGGGACACATGGCGGGCAGGGCGATCCGGATGTCGGTGGCGATGCTGGCGGGTGGCGCAGTGCTCGCCTCGGTGGGATGCAGCACCGACGGCTCGTCCACCGCTGCCGAGCGCGAGGCCGCCGAGCTGCCGCTGACACAGGCCGAACTGCCCGCCGGTTTCCACACCGCCCGGCTCAGCAAGGACGCCCTCGCGCAGATGACGGAGCAACTCTCCGATTCCACCGCATACGTCGACATCGCACCCGCGCAGTGCGCGGCATCCGGAGCGATGGTCACCACGATCGACCCGAAGAGGGTCGGCGTGATGGCGGCGACCGATGGCGACGATGCGATCAGCGAGTCGGTGCAGCCCGTCGCCGAGATCGACGGCGGCGTCGACCTCGAGGCTGCGCGCAAGCAGGTCACCGGCGACTGCGGCGTCGTCCGGGTGCACGTGAAGGCCGGCCCGGTCAAAGGTTCGGAGATCACCGTCACGCACACCGTGATCGACGTACCGCGCGGGGCCGCCGACCAGGTCCTGGCGGTGGAGAGCCGGAGTAGGACGGTGAACGGTTCCAAATCCGGTGAGACGAGTCTGCTGGTAGGAAACGCCCTCGTCAACGGTTACGCGGTCACCGTACAGATGAGCGCCGTCGACCAGACCGCCGATCTGAATCGTGCAGTTTTCGAGGACGTCTTCGCCAGGGCGATCGCCAAGGCCGCGCGCTGACCGCCGCCTCGACGGGATGCCGGTGCCGCGCCCGGATTCCGCATCGGTCAGGATTGTCCCGTCTACTCAGTATCACCAGATAGGGATGAAGACCGACGTGATGACAATGAAGAGGATTGCCGGCGCCGCCGCTGCCGCGAGCGCGGCATTGCTGCTCGTGACCGGCTGCAGCTCGACCGAGGACGGCGCACCGGTGCCGGGTGCCGCATCGTCGGCCGCCGCACCGTCCGCCGATGCGGGCAAGGCGCCGACGCTGGTGATCGGCAAGGCCGAGTTTCCGGCCGGGTACCAGGTGACCCCGGTTCCGCGAGACCAGATCCAGAAGGTCGCCGATTCCGTCCTCAGCTCGACGAAGAGTGCCAAGGTGACGCCGGCGAACTGCATGCAGCTGAGTGCGTTTCCAGACAAGATCGACCTCGCCAAGACCGGCTTCGTCATCGCGATGAAGGGCACCTCCGTGCTCGCTGAGACCGTCTCCGTGGTCGACCACTCCGTGGAGGACTTCCGCAAGGCCGTGACCGGCGACTGCGGCAAGATCAAGGTCGAGATCACCGAGGGCCAGGCCGCGGGCGCGAAGGGCACGGCCGTCTCGAAGGTGATTCCGGCGCCGAAGACGAAGGCGGACGACGCGATCGTCGTGCAGCAGAGTTCCACGATCGACTTCAAGGGAACCACCACCAAGACGTCGATGATCGTCGGTTACGCGATGGTCAACGGCTACCTGGTCAGCGTGCAGGCCAGCGACGCCTCCCCGCAGTCGACTCCCGACCTGGCAGCGTTCAACAAGGTCTTCACCAAGGCCGTCGATCGGGTGGCCACCGAGACCGCCTGACCACTCCCGGACAATGAGAAAGGCCCGCCGACGGCGGGCCTTTCTCATATGACTGCGTCGGTCAGATGACGCCGAGCGCGTTCATCGCGTCGGCGACCTGAACGAAACCGGCGACGTTGGCGCCCAGGATGTAATTGCCCGGGTCGTTGTACTCGTCGGCGGTCTGCAGGCAGGTGTGGTGCAGGGTGCGCATGATGGAGCTCAGACGCTCCTCGGCGTACTCGAACGTCCAGGAGTCGCGCGAGGCGTTCTGCTGCATCTCCAGCGCGGAGGTCGCCACACCGCCGGCGTTGGCGGCCTTGCCCGGCGCGAAGCCGACGCCCGCAGCGAGCAGGACCTTGGTGGCCTCCGGTGTGGTGGGCATGTTGGCGCCCTCGGCGACCACCTTGCATCCGTTGCGGACCAGTGCCTCGGCGTCCTTCTCATCCAGCTCGTTCTGCGTCGCACACGGCAGCGCGATGTCGGCGGGCACCTGCCAGAGGTTGCCCTCGGTGACCAGGCGGGCACCGCCGCCGCGCAGTTCGACGTACTCGCTCAGGCGGGCCCGGCGGACCTGCTTGACCTCCTTGAGGATCTCCAGGTCGATGCCGTTCTCATCGACGACGTAGCCGGAGGAGTCCGAGCAGGCGATGACCGTGCCGCCGAGCTGGTGGATCTTCTCGATCGCGTAAGTGGCGACGTTTCCGGAACCGGAGACGAGGACCTTCTTGCCCTCGAAGCTGTCGCCCTTGGCCTTCAGCATCTCGTCGACGAAGAAGACAGCGCCGTAACCGGTGGCCTCCGGGCGGACCTGCGAACCGCCCCACGACAGTCCCTTGCCCGTCAGGACGCCGGACTCGTAGCGGTTGGTGATGCGCTTGTACTGGCCGAACAGGAAGCCGATCTCGCGGCCGCCGACGCCGATGTCGCCGGCGGGAACGTCGGTGTACTCGCCGATGTGGCGATACAGCTCGGTCATGAACGACTGGCAGAAGCGCATGACCTCGAGGTCGGAGCGGCCCTTGGGGTCGAAGTCCGAGCCGCCCTTGCCGCCTCCGATCGGCAGGCCGGTCAGAGCGTTCTTGAAGATCTGTTCGAAGCCGAGGAACTTGACGATCGACAGGTTCACCGACGGGTGGAACCGCAGGCCGCCCTTGTACGGGCCGAGGGCCGAGTTGAACTCGACGCGGAAGCCGCGGTTGATCTGGACCTGGCCGGCGTCGTCGATCCACGGCACGCGGAAGATGATCTGACGCTCGGGCTCGCACATCCGGGCCAGGACGTCCTGGTACTCGGGGTGCTTGACCATGACGGGGCTCAGCGACTCGAAGACTTCCTGAACGGCCTGGTGGAACTCGGGCTCACCGGGGTTGCGGTTGATAACCATGTCGTAGCAACCCTGGAGATCGCTGTCCCATGCGGTCATGTGTAGTACTCCCAACTGGTGCGCTGGACGAGGCGGGCTCGGCGCACACCGCAAATTCCGGTCCTCTCGGGCCAATTTCCGTTGGTCACTCTATCGGCGCAGCGGGTGCGGCATGAAACCGGATGCTCGTTTCGTGTGGTTGACCACTGCATTACATGCTTATTACGGCGCAGCCGCCACGACGACGGGGCCGGCGCGCGATGCACCGGCCCCGTCGCGGGAGAGCGGGTCAGATCCGGCTGGTCTTGCCGTACGCGTAGTAGACGTAGACGCCGGTTTCGGTGGTGACGGAGATCTTCGTGAACGGACGCACCGAGATCGGGCCGAGCGCGTTGGTCGCGTGAAGCTCGACGCCGGACAGCACGATGTCGGCCGTCGGCTTGGTGAGCGCGATCTTCGCGAGCGAGACAGTGGTGATCTTGCCCGCGGCCACCTCGAACTCGAGGTCGGTGGCCGGGATGATCGTCGACTCCGCGCCCAGGCTGACACCCACGTCGCCGACCGAGCCGCCGCCACCGGTACCGGAGACGGTGACGTTCGGGTTCACCTTCGCGTCGACGCCGCCGGTGAGCTTGAGATCCGGGGTGTGCGCGGTGATCTTGACGCCACCGGGTGCGATCGAGACCGGATACCCGATCTGGTAGCCGACCTCCAGCGTGGCGCTGACCTTCTTGTCCTTGATGCCGGTCAGCGCGGCGTGCACGTCGGACGAGAGCAGGGCCTCGGCCGAGGTGGGAGAACCGTCCAGCGGCGGAATCCGCTTGGCCGAGAGCTGGCCGGTGGTCAGCTCCACGGTGACACCCTCACGGGTGTGGTGGGTGGCCGCCGTTGCGGTGGCCGGAATCAGTGCGGCGGTCGCGAAGAACGCGACGAGCAGCGTGAACGCTGTGATCAGACGCTTGGTCATGTGTTGATTACCCCGACGGTAGAAGAGAGAGACCCGCCCGGCGGCGAGTCCATATCACAGTAGGAATCCGCGATGTGCCGATTCAACGAATCTCTCGCCGATGTCCGCATCGTCACTGGTCACAGGTGTGGATGAGTTATCCGGACCGGAGAAATTCCCCGGAATCCGGTGCTCGGATAACCTCACAGTCGTGACCTCGACGCCGCCGGAGAGCGAGTTCGGTCCGGCGCTCGCGAGACTCTTCCGCCAAGCCGGTAAGCCGACGCTGCGTGCGGCATCGGAGGGAATGGCCAGATTCGGTCGCGCCGAGGCCACGCCGCAGCGGATCAGCGACTGGCGCAACGGCAGACACGTCCCGCGGGACTTCGACACCGTCCTGCCGCTGATCATGTGGCTCAACCGGCGGGCGCTCGACGCCGGTGCCGACGACCTCGTGTCCATGCCCGAATGGAGACGGCTCTGGGAACGCCACCACGACCCCGCGTCGGGCGCCAGGCTGGACACGCCCTTTCCCGGACTCGCCTCGATGGGTGCCCGCGACCGCGACAGGTACTTCGGACGCGACGACACGATCGCCGCCCTCTCGGGGCTGCTTTCCGAGGCACGGGACTCGGCGGGCAATCGGGTCGTCGTGGTGACCGGAGTGTCGGGGGCGGGCAAGTCGTCACTGCTCGGTGCCGGGCTCGCCCGCGCCGGTGAACCGTGGAACACCGCGATCGCGCTGCGCGTGGGGCCGTCCGGACTCGTCGGAGACGAGGTGGCCGCCGGTGCGGCGCTGGTGGTGATCGACCAGTTCGAAGAGGTCTTCGCGCTCGACGACGAGACGCGGCGGCGCGCCGTGCTCGATCGGGTGCAGGAACTCTCGGACGCCGGGAGCGTGGTGGTCCTGGGTATCCGCGCCGACTTCTTCCGTGCCTGCGTCGAGTACCCGATGCTCGCCCGAGCGTGGCAGGACCGTTCGATGATCCTGTCCGAGATGTCCGACGACCAGCTCCGTCAGGTCATCATCGAGCCGGTGCGGATGGCCGGCGGCCGGATCGACGAGGGTCTGGCGGATCTGATGATCGACGATCTGCACCAGGCCTCCACCGAGGGCGATCGCGCGGGACGGCTCCCGCTGCTCGCCCACGCTCTCCAGGTGATGTGGGCGAAACGGACCGGGAACCGGCTGACGGTCGGGTCGTACCGCGCCGCGGGCGGGATCACCTCGGCGCTCGCCGAGACCGCGGAACGCACCTGGGCCGCACTCGACCCGGCCGACCACGAGGAGGCCAGGGCACTGCTGCTGGCGCTGGTCCAGTTCGGTCCTCGCCGGACGCCGATGCGCAACGCCGTCGCCCCGAGTGATCTGCGGGAGCGCTTCCCGGAATCGGCCACGCGGATCATCGACGCCTTCTCCGACGCCCGATTGCTGACGGTGAGTTCGGAATCGGTCACCTTCATCCACGAGGCGGTCATGTCCGCGTGGCCGCGGATGGCCGACTGGATCGCGGAAGACGCGGATCTGATCCAGTGGATGCAGCAGTTGGCGGCGGACACCGACGCGTGGAACGAGAGCGGCCGCGCAGCGGACCACCTCTACAGCGGAGCCCGGCTGGCGACCTCGCAGGCCAACCGCGCCGAACTGGGCGCTCACCGTCAGGTCCTGCTGCCGGCCGGTGCCGCGGAGTTCCTCGACGCCGCAGGCAGGCAACGGACCGTCCGCAAGCGCCTCCGGTTCGCCTCGATCACGTTGGTGGTGGTCCTCGGCCTGGCGTCCGCGATCACCGCGATCATCGCCACCCGGCAGGCGAGCGATCTCGCACGGCAACGCAACAGCGCCGAACACGCGGCCGTCATGTCCAGCATCGAAGGACTGGTGAGTTCGGATCCGTCGCTGGCCGCGCGGATGCTGGCGGTGGCGGATCAGCACTACGCCGACGACACCGAGGTCAGCAGTGGCTTGCTCGCGGCATACACCTCACCGCTCGCACGCTCGCTCGACGGGCACACCGGCGCGGTCTACGACGTCATGTTCTCCCGCGACGGACGGCTGCTCGCGTCGGCGAGCAACGACCGCACGGTCCGCGTGTGGCAGCGCACCGACGGTGCGGTGAAGCCCTTCCGCGAGGTGGCCCGGTTGGGCGGCTTCGGGTCGTTCGTCACCTCGGTGGATTTCGATCGCTCCGGCCGGCTGCTCGCCGCGGCGAGCGGCGACGGCACGGTCCGGCTGTGGAACGTCGCCGATCCCGGGTCTCCTCGGGAGATCGCGACATTGAGGCCCGGCAGCGGCGCGGCGTATCTCACGCGCTTCAGTCCCAGCGGCGCTCACCTGGCGGCCTCGTCCGACGACGGAACGGTCACCGTGTACCGCGTCGACGGCGACCGTCCGCCGACGCAGACCGCGGTGCTGCGCGGCCACACCCGCGCGGTCCGCTCGCTCGCGTTCAACTCCGCGGGCACGGTGCTGGCGACCGGCGGGGAAGACCAGACGGTACGGCTCTGGACGGCCGCCGACACCGACACCCCGCGGCCCGCGGGCGAACCGTTGCGCGGATTCCCCAGCATCACCCACGCGCTGGCCTTCACCCGCGGTGACTCGGTGCTTGCCGTCACCGGCGACAGCGCCAACGTGCAGTTGTGGAACGTCACCGACCCGGCGGCGCCCCGGCCGGACACCACGTCGCTGGCCGGCGTCACCGGCGGCTCGTGGTCCATCGCCGCCAACCCGGTGCGCCCGCTGCTGGCCCGCGCCGGGACCGACGGGATCGTGCATGTCTGGAACACCACGTCGATCTCCGATCCGTTGCCGCTCTGGGAGCTGCAGCGATCGGCCGCACCCGGAGCGGTGCGCATGGTCAGCACCGTGTTCAGCCCCGACGGTCAGGAACTCGCCGTCGGGCGGTCGGACGGCGAGGTGGACCTCTGGACCCTGCCGCCGGGCCTGCTCCCGGACCGCGGCGCACTGATCAGCGGCGTGGACATGGACGCGTCGGGCCGCCGGCTGGTGACGGTCGGTTCCGACGCCCGGCTGAACGTCTGGACCCGGGACGACGGGCAGTGGCACCAGCGGGGCGGTGTCGACATCGACCGCCGGGCCAACAACCGGCCCAGCGTCGCGGTGACCACCGACGGGATGCTCGCCGCGACGGCCAACAACAACGGCGGCCTGGTGGAACTGTGGGATCTCGGCGATCCCGATCGCCCGCGCCGGGTGGGCGAACTCCGAGTCGGGACCCGATACACCAATGCGCTCGCCTTCGCTCCCGGCACGCGGGAACTCGCCGCCGGGATCGACGACCGGCGCGTGCAACGTTGGGATCTCACCGATCCGGCGGCGCCGCGACCGGTGGGCGATCCGCTCGGCGGGCCGGGGGATCTCATCCGCAGTGTGAGCTATGCGGTCGACGGTTCTCGGTTAGCCGTCACCGCCGACGACGGCAACGGCTACGTGTACCGGCTCGACCGGGCCGATTCCCGACCGCTGGTGCTGCCGATGGGCGAGGAGGTGGCCGACGCGACGTTCGCCCGCGACGGCAGGTACGTGGTTCTGGCGGCCGGTGATCTGGCGGTGTGGCGCATCGACGACGGCCCGCCGACGGTGGTCAGCAGGGTCAGCGACCTGCACGCCGAGTCCATCGGCCGATCGGGAGGCCGGCTGATGATCAGCACGGGGACGCGGGAGGTGGTGGACTTCGCCCTGGGCGCCGACGGCTCGCTCACTCAGGGGGCGGCGGTCTCTCCTGTGCTCGGCGGGTCGCGGACGGTGTCGAACTGGGTGCTGCCGACCGATGCCGGTTCGGGTCCCGGGTATCCGGTCGCCGGCGACGGCACCGGCGTCGTATACTTGCAGACCACCGACCGCGAATCCGCGCGCCGCTGGGTGTGCACTGCCACCGACCCGCTCTCGGGTGCGGAACGCGACCGCTATCTCGGCAGGCTGTCGGCGGACGACGGCTGCCCGTGACCCATCGGGTTCAGCGCATCTTGGGTTCGCGCGCGGCGGCGTCCGACGTGATGAACGTCCGCAGCACGTCGTCCTGGTCCGCCACCAGATAGCTCGGATCGGGCACGCCCCACACCTCCCGCAGGGCGTACTGTGCGGCCATCGCCGCGGCGTCGACTCCGCGCCGGGCGAACTCGACGATGCACGTCTGGTCGCGCAGCGAGCGCCAGCCCCGGTCGGTCAGCATGGCCACCCGCTGCCGGTCCTCTGGCCCGTACGGATACAGATCGCGATGCGCGACGGTCAACCGCAGGCGGGAGTTCAGCGTGTGGGTGAATACGACGGTGGGCTGCGGGCCGAACAACTCGGTCCAGAGTGCGAACACGGTGACGGGGTGGTCGTGACTCATCCGGTCGAGTTGGTCGGCCAACTCACACCGGAATCTGACCCAGACTCGATCGATCGCCGCGTCGAACGCGGCCTCGGAGAAGACGCCGGATGAACTGTCCATCGTGACCTCCTGAGCGGATGGCCCTACGGTAACAGCGGACACCGACAGATCGGGCGCGCTCAGCCGCCGATCTCGGCGCGTTCGCGCGTGGCGGTCTCGCCCGGCGCGGTGCGCGCGGACGCCTTGCGGCCCGAGACCGCGAGCACGACGCCGGCGGTCACGGCGAGCACTCCCACCACGGCTGCTGCGACGGCCGGAGCCCAGAACTCCACCGAGTTCGTCCACTCGAAGGCCGCCAGACCCGCGACGGCGCCGAGAGCCAGGGCCACGGCGAGGGCCAGGACTCCGATCACTCCGAGCCCGATCGCGAGCGCGGAGGCCCGGCGGCCGAGATCCTCGCCGATGAACCCGGCCGGGCGCTCGCCGGTGTACGGGCGCTTCCAGATGTGGAAGTCGGCGGCCTGACCCACGTGCTCCCAGCCCTGCGCTTCGCGGAACCGGAAGTAGTCGACGGGTGCGGGGACGGCGCGCCGCTCCACCGCGTACCGGACCCGGGCCGGAGCGGACTCGGTGAACCGCATTCGCAGCGGACTGAGCAGCGAGTAGTCGGTCAGCACGCGGCCGTCCGCCGCCTGGGCTTCGAGCCACAGTTCGAGATCGGCGGGCGACGGGTGCCGGAGCGCGACGAACCATGATGAGGAGCTCATGAGAACCTCCTGGGGAGAGCTGCCTGAGTAGAGCTTGCACTCCACTGTTCCGCCGGTCGGACGACCCGGTCAAGGAATTTGAGACTGAACTCACCAGTCGTCTCTTCCTGCAGTTTGGCGCCGATCCGCGGCGTCGCCGGCGATACACTCCGAGCCACTGGCGTCGAGTCGATTCGCGGAAGGGAGTCCCTTGAACGAGACGATGATCATCGCCGCGGGCACGCTCGTCGCCGACGGCGTGGTCCACCGGCCGGGCTGGGTGGAGATCGCGCAGGGCTTCATCACCGGTGTCGGCGCGGGTCCGCCGCCGGCCGCGGCGAGTGCGACCTTCGCCGACGGAGTGATCGTGCCGGGTTTCGTCGACATGCACGTCCACGGCGGCGGGGGATCGTCGTACACGGACGGGATCGGCGACGACGTGCGGGCCGCCGCCCGATTCCACCGGGAGCACGGAACCACGACGACGGTGACGAGCACGGTGAGCGCTGGTCGCGCCGAGCTCCGCGACATCGTCGCGCGTCTGAGCGTTCTGGTAGGCGAGGGGATCAGCGCGGGCATCCATCTCGAGGGACCCTGGATCAGCGGTGCGCGGTGCGGGGCGCACGACCCGGACGTGCTGCGCCCGCCGTCGCCGGGCGAGATCGACGAACTCCTCGAACTGGCCGACGGCGCCGTCGTGATGGTGACGCTGGCTCCCGAGCTTCCCGGCGCGATGGAGGCGATCGACCGCTTCGTGAGTGCGGGTGTCACGGTGGCCGTGGGGCACACCGACGCCACCTACGACCAGGTCCGAGAGGCGATTGCGCGGGGAGCTCGGGTCGCAACGCATCTGTTCAACGCGATGGCGCCGCTCAGCCACCGCGAACCAGGACCGCCGCTGGCCCTCATGGAGGATCCCCGCGTGGTGGTCGAGCTGGTGGCCGATGGGGTGCATCTGCATCCGGCCCTGGTGCGCGACGTGCAGCGTGCCGTCGGCTTCGACCGCGTCGCGCTCGTCACCGATGCGATGGCGGCCGCCGGCATGCCGGACGGCGCGTATCGACTGGGTGCTCTGGACGTCTCCGTCGCCGACGGCGTCGCGCGGGTCGCGCGGACCGGCGCGATCGCGGGAAGCACCGCCACCATGGCCGGATTGTTCGCGCGGACGGTCGCGGGCCTGCGCTCCGACGCCCCGGGCGTGCGAGACCGCGTCTCCGACGAGATCCTGCTCGGGGCGGTGGCCATGACCTCGGCCAACCCCGCCCGCGTTCTGGGGCGCGCGGACATCGGCGCCCTGGCATCGGGCCGCCGCGCGGATCTGGTGGTGCTCGACGCCGACCTGCGTGTGGTTCACGTTCATTCCGCACGCTGACCCCGCTGTTCGGATCTGCGGCGACGCATGCTACCCGCGAGTCGCATCGCGGGGTTTGCTCACAGTAGGGTCACAATTGACCCGGTCGGGCACTCCGGCTGGAGCCACAGACATATGGAGGTACACCAGTGATGAGTGGCAAGAAGAGCTTGATCAAGCGACTGGAGAAAGAGGTCAAGCGCCTCTCCGCCGAAGTGGTCGCGCTCCGCGACACGATGCTCGCCCGTTCTCCGATGCTGCCGAAGAAGCCTGAGACGCCCGCGCCCGCATCCAAGGCACCGACCGCCGTGAAGCCGGCGCAGCCCAAGCCCGCCGAGCCGAAGGCTGCTGAGCCCAAGTCCGCCGCGAAGCCTGCTGAGCCCAAGTCCGCCGCGAAGCCGGCGACTGCGAAGCCCGCCACCCCCAAGACCGCCGAACCCGGCGCCAAGACCACCGGCGCCACCGCCAAGCCGGCCACCGCCAAGTCCGCCACCGCCAAGTCCGGCGCTGCCAAGCCGAGCGCCGCGAAGACCGCCGCCAAGTCCGGTGCCACCAAGCCGGCTGCTTCCGCCAAGCCCGCGCCGAAGTCGGGAACCGCGTCGAAGACGGTGGCGGATCTGCGTGCCGAGGCCAAGGCGGCCGGAATCAAGGGATACTCGACGATGAAGAAGGCAGAACTCATCGCCGCTCTCGGCTGAACGCGTCGAAGTGCGGCCGTCCAACTAGGAGAACACGTGCCCACCGTCGTCAAGGGAGTCGTCTCCCGCAGCAAGAACGCGCCTACCGAACTGGTCGACATCACGATCCCGGATCCCGGGCCCAATGACGTGGTGGTCAAGATCAAGACGTGCGGCGTCTGCCATACCGACCTCGCCTACGCCACCGGCGGCATCAACGACGAGTACCCGTTCCTGCTCGGACACGAGGCGGCGGGCATCGTCGAGACGGTCGGCGACGCGGTGACCCACGTCGCGGCCGGCGACTACGTGATTCTGAACTGGCGTGCCGTGTGCGGCGAGTGCCGCGCCTGCAAGCGCGGTCGGCCCTGGTACTGCTTCGACACCTTCAACGCCAGTAAGCCGATGACCCTCGCCGACGGCACCGAACTGACTCCGGCGCTGGGCATCGGCGCCTTCGCCGAGAAGACGCTCGTCCACGAGGGACAGTGCACCAAGGTCGACGAAGCCGCGGATCCAGCCGTCGCCTGCCTCCTGGGCTGCGGGGTGATGGCCGGGCTCGGCGCCGCGATGAACACCGGGGAGGTCGGTCGCGGCGATTCGGTAGCGGTGATCGGCTGCGGTGGAGTCGGCGACGCGGCGATCGCCGGGTCGCGCCTGGCCGGTGCCACGACGATCATCGCCGTCGACCGCGACCCGAGCAAGCTCGACTGGGCCAGAGAGCTGGGCGCCACCCACACCATCGACGCGTCGGCGATCGACGACGTGGCCGAGGCCGTCAAGGAACTGACCGGGGGATTCGGCGCCGACGTGGTGATCGACGCCGTCGGCCGCCCCGAGACCTACCGGACGGCGTTCTACGCCCGCGATCTCGCCGGTGTCGTGGTGCTGGTCGGTGTGCCGACGCCGCAGATGCGCCTCGAGATGCCGCTGGTCGATTTCTTCAGTCACGGCGGGGCGCTCAAATCGTCTTGGTACGGCGACTGCCTGCCCGAACGCGACTTCCCGATGCTCATCGACCTGTTCCTGCAGGGCCGTCTTCCGCTCGACAAGTTCGTCACCGAGCGCATCGGCATCGACGGTGTGGACGACGCCTTCAAGGCCATGGAGGAGGGCCGCGTCCTGCGTTCGGTGGTGGAGCTGTGAGCACCGAGTCCACCGGACCCGAAGGATCGGTCCCCGCCGGTCTGCGGATCGACCGAGTCGTCACTTCCGGAACGTTCTCGCTCGACGGCGGCACCTGGGACGTCGACAACAACGTCTGGGTGGTCGGCGACGACGACCAGGCCGTCATCATCGATGCCGCGCACGACGCGGCGCCGATCCTGAAAGCCGTCGGCGACCGCGACGTGGTGGCGATCGTCCTGACCCACGCGCACAACGACCACATCGGAGTCGCCCCGGAACTCGCCGAGGCGACCGGCGCACCGATCCTGCTGCATCCGGCCGACGAGATGCTGTGGGACCGGACTCACCCGGGAGTGGCCCACGACGAACTCTCGGACGGACAGCGGATCGTGGTCGGCGGCCACGAACTCGAGGTGATCAACACGCCGGGCCATTCCCCCGGCTCGTGCGTGGTGTGGGCGCCGTCGGCGAACGTGCTCTTCAGCGGCGACACCCTGTTCCAGGGCGGACCGGGCGCCACCGGGCGTTCGTTCTCCAGTTTCGACGACATCATCGCATCCATCCGCGACCGAATCCTGGTGCTCGACCCGCAGACGCGCGTGTGCACCGGGCACGGCGACGAGACCACCGTCGGTGCCGAGGCAGGTGACCTCGACGAGTGGATTCGTCGTGGCCATTGACCGGCTGACGCGTCTTCGCCCGCCCGCGCTGAGCGGCTATCAGCGCTCCTGGCTGCGGGCCGACGTCCTCGCCGGGGCGTCGCTCGCAGCCGTCGCGATCCCGGAGGCGATGGGCTACAGTTCCATCGCCCATGTCCCGATCGGCGCCGGCTTGTACTCGCTGATCGTGCCGGCGGTGGTCTTCGCGCTGATCGGTGCGTCTCGGCTGCTGGTGGTCGGAGCGGATTCGGCCACCGCGGCGCTGCTCGCCTCGGGCATCGCGGGTCTCGGAGTGGTCGGGTTGCGGCCCGACACGGAGCAGTGGCTCGCCTGGGCCGGCCTCATCGCACTGGTGACCGGCGTGATGCTGCTGGTCGCCCGAGTTCTGCGCCTGGGCTTCCTGGGCGATTTCCTGTCGACCTCCGTGCTCGTCGGCTTCCTGGCCGGCGTCGGCGTGCTCGTGGTGACCGAGCAGATCCCCGGTATGCTCGGCGAACCGAAGCGCGACGCCGGCCACACTCTCGAGAAGTGGGCGCACGTGATCGGGGACGTCGACCGAGTGCACTGGCAGTCGATGCTGTTCGCCGCGGTGACGCTGGCCGGCCTGCTCGGCGTCCGACGGCTGCGGCCCAGCCTGCCGACGCCGATTCTGATCGTGATCGGGTCGATCGTCGCCGTGGCGGTATTCGGCCTCGATCGCTGGGTGCCGACGGTCGGGCCCGTCGACGCCGGTCCGCCGTCGATCGACTTTCCACCGATGAGCGAGGTGCTCGGGCGCCTTCCCACCGTTCTCACGGTCTCTTTCGGGTGCGTCTTGGTGATCTTGGCGCAGAGTGCGGCGACGGCACGCAGCTTCGCTCAGCGCCACGGAGATCGGATCGACGTCAACCGCGACATCCTCGGGCTGTCGGCGGCGAACGTCTCCGCGTCCCTCACCGGCTCGTTCGTGGTGAACGGCAGTCCCACCAAGACCGCGATCCTCGACCGTCAGCGCGGCCGCACTCAGGTCGCGAACATCACGACCGCCGTTGTGACGCTCGTGGTGGTGGTTGCCGCGTCCGGTCCGCTCGGTGATCTCCCGGAGGCGGTGCTGGCAGCGATCGTGTTCATGGTCGGACTCGATCTGATCGACTGGGCGGGGTTCGCGCACATCTGGCGGATCCGGCGCGTGGAGTTCGCCATCGCGGTGCTGACGACCGTGATGGTGGTGGTCTTCGGCGTGTTGACCGGCATCGTCGCCGCGATGGTGATGTCGGTGCTGCAGATCATTCACCGTCAGTACCGCCCGGAGCGGTTCGTCGTAGGGGTCGGCCGGAACGGGCAGCGCGAGTACGAGAGCGCCCGACCCGGGCATCAGACCCTGCCGGGACTCATCGTCTTCCGTTACGACGCGGACCTCTTCTATGCCAACGTCGGACGGTTCACCGACGACGTGACCGCGCTGATCAAAGCTGCGCCCGACCCGGTGCGATGGCTGGTGCTGGACTGTTCGGCGATCTCGGACGTCGACTATTCGGCGGCGAAGGCACTGCGCGATCTCATCGACTACGTGCATTCGGTGCATGCGAGGTTCATCCTCGCCGGTGTGACCCCGGAATTGCGGGGCGCACTCGAGACCGCGCAGTTGCTCGCCGATCTGGCACCCGACAGCGTGTATCCGAGCGTCGGCTCGGCGGTTCGCGCGTTCGAGCAGTCACCGCACTGAGCCGGTCCGCGCCGAGTCGTCACGCCGCGCAGGCGCCGTTCCGCCGGCCGCCCTGTCAGGATGTCGCCGACAGCGTCAGCGTGGCCGCCGCGACGATGGCCGGAGCGGCGACAGCACCGACGAAGACGTATCTGCGCCAGCCGAACTCGACTCCTTCGTCGACCAGCCGTTGATGCCAGAGCAGCGTCGCCAGCGAGGCCCACGGCGTCACCAGAGGTCCCGCGTTGACTCCGATCAGCAGTGCCGCAAGGGTGATCGGCGAGGTGGTCGCCGGTTCGAGGAGCAGGAAGCCCGGCAGATTGTTCACCAGGTTCGCGCCGACTGCGCCCGCCCCCGCGAACGCCCAGACACTCGCCGTGCCGTGTTCGGAGAGCCGACCGAGGGGGTCGAGCAGGCCCGAGGCCTCGACCGCGCCCGCCACCAGGAACAGGCCGCCGGCGAACAACAGAAGCGACCACGGAATCAGGCCGAACTGCAGCGCCTCGGGTCGGCGGAGGGCGAACGTCGCCGTGAGGGCGAGCGCGGCGAGGCAGGCAGGCACCCACGGTGCGGGCATCACCACCAGCAGCGGGATGAGAAGCGCGAGTATCGACGAACAGATCCGAAACAGTGTCTGGTCGCCGACGTACGGGACCGGCGACGCACGGAATCGGCCGCGGAGCTCGCGTCGATGCAGCAGCCACAGGACCCCGACCGTCGCGGCCGTTGCGCACACGGCCGGCAGCCCGAGCAGGGAGACGAAGCCCGCGGCGCCGTGAACGTTCAGACGGTCCAGTGCCAGCAGATTCGTCAGGTTGGAGACGGGAAGCAACAACGAAGCGGTGTTTGCGAGCCACACCGTGGTCAGCGCGAACGGTGCGGGCGCGACGCCCGCGACGCGCGCCAATGCGAGTACGACCGGTGTCAGCAGGACCGCGGTGGTGTCGAGCGACAGGAAGGCCGTGCAGACCACGGCCAAGAGGACCGTCAGCAGCCACAGGCCGAAGACCCGGCCGCGGGCCAGAACACCGAGCCGCGCCGCGACCACTTCGAACACCCCGGCCTCCGCGGCCAGTTGCGCGACCACCGTGATCGCCACGACGAACAGCAGCACCGGCCACGCTCGGTCGAATGTCGCGGCGGCGTCCGCGGCGGGCAGAGCTCCCGTCACCAGGGCCGTCGCACCGGCGAGCACCAGTGCGCCGCCGATCCACGCCATCGCCACGGATCAATGATGCCCGGCCGAACAGCGACCCGCGGGACCGGACACCGCCGGCCGCCTGCACCGCCCCGTCACCGGTCGGTTCAGTACGCCGCGCGCGGATCGTTGGTCGAGACGATCTCGGCGCCGAGCGGTACCAGG
Source organism: Gordonia sihwensis NBRC 108236 (assembly GCF_000333035.1). Lineage (GTDB taxonomy): Bacteria > Actinomycetota > Actinomycetes > Mycobacteriales > Mycobacteriaceae > Gordonia > Gordonia sihwensis. The sequence goes on from NZ_BANU01000037.1 coordinate 31,257, forward strand.
GAGATGGGGATCATCTTGAAGCTCGCGACACCCAGCGGGATGCCGATGACGGTGATGCACAGGGCGAGGCCGGTGGTGAGGTGGCCCAGCGCCAGCCAGATACCCGCGACGATGATCCAGATGACGTTGCCGACCGTCGACGCGGGGCCCGCGGTCGGCTTGCGGACCACGGTGCGTCCGAAGGGCCACAGCGCGTAGTTCGCCATGCGGAACGACGCGATACCGAAGGGGATCGTGATGATGAGGATGCAGCAGACGATGCCGGCCAGTACATAACCGATCGCCATCCACAGTCCGCACAGGACCAGCCACAACACGTTCAGTATCGTCCTCATGGCCCCATTGTCCTGCGTCGCCTACGCTTTCGGAATGGGTATTGACCCCGAACCCGGAGCCGGTCGCCGAGCGATCTGGTCGGCGGCCGCGCTCATCGTCCTCACCGTCCGAGTCCTGGCGACCATCGCGACCGTCTTCTTCACGATCGCCTGGCTGGTCGCCGCGGTGCGTTCGAGCCTGCTCAACGGCTGGCTGTGGTGGGCCGCCGGCGCGGCCATCGCCATGGCGATCAGTTGGTATCTGTACAGCTACCTGCGGGTCCGCTATCCGAGCACGAGCCGCCGGTGGGAGCCCTGATGAGGCCTTCCCTCCCGGCGGCTCGCGAGTGCGCTGCTGCTCAGAACTGAACCTGCGGCGGCTGCTCCTGTCCCGCCGGGGCCTGGTAGAACTCGCGGACGCGAACCCCGGCCATGCCGGAGAACAGCATCCACGGGATGGTCTGCACCGCCTGGTTCAGGCGCGAGACGGCGTCGTTGTAGTACTGGCGCGCGAACGAGAGCTTGTTCTCGGTTTCTCCGAGTTCGGTCTGCAGCGCCATGAAATTGGGCGCTGCCTGCAGCTGCGGGTAGTTCTCAGCGACAGCGAACAGCCGCCCGAGGGCTCCGCTCATCTGCGCCTCAGCGGCGGCCTTGTCGGCCACTGACGCCCCCTGCGCCGCCTGCTGCATGTGAGCGCGGGCCTCGGTCACCGCCTCCAGCACGCCCGACTCGTGGGCCGCGTACCCCTTCACCGTATTCACCAGGTTGGGGATCAGATCGGCGCGCCGAGTGAGCTGGACGTCGATACCGCCGAGCGCTTCCTGAGCGGTGATGTCCGCCTTGCGGAGTTTGTTGAAGCCGACCATCACGAAGACGGCCAGCAGGACGAGCAGGACAACGATGACGATCAGTGCCCAGATCACGATTGGTGCCTCTTTCTATTAAGGGACGTGCACAGAGAATGGCATGGAGGGACGGCCGGCCGCGACGGGCTCACCACGAACCGCCTCCTCCGCCACCGCCGCCTCCGCCGCCGAAGCCGCCGCCGAATCCTCCGCCGCCGCCTGAGGACGACTGCGACGAGCTGTACGCCGACAGGGACGACGAGAGGCTCGATTCGAAGCTGTCCATGCCGGAGCCGGCGCCGCCGAACAGGGCATGCGAGCTGCCGATGTAGAAGCCGGGGAACCAGATCGGGTCGGGCGGTTCCTGCCCGGTCGCATAGCGATACTTGGCAGCCCACGCGTCGGCGCAGTCGAAGGCCATCGCGTACGGAATGTAGCTGGTGAAGAGGTCCTTGCGGGCGGAGAAGTCGAGTCTTTCCCGGTTCGACGTAGTCGACAGGAGCCGCTCGAAACCGCCGGCCCGCGACCACACCTCACGGCCCAGCCGCGTACGCCGGGTGCCGACCCCCGCCACGTAGAGTCCGGCGCCGCCGACCGCGAACGCTGCGAACGGCAGCGCCATGATCGTGCCCGGGAGGAGTTGGAAGATCATCAACACGGCTGCGACGACCACCGCCGCCGCCACGACCACGCGCCCAGCGAGCTCCGAGCGGCTGACCCGCAGCGCTCCGCTCCCGGTGCCCCAGTTGGCGGTCGCGGCGTCCATCTCCTTGGTCGCCGTGGACAGCCGCAGTCCGGCGTTCTTGGACCCGTCGGCGGTGAAGGTCGAGCCCTCGTGCGACAGGCCCAGTGCCGCGACCACCGCGTTGGCGGCGGGATCGAGTGAGGCGAACCGCTCCGGCGTGAGCTGCGAGATGACGGTCCAGTCCTTGTTCGACGTCCGGTCGAGCCGGACGTGTCCCTGCTCGGCGAGGTGGAAGAGGGTGGCGACCAGCGCCTTCTTGGGCATGTCCTCGTATGCGACGTAGTAGGTCTGGACCGGTCCGAGCTTGCGGCTCTGCTTCTGCGGGTCGGCCGGCGGCTCGTACATGACCGGTAGCAGCGGCGCGTGCTCCCGGCTGCGCCACATCCAGTAGAAGCCCCCGGCGAACGTCAGAAGCGAGAGCAGAACGATGACGATCGGCATGGCCTTCGACGTGCCCAGAATCGGGTCCATCGACACCGACCACGGCAGCTGTGCGCGGCCGGGACCCGGGAAGGGCAGGTCGGCCTTCACCGCGACGCCGACGTTCGGTTCCAGCGGGCCGGTGGTGACCACTCGCGTGGCCGGGTCCGGTTCCGACACCTGGCACGCGGTTCCGTTGTTGGTGCTGCACGCGAACGACGTCGGCGCCTCGGGGAAGTGGACGGTGCTGGTGGAGCGCTCCATCCGCATTCGCCAGCCGTTGCCCACCACGCGCCAGATGAAGCGGCCCGGGTCGCCGTCCGCGATGGTGTCTGCGATCCGGTACGACACCCGGTACACGTGCTCGCCGGGTGAGACGAGGGTGTCGGCGTCGCCGATCCGTGCCGTCTCGAACTTGCCGCCCTCCTCGGAACCCAGCTCGAACGGAACCGCCTGCCCGTCCATCGTGATCCGGATGTCGCGGGGTTCGTAACGCACGCCCTTGTTCTCCGGGTTCGCGTCGGAGACATCCCAGAATTGGAAGATCCCGTGCTTGCCCTCCGGCAGATCGACCGTCAGCGTCTCGTCCACGGCCAGTTCGCCGTCGCGCGCGAGGGCGTAATCGGCGCGGTAATCGGTGATCACGGCCGTGTCGACGGTCTCGTCGCCCGACGACGCCGAGTTCGCGACCAGCGGCCAGAAGACGCCGATCACGGTGGCGATGAGCGCCACCAGCGACAGCAGGAATCGTTTCATGCGGCGATCCTATGCGCCGCCGGCCGAGTTCTCTGTTCGATGAATGACTCGGCCGGCGACGCCCAGGATTACCACGACGGCATCACTGTGCCGCGCGCACTCCCGCCTCGATCGCCGCACCGGTGTCGGCGTCGATATTCCGCCAGTACTCGAAAGCCCTGGACAGGACCGGCTCGGAGACGCCGTCGAGCAGGTGACCGACCACGTTGTCGACCAACCGGCTTCGCGCGGCGTCGTCCATCACGTCGCGGACGAGTGTTCCGGGCTGCGTCACATCGTCATCCTCCGGGTGATCGACGTAGGCGCTGCGCACGATCTCACCGTCGGCCGCCCACTGCGGTTCGGCCTGTCCGGGGTACACCGCGGCCGGACCGCCCTTCGAATTGGGCGCGTACACGGGGTCGGTGACCGGATCGATCCGCATCGCCCCGTCCTTCGAGTAACTGCGCACCTCGTTGCGCGGACGGTTGACCGGGATCTGCTTGTAGTTGGCTCCCAGCCGTGCGCGGTGTGCGTCCGAGTACGAGAAGACCCGGCCCAGGAGCATCCGGTCGGGGCTGAAACCGATTCCCGGGACCACGTTGCTCGGCTCGAAGGCCGCCTGCTCGATCTGCGCGTGATTGTCCGTCGGATTGGTGTGCAGGGTCATCTTCCCGACCTCGTGCAGCGGATAGTCGCCGTGCGGCCACACCTTCGTCAGATCGAACGGATTGAAGCGGTAGCCCGCGGCGTCGTCGAACGGCATCAGCTGCACCTTCAACGTCCACGTGGGATGATCGCCGCGATCGATCGACTCGTACAGATCCCGCATGTGGTAGTCGCTGTCCTGCCCGGCGAGCCGGTCGGCCTCCTCCTGGGTCAGGAACTCGATGCCCTGATCGGTGATGAAGTGGTACTTCACCCAGTGCTTGACGCCCTCGGCGTTGACCCACAGGTACGTGTGGGAGCTGTAGCCGTTCATGTGCCGCCAGGTGCGCGGGATGCCGCGATCGCCCATCAGCCAGGTGACCTGGTGTGAGGACTCGGGCGACAGCGTCCAGAAATCCCACTGCATGTCGTGGTCGCGGAGATTGTTGTCGGCACGCCGCTTCTGCGACCGGATGAAGTGCTGGAACTTCATCGGGTCCTTGATGAAGAACACCGGCGTGTTGTTGCCGACCATGTCGTACACACCCTCGTCGGTGTAGAACTTCAGGGCGAATCCGCGGGGGTCGCGCCAGGTGTCGGGGCTGCCCCGCTCGCCCGCGACGGTGGAGAAGCGCGCGACCATCTCGGTCTTCACTCCCGGCTGGAACAGCGAAGCGCAGGTGTAGGGCGAGACGTCGGCGGTGGTCTCGAAAGTGCCGAACGCGCCGCTTCCCTTGGCGTGGGGCTGGCGCTCGGGAATGCGTTCACGATTGAACTGGGCCATCTGCTCGAGCAGATAGTGGTCGTGCAGAACGATCGGCCCTCCGGGGCCGACGGTGAGCGAGTGCTCATCGCTGCCGGCCGGAGCGCCGGAGTCGGTAGTCGTGTAGTTGGTGGTCTCCTCGGACATATCACCCTCCCAGGAAGGTTGAGTGCGGGCTGTACGGGGCTCGGCGCCTGCCGAGGCCCCGCCTTCGACACTATCGCCCGTCCGGCAGACGTGCCCGACAAACGGACATCGGTCGCCGCGTGGCGTCCGCTATCGGCGGCGCTGCCGCGAGATGAACTCAGCGGCCGCGCCCACGGCCCGCTCCGACTCGGGGGAGAAGTACGGGAACATCTGGAAGACATGCCCCTGACCAGGCCACTCCTGCAGCTCCGACAGTCCACCGGCGTCGAGCAGCCTGCGGTGGACGGTGCGGGCGTCGTCGGCCATGATCTCTCGCGCGCCCACCTGGATGAGGGTCGGCGGCAGGTCCATCGCGGGGGAGAGCTTGATCCGCATCCGCGGATGGTCGGGATCGGCGCCCGCGGTGTAGAGACCGAGGAAGGTCACCGCCGCGCCGACGTCGATGATCGGGTCTCGGACGCCGCGGTCGGCCAGATCTCGTGCGAGCTGGAAAGTGGGGTCGTACAGCGGCGAGAACAGTGCCATCGCCCGCGGTTGCGGCACGCCGTCGGAGTGATTGGCGGCCAGGAGGTCGAGCGCCAGGTGGCCGCCGGCCGAGTCGCCGGCCACGATGATCTGCCCGGCGTCGAACCCCTGATCGAGCAGCCAGCGGTATCCGCGGACGGTGTCGTCGCCGCCGCTGGGCCAACGATGCTCCGGACCCAACCGGTAGTCGAGGCTGAACGCACCGATCCCCGCGCGCCCGGCGAGCCGTGCGACCAGCCCGCGATGGGTGCGCGCCGAGCAGATCACGTATCCGCTTCCGTGCAGGTAATAGAGAATCGTGTCGTCGGTCGACGGTGCCGGGACGTCGGCTCGCCCGCGCCCGTGAACCCACTCTCCGCGGACCTGCCCGGAGTCGGTGAGTTCGCGGACCGGGGTGATGCGGGTGCCGCGCGGAACCGGGCTCAGCAGCGACAGGCCGCGGTTGACGCCCGGGCGGGTCATCGTCAGGAGCCGCGGACTGGCCAGGACACTCCGCCCCGCCGCGGCCATCAGCGGCCGCGAGGCGAACGTCGACCTCGAGAAGGCGCGGGCACGCAGTGACGCGCGACTTTCACCCGCGTGTGACGTGGTGTACACAGTGGGACTGTATCCACTTTTTGCCTCAGCCGGGCCCGAGTGGAATACTTGAAGTACTGCGCTTTGCGTCGAGGGGTCACCCCCTGCGACCTGAGCGGGCCAGCAATGAAGCTGAATCCCCGGGCGGTGCGCTGGTTCGCACTGACCTCTGACCCGGGACTCTCTCCAGTACGTATCAGTACGCAGCGTCGCGTGCGGAGTAGGCAGATTCATGAAGCACTTGCCGGGGCCCGTCGGGCTCTACGATCCGATCAACGAGCATGACGCATGCGGCGTCGCGTTCGTCGTCGACATGCACGGTCGCCGCAGCCGCGACATCGTCGAGAAGGCCATCACCGCCCTGGTGAACCTCGAGCATCGCGGTGCGGCCGGTGCCGAGCCCAACACGGGCGACGGCGCGGGCATCATGATTCAGGTCCCCGACCGCTTCCTGCGCGAGGTGGTGGACTTCGACCTCCCCGCCGAGGGCTCGTACGCCACCGGCATCGCCTTCCTGCCCCAGTCGGCCGGCGACGCCGCCGAGGCGGTCGAGGGCGTCGAGGAGATCATCGCCGCGGAGGGGCTCACTCTCCTCGGATGGCGCGACGTGCCGGTGGACGAGAGCTCGCTCGGCGCACTGGCGCGCGATGCGATGCCGACCTTCCGGCAGGTCTTCCTCGCGCTCGCCGGGAGCGAGGCGAGCGGGCGCACACCGTCCAGCGCGGAGATCATGGAACTCGAGCGCAAGGCCTACGTGGTCCGCAAGCGCGTCCAGTACGAGCTCGGCGAGAAGGGCGCCGGCCAGGACGGCCCCGGCCGCGACACCGTCTACTTCCCGAGCCTGTCGGGGCAGACGTTCGTCTACAAGGGCATGCTGACCACTCCTCAGCTGCGCGACTTCTACCTGGACCTGCAGGACGAGCGTGTGGAGAGCGCGCTCGGCATGGTCCACAGCCGCTTCTCGACGAACACCTTCCCGTCGTGGCCTCTCGCCCACCCGTTCCGCCGAGTCGCGCACAACGGCGAGATCAACACCGTCAGCGGTAACGAGAACTGGATGCGCGCCCGCGAGTCGCTCATCAAGACCGACGTCTTCGGCGACAGCCTCGACAAGGTGTTCCCGGTCTGCACTCCCGGCGCGTCGGACACCGCACGGTTCGACGAGGTCCTCGAGCTGCTGCACCTGGGCGGACGCACCCTGCCGCACGCAGTGCTGATGATGGTCCCGGAGGCCTGGGAGCGCAGCGAGGACATGAAGCCCGAGCATCGGGCGTTCTACGAGTACCACTCGGCACTGATGGAGGCATGGGACGGACCGGCGTCGGTCTGCTTCACCGACGGCACTGTCATCGGCGCCGTCCTGGACCGGAACGGACTGCGTCCGTCCCGCATCTGGGTCACCAAGGACGGGCTCGTGGTTCTGGGGTCGGAGGTCGGCGTCCTCGACATCGACCCCGCCGATGTGGTCGCCAAGCAGCGACTCCAGCCCGGAAAGATGTTCCTGGTCGACACCGCGCAGGGCCGCATCGTCGCCGACGAGGAGATCAAGGACTCGCTGGCCGGCGAGCAGCCGTACCAGGAGTGGCTCGACGCCAACCAGGTCGCACTGTCCGACCTGCCCGCGCCGCCGCACAAGCACATGGCGCACGATCGCGTGACGCTGCGTCAGCAGATGTTCGGCTACACCACCGAGGATCTGAAGCTGCTCATCTCGCCGATGGCCGCGACGGGCGGCGAGGCGCTGGGCTCGATGGGCACCGACACCCCGGTCGCCGTCCTGTCGAACCGGCCGCGGATGCTCTTCGACTACTTCCAGCAGCTGTTCGCCCAGGTCACGAACCCGCCGCTCGACGCCATCCGCGAGGAGGTGGTCACCAGCCTCGGCGGCCGCATCGGCGGTGAGCGCGATCTGCTGAACCCGGCCGCGGGTTCGGCCAAGCAGATCGTGCTGAGCCAGCCGATCCTCGACAACGACGATCTGGCGCGGCTCGTGGAGATCGACCCGGCCACCGGCTTCCCCTCCGTGCACATCCACGGTCTGTACCCGGTCGCCGAGGGCGGTGAAGGTCTGCGTCGGGCACTCGACGGAGTCCGCAGCAAGGTGTCGGCGGCCATCGCCGACGGCGCCCGCATCATCGTGCTCTCCGACCGCGAGTCGGACGAGACCCTCGCGCCGATCCCGTCGCTGCTGCTGACCGCGGCGGTTCATCACCACATGGTGCGTGAGCGGACCCGGACCCGGGCCAGCCTCATCATCGAGTCGGGCGACGCCCGCGAGGTGCACCACATGGCGCTGCTCGTCGGCTTCGGCGCCAGCGGCATCAACCCCTACATGGCCTTCGAGACCATCGAGGACATGCTCGAGTCGGGCAGCCTCGACGTCCCGGGGACCGAGGACATGAGCCACGAAGCCACCTTCGCCGTCGCCCGCGCCAACTACATCAAGGCGGCGGGCAAGGGCGTCCTGAAGGTGATGAGCAAGATGGGCATCTCGACGGTGCCGTCGTACACCGGCGCTCAGCTGTTCCAGGTCATCGGCTTGGGGCAGGAGGTCGTCGACGAGTTCTTCACGGGTCTGAACAGCCAGCTCGACGGCATCGGGCTCGACGAGATCGCCGACGAGGTGGCCCAGCGTCACGCTCTCGCGTTCACCAAGCGTCCCGCCGAGCGCGCTCATCGCGAACTCGAGGTCGGTGGCGAGTACCAGTGGCGCCGCGAGGGCGAGTACCACCTGTTCAACCCGGACACGGTGTTCAAGCTTCAGCACTCCACCCGCACCGGTCAGTACTCGGTGTTCAAGGAGTACACCAAGCTGGTCGACGACCAGGCCGCCAAGCTGGGCACACTGCGCGGTCTGTTCGACTTCAACTTCGGCGACCGCGACCCGATCCCGATCGACAAGGTGGAGCCGGCCAGCGAGATCGTCAAGCGTTTCTCGACGGGCGCGATGAGCTACGGCTCCATCTCGGCGGAGGCGCACGAGACGCTCGCGATCGCGATGAACCGTCTGGGTGGCCGGTCGAACTCGGGTGAGGGCGGCGAGGACCCGCGCCGCTTCGTCCACGACGAGAACGGCGACTGGCGCCGCAGTGCGATCAAGCAGGTCGCCTCCGGCCGCTTCGGTGTCACCAGCCACTACCTGAGCAACTGCACCGACATCCAGATCAAGATGGCGCAGGGCGCCAAGCCAGGCGAGGGCGGCCAGCTGCCTCCGCACAAGGTGTACCCGTGGGTCGCCGAGGTGCGCGGCAGCACGCCCGGCGTCGGCCTCATCTCGCCGCCGCCGCACCACGACATCTACTCGATCGAGGATCTCGCTCAGCTGATCCACGACTTGAAGAACGCGAATCCGCAGGCCCGGATCCACGTGAAGCTGGTGTCGGAACTGGGTGTGGGCACCGTCGCCGCGGGCGTCTCCAAGGCGCACGCCGACGTCGTCCTGATCTCCGGACACGACGGCGGCACCGGTGCGAGCCCGCTGACCTCGCTGAAGCACGCCGGCGCCCCGTGGGAGATCGGCTTGGCCGAGACCCAGCAGACACTGCTGCTCAACGGTCTGCGCGACCGCATCGTGGTGCAGGTCGACGGTCAGCTGAAGACGGGCCGCGACGTGATGATCGCCGCCCTGCTCGGTGGTGAGGAGTTCGGTTTCGCGACCGCTCCGCTGGTGGTCTCGGGCTGCATCATGATGCGCGTGTGCCACCTCGACACCTGCCCGGTGGGCGTCGCCACGCAGAACCCGCTGCTGCGTGAGCGGTTCTCCGGCAAGCCGGAGTTCGTCGAGAACTTCATGCTCTACGTCGCCGAGGAGGTGCGCGAACTGCTCGCGCGCCTGGGCTTCCGCACCCTGCAGGAGGCCGTCGGACGGTTCGAGGCGCTCGATACGCGCAAGGCGCTCGAACACTGGAAGAACCACAAGGCCGGCAAGCTCGACCTGACGCCGATTCTGACGATGCCCGAGTCTCCGTTCATGAACCAGGACCTGTACTGCTCCGGCACTCAGGACCACGGCTTGGACAAGGCCCTCGACAACGAGCTGATCGAGAAGGCCCGGGCCGCGATCGAGTCCGGCACCCGCGTCACGCTGGCGTCCCCGATCAGCAACGTGAACCGGACGGTCGGAACCATGCTGGGCCACGAGGTCACCAAGGCCTACGGTGCCCAGGGACTGCCGGAGGGGACGATCTCCATCGACTTCACCGGTTCGGCGGGCAACAGCTTCGGCGCCTTCGTCCCGCGCGGTATCACCATGCGCATCGAGGGCGACGCGAACGACTTCGTCGGCAAGGGGCTCTCGGGCGGCAAGATCGTCGTTCGGCCGCCGCGCAACGCGCCCGCCGAATTCGTGGCCGAGGACAACATCATCGGCGGCAACGTGATCGCATTCGGCGGCACGGCGGGCAAGATCTTCCTGCGCGGTGTGGTCGGCGAGCGGTTCTGTGTCCGCAACTCGGGTGTCCAGGCGGTCGTCGAAGGCGTCGGCGACCACGGATGCGAGTACATGACCGGCGGTACCGCCGTGATTCTGGGACGTACCGGACGGAACTTCGCGGCGGGCATGTCCGGCGGCGTCGCATACGTCTACAACCCGCACGGTGAGTTCGAGGCCGACCTGAACACCGAACTGGTGGAGCTCGAAGAGCTCGACGCCGACGATCTGACCGTGCTGTCGGGCCTGCTCACCGAGCATCGCGACGAGACCGGTTCGCCGGTCGCCGCGGCGATCCTCGACGACTGGGACGTCGCCCGCGGGCACTTCGTGAAGGTGATGCCCCGCGATTACAAGAAGGTGCTCGTCGCCATCGACGCCGCCGAGCGCTCCGGACGAGATGTGAACGAAGCGATCATGGAGGCGGCACGTGGCTGATCCGAGAGGTTTTCTCAAGCACCCCGAGCGGGAGACGCCGGTCCGCCGGCCCGTCGAACTGCGGCTGCTCGACTGGAAAGAGGTGTACACCGAGTTCGACAAGGGCACCCTGCAGACGCAGGCGAGCCGCTGTATGGACTGCGGAATTCCGTTCTGCCACAACGGATGCCCGCTCGGTAACCTGATCCCCGAGTGGAACGATCTGGTGTACCGCGACCAGTGGGACGCAGGCATGGACAGACTCCACGCCACCAACAACTTCCCCGAGTTCACCGGGCGGCTGTGTCCGGCGCCCTGCGAGGCGTCGTGCGTGCTGGGCATCAATCAGCCCGCCGTGACCATCAAGCAGGTCGAGGTGGAGTTGATCGAGAAGGCCTGGGGCGACGGGACGGTGACTCCGGTGATCCCCACGCAGCGCACGGGCAAGAAGGTGGCCGTGGTCGGTTCGGGACCCGCCGGACTGGCGGCCGCACAGCAGCTCACGCGTGCCGGCCACGATGTGACCGTCTTCGAGCGCGCGGACCGTATCGGCGGTCTCCTCCGATACGGGATTCCCGAGTTCAAGATGGAGAAGCGGTTCATCGACCGCCGGCTCGAGCAGATGGAGGCCGAAGGCACCGTCTTCCGTACCGGAGTCAACGTCGGTGTCGACGTCACGGTGGAGCAACTCCGCGGCGACTTCGATGCGGTGGTCCTGGCCAACGGTTCCACCATCGGCCGTGACCTCCCGATTCCGGGACGCGAGCTCGACGGCATCCATCAGGCGATGGAGTTCCTGCCGCAGGCCAACCGCGTCCAGCACGGTGACGTGGTGGACGGCCAGATCACGGCGGAGGGCAAGCACGTCGTGATCATCGGCGGCGGCGACACCGGCGCGGACTGCCTCGGCACCTCGCTGCGCCAGGGTGCCGCACAGGTGCACCAGTTCGAGATCATGCCCAAGCCGCCGATCGAGCGTGCCGAATCGACTCCGTGGCCGACGTACCCGCTGATGTACCGGGTCTCGTCCGCTCACGAAGAGGGCGGCGAGCGCGTGTACAGCGTGAACACCGAGGAGTTCGTCGGAGAGAACGGCAAGGTCACCGCGCTCAAGGCCCACGAGGTCAAGATGACCGGCGGCCGCTTCGAGAAGGTGGAGGGCACGGACTTCGAATTGAAGGCGGACCTGGTGCTGCTCGCGATGGGCTTCGTCGGCCCGGAGCGCGGCGATCTGCTCGACAAGCTCGGAGCCACCTACGACGCTCGAGGCAACGTGGCCCGCGGAGGCGATTTCGGTGCCGTCGGACTCCCCGGCGTGTTCGTCGCGGGCGATGCCGGACGCGGACAGTCGCTGATCGTCTGGGCGATCGCCGAGGGACGGTCCGCCGCCGCCGGCGCCGACGCGTACCTGATGGGTTCCACCCAGCTCCCGTCGCCGATCCTCCCGACGACGGTCGCGCAGCGGTAGCGACGCGGGGCCGGTCAGGAATCGTCGAGCTTCCACACTCTCATCGAACCTCTCCCAGGCTCATCGAGTAAGCGGAGGAGCGAACTAGGCTCATCGAGTAAGCGGAGGAGCGAACTAGGCTCATCGAGTAAGCGGAGGAGCGAAGCGGGGGAGCGCATCGAGATCCCCCACCAAAACACTCCAACAGGGCGGTCCGGCCGAAAGGCCGGGCCGCCCTGCGCCGTTCCCCCCACCACTGCGCCAAGAACTTGTCGCAGGTCACACCTGCGGCGATTTGACCTCACGTCCATCTGTGCGTAACTTATTCG
>NZ_BANU01000036.1 GCF_000333035.1 Gordonia sihwensis NBRC 108236
AGCCTGTGTCGTAGGCGGCGGGCCCGATCTGCTCGTCCTCGACGGGCGTTTCCTTCGGTCGCTGCGGTGGTGGGTTGTGGTGCTCTTCGCGGACCAGGCTCCACGGATCGTGTGGGTGGGCGGTGAGGCTGTTGAGCTTCCATTCGGCGGCTCGGCGGGCGTGCTCGGTCAGAAGTCCTCGGTGAGCGCGGAACAGGTCTTTGAGACCTTTGTTGGGGCCGCCTTCGAGCGGTGAGGTGGTCCGCGGCAGGGGGTGCTCTTCATCCGTCAGGCGGGGGTCGATCCAGGTGAACAGGTGCTCTTCTGAGATCAGCCGCCGGAACAGTCCTCGGGTCTTGCGTAGGTCGCGGTGGGTGTACCACCAGGTGCTGGTCTCGGCGACGCCCTTCGGGCGCACAGTGTGCGGGCGGGCGTAGGTCCGGTGCCGGAGGAATCGGTCGTGCTTGATTTCCCAGTCGTTGTAGGCCTGAAGCCAGAGCACGGCCTGCTCGGAATTGCGGATGTTCATCAAAGCGGTTGTCAGAGTGACAATTTCACGGGCAGCATCGAGTCGGGGTTTGAAGGTGTGGTGGCGGCGCACGGTCTGGAAGATGTGGAAGTAGCAGCGCTGGACTCGAGTGGTGGGCCAATCGTCAGCGATCGCGGCGAGCAGGCCGCGGCCACCGTCGATGACCGCGACGTGCGGGGCGGGTTGGCGTTGCAGGATTTGCTGCCAGGCGATCTTCTTCTCGCGGTCGCACCATTGCCAGTCGACGACGTGGGTGCCGTCGAAGGCGATCAGCAGGCACCAGGATTGGAAGTAGGTGCCATCGAGCATCAACACCTGTGCCGGCTCGGTCAGCGGCGGTGGTGGCGGGACTTCGATGTTCCAGCACCAGGAGCGTGAGCGGCGGAAGGTGCGGGCGATGACGTGGTCGGGCTGTCGGCCGTGCAGGAGCCAGGTGTGGAACGCGGTGAGCTCGGCTTTGCGGGTGACATCGGGGCGCTTCTGGGTGCTGGAGGCGCCGCAGTCTTTGCAGCGCCAGCGGGTGCGGCCGGCGCTGGTGGTTCCGTTCTTGACGAGCTTGCGGCCGCATACACCACATGAGGGGGAATTCCGAGAACCTGACACCGAACATGCTTTCAAAGCATGTCCGGCGCACTGTCAGTCGAGGTCAGACACCGGAAACCAGCGTATCTGTACACACATTTTGGCCTTTAACCCCCGGAAACGCCCGAGACCTTTAAGCCCCCGATGGCTTGAGACCCAAGACCGGTAGGGCGAATCCTCCGTGCGCGCAGCACGCACAAGACTGCCAGGACTGCCCACCTCCGCACGCGGAGGCGGGCAGTCCTGTGCGTGCACCTGCACGCTCGCGCCGCTTTCGTGACTGCTCCGGAGTGACGTGGTCAAACGCCCCGCGTTGGATCAGGGCGTGACGATGGAGAAGTCGGGGTCGCCCGGATCGATGACCGAGGCGAGTCGTTCCAGCACCGTCGTGTCACCGCTGAGTTCGATGCCCGCCTCGGTGAGACGGTCGGCGGAGAGGGCTCCGGTGGCGAGCACCGGAAGCGCCTGCTTCGTGGTCGTGATCGTCAGCTCCGCGTCACCGCTCTGGGGTGCGGAACTGTAGGTCAGGGCGCCGTTGGACAGCCGGAGCCGGTAGCGAACGTCGGCGTCGGTGAGCACGACGTCGATGCTCAGCTTCAGTTCCCACGCGCGCGGACCGTTGATCTGGATCGCGACAGCGTCGAAGAGCATCTCAGGGGTGAGCGCGGAGATCACGTCGGGCGACGCCGAGACGGTCGGCGTGCCGAACTTGCCTTCGCGGAGCTCGGTGGCGCCGGACAGGTAGATGTTGCGCCACACGCCGTTCTCGCATCCGTAGCCGAGCTGCTCGAAGGTATCGGCCAGGAGGGTGCGGGCCCCGGCGTGGTCGGGCTCGGCGAACACGACGTGACTGAGGACCTCCGCGGCCCATCGGAAGTCGCCTTCGTCGAAGGCCGCCTGGGCGTTCGCTACGGCCGCATCGGCGCCGCCCGCGAGCTTGACGTAGCGCTTGCCCTGCGCGACCGGCGGATGCTGCCAGAGGTGGGCCGGGTTGCCGTCGTACCAGCCCATGTATCGCTGGTAGATCGCCTTGAGATTGTGGCTCACCGAGCCGTAGTAGCCGCGCGCATGCCAGGCGTTCTCCAGCACGGGCGGGAGTTCGAGGTGCTCGGCGATCTCGATTCCGGTCCAGCCCTGGTTGATCAGCCGCAGCGACTGGTCGTGCAGGTAGGCGTAGAGGTCGCGCTGCTCGGAGAGGAACTTGACCACGCGCTCGTTGCCCCACGTCGGCCAGTGATGAGAGGCGAAGACCACCTCGGCCTCGCCGCCCCACAGGTCGATGGTCTCGGTCAGGTATCCGGCCCACGCATGCGGGTCACGCACCAGCGCGCCACGCAGAGTCAGCAGGTTGTGGAGCGTGTGGGTGGCGTCCTCGGCCGCGCACAGCGCCTTGTGCTCGGGGAAGTAGACCAGGAACTCGGCCGGCGCCTCGGTGCCCGGCGCCATCTGGAAGACCATTCGGACGCCGTCGACGACTTCTTCCTGGCCGGTGGTGGTGATGTCGAGTGTCGGCGCGATCAGAGTGATGTTGCCGGTGGCGACGGTCTGCGCCAGACCGGTTCCGATGGCGCCCTGGGGGCCGCGAGCGAGGGCTGCACCGAACATGTACGCAGATCGGCGGGCCATGGCAGTGCCCGCGTAGACGTTCTCCGACGCGGCGTGCTCGGTGAAGTGCTCGGGGGCGATGACCGGAACTCGGCCCGAGTCCACGTCCTCCTGACTCACGATGCCGCGAACACCGCCGAAGTGGTCGACGTGCGGATGGGTGTAGAGCACGCCGGTGACGGGCCGGTCGCCGCGGTGTTCGCGGTACAACTCCAGTGCGGCCGCGGCCGTCTCCTCGGTCACCAGCGGGTCGAGGACCAGAACACCGGTGTCGCCCTCGATGAAAGTGACGTTGGAAAGATCGAACCCGCGAACCTGGTAGATCCCAGGAACGACTTCGAAGAGGCCCTGGATCGAGTTCAGCTGCGACTGTCGCCACAGGCTCGGATTCGCGGTGTCGGGGGCTTCGCCCTGCAGGAAGTCGTAGGTGTCGTTGTCCCACACCACGGTTCCCTCGGCGTTCCTGATCGCATTCGGAACGCGCTTGCCGAGCAGACCGCGATTGGCGTCCTCGAAATCCTGCGTGTCAGAGAACGGAAGCCGTTCTCGAAGTGCGGCGTTCTGCGCGATGATGGTGGCCGTCGCCTCGCGTGAATTGGATGACATCATTTCCTCTCATAAACCGCCGGTTCGGCTTCACCGTAGGTCCGCACGATCGGACTCAGTGGAACCACTCACCGGCAACGGGTGACCATCCCAGGGCGAAGACTGCACATCCGGAATTCGCGGTGTCGAGTGCGCCGAACTCCTGAGAGATGCCAGGATCACCACACGTCTACCGAGTGGTGTGGGAGTCCTCGGCCACGTCTCGGAGATTCTCGGGATCCCGGCGAACTGCGCGACAACCGAGCGGTACCGCACAGCGACTCCACCGGCACGATCATCCACCCGAGCCGTTGTTCAGGGCGCCGAGGCGGCCATGAAAGGCAGGATCAGCGCCGGCAGCATCATGGTCAGCAGCAGCCAACCGACGCCCTGCCACTCCACCCAGCTGCGTCCACGGCGGTATGCACGGAAGGCCATCGCCAGAGCGACGAGGCCGCCCACCCCCAGGACTCCGGGGACGGCGGCCGCCAAACCGATCGGGGCGCCGCCGATCACGAAGGCGACCAGTACACCCAATGCGATCACCACAACGGCGCCGAGGAACAGCGCCGGCGACCTCAAGTCCTTCGGGTGGCCCCAGCGCTTCTCCGCATCTCTGCGCGCGGCGTCCGGCCTGCTGTCCATGCCGGACGGATACCCACGTGAGGCCGGGATCAACCATCCTGTGGCCCGGAGTTTGATCCACGTCACAGTCGGGTATCCGACACCAGGTTCCCCGTGTCGGGGACGAGGTGGACAGGAGTGACGATATGGCTTCTACTGCACCGGGATCGGTTCCTGGATCGCCGGCTCGACGCCGATTGACCTCCGGTCACCTCGCCGATCGCGACGTGGTCGTTCACAACGGTCTGCGCACGGCGTCGACGGGCTCCGCCGTCGCCACGACGATCACGTCAGTCCGATGAGGGCCGCGTCATCGGTCGACCGCCCGCTGCTCCCGCCCGCTCGAGGCCCGGTCTCCGACGTGGTGATCGATTGCCTTCGGCGGAACCGCGAAGCGGCGGTCATCTCGTACGACCGGACCGTGTGTCTCTCCGAAGCGTGGTCCGACGACGCGATGCTCGCGCTCGTGGTTCTTCACGAACTCCACTACCGCGGGTGGCACGGGGTCGACTCGGAACGTTGTTCGGACCGGCATCTGACGAAGATTCGCCTGCTCCTCGAAGATCGATTCTTCACGAAGGTCTCATCGAGGTATTGCGGCGCTCGGGGTTCGACGCGCGGGGTGCCGAGCACCGAGCCCGCACACTCGTCCGGCGGCGACGCCTTTCTCGCGCTGGACGGGTATCTCGCCGAGGTGGCCGATCTGCGGGAGTTCGCCGACTATTTCGCGGTGGGCTCGTTGATGTCTCCGCGGGGTTCGTCGTCGCAGCGGGAAGTGTTCGACGGAGTACTCGAATCGTTCGGGCTCGACACGGGCTATCTGGCTTACCTGCCGACGGCACCGGCTGCGGCGCTCGGCCCGCTGGTATTGACCGATTGCGTGCGAATACGGCCGACGTGGCGCGGCGCTGCGGTCGGCCGTGCCACCGCGGCGGAAGTGAACGCCACGACGAGGTCCGCCGGCATCCTCCTCGGACTGCAACGGCTCGGAGCGGCCGACGCCGCGATCCATCGCTATCTCGCGCAACTGCAGGGACAGGCAGGCCCTTCAGGAGACGTGCGTCGAACCGGCCTCGACACCTTCGAACCCGGCGAGCAGGAGGTGGTCGCGGGTATGCGCGCCCATCAGACCGTGGAGGAACGATTGTCGATCGCCTTCCGCGACGCCTGGCGCCGCGGCCGCACACTGGTGACCTGACCGCTCCGCAGCCGGGCCCGGGCCTTCGGAGACGACCGCTCGACGCAAGATCAAACGAGACGACGCGGAATCCGCCGATCCCAGCTCTCCGCGTACACCCGACGAGAGCCTCGATCGTCGAGCTCGTAGGCATCGAGTTCGGCGGTCAGAATGAATTCGTTGCTCGTCGAAGAGAGCACGGTGTGCGTCTTCACCTCGATACGCCAGTCGCCGCGTTCGACGCGCCGCACCGTGCGCGTGGTACCGCGCGCGGATGTCACGTCGTTGTTCCGGTACTCGAACCACTCGGTGGCCGACCGCGTCACCGCGGTGTCGGTCTCCTCGATCAGGGTGGTTCCCTGATCGTCTTCGATCTCGAGTGTGGTGGTGCCGAACGCGAGGTCGCGGGTGGTGCGCCAATGGTGCCGACCCGACTCCAGGTTCCGGCGAGCCATCGGCGGCGCGCTCTTCGGCGTACCCAGGTCCTTGAGTAGGGCGTCGGCGTCACGCGGAGGACGCACCGGGACGCTGAGCCGGGATTCGCCGGTGTAGACGGTGACGGTCGCCGGCTCCGGCGGCGGCCAGGCGAGCGGGAAGTACGAGGTGGACAACGACAGCCGCAGTCGGTGCCCGGCGGGCAGACGCTGTGCCAGTCCGTTGAGTTCGACGTCGATTCGGTATTTGGTTCCCGGTTCCAGAGGCTCCGGCGCAGCGCTCGAATTCCGGTGCGTGAGATTGCAGAGACCGTAGGTGATGCGGGTGGCCTCTCCGTTCGGGGCGATGTCGGAGAGACGGGCCGCGATCTGAGCGACCGGCTTGTCCGCCTCAACCGCCGCGGTCAACGTCGGTCGCCCCAGGATCTCCATGTCGTGTGCCATCGGCTCTGTCTCGAACACGAGTGCGCCGCCGTCCTCGTCGCGCTGGTCGGTGGGGAGGTCCGGCGTCGCGGCGTACGACGCCCACTTCCCGCCCGATCCACCGACCGACAGCGGCGACAGGATCGCCAACGGTCGCGGCCGCACCTCGGTGCTGTCGACGAAGTCGTCGAGCGTGTATCGAGTGAGTACGTACTCGTGATCGTCGATGCGCGACGACGGCCAGCTGTCCTCGCCGACCCAGCGGCCCGGCCGTTCGTCGTACGCGGGGTTCGGCGCGATGCTGTCCTGCATCCAGGCCCGCAGCATCGGCCCGTCCATCGCTCCGTTGTCGATGCCCTTGAGCCAGTGATCCCACCACCGGACGGTCTCGTTCAGG
This sequence comes from Gordonia sihwensis NBRC 108236, assembly GCF_000333035.1. GTDB lineage: Bacteria > Actinomycetota > Actinomycetes > Mycobacteriales > Mycobacteriaceae > Gordonia > Gordonia sihwensis. Next base: position 6,336 of record NZ_BANU01000036.1, read on the forward strand.
AAGTCGATCGCCGGACCGGGCACACCGAGGTGCGGATACTTATGACCCCACGGGCCGATGAGCCCCTTGCGCGGAACGTCGAGGTTCTCCAGCAGGCGGAAGATGGCGTTCGTGTAGCCGTCGGCCCAGCCGCCGACGGACATCACCGGCACCTGGATCTGTGAGTAGTCCTCCGAGACGGACGCGCGCTTCCAGTAGTCATCGCGATGCTGGTGCTCGATCCACTCCGCGGCCCAGAGACCGCTGCCCTCCAGTCGTTCGCGCCACATCTCGCGCCACCGCGGTCCGACGATGTCCGGATCCGGGGGGAGGCTGTTATTGACGAACATGACGGTGGCCTCCGAGAGATTGTCGGAGAGGAGGCACCCGCCCATGTAGTGCATATTGTCGACGTAGAGGTCGTCGGTCGCGGATGCGCTGATGATCGCTCTCAGCGCCGGTGGTCGGCGCGCCGCAACGTGCAGGCTGTTGAAACCGCCCCACGAGATGCCCATCATCCCGACATTGCCGTCGCACCAGGGCTGCTCGGCGAGCCAGGCGATCACTTCGCAGGCGTCCTCCTGCTCGCTCGGCAGGTACTCGTCCCGCAGCACTCCGTCGGAGTCGCCGGTGCCCCGGATGTCGACGCGCACGGACGCATATCCGTGCCCGGCGATATAGGGGTGATGCAGACTGTCACGCTCACGCGTGTCATCACGCTTGCGGTACGGGAGGTACTCGAGCACTGCGGGCACCGGTTCGGAGTTCGCGTCCTCCGGCATCCACACGCGGGCGGCGAGCCGTGTCCCGTCATGCATCGTGATGAACAGGTTCTCGATCACTTCGACGCGGCGGTCGAACCGGTTGACAACCTCCATGCTCTATCCTCCCCGTAGGTCACTCGAACGTGAACGGCAAGAGTTCCGACGCTCGCTCGTAGGCCTGCTCCAGATCGTCCACCTCCTGACCGCCGACGTACACCGTCGCCAGGACGTAGCGGTAGGGGTCTTGGTTGGGCAGTTCGCTGAGACGATCGCCCGGCTGCACATCCACCTCGACTGTGCATCCCGGTTCCTCTGCGCGCAGCCGTGCCAGATCGTGCTGGGTCGGCGTCGACGTCACGACCCCGTCGTCGGCGCGGCCGAGCAGACACTTGGACGCCATCCGGTACGGGCCGCGCCGAGAGCCGGGTTCGGGCCGTCGCCCGAGAGCCACATCGATGGCGTACTCGTGGTTCGACGTGCCGTCCACCCGCAGGAACAGCTCACTGTGCGACTGCGAGATTCGTGTGTTGACCTCGATCACCCAGAGTTTGTCGATCTCGTCGTCCCACATGAATTCGACGTTGAAGCAACCGTTGTCGAACCCGATGTGTCGCAGGTAACGTTCGCTCACGTCGAGCATCCGGGCGATGAGTTCGTCGCCCACCGAGCCCGCCGGGTAGTCCAGTCGGTCGAAGGTGAGACCGTTGGAGCTCTTGCGCATGTCGAAGACGCCGTGGGTGATGAATTCTCCTCGGTACATTGAGCCTTCGGGCGCCACCTGCCGTCCCGAGATGATCTGCTCGGCAAGACAGCTGTTGCCGCTGAAGCGCTCGATCTCCGGAGGTAGGTCGACCATGCCCAACGCCTGATTGAAGGCGTCGCCGATCACCGTGATCTCGCGGCGGATCTGGGCCACCGCCTCGTAGAACTCGTCAGCGTCGTGGATTTCGAAGCCTAGTTGCGATGAGTGCGACTTCACCGGCTTCACCCAGAACGGGAATGCCACCTCGATTCCGCTCAGCGGGTCGTCGTCGAAGGGGTCGAACGCCGCGAAATCCGGGACGCACTCGGGTACTGCCTCGGCCTGCATCAATCGAGACCAGTACTTGTGTTCGCACGTCAGGAAGCTCTTGAGACTGGGCGACGGTATCGAGTTCTCCATGGCCAGGATCGGCACCAGGATGCTGGTCGGAAAGTCCCAGTGGGCGACGATGGCGTCCACCCGGCCCAGCGTCGCGAGTTCTTCGCGGGCTCGGTCGAGCAGCGACTCGAGGTCGAAATGAGGCGCGGCGGTGAGCGTCTCGACGTCCAGGAGACTGTGGAACCGCATCTGGTCGGCGCCGGGCAGTGCCTCGAGTTCGGCTCGCTGCCGGTCGCTGAGGCCCGGGACCACCACGTTGACAGTCACTGCATCGACCCCTTCGAGGTCGTGGATCGTCCCCGCAGGTGCGACCCTCCGTCTTCGAGACGTTCGGAAATGAAGGCCTCGAGTTCCCTGCGCGCCCGACTGGCCTCCGGGATCTTGTGCATGATCCAGTTGTGGAACATGCCCGGATGCTCCTTGAGGCTGATCGTGGCGCCTGCTGATCGCGCCCGGCCGACGAAATCGCGGGCATCCGGGTTGAGGACGTCGCGTGTGCCCGTGAAGACGATCGTCGGGGGCAGCGCCGAGAGTCGCTCGCCGTCGACGGGCCCGAAGTCGGTGGGCGGCGCGTTCCCGGCGAACCACCGTCCCGCTTGACGCAGACCGGCGATCCCGAGTTCCGGATCATCGGGGTCGATCGCGTCGGCTTCCGGCATCGAGACCGTGAGATCAATCCATGGCGAGAGCAGTACGACGGCGTCCGGTTCGGTTCGCAATCTCCGATCACCGCAGCACAGTTCGAGAGCCAGTCGGCCGCCTGCGGAGTCACCCGAGAGCACAGTGGGCCCGGGTGCGCCTGCTAGATAGGTGTGCGCCGCATCGGCCACCGCCGGGATGATCGTGCGGTGATCCGCCGATGGGCAGAGCGGATAGATAGGCATGATCACAGAGGCGTCGGCGGCCCGCGCCAGCCACGCGAGGAACCGCCAATGATGGCGCTGCGGCTCCTCGACGAAGCCACCGCCATGAAGGTGCAGTATGCGGGTGTCGCCTGCACCGTCGCGCGGTTCGATGCGGTAGCAGCGCATGTCGCCGACGTGTTCGAGAGAGACCTGCACCGTGGGCAGCCACGGCGGCGTGGTCATGCTCTTGCGCTGGTGCCGGGGGAGGCGCTCGGTCATCACCGCCGGGTCTGCATAGAACTTCTTGCTCCTCGTCGCGCGCAGTGAGGCCATCGTCAATCGAGCCGGTATCGAGACCATCGGGTCCCTTCCCTTCCGTGTCCGTTCAATGTCCTGGGGCACGGGGTTCCCGGGTCGCGGTTGCGCGAAACGTGGGGTGCGGCGACTGCCAGCCGGCGGAAACGGGAGGGTGCGAATGCCTCAGGACTTCGCGACCGCGGCGTCGTTCCGGTGATGCCAGGACGCGGAGGCGACTCCGGCGGCGAGGATCGCAGCGACCAGCGCGGCCAGCACGAGGAGCTCGATACCTGTCGATGCGGCGACAACGCCGATTGCCGCCAGGACGGCGAGGGTTGACGCCGTGACAGTCGATTCGAAGCGGTCCAGGCCGCCGATCGACGCCACGAAGAGCGCGAGGCCGATGTAGAACAGCGCCGGGCCACCGGCGAGGAGCAGCGCGTAGACGGTGGTCGTCTCATCGTGGGGATGCGCGAGCATCTTCTCGGTGCCGACGGCGGTCACGATCACGCCGCCGACCAGGATGGCGTGCGCATATGCGAAGCCTCCGCGGGCGAGGGCGGTCGGATCGTCGGCCTCTTCGAGCCGTCGTTCGGTGCGCTCCGAATGGTGGGCGAAATACAGCCACCAGAAGGCGACCGGGACGGCGAACGCCACCCCCAGTGCAACGAATGAGTACAGGCTCGATTCCATGTGCATGAACTCGCGCCCGATGGAAAGGACCGTCTCGCCGAGCGCGATGATGAAGATCAGCCGATTACGTTCCACGAGATGTGCGGGCGTCAATTCCCACATCCGCATGTCGATTCCGCCGAACCGCGGCAGCCAGGTGCGCAGGAGCGGGGCGGCGACGTCGATGGCGAGGGCGACGATCCAGACGATCAGCCGGGTGTCGGGTTCGCAGAACGCGCCGATCACCCACACCGCGGCGGCCACGGCGGACCATGCGAGCAGATGCGCGTAATTGCGGCCGATCTGCTGTCCGCGCATCGCAATCGCGATGAACAACGGCCTGACCACCTGCATCGCAGCCAGCGCGATGGCGAACTGGGGTCCTCGGTCGCCGAACGCCTCAGGGATGGACGCGGCCATCACCAGGCTCAACAGCATGAGGACGACCAGCAGGATCCGGACGGGGATGCGGGCTGGGTCGACGAAGTTGGTGGCCCACGCGGTGTAGTTCCACACCCACCAGACTCCGCCGAACATGACGATCACCTCGACGGTCCCGCGGCCGGTGAGGTGCTCGGCGAAAAACGATGCGAGTTGGCTGAACGCGAATACGTAGACGAGGTCGAAGAACAACTCGATGGTCGCGACCTCGCCGCCCTTGCTGCGTGCTCGCCCCAATGCCGGCATAGCCACGGCCGACCCCCTTCGTCGAACTCCCTGACGGTGCGGCTCAGCGTAGCTTGACGCCGACTCGAGCTGAGGGCGTAACGACGTCGCGGGGAGTGCCGATGCCGGTTTCACGTGGAACCAGTCGGCAGAATCTCTCAGCGCCACTCCGGTGCGCTTGCTCCGGGAGTACCGTCGAACGACGATGGCACTCGCTGACGCGTTGGAGCAGCAGGGCTGGCCCCAAGTGGGTGAGCTGGTACTCGCGTTTGTCCTCAGCGCGCTGATCGGGCTTGAGAGACAGCTTCGCGGGCGCAGTGCCGGGCTCCGCACTCAGGCGATCGTGGGCACTTCCGCCGCACTGTTCATGCTGATCAGCAAGTACGGATTCATGAATGTGCTTTCGGACGAAGTGGTCGTCGATCCGTCGCGAGTGGCCGCTCAGGTGGTGTCGGGCATCGGCTTCCTTGGAGCGGGCATCATTCTGACGCGCCGGGGTGCGGTGCGCGGCCTCACGACTGCGGCCTCAGTGTGGGAGACCGCAGCGATCGGCATGGCGGCCGGCGCCGGCCTGTGGCTGCTGGCCGTGGTGGTGACCGCGCTGCACTTCGTGACGGCGTATGGACTGCGGGCCCTGTCGCGACTGTTGCCCGGGCAGGTCTCCGAATCGCAGATCGAAGTCACCTACGCCGACGGGCACGGATTACTGCGGCAGATCATCGAGTCGATCACCAGCGGCGGGTGGACGATACGGCAGGCCCGGCCTCAGGACGTGGAAGTCGACGGCACCGCCGCACTGATCCTGGAGGTGGCCGGGGGAGCGAGGACGGAGGCGTTGGTCGCGGCTCTCGCCGAGATCGACGGCGTCCGTGAGGTGCAGGTCCTATCCGAGCAGGAGTCGGAATAGCTACCCTGGGCCATCGCGAGTGCGAGGAGACCAGGGTGGCGGAAGTGGCGAGCGGCAACCGACTGCGCAGCGGTGTGCGCGGGTACGCGGCGCCGCTCGCCCTGGCGACCGCGGCACTGGTGGTGACGGTGGCGCTGCTTCTCCATCTGACGTGGAACACGAACTCTGCCGCGGTGCAGCCCGCCACGCATGCCGCGGCGGTTCCGGCGAGCACGATCTCCGATCCCGCCGCCATTCGCGCAGCAGGAAGTGCCGAGTGCCGGACCAACGCGCCCGGACGACGACTGATCCGAGTCAGTCTGTCCCAGCAAGCCATGTGGATGTGCGACGGGCGACGTCCGGTGTCGTCGTCACCGGTGACGACGGGGAACGTCGCGCGCGGTGACGGCACGCCGACCGGCACCTGGACCGTTCAGAGCCGAGAGACGAATCGGGACCTCGTCGGACCCGGCTACCGAGACCATGTTCGCTACTGGCTGCCGTTCTTCGGTGACTTCGGATTCCACGACGCACCGTGGCAGAAGACGGCGTTCGGCGACCGCGAAGCCTTCAAGACCGCGGGATCTCGCGGATGCGTCCACGTTCCGGGACCAGAGATGAAGCATCTCTACGACTGGGCCGAGGTCGGCACGACGGTGACCGTGGCCGAGTGAGGCGCTACTCCCGCGTCCACTCGTCATAGAACTCCGGCATCCGAGACGCCTTCGAATCGAACTCGGCCGGTCGCTTCTCGAGGAAGGCTCGAACACCGTCGTCGCCGTCGCCGATGCTCGTGTAGAACATCGCGAGCGAATCGATGCGATGGGCCTCTGTCGGATGTTCTTGCGCCGCGTTGCGGTACAGCATCTGGCGGGCGAGCGCGACGGCCACCGGCGAACGGCCCTGAGTCCAGGAGTCGGCGAGCGAGCGCGCAGCGTCGAGCAGATCCTCCGGCTCGTGGACGCTCTGTGCCAGGCCGGCGTCGAGTGCGCTCTGCGCATCGAGGATGTCGGCGCGGTACACCAGGTCGAGCGCTTTCGGGAGGCCGACCACTCGAGGGAGGAACCACGATGACGCCGCCTCGGGAACGATGCCGAGACGTCCGAACACGAAGCCGATCCGGCCCTTGGTCGATATGAGTCGAGCGTCCATCGGCAGCGTCATCGTGGCGCCGATGCCGACTGCGGCGCCGTTGACGGCCGCGATCACCGGTTTGCGGCAAGCGTAGATCGCGAGCGTCACCCGCCCGCCGGTGTCGCGAATCCGCGCGATTCCGGGATCATCCAGATCGGCCATGTCCGCGAGCGTGGGCCGCTTGGCGCCGTCGAGCCCGAACACATTGTCGCCCTCGGTCGCCAGGTCCATGCCGGCGCAGAACGCACGTCCGTTGCCGGTGACGATGACAGCCCGAACGGAGTCGTCATCGTTGACCGAACGGAAGGTGTGCTCCAATTCCTGCGCCATCTCGACGGTGAAGGCGTTGAGATGGTCGGGGCGGTTGAGCCGGACTGTGAGGATGCCGTCTTCGTTCTCGTGCGTCAGCGTCGTCAGTTCCATGCGATGTGCTCCCTGGTCGGCGGGTGTGTCGATTGCAGCTTAGAAGCGCGGCGCACCTTGGGAGGACGCGTCAGGCCGCGGCGTGGGGTGACTGGGCAGATTCGGAATCTGCCGGGGGAGCTTGTGACTCCTGCGGTGGAGTCCGAGGCGGCGGATGCGCCGGCGGTGGGCCCGATTCTTGCCGATGCAGTTCTGGCGGGTGCAGGTGCCGTGCTTGTCCGGCGTGGTGGATGGGGTTGAGGCGCCAGGGTTGGTCGGTGGTGGCTGGTCGCCAGGCCATGCGTCCGGCGTGGGGTCCGTCGGTGAGGGTGGTGGTTTCCCATTGTCCGCGGTTGGTGCCGACGGCGCGGTTGTGGCGTCCGCAGGCGGCGCCGAGGGCGTCGATGTCGGTGCGTCCGGCCGGGGTGATCCAGTCCGGTGCGTGATGGGCTTGGGTTTGCGCGAAGGGTCGGTCGCAGCCGGGGGCGGTGCAGCCGCGGTCGCGGGCGAACAACGCCAACCGCTGCGCCTTACTCGCGAAGCGTGCACCGCGGCCTTGGTAGAGGACTTCGCTGGTGTGATTGCGGAAGACGGCCAGGTGCGGCACAGCCTCGGCAGCGAGCCGCACGAGTTCACCGATCGGAATGCGGGTGCCGGTCGCGGTCAACGCGATTCCGGCGTGGGCGGCGAGTTCCTGGTCGGTGACGGTGATGACCAACTCCGCCGGTATCCGGTTCGGTGCACCGAGTCCGCCGTGGGCGAGAACGTAGTCGCACAACGCCAGCAGCGCGTCGTGTGTGCGTTGGGCGGCACTGCGCAGATCCCGACCCCGCGCCGCCGCCAGAGCCTCGGCGTCGATGCCGTCGGCGTCAATGGTTCCGGTGGGCGAATCCGGGTCGGCGGGATTGTTCATCCCGGGTGCGGCCCAGGCGGTCAAGATCACTTCGAACTTGGCCCGCAACTCCGGGGTCATGGCGCCGCGGACTTTGCTCATGAGTTGTCGGTCTTGCGGGAGGATGGTGATTCCGCGTTGGCGTTGCCGGTCGACGTGATCGCTTTCCTGCCCGTCGGGGTCCAGGTGAGCGAGCAGGCGGTCGCCGACCTTGCCCAGATCATCCGGATTCAACCCGGCCGCAGCCTCGGCCAACTCCGCCTCAGCACGGGCTTTGACTTCCGGCGAGATGCAGCCGGGCACTTTCGCCAAAACGGCCGAGATCACCAACGCGTGTTCGGCGCCGACAGTCCCGGCCGCGACCGCGGCGGCGGTGGCGGGCTTCCGGGGAGGCAGCGTCTGCCCTTGGAAGTTGGAGAATTCGCCGATGGTCTCGGTCATCCGGAGCCGTCGGCCGGCTTCGCGGGTTCCGAGCCGCAGCCCTTGTGAGAGGTATTGGTGTGGATTCAGGTAGCCGGCGGTTCGGTGAGCGTTGCGGTCGGAGACCTCCACCAGCAGCGCAGCGGAGATGCCGTCCCAGCGGCGCCGGATCCGTTCGGCGGTCTGCGTGTGGGCCAGCAGTTCCGGTTCGGTCTCCGGCGACAGGGAGGTCTCGGCGAGTTTGACCGCCGCGGCATCGATCAGTGCGAGTAGTTCGGCGGGCC
>NZ_BANU01000035.1 GCF_000333035.1 Gordonia sihwensis NBRC 108236
CTCGGGGCTGCCGGGGACCGGGGCGCGGACCCGGACGGGGACCCGGCGTCGCCGGTGCCTGACCTGACTGCGCCGCCGGTGCCGAGGGCTTGCCGGCCGGCTCGGCGGACTCGGCCGCCGGTGCGGCCGGAGCCTGCGGTGCCGGAGCCGCCTTCGGTGCGGGCTTGGGGCCCGGCTTGGGGCCGCTCGCCACCGGCTGAGCCGGGGCGGATGCTCGTGCCGCCGGGGCCGCCTCGGCGGCCGGAGCGGAGTTCGCCGCTGCCGGCTTGGGTGCCGGACCGGGCTTGGGACCCGGCTTGGCGCCGGATGCCTTGGCCGCCGGCTTCGCCGAAGCGGAACCGGAGCCGGATTCGAAAGACTCACGCAGTCGACGGGCCACCGGGGCCTCGACAGTCGACGATGCGGATTTGACGAACTCGCCCTGCTCCTTGAGCCGCTCCAGCACTGCTTTGCTGGGTACGCCCAATTCCTTGGCCAGTTCGTGAACGCGGGCCTTGCCTGCCACTGCTCTCCTCACTTGGAGGTCGAGCGGGCTGCCCGCATCGACCTCGGTTTATTCAGTAAACGTGCTCATCGTGGAGACTTCACGGTGTGCTCATGTCTTCTGCTACCTGTCCTGACTCCCTGCGGAGCCCTCACTGTTGATGATCCCGCCGATGTGCTCGGCCAGATCCTCTGGTCTCACGGCGACGCCGCGATCCCGTAGCGCCGTGCCGAAGGCGTTGCGCCGCACCGCAAGCGAGAGACATCTCTCATCGCGGTGCAGCCAGGCGCCTCGTCCCGGCAGTCTCCCCCGTTCGTCGATCGCCACCTGCGATGCGCTGTCCGCGCCTCGCACAGCCACCAGCCTGACCAGGTGTGAAGCTTGATCACGCCGGCGACAGCCGATACAGGTACGCACCGGAGATGTCGACGTTCGAAGGGCCACAGGTCAGTCTAGCGTATCGGAGGACTCGACGGCGCCACCGTCGGCGTCGCGGGGACCGCCGTCGCCCGCATCCGACCGGATGTCGATCCGCCACCCGGTGAGCCGGGCCGCCAGCCGGGCGTTCTGCCCCTCCTTGCCGATCGCCAGCGACAACTGGTAGTCGGGCACGATGACGCGCGCGGCCTTGGTCTCCTTGTCGATCACGGTGACCGAGACCACCTTGGCCGGCGACAGCGCGTTGCCGACGAAGACCGCCGGATCCGCGGCGTAATCGATGATGTCGATCTTCTCGCCGGACAGTTCGCTCATCACGTTGCGCACCCGCTGTCCCATCGGACCGATGCACGCGCCCTTGGCGTTCAGTCCGGCCACGCCGGTGTGGACCGCGATCTTGGAACGGTGACCGGCCTCGCGGGCCACGGCGACGATCTCGACCGACCCGTCCGCGATCTCGGGTACCTCGAGCGAGAAGAGCTTACGGACCAGGTTGGGATGCGTGCGCGAGAGCGTGATCTGAGGTCCGCGGGCCCCGCGCGCCACCCCGACGACGTAGCACTTGATCCGCTCGCCGTGCTTGTAGCTCTCACCGGGCACCTGCTCCGCGGGCGGGATCACGCCCTCGGTGGCGTTGGAGTCGGTGCCGATCTGCACGATCACCATGCCTCGCGCATTCGCCTTGGCGTCGGCCTGCACGATGCCGCCGACCACTTCGCCCTCGTGGGCGACCAGTTCGCCGTACGTCTTCTCGTTCTCGGCGTCGCGCAGACGCTGCAGGATCACCTGGCGCGCGGTGGTCGCGGCGATGCGGCCGAATCCCTCCGGCGTGTCGTCCCACTCGTGGACCACGGTGCGGTTCTCGTCGAGTTCCTGAGCCATCACGCGGACCTGACCCGATTTGCGGTCGATGTCGATGCGGGCGTTCGGTGCGAACCCGTCGGTGTGCCGGTAGGCGGTGAGCAGAGCTGTCTCGATCGCCGAGAGCACGGTCTCGGTCGGCACGCCCTTGTCGGCCTCGATCAAACGCAGCGCGCTGATGTCTATGTGCATGGTGGCGACTCCTATTCGCTTTTCGGATTGAGTTGTCGGCGGGTGAAGTGAATGTCGTTGGCGGGCGTCACGATTCGCGACGACGCGCGATCTCGTCGTCGTCCAGGCCGCAGGCACGCAGGGCCGCTTCGCCGGGCCTGCCGAAGTCGACCTCGACCACCGCGCGCGCGATATCGGCCAGCTCGACCTCGAAGGAGCGGATCCGGCTCTTGTCGACTGTCACCAGGGTGACGCGGCCCTCGTCGCTGGGGCCCACCCGGGCTTCGACGGTGCGGTCCACACCCTCGTCGGTGTACTCGACGCGGACCTTGCGTCCCTGATTGCGGCGCCAGTGGCGCGGCAGCGTCAGCGGCCGGCCGATCCCCGGCGTCGTGACTTCGAGGTCGTACGGGGACTCGCCGAGCAGGTCGGACTCGTCGAACACCGCCTCCAGGCTCCGGCTGAGCTCGGCGACCGCGTCGAGCGACACTCCGCCGTCACGATCGACGACGATCCGGATCTCGCGGCGTCCCGGCGGGGTCAGCACCGCGACCTCCTCCAGATCGAATCCGAGCCGATCGAGGGTCGAAGCCACCAGGTCGCTGATGCCGCCGGTCAGAGCCTCCGCAGTCATCGTGCGCGTCCTCCTGGGTTTCGGTATCGGGAACCGCTGCCGCGGTTCCCGTCGGCCGCCGGGCCGGGCTTCGAGTGTAGTCGACTCGTCCGACTGGCAGAATCGTCCACCGTGACACGAGTGCCGATCCAGGATCCCCCCGCCCCCGAGCCTCCGAAAGCCGGTCGCCCCGCCACGGGGGTGCCGCGCCGCAGTGTGCTCCGCGGCGGCGTCCTCGCCGGTGCCGCCGCAGTCGCGGGATGGTCGCTGACCGCATGCGATACCGGGCCGACGCAGCGACAGCTCGACGCCGAGACGCTGCTCCCGCACGCCCAGGCGGCGCTGCGGCAGCAGCGGGCGGCCACCGCGCTCGCGCCGCGGAACACCGCGTACACCGAGGCCCTGCGGACCGTCGCCGATCAGCGCGGCGCGCACCTGAAGGCGCTGCGCGACGAGATCAGCCGGCTGCACTCCTCGACTGCCGACCGGATCGACTCGCCACCGGCCGCGCCCACGGCGTCAGTGGCGGCCCTCGGCGTCTCGATCGAACGGTCGGCCACCAGCGCAGCGGATGCGTGCGTGGGTCTGTCCGGCTTCAGCGCCGGGCTCCTCGGCTCGATCAGCGCCTCCTGCCAGACCCTCGCGAAAGTGCAACTCGCATGAGCCAGAACGCCGCTCTCGACACCGCCGCGGACGCGGAGAACACCGCCGTCTTCACCTACGGCGTGCTCACCGCCTTCACCACCGGAGAGGTGCGCGACACCGTCGCGGAGTACATCGCCGCGCACCGGGTGCGACGCGACCAGCTGAACGAGGCACTGCTCGCCGCCGGCCAGCCCGAGCGCACCCCGGCGGCCGGATACCTGCTGCCCGTCGACGTGACGGACCAGGCCACCGCCGCGAAGGCCGCGCTGGCCGCCGAGAACGACTGCGCGAAGGCCTACCGGGCGCTGTTGGAGCAGGCCGATTCGCAGGCGGTGCGCCGGACCGCCGTCGACGGGCTCACCGACTGCGCCCTGCGATCCTCGTACTGGCGCTCGATCGCGGGCGAGAAACCGCTGACGGTGGCCTTCCCCGGTCAGTAGGACCGGAGAGGGCGCCTGGCCCGCGTCACCCGCCTAGGGTCGTCACCATGGCGACAGCGCGCATCGGTTCGATCACCCTCGACTGCGACGATCCCGTCGAGCTCGCCCGCTTCTGGTCGGCGATGCTCGACGGGACCGTGACGCACACGTCCACGAGATATGCCTGTGTGCGGGCCGGCTCCATCGTGATCACCGCGCTTCGGGTGCCCGACCACCGGCCTCCGGAATGGCCCGGCGGTGCGGTGCCGAAGCAGATCCATCTCGACCTGGTGGTCGCCGATCTCGACGAGGGTGCGGCCGAGGCGGTCCGCCTCGGCGCACGGCTGTCGCCACAGCAGGCCGCGCCGGACCTGTGCCGAGTTCTCTTCGACCCCGCCGGGCATCCGTTCTGCGTCTGCCTCGACCGCGCGCCGTTCTAGCCGGCGGTCAGCCGCGCGCGGCCGTGACCACCGCGTCGACGGCTCCGTCGACCGGCGCCGCGGAGGTCTCTCCGGTGAGCCGGTCGCGGATCTCGACGGTGCCGTCGGCCCAGCCGCGGCCGACGACCACCACGACCGGCATACCGAGCAGCTCGGCGTCCTTGAACTTGACGCCGGGCGAAGCCTTGCGGTCGTCGAAGAGCACGGACAGTCCGGCGGCGTCGAGATCGGCGGCCAACTGTTGCGCACCGGCCACCGCGGCCTCGTCCTTGTTCGCGATCACCAGGTGGACGTCGAACGGCGCCACCTCGCGCGGCCAGCGCAGGCCCTTCTCGTCGTGCCACTGCTCGGCGAGCACCGCGACCATCCGCGAGACGCCGAGACCGTACGAGCCCATCGTGGGGCGCACCGGCTTGCCGTTCTCGCCGAGCACGTCGAACTCGAAGGCGTCGGTGTACTTGCGGCCGAGCTGGAAGATGTGACCGATCTCGATGCCCTTGGCGGCCTCGAGCACACCTCTGCCGTCCGGGGACGGATCACCGGCGCGCACCTCGGCGGCCTCGATGACGCCGTCGGGAGTGAAGTCGCGGCCGCACACCAGATCGACGTAGTGCTTACCGGGCGCGTCGGCCCCGGTGATCCACGCGGTGCCGCTGACCACACGCGGGTCGACCAGGTACGCCAAGCCCGCCGCCTGGACGGCCTTCGGTCCGATGTACCCCTTGACGAGCTGCGGATTGGCCGCGAAGTCCGCGTCGGTGAGCAGTTCCACCTCCGCCGGCTCCACCGAGGCCTCCAGCCTCTTGAAGTCGACCTCCCGATCACCCGGCACCGCCACCGCGGTGATCTCCCACTCACCTCCCGGCCTGCGGATCTTGACCATCACGTTCTTGAGGGTGTCGGCGGCGGTGTAGTCACCGTCGAGCTCGCGATTGGCCCAGTCGACCAGGGTCTCGATGGTCGGGGTGTCGCCGGTGTCGTGGACCACCGCCTCGGGGAGCCCGTCGAGCGGGATCGCCTCGGGAACCGGGGTCACCACGGCCTCGACGTTGGCCGCGTAGCCCGACTCGGTGCTGCGGACGAAGGTGTCCTCGCCGACCTCGCATTCGGCCAGGAACTCCTCCGAGGCGCTGCCGCCCATGGCGCCGGAGGTCGCCGCGACGATGACGTACTTGATGCCGAGACGGTCGAAGATGCGCTGGTACGCGGCACGATGAGCGTCGTACGAGGCCTGCAGACCCCGCTCGTCGAGGTCGAACGAGTACGAGTCCTTCATCACGAACTCGCGCCCACGCAACAGCCCGGCCCGCGGGCGCTCCTCATCGCGGTACTTGGTCTGGATCTGGTACAGGGTGACCGGCAGATCCTTGTACGAGCTGTACTCGCCCTTGACCAGCTGCGTGAAGATCTCCTCGTGCGTGGGCCCGAGCATCATGTCCGCGCCCTTGCGGTCCTTGACGCGGAACAACGCCGGCCCGTACTCGGTCCAGCGCCCGGTGGTCTCGTACGGGTCGCGCGGCAGCAGCGCGGGCAACAGGATCTCCTGCGCGCCCATCGCGTCCATCTCCTCGCGAACGAGGTTCTCGACCGCGCGGAACACCTTGAGCCCCAAGGGCAGCCACTCGTAGACGCCGGGGGCGGCACGCCGGATGTAGCCCGCGCGCACGAGCAGCTTGTGGCTCGGCACCTCGGCATCGGCCGGGTCGTCGCGGAGGGTGCGCAGGAACAGGTTCGACATCCGTGTGATCACGATGTACCAGCTTAATGGGATCACCGGCGGGTTCGTTAGGGTGGTCGCGTGCTCGTCATCCTGCCTCCCTCGGAGACCAAGTCGGACGGCGGCGAGGCCGCTCCGCTCGATCTCGACTCGCTGGTTCTGCCGGAGCTCAATCCGGTCCGGCGCAAGCTCGCCGAGGCGATCGTCGACCTCTCCGCCGATCTCGACGCATCCCGCACGGCGCTGGGTCTGGGCGCGACGGCCGTCGCCGAGATCGAGCGCAACGCCGATCTCTGGGAGTCGCCGACGCGCACCGCGATCACCCGGTACACCGGCGTCCTGTACGACGCCCTCGACTATCCGGGCATGACCCGCGCGGCCAAGACCAAGGCCGGCGACCGACTGATGATCGGCTCGGCGCTGTTCGGCGTGGTCCGGGCCGACGACCGCATCCCGGCCTACCGGCTCTCCGGCGGGTCCCGGCTGCCCGGTTTCGGCACCCTCGGCGCACTGTGGAAGCCGGTGCTGTCCCCCGCTCTCGACCGCATCGACGACTTCGTCGTCGATCTGCGCTCGGGCGTCTACCAGAAACTCGGTCCCGTCGACGGTGCGGTGACCGCGACCGTGGTGACCGAGGCCGCGGACGGCTCGCGGAAGGTCGTGAGCCATTTCAACAAGCACTTCAAGGGACTGGTGGCGCGCGAACTGGTCCGGACCCGGCGGAACGTCCGGGATGTGAACGCGCTCGCCGCCGTCCTGTCCGACGCCGGCCAGCGCGTCGAGATCACCTCTGAGTCGCAGATCACGGTCGTCACCGGCTGATCCGACCCCCGATCGGCGGTCCGCACCGCGACTCGCACGGCGCGAGAGCCGGTCACTTGGCCTGAGGGAAGAACCACTGGTCGTCGTCGGTCTCCGGAGTGTCGTCGGCCGGATTCACTTCGACCACCTCGTCGAGCTGTGCCTTCTGTGCCCGGAGGCGGCCGTATCCGTACGCGGCGGCCATGCCGATGACGCCGGTGACCAGGCCGATCGTCTGCAGCTCGCCGGAATCGCCTGCCTCCGCCGAGATCCGGTAGATCCAGCCGTTGAGCGCGACGACCGCCAGCGCTCCGAACGTGAGCGGGATGACGAAGGTGGTCATGGTGCTCGGCGGTGTGGGCGCGATGCCCGCGCGGCGGCGATGGATCTGCCAGGCCGACATGACGACGACGGCCAGCGCGACGAGAATCGCCGTGACCGACGGGGGCACGAACCAGGAGGCGACGGCCGCGACGAGCAGGATCAGACCGGAGAGTCCTGCGGCTGTGCGTGCGTTCATCTCGACCACCCGCTCAGAACCGCAGAGCCCGGTCGGCGTCGGTGAAACCGGCGACCGGACCGATCACCGCGATCGCCGGGGCGATCAGCTTCTCGTCGACAGCGGTCTGCGCGGCGTGCGCGAGGTCGGTGCGCAGGAGACGCTGATCCGGCCGCGAGGCGTTCTCGATGAACGCCACCGGGGTGTCGGCCGGTCGCCCGCCCTCGAGCAGGGCCGTCGCGAACTCGTCGATGCGCTTGACCGCCATCATCAGCACGATGGTGCCCCGCAGCCGCGCGAGCGCCGCCCAATCGGTGAGCGAGTCGGGGTGCCCCGGAGCCACGTGGCCCGACACGATGACCACCTCGTGCGTCACGCCGCGGTGAGTCACCGGGATTCCGGCCAGGCCGGGAGCCGCGATCGGGCTGCTGATGCCGGGGACCACGGTGACCGGCACACCCGCCGCCACGCAGGCCTGGAGTTCTTCGAATCCGCGGCCGTACACGTATGGGTCGCCGCCTTTGAGGCGGACCACGAACTTGCCCGCCCGCGCGCGGTCGACGAGGAGATCGTTGATCTGTTCCTGACGCATCGCGCGGCCGTAGGGCACCTTGGCCGCGTCGATGATCTCCACCTGCGGACCGAGCTCGTCGAGGAGTGCGATGGGCGCGAGCCGGTCGGCCACCACCACGTCCGCCTCGGCGAGCAGTTTGCGGCCGCGCACCGTGATGAGATCGGCGTCGCCGGGACCTCCGCCCACCAGGGCCACGCCCGCGGCGTGCCTGCGGTCGTCGTCGATGCGCAGCGAGGTGCCGTCCGCGAGAGCCTCGGTGATCGCGGCGCGCACGGCCGCGGAGCGACGATGGTCGCCGGCCGCCAGCACCCCGAACTGCAGATCGCGGTGGACTCCGGACGCCGGGGTGACGGCGGTTCCGCGGCGGGCGTCGTCGGCGCGCACGCAGAACACTCGCCTGCGCTCGGCCTCCGCCACCACCGCCGCGTTGACGTCGGGATCGTCGGTGCAGGCCATCGCATACCAGGCTCCCTCGAGGTCGCCGTCGGCGTACGCACGCCGATGCACGGTGATCGCGACCTCCGACTCGACGGCCGGCGTGGGGTCGAGCGCGACGACGTGGACGTCGGCGCCGGCGGCGATCAGGTTCGGCAGGCGCCGTTGCGCGACGCTCCCGCCGCCGATGACGACGACCTTGCGTCCGTGCAGATCCAGCCCCGCGAGGTAATGCGCTTGCATGAGCGATCAGCCTACCGGGACCGCACCGGCGGCTAGACGTGCAGTCCGCGCCTGCGCTCCCGCTCGATCGCGCGCTCGCGGGCGTCCTCGAACTTGGCGACCTTGATGTCCATCTCGGCGAGGAAGGCGGCGAGCTTGTCGCGGTACATCTGGCCGACCGGGCCGAAGTCGTCGCGATCGAAGATCCGCCACTTGCGCAGCACGGGCATCACGACATCGGCCATGTGCTGCGGCAGGTCGTAGATGCCGCCCTTGGCGATCAGGACCGCGTTCCTGCGGAAGTTCGGCATCGTCGCACCGGGCATCTGGAAGTTCGAGACGATCGTGTAGATCGCCACCATCGCCTCGTCGGGCACCAGATCGAGCGCCCCGGCGACGACGTTCCGGTAGAACAGCATGTGCAGGTTCTCGTCGGCAGCGACTCGCTGGAGCATCCGGTCGGCGATCGGGTCGCCGCAGGCCTTGCCGGTGTTGCGGTGGCTGACGCGCGTCGCGAGCTCCTGGAACGAGACGTAGGCCACCGCGAAGAGCATGTCGTAGCTGTGGTCGCGCTGTCCGTCGTCGTCCGGCAGCGGGTTGAACCCGCCGATCATGTGCGTCATCCGGGTCTGCTCGAGTTCCACCGGATCGACGCCCCGCGTCACGACGAGGTAGTCGCGCATCACGATCGAGTGCCGCATCTCCTCGGCCGTCCAGCGCCCCACCCAGAAGCCCCAGGCGTCGTCGAGGCTGAAGTTCTCGGCGATCACCCGGTGGTACGACGGCAGATTGTCCTCGGTCAGCAGGTTCGTGATCATCGCCGCCTTGGCGGTCTCCGACAGCTGCGACTGCTCCGGATCCCAGTCGACGCCGCCGAGCGCCGCGAAGTTCCGGCCGTCGTCCCACGGCACGTAGTCGTGCGGGTTCCAGTCCCTCGTCATCTTCATGTGGCGCTCCACCTCCGTCTCGCAGACGGGCAGGAGTTCGCGAAGCAGGTCCGAGCCGCTCATGGGCTTGCCGATCAAACTGGTCATATTCCTACGATCTCGCTCACGACCAGCGATTTCAGGGGGCGAAGGTCCCGTGGCGATTAGGCCCCGAGTCGCGCGCCGCCCTGTTGTAGCGTTGAGGCATGGTCGAGTCGCCTCGTAAGTACCGCGTGTTCCTCGTCGACGACCACGAGCTCGTCCGCCGTGGCCTTCGCGATCTGCTCAGCACCGCCGACGATCTCGAGGTCGTCGGCGAGGCGGCCACCGTCGCCGAAGCCGGAGTCGGTATCGCTGCGACGAAACCCGACGTCGCGGTGCTCGACGTGCGGCTGCCCGACGGCAACGGCGTGGAACTGTGCCGAAGCGTGCGGAGCGCGCAGCCGTCGGTGCACTGCCTGATGCTGACGAGCTACGCCGACGACGACGCCCTGCTCGCCGCCGTCCTGGCCGGGGCCTCCGGCTTCGTACTCAAGCAGATCCTCGGCCACAATCTGATCGCCGCTGTGCGGACGGTCGGCGCCGGCGGATCGCTGCTCGACGACCGCAGCACCGCCGCGCTGCTGGCTCGCCTGCGCGACGGTGAACCGTCCGATCCCCTGGCCCGGCTCACCGGCCAGGAGCGCGAGGTCTTCACCCTGATCGGCCAGGGCATGACCAACCGGCAGATCGCCGACCGGATGTTCTTGGCGGAGAAGACGATCAAGAACTACGTCTCGCGCATCCTCTCGAAGCTCGACATGCAGCGCCGCACTCAGGTGGCGGTGCTGGCCACCGAACTGCGCGAACGCGAACGGTAGTCGTCGGCGTCAGCGCAACGGCGCGGTCCACGTCAACGTGGTGCCCGACGCCGCGCTCGAGGTGATCGTGAAGCTGCCGTCGCAGTCGTCGGCGCGGCGGGTCAGGTTCGCCAGTCCCGACTGCCGGGCGGTCGGCGGAATACCGCATCCGTCGTCGGAGATCTCGACGGTCACGACGTCGTCGGCCGCGATGCGCACCCGGATGTGCTCGGCGCCCGAATGCCGGAGCGCGTTGGAGATGCCCTCCCGCAGCACTGCCTCGATGTGCGGCGCCAGGGCGTCGGGGACGAGCGTGTCGACCGGCCCCATGAACGCGACGCTCGGCACGATCGGCGCATGGGTCGCCAACTCGGCGACCACGTCGAGCGCGCGCCTGCGCAGCGTCGCCGCCTCGCCATGACCGGGAAGGCCCTGCAGATCGAAGATCGAGGTGCGGATCTGCGCGATGGTGGCGTCGAGGTCGGTGATGACCTGCTCCATCCGGGCGTCGTCGGCCGAGGCGGACCCGGCCTGCATGGTCTGCAGCGACATCCCGATCGCGAAGAGCCGCTGAATCACCAGATCGTGCAGGTCGCGGGCGATCCGGTGGCGGTCTTCGAGCAACTGCAGATCGCGCGCCAGTTCCTGCTGGTCGGCGTAGGCCAGGGCCAGCGAGGCCACGCGCGCGACACCCTGCAGGCCCGCGACCTCCTCCCCGGTCCAGACCCGTCGCTCGGGGTGGGTGAGGACGATCGCGCTCCGGCCGTTGGTCGGCTGCAGGGGCTGCATCGAGACCCACCGCGCTCCGTGCCGCAGCCACGGCACCGTGTGTGTTCGCACCTCGCGGACCAGGAGCTTGCCGTCGGCGCGCTCGTTGTCCGGGTCGACGACCTCGAACAGGTCCTCGGTGCAGGGCGCGGTACCGGTGTGTCCGGTGAGGACGCTGCCGGTCACGATGAACACGTCCACCGCCCCGGTGAGCGCGGAGACGTCGCGGCACAGTCCGTCGAGGGTGTCTTCGAGCGCCGTGCCCGCCAGCGGTTCGGATCCGCGGTCGGCGATCACCTGCATCCAGCGCAGCCGGGCCTGGGCCCGCTCGAAGGCGCGCGCGTTGTCGACTGCGATGCCCGCGGCCACCGCGAGGACCGCGACGATCTTCTCATCGAGCGGCGTGAACTCGGGGGCACCCTGCTTCTCAGTCAGGTAGATGCTGCCGAACAACTCGTCGCGGACGATGATCGGCGCGCCCAGGAAGGTGTCCATCGGCGGATGGTTGGGCGGGAACCCCACCGAGGCCGGATGATCGGACAGCTTCGGTATGCGCAGCACCTCGGGACGGTGCAGCAGTTCGCCGAGGACGCCGCGGCCCACCGGCAGCGGCCCCATCCGAGCGCGGACCTCCGGTTCGATGCCCGTGTACACGAACGCCTGGAGACCGAGCTCGGGCCCGCGGACCCCGAGCGCACAGTATCGGGCGTCGAGGACGTCGGCCGCCACCTCGACGATCCGCTGCAGCGCCTGGTCGAGTTCGAGACCGCGACCCACCAGCAGGACCGCTTCGAGCAGGTCGCGGAGCGCGGTCGGGTCCTCGACGCTGGCGTGGGCGAGCGCGTCGAGTGCCGCGTGGACCTCCGCCAGATCGCGCCTGCGAGTCATCGGACCGCCTCCTCCGGCGAAGGGCTCGGGATGTCGGCGGCCGCGGCCGCCGACACGAATCGTGCCACGGCGGCCGGCTGTCCCACCGGGTGAACGTGCAGATACGACGCGTGCACCCCGCGGTGGATCACGCCGTCGGTCGCTGGTCCGTCGCCACCGGGCCACCCCCAGGCGGGCACCACGTCAGTGGCGAGATCGACGCTGCTGCGGTGGAATTCGTGGCCGGTCACCCGTTCACCGGTGCGATAGAGAACCGAATCGGCCACGGCGACGGCGTCGCGGTAGCCGAGCGTGAGCCGCGGCCCGAAGGCCCCGGTGCCCGGCAGTGCGCCGACCATCGGGACGCCGTCGAGCGCGGACAGCAGGTACAGCAGGCCCGCGCACTCGGCCTGCACCGGCCGGCCCGCGGCCACGTGATCGCGCAGTCCGGCACGGAGGGAGTGGTTGGCGGCGAGCTCGTCCGCGTGGGCCTCGGGGAAGCCGCCGCCGATCACCACCGCCGCGGCGTGCTCCGGAAGCGGGTCGTGCAGCGGGTCGAAGCCGGCCACCTCGGCTCCCGCCGCGCGCAGGAGTTCGGCGTGCTCGGCGTACCCGAAGGTGAAGGCGGCGCCCTCCGCGACGGCCACCACCGGCCGCCGGTGTGGGCCCGTCACCGCGCTCGGGTCCGCGGCGGCGATCGCGTCGGCCGCCGACCAGGCGATCGCCGCGGGCGGTCGGGCCCGGCGTGCGATCTGGACGATCGCCGGAAGGTCGAGCGCCGCCCCCACCTTGGCGACTATCGCGGCCACCGAGTCCAGCGCGTCCCGCCGGCGCTCGGCGGCCGGGATGAGTCCTAGGTGCCGCGACGGCACGGTCAGGTCGGCGTCGCGCCGCACCGCGCCTAGCACCGGCAGTCCGACGCGGTCGCAGGCCTGTCGGAGGACCTGTTCGTGCCGCTGTGAGCCGACGCGGTTGAGGATCACGCCCGCCACGCGGACCCGGGCGTCGTACCCGAGGAAGCCGTGGAGCAGTGCGGCGAGCGACTGGCTGTGCCCGCCGGCGTCGACCACCAGGATCACCGGTGCGCCGATGAGGGTGGCGACGTGCGCGGTGGAGCCGACGCCGAGCGGGTCGGGATCGTCGGTGATGCGGCCGTCGAACAGGCCCATCACGCCCTCCACCACGGCGATGTCGGCGTCGGCGGAGCCCGCGGCCAGCAGTGGTGCGATGACGTCGGCGCCGACCAGGTTGGGGTCGAGGTTCCGGCCGACCCGGCCCGCCGCGACGGCGTGGTATCCGGGATCGATGTAGTCCGGGCCCACCTTGAAGGGCGCGACCCGGTGCCTGGCGGCGACGAGCGCGCCGATCAGGCCGGTGGTGATCGTCGTCTTTCCGCTGCCGGACGCCGGCGCGGCGATCACGACCGCCGGGACTACCACTCGATGCCCTTCTGGCCTTTGCGGCCCGCATCCATCGGATGCTTGATCTTCGTCATCTCGGTGACCAGATCGGCGGCCTCGATCAGCGCCTGGGGCGCATACCGTCCGGTGATGACGACGTGCTGCGTCCCGGGGCGGTTGCGGAGGGTCTCGACCACTTCGTCGGTGTCGATCCAGCCCCAGTGCAGCGGGTAGGTGAACTCGTCGAGGACGTAGAAGTCGTGCTCCTGCGCGGCGAGGCGCCGCGTGATCTCCGCCCATCCGGCCCGCGCCGATTCGGCGTGGTCCTCGACGGCGTCGTCACCGCGCTGAATCCACGACCATCCCTGCCCCATCTTGTGCCACTGCACAGGGCCGCCGGCGCCGGTGTCCCGATTCAGGCCGCCGAGGGCGAGCATGGAGTTCTCCTCACCGACCTTCCACTTCGCGCTCTTGACGAACTGGAAGACGGCGACGTCCAGACCGGCGTTCCAGGCGCGCATCGCCATGCCGAACGCGGCTGTCGACTTCCCCTTGCCTGCCCCGGTGTGTACGGCGAGCACCGGCAGCCGGCGTCGCTTCCGGGTGGTCAGTCCGTCGTCGGGAACGGTCTCGGGTACGCCCTTGGGCACAGTGCATCCTCCAGTTCAGCCACCGGCGTCACGCGACGCCGCGGACGTGCTCGGCCAGTCCGGACGAGGTCAGCGAATCCATCGTCGCGTACTGCGCGCCCAGCCGGCGCGCCAGGTCGGCGGCCAGACCGAGACGGACCAGGCCCTGCTCACAGTCCACCACAACGGCGCAGACTCCCCTGCGCGCGACCTCGTCCGCGGCGGCGTCGGCGCGGCGCGGCGCGTCGGCCCCGGCCGTGGCTCGGCCGTCGGTGAGCGCCACCAGCAGGGGCCTGCGCTCCGGGTCGGTGCGGCGGGCCCGCTCGATCACCTCGAGCGCCCGGTGCAGTCCCTCGGCCAGCGGCGTGCGTCCGCCGGTGCGCACCTGTGCCAGGCGCGCCACCGCCAGGTCCACCGACCGGGTCGGCGGAACCGCGACGTAGGCATCCCTTCCGCAGGCCACGACCACCGCCACCCGGTCACGCCGGGTGTACGAGTCGCGCAGGAGGTCGACGCAGGCGTTGCGCACCGCGGTGAGCCGGGCGCGGGCGGTCATCGATCCGGAGAGGTCGACGACGAAGACCACGAGATTGGCTTCGGTGCCGATGCGCTCGGCTCCGCGGAGATCGTCGGCGATGAGCGCGGGGAGCCCGTCGCCGCTGCTGCGGTGGGCGGCGGCGAGCACGGTGCCGAACAGGTGCACCCCGGTCCGCGGACCGAAGTCGACGGCCCGGGTGGTGATGCCGCGGCTGGTCCGGGCCCGCGAACGGCGGCCCACATCACCGTCACCGACGCCCTCGGCGCGGAAGGTGCGGATGCGGGCACCACCGGGTGCCGAACCGAAGTCCGGGCCGGTCGGCGCTCCTGAACCGCCGGGCGGATCGGTGTCGGGAGGATCCGTGTCGGGTCCGTCCGGATCGTCGTCCGGTTCCGGGCCACCCGAGTCTGGGCCGCCTGAGTCTGGGCCGTCTGAGTTCGGGCCGCTGTCGTCGGGTCCGTCCGGCTGCTGCGGCCCGGACTCGGACTCGTCCCGCGGGCCCGCGGCCTGCTCACCGGCGTCCAGGGCGTCGTCGAGCTGCTGGTCGGTCATGCTCGACTCGTCGAAGGGATTGCGGCGCCGTCGATGCGGCAGTGCCAGTTCCACGGCCACCCGCACGTCGTCGGCGTCGATCTCGTCGGCGCCGCGCCATGCGGCGTGTGCGGCGGCGGTCCGGGCCACGACGATGTCGCCGCGCAGACCGTCGACGTCGAGGTGAGAGCAGACGCCGGCGATCCGGCGGAGCTCCCGCTGCGGGATCCGGACGGTCGCGACGCGGTCGCGGGCCGCGACGATCCGTTGCGCGAGATCGGCCTCGGCGTCGGCGAACCGCTCCGCATAGCCCTGCGGATCGGCGTCGAAGGCCAGCCGTGAGGTGACGATCTCGACGCGCTCGTCGACGTCACGGGCACCGGCGACGTCTACCACCAGCCCGAACCGGTCGAGCAACTGCGGACGCAGTTCGCCCTCTTCCGGGTTCATCGTCCCGACCAGCACGAATGCCGCCGCCTGGGTGTGCGAGACGCCGTCACGCTCAACGGTGACTCGGCCGCTCGCGGCCGCATCGAGCAGGACGTCGACGAGATGGTCCGACAGGAGGTTGACCTCGTCGATGTACAGGACGCCGCCGTCGGCCTGCGCCAGCAGACCCGGCGTGAACCGGGCTTCACCGTCGCGCAGCACCCGAGTCAGGTCGAGCGACCCGATCACCCGGTCCTCGGTGGCGCCGATCGGCAGGTCGACCACGCGCGAATCCTCGCCGAGCAGCGGGGCGAGCCCGCGGACGATGGTCGACTTCGCGGTCCCTTTCTCACCGCGGATCAGGACACCGCCGATCCCCGGCGAGACGGCGGACAGGATCAGTGCGAGCTTGAGGCGATCCTGTCCGACCACCGCGCTGAACGGGAAGCGAACGCCGGCGTCACTCATCGAATCAGGCGTCGGGCCGCGCGGTGAGCCGGAGGCTGCGGTTGGTCCAGTCCCACAACTCGCGGTACAGGGCGGGGTTCTCGTCGAGCTTCTGGCCGAACGACGGGATCATCTCGGTCAGGGTGCTCTTCCAGCCCTCGAAACGACCGCTGAAGCACTGCTGAAGCACCGAGATCATCGCGGGAACCGCGGTCGAGGCGCCCGGCGACGCTCCGAGGAGACCGGCGAGCGTGCCGTCGCCCTCCGCGACCACCGCGGTGCCGAACTCGAGGCTGCCGCCGACACCGGTCTTGCGGATCACCTGGACGCGCTGACCGGCGGTGATCAGCTCCCAGTCCTCGCCGACGGCGCGCGGCGCGAAGTCCTGCAGCGTCTTGACGCGGTCGGCGGGGCTCGCGGCGAGCTCGGAGATCAGGTACTTGAGCAGACCGAACTCCTGCGGGGCGATCGACATCATCGGCAGCAGGTTGCCCGGCTTCACCGACTTCGGCAGGTCCATGACGCCGCCGGTCTTGAGGAACTTCGGCGACCAGCCCGCGTACGGGCCGAAGAGCAGGCCCTTGTCGTGATTGATGACGCGCGTGTCCAGGTGCGGCACCGACATCGGCGGGGCGCCCACCGCGGCCTGGCCGTACACCTTCGCCGAATGCTGTGCGATCACGTCGGGGTTGGTGCAGCGGAAGAACTCGCCGCTGACCGGGAAGCCGCCGAAGCCCTTGGCCTCGGAGATGCCCGACTTCTGCAGCAGGTGCAGTGCGCCGCCGCCTGCGCCGACGAAGACGAACTTCGCTTCGACGCGAACCTTCTCGCCGGTGCGGTTGTTGCGGATCTTCATCACCCAGCTGCCGTCCGACTGCTTGGTGAGGTTGCGGACCTCGTGCCCGAAGTAGAGGTCGGCGTCACGGCCGACGAAGTTCAGCAGCTGCTGGGTGAGCGCGCCGAAATCGACGTCGGTTCCCTGGGTGTACCAGTTCAGGGCCACCGGATCGGAGTAGTCCCGGCCGGCGCCCATCAGCGGCAGCCGCGCCGCGAACTCGGCGTCGTCGTCGATGAACTCCATGCCCTCGAAGAGGGTGTGGCTCGAGAGCGCCGCATGGCGCTTGCGCAGGTACTCGACGCCGTCGGCGCCGTGGCAGAAGCTCACGTGCGGGATCGGGTTGATGAACTCGTCGGGCGCACCGAGCAGGCCGTTGTCAACACCGTAGGCCCAGAACTGCCGCGAGACCTGGAACTGCTCGTTGATGTTCAGCGCCTTGGTGATGTCGATGTCGCCGTTGGCGTCGGCCGGCGTGTAGTTGAGCTCGCAGAGCGCCGAGTGGCCGGTGCCGGCGTTGTTCCACGGGTCGCTGCTCTCGGCGGCGGCCGCCTCCAGGCGCTCGAACAGGCTGATCGACCAGCTGGGCTCCAGTCGGCGCAGCAGCGCGCCGAGCGTGGCGCTCATGATTCCGGCACCGACGAGCGCCACGTCTGTCTTAATCACCTTGGCCACGCTGCTGAACTCCTCCACCCATAGGGCATTCACGACCTGTATCGCGGATCATTGTTCACCATCGCGTTGTCTGAGGCAGCATCGGTGCGCGCAAGTGTGGGGTGTGCGACAACGGGTGCCACGCCGACGCCCGATCCGCGCACCGACGGGTGCGGCCTAAGCTGGTCGGCGTGAGCAGCGTGAAAAGCCGGCAATGGCGTCCCGACGAACTCCTCGACCGATACGAAGTGCTGACCATCCCCCTCGGCGACGACCCGGACGGCGAGGGCGCCGTGGAGGCCACCCTGATCCGCCAGGCCGGAGCGGAACCGGCCACCGCCGGGACGGTCCTGTACGTCCACGGCTTCACCGACTACTTCTTCCAGGAGGAGCTGGCCGAGTTCTTCCACGATCGGGGCTACGGTTTCTACGCGCTCGATCTGCGCAAGTGCGGGCGGTCGCTCCTGGACGGGCAGCAACCGCACTTCACCACCGACCTCGAGTTCTACGACCAGGAGCTGAACGCGGCACTCGATGTCGTGACCGAGGAATCCGGGTCCGGCGACGAGCCGGCTCGGGTGATCGTGGTCGCCCACTCCACCGGAGGACTGATCACGCCGCTCTGGCTCGACCGACTCCGGCGCACCGATCCGGACCGGCACCGCCGCATCAAGGGGCTGGTCCTCAACAGCCCCTGGCTGGACTTGCAGGGCGATCCCCTGCTGCGCACCGACGCCGTCAATCTGCTGATCCGCGGAGTCGGCCGAGTTCGGGCCAAAGCCGTGCTGCCGCAGAAACTCTCGGCAGCGTACGGCGAGAGCCTGTCCGCCGACGCCCACGGCGAGTGGACCTACGATCTGCGGCGCAAGCCGCTCGGCGGTTTCCCGGTGACCTTCGGCTGGCTGGCCGCCGTCCGCGCGGGACAGCATCGCCTGCACCGGGGGCTCGACATCGGCGTGCCCGCCCTGGTCCTGCGATCGGACAAGACCCGCTTCACCGGGGCCTACGAGCCTGCGGTCGACACCGCTGACTGCGTGCTCGACGTGAAGCAGATCGCGCAGTGGTCCGGCGTGATCGGCCGTCGCGTGTGGGCGGTGGCCGTCCCCGACGCCCGCCACGACGTCTTCCTTTCTCTGGAGACGCCCCGGCGCATCGCCTACGACGAAGTGCAGAACTGGCTGCACACGATCTTCGGCGAGGGGGCGCGGCGATGAGCGCTCAGCAGGTCGATCTGGCGATCATCGGTTCGGGAAGCGGCAACTCCATCCCGGACGAACGCTTCGACGCGATGAGCATCGCGATCTTCGAGGAGGGCGTCTACGGCGGCACCTGCCTCAACGTCGGGTGCATTCCGACGAAGATGTTCGTCTACGCCGCGGACGTGGCCGACACCGTCCGGTCGGCGGCCCGGTACGGCGTCGAGGCGAGCGTCGAATCGGTCGACTGGCCCGCCATCGTCGACCGGGTCTTCGGCCGCATCGACCCGATCTCGGCCGGCGGCAAGGAGTACCGGGTGGAGCGTTGCGACAACGTCACCGTCTACTCCAGCCACGTCCGCTTCGACGGCCGCGACGACGAGTCGGCCCGATACCGCCTGGTGACCGACGACGGCGACCTGGTGCTGGCCCGCAAGGTCGTCGTCGCCGCGGGCTCGCGGTCGGAGATTCCTGAGGTGATCGCCGATTCGGGCGTTCATCACTACACCAACAGCGACGTGATGCGCCTGCCCGCCCTGCCGAAGCGGATGGCGATCCTCGGCAGCGGATACATCGCCGCCGAGTTCGCCCACGTCTTCTCCGCTCTCGGCGTGGACGTCACCGTCGTCGCCCGCAGCGGACGGCTGCTGCGCCGGCTCGACGACGACGTCAGCGAGCGATTCACCGCGGTGGCCCGCCGGCAGTGGGACGTCCGGCTCGACAGCACGCTCGCGGGTGCGATCGACCTCGGCGACGACGGCGTCCGGCTCTCGTTCACCGACGGCCGGCACGTCGATGCCGACGCCCTGCTCGTCGCGACCGGCCGGACACCCAACGGCGACCGCCTCGGCCTCGACACGATCGGTGTGGAGCTGCTCGCCGACGGCCGCGTGCCGGTGGACGCACACGGCCGCACACCGGCTCCCGAGGTGTGGGCGCTCGGCGATGTCAGTTCACCGTTCCAGCTCAAGCACGTCGCCAACCACGAACAGCGTGTGGTCCAGGAGAATCTGCTGCTCGGCTGGCACGCCGACGAGCTGGCCTCGTTCGACCACCGGTACGTGCCGGCCGCGGTCTTCACCCATCCGCAGATCGCCACCGTCGGACTCACCGAGGCGCAGGCCCGCGAGACCGGGCGCGACATCGCCGTCAAGGTGCAGGAGTACGGCGACGTCGCCTACGGCTGGGCGATGGAGGACACGACCGGATTCTGCAAGCTCATCGCCGATCGTCGCAGCGGTGAACTGCTCGGCGCGCATCTGATGGGTCCGCAGGCGTCCACCGTGATCCAGCCCGTCATCCAGGCGATGAGCTTCGGTCTCCGGGTGCCGGACATGGCCCGCGGCCAGTACTGGATCCATCCCGCCATGCCGGAGGTGCTCGAGAACGCACTCCTCGGCCTGGACCTGGAGTGAGGGCGGCGGCGGCCCGAGCGGGTTCTCAGAAGCGCGAGGACCGCAGGGAGATCTCGCTCGCCAGAGCGGCCGCCGCATTCTCGGGAATCCAGTGGTCGACGCCGTGGAGTTCAGAGAAGCGGAAGTCGGAGTAGACGTATCGGCCGCTGAACTCGGCCTGTTCGCGTCCCAGAGCCGCGTCGCCGTCGCTCCACACCATGGTGGTCGGGATCTCGACCGGCGGGCAGGCCAGGGTGGCCGCGACGTCGCCGGTGAAATTGGCGCGATACCAGTTCAGCGGACCGGTCAGCGCACCCGGCTCGAGGATCGGCGCGAGTTCCTCGCCGGTCACGCCGGCACGCCGGAGCAGGACGCCGTCTCGGGCGCTCAGCCTCTCCTCCGCGCCGTCGGCGATGAAATCCTTGATGTAGGCCGACCGCTCACGCTGATCGCCGCCCGCCGCGAGTGCATCGCGCATCGCGGACGGGTGTCCGGTGCTGACGGCCACCAGGCCGGTGAAGCGGTCGGGATGCTTGGCCGCCAGATGCCAGGCGACGATCCCGCCCCAATCGTGGCCGACGACCATCGAGTACGAGATGTTGAGGTGGTTGAGGATCCCGATGACGTCGCCGACGAGCGTGTCGAGACGGTAGGCGTCGACCTCCTCGGGCCGGGCACCGGGACTGTAGCCCCGCTGATCGATGCGCAGGGTGCGGAGCCCGGCCTCGTGCACGCGCGGAACCACGTCGTCGTAGCACCGCGAGTTCACCGGGAACCCGTGCAGGAGCACCACCCACGGTCCCCGAGCGGGCCCGCTCTCCTCGACGTCGAAGGTCAGTCCGTCATGCTCTACGGTCAGGTGCGCGGTGTTCACCAAGCCAGGATAGGACGGTGGGCACCGCGGGCGGGCCGCCCTCGATCAACCCGTGGATACTCGGCATGTCGAGGTGCTCGCACACCAGATCGGCCATCAGATCCAGTTGCGACCGGCGCACCTGCGCGACGCACAGCCGCGGATCGGCGGTGAAGGCAGTCCGGCCCGCCCGCCGCGCGATCTCGGCCAGGAAGACGCGGCGGAAGCCGTCGCTCTCCAGCGCGCCGTGGCAGTGGGTGCCGTAGACCGCTCCCCTGCGGGCGCCCTCGGGGCCGGTCGCCGCGGAGTCGAGCCAGGGCTGCTCCTCGCTGCGCACCACGACCCCGTGATGGATCTCGTATCCGCGCACCGGCTCACCGGCCGCGTGACCGTCGAAGGTCCGCAGGGTCTTGTCTTCGGCGAACTCGATGTCGACGTCGAGCAGCCCCAGCCCCTCGACGGGCCGGGCGACACCCGACTCCACTGTGCCGACGGACTCCACCGTGTCGACGATGCTCCGGCACAGCATCTGGAAGCCGCCGCAGACCCCGAGCACCGGCCGGCCGCGCTGCGCACGTTCGATCAGCGCATCGGCCAGACCGGTGGTCCGCAGCCACGCGAGGTCGCTGAGGGTCGCGCGGGTTCCGGGCAGCACCGCCAGATCCGCGGCCCGGACCGCCGACGGGTCGTCGACCCACGTCACGTCGACGTCGGGTTCGCACGCCAGAGCCAGGACATCGGTGCTGTTGGAGATGCGGGGCAACCGGATCGCGGCCACCGACAGCCGCTCCCGTCCGGCGCCGCCCACGCCGCGAGGTCCGCCCACGCGGGCGCCGACCGATGCGGCCAGCGAATCCTCGGCATCGAGCCGGAGACCGTCGGCGAACGGGATCACGCCGAAGGTCGGTCGCCCGGTGCGCTCGCGCACCATCTCCAGTCCGGGAGCGAGGACCGCCGGATCGCCGCGGAACTTGTTCACGATGTATCCGGCGACGAGCGCCTGGTCGTCCGCGTCGAGGACCGCCGTGGTGCCGAACAGATGGGCCAGCGATCCGCCGCGGTCGATGTCGGTGACCAGCACCACCGGCATGTTCGCCGCCCGGGCCAATCCCATGTTCGCGATGTCGGTGGCGCGGAGGTTGATCTCCGCGACCGAGCCCGCGCCCTCGCAGATCACCACGTCGAAGTCCCGTCGCAACGACGCGAGTTCGTCGGCGACCACACCCGCCAGCCGGGTACGCCAGAGCTGATAGTCGGCGGCCCCGACCTCGCCGACCGTGCGTCCGCGCACCACCACGTGCGAGCGCCGGTCACCGCCGGGCTTCAGCAGCACCGGGTTGAATCGCGTGTCCGGTTCCAGACCGCAGGCCTGCGCCTGAAGCGCCTGCGCCCGGCCGATCTCACCGCCGTCGAGGGTGACGGCGGAATTGTTCGACATGTTCTGCGCTTTGAACGGCGCCACCGTGATCCCGTCACGCGCCAGCGCCCGGCACAGTCCGGCGACGATCAGGCTCTTGCCCGCGTCGCTGCTCGTGCCACCGACCAGAAGTGCGCCGCTCACCCCCCGAAGTCAGCTCTCGTCGGGCAGCGTCAGGATCTCTGCACCGGTGTCGGTGACGACGAGGGTGTGCTCGAACTGCGCGGTCCACCTGCGGTCGGCGGTCACCACGGTCCACCCGTCGTCCCACATCTCCCAGTCGAGGCCGCCCAGATTGATCATCGGCTCGATGGTGAAGACCATCCCCGGTTCCAGGACGGTGTCGACGCTCGGCTGGTCGTAGTGCAGCACCACCAGACCGTTGTGAAAGGTCTCACCGATCCCGTGGCCGGTGAAGTCGCGCACCACCGAGTACCCGAAGCGGTTCGCGTACGCCTCGATCACCCGGCCCACCACGTTGAGCGCGCGACCGGGTTTGACGGCCTTGATCGCGCGCTCGGTCGCGATCCTGGTCCGCTCCACCAGATCCCGCGCCTCCGGTGAGACGTCGCCGGCGAGGAACGTCGCATTCGTGTCGCCGTGCACACCGTCGATGTAGGCCGTCACATCGATGTTGACGATGTCGCCGTCCTCGATCACCGTCGAATCGGGGATGCCGTGACAGATCACCTCGTTCAGCGAGGTGCAGCAGGACTTCGGGAATCCCTTGTAGCCCAGCGTCGACGGGTAGGCGCCGTGATCGACCATGTACTCGTGGGCGATCCGGTCGAGTTCGGCTGTCGTGACTCCCGGAGCGACCGCCCGACCCGCCTCGGCCAGGGCGTTGGCCGCGATCCTGCCCGCCACGCGCATCTTCTCGATCGTCTCCGGGGTCTGCACCCACGGTTCGTGGCCCTCGTTCACCGAGTCCTTCCACGCGTACTCGGGACGTTCGATCGAGTCGGGGACGGGCAGCGTCGGAGCCACGACGCCGGGAACGAGTGGTGCGCGAACTGTCATGACGGAAATTCTACGGACGCCTCCTCCGCGGACACCGCTCGGCCGGAATCGCACCGATGTGCGTCGAGGAGGTACCAACCAGTAAGGTGTGCCTAACAGAACTGTGAGCATGACAAGGCGGATTCAGGTGACGACTCCTACCCGGTCCGCGATGTCGATCGCCCCTGTCTGGGCCCTGCTGCTGGTCGTCGGACTGTTCGTATCCGGATGCACCACCGAGCCCATCGACACCGGCGCGACCGCCACCGCGGCCAGCGCGACACTGCGCTCCGGCCCCGCCACCGCGGCGCTCCCGGACGCCGACGTCGTCCCGGTCGACTCCGCCGTGGTGCCGGGCCCCCGCGCCGACCGGATCATCGCGCTCGATCGGAACGGCACGCTGGGCGACATCGTCTTCTCGCTCGGCCTGGGCCCGCACGTCGTGGGCCGCGACCGTTCCACCACCTTTCCGTCGGCCTCGCGGCTGCCGTACGTGACCGAGACCGGCCACGCGATCAACCCCGAACGCGTCCTCGCTCAGAATCCGTCCATCGTCCTGGTCTCCGACGACGCCACCCCCGCGGGTGCGGTCGACCAGATCCGTGCCGCGGGCATCCCGGTGTCGGTCTTCACCGGCCAGCGGTCGGTGGCCGGCAGCCCCGCGCTCATCCGCGATGTGGCCGCCGCGCTCGGCGTACCCGCGCAGGGCGAGAAACTGGTGGCGCGCACCGAGAAGCAGATCGCCGACGCCCGCGCCCTCCTCCCTCGCCCGACCGGCGATCCGACCATCGGCTTTCTGTACATCCGCGGCGAACATCTGATCCTGCTCGCGGGTCCGGGTTCCGGTGCGGACGATCTCATCGAAGCGCTCGGCGGTCGCGACGCCGGCACCAAGGCAGGCCTGACCGCTCCGTTCACGCAAGTCAGCGCCGAATCGATGCTCCGGGCCGATCCCGACGTACTGCTCGTGATGACCCAGGGCGCCGACTCGGTCGGCGGCCTCGACAAGGTCCTTCAGCTGCCGGCCGTGGCCGACACCTCCGCCGGGCGCAACCGGCGCATCGTCGAGATGGACGAGACGCAGATCCTCATGTTCGGTCCCGACACCGGTCTGGTCCTCAGCGCGCTGGCGAAGGCGATCTATGTCTGATCTCGCCGACCGCGCCGAGCCGCGGCACACTGACGCCGGACACGGGAACACTGCACCACGGGACCCGCGGTCCGACAGCGCTCCCGGGTTGCGGTATCGACTGACGGCCGCGCTGTCGGTCTTCCGCGGCCGCGCACTGTGGGTGATGGCGGCGACGCTCGTCCTGCTCGGCGTGGTGGTCGTCGTCTCCGCGGGCACCGGACAGGTACACATTCCGCCTCTGGAGGTGCTCGGCTCCATCGCGCACCACTGGCACCTCGACATCGGTCCCCTGCCCACGCATCCACAGGGCGAGAACGCGCTGTGGGTCTCGAGGTTCCCGCGGATCCTGCTCGGGCTGCTGGTCGGGCTCGCTCTCGGCACGGCGGGCTGCCTGCTGCAGGGAGTGCTCGCCAATCCCCTCGCCGAGCCGG
Source organism: Gordonia sihwensis NBRC 108236 (assembly GCF_000333035.1). GTDB lineage: Bacteria > Actinomycetota > Actinomycetes > Mycobacteriales > Mycobacteriaceae > Gordonia > Gordonia sihwensis. Next base: position 24,605 of record NZ_BANU01000035.1, read on the forward strand.
GCATCATCGGCGTCTCGTCCGGAGCCGCGGTCGGCGCCTGCCTGATGATCGTGATCGGCGGCACCGGAACCAACGGCTGGGCCGTCGCCGGCGCCGCCGCGCTCTTCGGGCTCCTCACCACGGCCGGCGTCTACGTCTTGAGCATCCGTGACGGTGCGTCGTCGACGATCATGCTGGTCCTGACGGGTATCGCCGTCAATGCCTTCGCGCTCGGGATCATCGCCTATCTGACCTACGTCGCCTCCACCGCAGCCCGCGAGCAGATCGTCTTCTGGCAGCTCGGTTCGCTGGCAGGCAACGTCTCGTGGACTCAGGTGAAGATCGTCGCACCGCTCGCCCTCGCCGGCCTCGCGGGCGGAATGGTGCTGGTCAAGAAGCTCGACCTGCTCGCCCTCGGCGAAGTGCAGGCCGCCGCCCTCGGCGTCAACGTGGAGGCCGTGCGACGCCAGGTGATCGTCCTGGTCGCGATGCTCACCGCGGCGGGCGTCGCGTTCACCGGAATCATCATGTTCGTCGGCCTGATCGTCCCGCACGTGATGCGCCTACTGGTGGGCCCGCGGCACGCCCTGCTGCTTCCGGCGAGCGCCCTGGGCGGCGCACTGGTGATCGCCGCCGCCGACCTCGCCGCGCGCACACTCACCGGCGGCGAACTGCCGCTCGGCATGCTCACCTCGCTGATCGGCGGCCCGGTGTTCTTCCTCCTGCTGCGCCGGCGGAATGCGGCGGCACGATGGTGACCGGGCAGACCGCCGTGCACGGCGGAGTCGTCGCCGAGGGCGTCACCGTCCGGATCGGCCGCCGGGAGATCGTCCACGGCGTCGACCTGGCCGCGCACCCCGGCGAGATCCTGGCCCTCGTGGGCCCGAACGGATGCGGGAAGTCGACCCTGCTGTCCGCGGTCTCCGGAGTCCGCGCACCGGAGTCCGGGACCGTGCGCATCGGCGACATCGACGTCCACCGGGCCGACTCGCTCACTCTCGCCCGCGCCCGCGCGCTCGTGACGCAGCAGAACCGGGCCGACACACCGTTCACGGTGCGCGAAGTGGTCGAGATGGGCCGATTCCCGTGGACCCGCACCCCGCAGGCGGTGCAGTCGGAGGAACTGATCGACGCCGCGATCGCCGAATGCGGGCTGGAAGATCTACTGAATCGGCCGTTCCCGCAGCTCTCCGGCGGGCAGCAGGCACGAGTCTCGCTGGCCCGTGCGCTGGCGCAGGACACACCGGTCCTGCTGCTCGACGAGCCCACCGCCGCACTCGACATCGGGCACACCGAACAGGTCCTGACGATCCTGTCGCGCCGTGCGGCGGCGGGCGCCACGGTGATCCTCGTGGTGCACGATCTGACGCTCGCGGCCGCCTACGCCGACCGCGTCGCCGTGATGAAGGCCGGACGGCTGCTCGCGACCGGCGCCGTCGACGAGGTGATGACCGCCGACCTGCTGTCGGAGACCTACGATCATCCGGTCCTGATCTGGGACCACCCCGACACCGGCGAACGGATCATCACACCCGCGCGGTGAACCGCAGGCTACGGCCGGTAGCCCGCGGGGATCGCGTCGAGGAAGTCGCGCGTCACATTCACCGAATTGGTGGAGTCGCCGCCGAGCACGATGAGAGTCGCGAACGCGATGTCGCCGCGATAGCCCGCGAACCACGCGTGCGATCCGCCCGCGACCTCCGCCTCGCCCGTCTTGCCGTACACCTCGCCCGATCCGGCGATCGAGGTCGCCGTTCCCTCGGTGACCACCGCGCGCATCATCGGCCGCAGCCGCTGGTACACCTCGTCCGACAGCGCGGCCTGCGGGCCGGTCACCGTCGTCTCGCGTCCGTCGATGAGCTGCGGGACCTGAGCCCTGCCGGTGGCCGCGGCCGCGGCCACGAGCGCCATGCCGAGCGGGCTCGCCAGCACCCGGCCCTGTCCGAAACCGTCTTCGCTGCGGGCCACCAGCCCGGGTTCGACGGGCACCGAGCCGGACTTCACGTCCAGACCGGGCACCCGGTACACCTCTCCCAGCCCCATCGCGGCGGCCGCGTGGGTGAGATCGGTGGGCCCCATCCGGCTGGCCAGGTCGGCGAAGGTGGTGTTGCAGGAGTGGGCGAAGGCGGAGCGCAGCGGCACCGCCCCGAGCGAGAAGCCGTCGTAGTTCGGGATGGAACGCTCACCGATGTGGATCTCGCCGGGACACGGCACGATCGCGTCGGGATCGGTCATCTTGTCGTGGAAGGCCGCCGCGGAGGTGACCATCTTGAAGGTCGAACCCGGCGGGTACAGACCGGAGGTGGCGATGAGGCCGTCACGATCGGCATCGCGGTTCTGGGCGATCGCGAGGATCTTGCCGGTCGACGCCTGCAACGCCACGAGCATCGCCTGCTTCCCCTGGACGGCGTTCACCGCGCGCTGCGCCGCGTCCTGCACCGACCGCGACAGGGTCAGCAGGACCGCGGGCGCGGGCGTGCCCGACTCGTCGGCGACCACGTCGGCGACCAGTCCGTTGGGGTTGAGCACCGAGACCCGCCACCCGCTGGCCCCGGTGAGGCCGCCGGAGACCTCGTCCTTGACCTTCGCGAGCACCGACGGTGCGAATCCGGGGTCCCGCGGAACCAGAACGGCCTGGTCCTCGGTCACGATTCCGGGCACGGCCAGCCGGTCGCGCAGCCGGTCGAAGTCCGCGGTCTGGATCCGGCCGATCGGCAGCGGATCGCTCCGCGCCGTCGACTTCTCGGCGATCGCCTGCGGGTCGAGTCCGGGGATCAGGGGACCCAGGACGTCCACCAGACGGTGCGCCGAATCGCTGACGCTTCCCCCGGCCGCGGCCTTCGCGGCGTCGAACGACACCCCGACCACGGTGCCGTCGACCATCACCTCCGAACCGTCGGACTCGTTGACGGCCGCCCGCGGCGGACTGGTCTGCGACATCGCCAGCCGCTGGTCGGCGCCGAGCTTGGGATGGATCGCCGACGACTTCCACCGCACCGACCAGCCGGTGTCGCCGCGGCCGAGCGCGATGTTCGCCGAGTACTCCCACGATCTGCCGCCGGCCAGGGTCCAGGTGTAGGTGACGGGCACGTCCGCGACGTCCTGATCGATCCGTACCCGCCCGGCGGTCGCCGACATCGAGTCCGCCGCCAGTCCGGTCCACGTCTGCGCGAGTTGGTCGCGAGCCCGGTCCGGATCGGTGGTGACCGCCCCCGCGCCGGAGAAGTCGCGGTCGGCGAACCGGTCGAGGAAGGTCTGAACAGCCGACCGGGGACCGTCGTCCTGCGTCGCACACGCCGTCAGAGTCGCCAGCAGCGCCAGCACCACGACGAGGCACGGCACCGTCGACCGGCTGCGATGAGGGCGACGCAAGCGCGCTCGGAGTGTACTGGGCATCGGCCCGATCATAGAGGACGAGCGGGCGGTGGCCGTCAGTCGACCAGGACGGTCGCGAAGGTGCCGACCTGCTGGAATCCGACCCGTTCGTAGGTGTGCCGGGCGGCGGCGTTGAAGCTGTTCACATACAGGCTCGCGATTCGGCCCTGGCGGGCGATCGCCGCGGCCACCGCCGCGGTGCCCACCACGCCGTATCCCCTGCCGCGCCAGTCAGGATCCACCCAGACGCCCTGGATCTGGCCCACCTTGCGGGACATGGAACCGATCTCGGCCTTGAACACCACGCGGTCTCCGTCGAATCGGGCGAATACGCGCCGCGCCGAGATCAGGGCCGCGAGCCGCCTCCGGTACGACCTGCCCTCGTCCCCGGCCCGCGGATCGACGCCGACCTCGCCGATGAACATCTCGACGGCCGCCGGGAAGTAGGCGTCCAGATCGGCCATCGTCACCAGGCGGACCTGCGGATCGGGCGCGATCTCGGGGTAGCCCGTGAGCGCGAGCAGCGGCTGGTCGTCGCGGATCTCCCGCGGGGGACCCCATGCCGCCGCGACGCGGTCCCACAGTCCGAGCACCAGGTCGGCCGATCCCACCACCGACGAGCACAGACGCGGCGACGCCAGTGCGCGGTCGGCGAAGACGTCGAGATCGGTCGCGCCGCCGATCAGCGGCATCAGATTCGCACCCGAGAAGGCGAGTGACTCGCTCGGCTGCGAGGCGGTCCACATCTCGCCTCCGAGGAAGCGGGGCGAGAGCCCGTACGCCTCCACCCGTGCCGCGACCATGCACGACGCCACCGGGTCGAGGTCGAGTGCGCGGGCCACCGCGTCGGCGTCTTTGGCGCCGAGCGGCCGGTCACCGAGGATCCCCAGCACGGCCCACCTCCCTGCTCACTTCAGTTCAGCAGCATCCCGACGTGACAGCGGATCGCTACGTCACGGTCACGACCGGGGCGCCGCTTCCAGTCTCCCCCGACTCCTCGGCGATACGCAGCGCTTCGGTGATCAGAGTCTCGACGATCTGTGCCTCGGGAACGGTCTTGATGACCTCGCCCTTGACGAAGATCTGGCCCTTGCCGTTACCCGACGCGACGCCGAGATCGGCTTCGCGGGCCTCGCCCGGCCCGTTCACCACGCAGCCCATCACGGCCACGCGGAGCGGGATCTCCATGCCCTCCAGTCCGGCGCTGACCTCGTCGGCCAGTTTGTAGACGTCGACCTGCGCGCGGCCACACGACGGGCACGAGACGATCTCCAGCTTCCGCGGGCGCAGGTTCAGCGACTGCAGGATCGCGTCGCCGACCTTGATCTCCTCGGCCGGAGGCGCCGACAGTGAGACGCGGATCGTGTCGCCGATGCCCTCGCTCAGCAGCGCACCGAAGGCCACGGCCGACTTGATGGTGCCCTGGAACGCCGGTCCGGCCTCGGTGACGCCGAGGTGCAGCGGGTAGTCGCACTGCGCGGCCAGCTGACGGTAGGCCTCGACCATCACCACCGGGTCGTTGTGCTTCACAGAGATCTTGATGTCGCCGAAACCGTGCTCCTCGAACAGGCTCGCCTCCCACAGGGCCGACTCCACCAGAGCCTCCGGCGTCGCCTTCCCGTACTTCTCCAGCAGTCGCTTGTCGAGGGATCCGGCGTTGACGCCGATCCGGATCGGGATGCCCGCGTCGCCTGCCGCCTTGGCGACCTCCTTGACGCGGCCGTCGAACTCCTTGATGTTCCCCGGATTGACGCGCACGGCGGCGCAGCCGGCGTCGATCGCGGCGAAGATGTACTTCGGCTGGAAATGGATGTCGGCGATCACCGGGATCTGCGACTTGCGCGCGATCACCGGCAACGCGTCCGCGTCCTCCTGGCGGGGGCACGCCACCCGGACCATGTCGCATCCGGAGGCGGTGAGCTGCGCGATCTGCTGCAGCGTGGCGTTCACATCGTGTGTCTTGGTGGTGCACATGGACTGCACGGAGATCGGGAAGTCGCTGCCGACGCCGACGTCGCCGACGTGGATCTGCCGCGTCTTGCGTCTGGGAGCGAGCACCGGCGGCGGTCCGGCGGGAATCCCGAGACCGATCGATTGAGTCATGTTTCCTCTCCTTGGCACCGTGATCGGCGACACCGTGATCGGCGGGCGCGCCGGCGCGGTCACCCCTCGAGTCTACCGACCCCGGCGCCACCGTGCGCACCGCGTCGACCGGGCCGATGTCCAGGGATTTGGACAGTTCAGCGGCCTGCGGACGCGGCAGCATCAGTGCTGCAGATCACTGTCTGCGCCCCTGTCCGCACGTCCGAATCACCCGTCCCTGTCCGCCACCTCTGCCGAACGGAACCGCCCATGACGACCACCACCCCGAGAATCACCATCCCGACGCCCCCGCACGCACCTCCGCGAAGAACGCCGGCCGACAGGCGGCGCTCGTCGCCGGCGCCCTCGCACTGGCGATGACCGCCCAGTCGGCGACGACGCCGGCAGCGGGTGCCGATCCCGCGTCGTCGGGCAGTCCGGAGTATCTGGTCGTCGGCGCGAGCGGCACGTCCGGCGTCACCGTCCTGAAGGCCCAGGGGCCGCAGCTGACGAAGGTGAGCACCGCTCCGACGAAGACCTCGTTCTCCCTCGCCCTCCGGCCGCATCCCAACGGGAAGTGGGTCTACAGCGCGGGGGTGGCCTCGTCGAACATCCACGCGTGGCACCTCACCTCCGCAGGCCGGCTGGTCCCGTTGGCGGGCGGCGGCATCACCGACGCCGGCGGTCCCGTCACCGGCCTCGGCTTCAGTCCCGACGGCCGCTACCTGGTCGCGACCGTTGGCTCGGTGCGCACCACCCTGGTGACCTACCGGGTCTCGAGCACCGGCGGGTTGACGCCCGTCAGCCGGACCGATCAGCCGAACCCCGTCAGCGCCCTGGGCCATCCGCTCTTCACACCGGACGGCAAGCACGTCTACGTGCCGAGCTTCGTGGCCTGCACCATGGACGCGTACTCGTTCAGCGACTCGGGCAAGCTCACCCACATCGGGACCACTCAGGCCGCGGGGCTGATGCCCGCACTCGGCCAGGTCACGCCCGACGGCAAATACCTGTACATCGGCAACGAGCAGTCGCACAACATCAACGGCTGGCGCATCAACCGGAACGGCACGCTGACGCCCATCGGCGCCCCGTTCGTCGGGCTCGTGCCGCACGGCATGGCGGTGACCTCCGACAGCAGGTACGCCTACGCGTCGATGACGATGGGCATGAATGTGGCCTCGTTCCGGATCGGCCGGAACGGGACGCTCAACACGGTCGCGTCGACGCCGACCGGACTCACCAGCCCGCCGGCCCGAGTGGTCCTCAGCCAGGACCAGAAGTGGCTCTACGTCATCGACGTCGCCTCGCTGACCGGCCTCACCTCGCACGTGAGCGCCTACCGCCGACTGTCCGGCAGCCGTCTGGCGAAGTCCGGCACCTCCGCCGACACCGGTCTGGTGTTCACCGACGGCGACACCGCCTTCACCATCCGTCCCTCGGCGTGAGGGCGGGCGCCCCGGCCCGGACGCGCTCGGGGCGCCTGGCGGTGACGGCGTCAGAACACCTTGATCGGGTTGACGATGTCGGCTGTCACGGTGAGGATCATGAACCCGCCCATCACGGCCACCACCGCGTAGGTGATCGGCAGCAGCCGGTAGTAGTCGACCGGACCCGCCGCGATCTTGCCGAAGCGGCGGCGCACGGTGTTGCGGATCTTCTCGTAGAGGGCGATCGCCATGTGTCCGCCGTCCAGCGGGAGCAACGGGATCAGGTTGAAGGCGCCCAGGAAGAAGTTCACGCTGAGCAGCAGCCCGAAGAACATGTCCCAGTAACCGTGTTCCACGGCCTGTCCGCCGAGGACCGACGCGCCGACCACGCTGACCGGACTGTCGACGGCGCGCTCGCCGCCGGTGACCGCGTGCCACAGGCCGGTGACCTTGGACGGCAGCGAGATCAGCGCCTTGAAGGTCTCGCTGAAGATGTCGCCGGTGAAACGCAGCGCGCCGCCCCAGATGCTGCCCGCGCCGTAGTGCTCGACGTAGGCGGTGTCCAGGCCCACGCCGATGGCTCCGACCTGTGCGGGGCGCAGCGCGCCGCCGTCGCCTTCCACCATCCGCTGGACCGGGGTCACCGGCACCGTCAGATCCATCCGGTGGCCGTCGCGCTCCACCGTGAGGGCGACGGTGCCGGCGGACTGCTGGACGCGTTGGATCATGTCGGACCGGTCGGTGACGGTGTGGCCGTCCACCGCGAGCACCTGATCGCCGACCTGCAGTCCGGCTACCGCAGCCGGGGCCGTTCCCGTGCACGCCACGGGCACTCCCTGCGCATCGGTGGTGGTGGCCACGCACTCCAGCGACTTCACGTACACCGGTTGATCGCCGATGATCGGCAGGCCCCACCCCAGACCCAGCACCACGACGAGCGCGAAGCCGAGGATGAAGTTCTGGACGGGTCCGGCGGCGAGAACCACGAGCCGTTTCCAGGTCGGCTGCGCGTACATCGCGCGTTCGCGTTCCTCGTCGGTCAGATCCTCGTGGGGCGTCATGCCCGCGATGTCGCAGAAGCCGCCGAGGGGCACCGCTTTCACGCCGTACTCGGTCTCCCCGCGCCGGGTGGACCACACGGTGGGACCGAAGCCGACGAAATAGCGGCGCACCTTCATTCCCGTCGCCTGCGCGGCCCACATGTGACCGAGCTCGTGCCAGGCGATCGAGATCAGCAGTGCCAGCGCGAAGAGCGCGACGCCGAGCACCAGACTCACTGATCGTCTCCCTCAGACCCGTGGGAGCACCGAGCCCCGCTTGACTGTGTTCGTGCCGGCCGCGTCCGTGCCGAGTGTGTTCTTCCCGACTACGAGCGCGCCGCGACGTGCTCCGCGGCACGCCGCCGCGCCCACTGGTCGGCGGCCAGCACCTCGTCCAGGGTACCCGGCCGCGATGACCACTGATCGGCGTCGGCCAGCACGTCCGCGATGACGCCGACGATCCGCGGGAAGTCGATGGCGCCGGCGAAGAATCCCTCTGCCGCCACCTCGTTGGCGGCGTTGTACACCGCCGTGAGGCTGCCGCCTGCCTTTCCGGCGCTGCGTGCGAGACGGATCGCCGGGAACACCTCGTCGTCCACCGGCTCGAAGGTCCACGTGGACGCGGTGGTCCAGTCGCACGCCGACGACGAGCCGGGGACGCGGTGGGGCCAGCCGAGAGCCAGTGCGATCGGCAGCTTCATCGACGGCGGCGACGCCTTCGCGATGGTGGCTCCGTCGACGAAGGTCACCATCGAGTGCACGATCGACTGCGGGTGAACGGTGACGTCGATGCGGTCGTAGTCGACGCCGAACAGCAGGTGCGCCTCGATGACTTCGAGGGCCTTGTTGACCAGCGTCGCCGAGTTGAGGGTGATCATCGGACCCATCGACCAGGTGGGATGCCTGCCCGCCTGCTCGGGCGTCACACCGCGCACCTGCTCGGCGGTCCACCCGCGGAACGGCCCCCCGGACGCCGTCAGGACGAGTCGCTCCACCTCGTCCGCGGTGCCGCCGCGCAGGCACTGCGCGATCGCCGAGTGCTCGGAGTCGACCGGCACGATCTGACCCGGCGCCGCGGCGTCGAGCACCAGGGCGCCGCCGGCCACCAGCGACTCCTTGTTCGCCAGTGCGAGCCGCGCCCCCGACTCCAGGGCGGCCAGGCTCGGGCGCAGACCGATCGCCCCGACCACTCCGTTGAGGATCACGTCGGCCTCCACCGACTCGATCAGGCGGACCATGGCGTCGGGTCCGCCGAGCACCGGGCCGCCCAGCCGGTCGCCGAGCACGGCGGCGGCGTCGGCGTCGGCGACGGCCACCCGCTGCGGCGCCAGCCCCGTTTCGGCGACCTGCCGCTGGAGCAGTTCCAGGCTTCCCCCGCCCGCCCCGAGGCCGACCACCTGGAACCGGTCCGGGTGCTCGGCGACCACTTCGAGGGCCTGGGTGCCAATGGATCCCGTGGATCCGAGAATCAAAACACGCGTCGTCACACCCGACATTGTCGCGCACGCGGGTCGGGTTATGCTGTAGGCCGGACTACTACCGGTCGTCATAAGGAGTGAACGTGGCAAGCACTGAGGTCGAAACCATCGATACCGGATGGGTTCACGAGCCCGCCGACGCCCCGTCGGCTCGTTTCGGCTGGCACGGTGTGGCCCGCCGCTCGATCGCGATCGCTTCCTTCGTCACCGCGATCATCCTGCTCGGCATGCTCAAGGGTAATCACGTCGGCCACATCGAGGACATCTTCCTCATCGTCATCGCCGTGGCACTGATCGGTTACACCGTCTACGAGATGATTCCGCGCAAGGGCGTCTGGAAGCGCTGACCCGGCTGCGCAGGCACAGTCACCGGAATACCTGAAAGACCCGGACGCCACGTCGTCCGGGTCTTTCTCGTCTCTGTCCGTGTATGACGCGCCTACTTCTCTTCGGCGGCGAGCTGACCGCACGCCGCAGCGATCTCCTGCCCGCGGGTGTCGCGGACCGTGCACGACACCCCGTGTTCGCGCACCCGGCGGACGAACTCGGCCTCCACCGGTTTGGGGCTGGCGTCCCACTCGGATCCGGGCGTCGGATTCAGCGGAATGAGATTCACATGGACGAGCGAACCGAGCGCGGACCGGAGCTTGCGTCCCAGCAGGTCGGCGCGCCACGGCTGATCGTTCACATCCCGGATGAGCGCGTACTCGATCGACACGCGCCGGCCGGTCGTGTCCGCGTAGTAGCGCGCGGCCTCGAGCACCTCGGCGACCGACCACCGGTTGTTGACCGGCACCAGGGTGTCGCGCAGTTCGTCGTCGGGGGTGTGCAGCGACACCGCGAGGGTCACCGACAGCCCCTCGTCGGCCAGGCGGCGGATCGCCGGCGCGAGACCCACCGTCGACACGGTCACCGACCGCGCCGAGATGCCGAAGCCGTCGGGCGCCGGGGACGTGATCTTGCGGACCGCGTCCACCACGCGCCGGTAGTTCGCGAGCGGCTCCCCCATGCCCATGAAGACGATGTTCGACAGCCGGCCCGGCTCTCCGACCTCACCGTCGCGCAGTGCTCGGGCGGCGGCCCGGACCTGGTCGACGATCTCCGCGGTCGACAGGTTCCGGTCGAGTCCGCCCTGACCGGTCGCGCAGAACGGGCACGCCATACCGCACCCGGCCTGTGAGGAGATGCACAGAGTATTCCGCTCGGGATAGCGCATCAGGACCGATTCCAGCAGCGTGCCGTCGTGCAGGCGCCACAGCGTCTTGCGTGTGCTGTCGTCGTCGCAGGAGATGTGCCGGACGGGTGTCATGAGCGTCGGGAAGAGCGTGCGCGCGACATCCTCGCGTGCGCCCGCGGGCAGGTCGGTCATCTCCTGAACGTCGGCGGTGAGCCGGCCGTAATAGTGTTTGGCCAGCTGATTCGCCCGGAACTTGGGCAGCCCGAGCTCGGCGGCCGCCTCGATGCGGCCCTGCTCGTCGAGGTCGGCGAAATGCTTCGGCGGCAGGCCGCGCTTGGGTGCGTCGAAAACGAGGGGCAGAGAGCTCACACCGACCATTGTCTCATGCGACGATAGAGGCATGACCACACCTGATCCGAAGCACGGGGACCGATTCGACGAGACGTCCGGCGGCGCGGAGCCACACGAGGTCGCTCCGGTCGAGGGGTCGCAGCAGTACGGCACCGTCGATCCGGTGAAAGCCGAACGCCGACGGGTGGCCGCTGCGGCCTCCGCCGCATCCGGCACACGTACTCAGGCGACGTACGTCGGATGGGTGCTCGGGGTGCTGGTCACGATCCTGTTGATCGTGTTCATCGTCATGAACCCCGACTCGGTGGAGATCGACCTGATCTTCTTCAAGGCCGACCTGCCACTCGGCGTGAGCCTGCTGATCGCCGCCATCGCGGGCGCCCTGATCACCGCACTGCTCGGCGGCGCGAGGATCTTCCAGCTCAACCGGGCGCTGAAGAAGGCGCGCAAGCACGGGTAGCGCTCGCCGCCCCGCTCCTCACAGCAGCCAGGCCAGCACTGCCCAGGTGATGAACGCCGAGGGCAGCAGCGAGTCCAGACGGTCCATGATGCCGCCGTGACCGGGCAGCAGCGTGCCCATGTCTTTGATGCCGAGGTCGCGCTTGATCTGGGACTCGACGAGGTCGCCGGTGGTGGCGACCACCACCAGCAGCGGACCGAGCACGAAACCGATCCACCAGTGCGAGGTGTCGAGGATCCACACGACGCAGGCGAGTGCGCCGAGGGTGCCGACGACAACCGATCCGGCCAGTCCCTCCCACGACTTCTTGGGACTGATCGCGGGCGCCATCGGATGCTTGCCGAACAGCACGCCCGCCACATAGCCGCCGACGTCGGAGCAGACCACCACGATCATCAGGGTGAAGACGCGGAGCGCACCGTCCTCCTGGCGTACCAGGTAGGTGCCGAAGGTCGCGAGCATCGGCAGCCACGCCAGCACCAGGATCGCGACCGACAGATCGCGCATGTAGTTCACCGGAGCGTTCGACAGACCCTGTGCGAACAGCTTCCAGACCATCATCACCAGGATCGTCGCCGCCATCGCGACGAAGGTCCCGGCCAGTCCGAACGGCCACGACAGCCAGATCATCGCCTGTCCACCGGCCAGCAGCGGGATCACCGGGACCGCGAAACCGCCGTCCCGCAGCCGCTTGACGACCTCCCAGGTCGCGATCGCCAGTGCGACAGCGACGACGCCGTACCAGCCGTCCGGGGCCAGCAGCAGCACGGCGATGAGCAGACCGCCCAGGATGCAGCCGACGCCGATGGCTGCCGGGAGGTTCCGGCCGGCCCGGGAACTCCCCCCGGAGGGTTTCTCAGCCTGCTCCGGTGTACTCGTCATACCTCGAGCAGCTCAGCTTCTTTGTTCTTCACGAGCTCGTCGACCGCATCGGTGTAGGTGTGCGTGGTCTTGTCGAGTTCCTTCTCGGCGCGCGTCACCTCGTCCTCGCCCGCGTCGCCGTCCTTCTGGATCCGCTTGAGCTCGTCGACGGCCTTGCGTCGCACGTTGCGGATCGCGACCTTGGCGTCCTCGCCCTTGCCGCGCGCCTGCTTGCCGAGCTGCTTGCGGCGCTCCTCGGTGAGCTGCGGGATCGCGACGCGGATCACCGTGCCGTCGTTGGTCGGGTTGACGCCCAGGTCGGAGTTCCGGATGGCGGTCTCGATGTCGTTCATCGTCGACTGCTCGTACGGCTTGATGACGACGAGCCGCGGCTCCGGGGTGTTGATGCCCGCCACCTGGGTGATCGGAGTGGGAGCGCCGTAATAGTCGATGACGACTTTGTTGAACATCGCCGGGTTGGCACGCCCGGTGCGGATGGAGGCCATGTCGTCGCGCAGGTGGGCGACGGCCTTCTCCATCTTCTCCTCGGCGTCGAGCAGCGCTTCGTCGATCATGATGAGTCTCGTTCCTTCTTTTCGTCGCGGTGGAAGTCTGGGATCGGCAGTGGTCAGGAGGCCTGCGGGGTGCGCACCAGCGTGCCGATCGGTTCACCCGCGACCGCGCGGGCGATGTTGCCGCGCTCGAGGAGATTGAACACCAGGATCGGCATGTTGTTGTCCATGCACAGGCTGAACGCGGTCGCGTCGGCGACCTTGAGCTGCTTCTCGATCGCCTCGCGGTGGCTGATCTCGCGATACAGTTCCGCGTCCGGGTTGCTGCGCGGGTCGTCGGAGTACACGCCGTCGACGGCCTTGGCCATCAGCACCGCCTCGGCCTTGATCTCGAGCGCGCGCTGCGCAGCGGTGGTGTCGGTGGAGAAGTAGGGCATGCCCATACCCGCACCGAAGATCACCACGCGGCCCTTCTCGAGGTGACGTACGGCGCGCAGCGGCAGGTACGGCTCGGCGACCTGACCCATGGTGATGGCGGTCTGCACGCGGGTGGTGATCCCCCGCTTCTCCAAGAAGTCCTGCAACGCAAGGCAGTTCATGACGGTGCCGAGCATCCCCATGTAGTCCGAGCGCGAACGGTCCAGACCGCGCTGCTGCAGTTCGGCGCCGCGGAAGAAGTTACCGCCGCCGATCACGATGCCGATCTGGACGCCCGAGGAGACCACCTCGGCGATCTGGTCGGCCACGGTGCCCACGACGTCCGGGTCGAGCCCCACGGAACCGCCACCGAACATCTCACCGCCGAGCTTCAGAAGCACCCGGGAGAAACCTGCTCTGCCCTCTTCGGCGGTCGACTGCGATTCGCTCATCTCTTCCTTCGCTCGAGTGTCGGCACAAACTCTCTCCATCTTAGGGCGTCGATCGTCCCGCATACGCACTCCGGCCCCGGAGTCGCCCTCGCGGGTCGATTCCGGGGCCGGAGACGCATGCGGCCTAGCGGACTAGGACTGGCCGACCTCGAAGCGGGTGAACGCGACGACGGTGGCGCCGGCCTCGTCCAGGATCGCCTTCACGGTCTTCTTCGAGTCGGTGACCGACGGCTGGTCGACCAGGACGACGTCCTTGTAGAAGCCGTTGACGCGGCCCTCGACGATCTTCGGGAGCGCCTGCTCGGGCTTGCCCTCGGCCTTGGCGGTCTCCTCGGCGATACGACGCTCGTTCTCGACGACGTCCGCGGGGACCTCCTCGCGGCTGGCGTACTTGGCGCGCAGCGCGGCGACCTGCATGGCGGCGCCGCGAGCGGCCTCCGCGGCGGTGTCGCCCTCGCCGGTGTAGGAGACCAGGACGCCGACGGCGGGCGGCAGGTCCGAGGCACGCTTGTGCAGGTAGACGGCCACCGGGCCGTCGTACGACGCGACGCGGCGCAGGACCAGCTTCTCGCCGATCTTGGCCGAGAGCGCCTCGACGGCGTCGGCGACGGTGCCGTCGCCGAGCTTCGCGGCGAGCAGAGCGTCGACGTCGTTGCTGCGCAGCTCGATGGCCGCACCCAGGATGTCGTCGGCGAGCTTCTGGAACTCGTCGTTCTTGGCGACGAAGTCGGTCTCGCTGTTGAGCTCGATCATGACGCCGTCACGGGCGGCGACCAGACCCTCGGCGGTGGAGCGCTCGGCACGCTTGCCGACGTCCTTGGCGCCCTTGATGCGCAGCTCTTCGACCGCCTTGTCGAAGTCGCCGTCGTTGTTCGCGAGGGCGTTCTTGCAGTCGAGCATGCCCGAACCGGTCATTTCGCGCAGACGCTTGACGTCCGCCGCGGTGTAGTTCGCCATAGGTGGCGACCCTCCTTTGTCGATTTGTGATCGAGAGACAAGATTCTCCGGCGGGGTGATCACCCCGCCGGAGAAGGGGCCCGGCTCATCGTGCTCGGGGCCCGTTTCCTGCTTCTCGGCAGTTCTTATTCTGCGGCCGGAGCCTCGGTGGCGCCATCGGTGGCCGGTGCGGCCGCCGGAGCGGTCGCCTCAGCCAGGAGTTCCTGCTCCCACTCCGCCAGCGGCTCGCCCTCGCCGGCCTCCGGCTTGGCGTCGCCCGCGGTCTGGCCGGCACGCGCCTGAACGCCCTCGGCGACGGCCGAGGCGATCACGCGGGTCAGCAGAGCGGCGCTGCGGATCGCATCGTCGTTCGCCGGGATCGGGTAGTCGACGACGTCCGGATCGCAGTTGGTGTCCAGGATCGCGATGACCGGGATGTTCAGCTTGCGAGCCTCACCGACGGCGATGTGCTCCTTGTTGGTGTCGACGATCCACACGGCCGAGGGAACCTTGGCCATGTCGCGGATACCGCCGAGCGTGCGCTCCAGCTTGTTCTTCTCACGCGTGAGCATGAGGATTTCCTTCTTGGTGCGACCCTCGAAGCCACCGGTCTGCTCCATGGTCTCCAGCTCCTTCATCCGCTGGAGACGCTTGTGCACGGTGTTGAAGTTGGTGAGCATGCCACCGAGCCAACGCTGGTTCACGTACGGCATGCCGACGCGGGTGGCCTCGGCGGCGATCGACTCCTGAGCCTGCTTCTTGGTGCCGACGAACAGGATGGTGCCGCCGTGGGCGACGGTCTCCTTGACGAACTCGTAGGCGCGGTCGATGTACGACAGCGTCTGCTGCAGGTCGATGATGTAGATGCCGTTGCGGTCGGTGAAGATGAAACGCTTCATCTTCGGGTTCCAACGGCGGGTCTGATGCCCGAAGTGTGCGCCGCTGTCAAGCAGCTGCTTCATGGTCACGACAGCCATGAATATGTCCTCTCTCGCAGTTGTCACCGGCGCTCGGGTCGAGCTCCGGTCCTGGCGCCCGCCATCGGCGAACACACCCGGAGGTATCCGGGACCGCGTGTTCCGATGTAGCTTCTCGCGGGCGCGCGAAGTCACCCAAGACATGCCTGGGTGCGTCGCCAGACTACTCCGATGCGCGATCACCAGCCAAATCAGCGTCTCGGGCGACGACGGCCGCGCGACACGCCGATGGAGCCGAACCTCCGCGCCGTGCGTCTAAGTCCTATGAGGAGGTCCTATGAGGAGTCTCGACACCCGGCGTCGCGCCACCGCCATCGCGCTGGTGTGCGCGAGCGCGCTGCCTGCCGGCCCCGGCGCGGCGTCCGCGCAGCGTGCGTATCACTGGCCGCTGGCCCCGCGCCCGCCCGTGGTCCGCGGATTCGATCCGCCGGCTGAGCGCTGGCTCGCCGGGCACCGCGGCGTCGACCTGGGAGCACCCGCCGAGTCCGCGGTGGTCGCGGCCCGCGCCGGAACGGTCACCTTCGCCGGACCCGTCGCCGGCCGTTCCACCGTCACGGTGCTGCACCCCGACGGGATCAGCACCACGTATGAGCCGGTGGTGCCCCGCGTGCGTCGCGGCGAGCACATCCGAACCGGTCAGCTGGTCGGTGTGCTGCAAACCGGTCACGAGGGGTGCTCCGCGACGGCCTGCCTTCATTGGGGCGCTCGTCGCGGCAGCGGGCGGAGCGTCCGCTACCTCAACCCGCTGAGCCTGCTCGGGTTGTCGACCGTGCGGCTCAAACCACCCCGCTGACGCTGCCGGGTCGGTGATGCAGCCGGTCTCATTCACGACCGCGGGTGCGCCTGTTTGTGGACCGCGCGCAGTCGTTCCACGCTGACGTGCGTGTACAGCTGCGTGGTCGACAACGACGAGTGCCCCAGCAGTTCCTGCACCACCCGCAGATCGGCGCCTCCCTCCAGCAAGTGGGTGGCCGCACTGTGACGCAGTGCGTGCGGGCCCACCGACCGTCCCGCAGCCTCGGTGGCCCGATGCACCACCGTGCGCGCCATCCGCTGATCGAGCCGTCCTCCCCTGACGCCGACGAACAGGGCCTCCCCCGAGGCGGCGGTCGCGAGCGCCGGGCGCCCACGGCGGCGCCAGGCGTCCAGCGCCGATGCGGCAGGCGCACCGTACGGCACCACCCGCTGCTTGTCGCCCTTGCCGATCACCCGGATCGCGCGGCGATCGTCGTCGACATCGCCGACGTCGAGCCCGCACAGTTCTCCGACACGGATGCCGCAGCCGTAGAGCAGTTCGAGAACCGCACGGTCGCGCAGCGATACCGGGTCGTCGGACGAGGGTCCGTCCGGCGCGGCGGAGTCGACCCGTCGCACCGTCGCCTCGATCGCGTCCGCGGCTTCCTCGGGAGCAAGCACCGCCGGCAGCACCCGGCGCGCCTTGGGCGCCTGGAGGCGCACCGCGGGGTCGACGGACATCTCGCCTTCGCGCGTGGCCCATTCGCAGAACGTCTTGACCGACGACACCCGGCGCGCGACGGTGGTCCGCGCGGCGCCGCGGCGCGAGATCTCCGCCAGCCAGGCGCGGAGCAGGTCGAGATCGACGTCGGTGAGCCGAACTCCGCGCGCACCGGCGAACGCCGTGAGGCCGCGGATGTCGGCGAGATAGGCACGAACGGTGTGCTCACTGCGCCCGGACTCGTATCGCAGGTGCGCTGCGAAGCGATCGAGGAGGTCGGCCATGACTCGATCCTAAAGTCTCACCACATGCACCACATAGACCTCAGCAGCATCAGCGGGCGGATCACGGCAGCGGGGTCGCCCGTGCGGCGGAGCCCCGCGCGGCGATGTCCGCGACTCCCACCGCCGCGGCCAGGAGCGCGACGAGTCCCGCGAACACCAGGCCCGATTCCCGCAGTCCGATGGCGAGCGACAGTGCGCCGACACCGATGGCCGGCACGGCGAGCATGAGGTACAGGCCCGCGAAGAAGGCCGAGGACACCGCACCGCGCTGGGCGGGATCGACGCGCTCCACGGTCGCCGCGAGCCCGGCGTTGACGCACAGACCGGCGGATACGCCGAGGACGATCGGCGCGATCAGCAGCGCGGCGAGCGATTCGGCGGAGAGCGCCACCGCGAGAACGGCGGCCGCGACCACCAGTCCGCCGCATCCGGCCTGCATGGCTGCGCGCGACGAGATCCGGCGCGCGACGAACTGACCGACGACCATGAACGCGAATGCGAGGAAGACCACCAGCCCCGCCACAGTGTGCGAACCGATGCCGAGGTAGCGCACCAGGAACAGGGCCGACACCGCGGTGAGGACACCGCACACGGCGAACCCCGCGCCCGCGGCGAGGACGCCCCGGACGAACGCTCCGCGGATCGGTGCGGGAACGGTCAGTCGCGGCGCCTGCAGTCGCAGCGGCGCGGGGTCGGCCGGGGCCGGCGTGAACGCACGGAGTGTGACGAACGCCAGTACCGACAGCCCCAGGTGCACCGCGTACGGCAGCGTCAGCGGAGCCGACGAGAGATCGGCGACGACCCCGGCGAAGAGGGTGCCGACACCGAGGCCGCCGGTGTTGACGGCGATCGCGAGCATTCCTGCGCGCGCCTTGTCTGCGGGACCGAACAGATCGATCACCGCGGCCGTGCCGGTGCCGCTCATCAGTCCGGCACTCAGTCCCGACACGATCCGGGCCGCGATCAGCAGCGGAAGCGACAGCGGCAGCAAGAACATGACCGCACTGATCACGGCGAGGACCAGGGCGGTCAGCAGGATCGGGCGGCGGCCGATCTGATCGGACAGCCGTCCGAAGACGATGAGCGCGAACATCACGCCGAAGGCGTAGACGGCGAACAGGATCGTCACCGTGAACTCGGTGAAGTCGAGCCGCTGCGAATAGAGCGAGTACAGCGGGGTGGGAAGGGTGGTCCCCATCATCGTGACCAGGAAGGCGAAGGCCGTCGCCAGGACGGCTCCCCGCCGCGCGGGCGCGGAAATCATGAACACTCCACCATTCGCTGAGAACATGCGTTGACTATTCAGAACATGCGTTGACTGGGCGACCGTCGACGAGACAAAGCGGTTCGTAAAGGAAGCTAGCAGCGGATGCCGGTGTGGTATCCCCCACTCGTGCGAAAAGTACTTAACCTCGGTTACCTATTTCGCGCTAAGTTTCCTGATGCCTCGCGTTCCCCGGCCTGGCGTCATCCTTCTTTCGAAAGCTCCACCGCCCCGTGACATCCCCCAGTACCTCCGCCGACCACCACGACACGGCCGAACACCCGCGCCTGGCCGTCGCAATCCTCTGCGCCGCCGGAATCGTGGTGGCGCTGATGCAGACGATCATCGTGCCGCTGATCCCCGACCTGCCGGCCATCCTCGGCACCTCACCGACCAATGCGTCCTGGGCGCTGACGATCACGCTGCTCGTCGGTGCGGTGGTGACGCCCATCTCGGGCCGCCTCGGCGACATGATCGGCAAGCGGCTGGTCCTCATCGCCAGTCTCGGCGCGGTAGCGGCGGGATCGGTCGTCTGCGCGCTCTCGTCGGGGCTGGCACTGTTCCTCATCGGACGCGGAGTTCAGGGTCTGGGCATCGGCACCATCGCGGTCGGCATCAGCCTGATGCGCGACATCGTGCCCCCGGCGCGCCTCGGCTCGTCCATCGGCGCGATGTCGGCCTCGCTCGGCGTCGGCGGATCACTCGGCCTCCCGTTCGCCGCGGTGATCGCCCAGCAGGTGAGCTGGCACGCACTGTTCTGGGTGAGCGCGGCGGTCGGCGTGATCGCCGCGTCGGCCGTCGCGGCGGCCGTCCCGCGCAGTTCGATCGCCACGGGCGGGCGCTTCGACCTGGTGGGCGCGATCGGGCTCACCGTCCTGCTGAGCTGCATTCTGCTCGCTCTCTCCAAGGGCGACGCCTGGGGCTGGTCGAGCCCGGCCGTGCTCGGCCTGTTCGCCGCGTTCGTCGTCTCCTCGGCGCTGTGGTGGCGATGGGAGAAGCGCGTGGACAATCCGCTGATCGACCTCGCCACCAGCATTCGACGTCCCATCCTGCTGACCAACATCGCCTCCGTCGCCACCGGTTTCGCGTTCTACGCCATGCAGATCATGCCGATCCAGGTGCTCGAGGCCCCGACCTCCACCCAGACCGGCGTCGGACTGACCATCGTGGAGGCCAGCCTCGTGCTGATGCCCTCCGGGCTGGTGATGTTCGCGTTCTCCTACGTCAGCGCGTGGATGACGCGGCGCTTCGGCGCACGGGTCTCACTGGCCTCCGGCGGCGTGGTGATCGGCGTCGGTTACCTGGGCTTCCTGCTGATGATCGCGGGACCCTGGCATCCGACGTGGGGATTCATGGTCATCGTGAACTGCTTCGTCGGTGCCGGCCTGGGCGTCGCGTATTCGGCGATGCCCGCCCTCATCATGGACTGGGTCCCGGTGACGCAGACCGGGGAGGCCAACGGCGTCAACGCACTGATGCGATCGGTCGGCACGTCCACTGCGACGGCCGTGATCGGCATGATCCTGGCCGCGTCCGTCGAGACCGTCTCGACGACCGGCGGGGCCGTCGCCGTACCCTCCACGGACGCCTATGTGTGGGCGTCGATCGTCGCGCTCGTCACGTGTGCCCTGGCGACTGTCGCCGCGCTGGGCGTGCCCGCGAGCCGGCTCCGCGACGAACGCGTCGTCTGAGCCGCCCGCCCGTCACACGTGCGATTCGGCCTTGCGCAGTTCGGCCTTCCACTGGCGGAAGCCCTCTTCGGTGCGGCCTCGGCGCCAGTAGCCGGAGATCGACGCCGCGCGCTTGGCGCTCACGCCACGTTCCTTCCGCACGTAGCCGCGCAGATTCTTCATCACCGCCTGTGCCTCGCCGTGGATGAACACCTGCGGTTCACCGTCGAGCCACTGCGCGGCGCGCACCGCGGCGATGACCGGCGCGTTGTCGCCCGACCGGTCGTCGGGGGCCTCGTTGGACGGCGCCCCGCGATGCACCCAGGTGATCTCGGCACCGGCGGGAGCGGTCAGCTCCACCTCGTCCTCGGGGCCGGCGACCTCGATGAACACCTTGGCCACCGCGTCCTGCGGCATCGCTTCGAGCGCCGCGGCCAGCGCGGGCAGGCCGGCTTCGTCCGACACCAGCAGGTGCCAGGGCGCGTCGGCTATGGGCCGGTA
The DNA here is from genome assembly GCF_000333035.1 of Gordonia sihwensis NBRC 108236. Lineage (GTDB taxonomy): Bacteria > Actinomycetota > Actinomycetes > Mycobacteriales > Mycobacteriaceae > Gordonia > Gordonia sihwensis. The sequence continues at coordinate 45,307 of NZ_BANU01000035.1, forward strand.
GCCGCTGCCCGGTCCCAGGAGGGTCACCGATTCGCCCGGCCGCACGCCTGCGGCCCACGGTCCGGCGACGCCCTCGTCACCGTGGACCACGAAGTCGATCGCCAATTCCGCGGCGTCCGGCCGGTAGTGACGGACCGTGTACGTGCGCAGGATCGGCTGCTGTTCGGCGGGATACGTGTCCCGGATCGCGTCCATGTCGACCGGCCGCGGGTAATCGACGCCCTCGGGTGCGAAGACGATCTTCACGTACATGTCGGTGTCGTGGTGACCGTCCTGTCCGCCCGCGGGGCGGAAGGCGGCGAACTCGTCACCGCCCAGCCACACGCGCACCATGTGCGGGGTCAGCCGCTCTGTCCGCAGGACCGTCAACGTGGTCACCGGCTTCGCCATCTGGTCTCCTCTTTCGGCACAACAAGATTAGGGCATCCTAAGATGCTCGCTCCATCGTAGGCGTCCCCCGACGTTCCCACCACCGGCGGTGTCCCACTCATCGAGCTCCTAACCGCCACGTGCCGTCGGAGCCGGCGACATGACCGGACAGATCGAGCGCCGCGAGGGCCCGAAGGACGTCGTCGATCGGCAGCCCCGCGGCGAACGCGATCTCGTCAACGGTCAGACCGCCGCGCGCGGGCAGCGCCTCCACCACGCGCAGCTGATCCGGACGCAGATCGTCGGTGCGGCGGCGCGGTGCCGCCTCCCGCGTGTCGCATCCGTCCGGGCTCGCGAGCGAGATCGCGGCGCCCGAATCGGCGACCAGCACGGCGTCGCCGTCGGCGATCATGGCGTTGGCACCCACCGAGGTGGCGCTGGTGACCGACCCGGGCACCGCCCCGAGCGGCCGGCCCAGCCGTTTGGCCCACGCCGCGGTGTTGGCCGCGCCCGACCGCCGTCCGGCCTCCACCACGATCACCGCGGACGAGAACGCCGCGACCAGACGATTCCGGGTGAGGAATCGATGTTTGGCCGCGGATGTGCCCGGCGGATACTCGCTGACGACGAGCCCGGTCTCGGCGATCCGGTGCAGCAACTGCGCGTGCCCGGACGGATACGTGCGGTCGATGCCGCACGCGAGGACGGCCACGGTGGTGCCTCCCGCACCGAGCGCTCCGCGATGCGCTGCCCCGTCGATCCCGTACGCCCCACCCGACACCACCGACCAGCCCTCGTCCGCCAGCGCGGCCGCCATCGCTCCGGCGACGTGATCGCCGTACGACGATGAGGCGCGCGAACCGACCAGCGCCATCGACCTGCCCACCGCGTCACCGCACGAGGCCGGCCCCCGCACCCAGAGTGCGAGCGGAGCTCCGCCCCGCGCGGCACTGTCCGCCTGATCGAGCGCCAGCAGCTGCCATCCGGGCCAGTCCGGATCGTCTCTGGTGAGCAGGCGCGCACCGATGCGCTCACACCTGGCCAGGTCCTCCGCCGCGGTGTCGGTCGCGGCGCGCGCCTGGGTGGGTGCCAGAACGCCGCGGTGCGCGGCGGGAACCTTCCGCGAACGAACCGCCGCGGCGGCGCCCAGCGGGCCGAGTTCGGCCACCAACGCGATCAGTGCCGCACACGGCGGCTCGGCCACCGCCGCGAGGTATGCCCACGCGCGGGCCGCCTGGTCGTCGGTCACGGTCGCCCTCCCCGGTCGCGGTACAGCAGCGCCGACACGATGTCGTCCTCCCCCGGCGCGTCGCCGCCCCGCAGATCGGTCAACGTCCAGGCCAGACGCAGCGCCCGATCGGCTCCGCGCGCCGTGATCCGTCCGGTGCGCAACGCCGCCTCCAGCGGCCGGCGCACCTGCGGCCCCGGCCGGAATCGGTGCCGCAGCGCGCTGCCCGGCACCTCCGCGTTGGTGCGCCAGCCGAATTCGGACCACCTCTCCCGCGCCGCCTCGCGCGCCCGCAGCACCCGCTCGGCGATCGCCGCGCTCGGCTCACCGCGTTCGGTCAGCAGTGTGACGTCGCCGGGCGGGTCCATGGCCACGCGGATGTCGATCCGGTCCATCAGCGGGCCCGACAGCCGGCCCAGGTAGCGGCGGCGCTGGATGGACGTGCAGATGCAGTCGACGTCCTTCGCGGGCGCGCACGGACACGGGTTGGCCGCGAGGATCAACTGGAAGCGCGCCGGATAGCGGGCGGTCCCGTCGCGACGCGAGATCCGGACCTCCCCCTCCTCCAGCGGCTGCCTCAGCGAATCGAGGACTTTCGGTCCCATCTCCGCGCATTCGTCGAGGAAGAGGATTCCGCGGTGCGCCCGCGACACCGATCCCGGCCGCGCGATCCCGGTCCCGCCGCCCAGCAGCGCGGTGATGCTCGTGCTGTGGTGCGGTGCCACGAACGGCGGCAGGGTGATCAACGGCCGATGCTCGGGCAGCGTTCCCGCGATCGAATGGATCGCGGTCACCTCGAGCGACTCCTCCTCGGTGAGGCTCGGCAGAATACCCGGCAACCGGCACGCCAGCATCGTCTTGCCGATGCCGGGCGGACCGGTCATCAGCAGGTGATGCGATCCGGCCGCGGCGATCTCGAGCGCGCGCCGTGCCGTCGCCTGGCCGGCCACGTCGGCCATGTCGGGGATCGCCGGCGGCGCCGGCTCCGCGGTCTCGCCGTCGACGGTGTCGAGCGCGCGATCTCCGCTCAACCACGACAGCACGTCCGACAGCGACCGCGCCCCGCCGATGTCGAGCCCCGACACCAGAGCCGCCTCGGCGACGTTCTCGGCCGGCACCACCGCCCGCTCGAACCCGGCCTCCCGCGCTGCCAGCAGCAGTGGCAGCACCCCGCGCACCGGACGCACCCGGCCGTCGAGCGCCAGTTCGCCGAGCATCACCGTCCCCGGCAGCCTCGTGGTGGGCACCTTCTGCGCCGCGATCAGCACACTGACCGCCATCGGCAGATCGAAGCCCGGCCCGCTCTTGGGCAGTCGGGCCGGTGCCAGCGCGATCGTGACCTTGGTGGTCGGGAACTGTATCGCGCTGTTCGCGATCGCGGCCCGCACGCGCTCCTTCGCCTCACGCAGCGAGGTGTCCACACTCCCGCTGATGGTCAGCCCGGGCAGCCCCGCGCTGATGTTGGCCTGAATCTCGATCACATCAGCGGCGAAGGCGTTGAGCCCCACCGAATGTACTCTCCCCAGTCCGGACATCGGGCGCTACTCGCACACACCGACGTGGTGCCACCACATCGCGCGCTCGAGGTCCTCCGGATCGGTCATGTCCAACTGCACCGAGACCACGTCGAAACGGACGACCTCCCAGAACGCGTCCTGCTGAGCCAGCCACTGCTGTGCCAGCCGCCGCATTCGGCGCAGCTTGTCGGGGGTCACCGCACCGAGCGGATCGGTGAACGTCCGGCTGGCCCGCGTCTTCACTTCCACGATCACCAGAGTCCGACCGTCGGCGGCGACGATGTCGAGCTCGCCGTACCTCGTCCGCCAGTTCCGGTCGAGGATCCGCCAGCCGAGATCCGCCACGCGCGCCGCGGCCAGATCCTCGCCGACCCGCCCGATCAGACCGCGGCGGTCCACGCCCCGCTTCTCCCGCTTTCGCTGCTCCTGTTGTTCCCCCATGCGGGACAGGATGCGCCAATGCGGCGACCCGTGACAGGTCCCGATCGCCCGTTCCTCGGCGAGTGTGCATACCGCGGATGTTCTGCACAGTCCGCGACCACCCGCCCGGGGCTCAGGGCTCGTCGGGCAGCCGCAGTTCCGGCTTCTCCAGTTCCTCGATGTTGACGTCCTTGAACGTCACCACGCGAACCTGCTTGACGAAGCGAGCGGGCCGGTACATGTCCCACACCCACGCATCGGTCATGTGAATCTCGAAATAGACTTCGCCGTCCGCATTGCGCGGAACCAGATTCACACCGTTCGCGAGGTAGAAGCGGCGCTCGGTCTCCACGACGTAGGTGAACTGACCGACGATGTCCTTGTACTCCTTGTACAGGGACAGCTCCATCTCGGCTTCGTACTTCTCGAGATCCTCAGCGCTCATCAGGCCAGCCTATCGCGGACGTTCCGGTACGACATACGGTGCTCCGCCGAGGGACCGCGCGCGTCCAGACACTCCATGTGCAGCGCCGTGCTGTAGCCCTTGTGCACCGCGAACTGATAGCCCGGCACCTCGTCGTCGAGTGCCACCATCATCCGGTCGCGGGTCACTTTCGCGAGGATCGAGGCGGCGGCGATGCACGCCGCGTTCGCGTCGCCCCCGATCACCGGGAGCGACGGCGCGGGCAGCCCCGGCACGTGGAATCCGTCGGACAGGACGTACCCGGGCCGCACCGACAGTCCGGCCACCGCGCGCCGCTTGCCTTCGATGTTGGCGACGTGGACCCCGAGGCGGTCCACCTCGGCCGCCGGGATCGCCACCACCTTCCAGCTGACCGCATGCCGCACGACCGCCGAGTAGAGCTTCTCGCGCACCGGCTCCGAGAGCTTCTTCGAGTCGTCCAGCGCAGCGAGAGACTTCAGTTGCGAAGTGCTCAGCACGCATGCCGCCACCACGAGCGGGCCGGCGCACGCACCCCGGCCCGCCTCGTCGACGCCGGCCACCGGGCCGAGCCCCTGGCGGGCCAGGGTGAACTCCAGTGTCCGCAATCCCGCTGCCTTCCGAACCGGCGACCGCGGGGGCCATCGAGTCGATCCGGGCATCAGCTCTGCGGGTCGACCGAGCCCACGCCCCCGATCCGGGAGAACGGGTAGATGATGAACCGGACCTTGCCGCGGACGTCGGAGACCGGCACCGTGCCGTGGAACTCGTCGTCGATGTGGGCCCGTGAGTCGGCGGAGTTGCTGCGGTTGTCGCCCATCACCCAGAGATTGCCCTCGGGCACCTTGATCGGGCCGAAGTCGCTGCCGTAGCACGAGCCCTGACCGAGCACCCCGCCCGACTGCTGGTAGGTCTGCGCCTGCAACTGCTTGTCGATGTACGGCTCGTGGAGGGGCTTGCCGTCCACCGTGACACCCTTGCCGTCGGCCTCGCGGCACTGGACGGTCTGCCCGCCGACCGCGATCACCCGCTTGACGAGGTTGTTCTCGTCCGGCGGCGCGAGAGCGAACAGCGACAGCACGTCCTGGATCTTGTGCACCACCGGGTTCGACGAGCGAGGCGACGACCACCCTTCGTCCCACGAACTGGTCGGGGCCTTGAAGACCACCACGTCACCTGGCTTCGGGTCACTGAACCGGTACACCATCTTGTCGACCACGATGTGGTCGTTGGTGCACCCGTAGCAGCCGTGCAGGGTCGGTTCCATGGACTCCGACGGCACCACGTACTGCCGGAAGAAGAACTGGGTGAACACGAACATGAGCACCAGCACGATGCCGACGATGATCAGCAGTTCGCGGAGCCAGCGGCTCTTGCCCTTCTGCTCGTCCTCGGGGGCGTCGTCCCGGAAGGTGAATCCGGAATCGGACTCGGCGCCCCCACTGCTGCCGCGCTCGTCGTTAGCCTGCGACGGGTCGTCCCCGCGGGTGTTGTCGTCCACGTAGAACAGGGTACTGATGTCCGTCACCGCTCCCGACCACCCGGTTCACTTTCGACGCGCCGCCGGGCCGACACGAACAGACCCCGCCCCGCGGGCCGAAGTGGTCGGCGCCGTGCGGGACGGGGTCTGGATGTTCGTTTCTCGCCGGGGCGAGCAGAAGCTCAGCGCTTCTCCTTGATCTTCGCAGCCTTGCCGCGCAGATCGCGCAGGTAGTACAGCTTCGCGCGACGGACGTCACCGCGGGTCAGGACGTCGATCTTGGCGATGTTCGGGCTGTGCACGGGGAAGGTGCGCTCCACACCGACACCGAACGAGACCTTGCGGACCGTGAAGGTCTCGCGGATGCCGCCGCCCTGGCGGCGGATCACGACGCCCTTGAAGACCTGCACGCGCTCCTTCGATCCCTCGATGACCTTGACGTGCACGTCGAGGGTGTCGCCGGGGCCGAACTCGGGGATGTCGTCGCGAAGGGACTGCTTGTCGATGAGGTCCAGGGTGTTCATTTCTCGTCCAATCTGGGCGGGGACAGAGGAACCTGGCGGCCCCGACGCGAATTCGGCGGGGTTCGACCGGTTCATGCCCGTGGCATGGGGTCCGTGCGCTGCAGCGGTCGACGCGAGGTCTCCGGCAGGCAACCTGAAACATTGTGCCACCTCCACCCGGCATGAGGGAAATCCGCGATCACAGCGTCAGGTCGAGTTCCTGGTCGTCATCGTCGCGGGGCGGTTGCACGTCGGTGCCGGGCCCGGCCTCGGGAACGCCTTCCTCGAGATCGCCGATGACCGCCGGCGCGACGAGCGGCTGCGGGCCCAGCACGAGGATCCCCTCCGTCGCCGAGCGCAGATAGTCGGCGGGCCTGTGGCCGTCCTCGTCCTCGGAGCGTCGCGCCGACGGTGCGGCTCCGTACGGCCCGCCGCCCGGCCGGGAGGCGGAGGCATTGCCTGCCGTCGCCGGGCGCCCTGCCGGCACCGACGCCGCTCGCGACGCGGACGAGGTCGTCTCAGACACGACCGACCTCGGCGCGGCCGGCACCGACGGGGCGGCCCGCACCGGCGGCGGGACGGTGGCGAGGACGCCAGGCGCGGCTGAGAGCTCCGCCGACCGAGCCGAAGACGTGTGACGAGACGGGCCAGGGCGGGCGGTGCTGCCCGGCGGGCCGGTACCGCCGTCGTCCGCGGACGGGCCGGTCGGGCCTCTCGCAGCGGCCGGAGCCGCTCCCGGTGAGGGTCCGGGACCCGCCGACGACTGCTTCGGGCCCGCATCCGCGGCGACACCGGGTCGCGGAGGGCCGGCCGCGGGCGCGGCGCCGGCGCCCTGATCGGGTGCGGCGGCGACCGGACCGTCCCCGACCGGCGGTCCGTCGCCGGACGGGACGTCCACGGCCATCGGTCCGGCCACTGCCGGAACTGCCGCTCGGTCGGCCGTGTCGGCGGCCGCGGGCGCTCCGTGCGAGGCAGGCGACGCGTCCGGACCGCCGGAGAGGAGGCCGCGGGCCGAGGAGTCCATCGGAGCGTTGTACACCCCGGCCAGTTCGGTACCGACGCCGAGCAGCGCCGACAGCACTGCGGGCTGGGTGGTGCCGACGACGCTCAGTGCGACGACCCTGGGCCGATACGCCACCGCTCCGGCCAGCACGCCCGAGGCGGAGGCCAGCGAGCTACGGCCGCTCGCGAGACGATCCGAGGTGGAAGTGATCCGCTCCGCGAGATCGACACCGGCCCTCGCCCCGCCGTCCGCGGCCGCACCGACGAGCGAACCGGTGCCGAACACGGCGGCCATCCGCTCCCCGATCGCCCGCGCGGCGTCGACGATGCGGGCGATCTCCGCGGCGTCGGCCGCGGCCGCGCCGGGATCCATCGAATCGAGCCGGGCGAGGAGTTCCTCGGCGGCCACCGTCCACGTGGTGCTCATACTCGTTGGACGCAGCGGCGGCCGCACCGGTTCCGCGACACGCCGCAGCACACGGCGTCCGCCCGCCCGGATCAGTCCTGCAGCAGGTCCGGGCGCCGCTCACGCGTGCGTTCGCGCGACTGCTCGTGCCGCCACTGCGCGACTCGGCCGTGGTCTCCGGACAGGAGCACCGCGGGCACCTCCAGTCCGCGCCACACTCTGGGACGGGTGTAACTCGGACCTTCGAGCAACCCGTCGGAGAACGAATCCTCCTGGTGCGACTGCGGATTGCCGAGCACACCCGGCATCAGACGGGTGGTGGCCTCGACCATGGCGAGGACGGCCACCTCGCCGCCGATCAGCACGAAGTCGCCGAGCGAGACCTCCTCCACACGCACCCGGCGGGCGGCGTCGTCGAAGACCCGCTGATCGATCCCCTCGTAACGGCCGCACGCGAAGACCAGATGCCGCTCGGAACTCCAGCGCTGGGCCGTGGCCTGTGTGAAGGGCACGCCCGCCGGCGTCGGCACCACCAGCAGCGCGTCGTCCGGGCAGACGGCGTCGAGCGCCTCGCCCCACACCTGTGGCTTCATCACCATCCCTGGACCGCCGCCGTAGGGCGCGTCGTCGACGCTGTGGTGGACGTCGTACGTCCACTGCCGCAGATCGTGGACGCCGACCTCGATCAGTCCGGCGTCGATCGCCTTTCCGAGGAGTGCCGCCCGCATCGGTTCGAGGTACTCCGGGAAGATCGTCACGACATCAATGCGCATGTCAGTCCTCGACGGGGTCGATCAGGCCGTCGGGCGGATCGATCTCGATGCCCTCGCGGGTCACGGTGGGGACGATCTCGCGCACGAACGGCACTAGCACCTCGCGACCGTCACCGGTGGTCACCGACAGCAGTTCGCCACCGGGCAGGTGCAGCACCTCTCTGACCGTGCCGACGCTCTCACCGCCGACCGTCGCGACGGGCAGTCCCTCGAGCTCGTGGTCGTAGAACTCGTCCGGGTCGTCGCCGGAGTCGACGTCGGCGGCGTCGATGACGAACAGGGTGCCGCGCAGCCGGTCCGCCTCGTCGCGACCGCCTACGCCGGCAAGCGACAGCAACAGCCGCCCGGCATGCATCCGGGCGGCTGTCACTTCGTACTCGGTCTCCCCGCCGCCGGCAGTCCGCGGGGCACGGCCGCGCAGGCGCGTGCCGACCGCGAAACGTCCGGCGGGATCGTCCGTGCGGATGTCGACGACGACTTCACCGCGGACTCCGTGCGTCTTGACGACACGACCGATCACCAGATCCATCAGATCCGAGTCCTGCTTTCGATCAGCGATCGGTGTCGACGATGTCCACGCGCACACCGCGGCCGCCGATGCCGGAGACCAGGGTGCGCAGCGCGGTGGCGGTGCGGCCGTTGCGGCCGATCACCTTGCCGAGATCGTCGGGGTTGACATGAACCTCGACCATCCGGCCGCGACGGCCGGTGATGAGGTCGACCCGGACGTCGTCCGGGTTGGCGACGATGCCGCGAACGAGGTGTTCGACGGCGTCGGCGACGACGGCGCTCACGCGTCCGCCTTGGCGTCACCGGCCTCCTCGGCGGGAGCCTCGGCAGCGGCGTCGTCGGCCTTCTCGTCAGCCTTCTTCGCCTTCTTCTTGGCGGTGGTCGCGGCGGCGGCCGGCTCGTTCTCGGCAGCGGCGAGGGCGGCGTTGAACAGATCCTGCTTGGAGGTCTTCGGCTCGGCGACCTTCAGGGTGCCCTCGGCGCCCGGCAGGCCCTTGAACTTCTGCCAGTCACCGGTGATCTTCAGGATGGCGGCGACCGGCTCGGTCGGCTGCGCGCCGACGCCCAGCCAGTACTGAGCGCGCTCCGAGTCGACCTCGATCAGCGACGGCTCTTCCTTCGGGTGGTACTTGCCGATGGTCTCGATGACGCGGCCGTCGCGGCGAGTGCGGGCGTCGGCGACGACGATGCGGTACTGCGGGTTGCGGATCTTGCCGAGCCGGGTGAGCTTGATCTTGACAGCCATGTGGGCGTCTCCTTGTGTCACAGCGCAATTCAGCGGCCCGCCGATCGGCGACGAGCCCGGTTTTGCGTTCTCTATCGGGGTGACCGCCGGTCGGCCGTGGCCGGCTCCGGCGAACCAGCGACTCATTCTGCCAGAGGTACGAGCCGCCACCCAAACCGGAGCGCCGGCTCACTGGGTCCCGACCACCGGAAATCGGTCCCGGCGCGTGCAGCCGGTAGCGTGACATCGGACATCGGCGGCCGCACCGGCCGCCGCACGACGCCCCGGAGACCTGAGAATCCATGCTGCACGCCCTGTCGCTCGCATTCGTCGACTCGGTGAACGTGCTCCTGATCGGGGTTCTCGTCACGCTGGCGCTCATACTGGGCCCCGGCCAGTACCGGCGGATCGCGCCGCTGGTGCTGATCGGCGACTGGCTCGGGGTTCTCGTTCTGGCGATCGCCGTGATGCTGGTGTTCGACGGCCTCCAATCGGTGGTCGACGCCGTGATCTCCTCGCCGCTGTTCGGGATCCTGCTGATCCTGACCGGTCTGCTCACCGCATTCCTCACCTGGCGCGGCGGTGACTCGTCGGACCTCGTCGACAAGATCCTCACGCCGCTGCGGGCGCCGTCCCCTCTGACCCTGCTGGTCGGATTCGTGCTCGGCGTGGTCCAGTCGGCCACGTCCGTGCCGTTCTACGCGGGCCTGGCGGTCCTGTCGGCGACCGACATCCCGCTCACCGAGCGGTATCTCGGTGTGGTCCTGTACGCCACGGTGGCCCTGAGCCTGCCCCTGCTCGCCGGCCTGGCGCTGGTGGTGGTGCGTGCCCGCCCGCACTGGTGGATCGGTCGGGTGTTCGCCTACGGCCGGCGCAACCGCGAAGTGGTGATCCGCTATGCGGGCTGGTTCGTCACGGTGCTGCTGATCGTGATCGGCGTGCTGCAGATCCTCGGCTGACCGGCGCGGCTCACGCCGTGGGCTATGCGATCTTCTCGCCGCCGCAGACCACGTGGAGCGGTCGCCGCAACGTCGTCAGGTCGGCAGCCGGATCGGCGTCGAGGACCATGAAGTCGGCGCGTGCACCGTGCTCGAGCCCGGACGCTCCCAGCCACTCGCGCGGGGCGGTCGAGGCCGCGGCCAGCGCGTCGAGCGGGCTGAAACCGACACCGACGAGGGCCTCGATCTCGTCGACGATCCGGCCGTGCCCGATGAACCCGCCCGCATCGGTGCCCGCGTAGATCCGCACCCCCGCCTCGCGGGCCCGGGCGAAGACCTCGCCTCGACCGGCGTACAGCGCCCGCATGTTGGCCTGGTACCTCGGGAATCGGTCCGCACCGTCGGCGATCTCCGGGAAGTTCTCCAGCTGAATCAGGGTCGGCACCAACGCGATGTCCTTGCGCACCATCTCGTCGATCAGGTCCTCGCTCAGACCGGTGCCGTGCTCGATCGAGTCGAACCCCGCCCCGATGATGTCGTCGAGCCCGTCCGCTCCGAAGACGTGGGCGGTGATCCGGGCACCGTTCTCGTGCGCGGCGGCGACGGCCGCGTCGAGCTGATCGCGGGTCCACAGCGGAGCCAGATCGCCCACCTCGCGGTCGATCCAGTCGCCGACCAGCTTGACCCATCCGTCTCCGTCGCGGGCCTGACGTGCCACCTCGTCCGCCAGATCGTCCGGGTTCTCGAGTTCCACACCGTAGTCGCGCAGGTAGCGCTTGGGCCGGGCGATGTGCTTGCCCGACCGGATGAAACGGGGCCCGGTCGGGTCGGCGTCGAGCGGATGGGTGTCGAGCGGCGATCCCACCTCGCGGATCAGCAGCGCACCGGCCCGGGCGTCGGCCCTCGCGTACTCGCGCGCCCGGTCGATGGTGACCCCGAGCCCGGGTGCGATGCCGACGTGGTTGTGCGCGTCCACCAGACCCGGGACGATCCATCCGCCCCCGGCCTTCTCAGCGCCGGCGACCGGCTCGGTCGAGACGGCTCCGTCGACGACCCAGAGGGTCAGGGCCTCGCCGGTGAACGGATCGGTACCGGTGAATTCGAGCGCTTGAGTCATCACAGGGCCTTTCGCGGCCGAGCCGTTCGCGATTCGGCGACGGCCGGCGACCGCTGACTTCTCGGGAAACCTACTTCTTGGGGAACTTCAGGTCGTTGAGGTCGATGCCCTCCAGACCGGGCGGCAGTTCGTCGAGGCCGGGAGGCATGTTGCTCAGATCCAGACCGGGCGGCAGTCCCATGCCCGGCGGCATGCCGGGCATGCCCGGGAATCCGCCGCGCATCGCCTTGGGCGGCGTGGGTCCGCGACCCTTGCCCTTCCCCTTCTTGCCCTTCTTGCCCTTGCGCGCGTTCTTGCGGCCGCCGCCCATGCCCATCCGGCCCGACATCTGCGACATCATCTTGCGTGCGGCGAAGAACCGGTCGACGAGCTGGTTCACGTCGGTCACCGTGACGCCGGAGCCGTTCGCTATGCGGATCCGTCGGGAGGCGTTGATGATCTTCGGGTTGTCGCGCTCGGCGGGCGTCATGCCCCGGATGATCGCCTGGATCTTGTCGAGCTGCTTGTCGTCGACCTGCGAGAGCGCGTCCTTCATGTCGCCTGCGCCGGGAAGCATGCCCAACAGGTTCCCGATCGGTCCCATCTTGCGGATCATCAGCATCTGCTGCAGGAAGTCCTCCAGCGTCAGCTCGCCCTGGCTGATCTTGGCAGCGGTCTTCTCCGCCTCGGCCTGGTCGAAGTGCTGCTCGGCCTGCTCGATGAGCGAGAGGACGTCGCCCATCCCCAGGATGCGGCTGGCCATGCGGTCCGGATGGAAGACGTCGAAGTCGTCGAGTTTCTCACCGGTCGAGGCGAACATGATCGGCCGTCCGGTGATCTCGCGGACCGAGAGCGCGGCGCCGCCCCGGGCGTCGCCGTCGAGCTTGGTGAGGACCACGCCGGTGAAGTCGACGCCGTCGGCGAAGGCCTGGGCGGTGGTGACCGCGTCCTGGCCGATCATGGCGTCGAGGACGAACAGCACCTCGTCCGGGTCGGTCGCGTCCCGGATGTCGGAGGCCTGCCGCATCAGTTCCGCGTCGATGCCCAGACGGCCCGCGGTGTCGATGATGACCACATCGTGCTGCTTGTCGCGGGCCTCCTGCACGCCGGCCCGTGCGACGGCGACCGGATCGGCCGAGCCGTCGACGCCGAGTTCGCCCTCGCCGCCGACCGAGGTGCCCGGATGCGGCGCGAAGACCGGGACTCCGGCCCGCTCACCGACGATCTGGAGCTGCTGCACGGCGCCGGGGCGCTGTAGGTCACAGGCCACGAGCAGCGGCGTGTGACCCTGCTTGACCAGCCACGCCGACAGCTTGCCCGCGAGGGTCGTCTTACCGGCGCCCTGCAGACCGGCGAGCATGATGACCGTCGGCGGGTTCTTGGCGAGGCGGATGCGCCGCGTCTCGCCGCCCAGGATGCCGACCAGTTCCTCGTTGACGATCTTGACGATCTGCTGAGCCGGATTCAGGGCGCCGGAGACCTCGGCGCCCTTCGCACGTTCCTTGATGCGGCTGATGAAGGCGCGGACCACGGGCAGCGAGACGTCGGCCTCGAGCAGTGCGAGGCGGATCTCGCGCGCGGTCGCGTCGATGTCCGCGTCGGTCAGCCGTCCCTTGCCGCGCAGGTCCTTCAGAGCACCGGTCAACCGGTCAGAGAGGGATTCGAACATTCCTCCATCCTTCCACGTCCGGGCGCGGCGATGTCGCGCGGATCGTGATCGGCTCCGGGCCGGGCCTCACCGCGTGGGCGCGCAGACCGCCAGGACCGCCGCCGCCACCGCGTGGCGCGCCGCCGGTCCGTCGTCCGGGAGGCTGAGGCAGAAGGTGTCGACGGCCGTCGCACCCAGGGTGGAGACCTTCGCCCAGGCGACGTCGGCACGCGCCTTCTCCAGCTCGGCGGCGACGCGCGCGAGAAGGCCTTCGTCGTCGGCCGCGCGCAGTTCCAGCAGC
>NZ_BANU01000034.1 GCF_000333035.1 Gordonia sihwensis NBRC 108236
AAAGGAGGCCCAAACGATCGCCAATGCGCGCAACGAGTACCTGCACGGTGCGGCGGCCTCCTTCGCGCCTATCCCGCCAGATGCCTGGTGGCCGCGATATTGGGCACAGGCGCGGATCCTCGTCCACGCTTGCGACAAGGACCTGGATGATTTCGTCGGCTCCGAGTACGAGTCCAAGGTTGAGAGTCATCTGATTCGGAACAAGAAGAACATCGAGCACCGAGCGGAGATGCTCGTCGAGCGCGCACGTCAGAGGCTCGGGCAGTTCAAGTCTGGCCAGATGCGAGCAGCGGAACTCGATGAATGGGTTCGACAGACGAAGTATTTGCCCGCGAGGCTGCAATACTCAGCCTCGGCGAGTTGCCCGGCATGTGACGGAACAGGACTCGTGGAGGGCAAGGACGTTGACAATGCCGAAACACACTACGAGCAGGTCTCGAAAGACGACTACGACGCCTGGGTCGACCTGACCATTGGTGCGGCCTACTTCAGTTGCACCGAGTGTCACCTCATTCTCGACTCATACGAACTCATCGAGGCGCTGGGGTTGCCAGCAGATTTCGAAGCAACGACGGACGTCGGAGACTACTGGGAACCCGAGTACGGCAACGACTGACAGTCCGTGGACGGTCCAGCGCGCTGGCAGCCTCAGAACCTCCGCTCGACAACACATTCAAACCATCTACGGAACCGCCCTACTCCGTCGGCCAGGACAGCGCGAACGACCTCAATGCCAACGTCTCCTACCCGACCCTCGACGGGCGCATCAAAGCCACCTACGCTGAACGCTCCATCGGACGAAGCAAGAACAGCCTCTACGACTCCTACCTGCGCGCCTTCCGCTGGGCCACCGACCGCATCGGCGACACCGGCATCGTCGCCTTCGTCTCCAACGGCGGCTGGATCAACGGCAACACCGCAGCAGGAGTCCGACTCAGCCTCGCCGATGAGTACTCACGCATCTACGTCTACAACCTGCGCGGAAACCAAAGGACAGCCGGTGAACTCTCGCACCGTGAGGGCGGGAAGGTATTCGGTTCCGGAAGCCGGAGCACAATCGCGATCTGGATTGGCGTCAAGAATCCCTCCCACGCAGGTAGCTTCGAACTCCTCTACCGGGACATCGGCGACTACCTCAGCCGTGACGAGAAGCTCGCCATCATCAACGACGGACATCTTGACACCATTGACTGGACCCCCATCACCCCCAACGCCCACGGCGACTGGGACGACCAGCGCAATGAAGAGTTCTCCACCTGGCCTGCGATCGGCGACAAACGACCCCAACCAGGCCAGACCACTGTGTTCCGCACATTCTCATCGGGACTGAAAACTGGTCGTGATGCGTGGTGTTACGCGTGGGACCACGAAAGTCTCGCATCCAATGTCGAGGTTATGCTGGATCAATACGCAACATTACAGCGCGAATTTTCCGATTACGCCGCCAGAGAGGGCATTGCCACCCCAAAGGAACCGGATGTCACCCGGTACCTGGCCGCCCACCCAGAACGCACGGGCGTCGGGAAGGTTAGCTGGAACAGGTCAATCAAGCAGCACGTAGCACGCTGATCAGCTGGGGTGACAAATACGTCTACCGGAGCATGTATCGCCCATTTGCACCGCAGTGGGTGTACTTCGACCGTCGCGTTAACGACATGATCTACCAACTCGCCTCAATGTTCCCAACCCCGCACCACACCAACACCGGAATCTTGGTCATGGCACCACGGGAGGGCACAGAGTTCGCAGCGCCAGCAGTGAACTTCCTCCCGGACCTTTCATTCTTCACGTACACGGCTCAGTTCTTCTCGCGATGGACCTACGAAGCAGTCGCGGCACGCGACGGGGAACTTGACTTCGATGCCGACGCTGACGCAGTTGACGAGTGGGGCTACCGGCGTGTCGACAACATCACCGACGCCATCCAGACGCTCTACGCCAACGCGCTCGGCGACACCGTGACCAAGGACGACATCTTTTACTACGTGTACGGGCTCCTCCACGACCCGTCATATCGACAGACGTACGCCGCGGACCTACGGAAGATGCTTCCGCACATCCCCACGCCAGACAGTCGTGAACACTTCGGCCGGATCTCCACCGCGGGGCGACAGCTCACCGATCTACACACTGGATACGAGACTGTCGATCCGTACCCGCTCGACGTAGAAGTAAAGGCAGGTACATCGCTCGACGACCCGAAAACCTGGCGGGTTGCCAAACTCGGCTGGGGAAAGCAGAAGGCCCCCGACACAGGCAAGCGCGTCGAGGACCGCACCACCATCGTCTACAACAAGAACGTCACTATCACTGGCATCCCAGAGGACGCAGAGCGCTACATGCTCGGGTCGCGGTCTGCGCTTGCCTGGATCATCGACCGCTACCAAGTCAAGACCGACAAAGCTTCAGGCATCGTCAATGATCCGAACGACTGGTGCGACGAACACGAAGATCCTCGATACATCGTCGACCTCATCAAGCGCGTCACGACGGTCGCCGTCGAAACCATGAAGATCGTGGACCGTCTGAACACCGTCGAATAACGGTGGCGGGCGACCTGCGGCAGCGAGCGCTCCGCCGGTCGGGCGGAGTGTCCCCTCGCAGGTGCGCTCAGCCGCTGATCAGATTGAACGCCTAGCCCACTCGGCTGCGCCGTTGCTCGTGACGTGGTCACCGGCCGGGTGCGATGCTTGGTCGCCGCCCGGGTGCGATGCTTGGCCACCGGCTGGGTCCCAATGCTTGGCCACTAGCTGGGTCCCAATGCTTGGCCACTAGCTGGGTCCCAATGCTTGGCCACTAGCTGGGTCCCAATGCTTGGCCACTAGCTGGATCCCAATGCTTGGCCACTGGCCGTGGCCAATGCCAAGGTCATTCGTTGCCACAGTCACTCTGCGGAGCATGTGCCACATCAATAGCGGATTGTGCGTCGGCCGAACTGCCACCACCGGGGCCGCGCTGCTGCCCGGATCAGGTCGCACAGTAGGCGGTGGGCCTCGTCGTCCTCGACTTCCTGCACCGCATGAATCGCCTTCACAAAACGACGGTCACCTAGAACTTGCGCAACGCGCGGGATAGGAAGGTCCTGGCGGCCAATAGTTTCGCCAGGCCCGCACCAATCAGCCCAGACTGCGACGGCATCCGAACGCTGACAGTCTCGGTCGAATCGTGGCTCTGGGCCGTTGTTGCGGCTTCCGCAGAAACCGCAGTACGTGCCCGGGTAGTACTGAGTGCAGCGATGGCAGCTCATGGTTGATCTAGGTACCTTTCTGAGTGAGTTGGGTCCATGTGGGTAGGTCCACGAGTCCAGCGTCGCGACCGCCGTTGAGCAGTCTCCCTTTGGTGGAGTCCGGTGCTGCGAGGGCTTCGGGGCGGATGGCCTGGGCTTCTGTGACCGTGTGTGTGCGCTGGCGCCCACCGTCGTGGATCGCGACCTCGCCGCGCTCGACAGTCCCTGCGTACGTTGCGGCACGGTCCAGCAGTTCCGTGTCGGGTGACCCGGTGAGAACCAGCGCGGTTGGGAATACTTCACGGAGGACTCGACCTTCATCGGGCCCCCATCTGGCGGTGAGCTGGGAGAACGCTTGCACAGCCGCAATGATCCGCACCCCGAGGCCACGCGCCTCCGTCACCCACTTCGGCAAGTGCGGCAGCGGCGCGGTGTTCGCCAGTTCGTCCGCGACGATGAGCACCACCGGACGCGGCGCGCCCTCCTCGACGGCCCGACGATGCTTCCACACCACCTGCGCCAGCAACGCGCATGCAGCGGGCGCGGCGACACCCTCACCAGGGGCGATGACGTGCAGTGTCCCGGCCGTCAGTGCGTCGAGGTCCAGCGGCGGCTCGGCGTCCGTGGGCGCGATGCTCGACCGCATCCACGCGGCAACGGCAGGCGTCATCGTTGCGATGACGCTCGATTGCATGCGACCCTCCATCGCTGCGACGGCTTTGAGTTGGGCGCCGAGGCGGGATGCACCCGGCTCGGTATCTTCGGCAAGGGATTTGACGAGTGGGCCCCATGCGGCCAGGTTCCCTACGACATCGGCGACCCGGGCGATGCCACCCGCGCCGTTGCACGCCCACAGCAGGCCCGCCAGAGGCGGGGTCGCGAGTGTCGACCAGAACGCGTCAGCACCGCCACTGCCTGCGCCGATGCCCCCTACCTTGAGCAGGAGCGCGGCGAGGTCGAGGGCGTCGTCGGCGGTCTCCAGGGCAGTCGTCGGGTCGTAGCGGACGCGCTGCACGTCACGCGGCAGGTGAGCGTGACCGCCGAGGTCGAGGACGCGTTGCGCACCGCGTTTCCGGCGTGCCGGGATCGTCAGCTCGGCTATATCGGTCTTCGAACTGACGACGATCGCGGGACCGGGCCAGAGCCCGGCGGCCGGTCCGAGCACTCGAAAGGTTTTGCCGACGCCGGTCGGTCCGCTGACGATCACGTGGGGCCCGGCTTCGGCGTATTTGCCGGCCCGGAACCCGCAGTACGGCGCGTCTGTGACAGCGGTCATGTGCGGTCCTTCCATCGGTGGGCGGCGACGCGGCGACCACGGTCGGCGAGCGTGTGGCGGATGCGGTCGCGTTCGCTGGTGAACCATTCGGGCGGCGTGTGGTCGGCGAGTGCGCCGACGACGATGGCGCGGACCGTTGCCGCCGCCGTGAGGTCAAATCGTGTTGCCAGGGCGTCGATCTGGTCAGCAGCTGCGTCGTCGAGACGCACGCCCACACTGCTGTTCATGCGGCCTCGGGGTGGTCAGTGTCAGGGTCGTCGAGGGTGATCAGCGGGCCGTCTGCGCTATCGGGCGTCGTCGTCGCGGTGTTGCCGGTGATCGGCGGCCGCCAACCGAGGACGTCATGCGCGATCGAGGCCGCTGCGATCATCGACACGCCTAGCCACAGCCACGGCAGCGTGGCGGCCGCCTCGACCGCGTCTAGTGGCTTCAGGAGCGCTACTGCGGTAGCGGCAACCATCGCGAGTCCGATGCCTGCCAGTGCGAGAATTCGGGGCCGCACCGGACCGACACGCGGCACCACAATCCACCAGGAACCGACGATCAGCAGGCCTGGCACCAGCAGCACTGTCAATACAGTTCTTCCGACGCCCCGCGCCACAGCAGCGGCAGCCCAGCCGATGCCGTCCGGGTCGGCTTGACGGTTTTGATGCTTGGGATCGTCACGGAGCGGCTTGGACCGCCACGGGCGTGGCGGCGGCTTGGACGGTGTCGCTGACGAGCCGCCGAAGCCTGCAGCCAGGTCCGCTCGACGCACACGGTCTTCGAGCGCCCACCGCACCCACGCCGACCATCGGCCGCGCAGCGTGTCGTGTCGGCTGGTGGTGTCGCGGAGCGCTGCCGCACGCTCGCGTTCAAAGTGATTCGCCTTCATAACGTCGATTAGAGGTTCCACGGTGGCACATGTAAAGGAGCAGCGAATCGGCTTCATCGATCGATCAATCACCCACTATTTAATATGTGGGTATGAATACAGCATTCGAATTTCGCGCATCAAGAAATGCGAAGACGCAGGCAGCGCCGCTGACATCCGAAGAGTGAGGTAAACCTTGTCGTCATCGAACCAGCCGTAATTCCCCGCCACTCCACCATTTCGACCGAAAGCAATTTGCAGTTAAAGTGTCAATTGTGGCCCAACTCACACTATTTCCAATTTCTTCCATTGACGTCATGACGTCACATCATTCACCATCGATGTGTGACTTTCGATGAATTCATGGCTCAGCGAATCCCCGCGAAATCGCCAGGGGATCTCGTCGAATTGCGGGAGGATTTGATCGCACGGTGCCACCTCGTCCGCGAACGGGGATGGGGATCGTTCATCGCCGCCTGGTCGACGGGCTACGTCGTTGTGGTCGCCTATCTGCTTCGCGACACGCACGTCATGGATGACCTCGGTGAAGATGCTGAGTCGGTGTGTGCACGGTGGGCTTTCGATCTCTTCGGGTTCGTGGGAGGCGAGGCGGACCGACCGAACGGATGGGGCCGCACGGCTGCGTGGCTTGCCGAGACGCAGGCCGCGATCTGACGCCGTGACATCATCGCCGCATGACCACCAGACCCGCTGCGTACACTGTGCGCGTCGATCAGCATCTGAACGCCGCGCTGAAACATTGGGCGGCCGAGGCCGCCGAAACGCTCGGCGTCTCGCGAGTATCGACGCAAGACCTCACGACGGCGCTCTATACCCAGCTCCTAACTGATCCTGCACTAAGCGAAGCAGTCGTCGACCGCATCGCTGACACCCGGACCGCGTAGGCGCGGAACGGCACCCAACACACCCGCTCCCCTACGCACCGTGCCGCCTGATCGCTCGATTCCACACTCAAGCGATCAGGCGGCACCACCAATGGCACGGTGCGACATACTTCGGTCCTGCCTTCTATGTGGGCCCAGACAGAAGGGCTGGAACTGCTCGCAGGTTCCAGCCCTTCATGCTTCGGCAGCTCTGTGCCTGGTTAGGTCCGGGCGCCCAGTCGAGCTGCGCAGTTTTCGTTGAGGTTCGTACTCGCTGTCTTCGTGCTCGTCGATGGTGAACGGCTGGTCAATCTGCTCGGCCATCAGCGCCTCGGTGGCGGCAAGAGTGCCGATGATCGGGACGCGGGCGATCTCCCCAGTTCCGGCGGTCGCAGCGACCAGGACCACATTGTCGGTCACTGCGTCGATCTCCCACGTCACCCGCAGAACGGCCGGGTCCAGAACGAAGGGGACGAATTCCGGGACCGGGTGGTCGTGGTCATCGGCAATTGCGTAGGCGGCGAATTCGAAGGCCCATGAGGCGAGCGCACGGTGAACAGCCTCCGCGTGCAACTGCACATCAACGAAACGGGACAGGCCGCGGCCATCATCATTGACCCACCAGCGTGCTGGGTGCTGCCGAAGAACGTCCAGCTTCTGGCCGAACCAGACAGTCGCTGAGTCGTGCAGGCGGGTGTTCTCAGTTTCACCGCGCGCCTTGGCCTCTCGACGGAATTGCACCCCAGCTTTGCGACGATCGCCGAGATTCGGGTGCGTCGGGTGGCTAAACACGGGTTCCTCCTACTTGTCGGCGGCCTCGGCATCTGCCTTGGCTTGGGCGGTGGCCTTGTCGCGGTCGGCGATGACCTCGCGGAAAGCTCTCGCGGTGGCTTGGGCTTCGGCGAGGGCGAGCTCGGAGGCGTGCGCGGCCTGGCGGGCGGCGGCGGCTTCGTCGAGGGCAGCACGCGCGCGGCCGGCCTCGACGTCGAGCTGGCGGCGGAGGTCGTCGACTTGGGCGCGGAGGGTCGCGACTTCAGCTTCTGCGTGGTCGGCGCGGGCGGCGGCGGCGTCGCGTTCGGTGGTCGCCGTGTCGGCGTCGTCAAGAGCGGCACGCTCGGCGGCGAGGAGTTCGGCGCGCTCGGTGTTGCGGGCGTCGGCGTCTTCGTCGCGAGCGGCGATGAGGGCGGCGCTCCATAGGGTGTCGACCATGCCACTGAACACCTCGGTCGGGGCTGGGGGCGTTTCGCGGCTCGGCCGGTTGGCGGCGAGCCAGTCGCTGGCTGCTTTGGTGCTGACGTGGGCGCGCTCGCGGAGGGCGCGGACGCTGATGGCGACACCCTCCGCGGACAACTCTGCGAACGCCGAGGCGATCGACGCGGTGTTGGTAGGCGGCTTCGGCATGGCGTCAACCTCTCAGTTCGTAAAGTAACGTTTCGCGTTTCTTTCTTGTTACTAATTGTAACTATTCAACTTCGCTGCGTCAAGGGATAACTGCAGGTCAGGGACCTTATCTGCGGTTCTTCCTCGCCGATCGTTCCTGGCATCTCGGCTTGTTTGGATGCTTGGTTGCTGGCTTGGTTGCTGGCTTGGTGCCAGGCTGGGTCGAATGCTTGGCCTTCATGAGGGGTGGTGGTGTGGTGGTCGCTTCCCGTCGGCGGCGGCGTCTCGACCGCCTGGGCGTGGGTGCCGGAGGGGATCGCGGAGCGACCGCGTAGCGGCGGCCTTGGCCGTCCTTGTAGGCGCCCGCGTGCAGGTGGTAGCCGTGGGTTTGTCGATGGGAGGCGACCACCACACCACCGCACCGACCACGCTGGGTCCGCACCTGTGGACCGGTCCCAGCGGACTTCCTTGAGGTGCGGGTCTGGGCGCAGCCCCAGAGTGAGGGTGTTGACGGCTATAGGCTGAGGCCGTCGTCGGGTTGGTCCAACTCGTGTCCGACGATGTCCTCGCGGGCGGCGTGCTGCTCGCGTCGGAGGTCGTTCAACCAGCTGTGCTCCTTGGACTCGGCTGGTGTGTCGGGTGCTTCGACGGTCTGTCCGTCGCCCTTGCGGCCTTCAGCTGCGGCGTCGGCCACGCGGTCGGCGGCGTCGCGGTCGCGCGCTTCTCTTGCCGACTCGACGCCGAGTACATCGGAGACCGTCTGGTCGATCGCCTCAATGTCCGGCGCGAATGCGTCCGTGACGGCACCCGTGAGGGATTCGCCCTTGGTCTTGGTCATTTCGTTGAGGACGCCCTGGAGGAAGTCGTGTGAGTCGGGTGCGGTCATGGTTGTGTCCTTCTCCGTTGTCGATGGTGATGGGTGGACGTGCAGTGCTTGCTGGCGTTTGGTTTCGGTGGCGTGTGCGGCAGCTGCCCGCCAGGCCGCAGCGGTCTCATCTACGTGGGCATCGGCTGCCGCACGGGCTTGATCAGCCTGGATAGCTGTGCCCTGCTCCAGGGTCTTCCCGAGTTTCGACCACGACAGGTCGCGCGCGAGTTTGGATGCGGCGTGCCAGATCGGTTCGCCATCTGCGTCGACTCCGGCCGCGATGCTGTACCCGTTCATCCGGCCGGTCTTGGCTTCGTTGGCTCGGTATTGGACGCCGAGACTGTCGAGTTCGGCCTCGAATGCTGCGCGGCCAAGGCCTGCTGACGCGTCGCGCGCGGCCCGCACGAGCGCGGCGATCTTCGTACGCGGAGGAGTCTCCCCCGTGCGCATTGCGCGCGCCGAATCCGCCGTGGTGACGCGCTCGTGCATCGACGGCCGGTCGGGATTGTGGCCGGGCATCGGAACAGTCGCGAGTCCGTGATCGACCTCGATCGACCGCAGCGCCTTCATGATCTTGGCGTAGTCCCAAGACAGTTTTGCGACGTGCGCGCCGTCGAAAGTCACCCGCGACAGCGCGATGTGGATGTGGTCGTCGGCGTGCCTGACAGCTACCCACGGGTAGTCTTCGCCGATGCCGAGCGTGCCCATGACGCGTTCGGCGATGACTCTCCACTCTCCATCGGAGAGCGTCCGGTCGTTGACGTCGGCGCGAATCGGCAGGTGGTAGACACCCTTCTCAAGCTTATCTCGCTGCCGGATGACGCGGTCGAGCGCTGGTCCCCACTCGCCGGATTCGCTGCGCTCCACGGTCACTGAGCCCCCGATGACGACACCGCCCGCGAATGTCTTACCCCTCCGCTTGTAGGTGTGTTCGTTTCGCCGTCCGGGCCCGTGAAGGTACCGTGCGAGACCTCGTGCACTGCTGCCGCGACTGGCCTTAGCGATCACGCTCGCTCCGCGTTCGTCAGTGCCTCGACGGCGTTTCGAACAGCGTCCGCGTGCGCGTCAATGGTGTCGGCATGACGTTCAAGCCATCTCGCCCACTCACCTTGCGGATCACCACCAGGGGTGTTCAGGGCGCGGGTGCATTGGTTCAGGTTGACGCCGACGCGGACCAGTTCACGCACCGCGCGGCGCAGTTCGAAGACCTCGACTGAGTCAGTAGCGTGTGCGGGTGTGGCGGCTTCGGTGCACGCATCACGCGGCGATCGTGCTTCACGGAGCAGTACAAGGCGCGCCCACGTCGCCAGTTCAGCACGGCCCGCGCCCGCCATCGCCGCACGAAGAGCGGCGTGCTCGGCGTCGGTGACGCGGAGCTGGAAGCGACGCGTCCGACGCACCGACGCGGCAGCGTCGGCCCCGGCGTGGGCGCGCTTAGCGTCCACGTCGCACCCCCCGTAGGGAGTCGGAGCGAGCGCAGCGAGTGGAGGCGACCGGAGGGCGAGCAGCCCGGAAGGCGCGTCGAGCCACGAGCGGAGCGATGTGGCGAGAGGCGTCTGTAGGGCATTGCTCGCTCTCCCGTCCCGCCCCAGCCCGAGCGTCAGATGAAATCCTGACGATGGCCGGGGTGGTGCCGCTGCGGGGCGGGAGCGTTCCGACCGGTCGGTTATGCCGTGCAGCGTCGGCGGCCCGTCCACGGAGCGCCAGCGGAGTGGCCGGCCGCCGACGCTCGCACGGCATAACCCCGGTCGGGTGAGGGAGGCCGCCCAGCGGCCGACCGAATAGGGAGTGCCGCCGCGCCGACCATCCGACCGACGGTCGGACCCGCACGGCGGTCACGACCGCCTCCGCCCGGCTCGACGGCGGTCGCGTCGCAGCCGCGCTGCCTCGGCGTCGGCATCACGCCGCTCACCATCGGCCGCACGCTTCGCCCGCGCGCACAGGGCGTGTGCGTATCGGTCCGCCGCGGGTCCGCTGTCCGCCACGGCGACCAGCCGCTGTCCCGGCGCAGTCGGCGCACCACACAGTCGGCACCGGCCGTCGGTCCAAAACTTGGCACGGAACCCGCTCGGCGGCCTCGGGTCAACATGCCGTCGCCCTCGCCGTTCGGTGTCCGGCACGACGGCGGCACCGGACACCCACGCCCGGAGGGTCAGGGGGTGGGTGCGGTGCACGAACGTCGCGGTACGGTCATGCAATCCCCGCGATCGTGCTCGGTCGATCAGAGCAGATTCAGAACTCATTAGGGTTTCCTAACTATGCGGTGTGATTTGGGTGGCGGCGGTGGGCCGACCCCCCAAAGTGCCCGGCGAATTCGCCCCGGATTTCGCCTGTCCGGGCCCACGCTTCATCGCCGCGGGTACCGGACCGGTCCGCGGGGGAGCGTCTTGGGAACCACCGTGCGACGCTGTACGGGCGCTGTGGGTGGTGCGTGGTGGGGCCGCTGGTTACGGTCGGGCGGCCCGCCAGAACGACCAACTCCGGGCTAACCGGGGTGGTATGCGGGCCGCTGCGCGGCTATCATCGAGATCATCGAAATTTTTCCTTTGGTGGGAACGAAATTCGGTTGGCCCCGGCGTTGGCGCGCCGGGGTTTTCTTTCATTGGGCGGCTGACGCCGCCCACTGCTCAAGGTCTGCGGGTCGGTACAGCACCCGTCGTCCAACACGGACAACCGGGATCACGCCGTCGCGGACGAGCCGTCGCAGAGTGCGTTCGTGAATCGAAAGCGCTGCAGCGGCTGCCTGTGTTCCAAGGAGGATCGGCGGGGCGTCTAGCGAGGTCATGTGAACAACACTCCGGGCTCGGATAGCGTCCGTCAAGGAGTTGAAATCGCAGGCCAACGCCACGACGCGGCACCTCGGCCGACGAACCAAAGGCATCGAATCCGCCTGACACACAGCGTGTTACGTCCCTGACGCATGCCCAAGAGTTCTTTCTCAGACTCAGGTTTTGGACATCGCAGTGGGGCGGGTTCCGACGTCCAAAACGATTAGAATCGAACATAAGTTCACACACCTTTTGCGGCCTCTAAGTCCGTTATACGAAGTCCTATCGTTATCTAATCGTGATGCACTTGCTGGTGGCCTGAGGAGTTGTTCGCCGCTGTAGCCCGGCACTGCCCGGCAGCTCTACACGAACGATGTCGTCAATCGGTGCAACACTCGGCACATGGCAAGACAGCAACTCCCACCCCAGATCACACTGAAGTACGTCAAAGATCGACGGACCAACAAGCAGGTACGCCGCTACGTGGTCGTCGTCGACACCGCACCTCCCGGCGTGCCCCGTAAGCAGGTGCGCAAGACCTTCCATACCGAACGCGACGCCCGCACCTTCCTCGCGGAGACCCAAGCTGAGGTAGCCAAAGGTACCTATGTCGCGGCATCGTCAACCACAGTCCGACAGGCAGTCACGGATTGGCTCGATACTCGACAAGTCCAGCCGACGACCCTCGCCTCGTACACGGTCGTGCTCCAAGCCCTAGCCGACGAACGCGGCGACGTGCCCCTGCAAAAGCTCAGCGAAGCGGACGTCGTCCGCACTGTGCGACGACTACGGGCCGGGGAATCGCCCGGACGTAAGGTGTGGAAGGCACGCAGCTGCAACTTGCTGCTGACGCTCACGAAGGCCGTCCTCGAATCGGAGAAACGACAGGGCAGGGTCGTCCGGAACGTTGCCGCCGATATCCGACCGATGGAGAAGGACGCGCAGACCGCTAAGACCCTCACGCACGCACAGATGCTGACTGTCCTCGATCACAAGTGCCGCGATCAGCACCTGTGGACACTGGCGCTGCACGGTCTGAGGCGGGGCGAGATAGCAGGTCTGCGATGGGAGAACGTCGACCTGGACGGCAAGACCATCAGCATCGTCGAGACCCGTGTCGCCGTGGGTAAGGACGTACAAGTGTCAACGCCAAAGTCCAAGCAGTCACGGCGCACGCTCCCTCTCCCCGACGACGTCGTCGCCGTGCTGAAACGAGCACGGCGAAACCAGCGCGCCGAACGGCTCGCTGCGGGCGCGAAGTACGAGAGCGGCGCTTACGTCGCGTGCGATGAGCTCGGGGCCGCCTATCACCCGGACAAGTTGAGCCGTGACTGGCGCGCCATGCTCGCCGACCTCGACATCGGACGCGTGCGATTGCACGACGCGCGCCACACCTGCGGGACCCTGATGCACCTGCGCGGTGTCCCGATCACGGTAATCGCGGCCTGGCTCGGGCACTCGTCGGCGGCGTTCACGATGGCGACCTACACGCACTCACAAGATGAAGCGCTGAAGGCCGCCGGAGCGATGCTCACGGGACGAGTTTCGGAGAAGATGTGACTGCCTGTGATTGCCTAGAATCAAAGACGCAGGCCAGATCGTCAAAAAAGCGCCTTGACCTGCGTCTATTCGTGGGGCGAGCGGGGCTCGAACCCGCGACCAGCTGATTATGAGTCAGCGGCTCTAACCGACTGAGCTATCGCCCCTGAGCCGAATCGGCCCGAGGACAGAGATTACCCTCCGCCTACTTCTTGGTCTGCACCGCAGTGGCGGCGGGCCCGTCGTCGGAACCGATCCGCTTCACGTAGCTGTACATCGCCGTGAGCATCACGGCGAATACCACGACGCCGATCACCTGCATCCAGTTGCCGAGTCCGTCGCCGACGATCGCCAGCGGCGAGTCGTCTCCGGTGCCGGCGACGATGCCGGCGAAGACGACGCCGTAGAGGCTCTCGCCGACGATCAGGCCGGTCGCGAGGAGCACGCCGAGCCGCTTCTTCCGTTCGCCGCCGATCGGGTCGCGCAGCGCCCACTTGTCGTACGCCAGACCGATGAAGGCACCGATCGGAATGATGAGCGTGAGCGACATCGGCAGGTACATGCCCATACCGACGGCCAGCGGTGGCAGCTTGAGGTTCGAGGTGGTCCTCTTGAGCACCTCGTCGACCACGATGACGCCGGCGCCGATCGCCGCGCCGAGGCCGATCAGGGCCCAGTTGAGGTCGCCGCCGAAGACGCCCTTCGCCAGTGTCGAGAGCAGTGCGGCCTGCGGGGCGGCCAGGGCGTTCTCCGTGGCGTTCGGGGCGCCCTGGAAACCGAAGGCGTTGTTCATCAGTCCCAGGATCGGCGGGATCACGGCGGATCCGAAGAGCACGCCGATGATGAGCGCGACCTGCTGCTTCCACGGCGTGGCGCCGACGAGTTGACCGGTCTTGAGATCCTGCAGGTTGTCGTTGGAGATGGTCGCGACACCGAACACCACCGACGAGGTGAACAGCGTGTACGCGATGAGCGCCTCGGTCTGACTCGTGCTGTCGGCGGGGCCGTGCGTCACCTTGATCAGCAGTGCCGCGCACAGGACCACCAGCACGCCGACACCGGAGATCGGGCTGTTCGACGATCCGATCAGGCCCGCCATGTATCCGCACACGGCGGCCACGACGAGGCCGATCACGAAGACGAAGATGATCGTGACGATCAGGATGCCGGTGGCACTCCCGACCAGCGCGGTCCCCTTCATGAAGTCCCAGAGCAGCCATCCGATCGGGATGAGCGCGACGATGATCGTCAGGCCGACGTACTGGATCGGGATGTCGCGTTCGGTCACGTCGACGCTCTCGCCCGACCTGCGCTTGCGTGCGCTGGCCGCGGCCGCCACGATGCCGCGCAGGATCGGGCCGATGACGGTCAGCAGCGTCCACACGGCCGCGACCGCGATCGCGCCGGCTCCCACCATCCGCACGTCGGCGCTGAAGACGCTGTTCACACCGTCGAGCAGATCGCCGGAGGGAATGGCGTCCCATGTCCGCGTCGGAAGGATGACGAAGAAAGAGATCACCAGGCCGACGAGCATCGCGATACCGACCCCGATGCCGACCAGGTGGCCGACGCCGATCAGCGCCATCGACAGGCTGGCACCCACCATCGTCGCGCCCGAGCCGACACGGAACGCGACCGCGACCTCGGAGGCGATCAGCTTCAGCGAACCGAGCAGGGAGAAGAACGCGGCGCCCACCGCACCGAGAACGATCGCTCGCATACCGCCGCGGTTGGGGTCGACGGCGTCGGGGTCGCGCCCGGACGAGTCGCCGACCTTCAGGACCTCCGCGGCCGCCACTCCCTCGGGATACGGCAGATCAGAGCCGGTGACGAGCGCGCGCCGCAGCGGGATCGAGTACATGACGCCGAGGATGCCGCCGATCGCGCAGACCGCGACGGTCATCCAGTACGGAAAGCCGGTCCACCAGCCGATCATGATGAGGCCGGGCAGGACGAAGATGATGGCCGAGAGCGTGCCCGCCGCCGACGCGATGGTCTGCACGATGTTGTTCTCCACGATCGTGTGATCGCGGAAATAGCGCAGTACCGACATCGAGATGACCGCCGCCGGAATCGCTGTGGCGAACGTGAGACCGACCTTGAGTCCGAGGTAGACGTTGGCCGCGGTGAAGACCAGGGTGATGAGACCACCGAGGATCACGCCGCGAGTCGTCAGCTCGCGCACCGAGCTCCTCATCACCTGCGTCATGCGCTTACCCTTTCCGCCGGGACGAGGGCGTCCGTCAGCAGAGAATCACCTTACGACGCACCGCAGACGATGCTGGGGAGAACCCGCCGATGGACACCGCCGCCGAACCGCTCAGACCGCGTCCGCTCCGGCGTCGAAGGCCTGCTCGAGCAGACTGCGCCGGTACGCTTCGAGCGCCACGAGGTCGCCGAAGAGCGCGTTGTAGCCGTCGGGGTCCCCGGCGGGCGACATCCGGCGCAGCTTCGATTTGATGTCGGCGATCTGAGAGCCGACCCAGATCTCCTGCGACCGCGCCAGGACGCTCGAGATGTACTGCGGCACACGGTCGTCCTCGACCGGGAGCGGCTCCACCGCCAGCTCGGTGACGAGCGGAGCCACCGCGGGGTCGTCGATCACGCCGTGATGGACGGCGTCCACCCAGGCGGCGCCGCCGAGACCGCTCGCCGCTCCCCCGGCCGCCGCGATCGCCTCGCGGACAGCCAGGTACGAGGGATCGGTGAAGCACTCGCCGGGCAGGGAATCGAAGACCGTGCCCGCGATGGCGGGATACTGAAGCGCCGCCTTGAGCGCTTCGCGCTGGTGCCAGAGCCGCGGGTCGTTCGGCAGCGGTCGCGCGGTCGGCGGCGGCGACATCGCCTCGGGCCGGGTGCGCGAGTTCCGCTGCCGCGCGTTCGCGCCGCGCCGGCCACCGTGTCGCTTGGCCTCGGCGCGCACGCGCGAGAGAACCTGGGCCACATCGTCCCAGCCGACCCACCCGGCGAGCTGGCGCGCGTATTCGTCCCGCAGCGCGACGTCGCGGATCCTCGCCACCACCGGCACCGTCTCCCGCAGGGCCGCCACGCGGCCCTCCGCGGTGTCGAGGTTCTGCTGGGCGATCAACGACTTGATCGCGAACTGGAACATCGGGATGCGCCGGGCGATGAGATCACGCAACGCCGGATCGCCGGCAGACTGTCGGAGCTCGCACGGATCCATACCGTCGGGCGCGACGGCCACGAAGGTCTGACCGGCGATGGACTGCTCCCCCTCGAAGGCCTTCAGCGCCGCGGCCTGACCGGCGTCGTCGCCGTCGAAGGTGTAGATCACCTCGCCGCGGAAGTACGAGTCGTCCATCATCAGCCGGCGGATCAGTGCCAGATGGTCCTCTCCGAACGCCGTGCCGCAAGAGGCCACGGCCGTGGTGACACCGGCCATGTGCATCGCCATGACGTCGGTGTAGCCCTCGACGATCACGACCTGGTGGCCCTTGGCGATGTCACGCTTGGCCAGGTCGAGTCCGAACAGCACCTGCGACTTCTTGTACAGCATGGTCTCGGGCGTGTTCATGTACTTGCCGAGGTTGTCGTCGTCGAAGAGCTTGCGCGCGCCGAACCCGATGACATCGCCGCCGAGATTGCGGATGGGCCACAGCAGACGCCGATGGAACCGATCGATGGGCCCTTTGCGGCCCTGCTTCGACAGCCCGGCGGCTTCCAGCTCGGAGAACTGGAAGCCGAGCTTCAGCAGGGCCTTCGTCATCGTGTCCCACCCGGCGGGGGCGTACCCGCAGCCGAAATGCGCCGCCGCAGTGCCGTCGAAGCCGCGTTCGGTGAGGAAGTCGCGCGCCACCTGCGCCTCGGGCGTCGCGAGCTGTTCGGCGTAGAACTGCTGCGCCGCCGCGTTGGCGGCCACGAGCCGGGCGCGCGTGCCGCGGTCGCGCTTGATCGCGGTGCCGCCGCCCTCGTAGTTGATGGTGTAACCGATCCGGTCCGCCAGCTGTTCGACGGCTTCGACGAAACTGACGTGCTCCTGCTTCTGCAGGAACGTGTAGACGTCGCCGCCCTCGCCGCACCCGAAGCAGTGGAAGTGCCCGTGATGAGGCCGGACGTGGAACGACGGTGTCTTCTCATCGTGGAACGGGCACAACCCGGTCATGCGGTCCGCGCCGGCCCTGCGCAGCGTGACATAGTCTCCGACCACGTCTTCGATGCGCGTCTGCTCACGGATCGCGGCGATGTCGCGATCGGGGATTCGGCCTGGCACGCACCCAGTCTAGGCGCCGCGCCCGAACGGGGTCGGCCGGGCGCGACTCGCCCGGCGCACCTCGCCGCTTTCTCTTGAAGCCGACTTCTGTCGGACCCGCGTCGTACAGTGACACCACCAATCGAACAAATGATCGAATCGGTCAGGAGGATGTCATGTGTGAGTTCGACCCACGGTGCGACGGCGCGGACGATCTGGTCGGCGACGCCCTCGCGCTCATCGCGGAGGGACGCTGGTCGGTGACCGGCGTGCTCGGTGACGCCGCCAACCCGCCCCTGACCTACACCACCGGGCTGACCGAGCACGGACGCCCGGAACTGGTGATGACCGGGCTCCCGCCGGATCTCGCCGGGATCCTGCTCGACCACGCGGCACGGGCGGTGGTCGCCGACCCTGGCTTCGGCCCGGGGTCCGACGTACCCGCGCGGTTGCGCCGCCCGGTCCGGTTCCGTGCGATCGACGTCATCGACGCCGGAGCTCTGCGGCTCACGCGGGTCGTCTACGGCGCCCGGTTCGATGCGATACAACTCGTCTGGCCCGACGACGACGGCCGGTACCCGTGGCAGTCCGGGTACTCCATCCCGGCACGGGTGCAACCGCTGCTCGGCGTGCCCGAATCGGAGGCCGCGTAAGCGGCGCGCGATCGGTGTAAGCCGACGACAGCGCCGTGAAAGCGCACGGGCGCATGGTTTCCGGCATGAACACATACTCCTCAACGCTCCCCCGGTCGAGCGCTTCAACCGGGCGTGACTCCGATCTCGCCATCGACGCCCGAGGTCTGGTCAAGCACTTCGGGTCGACGAAAGCCGTCAACGGCGTCGACCTCGCGGTGCCCGCAGGCACGGTCTACGGGGTCCTCGGTCCCAACGGTGCGGGCAAGACCACCACCGTCAGCATGCTGGCGACCCTCCTGAAGCCCGACGCCGGATACGGCCGGATCTTCGGCTACGACGTGGTCGAGGATCCGGTCGCGGTGCGGTCGCTGATCGGCGTCACCGGTCAATACGCGTCGGTCGACGAAGACCTGACCGCAGCGCAGAACCTTACGCTGTTCGCCCGGCTTCTCGGCAAGTCGAAGGCTCAGGCGCGCAGCCGTGCCGAGGAACTGCTCGCCGACTTCTCACTGGAGGAGGCCGCGAACCGTCCGCTGAGCGACTTCTCCGGCGGCATGCGCCGGCGTCTGGACCTCGCGGCGTCCCTGATCGACACTCCACCGCTGCTGTTCCTGGACGAGCCGACCACCGGACTGGATCCGCGCACGCGCGCGCAGATGTGGGAGACCATCCGCAAGCTCGTCGCACAGGGTTCCACGGTCCTGCTCACCACGCAGTACCTCGACGAGGCCGATCAGCTCGCCGATCGGATCGCCGTCATCGACCGCGGTCTGGTGATCGCCGACGGAACCGCGGACGAACTCAAGCAGTCCATCGGCTCGAGCACCCTGATGCTCACGCCGGCCGATCGTGACGACGCCGCGCACGTGGCCCGACTCGCCGAGCGGGTCCTCGGCGAGTCCGCGACCCTCAGCCCCGAGGCCGGTCGCATCACCGTGTCACTGCACCATCCCGACCGCGTGCCCGACGTCCTGCTCGCCCTGCGCGACGAGCAGATCGAGATCGACGAGATCACCGTCTCCAAGCCCACCCTCGACGAGGTCTTCCTCACGATCACCGGGCACTCCGAATCCGATGAGTCCGACCCGCGCACCGAAACCGACGCCGAGGAGGCACTCCGATGACCACCACCCTGACCCCTCCCTCTCCCCGGACCGCGATCAGCATCGAACAGGTCCGGACGCAGGCGAAGCGCTCCATCGGCTTCGGCGAGACCGTGAGCCAGTCGTTCTCCCTGGCCCGCCGCAGCATCATCAAGATGCTCCGCAATCCGGAGCAGTTCTTCGACGTGGTGCTGCAACCGATCATCTTCACGTTGATGTTCACCTACATATTCGGCGGCGCGATCAGCGGCGACACCAAGAGCTACCTCCCGGTCATCATTCCGGGAATCCTGGTGCAGACTGTGATCGTGACGTCGATCGTCACCGGCACGCAGCTCCGCGAAGACATGAACAAGGGCGTCTTCGACCGCTTCCGATCGCTGCCGATCGCGCGGATCAGTCCCCTCGCCGGCGCACTGCTCGCCGACGTCGTCCGGTATCTCATCGCCACCGTCATCACGTTCGCGGTAGGCATCGCGATGGGCTGGCGACCCGACGCCCTCGGCGTCCTCGGCTCCACCCTGCTGGTTCTGGTGTGCAGCTTCGCGGTGTCGTGGATCTTCGCCTTGATGGGCTGCCTGGTGAAGAAGGCGTCGGCCGTGCAGGGCGTGTCGATGCTGATCATGTTCCCGCTGACCTTCATGTCGAACGCGTTCGTGCCGGTGGAGACCATGCCGGGCTGGCTGCAGGGATTCGTCAATGTCAATCCAGTGAGCCACCTGGTGACGGCGGTCCGCGAGATGTGCAACGACGGGCACGTCGGTTCGCATGTGCTGTGGAGCCTGATCGGTGCCGCGGTCATCACCGCGGTGTTCGCCCCGCTGGCCGTGCGGGCATACATCCGCAACGCGCGCTGAGCCGATCGAACAGCCGTCAGTCGCGGCCCTCGCCGAGGATCTTCACGGTCTCGGCGAGGGCCGCTTGGCGTCCCAGACCGCCTAATCGCGCCCGGGCACGATCCCACACCTCGTCGGCGGCGCCCGACACCTCGCGCCGGCGTTCCATCAACTCCTGCATCGCGGGATAGTCGCGTCGTGCGTGCAGCCGCTCGGCGAGCACCAGCAGTGCCACCCCGCGTTCGTCGCCGGGCCGCAGTGCGCACCGCAGTGCGCCGCTCACCAGCGCCACGTTTCCTGTCTGCGGAAGGTCGTACCATCCGAGTTCGGCGATGGTGGCGCCGAGCGAGTCCGCGAGGGGCGCGACGTAGCGTTCTGCGGCCTCGCAGGCTCCGATCTCTATCAATCCCGCGGCCACCGCGCTGAGCGTCATCACCGCACCGGGATCGCGGGTGGCCAGCGGGTGCCCCGCGAGCAGCACATCACCCGCCTCCTCATATGCCGACCGCGATCGGTCGCCCGTCATCCGCCGGTACTCGGCAGTCGCGAGCATCATCACCGCGACGGCCTCGGGGTCGCCCTGCGGCGTCGGGGCGCCCGGCTCCCAGCCGTGCGCGATGGCGTCGAGTTGCCCGCGCGCCCGATCGAACTCCCCGAGCTGCAGTAACGCCGCGACGACGTACGCGCCCACCTGCTGGGCGTCGTCCTGGGCTCCGAGTTCGCGGAAGCGTCTGAGACTGCCTTCGTACAGGCGCAGACCCTCGCGCCACAGACCCTGCTGGCTGTAGAGACTCGCAGTGCTCATGTCCACCATCGCCGCGGCGAACGAGTCCGGCCGAGCGGGGAACTCCGTGAGCTGAGCGCTGATCCGCAGCGCACCGACCAGGTCTCCGCCGTTCTCCTTCATATTGAGCAGCAGGGTCAGGGCGATGGCGCGCACCACCGCCGCGTGGCCGGGAGCAGAGCCGCGCACGATCGTCCGGTACACCTCGATCATGGTGCGGCTCATCAGCAGCGCCGAGAGGAACTCCGCGGGATCGTCGAATGTGTGCTCCGGGCGATGCAGCCGACGCAGCCGAGTGCGGACTCGGGCCGTCGACCGCTGACGCCGGCGCGGAATGAAGTGCAGGGCCGCGGCGATCAGCGTCACCTGCCATGCTTCGCGCTCGGCGTCGTCGAGATCGAACGGCGGCACAGGCAACGCGTCGACGATCCGCTCACCCCACGACTGCACCTCCTGATGCAGCCCGCGGCTCGACCAGAATGCGCTCAGCACCGGGAACACCGTGACGATCGTCGGCCACGCGGGCGCGCCGAGTTCCACGGCCCGCCGCAGCACCCAGACGAGATTGTCGGCCTCGCGGTCCACTTCGGCCGCCAGGTCGCGATCGGCCTCGACGTCGTATCGGGCGCGGATGTCGCGGCAGAGCTCGCGGGCCCACCGCTGCATCGCGTCGACCACCTCGCCCGTCGCTCCCGTCTCGGTGAGTCGCTGCTCACCGAACTCACGGACCATCTCGAGCATCCGGAACCGGGCGCGACCGCCGGCGTCGTCCACCTGCAGAAGTGACTGGTCGGCGAGCGAGGCCAATGCGTCGTCGAGCGCGATGCCGCTGGTCCCGGTGACCACTGCCGCGGCCTCGCGTGAGAATCCGCCGGGGAACAGGCACAGCCGCGCCAGAGCCGCACGGGCGCCCGGGTCCAGCAGTTCCCAGCTCCAGTCGATGACGGCATACAGCGTGCGGTGGCGGTCCGGTGCCGTCCGGTCGGTGGAGCGGAGCAGCTCGAACCGTTCGGCGATGCGCTCGGCGATGTCCTCCACGCTCATGGTCCGCACACGCGCCGCGGCGAGCTCGATCGCGAGCGGCAGCCCGTCGAGATGTTCGCAGAGTGCCGCGACGGTCGAGGGTTCGAGCTCCACGTCGGGGCGTACCGCACGAGCGCGCAGGGCGAACAGTTCGGCGGCCGGAGAACGATCGCCGGCGACGCCGAGCACGGGGAGCTGATACACCTGCTCGGCCGGAATCAGCAGCGGAGACCGGCTCGTGGTGAGCACACGCACACCCGGCTCCGCGGCGATCAGCGAGTCGACCAGTGCCGCGCACGCGTCGATCACCTGCTCACAGTTGTCCAGGATCAGGACCGACTCACCACCGCGCAGCGCGTCGGTCAACCGGTCCGACAAACTGCCGGACACGACGCGCGGCCGGGCATTGCTGCCGAGCTCCGACTCACCGACGCCGAGGGTCGCGGCCACCGCCGCGACCACGTCGTCACCGTTGCGGACGGCGGCGAGCGGGACGAAGTACACGGCGGTCCCGCGCTCGCTCAGGCGACGGCCGACCGCATTGGCGATCCTCGTCTTCCCGACGCCGCCCGGCCCCTGCACGGTCACCACCCTCCGATCGGACAGCAGGCTCTCCAGCGCGGCGAGGTCGTCGGCCCGCCCGATCAGCACGTTGCCGTCCTCGCGCAGTCCCACCCGCGCGCCGGTCGGCCTGCGCCGCGGCACGGCCACGGTCGGCGGCTGCGCGGCCAGCAGGTCCGCGTTCAGTGCCGTCGCCTCCGGTCCGGGGTCGACGCCCAGTTCTTCGGCCAGGGTGCGCCGGAGCCGGGCGAACACCGCGAGCGCCTCGTTCCGGCGTCCGCGGCCGGCCAGCGCACGCATCAGCAGCAGATAGCCGGGTTCGTCGAGCCGATCGGCGTTCACCCGTTCTCTGGCGAGTTCTTCGGCGACGGCGTAGTCACCGGTCGCGAGTGCGGCCTCCGCCGCCGCCTCGTCGATCCGCCGGCGCACCCCGTCGGCCAGGTCGGCGAGTTCGCGCGCGAGGTCGCCCCCGCCGAGGTCGTCGCCGGGCGTGCCGCGCCAGAGAGCGAGCGCGGCATCCGGCCGACCGGCCGCGGCCAGTCGCCGGGCCCGCTCCAGATCGGTGACCACGCCGGTGAGCCGGTACCGGCTTCCGGTGCCGTCCAGACTCGCGCCGCCGAGCAGCCCGCGCAGGCGGGAGACCTGCGTGTGCAGAGCCGGACCCGGCGATTTGGGCGGCTGATCGCCCCACACCTCGTCGATCAGGCGGGCGGCCGGCACCGCTCGGCCCTCGGCCAGCGTCAGGGCCACGAGCAACCGCCGGGCACGTTGGCCGGGCACCTCACGGCCGTCGATCGTCACCGGTCCGAGCACACCGATCACGGTCGGCGCGCTCCCGGCGCGGTCGTCGTCAGGCACTCGGTCAGCGTACCGACAAGACCTCGACACGATCAGCGCAGTCACCGTCTCAGCGCGCCGACTCGCGCAGCAGCAGCCAGATGAGGTACAAGCCGCCGACGGTGACGGTGACCACGCCGACCGGCGGACGCGCGCCGGCGAGCAGATACTGCGCGATCAGATCGGATGCCGCGAGCACCACGGCGCCGACCAGCGCCGATCCGGTCAGACTGAGCGACGGTGCGCGGCACAGCCGGCGCGCGATCTGCGGAGCGGCGAGTGCGATGAAGGCGATCGGCCCGGCGACCGCAGTGACGATCGCGGTGCTGAACACCCCGACCAGAACCATCAGGAGCTTGGTGCGTTCGACATCCACTCCCTGCGCGGCGGCCACGTCGTCACCCAGTTCCAGTTCCCGCATGCGGTGCGCGATCACCGGCAGAACCGGAAGCATGAGCGCGACCGCGCACAGTGTCGCGACGAGCGGAGTCCACGTGATCCCGCCCAGACTTCCCGCACCCCAGATCGCCGCCTGCAGCGCCTCGTCGAGGTCGGCGCGCACGCTGAACCAGTGATTGACCGAGGTGAGCACCGCACTGACGGCGATGCCGACCACGATCAACCGGAATCCGGCCATTCCCTGCCTGTACGCGAGGACGAAGACTGTCAGTGCGGCCAGTGTGCATCCGACGACCGCCCCGGCCGCGGTGGCCGCATATCCGGAGCCGCCGGCCATCAACACCACGATCACTCCGGTGTAGGCACCTGAGTTGATGCCGATCACATCCGGACTGCCGAGCGCGTTGCGGGTGATGGCCTGGAACATCGCGCCGCTGATCCCCAGACAGGCGCCGAAGAGAACCGACGCCAGAGCTCTCGGCGCCCGCCAGGAGAACACGAGTTCCTGCTTCCTCGACCCCTCGCCGCGCATGAGCGCGAGCAGGTCGTCGAAGCCGAGGCCGCTGCGCCCGAGAACCAGGGCGCCGACCAGCAGGGCCCCGATGAGGATCAGAAGTGCCGAGTTGACCACGACGGCGCGCCGGGTCACGCGCAGACCGATCGGCCCGGCGAGCACCTCCACCGTCCGGTGCGCGCTCATAGACGTCGCGTCCGTCGGACGAGCCAGATCAGAACCGGTGCGCCGAACAGGGGCGTGACGATCCCGACCTCCAGTTCTTCAGGCCGCACCACCACTCGGCCGAACAGGTCCGCCGCCAGCACGAGCACCGGCCCCGCCAGCGCAGAGAATGCGATCACCCACCGTTGGTCGGCACCGACCAGCATCCGGACCGCATGCGGCACCATGAGTCCGACGAACGCGATCGGTCCGGCCGCCGCCGTGGCCGCGCCGCACAGGAGGACCAGCGAGACCACCGCCGCGGCCCGCGTGAGCCCGAGCCGGGCGCCGACCGACCGCGCCACGTCATCGCCGAGAGCCAGCACGTTCAGCGAACGTGACGCAGCGAGGGCAAGGACGAGCCCGGCGACGATGAACGGCGCGACGAACGCCACCGTGCCTGGCGGCCGGTCGGTGATACTGCCGACACCCCAGAACCGCATGCGCTCGAAGCGGCTGGGATTCACCAGCGAGAGGCTCAGACTCAGTCCGTTGAGGACCGCGGTCAACGCGACCCCGACGAGCGTCAGCCGCAGTGGCGTGGCTCCGCCGGGACCGCGCGCGGCGATCGCGGCCACCAGAACCGCCGCCACCACGGCGCCGACCATGCCGAGCCACACGAACTCGGAGATGGTCGTCAATCCGAGGTACGCCACGCCGACGGCGACCGCGAGGCCCGCGCCGGCGTTGACGCCGAGAATCCCGGGATCGGCGAGCGGGTTACGGCCGACTGCCTGCATCAATGCGCCCGCCACTCCCAGCGCCGCTCCGACGAGCAGTCCGAGCAGTGTGCGCGGCAGGCGCACGTCCATGACGGTGATGTGGTCGATGGACTGATCGCGGTCGGTCAGCGCTGCCCACACGGTCGAGAGCGGCAGTGCCGCTGAACCGACGGCGAGACTGAGACCGCAGATGAAGACCAGCACGGCGGCCACTGCGATCAGCGCCGCCATGCGTCCGCCGATCCGGCGCTCCGCGGGTTGCCGCCGGCCCTGATCCGGCCGCACGGCCGTCTCGGTGCCGCTGTTCACTCCGCGGGCTCACACACGAGCGCCGAGACTCCCCACCCCAGCGCGGCCTCGTCGACGACCCGCCAGCCCGCATCGCGCGCGAGGCGACCGAGTTGCTCGCGGTCGCGCGGTGCTCGTCCGACGAGGGCCAGCGAGAGAACTGCGTCCTCGGCGACGCGCGGACTCAGCGCGTCCGGAGAAGTGGATTCGACGATCACCAGCCTGCGCACCGCGGGCCGCGGAGCCGCTAGCAGCGCCACCGCCTCCTCGTCCTCGCAGTGCGCCAGCGCGCACGCCGCAATCGCCGTCTGAGCCCTCGGCCAGTCGTCGGTGAACAGGATGTCCCCGGCACCCGCGGCCTCCTCGAGGACGGCGCGTGGCGCGCCCTGAGCGACGACGGTGGGCACCGCACCGGGTCCGATCGCGCCCGCCGTCCGCAATCCCTGCGCGAGGGTGACGGCGCCGGGCCCGAAGAAGACCGGCGATCCGGTCCACAGCGCGGACAGCGCCGCAAGCGCAGGGATCAGGAACTGCAGGCGCTCGGCGTCCTCGATGAGTTCGGCGTACACAGCCGCGTCCGACGCGGCGAACCGAGCGAAACTCGTGCCGGTGCGGCGGCGCCACGCCGGCTCAGCCGCCGGCAGACACTCAGCCAGCTCGGTCAGCGCCAGGATCTGCTCGGCGCGTACGCCGTCGAACTGCTCGCGCGCATGATCGTCGGTGAGGAGAACGTCGCCTCTCTCCCCGACTGTCAGCGCCGTCCCGTCGGCGCTCAGCACCCGGCACGCGATGAGCAGGTCGACGAGCGGGGCGAGCCGCTCATCCGGAATGCCGAGACGTCGCGCGAGCCCTGCGCGACCGATGCGACCGGCGTCCACCGCCTCGATGAGTCCCAGTCGCAGGGCCGCTCGGACCGCGAACCAGGTCACCGGCGATTCCACAACCGCCGGTCCGGCGGTCGGCGCGCCGTCGTCCGCGGCGGCCTGCTCCGGGACGAGCTCGCGCAGATGCCAGTATCCGGTGATGTCGACGTCCCGTTTGGGCACCGCGAGCTCTCGCTTGACGTACTTGCGGATCGGCAGCAGGCTGCGGCTCTCCCCGGCACCCCAGATGTAGGGGGCACCGTCGAGCGGCACGATCCCCGCGACGGCATCGGCCAGAGCGGCGCCATCGCCCGGTTCAGCGCACACCCAGGTGATCTCGTCGTCCGGGCCGACGGGAAGGACCTGCTGTGCGACGGGGTCGGCGACGGCGAGGACGGCTCGGACCGGCCCCGGCACCGGTCGTTCCGTGAGGAATCGGCGTACTGCGGGCAAACCGGTCTCGTCTGCGACCATCAGCGTCCATGTCGCATTCGGCGGCACCACCGTGGACGACTTGGGCCCCACGATCCACAGGTCGTCACCGGGTCGCGCGGCGGCCGCCCAGGCCTCGGCGGGCCCCACCGCCGATCGGTCCCCCGAATCGCTGTGAACGACGAGATCGAATGCGATGGTGCCCGCGTCCGCGTCCACCTCGACCGGCGTGTAGTCGCGCGACTCGCGCACCGGCGACGCCGTCCACTCGATACCGTGCGCGCGCTGCACCGGCAGCGCGTCGGCGATGTCGCCGCCCGGTGCGAAGATCAGCTTCACATGGTCGTCGAACCCGGGGCTGGCGAAGGCCGGAAAGAGGACACCGTCACGCTCGAAGGCCCCCAGTTCCTCGCCGCCGAGCCGCACGCGCCGCAGCCGCGGGTTGACGAGCTCGTTGGACTCCACGACCAGCCGTCGCAGGATGATCGGCAGCGGTGTGAGCCGCGACTGAGTCATCAGTGCTCCTGTCCCGGACCCGCTCCGCCGAACATACCCTCGACGATGTCGAGCATCGCCATCGCCTCGTGGTAGTCGCTGCGTTGCACCCAGTACGGAAGGTCGTGTGCCTGCTTCTTCTGGAAGGCCGGCAGTGCCGCGTAGATCGGCTGCTTGGCGAGTTCGGCGACGGAGGTGACGTCGGCGTTGAAGCCCAGGACGAACACCGTGTCCTGATTGATCCACTGGCCCACCTGTTCGGTCGAGAGCGCGAAGCTGTCGCCGCCCGGGGTGTACGGCTGGAACCGGCCCGTCGCGAACAGCGGTGCGGGACGGAAGCCGAGCTTCGCGAACTCGGCGGGCAGCCCGCGCGTCTCGATGGGCACGTACACGTCTCCCGCCGCGGTGAGCGACAGGAAGGTGATCTCACCCTCGGGGACGGTGATCTCGTCGCGGACTTCGGCGACTCGCTTGTCGTAGGCCGCCGAGGCCTCGGCGAACTTCTCCGGCCGGTTGAAGACGTCGTCGGCGAGGAACTCGTATTGGTCGCGCCACTCGGTCAGATCTCCGCTCACCACGACGGTCGGCGCGATCTTGCTGAGTTCCGGATACGCCGCGGTGGCGTGCTTGAGCGGAAATCCGAGACCACCTGCGACGATGAGATCGGGTTCGGCCTCCAGGATCGACTCCATGTCGAATCCGTCGTTGCTCCAGGGGAGGAAGGTCGTGCCCGCCTTCTGCGCCTTCTCGGCCCACGCGGCGTTGAACTCGTGCTTGCCGTCGGTCACCTCGGGGGTCGTCGCAACCACCGGGACGTCCATATCGAAGAGATAGCCGGCCAGGGCGTAGTTGAGCAGCACCACCCGCTTCGGTGCCACCGGGACGTCCACCTCGCCCTGGGACGTCTTGACCGCACGAGTCTGTCCAGACGCATCGCCCCCGGACGTCGAACAGCCCCCGAGCGCCAGGGTCAGCACGGCGACCACGGCCAGCATCGTCGCAGGCAGTGCACGAGATCTGAGCATCACTTCCACCATCTCGGTTCGGCGCGCGGGAGACGGCCCAGCGCGCACATCTTATTAGGCAAGACTAAGCTAATGGACCGAACGACCGGATTCGGTCCGGACGTGACACGATCTGCCGACCAACCTGACATGCCGGTCGCCGACACGATGAGAGGTGTGAACGATGGCCGAACGCGTACCGAGCCGCCTCGCGACCCTGGTCCCCGACGCCGCTCCGAAGTTCCTGGGGCACGGAACGCACAGCCACCACCTCCCGCACCTCATCTACGTCGCGGCCGGTTCGGCGACACTCGACGTCGCCGGTGAGCAGGTATTGCTCGCGGACCAGGAGGCCGTGTGGCTGGCGGCCGACCTTCCGCATTCGGCGCGCTACTCCCCCGGCAGTCTGGTCCTGGGCCCGCTGCTGTCGCCGACGACCACCCCACCCGAGCCGGTGCATCGGCTCGGCTCGGTGCCCGCTCTCACCGCCGTGATGACCGGTGTGCTCGGGGCAGCGCCCTCGACCGCAGAACAGGTCGCGGTGTTCCGCGAGGCGATCGAGGAGGTCCTTGCCGGATTGAGCGGCCCGTACTTCGCCCTGCCGATGCCGCGACATCCGGTGGCGGCCGCGATCGCCGTGGAGGCACCGCTGTCGGCACGGCCGCTCGACGAACTCGCCGACCGGCACGGAACGAGCGTCCGGCACGTCCAACGCCTGTTCGTGTCAGAGACCGGGACCCCGTTCCGGCAGTGGCGAGTCCGCGCCCGGCTCAACGTGGCGATCGACCGCCTGCGCGCGGGCTCCTCCGTCCGCCGCGCAGCGCTCGCGGCCGGCTACGAGACCGCGTCGGGCCTGCAGAAGGCGCTGCGGCGTGAGGCCGGCGTGGACGCCGAATCGATTCGATCCGTTCGCCGCACACGACTCACTTCTTAGCGCGCACCCGGTCGAGCGCGTCCGAACGCACCGCCACCGCATTCGCGATCAGCAGGTCGGCGGCCACCATAGCCGGACAGTAGTCGGCCAGCGTGGCCCACATCGCGCGACCTTCGTCGGTCAGCACCGGCTGCTTGAGCCGGCCGTACGCCTGCAGGCGCCCGATGGCCGCGAACGCCAGCGATTGCATCGAGAGCAGCATCCAGGGATTGCTGATCGTGTCGACGCCGTCGAGCGCCTCGTTGCGCGCGGCGATCAGGTCGTACAGTTCGGGCGAGGCGCGGCGTACATCGCGCAGCGTCTTGTTCACGTACCGCGGCGCCTCCAGGCTGACCGGATCGGTCATCCACTCGGCGCGGCGATGGAAGGCCTCGATGGTCGCCGCGGTCCGCATGTCGAGATCGACCAGCGGGCCGGGAACGATGCGGAAACGTTCGAACAGCGACTCGACCTGCGCCCGTGCCATCGCGTCGACGGCCAGCACGTTCCGGTCGAAGACACCGGTCCGCGGGTCCTCCATGCGGCCGGTCGCGATCACCCGGAGCAGATCGTCGCCGCCGCGTGTGGCCAGGTAGGACTGCAACTCGTCGCGCTGCGGACTGGCCGGGTCGACGATGGCCGAGGTCGCGAGGAGGCAGCTGACGTACGGGTTCGGGTGGGCGCCGTCGTACGGCTCGGGTGCGGTGAACACGCGCTCGGCCAGTCCCGACCGGATCAGCAGCGCCGGGATGCGCGAGGGCGCCACCGGGCTGTCGCCGAGGGCGATGAGCGAGGCGGTGGGGTCCGCGGTCAACAACTCATCGGCCGGAGCCCCGACCGCCTCGATCGGTGCCGCATCGGGGGCGGGCGCCGCCACCTCCGCGGCCCGGACGGTGTCCAGACGCAGCCATTCGGCGGTGAGGGCGTCGGCGCCGGCTGCGGAGTCCGCCACCGGCGCCTGAGATGTGGACGCCGAGCGCGCCACGCGGGCCACCTCCGCCTCCTCGGAATCGCCGTGCTCATCCTCGATCAACGCGACGAGGCTGCCCCGCAGAAGCCGTTTAGCGGCGTCGACGACCGACCTGGCCGCGAGGGTGAACTCCGTACCCGCGCGGGAGTCGGCCGCCCATTCGCGGACGATGTCGCCGTCCCCGTCCAGCAGCGCGAACGACACGTCCACGGCGCCGGGCACCCGGACGGTGAGACGACCGGCACCGGCGTCGTCGACGCCGATCGTCGGCAGTGAGGTCTGCCAGGCCGATGGGTGGCCCGGATGCTCGAAGCGGATCTCGGCGTGCGGCGGACGGATCAGCAGCGGCAGATCGTCGTCGCCCGCATGGACGGTCGCGACGCGTTCGGTGTCACCGGGACCGAACGCCAGTTCGCCCTCGTCGATCTTGAGTCCGGTCTCGGCGACGAGTTCGCTCACCGATTCCGCGAGTCCGTCGGCCTGCGGCAGTCGGACGACGGGATCGTGGGTCACCTCGAGCCCTTCGGCGAGCACCACCGTCAGTCGCCGATCGAGTCCGTACGAGTCGCCGGCGGCGATCTCGAACCGTCCCACCAGGGGTTCCTCGAGACCGTCGAACGGGTCGGCCGAGGTCACGTAATCGGCAGCGGCCCACGGATAGTCGATCAGCCAGTCCAGGTCGCCCGCTCGCCGCACGCGCACCCGCCACTCCTTGGTGTCGTCTCCGTCGTGCGCGGGCAGATCCACCAGCGGGCGTTCGCCGTAGACGGGATCGCCGTCGGCCGTGGTGCTGACGCCCGCGATCGGCTCCGGGAGCGCGTAGGCCGGCGACTCCACCGGCAGGATCCGGCGCGTGCGCCCGGCTCTTCCATCGCGTTTCAGGGTCAGTTCGGTGTGCCCGGCCAGGTCGACGGTCCGCAGTTCCCAGCCCTCCCACGGGGCGGGCACGGTATCGGTCACGGCGATCTTCCTCCGTGTGCCCGAGACCAGGTCGGCGTCGCGCGGCACCAGGACGAGTACCTCTCCCGCCGGCAGCGGCTCGAACCGCGAGATGCGACGG
The DNA here is from genome assembly GCF_000333035.1 of Gordonia sihwensis NBRC 108236. GTDB lineage: Bacteria > Actinomycetota > Actinomycetes > Mycobacteriales > Mycobacteriaceae > Gordonia > Gordonia sihwensis. Next base: position 30,648 of record NZ_BANU01000034.1, read on the forward strand.
CCGTCGTCGGCGAACACGATGATCGGGTCGGCGGGATCGAACAGAGGTACCGAGCGTCGCACGCCGGTGTCGAGCCGGATCAGGACGCTCTCGCGCACCGCGACGCCGATCGGAAGTGCGATCGCCTCACCGGCCGGGACCGCGAGTTCCTCCGGGGCGTCGCCGGTCCACACCCGCCACACCGCGGCGTCGTCCCGCGCGGGAACCACGATCCGCACCTCGCCGTCGATCGCGTCGAAGCGGAGGTCGGGCGCGCGATGGCGGCACAGGTCGCGCGCGGCGGCATCGTCGTTCAGGAAGGGAGTGCGCCGCACTCGGTCGAGCACCGATTCGAGCATCGCCCGCGGGAGATCCGCGGTGCCCGGAGTGATCGCGTCCGGCGTCCAGGTGTCCGGATGCACGACCGTCGCGAGCAGAAGTTCGCACAGGCGATTGAGGAGACCGACGGCCGCCTCGGGGGCATGCTGCAGCAGCACGCGATAGTCGGCGGGCAGGGCGCGGCGCCGGTGCTCGAAGCACTGCTCGGTGAGGCGTTCGAGAACGGCGACGCCGGTGGGCTCGTGCCCGGCTGCCACATGATCCTCGATCACCCCCACGAGCGCGTCCACCGTCGGCACGGTCGGACCCGCGTGGAGCTTCAGCAGCGGCACCACCGAGCTCTCGCGCAGCGACGGCACGTCGCGGAGTCCGCATTCGCGCAGCAGGTCGCCGATCAGCTGTCCGACCACTGTCTCGAACGCCGGATCCCGATCGCGGCCGATGGCGTCCCAGAAGTCCGGCCAGTAGTCGCTCTTCGGGTCGGTCCGCAGCGCCGCGTGACCCACCAGCCCGGCGAGGGTCAGAGCGGGGAACCGCATCAGCAGGGCGATGTACGCCCCCGGCGGGATCTCCCCCATCAGGGCACCGATCTGGCCGCGGGCGCATCGATACTGTCGCGCGTCGAGGTCCGCGTCCAGTACCAGCCCGTCGGCGGTGAAAGCGTTCCGCAGCTCGGCTTCGAATCCGGTCGCACGATCAGTCACCGAAGTGGTCATTCGAGCGTTCTCACCACACCTTTTCGCAACGTCTACCGACCCCGGGGCAGGGCCGCACCAATGGGTGGCGATCAATTGGGGAGGCCACCGAGACAGACGGACATTACCCGGTGCCGAGAGCTTTCCCCGAACCCGCTTCGAGGTCTGTGTCCATGTTCACGCGGGCTTGACGAACGCCTCCCGGACACGCTCACCGTAAGTCGACTGATGGCGCTACGAGAGCATCACGCCGGGGTTCAAGAGCCCCTTCGGATCGACGGCCGACTTGATCATCTCCATCAGGTCCATGACGTCGTCGCCCACCTGGTCGCGAAGCCATCCCTTCTTGAGCCGGCCCACACCGTGTTCGCCGGTGATGGTGCCGCCGAGCGAGATGGCGAGGTCCATGATCTGGCCGAAGGCGCGGTTGGCGCGAGCTGTCTCCTCCGCGTCGGCGGGGTCGTGAACGATCAGCGGATGGGTGTTCCCGTCACCCGCGTGGGCGATCACCGAGATCAGCACGTCGTTCTCGGCTGCGATGGCGCCGACGCCGTCGATCAGATCCGGCAGGGCGGGCAGCGGCACGCCGACGTCCTCGAGCAGCAGCGCGCCGATCCGCTCCACCGCGGGGATCGCCGCACGCCGCGCGGCCGTGAACGCCTCCGACTCGACCGGATCCGACGTGGCGAAGACCTCGGCGGCCCCGCAGGCGCCGAAGGCCTCCTCGATCAGCGCCACCTCCGCCGCACCGGCGGGTCCCGGCGCGTCCGACTGCGCCACCAGCAGGGCGCCCGCGTCACGATCGAGGCCCATCTTCAGCATGTCTTCGACGGCGTTGATCGAGACGCCGTCCATGAACTCGAGCATCGCCGGCCGGATCTGGGACGTCACCGTCAGCACCGCCTCGACGGCCGCCCGGACCGACCCGAACGAGCCCACGACGGTGCAGGCCGGAGCCTGTGGCGGCAGCAGTCGCAGTGTCACCTCGGTGACGATGCCGAGCAGGCCCTCGCTGCCGACGAACAGCTTGGTCAGTGGCAGGCCCGCGGAGTCCTTCAACTGCTTGCCGCCGAGCCGGAGCGCCCGGCCGTCGGCCAGGACCACTTCCAGGCCCAGCACATAATCGGTGGTGACCCCGTACTTCACGCAGCACAGCCCGCCGGCGTTGGTCGCGACGTTGCCGCCGATGCTGCAGATCTCGAACGACGACGGATCCGGCGGATACCAGAGACCCTTCTCGGCCGCGGCCGCCTTCACCTCGGCATTCAGCATTCCCGGTTGGGTGACGGCGGTGCGGGTCGCGGTGTCGACGGTGAGCTGCCGCATCTTCTCGGTCGAGATCGTCAACGCGCCGTCGACCGCGGTCGATCCGCCCGACAGGCTCGTTCCAGCGCCCCGGGTGATGATCGGCACGTCGTGGGCCGCCGCCCATCTGACCGCCGTCTGCACGTGCTCGGTCGTCATCGGCCGCACCAACGCTGCCGGTGTCCCCGCGTCCGGGTCGTTGGCGCGGTCGTATCGATAGGCGCTCAGCACGTCGGGGTCGGTGATCACCATCCCGCGGGGCAGCGACTCGATCAACGACGTCAGGTCCGGTGCAGTCATGGGTCCACGATAGGCAGCACCGGAGTGTGCGGACCGGTGAACGAACCCTTGACCGGGCCTCGGGCACCACATAGCGTTCGGCAGAGAGAGTTTTTCCGTTACCCGCGGTTACGTAAATTTCCGCGGCTTGCCTCGGGAGCAGTCATGGAAACCTTTTCGCGAGCCGGCTTCACCTTCGACGTCGCCGACGCGGGCACCGCCGACAACGGCACAGTCGTTCTGCTGCACGGCTTTCCGCAGACCTCGCAGTCGTGGACCGGAGTGTCGGAGCGATTGAATCAGCGGGGCTACCGCACCATCGCGCCGGACCAGCGCGGCTACTCTCCCCGCGCCCGTCCGCGCAGGCGAGTCGAGTACCGCATCGGCGAACTCGTCTCCGACATCGAGTCCCTCATCATCCAGTCCGATGCGCGGCAGGTGCATCTGGTCGGCCACGACTGGGGAGCGCAGGTGGCGTGGATGCTGACCGCCACGCGACCGGACCTGGTCGCCACGCTCACCACCGTCTCGGTGCCGCATCCCGCGGCCTTCCTGAAATCGATGCTGCACAGCGACCAGCTCCGCCGCTCCTGGTACATGGCCGCCTTCCAACCGCCCCGCCTGCCGGAGCTGCTGATCGCCCGGAAACCCGAGTTCTTCGACCGCATGCTCGCCTCGACCGGCATGGACGATCAGATGATCGCCGACACCCACCGGCAGATCATCGACTCGGGGGCACTGACCGGCGGCCTGAACTGGTATCGCGCGCTTCCGTTCGGCCGCCCCGGCGCTCTGGCGCGCCGCATCACCGTGCCGACCACTCACGTGTGGGGCGCAGGCGACACCGCGTTGGCGCGCCGCGGCGCCGAGCTGGCCGGAGACTACGTCGACGCCGACTTCCGGCTCCGGATCCTCGAACACGCCAACCACTGGATCCCCGAACAGAACGCCGCCGAACTGACCGAGATCATCCTCGACCGGATCGAGAACTGAGAACTGTAAAAACTTTGGCTCCCGGAACGGTGTGAGAGACCGTTCCGGGAGCCAAAGTTTCTGCCGCGGTCAGATCCACGCACCGTATCGGCGCACGAACATCCGCTTCGCCACTTGCGTCACGACGCAGTACCCGACCAACGTGACGATCAGCCACGGGAAGTACGACCACGGCAGCGGCACCAGACCCAGGCCCTGACCGAAGCCGGTGAAAGGCAGGACCAGTCCGAACACGCAGACTGCGGCAGTGGCGAGCACCACCGGGAGTCCGGCCCGGGACTGGACGAACGGAACTCGGCCGGTCCGCAGCAGATGCACGATGAGCGTCTGCGAGATGATCGACTCCACGAACCAGCCGGACTGAAACAGCGCCGCGTGAACCGGTGAGTTCGCCGCGAAGACGAACCACATCAGCGCGTAGGTCGTGATGTCGAAGATCGACGACAACGGACCGATCCGCACCATGAACCTCCCCAGTCCGCGGCTCTCCCACTTGCGCGGACGCGCCAGGTCCTCCGAGTCCGCGCGATCCCACGGCAGAGTGAGCATCGCGAGGTCGTAGGCCAGGTTCTGCACGAGCACCACGATCGGAATCATCGGGATGAACGGGAGCAATGCGCTGGCGACCAGCACCGAGAACATGTTGCCGAAATTCGACGACGCCGTCATCTTGATGTACTTCATGGTGTTCACGAAGGTCCGCCGGCCCTCGATCACTCCCGATTCGAGAACAGTCAGGTCCTTCTCCAGGAGAATGATGTCGGCCGATTCCTTGGCGATGTCGACCGCCGTGTCCACCGAGATTCCGACATCCGCGGTCCGCAGAGCGGGCGCATCGTTGATGCCGTCGCCCAGGAACCCGACGGTGTGTCCCCGCGTCCGCATCGCCTCGACGATCCGCGCCTTCTGCGTGGGGTTCACCTTCGCGAACACACTGGTGCGCTCGGCGAGTTCGGCGAGCTCCTTCAGGGACAGGTCGTCGATTTCGGCGCCGCTCACCACCCGCCGGGCGTCGACGCCGACCTTCCGGCAGACGGTGGCGGCCACCATCGGGTTGTCGCCGGTGATCACCTTCACCGCCACGCCGCGTAGCCGCAGACTGGTGATCGCCGCCGCGGCCGAGTCCTTCGGCGGGTCGAGGAACAGCAGGAACCCGACGAGCGTCATGCTCGCCTCGTCGTCCTTGGTGTACTCGTTCTCGGTGAGACCGCCCTCGGGGTGGTCACCGCGTTCTGCGACGACCGACCGGACGGCGACGGCGAGCACGCGCATTCCGAGCGCATTCTGTTCCGCTACCAGATCGTCGAGTTCGGTGCGTCGCTGGACGGTCAGCGGCAGTTCGGTCCCGTCGCGACGTTCGGCGACGCACCTGTCGAGCAGTTCTTCCACGGCCCCCTTGGTGACGATCAGGTGCGACAGTCCGTCGTCCACCACCACCGACAGCCGCCGGCGCTCGAAATCGAACGGAATCTCATCGACGAGGGTGTACTCGCGTTCGATGCGGCGCACGATCCGCGAGCCGGCCGAATCGAGCACCGCATCGTCCAGCAGATTCCGCAGCCCCGTCTGAAAGTGTGCGTTGACCGCCGCGTACCACAGCGGATCGTCACTGTCGTTCGCCGTGACGTCGATGTGCCGCTCCAGAACGATGCGGTCTTCAGTGAGCGTTCCGGTCTTGTCGGTGGCCAGCACATCCATCGCGCCGACGTTCTGGATGCTGCCGAGCCGCTTGACGATCACCTTCCTCCGCGCCATGAAGTTCGCGCCCTTGGCGAGGTTCGCGGTCACGATCAGCGGAAGCATCTCCGGCGTGAGTCCGACGGCGGTCGTGACGCCGAACAGGAATGCGGTGGTCCAATCCTTGGTCAGTCCGTTGATCACGAACACCACCGGCACCATCACCAACATGAACTGGATCAGCGTGTAGCTGACCTTCTTGATCCCGACGTCGAAAGCGGTCTCCGGTCGCTCACCGACGATAGCCTTCGACATCGAGCCGAAATAGCTGTTCCTTCCCGTTCCGAGGACGACGGCGGTGCCCGATCCCGACACCACGGAAGTGCCCATGAAGGCCAGGTTGGGGGCATCGAGCAGGTCTGCTGCCGTCACCTCGACGACCTGTTCGGCGGTCTTCTCGGCGGGCAATGCCTCGCCGGTGAGCATGGCCTGGTTGATCTGGAGGTCGTTGACCGCGATCAGCCGCACGTCGGCCGGGATCATGTCGCCCGCCGCGAGCCGGACGATGTCTCCCGGCACCAGGTGCTCGACCGGGAGTTCCTCGGTCACCGCGACGCCCCGCCGGTTCCGGGTGACCGCCGCCGTCGTCCGGACCATCGCCTTGAGGTTCTCGGCCGCCCTCCCCGACCGGTACTCCTGCCAGAACCGCAAGATCGCGCTGACCAGGACCATCGCACCGACAGTGACGACGCCGGTGTAGTCACGGCCGCCGGCCGGATCGGCGAAGACTACATCGGTGAACACCATCACGACGGCCAGGAATACGAGGATCGCAATGAAGGGGTTGACGAAGGCGCGAGCGAATTGCACGACCACCGGCGCGGGCCTGTCATGATCGAGTTCATTGGCGCCGTAGCGGAGTCGGCGTGCACCGACCGCCTCGTCGACGAGGCCGTCGAGCGAGGTCGACTGCGCGGAAAGCACCGCGTCTGCGGTGCCGGTGGCGGCGTCGAGCAACGCTTGCACGCGCGTGGAGTCGATGGTGCTGGTCGTGGCCTGCCGGCGCACGTCGGCGCCGGATGGCCGGCTGCCGTGCGAGTGCTCGGCGCGTCGGCCGAGCACGTCCAATGGAGTGCTGAAATTCTGCATGAGGAATCCCCGGTGATTCGGGCACGACGGAGCCCCGCGCTGCCTGGGGCAGCGCGGTTCTCCACGCCAGTGCGCGGTGAAAGGAATGGGACGGTGACCCGGGCAGGACCGTTCTCAGCGGCCGTCGCTACGAGAGCCGAGGCCGGTCGGCCTGCGCGGGTACGGCAATCGACTACTTCCGTCGTCGCTCACGGCCGATCACCTCCTCACGCTCGGCATGCACGACGCGCACGAGGAGGCCGGAACCACGGAGATGGATCGACGAACGACTTCCACGTAAGAGCTTCGGCACTGCACGACGTGTCCGTCCGCGGGAGCGGACGGAAGCCACTTCGGGTCAACCCTTAATCCGGGAGGACCTGTCCTAACCTTGGGCGTCTCTCGACGTCGTGAGATCAGTGGCCTGTGTTCGTGCAGGAGCTTCGCCTAACGAAGTGCTTGCCCGACCATTGTGCGTCGCTACACGTGACACCGCAACTCGAGCGGCGCGCCGGAGGCGTTGTTCTCGGCGAATCCGGCAGATCCGCGTTTTGAGTTCGGCCCGCTGCTGTGCTGGACTGACTCCGGATTCGGCATATCGTCGCAATTCCATTGCGGGGGAAGGCTGTCGGCCTTCGGTACCGGCACTGCGCCGTGTCGCGGCGTCGGTCGACTACCCGATCGGCACATTCTGGGGAGGATGAATGAAGAGACTTCGTACAGCGGTGATCGCGATCGGCGCTGCCGCCGTCGCGCTGAGCCCGGCCGCGGTCGCGCACGCCGCGCCGGCCGCCGCCGTCGGAGGCGGGAGCGGCATCGTCATCGACAATCGGTCGCTGTGCACGGTGACCGCGGTCGGTCACGACCGCGGCGGCAGGCTGGTCGGCCTCACCGCCGGCCACTGCGGCGATGTCGGCGACGCGGTCAGCCTCGAGCGCAACCGCCGGGCCGGCACCATCGGCCGGATCGTCACCAAGAGCAAGGGCTGGGACGTCGCCGTCATCCGCCTCGATCCGGCACGCGTCCGCGCGGTCCGCACCGTCGGGCACGCCCGGATCACCGGCGTCGGCGTCTATCCGCAGCCGTTCAGCAATGTCTGCAAGGCCGGTCGCACCACCGGATTCACCTGCGGTCCCACTCTGCTGGTGAACGGCTCGCGAAGCTACAGCTACGTGTGTTCGGCACCCGGCGACTCGGGCGGGCCGATCATCGAACGCGGACGCGTCGTCGGGATGCTGAACGGCTCGCTGCGTCTGGCCGGCCCCGGCACGTCGATCGCGTGCGTCGATCCGGCACTGCCGGTCTACACGCCGATGGCGGCCACGAAGATGACCGACATTCTGCGGTCGCTCAACGCCAGCGGTCTCGTCGGCGCGGGATTCCGTACAGTCTGACGCCGGAGCCCACCGCCGGAGCGGACCGATTCTCACGGATCGGTCCGCTCTCGCCTTCTCGGCGGGCGCGAGTACTAACGTCGAAGCCGAGGGTGACGCCGAACCGAGGGAGCCGACTGTGCGCACCATGAAGATCAGCACCAACATCCCGGTCGACGACGTCGACCGCGCCAAGTCGTTCTACACCGACTTCCTCGGCTTGCGCGAGGAAGAGTTCAACATGGGCTGGGTCGCCCGCTGCACCGACCCCGATTCCGGCGCGCACGTCCAACTCGTCTCACGCGACAAGACCGCCCCGGTCGATTCGGCACTGTCTGTGCACGCCGACGACGTCGACGCCGCCTACGCCGAGGCACAGGCGGCCGGATACGAGATCGTCTACCCGCTGACCACCGAGGAATGGGGTGTCCGCCGGTTCTTCGTCCGTGCACCCGACGGAACCGTGCTGAACATAGTTCAGCACCGTGACTGAACCGGGACCCCGGAAGCGCCGCAACCGCGGATGCTCAGTGAGCGACGGCCTCGCGCAGCAGTTGTTCGAGCGCGCCGTCGAACGCCACGAGCAGCACCGACGACACGCCGGTCGGCGTCGCACGGACCGTCTGCACCGCCGCCGCGGCGGCGTCGTCCTTGGGCCACCCGTACACACCGGCACTGATCAGCGGAAATGCGACGGTCGCCGCCCCCAGCGTGTCGGCCACTTCCAGCGACCTGCGGTAGCACGACTCCAGCAGCGACCGATCCCTCTGTCCCGCTGCGTAATTCGGCCCCACGGTGTGGATCACCCATCGCGCCGGGAGATCGCCCGCGGTGGTGTGTCCGGCATCGCCGGTCGCGAGGCCGTCCGGAAACCGTGCGATGCAGTCACGCAGGATCGCCGGACCGCCGGCGCGATGTATCGCGCCGTCCACACCCCCGCCGCCCCGCATCGCGTTGTTGGCCGCGTTGACGATCGCGTCCACGTCGAGGGTGGTGATGTCCGCGCGCACCACGTCGATGCTCGCCATCGTCTCCTCCGTCTCCTCAGTGTCCTCAGTTCCCGTGTCCTCAGTTCTCCGCGGCGTCCAGCCGGTCCGCGACCTCCTGGGGGAAGCCACCGGTCGCGATGGGCCCCCACCGCTGCGGCGTGATCCGGATCAGGGACTTGTTCTGCAGCCGCATCGCCGCCCGGTACTCGTCCCAGTCCGAGTGCTCACCGGCGATGCTGCGGAAGTAGTCCACGAGGGCGTCCTCGGCCTCGGGCATGTCCAGGACCTCGGCCGTCCCGTCGATCTGCACCCACGCATCGTTGAAGCTCTCCGAGAGCACCAGAACGCTGACGGTCGGGTTCCTGCGCGCGTTGGCGGTCTTCGCCCGGCCCGGATACGTCGCGATGACGATCCGGCCCTGATCGTCCACTCCCGCGGTGACCGGTGACATCTGCGCGGTGCCGTCCCGCCGCGTCGTCGAGAGGATCATGTGATGCCGCGATCGGGCGAAGTCGAGGACTTCGGGCAGGGTCACAGAGGTATTGGTTGCGATGGTGCGTGCCATGTCGCCGAGGGTAGTCCGAGCACCGCGCTCCGGACAGGGCTCGGCGATCATCGGTCCGGCGGCGCCGCCACCGTGAGCCCGCCCACGCTCCGGACCCCGCTACCCTGGCCCAGTGCAATTCGACGAGATCGTCGCCGTCCGGAGGAGCAATGCGGCCTGGCGACTGCTGAGGGCCGACAACGCGCCGCTGCTGCTGTCGTTCCTGGGACGGGTCTTCGTCGACGACAACGTCCGCGAGATCTCGGAGTCGGCACTGGTCAGCCTGCTCGACGAGGAGTTGTACTCGTTGAACGAGCGGCTCGGCGAGGGAACCTATCCGCGATCGCCGAAGGCCTACCTCGACGAGTGGTCGGCCGCCGATACTGCGTGGCTGCGCAAGTACTACGTGATCGAGAGCGACGAGCCGCACTACGACGCGACCCCGGCGGTCGAGCGCGCCGTGGCCTGGGTCCGGTCGCTGCGCGACCGCGACTTCGTGGGCACCGAGTCACGTCTCAAGACCGTGCTGGAACTACTGCGGCAGATCGTCTACGGCACCACCACCGACGCCGAGGTCCGGCTCGCCGAACTGCGCCGCCGTCGCGCCGAACTCGACGCGGAGATCGAGGCCGCCGAGCGGGGCGAGTTCCAGGTCCTCGACGCCACCAGCCGACGGGAGCGCTACCAGCAGTTCGCCGACATCGCCCGCGCGCTGCTCTCCGACTTCCGTGAGGTGGAGACCAACTTCCGCACCCTCGACCGCCAGATGCGGGAGCGCATCGCCACCTGGCGCGGCACCAAGGGCGAACTGCTCGACGAGATCGTCGGCAGCCGAAACGTCATCAGCGACTCCGACCAGGGCCGCAGCTTCCAGGCCTTCTACGACCTCCTGCTCTCCGCCGACCGACTCGACGAGCTCGACGAACTGGTCCGGCATGCGCAGGGCCTCGACGAGGTCGCCGACTCCGACATCCGGCTCACCAACATCCACCACGACTGGCTCGACGCCGGAACCCGCGCGCAGGACACGGTCCGCCGGCTGTCGGAGCAGCTGCGCCGCTTCCTCGACGACCAGGCGTGGCTCGAGAACCGCCGCGTCATGGACCTGCTGCGGAGCATCGAGTCGTCGGCCTACGCCATCCGCGACCGCCGCGTCGACGACTTCGCCCAGGAGATCGACTCCCCGGCACCGAGCGTGAATCTGCCCCTCGAGCGTCCGCTGTACCGTCCCGCCGCGGCGGTCGAGGTCGCCAGCGAGGGCATCGAGGAGGGCGAGGCTCAGGGGGCCTCGGAAGCGCTGTTCGAGCAGATCCACGTCGACCCCGCGCCGCTGATCGACGGCGTCCGACGGGCGCTGCGCCGCTCCGGCCAGGTCACGCTCGCCGAAGTCCTCGCCGAACGTCCCCTCGAACAGGGGCTCGCCGAACTGGTCACCTATCTGTCTCTCACCGACGACGGCTTCGGGAAGGTCTTCGACGAAAGCGCCGACGAGACGGTCTCGTGGACTGACGAGAGCGGTGGCCGCCGTGTCGCTCGCGTCCCGCGCGTGATCTACACCCGGCCGTCCCCTACCGCGAGCCCCACCGCGGGCCCCACCGTGAATCCGACCGCCGACCCCACCGCCCCCGACCAGGAGACTCGATGAGCCGCCCCGTCCCCCGCGACGAGCTGAACCTCTCGCTCGCGGTCACCTCGCTGATGAAGGGCGTCGTCTACCGCGACACCGCCGAGACCGCCTGGCGCCACGTCCTCGGCCTGGCCGCGCAGGTGAGCGATTACGTCGCCACGCTCGGTCTCACCGTCGTGATCGACGAGGCCGAGGGATATGCCTTCCTGCGGTCCAAGAGCGACGACGAGCTGGCCGACCTCGGGATCGGGCGTCTGGTCGCCCGCCACCAACTGCCGCTGCATCCGTCGTTGCTGCTGGCCCTGTTGCGCAAGAAGCTCGCCGAGCACGACACCTCCGATGCGGGCAACCGTCTGATCGTGACCGGTGCGCAGCTGCGTGAAATGGTCAGCCCCTTCTTCCCCGCCACCACCAACGAAGCTCGGATCGCCGACCAGGCGGACACCGCGATCCGGCGCGTCGTCGAACTCGGCTTCCTGCGCCGCATGCCCGGCCAGGACGGCGAGTACGAGGTCCGGCGGGTCATCAAGGCCTACGTCGACGCCCAGTGGCTGTCGGATCTGGACGCCCACCTGGCCGAGTACGCCGAGATCGCCACCGAGGAGCGACGATGACCGGACTGTTCGCGCCCACCGAACTCGAGAACGCCGATTCGGCACGGTCGGGATTCCGGCTCCAGCGCTTCCAGGTGCTCAACTGGGGCACCTTCGACCAGCGTGTGTGGACGCTGGTGCTCGACGGCCAGAACGGATTGCTCACCGGCGACATCGGGTCCGGCAAGTCGACGCTGGTCGACGCCCTGACCACGCTGCTCCTGCCGGCCCACCGGGTGGCCTACAACAAGGCCGCGGGCGGCGAGTCGCGCGAGCGCGACCTGCGCTCATACGTTCTGGGCTACTACAAGTCCGAGCGCAACGAGGTGACCGGCGCGTCGCGTCCGGTGGCACTGCGCGGGATGTCGAACTATTCGGTGATCCTCGGCGTCTTCCACAACGAAGGCCACGACGAAACGGTCACGCTGGCGCAGGTGTTCTCGATGCGGCACGACAGCGGCCAGCCCGAGCGGTTCTTCACCGTCACCGACCGCGCCCTGGACATCGCCACCGACTTCGCCGACTTCGGCTCCGACCTGCGCGCCCTCCGCAAGCGCCTCAAAGACGGCGACACCCGCATCCACGAGCACTTCCCGGAGTACGGGCGCGATTACCGGCGGGCGCTCGCCATCCGCTCCGAGCAGGCCATGGAACTGTTCCATCAGACCGTGTCGATGAAGGCGGTCGGCAACCTCAACGACTTCGTCCGCGACCACATGCTCGAGCCGTTCGACTCCAGCGGATGGGTCGACACGATGGTCTCGCATTTCGAGGACCTGACCGCCGCCCACGACGCGGTGGTCCTGGCACGCACTCAGCTCGAGGAACTCGGACCGCTGCTCGCCGACGACGACCGCTACCGCCGTCACGTCGAGATGGCCGCCGAGCTCAAGGCCCGGCGCGGCGCCCTGCGCCACTACTTCGCCCAGCAGCGCCACGACCTTCTCGCCGGTGAACTGGAGAACCACAACCGTGACCTCGCGGCCACCCGCGCGGCGCTCGAAGCGGTCGACCGTGATCTGGCCGACCTGCGGATCGGCCTGCGGGAGCTGGAGCTGCGCCAGGCGGGTCTCGGCGGCACCGACATCGCGGCGCTCGAACAGCAGATCGTCGACGCTGCGCGCCAACGCGAGGAACGCGCCGCGGCACACGAGCGGTACACCCGGATGATCGAGGACGCCGGGCTGGCGCCGGTCTCCGACCGCGGACAGTTCGAACAGCGCCGCACCGAGGTCGCGGACGCCGTCGAGGCGCTGGACGCCGAGGCCGCGGAGGTCGACAACGCGCTCAACGAGGTCCGGTACAGCCGCAGGCAGTTGGACGGCGAGGGGCGGCGCGTCGCCGGCGAGATCGCCAGCCTGCGCGGGCGGACCAGCAATATCCCCGAACGCAATCTGCGGATCCGCGAGCTGATCTGCCAGGGCGTCGGCCTTCCGCACGACGAGCTGCCGTTCGTCGGCGAACTCATCGGCGTCCGCGCGGACGAGAGCCGCTGGGAGGGCGCCGCCGAACGGGTGCTGCGCGGCTTCGGCCTGTCCCTGCTGGTCGCCGCCGACCTGTACGACGAGGTCTCGGCATGGATCGACGCGAATCATCTGGGCGGGCGCGTCGTCTACTTCAAGGTGTCCGATCACGTCTCGTCGAAGGGTGCGCCGACGCCGCCGCCGACCGCGCTCGCACACAAGATCGACATCAAGGAGGGACGCTTCGAGACCTGGCTGGAACGCCGGCTGTTCGAGCGGGCCCGGCATGTGTGCGCCGAGACGCTCGAGGAGTTCCGCGCCGCGGACTACGCGGTGACGGTCAACGGGCAGGTCCGCTCCGGCGGCGGGCGGCACGAGAAGGACGATTCCCAGCGGGTCGACGACCGTCGGAACTTCGTCCTCGGCTGGAGCAACGAGCAGAAGATCACCGCGCTCTTCACCGCCGGCCAGCGGGTGCAGGACGACCTCAACCGGGTCGATCAGGAGATCGCCGATCTCGAGGATCGGCGGCGAGCCCTGATGGACCGCCGCAATGCGCTCACCGGTTTGGACGCCTACCCGAGCTTCGATGTCATCGACTGGATGAGTTCGGCGGCCCGGATCGCCGAAATCACCGAGCGCAAGACCGAGCTCGAGCATTCCTCGACCGAACTCGCGGAAGTCACCGACGCCGTCGCCGCCACGCGCGAACAGCTGTCGGCCGCCGACGCGACTCGAGACGGATTGCGCGACAAGGTCTCCCGCCTGGAGATGGCGCGCGATCAAGGAGAGAAGGCGCGCAATGCGGCGCAGGCGGTGCTCGCCGAACCGGAGTTCGCCGAGGCCGAAGCCTACTTCGAAGCGATCGCCGAGGCGGTCCAGGCCTACCGAGCCAAGGTCGACGGCGGTGCCGACCAAGTGCTCACCGTCGCCGAATGCGCAGAGTTGGAGGCGTCGCTGACCGAGAAGCTCACGGACGAATCCGAGCAGCACACGAGCCGTGCGGGAACGTACGAGACGCGTGTGGTGAACCGGATGTCGGAGTTCAACCGCAACCATCCGGTTCTCACCACGGAGTTCGACGCGGACATCGCATCGGCCGACGAGTACCGCGAGTTGCATCGTCGGCTGGCGGAGGACGATCTCCCCCGCTTCGAATCGGAGTTCAAGAACTATCTGAACACCAATGCGATCCGCGACATCGCGATCTTCGCCGCCAAGCTCAACAAAGAAGTCCACCAGATCCACTCGAAGATCGACACGATCAACGAGTCGCTGGCCGGGATCGAGTACAACCCGGGACGCTACATCCGGCTCGACGTGAATCCGACGGCCGCGCAAGACATTCGGGAGTTCCGCGCCGATCTGCGCAAGTGCAGTGACGGTTCCTTCGATTCCGGCGGCGACGATCAGTACGCCGAGGAGAAGTTCCTCCTCGTCAAGGCTCTGGTGGAGCGCTTCCGCGGCCGCGAGGGTTTCACCGACCTCGATCGCAAGTGGACCGAGCAGGTCACGGACGTGCGCAACTGGGTCACCTTCGCGGCGTCGGAGCGATACCTCGACGGCGACGGGGAGTACGAGAACTACACCGACTCCGACGGCAAGTCCGGCGGCCAGAAGGAGAAGCTCGCGTACACGATCCTGGCCGCATCGCTCGCCTATCAGTTCGACCTCAAGTGGGGAGCCACCCGCTCGCGCGATTTCCGTTTCGTGGTGATCGACGAGGCCTTCGGCCGGGGCTCGGACGATTCGGCCCGTTACGCGCTGTCGCTGTTCGCGCGCCTCGGCCTGCAGTTGCTGATCGTCACGCCGCTGACGAAGATCTACACGATCGAACCCTTCGTCTCCGCGGTCGGATACGTGGAGAACCGCGGCGGCAGCTACTCACAGCTCCAGTGCCTCACCATCGAGCAGTACCGCGAGAAGCGTGCGGTGCGGGAGTTGGTGCACGAGGCCTGAGTCGGGAGCCTGCTCAGGTATCGCGCGGTTCCAGTGCGAACCCGATCTTGACGGTGACCTGGAAGTGCGCGATGGCGCCGTCCTCGATGTGGCCGCGGGTCGACACCACCTCGAACCAGTCGAGGTTCTTGACGGTCTCACCCGCCCGGCTGATCGCATTGCGGATGGCGTCGTCGGTGCCGGTGGTCGACGAACCCACGACCTCGATCACGCGGTAGACATTGTCGCCCATGACTCGCTCCTATCGATTGGGGTGCCTCTCCCCTGTCTATCAGTTCCGGCTCGGTCGTCAGCGGGTTTGGGCGTCTGGAACTGGCACGTCCACCCATGTCCGGCCCGCCGGCTCGGCCGTCCCCGCACCCGAGGTCGCCGCCGCGACCACCGCCTCGACGTCGTCGGCCTCGGCCGCGACCACCAGGGTCACGTCGGCGCCGTACTCGGTGTCGATCACCTGCGCGCCCTTCGAGCGGAGCAGCCCCTCGACACGTCCCGCGTCCGCGTGTGCCAGCCGGATCCGCCACAGCGAGCGCGGCTCCCGGCGCACCAGCGGTGCCGTCTGCAATGCCAGCGACACCGCGTCGCCGTACGCGCGGACGAGCCCGCCGGCGCCGAGGAGGGTTCCGCCGAACCAGCGCACCACCACCGCGCAGACATCGCTGAGTCCGGCTCCCACCAGCACGTCGAGCATCGGGCCGCCGGCGGTGCCCGACGGCTCGCCGTCGTCGTTGGTGCGGGTCGTCTCGCCTCTGGCTCCCAGCACGAATGCCGAGCAGTGGTGCCGCGCGTCGCGGTGAGCGCGCCTCTGCTCGGCGATCAGTTCGCGGGCCGCGGCTTCGGAGTCCACGCGGCGCACCACGGCGAGGAACTTCGAGCGCTTCACATCGAGCGTCGCGACGGCGTCCGGCCCGCCGGCGAGCGTGAGATGACCGGTCGGGCCGGCGTCGGGTGCTGTCCGGGGCGGCCGAGTGTCCATGGGTTCATCTTGCCGTACCACCGGCAACGATCGCCGCGAGCGCGAACTCATCTGATCCCGAAGATCTTCACGAACATCGGCGTATCGAGCAGGGTGTGCGGTGCAATGGCGTGGTAGGCCCACAGATGCGTCCACGCGTTGGCGCTGCGGATGGTGATGAAGGTCTTGAACATCCCCGGACCGGTGTAGAAGAGGAACAGGTACAGCACTGAGACGAGTGCGTCCGACGGCGAGGCGAAGTTGGTCCATCCGTCGAAGAAGTGCAGGGTCGCATACGTCAGACCGCCGAGCACCACCGTCGCGGGCACCGACCCGGTCAGCTTCAGGTACCGCGGCGTCAGGATGCAGTAGATGAAGACCATCGTCGGCAGAGCTGTGCCCGCCAACCCCAGCACGAGGGTCAGCGGGGCGCCCAGCAGTGCCTGATGCGCGGGCAGTCCGAGGATCGACGACGATCCCGCCACCGCCAACTGCACGGCCGACTCGATGAGCAGGACCACGACGATCAGCAGGAGGTCGGCACGGCGGTCGGACGACGTCAGACTCAGTTGCTCGGAGGTGTACCGCCGCCGGAAGACGATCAGCGGCACCACGGCGAACACGATGAGGTTGTACAACGCCCAGCTCAGCGTCTCCGGAATCGTCACGGGCTGGTCGGTGCGGATCACCATGCCGTCGAGGTGGAAGCTGAAGGCGTGCCAGCCGAAGGCGCGCCCGAGCAGGAAGCCGCCGACCATGCCCGCGACGCCGTAGCCGAGCGTCGCGGCCACCTCGGCGCGCGCCCTGGTCCGCTCGGGTGCCCGCGTCGCGATGTCGGGCACCCTCCGATGGCGCGTGAGCAGATGCACGACGACCATCAGCGCGAAGACCTCGAGATACATCAGGTCGGTGCCGATCACCTTCTGGGCGGTGGGCGGTTCGGCGAGTTCGCTCGCGTGCAGCGGCAGATGCCGTCCGGCCACCGCGATCAGCACCGCGTTGATCACCAACCATCCGGCAGCCGCGAGCCAGACGGCGCGACCGGGCCGTCGCCTCCGCCGTGATGCGGAGCGGCGGTCGAGGACCAGGTCTCGCGTGCCAGCCATACTAGAATCATACGCTCGTATCATACGAGTGTATAGATACTCGGCTACACTGTTCTCATGTCCGACGCCTCCGTCCGCGACCGCATCCTCGACACCCTGCTGCGGCTGGCCGCCGAACGCGGCGCCGAGGGCGTCACCGTGCGGGAAGTCGCCTCCGCCGCCGCGGTGTCGATCGGCACCGTGCAGTACTACTGCCACTCCAAAGAACAGATGCTGACGATGGCCTTCGACGAAGTGAACCGGCGGATCGCCGCCCGGGTCGACGCGATCGAGTACGACGGGCCGGTCGGTGCCGTGTTGCGACGCGCCCTCCTCGAGTTCCTCCCCCTCGACGACGTGCGCCGCCGCGAAGCGGCGGTGTACCTCGCGTTCAGCACGCGAGCGGTGGTGGAGCCGACCCTCGCTGCCATCCGCCACGACCTCATCACCGAACAGCATCGGCTCTGCGCCGACGCCTTCCGGCTCGCGCAGCGACGCGGCCAGGACGTGACGGTCTTCGACGCCGATCAAGCCGCCTGGACCACCGTCGCTCTGATCGACGGACTCCTGCTGAATCTGTTGAGCGATCCGCGGGGGCTGTCGGCGGCCGGCGCGATCGAGGCGGTCGACCGCCATCTCGGTGCCCTCACCCAGATCTGACCGGCGCCACGATCGGCATTCTCAATCAGCTCGAACGCGATGACACACCGGTTCATCCGCCCGCTCGGTGGCGCCGCCGGCGTTCTCGCACCCTCAGAACTGGGGCTCACCCCACTCCGTCCCCCACACCGTCCCGCACTCCGTCACCGAAGCCCCCGTCGGCACCACAGCCTCCACGACCTCACGAGCTCGACGATTCGCCGCCCGCCGCCGCATCCGGTACTGATGCTTGGCCTCCACTCGCGTACGCGGTCGTTCCGGTGCAACACCGGCGTGTCCGGATCCTGGGCGTGTCGGCGCCGGGTGTCTGCAAGTGAGGTGGCCGAGCTCCGGCAGGAGCCGCATGTTCAACGCCCGCTGACGTACCGTGAACCCCTCCGGCGTGGTGACCTCTGTCCAGATCACACCGTTCGCGTCCACGACCTGATCGTCGACCCATCCGCCGACGAAGGTCTTCAGACCATGATGGAAGCGGCACTTCGGATTCAGGTTGCACACGCACGTCGGGCCGCCGGCACTCGGATCGGTGTGGTTGAACTCGCACACGTGATCCAGATCCGACTTCCACGCCGCCCTCTCGCATCCCGGCCACGAGCAGGTACCGAACAGACCCCGCACCGCCGCGTCCACCGCCGCCGTCGGACGATAGGCGTTGCCTCGCTGCGCCTGGTGATCGACGAGCTCGCCGAGATCCACCTCTCGCCGAACCGCGTCCGGTCGAGCCGCCAGCTCCCGCACGTGCTCGGCCGAGATCGGGCCGTAGCCGTCCAGATGGGCCGGGGTGTCGGACTCCCCTCCGAGAGTCTCCTTGCGAACCACAACGTGCAGCACCACCCGTGCGCACCGCGACGCAATCGCCTCCGTCGACAATTCGGCGGTGCAATCGTCCCGACCGCACTCGCACACGAAGTCGGTCCCCGCCAGACGCGCGACGGCTGCCGCCGACCGACGCTCACCGCGAGTCCGCGGATCGTGCGAGCACACTCCGGCGATCACCGCGTCCAGCACGTCTTTCACGACCATCGCGTCCTCGGTCGAGGCCGTCACGATCACCTCGGACACGCCCTCGCCGAGCGGGTTCACCCGCACCTGCTTGGCGAGCTTCACCTGCTCGCGGGTCAGCGTCACCGCATCCGGATCATGTTCAGCCACAATCGAACTCACCAGAGCCTCCACCCGGCCAGCCGACAGCTTGCCCACCACGGACAGCGTGTGCGCGATCTCGGCGTCGATGAACGCCAGCAGATCCGCATCGTCGACCAGCGCCGTCTGCTCGACCACCCGACGAAACCACGCCGGGCAGATCAGCCCGTCACGCATCAACCGGCCCACCGCCGGAATCCGCTCCATGCACGCCACCGCGGCCTCCACGAAATGCTCAGCCGTGCACTGCCGCACGCCTGCCGCCGTCGCATACGACGCCGCGACCTGGCACAGCGGATCGTAGAGCCGTGTGTACACGTCGGCACCCGACTCGACACCGCCGGCCGGGCCATCGGACTCGGCCTGCTTCGCTAGCAGCAGTGCGTACACCGCTTCGTAGCGGTGCCACAACACCAGCCCCTGATAGCAGTCCGCTCGCGCCGCGAACCCGAGCAGAGCAGAACGATCGGCCCGCGAGGTGCAGTCCGCCGACTCTCCCGTACCTCCCGGACGACCGATCCGAATCACGATCGCACTCTCGTCGACCACCACCGACGAGACCGCCGACGCGGATCCCGAATCACCTCTGACCTTGATGTTCATTGATCCCCCTCCGTTCGAATCGAACTTGCATTCGATGTTATCCGGAGGGTCTGACATGAATGATCGCGAGAACTTCCGCCAACCCTGAGCGGACCGCCATGTGTAGATCGAGGATCCGGATTGTCGTAGGCCCGTGCTTGTCTGTCACGTTGCCGCATGGGCGGGGACGTGCCGTTCGTCGGCGCCACTACGTGTGAAGGACCAACATGCCCCCTCGCGCAACGATTCTCAACGGAAACCCCGACTCGCCGGTCCTGCTTCATGTCGCCCGCCGTGCTCAGCTCGCACGGCCGCACTCCATCGCACCGTCGATCCCACTCGAGTCCCTGGACGCCGCAACCGAATCGGTGGCCAAGTGCGCGCGGACGCACGCGGCGGTTCGTCCGCACCTGATCGTGAACGACCTCTCGCCGCTACCAGAAGCACCACGTCCGCCCGGTGATGCGGACCCGATCGACCACATCCAGCCCTACGCCTGGCTGGTGACCGATCTGATCGAAGAGCGGTTGACCGCGACCGGCTGCGCGGTGATCGTCGACATCTGTTCGTACCCGAACGAGTCGACTCCGGTCGACGACCAGCAGCAGCCACACCCCGAGGCCTGTCGCGGCATCGACTTTTCACACACTCCGGCGGCGCTTCTCGATGCGGCGGTCATCGCGTTCGGTGAGTTGGTCTCCGCCGGACCCGACATACCGCAGCCGCGGCGGTACGTGCCCCAGACACAGTACGGAAACGACCAGCGTGTCCAGGCGATCACGGTGGCGATCCGCAACGACGTCCTGCTCGACAGACACTTCGCGGTCAACCCGGAGTCGGTCGAGCGACTGGGCCGAGCGATCGGCGAAGTGATCGGGGCACGGGTGTCACCACCCGCGGTACACCAGGACGACAGCTCCCCAGACCTGTCGATCGAACGGACGAATGTCAGACCCCAGTCCTATAGTTAAGCCCTTAAGTAAGGCAAGTAAGGCATCTCACTCGAACTGGAGGATCGTGGCACCGACTTCCCGGACGGAACCTCCGGTTCGGTTCCGCCGCAGCCGCCCTCGGATTGCCGAGAGGTGTCAGAGCCTGCGGATAGCGTACTCGCCCACTTCTCTGCGGGCCGCACGACTGTCGGTGTCGGCCGCGTCACTGTATCCGCAGGCCCGGCACACCGAACCGACCACGTCATGAGAACCTGGTCAGGTGACTCTTCCTCATGACGACATCGATCCAGACGGCCTGCTCGAGTACTCGGTCGTGTTCACCGACCGTTCCCTGAACCACATGTCCAAGCGGTTCATCGGCGTCATGCAGGATCTCCTCGGCATCCTGCGCACCACCTACCACGCTGGCAGCGTCGCTGTCGTTCCCGGCGGCGGCACCTATGGCATGGAGGCGGTGGCGCGTCAGCTCGCGACCGGGCGCCGCGTGCTCGTCGTGCGCAACGGCCTGTTCTCGTACCGGTGGTCGCAGATCCTTGAGACCGGTGGCATCACCGATCAGGTCACGGTGTGCCAGGCGCGTCCGGTCAGCGACGCCCACCAAGCCGCGTGGGCTCCGGCGCCGATCGACGAAGTGGTGGCCGCGGTGCGCGAACAGCGCCCCGAGGTGGTCTTCGCTCCCCACGTGGAGACCGCGTCCGGCATTCTGCTGCCCGACGACTACCTGACGACTCTCGCCGCGGCGGTTCACGAGGTGGGCGGACTGTTCGTCCTCGACTGCGTCGCCTCCGGTGCGCTGTGGGTCGACATGGCCACCATCGACGTCGACGTCCTCCTCACCGCGCCGCAGAAGGGCTGGAGCGGCACCCCGTGTGCCGGCTACGTCATGCTGCGCGAACGCGGCCGCGACGCCGTCCTCAATTCGACGTCCACCAGCTTCGCGATGGACTTGCGCAAGTGGCTCTCGATCAGTGACTCGTACGTCGACGGCCAGGCCCCGTACCACGCGACGATGCCGACCGATTCGCTCGCGCACAACGTCGAGCTCATGCGCGAGACCGTCGACCTCGGCGCTGAGGAACTGCGCAGCCGTCAGCTCGACCTGGGCAGCCGGGTTCGCAAGCTGCTCGCCGCGAACGGCATGCCGTCTGTCGCCGCCGAAGGCTTCGACGCCGCGACCGTCGTCGTCGCCTTCACCGACGACGCCACCCGCAAGACCGGCGCCGCGTTCAAGGAGGTCGGTCTGCAGATCGCCGCCGGCGTCCCGCTGCAGTGCGGCGAGGGCGAGAACTACTCGTCGCTTCGCATCGGACTGTTCGGCGTCGACAAGCTGACAGACGTGGACGGGACGGTCGAGCGGTTGAGTGCGGCGCTGGATCGGTTGAAGGGGTAGTACTCGTCCCCTCGTGGCCTTCTTCCGGAAGCGATACCATCTTCCGGAAGAAGGCCACGAATGTCTGGCCACGAAGTCCAAGTACAGCAAAGGCATCACGTGGCTCGCCCGTTGTCACTCATCGTGCCCGGCCGATGCCGTGCGATCAGACCGTGTTTCCAACCGCTTCGGCTAATTGGTCGGCGACGGTATCCGCCACGCGATACACCTTGTATCCGTCGGCGGCCAACGCCGCGTCACGATCATCATCTTCACCCTCGACGAGGACGACCCGCGACTCCGTCCACAAGGCCTCGGCAGGCCAGTAGTACTCACCGATGTCGATTCCGATCTGAGGCTTGGCGACGCCAAGCGTGGCAAGCTCAGCAAACAGCTCAATCACGGAACTCGACGTGTGCGTGAGAGTCTGTCCCCACGGTCCGTCAACCGCGTCTCGGACGCCTTCAATCCTCAGCTCGTTGAATATCGCCAGAGCTCCGGCGCGCGAAAGACGATCGTGATGCCGGTCGTTGCGGTACGACCGCAGACAGCCGTAACACGATGTCTCCTCACCACAGTCGCACCGACTCACGCGATCCACCGCGAACCTGACGACCCGCTGCAGGTTCTCGGCGATCTTCTTCGACGCGCCCGCTCCCCCGGGCACCGTATCGAACAAAACGATGCTGCGTTTGCCGTCTTTGCTCCACGAGAGAGTGCCGTCGATGTCATCCCTACTGATCTCAAGAGCTTCCGATGCCCCCTCGAGCAAGGCATACAGAACCGACAGCCAATGTGATTCGGAGTCCTTGTCGTAACTGACGGCGCGAACGGGTGGTCGCTCATCGTCCACGGCAAAGGCATGAGGCAACGGGTCCTGCCTGTGCCCGATGATCTGGCGTCCGCACTCCGGAGCGCGGATAAAGGGTTCCTCTTTCCGGGCCCGTCAGGCAGCCACCTTTCAGCGCACTGGGTCGGGACTCTTGTCTCACGCGCACTCGGAGACGGAACAACCATGCATCAGCTCCGCCACCTGTGCGCAACTGAGCTCCACAACGAGACTCACGACGTGCGGCTCGTACAGGTAATCCTCGGACACGCTTCGCTGGCAACTACCCAGCGCTATCTAGCCGTTGACGAGACCGTCATGCGGAACGCGCTCGTTCAGAGGGCCAACAAGTGGAGCAGCGTTCGTCGTCAATAATAATGTCTGAGTTGGCACCTGTCCCGGAACTGTGGCTGATCCCAATGCCGGACGGACACTTCCTATAGGGCATGCTCGACTTGCGGGACATCGTAGAGAAGGGCGGCAACAGCTGTGGGGGTCCTACTTCCAACAATCCAGGCCAACCACATCCGAGAAGGCCTGACCGACTACCTCGCGACCACGTTCGCCCTCACCGACCCCGACGCCCAGGGCGTCCTGTCGGACTTCGTTGGACACCCCGACATCGGCATGTTCAAAGACCGCTACGTGCGCCTTCGCCTGCCGTTCGCCCCGGCGGGTGGGAACTGGAGGATGCACCTGGACTGGTGGCCAACGGGATTCACCCCCTACGGCCACCAGGCCGCCGCGTTCGAACGCCTCTCCAGCACGTTCCACCAGCGTCCACAGCTGGAGCTCGTCACCGCCGGCACCGGCTCCGTCAATCGCTCCGGAAGCCCGCGACCAACGTGTCCGAACCGAGAGTTCGTGGTGTCGCGTCCTGCAAACTCACCTGAAGCACCACACGATACGGAGGCCTGAGCCAGTGAAGCCCGAAACCCACACCGTTCAACAGTTGTTCGAGCGCGACGTCCGCTACATCGTCCCGCTCTACCAGCGCCCGTACGTGTGGACTGAAGACGAGCAGCTGGCACCGCTGTGGGATGACGTGAGCGCGCTCCTCGCGCACCAGGAGTCCGGCGACGCGTCTTTCCCCACCCACTTCCTCGGTGCGATCGTCCTCGACCAGGAACCGACGGCACCGGGAAAGATCCCGCAGTACACGGTGATCGACGGACAGCAGCGACTGACCACCATGCAGCTGCTCATCGCTGCCACGGCCAATGCGATGAGCAATGCCGGTGCCGACGACGACGCCGCCCTCCTGCGCGACCTGATCTCCAACAACGAGCGCAAGTCCAAGGGGATCGAACGCTTCAAGGTCTGGCCGACCAACGCCAATCGCGACTCGTTCGCCGCGGTCATGGCGCCAGCGGGCCCCACCGACGACCGCGAGGACGATCCGAACAATCGGATCGACGAGGCGTACGACTACTTCGTCAACCGGGTTGCCGAGTACCTGGCCGGCGCTGACGACGACACTCCGTCCGAGGACGGCGCGCTGTTCGACCGCGCAGAACGTCTTCGGATCACCTTAAGCGACCTCCTCAAGGTCGTCTCGATCACGTTGGAGCCCAACGACAACGCCCAGGTCATCTTCGAGACACTCAATGCTCGCGGCACGCCGCTCCTCGCCCTCGACCTGGTGAAGAACGCCGTCTTCCGGGAGGCGTCGCGTCAACACCGCGACACCGACGACCTGTACGACAACCTGTGGAAGCCCGCCCTGGAGGACGACTACTGGCGTGCCGTTCGCCGGCAGGGGCGTTTGAACCGCCCTGTCGGAGAACACTTCCTGATGCACTGGCTCGCGATGAAGCTCGAACGCGTCATCCCCGCCACCGAACTCTTCGCAACGTTCCGGCAGAGCATCTTGCAACCCGGCATCGACGCCGAGGCACTGCTCCGTGAGCTCTGCAAAGACGCCGCCGTCATGCGGTCCTTCGACGACTTCCAAACAGGAACCGTCGAAGGCGACTTCATCGCGCGACTCGAACCGCTGGGAGCAGGAACTGCGTTACCCGTGGTCCTGCTCCTGTTTCGCACCCCCGAGATCACCCTGAATGTTCGTCGACGTGCGCTCCGCATCCTGGAGTCCTTCCTCGCGCGGCGGGCACTCATGCGGTTGACCACCCAGAACTACAACCGCATCGTGCCCCGGATGATCGCGGCCATCAAGGCGGACCCGGCCCACGCCGACACCGCACTCCTCGCCGTCCTCGCAGCAGGCGAGGGATACGCGACCCGCTGGCCCGGTGACGGCGAGTTCTCCACCTTTCTGCGAACCCGCGACGTCTACGACTACATCAGCCGCAAGCGTCTGATCATGGCGTTCTCCGCAGTCGAATCGAGCCTGGACTCGCGCAAGACCGATGTCGTGGCACAGGTTTCGGACCTCTCCCTCGAACACCTGATGCCCCAGCAGTGGGACCAGCATTGGCCGGTCGACGCGGATACGAGCAGCGCGGACCACGAGGCGATCACCACGGCCCGAGACGCCCGCGTCCACCGGCTCGGGAACCTCACGATCGTCGCCGGATCACTGAACTCGGCCATGTCGAACGCTCCCTGGGCCACCAAGCGTGCTGCCCTGAACCGGCACAGCCGGCTGCTGCTCAACGCCTGGCTGGCCGAGCAGGAAAGCTGGGACACCGCAGCGATCGACGACCGCGGACAGTGGCTGGTCGACAGGCTCACCGATATCTGGCCCGGCCCCGACTCCGCGACCTGGCACAACTGAGAAGGACGTACTGAATCGCCCCGGGTCTGATGGAGGCTCTCAATCCTGGGAAGGATGATGAGAGTCATGGCAGGACCGGGGAAGTACAGCGTTGAGCTCCAGCAGCGGGCGACGCGGATGGCGATGGACGCCAGGAAGGACCCCGAGTCCGCTCGTGGGGCGATCAAGCGGGTCGCCGATCAGCTCGGGGTTCATCCCGAAGCGCTTCGGAATTGGGTCCGTCAGGCCGAGATCGACGGCGGTGTTCGGCCGGGTACCACGACCGACGACGCGCAGCGGCTGGCCGAGCTCGAGCGCGAGGTCCGCGAACTGCGTCGGGCGAACGAGATATTGAAGACATCTGCGGCGTTTTTCGCGGCAGCGGAGCTCGACCGCAAGATCAAGTAGAGGTACCCACCGCGGTGCTGGTCGACTATATCGATCAGCACCGCGACCGGTTCGGGGTCGAGCCGATCTGCGCTGTGGTGAAGGACGCCGGCGTGCAGATCGCCCCGAGCACCTACTACGCCGCTAAGAAGCGGCCACCCTCGGCACGTGCGGTACGAGACGCTGAGCTGGTCATCGATATCCGGCATGCTCACAAGGCCAACCTCGGCGTCTATGGCGCCCGCAAGATTCACGCCGAGCTCAACCGCGAGGGCCTCAAGGTCGCCAGGTGCACCGTCGAGCGACTGATGAAGGATGAGCCTACGTGGCATCGGTCGGGAGAAGACCCGCAAGACCACCATCGGCGCCGACGCCGAGACCGAACGTCCGGAAGACCTCGTCGACAGGAAGTTCGTCGCCACTGCACCGAACCAGCTGTGGGTGGCCGATCTGACCTACGTCAGAACACACGCCGGGTGGGCCTACGTCGGGTTCGTCCTAGATGTGTTCAGCCGGATGATCGTCGGCTGGCAGGTGTCGACCTCGCTTCGCACTGACCTCGCTTTGGACGCCCTCGACATGGGGCTGTGGGCCCGGCAGCGCGCCGACCAGGACCTCACTGGCCTTATCCACCACAGCGACAGAGGAGTCCAGTATCGAGCGATTCGCTACACCGAGCGGCTCGCCGAGGCCAACGCCGTCGCATCCGTCGGGTCGAAGGGCGACAGCTACGACAACGCCATGGCCGAGGCGCTCAACTCGCTGTTCAAGGCTGAGTGCATCCGCAACCCCGTCATGCGGCCCAAGGGCGGCTGGAAGAACGTCGGTGACATCGAGATCGCGGTCGCTGAATACGTCGACTGGTTCAACCACCGACGGCTTCACGGCGAGATCGGGCTCGTCCCGCCAGCTGAATTCGAGGCCAACCACTGGGCATCACAACCCACGAAGCACTACCGTCAGAATCCGGTCCTCACCGAGGTCGGATCCAACTAACCGAGCCTCCACGAAACCCGGGGCGATTCACGATGACTTCCCGACGTCGTCGATGCCAGCGCGATCCTCACGACGACTCATCTGGATCCTCGCAGGTGTCGCAACGGTTCTCCTATTGGCAATCTCCGCCGGCGTCGGCCTGATGCTCGGACAACGAGGCTCCGACACTTCCGCGCAGTCGGCCGTGCAACAGATCTTCGCGCCGAAGCCCGAGTCGCTGCGCAGCGCGGCAGAACGTATGGACAAGGAGGGAGATGCCATCGAGGCTGCGGGATCGTCGCCGATCGCGCAAAAGAAATTCGTCGAGTACTGGGCCGAGCCGTCGTGCGCAGCGATGATCAACGCCTTCGTCGAAGCGTTCGCCGGATCTGAAGATGATCCCGCCACTCCGTCCGCACCTAGTCGGATCATCTCGGTGAACGAGTCCGGCGACAAAGGCACTGTGGTCACAGAGTCAGCTGGTGAGACCGAGACACAGCACTGGGTTCGATTGAACGGCCGCTGGATGATCACTTGCGAAGGCGCGTTCGGTGACGAATCGTCGACTCCGACCCAAGCGGACGACGTAGCCGAGACGGCCCTGCGCACGCGACCGACCGCAACGCCTCGCTCCGAGTCCACCGATCACCAGCGGCCAGTTCCACTGCCGAGCCCCCGGTTCAGAAGCTCTCCTCACGGTCGAGGCCGATACACCCAACGTGCAGATCGCCTACGCACCCGGAGAATGGCAAACATACGCACTGACATACTCAAATGCTGTAGGCCGATATTCAACGTCGATCAATGTGACTCCGGAGAGTTCGAGGAGCATGTACATCGCTGTTAGAGGATCGACTTCGCAGCACTGTCGCATCCGACTCGACGGAACCGTTACCGTCACCGATAGCGGTCCGGAGCAGGCGGTCTGCAGCATGCCTGAGTGACGGCGTCACGGCTCGAACCCTGGCGAGTGCGGATAGTCCGGAGCCACGGTGCAGTCGATCGTCGACGACAACGGTCTACCCTCCTACGTTCGCGATCCCGATCCGACCCGCGTCAGCGATCGACCTGATCGCGGTGATCGTGTTGAGGCCACGACAGTTCGAATGTCCACCGTCATTGACGCGCGTATCCACGCATCAGTCACCGAGCAACGATTGAGTGCACTTTCGTGTCCACTCATCTCAGGCGACCGTCCTTCGCACGCTCAGCCATCAGCAGTTCTCCGAGGGCATTGACGCCGGGCGCCGCACATCTACGCCCACCGCACCGGCAATCACCCCAGAAGTTGTCGTGGTGAGAGTTGCCTTCGACCAGAGCGGCGGTGCCGGTTCCGAGCAGAAGCTCGCGCATCCGTCGGGATCCGAACTTGTACTGGAGGACGACTTGCATTGCGCGAACACGCCCACCGACATCCCAGTCATCCCGAAGCGTGACGGACCGCCCGCGGCGCTTCGCCTCCCCCGGACTACTCGCCGACAAGACGTACTCCTGCTCGTTCGGATCCCGCGTCTTCAATGCGTTGAACGCATGCTCTGACGACGGAACGGTCCCGAGGGTCGGAACCGTGAACTCGTCCTCAAAGAAGTTCGACAAGAAGAAGTTCGACCCGCGAAATGAGTCGATACGTTCGAAATTGCTCATGCCTGGCACTGTGGCACGAGACTCCGACAGAAACGAACGATTATCGCGCGGGCCAGGCAACCGTCGAGCGTTCGGACTACGGCACCCGGTACGTCCACTCCTGACTGCTGAACTTCTCGTCGACCAACTCCTGCGCGGCCGCCAGTTCCGTATCCGTGTACCCGGCCTCCCGCGTCCGGTACCGCCCGCGGAAGTGATCTAAGAACGCCTCGATGATCGCTGCACGCGTCATCCCCGTCTGCGACCGCATCGGATCCACGCGCTTGCCGGAGCTGGTGATCCCCTTGTCGGAGATCTTCTCTCGCCCGATCCGCAGGACCTCGGTCATCTTGTCGGCGTCGATGTCGTACGACATCGTGACGTGGTGCAGCACGGCGCCGGCGACGATGCGCTTCTGCGCGGCGCCGCCGATCTTGCCGTGGTCGGAGACGATGTCGTTGATCGGGACGTAGCGGGCGTTGACGCCGACGTCGGCGAGGGCGCCCATCACCCACTGGTCGAGGAACTCGTACGACCGCTCGAAGCTGAGTCCGTCCACCAGCGATGTCGGCACGACGAGCGAGTAAGTGATGCAGTTGCCCGGCTCCATGAACATCGCGCCGCCACCGGATATGCGCCGGACGATCCCGATGCCGTGGCGGGCGGCGGACTCCTCGTCGACCTCGTTGCGGACCGACTGGAACGAGCCGATCACGACGAGCGGCGAGTCCCAGTCCCAGAAGCGCAAGGTCGGCGGGCGAGTCCCCGCCGCCACCTCCCGCAGGAGCACCTCGTCGAGCGCGACGTGCATCGCGGGCGCCATGACGACCGGTTCGACGACGTCGAAGGTGTGGTCGTGCCAACTCGTGGCATGACCGAGCGCACGACGGATCGCAATACCGACCGACTCGGGCGTGAAGCCGACCATCGAGACGTCAGCGGTCAGTGCCGCTTGAATGAGCGCGCCCAAACCGGACGTATCGGCCGTCACGGACGCACCGGTGACGGCCTCGGTGATGACGTCGAGAGCGTCGTCCGGTTCGAGGAAGAAGTCGCCCGACAGCGATACCCGCGAGAGCCTCCCATCCTCGACGTGGACGTCAATCACCACCAGCTTGCCACCAGGAACTTTGTATTCGCCGTGCACTCGTCCAGCGTACGGCCGCAGGTACGCCGCAGAGTTCCCGCTCCTGAGTCGATCGGGGCGCGAGAACGCGCAATCGAGATCCACCCGAACGGACCACACCGACCGCCTGTCACCAGCGCTGATCGTCATACGACCGCCGCAGACGTCGGCGCGCGGGACGTGCAGCGATCAGATTCTTGTCGTAGCTCAGTCGTACGTTCTCGGAACCATCGCAAAACAGACAGAACGAAGGAGAGGAAATGAACGAACACGACGCGGGCAACGACGGTCCCACGGGCAGACCAGTCCCGCCGACCGGCGAACATCATTTCGCCGCCGCCGGGTATCCCCCGCCCACGAGTCCATTCGCGACACCGCCGGGAACCCTTGCACCACCCGAAAGCGCTGCCGCGCCGAAGCGCCCGCGTAAGCGTGGCCGGATTCTGTTCGCGATCGTCGCAGCGGTGTTCATCGCAGTCGGCTCGGGTGCAGTGGGATACGCGATCGGGTCGGACGAGTCCGCGACCTCCGGGACCGAGACCGCGGCATCGCCCGAATACAGCTACCCGCCGACGACTGGGGTCTCGACCGTCCCGGTCACGGCAGCCGACTTCAGTCTCTCCGTCCTGACAGAGGAGAAGAAGTGTTTCGGTTCCGCCGGCTGCCTCGTCACGATCTCTCTCGAGCCGACCTTCAAAGGTGCTTCCAGCGTCCTCACGGACCGTAGTTTCAAAGTCCTCTACGAGATCGACGGCGGCGAGGATCCGATCCTCGACAAGTTCACGATGGTGGGCACACAGGTGACCATCGACCAGAGCACATCGGTCGAAACACCGTCGAGCGACACCGAGGTCACTGCCAGGGTGACGCAGGTCGTGGAGACAACGGACGAGGGCTGACCAGAACCGGCGGCCGCGGCGCGCTGCGAACGTACGCACTTCACCCTCGCCAGGCGAAGCCGCCCATTCGGACACGAAGCGCGCACTACGCTTACGCCATGTCCAGCATCCTGATCGGCTTCATCGCCATCATCATCGGCATTCTGTTCTGCTTCCGAGGCGTGGTGGCGATGCGTGTCGTCATCGCCGTGTGGGGCGCTTTCGTCGGCCTCAATCTCGGTGCGGGGCTCGTCTCCGCCGTCACCGGAGACGGCTTCTTCTCAACTGCGGTCGGATGGATCGTCGGCATCGCGGTCGCGATCCTCTTCGCCCTCCTGGCGTACCTGTACTACGCGGTGGCGGTGACGCTGGCGATGGCCTCCATCGGTTTCGTCCTGGGCACCGCACTGATGGCCGCCATCGGAGTGACCTGGAACTGGGTCATCATCGTGGTCGGCGTGCTCGTCGGCATCCTCCTGGCGGTCGCTGCCATCGCACTGAATCTGCCCGCGCTACTGCTCGTGGTGCTCAGCGCACTCGGCGGCGCCACGGCGATCGTCGGCGGTCTCATGCTTCTGACGTCAACGATCGCGCTCGACGACTTCTCGCGGGCGAGCGTCACATCCACCATCGGTCATCACTGGTGGTGGTACGCCGCCTACATCGTGCTCGTCATCGCGGGCGTGGTGGCTCAGGCGCGCGTCATCGGACGCGACCAAGACCTGCACCAACAATGGTGAACACGGACTGATCTCCCTGCTGAACGACGGCGGCCCGCCACCCGAACTCTCGGGTGGCGGGCCGCTCCGGTCGGTACGGTCAGCGGCCGGTCAACTTGTCCTTCACGGCATCGACGCCTTCCTTGACCTTGTCCGCAACCTCGGTGACCTTCTCCTTGGCGGCAGACTTCCCCTGGTCGGTCTGCCCCTCGGTACGCAACTGGTCATCGTCGGTCGCGGCGCCGACGGCTTCCTTCGCCCGGCCCTTCAGGTCTTCAGCCTTGTTCTGTGCATCGTCGGAAAAGCTCATCTGTCCTCCTTGAATAGCGGATGGATCTGCATCTTCCACACTTCGTCGCCACTCGTTTGGACGACACTTCCGACGGTACCCACTCGCCTTCGACCCTGCAGGACGCGAGGTGACACCATCCGCAGTGGCATCGCCGACACCTCACCGCATCCCGCGTCCATGTCACTGACCAGCGGGCCCACCGACGCACCGGATCGCACATCTGTGCGAACATGTCGTCCGGCTGTGGCACAGTGTTCACAGCCGCATCTGAACGAGGAGAAAGGCCCGCCATGCCCCCGCGCCGCCGCTTGGCATCGGAGTCTCTGACCGCTGACGACCTCGCCACTCTGAACTCGGCGCTGGCCGAGGGGCGACGCGCCACGGTGTATCTGCGCGAGGGCACACCCAGCCTCGGCCTCGCGCCCGGCGCCTCGGCGCGCGTGATCGCGATCGCCGGGACGACGCTGACCATCAAACCGCGCGGCGTCGACGACGAACTCCCCTACGAAGCCGATGAACTGCGGATGACCAAGGACGCACCACCTCAACCGGCGAAGGCGGCGAAGGTCGCGAAGCCCGCGGCAGCGAAGAAGGCCGCTCAGCCAAGACCGGCCGAAGCGCCGAAGACCGACGCATCGGCGGCTCAGATACCAGTTACCGCGGCGGCGCCGAAGACTGCGACCAGGCCGGCGAAGCGCGCGGCAAGCAAGAAGGCACCGTCGTCGGTGACGGTGACGGTCTTCGGTTCGGCCGACAACGAATGGTCGGTATCGGTGACTCGCGGCGGACGCAAGCCCACGCGGTCGCGCAGTGTCGCTGCTGACTCCGTCGAGTCTGCGATGCGCGAACTCGGTGACGACGTGGCGCTGGAGGCGGCGTCGTCGGTGCTGAACGCGGCGCGGGAGGAGGCTCAGCGGCGGGTCGAGGAGTTGAGCCGGGAGCTGGAAGCGGCTCGGCGAGCGTTGGCGGCGCTGGAGGGGCAGTCGGAGTCGGAGTGAAGGGGGTGGCGGGTTGGTGATCGTCTCGATACGCCCGGCTCACTGCGTTCGCTGGGCTACTCATAGCTCCTATGTCAAGCTGCGGTGTTCAGGGCCGGGTTGATGCGGTTTTGGTAGTCGGTTTCGAGGGCTCGGAAGACGGCTCGGACGATCTGTCGTTTGAGGCAACGCAGGGCCTGCTTCTTCGACATTCCTTCGGCGAGTTTCCTCTCGTAG
>NZ_BANU01000033.1 GCF_000333035.1 Gordonia sihwensis NBRC 108236
GGGAATGAACCGCTACGCGGTGCCTCACACCGAGAAAAGCGCTCGGTGTTTGTGTTGTTCCCACCATTCTTTTTAACTCGTCGCTGCGCTACAAGGGCGTGACTCCGGTCGCTGCGCTCCCTCCGGCCCTACGGGCTCGAAAACAATGTCCACGCGGTCGCTGCGCTCCCTTATTTCGCGGACATTCTTTCCGCTCATCCCTTTCCGCTCCACTCCTCGCTAAAACGATGGCCGGTAACAACACAAAGCCGCCACATCAACAGTTTGGAAGGTATCGCCATGAATCAGCCCACCGACACCGCAACGAAAAGTCGGCGGCGTCCTCGCGCGCCGCCGCCAGCGCCACCACACCGACCACCGTCAGACAGAGCGGCACACAGGACCTGTGCCGACCAACGATGAAAGGCCAACCATCATGGCTATCAAGATCAGCACCGACACCGACATCGTCACCTCCGCAGCCGGAGTCATCGGCTTCGCACCGCGCGAATCCATCGTCACCATAATGCTCACGAACGACCAGCAGATGGCCTTCACCGCCCGCCATGACATTGCGGACAACAAGCTGCACAATGTCGGCGCAGTCGGCGAGAGTCTCGATGCCCAGTCCGCGATCGTCGTCATCGTCTCCGAAGAACTCGACGCGGCCGACGTTGAGCAGCTCGCCGCCCAGGCCACCACCGTCTACGCGGCCCACGGCATCGCAGTCGTCCGCCGACTGCACGCGCCCGTCATCCAGTACGGAGCCCGCTGGACCAACCTCGACACCAAGGACACCGGACTCGTCGACGATCCCGACGCGTCGACCGCCGGACTCTACAGCCGACTGACCGGAGGAGCGCCCACCGACAGCCGCGAGACGCTCGTCGCCGACATCGAGCGCACCGTCGCCGAATACACCGGCGACGACTACGCCCGCATCACCGCCAGCCGAGCACTCGACGAACTCAGCACCGTGATCACACATGGCACGCCGACCGAGGTCGCACCGGACGAACTCGCTAAGAGCCTTGCGACCTACTCGCGCATGGGAGGGTTCCGCGACGCAATCCTTCGTCTGGCCCTCAGCGAACGTGGCGCCGCCGCCGAGGCCCTCATCGAGCTGGCCCGGCACCTCCGAGGACAGGACCGCGCACACCTGCTCACCGCAGCAGCCGCTGCGATCTACCTCACCGGCAACGGAGGTAAAGCCCGAATGCTCCTTGACGCAGCCAGAACCGCCGCAGACGGTGACTTGCTCGGCATCGGCATGATCCTCACCCGCGTCCTTGAGAGCGGGATCCCGCCGGAGATCCTCGCCGAGGCCATCGCCGCCACCGACTAGGCAGCAGTGAGCCGGTGGTCAGACCAAAACGGCCTGACCACCGGCATCGCCGTCCACACCGCGCGACGCCCACGACACATCGACGCCCACCACACCCGACGCCGCCGAACCGAAGGCGCCAGCGAACACCGCTGGAACAGACGCGACCGCGACCTCTACCTCAGACATCATGAATCCACCCTACGTCCGCACCCCACAGCGACGCCGCCCCATCGAGGGGCAGGCGCCCGCACCGGACGCGCCGCACGCCAGCGGCAGCCGGTAATCCCTGCCGGACCCGCGCCACGTCTGCCCGTTCCTGACGCCTCCGGCGTCCGAGACGGCCCGTCCGATGCCGGCGACTAGCGTCACCTCACCCATCGGAACGAACCGGCTTCGCCGGTGCGGCCCCTTGCCAACCCCACGCGAGCGACGGGGTTTGTTGTGAGGCCAATTCTTTTCACTTCGCTCACTCCACGCAAGGGCCTGACTCCTCGCTACGCTCGTCGGCCCTACAGGCTCGAAACAATATCCACGCGCTCACATACGTTCGCTTATTTCGCGGACATTCTTTCGCTCACACCCTTGCGTTCCGATCACTCAGTAAACGATGGCCGGCAACAACAAATCCCCACCCACCAACAGTCAGGAATAACCCTCATGACCCAGCGAACCACCACCGCGCAAGAAACGATCGAAATCGACAACAATATGCCGCGCGGCCTGCGCCGATCGCTAACCGAAAAGGACACCACCATGTATGCCCCGGCCGTCATCCCCAACGACCTCGCCAGCACCTACACCGGAATCTTCTGGACCGCCGCCAACAACCTCACCGGCCACGACGACGACGTCATCACCGCCGCCACCCGCGCAGCCGCCGTCAACGAACACCATGCACGCATCATCGAACAGCTCGCCGTCAACCGCGCCCAGAAACTCCACCCCACCAGCATCGACCCCCACAACCCGCCGACCCGCTGGACCTGGTGGCAACACCACCTCTCCCGACTGCAATCCTGGACCGTCCTCGCCACCCTCGCCGACGAATACGCCAGCCACGACGACCACCTACAGGGCCTCCGCAGCGGCACCTGGCAACCCGCACCCACCACCAACGAATAGCCCCAAACACCCCAAGAAGAAGGCGAAGTACGACGTCGAAGAAAACAAAGTAACCGCCCGACGAATCGACATATAATCGTTGCCTAAAATACTCGAATAAGCCTAGCAATATCGCGCGTACTCGATTATGATGAAAGAAACGAACACGGCTCGACTCGCACTAGATCAGGATACGAAACAATGAGCACAGAGACCCCTACCATCACCGTCTACACAAAGCCCGCATGCGTGCAATGCAACGCCACCTACAAAGCTCTCGACAAGGCCGGAATAACCTACGTTGCCGTCGACATCTCCACCAACGACGACGCCCGCGACTACGTCCTTTCACTCGGCTACCTCCAAGCCCCCGTCGTCGTCGCCGGAGACGACCACTGGTCAGGGTTCCGCCCCGACCGCATCAAGCAGCTCGCCGCCGCATAACCCACCGCAAGGCCAGAAGGGACCACACCATGACCGGCACCGACCACGACGCGCACCAGCCCGCCGACACCGTGCCGGCCACCACCAACGAGGAAGACGACGACATGACCGCGACCCTGGAGCATCCCGCACTCGAGACCGTCCACGACGCCACCGACACCCTCGTCGGCCTCCCCACTGACCTCGACGACATCGACGCCCAGATCCACGCCGAACTCGACTTCCTTACCTCCCTCATCTGGTCGCCGGCCACCGCGGCCGCCATCCACGCCCTCGTCGGCGACCACCAGCACCGCGACAGCACCGGCGGCTACCCGGCCGACCGAATCCCGATGAATCATCCGTTGTTTCTCAGCCCGATCCACGGCCGGATCTTCCGGACTGTCGTCGAGCTCGTCGACGAAGGCGCGCCCGTCACCCCGCAGATCCTCATGACCCGCATCGGCACCACGGACCGCGCCGCCCGCCAAACCCTCATCACCATCGCTGCACCCACCGGCCACGGCCCACTCCCCGGCGGCAGCGACGTCCCGTACCTCAGCCGCGGCATCGTCGACGCCTACTACCGCCGCGGCTACACCGCACTCCTCGCCCGAATGCAGATCGCGCTCGAGGACGCCGACACCGACGACCTCGCCGGCCACTGGACCACCCTCACCAACCACCAGCAAGCAGCCGAACGCCGCCGGTTCGCCGTCACCGACGCCCTCGCCAAGCTCTGATCCAGCAGAAGGAGAAGACCGATGAACGCCCGCCACCTCGACCACATCACCGAACACCATCCACGGCAGCAGCTGCATGTCCCCTACCTCCTGCTGCACGGACCGATCACCGACCGCAGCCCCGCCGCCGACCTCCACACCGAGCCGTCCGGCCGGGTCACAGTCCGCCGGCACCCGGTCAACCGCGCCGACTTCATGGTCCGCATCACGTGCGCCGGCCACCCCGACCCCGTGTGGACCAACGCCGGCAACCTCGCACACCGCCGCTGCGACGACTGCCTCGACATCTGGACCGACCGGGCCGCCGAAGCACACGAGATCAGCGGAACCGCCGACGCCAGCCTCTACGCGCTCACCGACCTCACCACCACTGTCGCCGGCCGCCGAGAAGCCTTCCTCCTGCACGCCAACGAACTCCCCGACTCCTGGTACGAGGACGAAGGAGACCAGTAATGGCCACCCCAACGACCTCACAACAGATCCAGGACGAGGACGACGCCGCGCGCCTGCGCCACGAGGGACGGTCCTGGTCCCTCGTGGCGCAGGCCCTCGGCGTCACCACCGCGACCGCCAAACTCATGGCCGCAGCCAGCGACCAGCGCGCGACTGACCGAGCCCAAGAACATCAGATCGCACTGTTCTGACAAGACCGACGAGAAGAGGACCCGGCTATGGTTTCAAGCCCGACATATACTGGACACCCAAACGAAGGGGGAGCCATGACCACGAAGAAGCGTGTACTCAGCGTGCAGGAGTGCCGTGCTCGGGCAGCAGCACTGCCGGAGGAGTGGTACAGCGCCAGTGCTTCCGCAGCCTCAACGATGGCCGGCATGCCGCTGACCACTGAGGACTTCGACGCCCTGCGCAGGATGCGCAGCGGGGAAACGACCTTCGCAGAAGAGCGCGACCGCATCTTGTCGGAGACCCGACAGCGCACCGCTCAGACACGTCAGGCCAAAGCCGAGTGAGCACAGAAGACCCCAACGACATCGAGGTCCCGGCCAATAAGGTCGGGGCCTCGACTGTTGAAGAACTCGAGGCAGTCGAACGCCTCGCAGCAGCGAAGCGGATCATCGAACTCGACTCCTACGACTACCTCGACCGCGATGACTACGATCCCGGGCTGCGTCCAGAGGTTCTGACTGCACTCGAAGCCCGACGCTTCGACGTCAGCTACCTCCAGGCCATTCACGCCTACATCCTCCAGGATGTCTACGACTGGAGTGGACAACTGCGTGTGGCCGGGCAGCACACATTCGCAATGGGGATCAAGCATGCACCACCTGAAGTTATGCGTCAGCACCTTCCCCTGTTGGAATCCGATATTGCCTTGGATCGCCCGGACCTCGACACCCCAGCCCAGCAGGCGCTCGAAACAGCAGCACATCACTGGTCGCAGATGACCTACCTGCATCCTTTCGTCGACGGAAACTCCCGCTCCCAGCGCGTGTTCTTCAATGAGTACCTACGCGACGCCGGCTGGGACATCGACTGGAACAAGGTCGACGCCGGAGCGGTCCACGCTGCTCGCCACGTCAGTCTCGTGTTCAACGACCCGACCTACCTCGCGGCCCAACTTGATCGCGGTCTCGTCGGGTTCGGCGACCCCGCAGCGGTTGGATCACTCGGCGAACTAATGCAAGTCGAGTACGCGCGCGACAAGAAGTCAGTCGAAGACATCTACTTAGCGATGTTCGGGTACGCCGAGGAGGCAACGGCAGACAACGGTCGAAACGGATACACCTTCATCAAGGACTACGCAGCCGCTCAGCGGCCGCAAAGTGCTGCTGAACGCGCCGCCCGACTTGCGTCGCGTGGCACCAGCCGTACGTCTCCTACGACCCAATCATCGCGGAGCAACCCGATACCGAGCTCCCGGCCGACAGGAAGTTCCGAACGATCTGGCTGGCGGCACTCATCATCCCCTGAGCGCTAGTCCCCGCTCTCTAAGCCGCTCCTCTCTTCGCCATGATCGTTCAACAGCGCATGCACACGCTGGCGGCTTACCCCGAGCGTGGCCCCAATCTCCGGCAGCGATATTCCCTGGTTCCGCATGAACTGCGCCAGCGCCAATCTGGACCGCACCGACTCCCTATTCGCGGCCTTGAGTGCGGTGTCGGCGGCTTCGACGTCGCCGACCAGCCGAGCAAGGTCCGCAGGCCACCGAATCGACCTCCCCGATTCCTCAGCGAGCATCCGCACCTGACGTAGTGAAACACGCCCCACTCCGACGACGAACCAGCCGTCGCCGGCCCGCTCCACGATGATCTCGCCCATGACGTTCATCGAAGACCTCCCGCCCACATCTGTCAATAGCCTATTGACGGGCGAATTGGTGTCCGACTACGGTACGTGGTACCCAGCTCTGCCTCCGGGAGGTGAGAAGGTGGTTCCCGCAACGATTTGGACGGTCGAAGTAGAAGGG
Source organism: Gordonia sihwensis NBRC 108236 (assembly GCF_000333035.1). GTDB lineage: Bacteria > Actinomycetota > Actinomycetes > Mycobacteriales > Mycobacteriaceae > Gordonia > Gordonia sihwensis. Next base: position 5,999 of record NZ_BANU01000033.1, read on the forward strand.
GACCACCCCGATGGATGAAACACGCCCGGACCTGGCAGCCAGGGACGAACTAGGAGGTAGGCACGATGTTGAACGCACTCGAGACACTGCGGGGACAGCTGATCGAGCAGGAGATGCCGACGGACAAGATCGAGCAGGAGCTCGAGGCCGCCGAAGTGCAGATCGCGACTCTGATCACCGAGCACACGCACCTGCTGAACGCACAGTGGAGGCGGGACCACCCCGGCAGGCAGCCGACGTTCCCGGAGTTGCAGAAGCTGCACAAGCGGGCTCGGATGATGGGCGAGGAAGTGTTTCTGGCCCAGTTGACCGAGATGCCAACGGATCGGGAGGAGCCGGAGCCGGAGCTGCAACAGTCGCGCACGACGAATTGGTGGCTCGACGAGACCCTCGAACCGAGCGAGCAGATGCAGGAGTTGGCCGATCTACTGTGGCCGGACCGGACGGTTCGGTTCCGGGTGTGGGCGGCGGATCTGCTCGAAGCGCGGAGGCTCGACCACCTGCCGGTGCCCAGCAGTCCGCAGGACGCTCTCGCGGGCGACGTCGCGGACGAGGTCGATCGCGTACTGATGACAATCAGCTCTCAATCTTCGACCTAGACGACTACCGCGCCCCGAGTAATCCGGCGCTGGCCGACCCTGGCGGCACCGTTTTGCCACCGGCCGACGGGAGGACACTGCCTACAGTCGATCAGGACGAGCCTGGCGTGCCGATGTCCCAGTGGTCGACGCGGAAGGTCGAGATGGCCCGGCGGCCCGACGGAAGCATGGTCGCTGTTGACGCCGACACGACTGTGGCCGGGTTAGAACCGGATCCTGCTCCACTCGACGAGGCCCGCGCCGATCACGACCAGGACACTCGCTCATCGACAGCCTCACCGGTCACGACGGAGCACTCGTCTCGACCCGCTGCGGCAAGGTTCGTGCATCCAGGTCACCAACTCGTACCCACCGGAGCGAAAGCTCGCGCGCGTGCCAACATCGCCGCGGTGCAGATCGTCCGCACCTGCCGTGAGGAACAGCGACCAGCGACGCCTGCTGAGCAGGACGTCCTCGCTCAATGGTCAGGATGGGGCGCGATTCCGGAGATCTTCGACGAATCAAGAGGCGAATGGGCCGCGGACCGAGCCCGGCTACGCGAGCTGCTTGGACCCGACGAGTGGGCAGATGCCCGTGCTTCCACGCTCAACGCTCACTACACCGACCCTGCAATCGCCCAAGTCATGTGGGATGCGCTGCAGAGGGCTGGATTCGAGTCTGGCCGAGTCCTCGAACCCGGCGCCGGATCGGGTACGTTCATCGCGCTCGCACCCGAAGACGCGGTCATGGTCGGCGTCGAGAAAGACCCAGTGACCGCTGAGGTAGCGCACTTGCTCAATCCCCATGCGCAGATCCGTCTTGAAGGTTTCGAGGTCACCAACGTCCCTGAGCGGAGCTTCGATGCGGTGATCGGCAACGTGCCGTTCGGGAAGTTCTCGGTCCCCGACCCAGTGTGGAACCCGCACAACCACTCGATCCATAACGCATTCCTGATCAAGAGCTTGCACCTGACAGAGCCTGGCGGGTGGGTCATGGCCATCACTACTGCCGGAACGCTTGACGCGCAGAATCGGCGTTCCCGTGAGGCGCTCGCTGAGCTGGCCGACCTCGTAGGCGCGGTCAGGCTGCCGACTGACGCCTTCAAAGACGTCGCCGGCACCTCGGTAGTCACTGACATCCTGATGTTCCGCCGGCTGGACAGTCCTCGACCGAAGTGGGACAAGCCTGCATGGATCGACACCACCGAGGTGGACGTTCCTGCGGCCGACGGAGGCCTGGAATCGGTGCGGATCAACGCCTACTTCACTGAGCCCGAGCATCGCGAGCACGTGCTTGGCACGCTCTCGGTCGGCCGCGGCCTCTACCGTGACGGGTCGCTGACTGTCAGCGGCCGCGACGCCGACCGACCGCTGGCCGATCAGGTCCGAGAGGCGCTCACAGACGTCGTCGATCGCGCGCTACGGCAGGGCGCCGGACACAGCCCGCGGCCACGAACGGAAGATCAGATTCACAAGTTCGCTACTGGTCTCGGGACGCCGGCGACTCTGTATGCCGATCAGGTCACTCCCGGTCATATCCGCTATGACGTCGAGCGCAACGTATTCGAGTCGGCGGATTTCAGTGGCCAGTGGCAAGAACTCACCATGCCCAAGTCCCGGATGAAGGAAGCGCGGCACCTGCTACGTCTCCGGGATCTTGGAACCGAACTGATCGCTGAACAGACTTCGGAGGCGAGCAACCCGGATCGTAAGGCGCAGCTTCGCAACGAACTAAATGCAGTCTACGACGCGTACCACTCCGCGTACGGTCCGATCAACCGCTTCGCAGTTCACGGCGGCCGAGCGCGGACACCAGAGGAAGCCGCCGAACGGCTCGCAACGCGAGTGCAGAAGTGGCGGGTGGCCAACCCTGAGACTAACGGCCGGCCGTGGCAGGGCGAGCTGCCCGAGGACACGCTCGCTGCGCTCACAGAAGAAGCATGGGCCCCGACCTCGGTAAGCGTGCGACAACCACATCTGGAAAAGCTGCGACGCGACCCAGGTCTATCGGTAGTGCTGTCTCTGGAAAACTTCAACGAGGATGACCAAAGCGCGCGCAAGGCGGACATCTTCGTACGCGATGTCGTTGTCGCACCCGAACGCGCCGAACATGCCGAGTCCTCCGCAGACGCCGTCGCGATCACGATGGCGGAGAAGGGGCGGGTCGACCTTGAACGGATTGGCGAGCTCCTGGGTCTGCAGGACCACGACGAGATTCGTACCGCCCTCGGCGACACGGTATTCATCTCGCCTGACGGCACAGGGGATCTCATTCCGGCCGAGCATCTGCTCACCGGCAACGTACGCCAGCGTCATACACGATTGACAGAACTAGCCTCGGCGGCCGAAGACACAGTGCTTGCCGGCGAATACACTCGCGCCGCCGCCGCGGTCGCCGAAGTCATCCCGAATGACCTCGCTGCTACCGACATCGGCCAAGTGCAGCCAGGAGTGACGTGGGTATCCCTCGAGGACTACAGGCAGTTCATCGTCGAGGCTCTCGGAGGCCCGAGCGACACCACCGTTGAGCGTGCGGCAGGTAGCTGGGTAGTTACCGGGAGCCCGTATCGATCAGACCGCGCCCGCTACGAGAGCGAGTTCGGTGCGGAAAGCCGGGACTCGCGCAAGTCGCTCAACGCAGGCCAGCTGTTCCAGAAGCTCCTGAACCAGGAGCCGATCAAAGTCAGCAACCCGCAATCGGAGATCGAGGCCGGCGCGCCACTGGTGGATCAGGAAGCAACGATCCGAGCACAGGTGCAAGCAGAGAAGATCGCGGCTGAGTTCGGTCGCTGGGTCTGGTCAGACCCAGAGCGCAGCACGAGGCTGTTGCGCGAGTTCAACGACCGCTTCAATTCCTTCGTCCCGCCCGCGTACGACGGTTCGCACCTGACGCTGCCGGGACTGTCCCCCGACTTCGAGCCCCACCCCTACCAACGGGCGGCAGTCGCACGCATGATCGCCGAGCCGACGGTGCTCCTCGATCACGTTGTCGGCGCCGGCAAAACGGGATCGATGCTCATGGGGGCGATGGAGCTCAAACGTCGTGGTCTCGTCTCACAGCCGTGGCTCGTGGTCCCGACCCATCTGATCGAGCAAATGACGCGCGAGTCCAAGCAGTGGTACCCGGCAGCGCAGATACTCGCAGGCCGCCGCGGAATGACTGACGAAGATCGCCGGCAGTTCGTTGCGCAGACCGCGGTCAAGGAATGGGATCTGGTCATCATCCCCGCGAGTGTGTTCGAGAGGATCAATGTTCATCCGGACCGCAGACGTAACCACCTCGAACGCCAACTCGTCGAACTCGGCATCGAACTGGACCAGAAGCTCGGCAGCGGATCGACCGCGACGATCAAACGGATCGAGCAGGCGAAGAAGACTCTCGAGAAGCGCATAGCGAAGTTGCAGACCCTCAAACTCGACGATGGTGTTCGGTTCGAGCAGTCGGGATGCGACTACCTGATCGTTGATGAGGCACACGGGTACAAGAACCGCCAGCGGGTCGCGTCGATTGACTCACTGGCGCACGTAGGATCGGCAAAGGCCGAAGACCTAGCGATGAAGCTCGACCTGCTACGGGAGCGAGCGCGACACAAAGCCCTCGCTGAGGGACGATGGCTCGTCCCCGGTCAAGAGAAGGTGGCGACCTTCGCTACCGGTACACCGATCGCCAACAGCCTCGCTGAGGCGTGGGTGATGCAGTCCTATATGCGACCGGACATTCTCGCATCAGCCGGCGTCGCATCAGTCAACGACTGGTCTGCGATGTTCACCAAGACCACCTCGCAGACTGTCACCAACGCAACTGGAACACAGCTCCGCGTGGTCTCCAGCGTCAACTCGTTCAGCAACGTCCAGTCGATGTATGCACTCTCCGCAGTATTCTCCGATGTCGTCGTGCGCGACCAGGTGCCGGCAAACCTTCCTAAGTTCGGCGCCCGCAAGATGATCCTCACCGAACCCGGCCAGGAAGTCCGCGACTTCATCACCGACCTCGAGTACCGCAGCGATCACATGCCCGATGATCCGCGGCTCGACAACCCGCTCAAGGTGCTCAACGACGGACGCAATGTCGCTCTCGACCCCAGACTGGTCGGACTCACCCCATCCGAAGATGGCCGAACTCGCGCGGAAGCAGTCGCTGAGACTGTTGCGGCGATCCACCATCGAGACAACGAGCGCGTCTACAACGACGGAGCGGGTCAGCCCTCACCGATCCCGGGATCACTGCAAGTCGTCTTCTGCGACCGCGGTACTCCGAAGCCCGGTGGACAGTGGTCGGTGTATGACGCGGTCCGCGGCGAGCTGGAGCAGCGCGGTGTGCCGGCCGAGCAGATCCGCTTCATCCACGACGCCGTCACACCGGCCCAGCGGAACCAGCTTTTCGACGACTGCCTTGCTGGCCGTGTGCGCGTTCTCATCGGGTCCACCGAGCGCATGGGAACCGGAATGAACGTTCAGCGCCGCCTCGTTGCCCTCCACCACATGGACGTGCCGTGGCGCCCAGCGGACCTGGAACAGCGCGAGGGGCGCATCATCCGCCAGGGAAACCAGAACGATGAGGTCGAGATCTACAGCTACGCCACAGCTGGAACCACCGACACAATCATGTGGGGCAAGGTGGAGGCGAAGGCAGCGTTCATCAGCCAGTACAAGCAAGGGCTGATCGACAACACCGCGGACGTCGCCGACATCGAGGAGCAATCCCTGACCGAGGCCGCCGCGGCCACGAAGGCCGCGGCCACCGGTGACGAGCGGTTCATGCGAATGGTCGAGTTGCAGAACGACGTCGACCGCCTCACTGCACTCGAGAACACTTTCCGGGACGCTCAGAACCAAGCGCGCTTCGACCTTCGCACCCTCGAGAAGAAGATCCCCGCGCTGTCGGCGAGCATCAAGGTCGTCACACCCCTAGCGGAGTCGATACCGGACTGGGACGCAGCAGGGCGACCCCTCACCGTCCTTGGGGCTGGCGAACCCGCGGCGCATCCAGAACGCCCTGAACGAGGTGAGGCGTTACTCGAAGCGATCCGCTTCCGCTGGATGGGTCTGAAAGGAATGGGCGCCGGCCACTACAAATCGATCGCTGAGTTCCCCAGCGGTGTGCAGCTACAAATGTCGCGGCCGGCCGATGGCGAAGATATCCACTTGCGGCTGTTCGGCGGTGCACTCGACGAGCCGATCTGGATGCGGAACCTCGACGCCGACAGCACACTCAAGTCGACCTCCCTGTCAGCTACCGCGAGCGGAATCTTGACTCGAGTGGAGAATGCTTACGCCGTCATCGCGACCCGGCCTCAACGACTCCAGCACGACTTGGAGCGGGCGATTAGCGACAAGGATCTGGCCGCGGTACGCGCCGACGGAGTCTTCCCCGATGCGGATCGGCTGACCGGACTTCGTGTCGAGCTGCAACAGATCAAGATGGCGATCGAAGCGGCACAGAACTCGCCAGAGGAACGAGCGCGCCGCGAGGCTGCCCAGCTTCGCCTGGCCAGCAGCGGGCGAGAACCCGGATGGAGTCTGCAATGGAACCCCACCAAGCAGATGCTCGAGGAGTCGCCATGCGACTCGGTCGATAGGTACCGAGCAGCAGTGCAGATTGGCGAAGCTCGCCGATCAGCGGAATGGCACCGCACCCACGCTCCTGACGGCAGAGAACTCACCCCGTCCGAGATCGCCGCGAATGTCGCCCGCCGCGGTCTCAAACCGATCGGCCCGGTGAACTCCAGACCCCAACCACCAACGCAGAGCACACGCGACGCTAGTCCCAACCGTTCAACCCAACCGCGCGAACCGGGACTGGAACTGTAGAGCTACCCACCAGATGGAGGCGGTCACCCTGCACAGGGTGACCGCCTCCATCGTCTTCACTCCCCGACTACGTGCCGGCCGACGATCTTCAACGCTGAATCTGTCGCCGGTACTCGGCGTCGTACGCTGCCTGCCGCCGGCCGTGCCACTCGGCCTGCTGCATGGCCATCACCCACTGTTGATGTTGCTGGGCCTGCGCTCGCCGCCAGACAGCAAGCCGTCGCCGGTTGATGATGAACCGCGCGACGAAAGCAATCGTCACGAGCCACGACAACGTGATGACGACGACGAGCATCTGTGTACCTGACAGCTCGTGCTGGACCATGAGTCCAGCCGTCAGCCCGATGAACAAATAGAACACGATGCCGAGACCGAGTGCCTTCAGCAGCCACACGGCCACACTGGGCCGCCGCCTCGTCGGCTGATGCGGCGGCGGGAACGGTGCGCTCATGATCGACTCCTGTCTCTTCGGCTGTCACCGTATCGGCACGCGATGACATCTGTTCCTCTCGACCTCGACTTCGTCTGGCTGAGCCCGGGCAGTCAGCCCAGGACCCACATCTTCTCCCCAGCCCGTCCCAGGCCTGGAAGCAGCGAATCGTGCGGTCCACGCGCGCCGAACGGGCCTCCCTGCGGTCGGGCTCTGCTTTCCACTCCGCTGCGCTCCGTTCGCAATCTACCACGCGGAGCGCGGAGCAAGCTATTGTTTAGGCATGCCTAAACGTTGCGTACCTTTGCTTTCGCCGGTACGCTGAGACCGAATCGTTGATGTCGGCGGGGTTCCCCGGAGGGGATCGCTGCGCTGGGCTCGGTGGCCGGAGGCCAGGGAGGCGGGGCTCATGAATGAGCAGGACCCGAACGCTTCGCGCGCGTTCCTCCGCCGGCGTCGGCGCAACGTGGTCGGTGGTCGCACCAACAAGATCGAAGTGAAAGTCACTGCCGTAGAGCAGCAGCGACTACGTGCTGCCGCCGACGACGCCGGCGTCAGTGTTCAACGACTGATGGTTGCGCGAACCTTGTCACCTGTTGCGGCCGTGCCAGTAGGACGGGAAGAGAAGGTTGCGGCCTGGCAGCAGGCTGTGGACATGCGCAACTTGATCGCTGGCATCGGCGTCAATCTCAATCAGATCGCTCGACAGGCGAACTCCGAGGCTGAGATTCCGGCAGAGTTCGCCGCGGCGTGTGCAGGTGTCGATCGCGCGCTCTCCCGGATCACCGCCGCATTCAACGAGGTCTTCAACGATCCCTCGACGAGGATCGGCGAGTGATCCCGGCGATCTCATCCGGCGCACGGATGTACGGTCTGGTCTCGTATCTCGCCGGCCCGGGTAAAGCGAACGAACATGAGAACCAGCACGTGCTCGCCGCCAGTTCCTCCGAAGTGTTCTATGCCGGAGGCGCTGGAGCTGTGCTCGATGCCGAGCACGTTCACAATCTCGCGGCGACCCTCGATGAGGCTCGAGTGGTGTTCGGCGCCGAAGTTGTGCGGCGCGACAACAGGAAGCTCGCGGCCGCCCGTGAACGTGGCCTGGGCGGGCGTGCAGCGCTGGCTGAGGCCAGCATCGATGAGAATGTGTGGCACTGTTCGCTGTCGCTACCTCCGGAAGCCGGGGCACTCGACGATGCCCAGTGGTCGAGCATCGTCCACGAGTTCATGGAAGAAATGGGCTTCGACGACCCGGATCACGCACAGGCTCGCTGGGTGGCGATCCGTCACGGGGTAACGAAGAACGGTGGCGATCACGTGCACATCGCAGCATCACGTGTGCGTGATGACGGGTCGGTCGTGCAACTGTTCCGTCCACACCCGGAACGTAGCGACCGCAAGGAAGGCGACTGGCCGCGCGCACAGCGTGTGTGCCGCGCACTCGAAGCCAAGCACGGTCTGGAAGTTCTGTCCGGTGGCCGAGACATGCCTACCCGCGGCACCGCCCATGCGCAGTCCGCGCACGCGGACAAGGCCGGCCGACCGGAGGCTCCCTCGGCCGAACTGGCTCGGCGCGTGCGGGCGGCCGCGGTCGCGTCGGAGAGCGAAGCGGAGTTTGTGCGACTGGTGCGGGCCGACGGATTGATTATCCGGCCTGCACACTATGACAAGACCGACCCGAAGGCCGTCACCGGATTCAGCGTCGGCCTGCCGGCGAGTGAGTACGCCAACCGGCACGGAAAGCCGATCATGCACGGCGGCAAGAAGCTCGGTGAAGATCTGTCATTGCCACGACTTCGTGAACGATGGATCGACGACAAGAACGCACGCGCTGATGCCAGGTCGGCGTGGGAACATGCGTCACGCAATGCTGCACCGTCTCCTCCCCCACCGCCGCGCGGTGAGCAGCCTGTCATCGCTCAGCTCGCGGCTGTCGATGACAGGCTGCGCTCGATCCTCCGACCGCTGGCTCAGTCGTCGGCGACCGAGGCCGATTATGTGCGCGCGGTCCGTGCTCACCGCGACGTGTTGATTCGTCCACGGTTCGCCCGCGGCTCCACCACCGAAGTCACCGGCTACAGTGTCGCGCTCCGGCCCAGTCTGGCCGCAGACAGCGACGGTAAGCCGGCATGGAGGTCGGCCGGATACCTCGCTGACGAACTGAAGCTCTCCTCGCTTCGGCAGAGGTGGCCCGGCGGCACCGACCATCAGAAGCTGGCCGCGGCGGCGTGGCGTCGCGCGGACGTGACGCCCGTACACGCCGCCGACTCGCGGCCGGCCGGTCCTCGCGCGGCGGCCGCGGCCGAGGCGGCCAACCGTTGGGAGAGACGCGTTAACTCGGTCTCAGATAGGACGTCGAAGTCGTGGCACACTGCCGCCGGTGACACTGCCGCCGCGGTCGGTGCGGCGGCCCGCCACATGGGCGGTGCGGACGCGCGTGATCTGAACCGGTTGGCCGATGCACTCTCCGGCGCCGCCAGCGAACGTCGCAGCACCGGAGCGGCCGGAAGCCGCGCGCAAACGCGTAGTGCTGTCGCTCGTGTCGCGGCGACGATGATCGCCGGTGCGAGCAACGGAGACGACACCACATTGCTATGGATGGCCGTGACTCGGCAGATGATCGCCGCCAGTCGCGCGATCGCAGAAGCGATGGCAGCGCAAGGACATCTGCGGCAAGCGCGGCGGATCCGTGCAGCCAGTGCGGCCGTCGATCGCCGGTTCGCTGACCGCGCGCCGTCCCCGGCGGCGAACCGGACGAGGCCGGCCGCTCGGCGGCAGGTGTCGGCAGGCCCGCCGATCGAGCGGCCTCGTCCGACACCACGGTCGAACGAGGGACGTCGAGGGTTCGAGCGATAGAGACGACCGCAACATACGAACACGACCCTGTGATCACGTGGCGATCACAGGGTCGTGTTCGGGTGATAAGGCCGGCAGTTACACCGCTACCGGGCGAGATGGCGTCTCGCCGACCGGTGGTGCCGCAGACTGCGCGCCACTCTCGAGTTTGGGCTCGGTGCGCTTGGTTCTGCGCGGGGCGCGCTTACGGCCGGCCAATGGTTCCACCATGAGTTCGTCGAGTCGCGCCTTGGGCGCTCCGCTCTTACGTGCGGCCTTGACCAATGCTGTCAACTGGTCGACCCGCTCCCTATCCGCGGATAGGAACTCCTCGCGGGCGGCGAGGATCTCGCGCGAGAGAGCCATCGCTGGCACCAGCGCCTCGCGCCGACGACGTTGGCGCTCCGCTAGCTCGGCGGCTTCCTTCGCGTCCTCGGCTTCCAGCTCGGCCACGACGTCTGCTGCTATGTCTGTCATGTTGTCCTACCTTCTATGAGATTGCTCGGGTGGCTGACCGTCCAAGGAACCACCGCATGTATCAATCTACGGATTCGTGGGTGTCAACGGCCGGAATGTCCGCGTTCGCGATCGGCACCGCGCCCGGCGGGAGGCTTGGCCTTCGGCGCCTGCTTGGCCGCGGTGACCGCGGCCCGGCGAGGGTTGGTCGGATGGTCCTTGGCGGCCAACGTCGCCGCAGTGGCCGCGCCTGTGCCAGTCGTACCCGCGGCGACCTGACCGCTGCGGGACACGTTGTCGGCCGCTGCATAGCCGTCATCGGCGTGTGCGCTCAGAGTCTCGGCTTCACGATCGGCGGCCTGGGCGCGCCCCATCAGAGAGGTCACCTCGGCGGCATCGCGGTCGATGGCGGGATCGTTCTCGCCGAGAAAGGACTCTCGGTTCTCGCGCAAAGCTTCACCTGCGGCCTCGGGCGACTCGGACAGCAGCGCGTCTGCGTCGATCCCGTACTCGCGAATGCGTTCCATCAGGTTGTCGCGCAGCCGGGCGGCAGTCGCCGAACCGTCGCCGTCGCGGTCTGCCGCACGCAGCAGATCGAGCACATCGGCCGGTGCCGCCCGATCAGCCCACTGCCGATCATGTTCGCGGTCGCCAATTCTCGAAACATCCAGCCCGTATCGGGCCTTCACCTGTGCGTCGAGTTCGGAATCACTGAGGCCACCGATCGGGCTGGGTGCCGAACCAAGCTCCGGCTCAGTGTGCCGAGCGACGCTGGACAGTGCTGGATCGTCCTGCGCTGCCTCTTGCCGCATCTGCTCTTCGGCGCTTTGGCGCAGGCGCCGCATAAGGGCTTCGATCAGTGAGGCACCGTGGCCGAGTAACTTAGCTGCGGTCCGCTCCAGAACCTGCTCGAGTTCGTCGTGGTCTTGCACTGCATGCTCCTTCTCTAGTGGGTCTAGCCGGTCGCTTACGCTCCGTCGACGCCCATCACGGCTCGGACGAAGTCGTCGTCCATACGGTCACAGGGCATAGCTGCCGTCCGGGGGTTGTGAGCGTCGGGACTGCATCCCTCGAACGGACCTTCCGGATTCGTCAACGCGTTCATGTGGGGATCGAGATGGTCGCGCCACCACACGCTCATCCCGAGGGTCGGATCAAGGCGCAGCGATTCATAGGCCCGCCACACTGCTTCGAGTCGTGACACTGCTTCGGCGTGTTCGAACCACCTCCGACACCACAGGCGACTCTTGCCGGCGAACTCCCATTTGCGGGCGTACAACAGCGACAGGTGGTCTTCCACGAACTCATAGACCGAAGAAAATTCGGGCTCCGGCTCAGCTTCGGCGGCAGCTGCGCCGCTCGGCTCGTCGTCCTCGAGTTCTTCATCGCCAAACAGGTCGTCGTCCATCTCACTGTCCCTTCGGGGCGTATTCGTTGAGCGATTGCCGAATGATCCGCGAGGTCGATTTGCCTTGACGGGGCCCCCAGATGTCGAGGTGCATGTCCTCCCACGACCCCAGCAGTCGTCCCTTGCCAACCAGTTCCTTGCCGATCGGAACACCTTCGACGGTGGTTAACGGTGCAGGTGCAACTGACGAATCGATACCGAGACTCCGCGCCTTCTTCGCTAGGTCGTCGTCCATTTCACTGTCCCTTCGGGGCGTATTCGTTGAGCGATTGCCGAATCAGGTCGGCGTATGGCTTGGCCATCCACGGCACAGTCTCAGCGACCGTGGGACGGTTACCGGCAGACAGAACGAGCGCGCGGCCGCGCGGCCATGCCTGTAGATCAGCAACGGTGAAGATCTTCTTCTCGTCGGTGCTTCGCGACGATGACTTCCCAGTGCGAGCATCAGACACGCTCAATCGCACGCGTGTGAAATCGCCGCACAGTTCGGAGAGGCTGGCCAGGTATTCCTTCTCGCGCACGTTGCCGCCGTAGACGTACACGTTCGATGAGGATTCGAGCAGCTTCATGTTGCGTTCGCCGAACACTCCGACGCCCTGCGACCAGGACTGCAGGATCGTCATGATGATGATTCCGCGGGAACCGAAGTGACTGTAGAGCTTGGGCAGATCCGGCCACCGCACGACGTTGGCGGCTTCATCGAGCGGGCACAGCATCGGGACCGGAAGCCGCCCACCCGGCGATGCGGTCGCGATCTTTTCGGCCGTGCGGGTGGCCGCCACAGTCAACGCCGCGACCAGCGGCCCCGTCGACCCGACGCCTTCCTTCGACAGGCAGTACAGTGTCTCGCCGTTGCGGATGTACGCTTCCAGGTCCAGGTGCGGGCGCTCAGTGTCACCTCGAGTGATCCATTCCTGCACGGACCGGTTGCGCAGGCACTTGGCCATCTTCACGCTGGTTCCGAAAATGCCGGCCTTCTGTTTCTCCGGCAGGCCCAAACGGGCGTTGAGCGCACGCGCGATCATCGGGTAGCCGTGCTCACGGAGAATTTCGACAGCATGATGGCAGGAATTCTCGTCGACGAGGCGTTCGTAGACCGTGGTGATCGGCTCGCCGGCCAACGCCGAAGCGAGGATCAGATTAGCCAGCAGATCTTCTCCCTCGGGGTCGAAGTAGGGATCCTTTTTGGCTTCTAGCCCGTCGTCACCGACTGAGAACAGCTGGGCCAACTCCTCGGCCTGCGTTTCGTCCTCAACGTAGGACAACGGGTTCCACCACCACCACGCTGGCTCATTGGCGACCTGCTGCGGGTCGAAGACCCACACCTGCCGGGTTGGGTTGCCGTCCTCGTCGCGGAACTCGCGGACAAGCCGAGTGTGGTCGAGATTGCCCCGCTTGTTTTCGGTGGTCAGCACAGCTCCGGGCGCCTCACAGATCGCTGGAATGATCCGCGAGGTCGATTTGCCTTGACGGGGCCCCCAGATGTCGAGGTGCATGTCCTCCCACGACCCCAGCAGTCGTCCCTTGCCAACCAGTTCCTTGCCGATCGGAACACCTTCGACGGTGGTGAACGGTGCAGGTGCAACTGACGAATCGATACCGAGACTCCGCGCCTTCTCCGCTACAGCCCGCTCGCGGATGGACGCGATCTCCTTGCCTGAACCGAGGTGCTGCTGCGCCGAGTCCACGCGAGTCCGGTGTGGCTTACGGCCGCTCCATACGTACAGACCGGTCCCTACCACCGCCCCGATGACGGCCACGATCACCACGGCCCACACCGTCGCGGCCGTCGGCCACGCGAGTTTGCCGCTCGCTACCATGATCACCGCGGCGAACGGGTTGCCGGGGATCTGCTGACCGCCGGCGAGCGTCAACGAGCCCCAGACGATCAACGCCGCCGCGACGATCACGCCAAGCCCAACGAGCATGAGCACGGTCTCACTGTTCCGCGACGGATTCTTCGTCTGTCCAGGATTAGCTACGGGCATTGCATTCCCCCATCGTTACGGAGTCCGGACAACTACTGCGCCGCACCGTCGCTGTCCTCGATCAGGTCGCCCAGCGAGACTTCTCGCCAGCCCCGGAAACCGGGAGCGCGGCACAGTTCCAAAGCCGGATTGCCGTTCGGGTCGTCGACGATATCGACAGTCACCCACACCTTGTGTTTGAGCATGTCTCGCATCAGCGCGGTGCGTGTCACGACATGGTTGGTGACCGACAACCGCAGATGCACGATGTCGAGTCCGGCGAACTCACGGGCTTTGCCCGCCAGATACACGGCCTTCCTCGCAGCGGACTCGTCTGCATGATCCTGATCTGCGACCTGATCGTTCTCGTGGAAGGTTCCGTACCAGGGGTCTTCTTCCTCTGCCCGGCACACCGCGTACGAATCGACCTCGACGTCACCGGCGCAGAAGAGGGTGATCGTCGGAGCCGTCTCGCCGGCAGCTTCCAGTTCGACCAACCGGGCTGCGAGGGTGTCCTTCCTGATCTGGTCGTAATCGATGCGCAGCTGCTTGCGGAGTTCGGTCTTGAACTTCGGAAACAGGAGCTTGGTCGCCAGGTTCTTCTCCTTGGCGAAGCTGTACAGCTCGGAGTGGCTGCCCATCGAGGCGAGGGCGTCTGCATGGTCACGTACCACGGCTGCCGCGGTATCCCAGTCCTGCGCTGTCGTGCTTGTCATGATTGTTCCTTCCATCGAGGGTTTGGTGAGGTGAAGCGAGTTCTCAGGGCCGCAGGGTGGGACGTACCGACGGCGCGAGACTGATGATCGCCAGGCCCGGTGCTCCAATGGTCAACGCGCTCACGAGCCACGTCGACCACGAGTGTTCGGAGGCGACAGCCACGACCCACACCGCCGTCAGCAGAAGCGCCGTAAGACGGAAGAACCGCAGTCCGTCGGCAACGAAAACGCTCAGCGCCAGCGCGCATGCGGCGGCGGCCGCGGCCGCCGCACCGGCGAGAACCGCCGCCGTTGCAGGGTCGGGAATGCGCGGTGCCCCTGCCCGTGCCCAGGTTTCTGCGGGCAGGTTCGTGCGCAGCGCCATCAGCAGCCAGCAAACGACCGCTGCAGTCAGCGCTCCGACGATCACAGTCGCCACGCCGCCGAAGATCATCCGACTCACCTGCACCTCCGACTCACCGCCACCATCGGTGCTGATCCTTGCTGGCCCCGGCACCCTGGCCGGTTCGGCGTTGTCGTCCATGAACGGGACCTCAACGCCGTACAGATTGCGGCCGCTGCGGTCGATGCCGTGCCGGTCGAACCCGTCCACGTCGTAGCCGTTACGGTCCCACCCGGCAGCATCGAAGCCGCGGCGGTCATAGCCGTTCGCGTCGTAGCCGTTCCGGTCATACCCGGCGGAATCCAAGCCGTGCCGGTCGTACCCGGCAGCGTCGTAGCCGTTACGGTCATAGCCGTTTCGGTCGTAGCCCCGCGCATCGAAACCCGAGGCGTCGTAGCTGTATGGGTCGTAGCCGTTTCGGTCGTAGCCGGCCGCGCTGAAGCCGCGAGTGTCGTAGTCAGTCACTGGAACACCCCATCTGTCAGTGGTTGGGAGTCGACGATCTGGATTCGCCAGACTCGCCAGCAGTTGTCCTCATCGAGAGCGAGATCGACGTCGTAGGTCATCAGCGAGTACGAGTCGACGGATCCGTCTGCGCGCTGGATCTGTTGCAGAACAGCCGCCTGACGCTTCGTCGTTCGGCTCCCCGGCTCGTCCACTGCCGGGACAACCTTCACCGTGGCGGTCACGATCGCTTTTTCCGCTCGCCACTGTGCCCACTGACGCATCGGCCGCATCTGGTCGGTCCCGGTACTACTGCGAGTAGCGGCCTGAGCCATTTCGCCGCTGAGCCACGGCAGCGCAGTTCTCATCGCGACGCCGGAATCGGCCTGCCTCGCCGGCTCCCAGCTGTAGATCCTCGACAATGCCTCCTGTACTGAATCGTCCGGAGGGGCACCCGCGACGGGGCCTTGCCCGTCCGGATGCTGATGGCCCGCATCCCCCGGTCCGTCAACGGCGTCGTCCCCGCCGCCGCATGCCGCCACCACGATGGCCAGCATCACGGCCAGGAGCAGTGCCGAGGCCCGCCTCGCTGTGGCCGTCATCGGTCCCGTCCTCCCCAGCCAGCTGCCGCGACGGCCCGCATGACCGCAATCGCCAGCACCTCGAAGGCGAGCGTGGTCGCGACAGAGATCCCGATGACCAGGCCGCCCGAGACACCGAGAACCGACAGAAGCAGAGACACCGAGTAGAACGCCATCGCACCCCAGACCAGGAGAACGCCCACGATCATCACGCCGCCCAACACCTTCTCGCGCCTGTTCATCGTGTCTCCATGCACTTGGTGCGGTCGATCACGATTCGCACGTGGTCGACCGCGTTGAGAGTGGCGTTACCTCGGTCCTCGATCGTCGTGCCGCGCTTGCTGCCCGCCGGCCAGTACGTGCGATTCCACATGACATACTCGCTGCGATCGTCGGCGCGCCCCCGACGGGCGATCTGGTCGCCTACCCCGCCCGGTGTCGCGCCGTCAGCAGGCACCAGCGCAGCGACCGAGCGTCCCTGCTCTACTCCACCTTCGGCTCCGTCGGTGACCGCGGTTGTCACCGAGAACCGCGTGTGAAGCGCCGCCGCGAGCTGCTCGGCCGCGGGACACCGCGCTGCTGCCGATTCCGTCGCCGGCGCTGAGCATGCAGTCACTGCGAGCAGCGTTCCCGCGAGCACCACCGCGGTCGTTGTCTTCTTCACGGATTCTCCTTTGACTAGACGACCGCAGCGTCCTCGACGCCCCGGTATTTCGGCTCGTTGCGGATGATGATTTCGGCGTATGGCCGGGTCTCGCTGAAGTGGCGCGGATACAACGACGGGAATCCGTGGCTCTCCTGCACCGCGCCGGGGCCAGCGTTGTAGGCACCGAGGTACAGGTCGCGAACGTCGTGGTTCGGACCCGATTTGGGGTCAACCTGCCCGCCCGCGATCCATCCGTCGATGTCCTTTGCCAGGTCGCACATGTAATGGCCCTGGGCCATGATCGCGTCGCCCAGGCTGTAGACATCGACCCGACCGTCGCCGTCGTAGTCCTTGCCGTAAGTCGCCCAGGTGTCAGGGATGAACTGTCCAGGCCCCTGAGCCTGATCGGGGCTCTGCACATGCTGCTGGAACCCGCCGGTCTCCTGGTGACCCTGACTGGCCAGGAGGGAGGCGCTGATCTGCGGGCAGATCCGGCCAGCCTTGTTGTACCAGCGCGCCCAATCCGCGGGCACTGAGCCGGCCTTGACATTCACCATTCGTCCGTTGCCACTCACATCGGACGGACATTCCTCGCTGTCCGACCCAGCACCGCCGGCACCCCTGTCTTTGATCGTTCCCAGGTCCTCGCCGTTGTAGAGCGGCGACGGCAGCAGAGTTACGTGCACGTGGTCGAAGTGATTCTGGGTCCAGTCGCCGCGGTCCTCCATGACGTTCCCGGGCCCCTGCGCGGGCTGGTAATACTGCCGCCAAATCGTGTAGTCGACGTGGAAGACGGCCTTGTTGTCCATCACGTACTTCTGGATGCGATTGCCGAGCTCAACGCCCTTCTGATCGCGGCCAGAGTTCGGGATCATGATGTCGGCGGCGCGTCCGTCAGGGTGGTCGGAGAATCCACCACCATCGGCCCGCCAGCCGCCGATCGTCTGCAGCTCAGGGAATCGCTTGGCCACCGCCCGCGCCAGGCGGACGGTGTTGGTCTGCCAGTGGGCCTCGGACCCGAATCGGGCGGCCATCGGCTTGGACACGTCCAGTTCGCCCTCGTTATCGGTCACTCCCGAGAGCGTCTGCACGTCCGATGGACCTCCCGGCGCAGCCGGCGCCGGGGACGTTGGCTTGGGCGGGGATCCAGTTGCGCCAGCGAAGGTTCCCGGCGGCGCAGGCTTCTTGTCGCGGACACCGGCCTGATGCGAGGTCACCGGCCAGGCATCCCAACCCTGACCACTCAGCGTGCTGTTCGCGACCTCCATCTGTTCCTGTGGGGTCGCTTTGTCTGCAGTCGGTGCGAACTTGTCTCCGCCGAACGCCTTCCACGTCGACGCTGAGAACTGCAGCCCGCCGTAGTAGCCGTTGCCGGTGTTGATCGCCCAGTTCCCGCCCGACTCGTGTTGGGCGACCTTGTTCCAGTCCTCGGCCGAGACGATTTGTGAGTCCTGCCCCGCCGGCGGTGCATTGGGCGCGGAAGGCCGGGCCTGGCCTGGCTCGACAGCGTCAGCCAGCCAGGGTTTCGGGTCGATGGCCTTCTGTCCCCAGCCTCCTTCCCACACCTCGAAGTGCAGATGTGCACCGCCGGGTCCCGGGGGTGAGACCTCGCCGTTGTATCCGACCTTGGCGATCTGCTGGCCGGCGGTCACCTTCTGCCCCGGCTTGACCATGAGGTCCTGCGGAAACATGTGGCCATAGACGGTGTCGACACGCTTGCCGCCGATGTTGTGGCGCAGCACTATCCACTGGCCGAAGCCGGTCGCCTCTCCCGCCTTGTCCACAACGCCGTCGTAGGCGGCATACATGGGAGTGCCGGCCTGCGAGCCCATGTCCAGACCCTGGTGCATCACGCCGTCGCGAGGTCCGAACCCGCTGGTGTACTGAAAGGTTCCCTTCTTCATCGGGATCACCTTCTGCCCGGGCGACAGTGACGAGCTGCTGCTCGACGACGAGTCCGCCGGCGCACAGTCATCCGTGTCATCGCTGCCGACGAAGGCGATCAGTGCAAGGAGCGGGATCGCCACGGCGGCGACCAGAAATAGGGACAAGGACTTCGCAGCGTCGGTCATGATCGCCTCTGCTGCTCTTTCAGCGCGGCGAGTAGACCACTGTTGGCGGTCTTCATCGCTTCGATGTCGGCGTAGAGCTTCGCGACAACCTCACTGTCCGCGCTCGTGCGGAGTTCGTCGAGCTTCCCGGACGCCCGCGCCCAGTTCTTCACCGTGTTCGTGTGGACTTCCAAGCTCATCGCGACCTTTGTGCACGCAGCGGTCAGCGACAGTCCCCGCTCGATTGCCGTCAGCACGGCCTGCACCGCTGTGTCGCGAATGTCGTCGGTGATCCAGCCGTAGTCTCGCCTGTTCATCGATGTCATGACGCCTTCTTCAGCACGCCGTCGAAGCGGGCGTTCGTGTTGTGGACACCGCCCTCGGCTTCGGCAGGGGTGAAGATCATGCGGAACGGGATTCCTGCGCGATCGTCGGTGCCGAGTTTGGCGACGAATACGCCCTGGCCGTGCGGTCTCGGACGTTCCACAGAGGTCGACCCGGACTTGCTCGCGGCAGTGAGCTGTCGCCTCATCTCAGCCAGCGCATCCTCGGATGGAGGCGGCGTCGATGCCGCCGAGGTGATCAGCGCACGCTCCTGTGCGTTGAACGCGGTCACCTGCGAGAGTCGTTCGATCTCCTCCGGGCCGACCGGCCCGATGAACTTGATCTGTGCCTTCTCCAAGAACCCGATGGCCTTCGCGGCATCGGCCTGAGATTCGAAGGCAGACAGGTCATTGACCGAGTGCGTGACCATGATCAGCGATACCGCATCGGAACGGTTCAACCGGACCAGCGCGTCGACTCGATCGACGATGCCTGCGCCCGAGCCGATCACCTGCCATAGCTCGTCGATGATCACCTGAAAGGTACGCCGCGGACCCCGCCCCGCGTCTGCTCGTACGTGCGCGGCTTCGACCGCACCGAATCCGTCTGCCCAGCAGACCAGCAGCAGTGCCGCTTTGAGCTTGCGGTCGCCCTTCGGCACGCGCGAGACGTCGATACACACGGCCGGCGACGATGGGTCGATTGGTGTCGTGGTGTGGCCGTTGAGCACCTTGCCCAGACGGCCCGAGGTCAGGGCTCGCAGCGATCGGCACAGCTCTGCCGCCGAAGCTCGGTATTCCTCGGCTGTGCGGGCAGCGGTGTCCTCCCAGAGTTCGGCGTTACCGTCACGGATCAACCGGTACAAGTCCTCCAGGATCGGCGGCCGCTGGCCGGTGAATCCCTGACCGCCGTCGTGAATGGGGCGGTAGAGCTGTTCCAGCGCAGACCCGAGCAGTGTTTCCTCGAAGTCTCGGATCGCAGTGCCTCGGTTAATCTCAACCAGGCCCGCCACAGTGGAGACTTGTCGTGAGCGCAGATCTTCCTCAACCCGGCGGGTCATGTCGGCGATGGACTGCGGCGACCACGGCGTCGAATCCCTGATTTCTGCGAGCACGGTGCCGAGAGCGCCAACATCGAGCGGGTTGATCGTCTGGTCGCCGTATCCGCCAGTGATGATCTGACCGTCAACCATCTTGGTCAGCTCTGCGAAGTCAGGCTTCACGTCACCGAGGAATAGTGAGGTGTGGCCTTGGGCGATGTTTCCCAGTGCCATGCGGCGAACCAGAGACGACTTACCGAAACCGTTCAACGCGAGCACGAACGCGATCGGGGCAGTGATCAGACCAGAGAGGAACCACGTCAGCGGGTCACAGCCGAAGTCCTGCCCTGTATACAGGTGACTGCCCAAAGGTGTGCCGAGCATCGGGCTCGTCGCCCCGACCGAGAACGGCCAGAATCCTCCGGCGACCTGGCTGGTCGTGGCGCGCCACTCAGGAAGTCGAGGGACGACGTTCGTGCGACCACCGCCCGGCCCGGAGCTTCCGCGCGGTCCGGGCTCCCCGGCGTCGATGTCCCAGCCGCCCATCTCGCAGATCCTGCTGATCGCGCGTTTGCGGCATCGTTCCTCGGTAGCCAGGCGGCGGCGTGCCAGCCGGCCTCGCCACCCCGTGGCAGCTGCCTCGGCGCGCAGCTGCTCGTAGGCGCGCGCTGTGCGCAGTCGCACGCCCGCGACCCTGACTGTTGCGGGAACGTCGGTCTCGGCGATCTCGACCTGTGTGGGTGTGTCACTCTGAGGTGCCGCGTGCCGCGGAATTGTCATCGTCATGCCGTCACCCGCCTGTTCACGCTGGCGTACTCCGGCAACAGAACCCCGAGTCCGAGCGCCCCGGCGAAGGTCGCGTCCTGTCCGCCCCAGCAGCGCTGCACAGTGAGTCGGGACGCCGATGCCAGGCCTTCCAGTTCCGCAGCCAATGTCGGCATCTCCGCTGACGCCTCGGCGGTGAGCGTGATCAGAACACCGAAGCGGGTCACGCCAGCACCGCGCGCCTGTTCCTGCCGAGCGGCCATCGTGTTGTCCACTCGCAGGGACGCCGCTGCCGACCCGACGCCCTTCTTCGACTGTTCGGCGGCCAGCGCGTTCTTGAAGTCGTCGTCGACCATCTTCACCGCATCGGCAACACCGTGGATGCGGTAGATGATCGCCACCCTCTTGCGCCCGAGGTCGGCTCGGGGCGCCAGCAGTGGGAGCAGCGTGTCATGTGCGACAGTGCCTGCCGGCGCGGCTTCCATCTCCCACGTCACCGACTGAAATCCGTTGTGCACGAACCGGCCCCACTCAGCCTTGCAGCCGGCCGGTCCGATCTGGTCCCACTGCAACTGGTCGAGGGAGCCCGAACCGGCCATCGTTTCCAACTCCGCCGCGAGCTCCGGCCGGTAGGCGCGAGCGGCGACCATGCTCAGGTCTCCAGCGGTCAGCGGTCGTGCCGAGAGCCCGGCGGCCACGGCCTGATTGATGATTGTCGACAGGAGTCGGCCGATGGCCGCTCCCTGGTCGGCGACCTCGGCCGAGTCCGCAGTTCGTTGCTGCGTGAACGTCAGCTGAATGCGGACCTCGTTGCGGACCTTCGCTGAGGCCCGGTGCGTCACGGTTTCGACCATCACGCGCTGTGCGAACGCCGGCGCGTCGCGGTCGACAAGGCGCCGTACCTCGGCGTCGACACGGTGCCCGTTGTCAGGGACGGTCTCGACAATCACTGCCGCTCCGGCCATTCCCTTGATGGTGCCCAGATGCGACAGAAACCGGTCCCAGCCGCGGACCCAGTCGTTGATCTGATGCTGTTCCACGCGTTCTTGGCCCTGCGGCTGACCGGAGAGCACCACGGTGAAGTGGTTCTTCGCTCGCGAGTGAATCAGCCCGAATCGGCCCCCGCGACCGAGTTCGTATTCGTACAGCCGGGTATCGCCCTGTATCCCGGGCATGCGCGCAGATCCAGGGACTACGCCGAATACGCCGCCTCGGTACACGTTCTCGCCGCGGCGAGCGCCTTTCCAGAATTGAAGTCGCATGGCAATCAGTTCCAATCCCGACCGTCCGTGCCGCCGGTACGCCAGCGGCACAAACACGGCCGTGCCAATGAGGAAGAAGATGAGGATGAGAATCAGCGAGTGCGTGAACATGTAGAACAGCACTGTCACGACGATCCACGCGCCGGCGAATATCGTTTCGCCCCAGGTCCGGCCGAACAGACCGCTCGTGCGTGGTTGTTCCCATCGGCCGTAGAGAATCACTTGGTTGGTAGAGGTCATCGGAGGTTGTCTCCCATTCCTGCGTCCTGGCCAGGTTCGGATTCGAAGAAGGATTCGGAAGCCAGCGCGAGTGCACTGCCGGCCATCGCGAGCTGTTTGCCGGTGCCACCACTGAGACCTGAGCCGTCGCCGCCGCTGCTGCTGCTGTCTGGCGCCGGAGGCACGAGAGCTGATCCGCCGCCGGTCCCGCCGCCCGGCTGGGAGCCTCTTCCTCCTCCCCCGCTGTCGCCGGAGGGACCACCACCGCCCGACGGACCCATCCCGGTCCCGCCAGAGAGTCCCCCTCCGCCCGACGGGCCGCCGCCTCCGCCGGCGCCGGCGATCGATGCGGTCGAGGTGGCACCTCCTCCCGCAGCCGCGCCGGCTGACGAGCCACCACTGGCGAGCATCGTGCTGCCCGCGACCGCCGCACCCATCAAAGCCCCGACGGCGGCCGCGCCTGAGCCCCCAGACATCGCGGCTCCGCCGGAGACGAGCTTCATCAGGATCGGGAGGACTGCTGCGGACAGCGACAGCAAAATCATCCCCATGATGATCTGCTGGGAGTCTTTCGAATCGCTGCCGGCCATCCAGAAGGCGACCCAGTACACCGCCGCCGCGACGGGCTTCCACAGAAGGAGCGCGACGGTCCACATCATGACTTTCGAGAACGCCTGTTTGCCGGTGTTCGTCCCGCCGAACGCGCCGATTACCGGCACCAGCGACACGACAACGGCGAGCATCGCCTGCCGAGCCACCAGGAGTATGCCCTGCAGCAGAGCACCGAGGATCCCGATCACGGCCAGAACGAAGACCAACCCTGCTGACTGCATCGTTACCAACGAGGTTTTCATCAGGTTCGTCACCATCGACCCGGCGTTCTGACCGTTCGTGGCCTGGTTCAGCATCCACTTAGACAGCTCGTCGCTCGCTACCGTGAGTGAAAGCAGCACTGCACCGAATGTCCACGCGCCGAATACCGCCTTGGCCATCGACTTCACGGATTCTTCGGCCTCGGTGACCGCGGCCTGTCGTCTGGCGAGAACCAGCCGGAACCCGATCACGACCAGCGACAACACCAGACCGAAGAACTGCAGTCCGATGGTTGCGGATTGGATCTTCTGGACTATCGAGTAGTCCTGATACTTCGGGGTGGGGATCTTGATGAACCAGGTCATCGACATTTGCAGCATCCGGCCGAAGCCCTGCCACATCGACTCGGCCGCACCTTTGAACGCTCCCTTGGCGGCGTCCTTGGTGGCTTTCTTGGCCTTGCAGATGAAGTTGATCGCTCCGCAGCTGTCATCAGTGGCGCTAACAGCACCAGCTGTGTACTTAGTCATCAGCACTGCTAGTTGAGCGGTCAGCTCCTTCTTCTTCTCCTCATCCTTCTCCGTCGCGATCTGGGCCTTGAGGTCTTCGATCTGGTTCTGGAGGTCTGCCCGGGAGGGGGTCTCGTCATCTGCGCGCGCCTGGGCGCTGACCGCGTCCATGCCCAGCGCCTCTGACGAGACTGCGGGGCCAGCGGTTGTCAGGAACACCGCAGCGATGAGCGCCAGCACCACCGTCACCACGGTGCGGCGGCGTGACCGCGTCAGCGCACCCATGTGGCCCACTCCCCTCCGTCGAGGGAACCCATCGAGCCCTCCTTCTCGTCACGGGTGAGAAGAGACGGTTTGTATTTCAGGTGCCACTCACCGTCGACCCACACCGTGGAGAGGGACTGCCAGTAATAGACCGACTGCACGTCGCTCTCGTCGTCGGGGTTGACCTGCTCGTGAGGCCCGTATGCGATGTCGATCGTCGCTGCATCATTTGTCCAGTTCCCTGCTCGAATCCGGAAGGCGGCTGGCACGAGCGCTCTGTTCGCGGCGATGTCGCCGATCTCGGGATCATCGACCGTGATCGACAGAATGTCGCCGTCACGCCGCAGCGCCTGCTTATCCGACTCGGTGGCACCCTCAAGACGCTGATCGATGACCGCGTAGCGGTCGGCTTTGGTGCCGAATCGAATCCGAGAGACGATCTGCAACGCAGCGATAGTCGCTCCCTGCGGGGTGCGGCTCATTCCTCGAGGAACTCCGTCGGCGCTGATGGCGGCCGGACCGTCTGACCGGCTGAAGGGTGCAGGACTGCCGTACACGCGTTGCCACTCCAAACCCTTCGGCCGAGCGAGAGGGTTCGAATCAGATGTTGACGAGGGCTGCTCGGACTGAGGCAGTGCGACGCCGCGGCGCTCCGCCGGCACGACAACCGGACGCCCGAGGTCGTCAACGTCGCCTGACTCCGACTGTGAACTCTCCGAAGGCAGCGGCAGCCGCTCGGCTTCGGACGGCGTGGAGCTGGCGGGCCGATCGCCGGCGTCATCATTAGGAATGAACGCCAATGTCAGAATCACTACGGTCACCACCGTCGTCGCGGCAGCGATCCACACCCACGGCCGTTTCAGAAGCGGCTGGCGCTCCTCCTTGAGGTCCATCACTGGGGCTCCTCGAACAGGAGCGCCGTCGAAGGCACCGCCGAGACCGCCCGGACGACCGGCTTATCGCCCGACGCCAGCGCCAACCGCCAATCACCGGCCACCCACTGCGTAGCCGCGGTGTTCTCGGTGTAGGACCCGTCGCTGAGACGACTGTAGATCTTCACTGTCACCCGGTCCGGACTGCTGTCCGTGATCGAATATGCCTCCACCTTCGGTGCCTGGCCGGCTTTGACGGGAGCGGTGATCGACACCTGAGCTCGATCGACCGCCCACGCATCACGTTCGGTTCCGGGAGCAATGAGCTTCTGCCCGACCGTCGGCCACTGTGTGTCGTCGGCGACCGACATACGGATCGTCGCCGAAACCGCGGCCAGGACCGCCCCGGCCGGCGACCGGTCATAGCCTGTCGGCGCGACGGGGTCCGCATGCTGCGGCCCCTGCTCGCCGGTCGGGATCTGCATACCCTGAAACGATGTCCAGCCCAGGTCTGAGACAACCGTGGCAGGTGCCGCCGTGCTGGTGTCACCTCCACATGCCGTGACCAGAGCGGACACCGCAGACAGGGTTAAGACAACTGCAGCAGCGCTGCGCCGATACCGGAGGCTGAACTGGCGACGATCAGACCGACGAACACCCACGTCGGAGTATCCGGCGGCTGTGTGTCGCCCGGCTGGTGCCGGTGATAGCTCATTTCGCCGCCGATCCACATCAGACGACCAACCGCGGCAGCCATCACCATCCACAGGGCGTAACCGAGAACCTTTTCGAGCGGGTCTGTCACCTCCGGCGGCATGCCGCCCCATGCTGACAACATCGTGTGCTTCTCCCATCGTCGCCCGCTTTCAGACCAGTGCGCCGACGAGGCCACCAGCGATACCGATGACCACACAGCCGATCAGAGCTTTGGTGGCTCGCTCGGCCGACTCCGAGTCGGCAGTGCCCTGGCGCTTCTCGAAGCCGAACTTGCCGCCGATGATCACCAGCGCCGCGACAGCGCCGATCATCGCCAGCCAGCCGACCCACGACAGCAGCAGCAGGAACTTCGACGATCCGGGCGGGGCCTGCGGGTTGACGTTGATGGTGTCTGCCAGGTTGAGGACGGTTGCGGTAATCATGCGTTTTCCTTCTGTGTCAGCGCCGACCGAACGTCGGCGAAGTAGGTGACGATGTCGAGGCCCGTCTGAGCGATGGCGCCGGGAACGGTTGCCAGGTCCGTGCCTGACCTGCGGGTGATCTGAACCGGATCGCCGGGAGTCCACATCGGCAGGTCGGCCGGCAGTGCGGAGATGAGTTCGTCGACCCAGCCGACCTGCCACCACGCGGGGACCAGCTCGGCGACGGTCGCGGCGTAGCGCCGTACGTCCTTCGGCGTCTTGCCGGGTCGTGCGGCCACCGTCACCAGACCGTGCACCTGCACCCCCGCCGGGGCCTGACCGGCATCGGCTTGCCTCAGCACCTCTGCCGCGGCGGCGATACCGGCCATGTGTTCGCGGGCCACGACGATCACATGTTGAGTGGTCGATGGGTCGCCCGGCCACTGGCCATCTGAATCCGCCGCCGGTGCCCACATCGCGGCCAGCGTTCCCGCGCCACTGCCACCGTGCGCGCCCATCAGTGCGAAGAGAGGTGGGAACTGGCGGGACACCGGCAGCGGCGTACGCCGTACGTCCCGGACGATCATTGCGCCACCGCCAGACGCCGTGGGGTCGCGTGTAGTGCGATCTGTTCGACCGCCGCTGCGGTGGCCGGCGCGAGCTGATCCCGATCCTCCGAGGACAGGGACAGTCCCGTGCCGAGGGTCGGGTCATAGTCCACCCCGACGCAGTCACGCGCAGCGACATGGAGAACATCGAGCAGCTGCTCCCGCACCACGTTCTCCCGAATCCCAGGTACTGCGGCGTTCAGGACGACCACTGCTGAGGCGAGAACGCCCCGGTCCTCCCACACCGAGAGAACCCCTCGGGCCCGGTTGATCAGATCGGGACGGATACCGATCACCAAGACAGGAACAACGCCTTCTGCGATAAGCGCCTGAACGCCCCGGATCTGCCCGACCGCAGTCGTTCCCGCATCGATCATGGGGACCAGCCCCTCGTTCTGCGCCTCTGCCAAGACCTGTGCCAGGTCCCCTATCCGGCTCGGTCGCCACAAGAACACGCCGTCGGGACGCTGCACGGTCGAGGTCGACACACCACCGAGGCGGCCCAGCATGTCACCGTCAGCGGGGGCCGCGTCAACCCATCCCGCAGGTACCGTCCGATCGGCCCAATACCCGGCTACCAGCGCCGACACCGTGGAAGCGCCTGCGCCACCAGCAGCATTGAAGAACGCCATCGGCATCGCCTCTCGGTGTCCTTCTTCGGGCTGGGGTTCAGAAATCTCGCGCATCCATTCGCTACCGGTCATGGCTGTCCACCTCCCCTTCTCTCGTCGAAGTCACCCGATCAGCGCGCATGCCGAGCGGTCTGCTTGCTCTTTGCGACCGTGGGCTCCTGCGGCCACTGCACGTTGAGGCCAGGCACGGCCTTGGACAGCTCCTCAGATGCGGCCCGCACCCCGTCATTGATCGCCCGCGACGCACCCGGCGCGACCGACTCGATGGCCCGGGTCGGAATCTGCGCCTGCTCGGCGCTCCACCCGGTCCGCGTCGCGCCCACCGTGAGATTCACATCGCCGCGGTTGTTCACGACGTAGTCCACGGCAGGCAGGCCGGCCTTCTGCGCCACGGGCGCAGGCACGTGAACCTCATACTGATTCGCATTCGGGTCAACGATCCGGACAGCCTCGGGCTCACGGTGCTTTCCCGGTCCCTGCTGCTCCCACGGCAGCTTCGGCTTCTTCGGGTCCGCACCCGGATCGCCGGCTCCGAGCCAATAGCCCAGAGCACCACCGGCCACAGCCGAGGCCGCCGCTGCGGCAGTGCCCACCACAACACCTGCACCGACGGCTACGCCGGCACCGCCCAGCGCACCCAGACCTGCGCCACCGGCGATGCTCACGGGGTTTCCACCGCCGACGACTGCGCCCGCGCCTGCACCGATCAGCGCACCGATCGGGACAGTCACCAGACCAACGGTGACTGTTGTGGCCAGGAACGCGGCAGTGCCGCCTGCCGCTCCTGCGGCAGCGCCACCCAGCACCGCGGCCGCGGCCTTACGGCTGGCCTCGTCCTTGGGTACGCCCATAGAAATCAGACCTCGGGCGATTTCGGCCTCAGCGTATGCCGACCAGTCATTCGTGGAGACGACCGCCCGGTCGCGATCCCGCTTGGACATGCCCGGCGGGAACGGCACGTCTTTGACCGGCATGACCATGTTCCCGATGCGGACGTGATCGGGGGGAGCGACCTTGCGGGGAACCGGTGGCACCCAGCGAGGTTCGTGCAGCGGCGCCGACGGGACGGGGTTGTAGTCGTCGTTGTATGACGGCGCAGTAGGCACCGTCTCGACCGGCCCGGGAGGCGGACCCGGGACCAGTCCAGGCGTAGACGGCGCGGGCTCCACCGGTACCGGTGCTGAGGGTGTCGTGCCGCCCTGCTCCGGCGGTGCTGAGGGTGTCGTGCCGCCCTGCTCCGGCGGTGCTGAGGGTGTCGTGCCGCCCTGCTCCGGCGGTGCTGACGGTGTCGTGCCGCCCTGCTCCGGTGCAGCGTGCGCGGTCGCTCCAAGCAGCAGCGACATACTCACCGCGACTGCCACCGCCGAGCCAGCCCGGTGCCGAGTAGTGGTGTTGAGATTCATCAGGGGTCCCTTCGGGGGTTGGTTGAGATAGAGGAAGAACGAGGCAGTCCAAGAACGGGCAGGTCAGGTCACGGCAGCCCCTCGTCCTTCTTGATCGACTCGATCCACCACCGGCCATTCGCCGGGGCAGTCTGTACGAGCTGCTTGATCGGATACGGCTGCTCTCCGGGAGGAGTCACCATCAGTCGCACCGCGTACAGTCCCTGGCCGCGGTCGATCATCGTCAGGCAGTGCGTGGTGCCCGCTGGCACCTGGTCGATAGCGGTCTGCAACTTCGGTTCGTCGGCCACAGCCCCGGCTGCGGTCACGGACTTGGCCTCACGGGCAGACCTGGTGACGTAGTAAGCGTGGTTCCACGCCTGGATCGCTCCAGCGCCGGATCGCTGGTCGCCGACACCGTCTCCGTAGGTGGTGTTTCCCTCCACCCGCTCCGGGCACGGATCGGGCGCGGCCGCCGCGGCGCTCTCCTGCGCGGACGAAACGCCATCACCGGGCTCCGCCGCCGGACTGTCGTCGCCACCGATGCTGGCCAGGGACATACTGACACCTACGACGATCACCGCCAGCACTGTGAAGAACGCGCTCAGGATCACCACCTGCCGGCGCGGGCGCCGGGGCTCGCGCCGTGGCGTCGGGACCACCACCGACGACGCGTTACGGTCCATATCGGGGATCTCGGGCTGCTCATGCTCATTGGAGATCAGCTCCACGGTCTCCGCGACCTCGGGGTTCAGCAACGTCAGCCATGACCACTGCGAGACTTCCGCGCTGTCGATCTCAGCTACCCCCCACACAGCACGGACGTCGGCCGCCAGGGCGCACGCTGGCAGCTCATCGTCGGCCGGCAGCGCCGGAAGTGTCGGCAATTTGTTGTCGGACAACAAAAATCGCTCCTTAAAAAGGGGGCTGGCTGCGCGTTTACCGGGCAGCCAGCCCCGTTGCCAGTTACTGCGAGGGAGTCGGTGCGGCAGGGGTCGAGCTCGTCGATGAGGACGGTGCGGAACTCGTCGCACTTGACGACACCGGTGTGTCGGAGATGGTGACCGTGCCTGTAGCCCACGGCGGCACCTCTTCGCTTGGTGCAGCCGGTGTGCTGCTGCTGATGGAGCTGACCGCCGTGGTTGAGGACGGAAGCGTCGGCACCGGAAAGTTCTTCACGTCGGGGTCCGCTGTCGGCACGCCGTTCTCGTCGGTCGGGCGGAAGTCGTGCTTACCCGCAAGATCAGCGGCTAGCGATGCGAACCATGCCGCCGTCCACGCAGCTGCACTGATCCCTCCGGTCACCGTCGGCTGCGCGTACGAACCGTGCTGCTGCGCTGCCTGCCAGTACCGAGTCAGGTTCGCGACGTCCAGAAGTTCCGAGTTATCAGAGACGTTCTCCTTCACTGCTGTGAACGCCTCTTGGGTCCACCGTGAAACCGTCGTTGGCGGTACCAGCTTCACCGTCGCAGCGAGTGTCTTTGACCCCAGAACGCCCAATGCTGCGACCGGGTTCGCAAGCCCCACGGTCCCCAACTCCACGAGGGTCTGCGGTTGCAGAACTTCCTTGGCGACCGACACGACGGCGTTAAGCCCGATCGTGCCGACCTTCATCAGCGCCTTGATTCCGTCCTCGACCGTCGGCATGGCCGTTCTCGGATCCGAGGCGGTCTCGATGCGCTTCGACACACTGACCTGAGGCTGATACGACAGATCCTCCAAGGTCTCGCCAGTGAAATCCTCATTGATCACCGGGATTGCGGACTTCACAGTTGTCGCAGCCAGGGCCTCGGCGATCGACGACAGGCTCTGCACCGGATCGGACTGATCCAATGTCGACGAGCCCGCAATGTTCGCCACGATGTGCGTGATCGGCGCATCAGACGGCGCATCACATGCCAGGTCGCCGCCTTCACAGCTTGAGGCGACTCGGCCGTCGAGGTCCCCGAACGTCGTTGTCGATTCCTTCGTCGGTCCGATACCACCACCGGTCGCCGTCGGCACCTCACGAGGTGCCAGTGCCTCCACCGCCGCACCGTCTGTACCCGGTGCCGGGTCCGGTGTCGTTGCACCGTCCTTGCCTGGGAACAACCCCGATCCCGCCGGACGGGTCGGATCACCGAAGAGGCTCGCGCCGGCCACCTTCTCCGCAGGAATTGGCCCGCGACCGAAGCCAATGTCTTTCAACAGGATCGACGCCGCGTACGCACCCTGGCTGTACCCGGTGTACGCGAACGCCGTATCAGGGCAGCGGCCGGCGATCTGCTTAGTCATTGCCGTCGCACGATCGACCGCCTTCTGCGCGGACACCTCGAACGGAACCTTGGCGCCCGGCACTGCCCCACCGAAGCCAGCCGGGTAGGGAACGTATGCGCGCTGAACCATTGACCCAGCCATCGACAGCAGTGGTCGCATCACCTGCGCCAACATTCCGCTGTCGGTCGTCGGCGACGCGTCCTCCGACGACTCACCCGTTCCCTGTATCGCCAGGACGAACAACGACGGGCAGTCGCTGGACGCCTCGGCGTGAGCGATCGGCGACGCTGCCACCGCAACCGGCGAGACCACCGCAGGAACGACCAAAGCGGCCACGAACCGCGACCGCCAACGGAAAGACTTCGCTTTCACAGAACCTCCCAAGCGGGACGATCCGCAAGCAGCGTCCTCCCGCACCGAATCGACTGAACGCCGCCCCACACGCAGAAAGCCAGCAGCACGACCACTCGGATCGTGCTGCTGGCTTCGGTATGAATCGACAGACACAGGACCTACCTCAGAAGTCACGAGGTAGGCACCCAAGCCCGTACACTAGGCACGGGCCTGCGATGTCTTTGGTGCCTACCTTCTACATCGCTGGTTCCAACCAGCTCGCGGCTCCTGAGTGCAGGTTTTGACCGTCCAAATCATCAACCTGCACTCGGGACCGCGAGCGTCTTCTTTCGCTGCTTCCCTCCCGATCCAGCTTTCGAGGATCTTGCTCTCCCGATCGCTGGAGGCATCCAGTTCTTCAGCAGGGATCACATTACAGGCATCTATGTATGCTGTCTAGAGGTGTCTATATATTGCCCATGTGGCATATATGTATGTCACAATCCAGTATATGTCATCCGTCACTGGCACATGTTTTCGGGCGACCCTGGTGTCCTTGACATGACTGTTCAGATCGCCCTTTAGGGTTGGTGCTGTGAATGACGACTCTGGCTCCGACTTCGGCCGACGCATCCGCGCCCGGCGGGAGCAGTTGGGCCTCAGCCGCCCTCAAGTGAGCGAACGAAACGGCCCGCCAGCGATCACCCTGTCCAAGATCGAGAAGGGCGAGACGAGAGCACCGTCGGCCGCCACCCTCAGCGCACTGGACACTGCACTCAACTGGGCTCCTGGTTCGGCAGCACGACTTCTTGCCGACGGTGCAGAGCCCGTGGTTCTTCCCGCGGACGCACATCGACTACAGCGCAAGTTCATTACCGCCGACCCAGGCGCCCCGCTCACCGCGTCGCGGGTCGTCGAACTCACGAGAGCCGCGCACCAGCTCGAGGAAGTCACAGCTCGGCATCCCGGGATGCTAGACCTCGTCGAGGCGAACAAGGCGATTCAGCTAGTGACCGATCGCTACCTCCGCACTTGGCTTATCTCGTTGATCGAGTCATCGACCGACGAACCCGGACGTATGCCCGCTGATCCCATCGTGGACGTCATGCTCGCGGAGTACCTGCGTAAACCCCCAGCAGACGGACTCGGCGATGAGGACCTAGCAGATGTACTCTACGTCCGGTGGCTGATCGGGCAGCTCGATGAAGAATCGGTCGAACCTGCTCAGCTTGCTGTCCTGCAAATGAGGTGGGCCGCCGCCCGCGACAAAGACTGATTAGGGGGTCTCGATGCGTCCTGACCTGTATGCCCAGCGACTCGCAGTGCTTCTCGAAGCCCACCATCGCCGCGAGCAGCCGGCCATGACATCCGAGGAACTCGCCCACCAGGTGTCGCTTGTCACGCGAAGTGTTGTACCGGCGGTGATCGTCGACGAAGCCCTGGCCGGCACGGCACTGCCTCCTGATGAAGTCACTCAGGCGATCGTTCAGGTGCTTGATAGCGAGGATGTGCTGTTTACGGACTCCCCGGAGGGGGCTGATCTTGAACATCGTCTGCGTGTATGCGCCATCGTCCGCGACCGGTACAGGGACGGCGGCACGAACATCATCGCGCGCGGCACCTCACTTAGCCCCCGACAAACTCGGGAGCTTCTCGCGTTCCTCGAGGACGAACCGACTTCGCCGGCTCTCTGATTACGCTCTCGGTGCGAAGTCCAACCAGAGACCTCTCGGTCGGATCGTCAAGGTCTCATCGAACTCAAGCGCTCCCTCAGGCTCCACAACCGACCAATCGAGGCCCCGCACCATCTCGGCAATCACTACGGTGATCTCGAGTTGCGCGAACTGCCGACCGATGCAGCTCCTAATCCCCGTGCCGAACGGCTTATATGCTGCTGCGGGGTAGGAAGCTCCACCTGGCATGAACCGATCAGGAGCGAACTCGGCCGCGCTCGCTCCCCATACTTCAGGGTCCCGGTGCACAGCGAGTAACAGCACGAAGACCCACTCACCTGGACTGAACTGGTAATCGCCGAGCGCGGTGGCCTCTTTTGCTACTCGGAAGATCCCGGGAGCAGACGGATACAGCCGCAGGCTTTCGGAGATTGCTGCCCGCACCAGCCGCATCCGGGGGGCGTTCTCGAACGTGATCGGACCCTCGTCCGTCGTGGCTGCCACTTCCTCGCGCATACGCGCGACAAGCTCCGGACGTCGCCCCAGCTCGTACGCGAGGAACGCAAGCGTCGAGGCCGTGGTCTCCTGCCCTGCAATCAGGAACGTCAAGAGCTGGTTCTCGATCAGTTGTTGAGGCAGTCCCGCTTCGAGCATCGTGTCCAGGAGATCGTTCCCCGAAGCGGAGCCTGCCGACCTCCCTTCAACGACCTCGCGCACAGTCCCCAGGAGGAGATCGCGGTCTCGTTCGTACTGTGCCTTCTCCCCTGGTCTCTTCCCCACCAGCGGGATCGCAGCTTTCTGAACGTGCTGGAGCGCGCGTGCCATTGCGGCCGGAAACGCATGGGAGTTGTCCAGCATGTCCGGACCGAAACTGTACGAAAACCCCGCCCGCCCGATCACCTCGTGAGCTACTCGCGCGAACAGTGGTTGCGCTTCACGGTTTCCGGGTGCGGCCTTAAGCGATTCCACCAGAGACTGTGCGGTCTCCAACATGACCCCGAAGTACCGGCTCATCGCATCCTTGGAGAACGCCGGCATCAGAGCTTCATGCGACTTCTGCCACGAGTCGGACTCCGTCACCGCGGTGAACAAGCCGTCGCCGACCAACGATTCCAGCTGCTGAATCGGACGGCCTTCGTATCTCTTCCAAGACGCCTCGTCGAAGGCCTGCTCCGCAAGACTGGCCGAGCCGACGAAGGTCAAATCGGTCCCCATGATCGAGCGTCGGTAAATCGGCCCGAGGCGCTCCATCATCGCGAGTGTCGCCGTGTTCGGGTTGACCCGATCAATCCCGATGATGTCTCCAAGGAGTGGAACACGGTACGGAGGATGAGGGATGGTTGCCATGCGTATCACCGTAACGGTGCGCGCTCACGGAGCGTAGTAGGCCTCCCACCCCATATCGGCGCGACGGGCAAGCTCGAATACCGCGGCCTCATCCCTGCTCCACGGCAAGACTACTGCTCGCCGGAGCACTGGTCCTTCACACCGCGCTAACGCTCCGCGGACAGCCTCGTACCACTCATCGACCTCGGCGGCACGCAGCTCGTCATCTGTCATCCACTGAGAGAGCAGCAGGAGTGCGTCCTCGATTTCGATGAGAGTGCGGTGAAGATCTTCCTCCGGCTCGGTCAGTTCTGCCGGCCGACTCAACCTGACCTGAGGAAACGTACTCATCAATGTCAGCCACAGCTCTCTGAGCTGCCGGACCTTGCCTTCTGCTGGTGACGAAGCCAATCGATTCGCCACCGACACCACCACGACAGGCATCAAAGACACCAGCAGGATCCCCACGGGGATCACCAGCAGCCAATCAGTCGCGGCCGCCCGATCCTCCAGAGCTTGCTGCAGATCCCCTGGAGCCGTGTGCGATGTCCTCAGCGCCGTGAGGATACGGAACGAGTGATCGAGCACCGACAGCGCCGCCACGAACACGCACATCGCGCCGATGACACCGTTCATCCGATGCCCTCCGCTTCCGAACCCTGCTCGTGCGGCAACCCCGCCGGCGAACAGAGCCCCGATAATCGGCATGGCCGCGTACACGATCCCATAGAGACCGATCCGATTAGGGAACTCCTCGATAGCCCGGTTCTGAGCCAGAGCAGGGTACGAGACAACGGCCATCACTGCGATGCATACGAACGACGGGAGATACACCAGTGCGACGGTTCTCCACCAGCGCTTCTTCGGCATCCGAAAACCGGTGCTCCAAGCCACGCCGAGCGCGATGAGAACCGAGCCGCCCAACACTGCACAGCTATGGGCCATGAACCGGACCCACGCCAAGTTGACGCCGGCAGCGTGAAAGCCCGCTTGCACCCAAGGCTCCCGAAACGCGATCACGCCCAGCCACAGGGTGATCGCCAGCCATGCACACCACTCGAAGCGGCTCTGCTTGACAATCACTGCGCGGGCCACGATCGCGATGAACATAACGAACAGCAAGCTCATCGAGAATGCCGGATTCCACGGTGATGTGGCGACAGTTTTCAGCGGCGCAGACGGATCACTGATCATGCGCGCCCTCCGCTCCACAGCGAGAGAACCCGCGCATAGTTTCGTTTGGACCGCGCCGAGCTGTCCGACACCGATAGAACTGCGAGCTTCGTTCCAATCAGCTCCGCTTCCGCCTCGCTGCGATCCCGGCCCTGTCTAGGCGGGTCGGCGGGCCCGAAAACGGCCTCGATCATCGCTGGCGACATCCCCGCTACGAGGGGATGCTCCCCGGACTTCAGCGTCTCTTCCAACGGTCGCGCTTCATGGTGGCCGCAGAGTAGATGAGCGAACTCGTGAAACACCTGCTGCCGCTGATGGCGTGGACTCCTCGACGCGTCGTACCAGATCACTGCCTTGCTCCCCTTGACTGCGACTAGGCCGCACTCCCCCGTCAGCAGGTGGTCGCTGTCAGGGTCAGATCGACGTAGCTCGATCGACATGCCCAGATGCTCCGACAGCCACCTCCGAAACTCATCCACTGTCCAGGGCGGTTGAAGATGGACTCGTTCGAAGACAGCATCCACCAGTTCCTGCCTCGGAGAACGTAGAGCACCACTCCCCCTGCGACGCCGGACCTCCATGCACCGGAGCATACGACCCACACCGCCTCCCATCCGTGGTCGGACAGGACGAGTATATGACTAGATGACATACTGGAAGTCATCTACCAACCGGGTAAGGAGGTATCCCCGAGGACCTTTAGGAAGATCCCGCCGACACGCCGACGCAGATGCACGACGATCAGCTAGTTGTAACGCATGCTCGAAGCTGTAACGCACGTAGAGGAGGTGGGCCGAGATGGCCGATCCGCGATACAAGCGAACCGTCACAGCGAACTTTCGCCTTGACCCTGAGGTGAAGAACGCCGTTGCCCAGGCCGCCCGGGAAGAGGGCGTGTCGATGACGCAGTGGCTCACAGCGGCTATCGCTGACCGCGCGTGCAGACCCGACCTCATGCCGTCGCACACACGGCAGGAGGTGATCAGCCTCCGCGACTCCGCATAACGACAAACGCCCCCGGTAGTAACCGGAGGCGTTCGCCAAATCTGAATATGTGCGATGCGAGTTGCCGCTCGAATCGCTAGCTACCCCGAAGGGACTGAGTTTGCCGCTCACGTCTCAGAGTAGCGCGCACCCTGAAACTGTCAAGCCAACTGGCTTCGTGTCGTCGATGGCGCGTGCGACCCTATCGGTCGACGTCGACGTCCACCGTCCTGCCTGCTCGGGCACCGGCCCGCGAGCGGCAGGACTCTACGCCCGAGCATGCGGAATCCGCCTGTACCCGGGATCGTCCCGCACCCGTCGTCGGCGCGGGCAGATCCGTACCGGCCCAGCGCTGCTTCGCGCGATCGGAATCCACCAGCCGACTACCCTCGCTCTGCCGGCCACAGCACACCTCGGCATCGCCTGCTGGACTACCGACATCGACTGGTGCATGAAAGCCGACCTCGCCTACCAGCTCTACTACCTCACCGTCCGACCGCTCGTCTGCGACGAGCAGGGCCGCGGCGGTGTCAGCCGGACCTCCTTCCGCAAGGTCTGCGCCAGCATGGCAACCTTCGCTGAATGGTCGACCGGGCGGCGCTGCCGGCCGGCAGTGGGCACCCTCGTTCGTCTGACCGGACTGTCCAAAGCCGTCGTCCAGCGTGCCCGCCGCCTCATGCGCGCTCTCGGCCTAGCCACCGAGGTACTGCGAGGCAGGCAACGTACGTACAGGGAAAGGATGGCTTCGTGGCGGGTAGGAGACCGCGGCCGCGGCTGGGCCTCAGTATGGGCACTGCACCCCCCGCGTAATCCACAGGTCAGCCGCCTCAAAGAACGACTGGACCCTCGTAACCCTCACTCGGTGACACCCCATCCCCTACGGGGTCCCTTTAGGGATCCCTCTCACGTAAGAAGAACTCAACTAGACAGCGACACAGGCTCCGCCTGTGGAAAAAACCGCCGCGCTTCGCGCGTCAGCTACGACGGGAGGACCCGAAGCCGTCGGAACTACCCCCCAGCGGACCCACAAGGGGTCAAACTGGCCTCTCGTTGGCTCTCTGACCCACAAACACCGGCATGGGCACGACGACACTCTGCCGCAGGCTGGGCACGTATCCTCGCGGCACCAGCCGCTCACGATTGGCAAGCTGCCGACATTAACCAGCTCATCGTCGACTACCGCGGAATCACCGGACACTGGATCGCCAACACCCCCCGCCACCCGATCAAGCTCCTTGCCGGCATTCTCCGCTGGCACGGTGCCGACAACCTCGACGACCGACCAGCCGCCGCGATTCTCGCCCAGGAGGCCGAAGCCCTCGCCCGTCGCACCGCTCGTGAAGCGTGCCCTTTGTGCAGCGAATACGGGTGGCTCCTCGACGCAGACGGTCTTGAGAAGGAGCCGGCCGTGCGGTGCCAGCACTGACCCGGACCAACTCCAACGCCTATCAGCCGCAGCACACCGCACCGGGCTGCACTGAACTGCACCGCACTGGGATGTAGCGCACTGGGATGTAGCGCACTGCAACGCACTGCGGCACACCACAGTGCAACGCCCTGCACTGCACCGCATTACACCGCCTTGTAATGCAGGCGAGTGCACTGTACTGTTATGCGCACCGCTGCAACGCGCTGCTATCGGTTGTATGCGAACGCACTGCACTGTCACGCACTACAGTGCAGATTGAAGCCCTGCACTGCAATCTAGTGAGAGGTAATTAAGTATGCCCAGTTCAGCGCCCGTCTACGCCATTGCAAACCAGAAGGGCGGAGTCGGCAAATCTGCCACTGTCCTTGGTCTAGCCGCTGCGGTCTCCCATAGTGGTGGTCGCGCACTGCTGGTCGACCTCGACCCACAGGCGAACATTACGACGGGCCTCGGCGTCGAGATCGACGACGACACTCCCACCATGAGCGACCTCCTTGCAGACCTGACGGAAGGCGCCGCCCTCGACGTCCGAATCAGCACCTCATGGCCGGGCATCGACCTCCTGCCTGCTGAACTCGCTCTCGCCACCAGAGATACTGATGGAGCTGCCGATATGCCATACCGGCTCCGCGCCGCGTTCGAGGGCGTCGACCTGAGCGAGTACGACGTGGTCCTCATCGACTGCCCTCCAAGCCTGGGACGCCTCCTGCTCAACGGGTTGTACTTTGCCGACGGCATGATTCTGGCGACGGAGGCGATGGTCGACAGCGTCCGGGGCATCGAGAACATTGTCGAGACCTCGAAGTTCGTTCAGAAACAGGTCAATCCGAAGTTGAACATCAAGGCGATCGTCATCACTCGGCGGGAGAAGACCGGCGAACAGGACTTCCGTGAGGAAGAACTGCGCGACGCATACGGCAACTTGAGCGACGGGGGACTGGTCGCACGAACGGTTACGCCCAAGCGAGCGGCGTGGGGCGATGCACACGGCACAGGCCAGTCAGTGTTCACCCTTCGCGGCGATGGCGCGCTAGCGCTCCAAGTGGCATTCACCGATCTTGCGCGTGAGCTGGATCTAGTGGCGGCAAAGTAGGGGAGAGGGGAACTGATTATGGTTGAACGTCAACGCGTCACCAAACGGCACGAGCCGCATCCCGCCGACGCACAGGCGACCGCCAAGCCTGCCGAAGGGGTCTTACCGCCGGCCCCGGCGGTTGCCGATGCCCCGCCGCCTGTGAAGGAGCGCCCCGCAGCCAAGCGGCGAGTGCCGGCAGCCTCGGCGTCGAGCCCAAGTGAGTCAGCCGCCGAGGACGAGGGCCCTAAGGTCCCGACTTCGTTTCGATTGCCACGGCCCCTGCTGAACAGGCTCGACAAGGGATCCCGTGTGATTCCGGCCGAACTCGACAAGAACGTCTCGAAGAACCAGATCGTAGAGATGGCGATCGACCACTACCTCGCACAGTTCAATATCTAGCAGTGCAATGCAGTGCAGTGCATTGCACTACACAGCGCATTAAGGTAGAACGTTAGTTCGATATGCTGATGTGATGAACACCGAACTAGGCGGCCCAGCCTGCGACCTCGTGTCGCGGACAGGTCCGCCTGTTCGCATTCAGTGGGAGCCTGGCCGCAATGAGATGGTGCGGATCTGCGACCCTCCGATTCCCGTCCTCGTGTCGATGAAGGACGTGGATCCGTCCGCCGGAGCGCTGGACTTCAAGTCCAACAAGAACCATCCGAGTCTTCGGGTACGTGCGGCAGGACTTCGGTTCGAACCCGTAGAACCTGCTTCCTTACTGGCGTGGGTAAAGCTCTGTGACGGTCAATGGCGGGCGATCGTGTTGGTGGAGCTGCACAGTTCAAACGGTCGAACAGGGCTCACGATCCCCTTGTACGTCAGCCACACGGTAGTAAGAAGGAGGAACGCTCGTGAATGAAGGGGCCAACGAACCGGCTGGGGGAGTGGTGGACCGTCGCCGGCCCAAACGGCAGCGCCACTCCCTCTCGGAGCTGGTCGCGATTGTGCGGCCGCCGGGCAACCCGCACGGTGTGCGGGCATTCGCCGCAGACGAACTCGAGGAGGCCGCCCAGTACGCGGCAGAGTCAGGCGGCGAGGTCGAACACCTTGCCGAGTAGCTCGACAGACCAAGTCTTATTGAACGAGAAAGCCCGGTTCCCGTCTCGATGGGGGTTATCGAGACAGGAACCGGGCTTTCGCTTGCGATCGTAGCGATCAGGGAATGGCGATGTAGTACGAAACACCTTTGCTCGCAGGGGTATTCGAGGTGATCGACACCAGATCAACGCCCGATCCGATCCAGTATTGCTTGCGAGCCAGGACAGTCCCAGCCTTCCGCGTCCCACGAACACTGATGAACCGTTCGTGGTTGAACGGCGCCACCGTGTTGTGGAACACGAACTTGATCACGGCGCGGCAATTGTCGGAAGTGAATCCCCTCGACCGCAACGTCACCTGAGCAATGCCTGGGCGGCGGGGGTCGTTCTGAAGGCCGGCATGGATGCTGCCCCGGCATGCACCGTTGTTGCCGACTGTCCAAACTTCTTCGCCCATGACACCGATGCGCGGAGTCTCGCGCATCTTCGCCTCGGCAGTGCCGGCACCAAAGAGCCCGGCCGCGGCGATCATGCCGCAGAGAGCAACCAGCACTGTCTTCATTATTCTCGTCATGTTTCAGATCCTCCCGATTCGGTTGTGGGTCACACCGTACGGGGCGGCATGGGGATCCGGCCGGCCAGTACGAACTCAGTGGCTGCGTTCGCGGCGAGGAGGCGGTGGGCGTCTTCGGTGAGGGCGCGGGCCAGGGGAGGGGAGTCGGTGCTGGCTGCGGCGTGGATGAGGCTGTTGGCGGTGAATCGGATTTCCATGGGTGCGACGGCGACCCATCCGGGTGGGGTGGTCTCGAGGTCGACGCGGGCGGCGAAGGAGCCGAACATTGATAGATGGCGGTACACGCTTTCGCTGGCCAGCAGGGCGAGTTCGGGATCGCGGTGGTGCCGGTCGATCGCGCTCTCGGCGATGGCACTGATGGTCCGGCCGAACAGGTCGATACTGATGAGTGTGGTCCACGGGCCGGCATCGGGGTCGGGAGGGTTGCCGGCCGCCAGGGCCTCCGCAGTGACGGCCGAGGCCGTGGCGATCTCTCGGGCGATGAGCGCGAGCTCAGCCGCGCCGATGTTCTTGGAATCGTTGGTGGCCGCGCGCAGTGCCAGCCGATCGTCGACAATCAGCTCACACGTGTGAGCGGTCAGAAACAGCCCGTGCGCCGCCGCGGCGTGACGCCGCAACTTCTCTGCCATTTTCACCGTCTGGCTCCTCTCACACGAACTGTCCCACAAGCAACGACCCCCGCATAGTCTCAAATCCTGTCTCGCCGTCGGTTCTCCGATGCTGACCGCCTGCACCGTCGTGCGAGATTCGATCAGGGGAGCGTGTCAGACCCTCGTGGCATGTTCGAGCGAAGGAACCGATCGACGGCGATGAGGGAGCTTGGCATGGGTGAGAGTTTCTGGAATCGGGATCAGCTTGCTGTGTGGTCCCGGCCGCAGTGGGGATTCCTCGAGAACGAGCCCTTCGTGGCTCTGCTC
This sequence comes from Gordonia sihwensis NBRC 108236, assembly GCF_000333035.1. Classification (GTDB taxonomy): domain Bacteria; phylum Actinomycetota; class Actinomycetes; order Mycobacteriales; family Mycobacteriaceae; genus Gordonia; species Gordonia sihwensis. The sequence continues at coordinate 46,887 of NZ_BANU01000033.1, forward strand.
GACGCGGGATACGGGTGGCGGGTGACCGCGGTGGATCCGCCGAAGGTCCGCCGGCGGGGGAGTGCGCCGATCCGGGTGGTGCACATGGCCGATCGCTTCGGTCGCGCCCTGACCTTCGACGTTGCAATGGACACGAACCGGATGAGCAAGCACGCGACGTTCTGCCGGCCCCTGGATGAGCACGTCCTGATCGCGGACACTCTCAGCGCCGCCGCGCACCTGGGCACCAGTGACCCTGCGGGCAGCTTCACTGACCTGGAGAACCTGCCTGGCGTTTACCGCGTCGCCGACTTCCTCCGCCACCGATAACCCGGCCTTCCCAGGTAGCGGTCACGGTGGTGTCGGCGCCATGCGGGCGTACGTCGCCTGGACGTCAGCGACGCTGGCGCGGTGTCCGCCGTTGGAGCGTTCCGCGAGCACGGCGGTGATTGACAGGCCGACGCGCTCGGCCGCGGAGACGACCTGCCCGTCTAGATCTGTGATCAGGGTGTCGAGGTCGTCGACGAGCTGCTGCCGGGTAGCGGCGGCTTCCTTCCACCGGGAGTTTGCTCCCGGGGCGCTCATGCCGGCCGCGTAGCCGATCTGCTCCCAGGTGCGGCCCGCCCGCCGGGCGCGGGCGATCGCGACATCGATCGCCACTGCGGCCGCCCGATGCGCCGCGAGGGCGATGGAGATCTCTTCGTCGACGTCGACGAGTCGAAGGTGCTCGTGTCGCCAGATGGCCTTGGCTGCCTCGATGAGGTCCTCACGCCAATCCAAGTCCGCGGTCGCGTCGTCGTCGGCGTACACGCGCCCGGCGGCAACATCTTCCAGACTCGGTGACGGCACGCGAATCCATCGGTCCCTTGAGGCCCATCGGCGTCGGTGCGATCGTAGTTCGCCGGTGTTGCGCTCGCAGTCGCACACGATCTGCCACGCGATGACCTCGCCGGCCGGCCGCCACGCGTCCTCACCCGGACGGCCGATGCCGATCATGGTGACGCCATCGCGCATCGTCGATGCGCTGGTGCCGGGCTCGTCCACGAAGAGTGGCTGGATCCACATGTCGTGGGTCTCGTCGTCGGTGCTGTGTATCCATCCCATGAGTGCTAGGGTAGCGCCATGATGTTAAGTAATCCAGATAATCTAGATCTGGACGTATTAACTACTACTGGATACCTTGCGTATCACTCTGATGCGTATTGCTGTCCTTCGACGGGCATCAACTTGAGAGAATAGGGCGATGCTGGTTGAGATTCTGTACTTCGAAGCGTGCCCGAATTGGGAGGAGACCCTATCGCGGGTACGGGAGGCTGCGGCAATCGTAGGGTGTGAGATCGACATACGCTGTCGGCCGATCTCGTCGGATGCGGAGGCGTCCGCGTCGTTGTTCGCTGGCTCGCCGACGGTTCTGGTTGACGGAAGCGACGCTTTTGACGACGCGGTTCAGGTTGACGAACTTGCGTGTCGTGTTTATCGCACCGATTCAGGCTTCGCGGGGTCACCGACGGTCGAGCATCTGGTGTCGGTGTTGCGGGCCCGCAGAGGTCCTGACTAGAACCCTTGGGGCACTTCGCGCCTGGGTCGGCATGTCCGATCACCGTGATCGGAACTCAGGAGCGTGTCGAACGTCGGTTGGCTCGAGGGTTCTCTGCGAAGTATACGGCTAGGTGTTGCTGCGGCGTTCGATGAGGACGACGTCTCGCCAGTGGCCGTTGTGTTGGCCGATGCGTTCCCGTGTTCCGACGGTGCGGAATCCGTGGGCGTGGTGCAGAGCGAGGCTGGCGTGGTTCTCGGGGAAGATTCCTGTTTCGATGGTCCACACTCCTGCGGTTTCGGTGGAGTCGATGAGCGCTTGTAGGAGTGCGGTGCCGACGCCCTTGCCGGAGTGGTTGGGGTCGACGTACACACTGTGTTCGATGACGCCGGTGTAGACGCACAGGCTCGATGCCAGGCGATGCGGCGATCCATCCGGTGACGTTGCCGTTGGGGTCGAGGGCAACGAATCGGTGGTCGGGTAGGTGATCGCGGTCGAACTCGGACCAGGTTGGGGCGGCGGTCGCGAAGGTTGAACCGTCCTGGTCCGGTCGGAGACCTGGATTAGGCCACCTCGGGTGTCGAGGGGACGGTCTGACGGTAGCGCGCCTCATGCTCGGTCGGCGAGATGTAGCCGATTGACGAGTGCAGACGCTCAGTGTTGTACCAGTGCACCCAGGCCGCGGTCTCACGCTCCGCTGATGCCTCACCTCTTGCAGTGCGGCTGCGAATGCTGCCGCTCGATAGCAGGAGCCGTTGTCAGTGACGATGCGTTCGATATGCGTGATCCCATGGGCTGCGAACCAGGCTCGGGCGCGACCAAGGAACTCGACCGCGGTCACCGCTTGCTCGTTGGGTAGCGCCTCTGTGTAAGCCAAGCGCGAGAAACCGTCGATCGCGGAGTGCAGGTAGACGTAGCCGGTTCTGGTTCCGCGGGTCTTGGTCCGGGCAACCGCTCGGGCTTGAGCGCTGTTCTTGCCGTGCACGCGCCACCCGCCGCCGTCGGGTATGCGACCTACCTTCTTGACGTCGAGGTGGACCATGTGGCCGGGTCTCCGAGCCAGGATCTGCTGCGGCTCGCGATTCGTTTCGCCGCATGGGTCGATAAACTTGCGCCGGTTGAGCTGCAACTGCGCGAGGATCCGGCTGACGGTTCGCCGGCTCACGCCGACCCCTTGCTGTTCGAGCTCGAACACGATGCGTGCAGCCGACCATTTGTGATTTCTGCGCATCAACTCGATTCGAGCCACGACGTCGCCCGGAGTCGCGGTGGGTTGCCGGCGCGGGGCGGACGGCCGGTCGAGCAGACCGATGTCGCCGTACTCCCGGTAGCGGTTGACCCACTTTGAGGCCGTTGCCCGCGAGATCCCCATCTCGGCGGCGACGTGCGCGATCGGCCGCGTACGGCATCGCTCAACGAGCCGGCGGCGGCCCTCTACGGTCAAGGGCGCATTGCGATGAGTCGCAGGGCGCAAGGTCACGCCCCAACTGCTGTGGCACCGGCATCCAGCAAGCCGGTCAGGTGGTCGACCGCGACATGGCAGTGAATCCTCACGCTGTCAACGAGCGTCTCCTCGTCGGCGTAGAACCCCGGATGATGGTTCGCGAACATGCCCCGCCCGCCGGGTGCAGCCTCGAGTCTCGGGGATGGATCCATCGCCATCTGGGTGTCTTGGACGCCGAAGAGCAGGTAGATGCCGCCGAATTCTCTCACGAACACCGAGACGTCGTCGTAGCCCATCGTTGGAGGCACTTCGAACACCAGGCCGCGCGGGGTGCTGCGCCTCAGGGTCGGAAGTGCGGCATCGATCCACGCGCGCTCGTTGACCAGCGCTGGGACGTCTTGCAGGAAGCGAACGTCGACGGTGCATCCCTGTGCCGTCGCGTGCCCCTCGGCTGCCACCGACAGCGCTGCCTTGAGGTTGGCCAGGGTTGCCTCGTCTTGGCAGCGCAGCGTCCCGTGCACCGTGACCTTTTCGCCGACCACGTTGTAGCGCCCGATGTCCTCGACGTGGCCAAGGGTCACGGTCGCAGGGCGTGTCTGCTCGATCGTTCGCGTCACTGAGGCGGCCGCGGTGATGAATCCAGCGGCAGCGAGGAGCGGGTCGCGCGCAAGCCACGGCATCGCTGCATGAGCCTGGGTTCCGGCGAAGGTGACTGCCACCCGCGAGGAGGCCGCGAACTGGACGCCGGCCCGATAGCCGACCACTCCCCGTGGGAGAGGGGAGACGTGCATGCCGAAGACCATGGTCGGCTCGATCCCCTGGAACGCGCCGGCATCGAGCATCGCTTGTGCGCCGCCTTCCTCGTCGAGTGGCGCACCTTCTTCTGTGGGTTGGAACACCACGAGCGCCTCTCCCGGGAGTACGTCGCGGATCGAGACGAGGACTCGTGCGGCCGCGAGGACCACCGCCATGTGGCAGTCGTGTCCGCAGGCGTGCGAGACCGGTACCCGCTCGCCTGTCTCACCACGGGCCTCGATTCGTGAGGCGTACGGCAGCCCGGTGGCTTCCTTGACCGGAAGCGCGTCCATGTCTGCCCGCAGAGCGATGCGACGATCGAATTGCGGAACGGCCCTGCCGCGGATGGTCGCGACGATCCCATGCCCGGCCAGTCCCGATCGGATGTCGTCGACCCCGATCTCGCGTAGCTGTTCGATGAGGTAGGCAGCAGTCTGCGCTTCTCGGTTTGAGAGCTCGGGGTGCTCGTGGAGGTGTCGTCGCCACCGGACCAGGTCGGCCGCGGCGTCGGTGACCGCTTCGTCGATGCGGGCGTAGATAACAGCATCCCCGACTCGGGCAGAAGCTTCGGACGTCGTCTTCACGCGATCGATCCCTTGAGCAGTTCGACGAGAGCATCGCTGTGGGTCAGTTGTGGATGGTGCCCGGCACCCGGCACCGAGATCAGCTCCACGTTCGGAAGAGACTCGAACTGCTCAACCGCGCCTGAGGTGAGTGGATCGTCGGCTCCGGTGATGATGCGGACCGGACCGCCGAAGCGCGTCAGCGCCTCCCGCAGTTCGGCACGCCACTGCTTCGAGCCCGCACGGGCAAGCTGCTCGGCGACTCTCTTGGCGCTGCTTCGCTTGAGGTCGCTGACGCTGGACTCGAGAGCGGCCGCGCTCGCTTCTGCTCCGGTCAGTTGGCGTGAGAGCCGTGCCGGGTCCGTGTGCCGCAGGTACGTGCATACGAGTGGCCGCAGTCGTGCCGTCGCACCCATCGGGGCTTGGAGGAAGAACGGTGCGATCAGCGTGAGAGATTTGACCTCGCCTGGGAACCGGTCAGCTGTCACCACTGCCGCGGCCGCACCGATGGAATGGCCGATCAGGTCGGCGGGCGCCCCGGCCAGCACCGCCGGCAGCCACTGTTCCCAGTCCTGAACACCAGTACCGCCGCTGAGACCGAGGCCGGGCAGGTCAAGGACGCGCGCGTCGATGCCCGACGCGACGTCAGCCCACGTGTCCGCGTTCACGGGCAAGCCCGGAAGTATCACCCGGCTCGATCCCGGTACGCCGAGCTCGAATGTCCGGAGGGAACTGGCGTCCACGAATCGACGGCCGTCAGCCATGGCGGCGCCAAATCGATGCGCCACTAGGTAATCGGCCCATCGCTCAAGGGACACCAGTGCGTCGGGCATCCGGATCCCGTGTCGGTCGGCGAACTCCTCGGCGGACTCGGTCGGGTAGCGGTCGGAGGACAGGAAGGTGAGCGTCTCCGGATCTGCTTTGGTGATCCGCTGCGGGAGCCGCTTGATGACACCGATCGGCATCCGCATGCGCGGGACCTTCACGCCGAGATGACGGCCGACGTGCGTGAGCAGGTCTGCCAGCGGCGGAGTGTCGTCGTCGAGAACCCAATAGGCTTGGCCCGCTGCACCCGGATCGACCGCTGCTGCTGCCATGAACGCCGCCAGGTAGTCGACTGTGACTACCGGGAGGAACGTCGATTCGTTTCCTGGCAACGCGGCTGCCGTGCCGTCCCAGATCTGCTCGATGGTGGTCGCCAGGCCGATGTGCTGGTCGGACTCTCCAGTCGCGCTGTCGCCGATCACGCTGGACGGGTTGACGATGGTCCAGGGAACTCCGCACTCCTGTGCTCGGGCCTGGAAGATCGCGTCAGATTCCACCTTTGACGCTTCGTAAGCGCCAAGCTCCTTGTAAACCTCTGTGCGGTGGTCATCGGACCACGGAATCGCTGACGGGTCTTGCCCGCCGACGCGGTAGCCCGAGACGTGCACGACTCGCTGCAGGTTGGGCAACTCGGCGGCGAAGTCGATCAGCTTCTCGACGATGCCGACGTTCGCGCTGCGTGCCTCGTGCGCGGTCATCCCAAATCGGTAGGACCCGGCACAGTTGTGGATCTCGGTCACCTCCGCGAATGCCGATGGGCCGCCGGCGACGATCTCAGCAGCGTCGAAGTCGACGATCGTCGTACTGATGCTCCGTGTCAGGCCGTGCTCCCTGAGCCACTGCTCCACACGCGCTCCGGACTCGGCGGTCCGAACCGCCGCGGTGACGTTCGCGCCAGCCGCGGCAAGGGCCAGGACGAGGTGTCGGCCGACCAGTCCCGAAGCCCCGAAGACCAAGGCGTAACGGGAGTCCCCACGCGGTGTCATCGCGTCCCTCCAACTGTCTGGCAGCGCTGGCTGATGAGTTCCGCCACGACGTCGGCGGCGGACACCAGCGGTTGGGTGCTCTGCATGGCGCGCGAAACGATGACCGCGCCCTCGATCGTCGAGACGACAACGGTCGCCAGAGACCGGGCCTCATCGGCGCCAACCCCGCTAGCCTCGAGGAACGCGGCCGTCGGGGAGATCCACGACTCGAAGGCGGTCGCGCACGCCTGGCGCAGTCGCTCGCTATCCGCGCCCATCTCCAGAGTGACAACGGAGACCGGGCACCCCAGCCGGAAGTTGCTCTCGCTGACGATGGTCGTCAGCGCCTCGATCGCGGCGCGGGCAGCCTCCGCGGGACCGCCCGCGGCAACCGCGGCCTCGACAATCAGCGTCTCGAACTGCTTCGCCGCAAGCTCGACCGCGGCCACGCCCAGGCCCTCCTTCCCGTCAGGGAAGTGGAAGTAGATGGACCCCTTTGGGGCTGCGGCGTGTTCGATCACGGCGTTCAGCCCCGTGCCGCTGTAACCGCTGGTCTGGATCAGCTCGAGCATGGACTCAGCGAGCCGAGCCTTTGTCAGGTCTCCTTTGGATGCCATGCCCACAGAATAGACTGGTCTACATATTTTGCAACCTAGTTGGAGGCGCCAACAACGTCATGGCCAGCAACATCTAGATGTTCCGTACGGTTTGTGTGGGAATGCCATACTTCAGGCGTGCTCCGAGACCTCGGCGCGACCTCCTGGGCCGTGGCCTACCACCTCCGCGCCGTAAGAACCGAGCGGGGAATCAGCCTGCGCGGGCTGTCCTCCCTGATGAAGGAGGTTGAGTATCCGATGAGCCACGCGACCCTCTCGGAGATCGAGAGAGGCGACCGCCGCGTCACGGTTGACGACCTGACGGCCCTGGCTGCTGCTCTTGGTATAGCGCCCATCGCGTTCCTGCTCCCGGTGCCTAGGGACGGAGACGCTGACCCAAACGAGACCGCGAGGCTGACGGGCACCCCGGAGGTGCCACTGCGCCAGCTCACCGATTGGGTACGCGGCGAGTCCCCGCTGAAGGACGAGGACGACTCCTACGCCGTCGAGACGTTCCGCCGCGCCTCCCTACCGCGCTGGCTCTGGAAGGGTTGAGATGGCAAGGCAGCAGCTCCCGCCCCAGATCAAGAAGAAGATCATCGGCCAGGACGCCAAGGGCCGCGACGTCATCCGCTACGAGGTCGTGGTGGACGTCGGAGACCGTGCGGACGGCAAGCGCAAGCAGACCCGTCGCCGATTCAAGACCGAGACCGAGGCGCGGGCGTTCCTGTCCCCAATCCTCGGCGACAAGACGCGGGGACTGCACGTCGCTCCCAACGATCTCACGGTCGAGAGAGCGGTAAGCAGTTGGTTGTCCTCGCAGCGAATCGAGCGCAAGACCTTCGAGGCGTACACCAACAATCTCCGTCCAGTGGTCGAGCAATTCGGCCCTCGCGCAATTCAATCCGTCACGAAGGACGACATCGAACGTCTGGTGAAGGCGCTCATCGACGGCAGCACACCACGTGGTGTCTGGGCCGCTACCAGCATCAACCCGATGCTTTCGCGGCTACGGTCGCTGATGGACGACCTGATCGGCCAAGGAGTGCTCTCCCGCAACCCGGCGCGGCTGGTGAAGAACGTCCGCCGCGAGGACACGTTGAAGCCCGACCCGCCGAAACGGACGACGCTCACATCTGAGCAGGTCCAGCAGCTCCTGGAGCACGTGAAGAACACCCAAGACGAGGTACTCATCTTGTTCTCGCTACTTGGGCTACGGCGTGCTGAAATCTGTGGTCTCCGTTGGTCGAACGTCGATCTCGACGCGAAGACGCTGACCGTCGAATGGCAGGTCGTTCCCACCAGCATCGGCACCGAAGTGAAGAAGCGGACGAAGACGACCGCAAGTACCCGTACACTCCCCCTACCTGAGCACGCGGTGAACACCTTGACCCGCGCCCGCCGTCGATACCTCCGGGAACGCATGGCGTCCGGCTCAGCTTGGGCAGGTGACGAGGATGGCCATGTCTACTGGCAGCCCTCGGGCGCTGGTTACGCCCCTGGTACCGCCGATCAGCGCTGGAACAAGGCTATTGCCGACACTGGTCTCCCACGCCTGACCCTGCACGAGGGCCGACACACCGCCGCCACCCTCCTCCTGCTGGAAGGTGCTCCCCTCGCTGTGGTCGCCGCCTGGCTCGGCCACGCCAGCGCCGACGTGACACTGCGGGTCTACGCTCACGCACAGAAACAGGCGGTTGAGGCTGCTGCCTCGGCGTTCGACGCCATGTACACCACCAAGAACCCCGCTAAGTAGCCGCCCGACGGCGGGGCAGGGGTGGCATCATGCTCGCGCGCAATCGCCTATGTCACGTCCCTCGCTCTAGGGCTTCGTAGCTTCAAGGAACTTCCCGAGCGCGTCGAGATTGTGAGCCCAGAGGATCGTGAGTCCATCGTCCTGTGCGGCCTTCAGATTGTGGACCTTGAAGACGCCTGCGATCACGGCTGTAGGCACCGCGCCCAACGTGCCGAACTCAGCAATCCACGCTTTCGCCTTCACCGCCGCGTCGTTGTTCAGGCGCTTGACGCTATTGGTGAACGAGTTCGATACCTTGCACTCGATGGGCATTACCCGACCGTCCTGTAACCGAACAATCAAGTCCGCTTTACGCGTGCCGAACTTGCTTTCACGGCAGAACTCTCCCGGCGCGGGGGCATCGTTGAGGGTTGAGATTGTCCGTGTAGGCACCTGTGTCCAGTCCTGGCCAATCAGGTAGTCGGTGACCAATTCCTCCTGCTCGTTCTTCGACTCGTTGCGGCGAGCAGTCTGCATCTTCTGGGTGGCGATGAGAGCTGCTGTCGAGATAACGGCAACCTCACGCTCGGTCTGTGTCGGCTCCCGATCCTCCGACACCCATGGGAAGCGGCTGCGGTCCAGTCCCATGAGTATGGTGTCGATGACCCGCTGTGCTCCAGCGCCATCCTCGGCCCTCAGTCGCTGAGCGCTGAGTGTGGTGTTCGCCAGCACCTTCAGGTCGTCCTCACTGATCCAGGGCGAAGCGAGGAAGCGTATGGCGGTCCTCATCTCTGAGCGTACAAGTAGGTCTACTGCGTGCTCCTTGAGTAGCGTCAAGTCCACTGTGCCCTCGATCAACTCATCGACGGCGAGGCGGAACTCCTCGAACTTGTCGAGGTACTGCTCAAGTGGTTCCCCCATCCGCGCTTCGGAGAACAATGCCTGAGACTTCGCGGCGTCCTCGGCGAACTGTTCTTCGGTCCAGCGGGGTGGCGGAACCTGAGCCACTACGAGACCCCCACCTTCAGTATGTCGATGTTTGGTACCACCAGCCGTTCCATCTCCTTCGGCTCGAACTTCGTCAGTCCTCCCGCGTACGTGCGTCCTGAATCGAGGGACACAGCGCCGCGTAGGTACTCCCCAAGGTTGTCAAGGACAGTCGCGCTCAACGGCTCTCGCGGATACAATCCGTGGGCAATGTTGATGTGCCGTGCATCGGCGTCATTGCGCACAAACGTCGGTGGCCGCCGAGCCATGTACGTCGCCAACAGCGGTGCTGCGTTGCGCAGACCCACGCTCCACCATGCCTTACGGGTCGAGGCTATGTAGCCCTCGTTCACCTTGTGCCGCTTGGCTATCCGCAGGAACTGATCAACTTGCTTACGGTCGGTAGCGTCGAGTACGTCCAGGTCCACTGGTAGGTCGATGACCACCTTCAGCCCTTGGTGGGACGTCAATCGCGCTCCCGCGCTGAACAGCTCATGTGCCTTGGTGACGGATGGGAACAGGACGGACTCAGGCAGCTTGATGCTGTCGCGGCGCTGTACCCATATGGCGTTAGCTCCTGTGACCGCGCCACGGTGCACGCGGCACAGTTCACCCAGCTCGACATAGCCAGCAGGAATCTTCGGGGTAACACGGGTCAGCACGGACCATCGTGATGACTCCGCCAGACGCTGACGGGACACCCGACGCCCCTTGGAGAGGTTGCCGAGGTCGTCAACCCTCTCCACCCGCCGCAGCTTGATGGAGGTTGGCGCTGCGCCCACCTTGAAGCAAGTGATCGCTCCGGTTGTCTGAGCGTCGGCGAACGGTGCAGCGGACGGGTCGAGGACATGGATTGAATCACCGCCGAGTCCATCGAGCAGAAGCTGTCGCACCAACGAGCCGTAGTTAACATCCATCCACTCGGAACCGGTAATGAATGCGCCGAAGTCGCCCTTCTTCCCGAGTTGCGCTGTCGCAAGGAAGAAGTGGACGTGCAGCCCAGCGAGCGCAGAGGCTTTGAAGCCACGGGCCTTGGCGGTGCTTAACAGCCACTTCTTCCACTCGGCGGCGATCTGATGGTGGCGGACATACGGCGGGTTGCCGATGAACAACGTTGGACCGTGGACTTCAGGGAGTTCTAGGGAGCGGTAGTCACCTAGCCGGACCTCGGCACGGTCATGGAGGTTGTGGACAGCAATGTTCGCCCGCAGCATCAACGCTGAAAATGGGTCAACTTCGGCGGCAATGATGGACGACTTCGGGAACCTCTTGGCCGCCGCCAGGAGGTACCGGCCTGAACCCGCGCCGGGATCAACGATGCGTACTGGTGTACCTTGTTCCGCAGCCCAGGAAGTCATCGCGGTGATGATCGAGGGCGGGGTATATGTCTGCCCGAGCGGGCGGCGGTCAGCGGGAGTCAGGATGCGGCAGTAGGTGTCCCCGAGCGGGTCGCCGCCGCGCTCGATGGTCTTGCGCAGTCGCCGCAAGGCGTCCTTCGTGAGCGGCAGCTCGGTGTCAGGAATCAACGCACGTTCAGCATCGGACAACGTGCCCACCGTGCAAGCGCCCAAGTCTGCCGCCAGGCGCGCGAGGTCGTGAAGGGTCGTTATGCGGCTCATATTCTGTAGGTTGTCAGCAGACACCGACAGTCAATCCTGCTTGATGCGGAATACACCGCGTTCGACCCGCTCGAAATATCGCTCGTCCTGAAGGGTCGAGCGATACGACGACGGTGGGCGTTCGCCGACTTCTGGCTTGATCGCCTCGGCGATCTGCGCGATAGTCGCTGGCTCGCCGCCAAGGCTTGCTAGGTACTCGCGGACGGCTTCCTTGAGCACACCGCGTGGACCACGCTTCTGCGCCACAATGACCATCCCTTCCATGTCAGTCCTGCGCCTTTGGGAAGTCGACGTTAACAGCATGGATGCTGTCGCCCCAATAGGCTCGCGGCGGAGCAGACGGTGTGACAACTGCGGCGGACAGGCGATGCAGGAGCTGTGGAGAGTCCCGGTCGTCTGGCTGATTGCTGCCCCACCTAGGGGACGTGACATCGCGTCGTTTGTCCCACTCGCCCCTGTCCGCGAGTTCCTGGCCGTTGTGACATTCTGTGACATTCAGAAACGCCCGGTGAATCGGAGTTAACCGAAACACCGGGCGTTTCCCCTGCGTATGGCGGTGGCGGAGGGATTTGAACCCTCGGTGGGGGGTTACCCCACACACGCTTTCGAGGCGTGTTCGTGCCCCATCTGGTCCTGCACGAACCTGGGATCCCAGCCATCCTCGAGTAAATGCGTGGCGTACGACCGCCGAAACGAATGCAGATCGACGCCGTCGGGGATACCCAGATCAACACAGTAGCGGCGTACACGACGAAGAAGAGTCGACCCCACCACCAGCCCGCCTCGTTCGCTGGAGAACAGATCAAGACTGTCGGGATCACCTCGGCCGTTGGCGATCCAGTCCTCGATGATCGGAGGCGTCCACCGCCACACCGTCAACACCGAACGGGGTTTCGGAGGTGACCCGCGGAACGCCTTCCCGTACCGGACCTTGCACACGCCGAACTTCCCGAACTCGCGAGCGTGGGGATTGCGGGCGAAGTCCACCAATTGCAGGTGCGTGAGCTCGTTAAACCGCAAGCCGTAGGCGTAGGCGACCTTCATCATCGCGGCGTCCCGGTAGGCCGCCTGCCAGCCCTTCCTGCTGGTCGCACCGATCCGAGCTACCTCATCGTCGGCGTACTCGAACAAGGCTTGAAGCTCGTCCTTGGTGTAAGGGCGCTTGCTCGCCCGCCCGTCGTACTCCTGGACGTGGCTCGCGGTGTTCCAGGCGGAAAAAACCTGGGCCGGGTACGCGTCGAAGAGCTGCTCACAGACGCGGTCCCACCCGTAGTCAGGGTTGCTGATGTAGGAACAGAATGCCCGCAGTGTGCCGTGGTAGCCGCGCAACGTCGAGTGCATCACATGACGAACCGACCGAAGATCGGCGGAAAACTCCTCAACCATCGCCGGTGTCCAGTTCCACGGCTCCTCGTTCGAATGCTCGATGAACCTCTGCACGCAGCGCACTCGCCGATCGATTGTCGAGAACTGCAAGTTCCTGGACAGCTGCTGGTTCCGCCATCCGTCGAGCATCAGCTCGACGACACGCTCCTCCGGCCGCAGAAGCGGCACAGATTCAACCAGATGTACTCGGCCAACCTCATCGATTCGCATCGGAACCTCCACCAGAAACGGTTTCATCTGATGATTCAATGATGCAAAATGACGACGAAATCGATCGAGACCGGGCTACTGCCCACGTCACTCATGGGGCCTCGCCGGAAGGCGGCTGGCCTAACCGGTACGTATCCGCTGGTCCCGACGCCATAGAATGAACGAAGCGCCCGGGCATGGGGGAGCCGCAGTGATTCATCTGTTGCAATACGCAGGGTTCTACTTAACATAAGGTATATTATCGGCTCGACATGTACTGAATAACGTTCGATTCGTAGCGAATACGGACCTGTACGGTCCTAGTGCGCTAGGGTGGGTGGCATGGAGACGAGAAGCATTACGGAGGTCCGCGCCGAGCTGCCTGCACTGGTTCGCGCCCTTGACGCTGATCCGGCAGCTGAAATCGGGATCACGGTCAATGGGCGGCTGGTCGCGAGCGTGGTGAGCGCTCACCGACGGCCGGATGCCAGCTTTCATGGCTGGATCGACACTGGAGGCCACGTGTACTCCCAGCTGACTGAGTCCATGAAAGCGTGCGGGCTCCTCACCGTCGACAACCGAGGACAAGCCCGTATCTGGCGCCATGCAGTTTCCGGGGCTCAACTCGCGGTGGCACCGTCCGGCAACTGGGATGAGTGGGGTACCCCTCGCGTCACGTACTGGCATCCGGCGACCCCAGCGGAGCTCATGGAGATCCGCAGCTGGCACCTCGGTCAATGGGACGGATCAAGCTCTGCTGACTACGGCAACATCCTCGACGATGCCGAACGGCAGCTCGCCAAACGCATCGCCGAGACCGGCTCCGGGGCCTGAGTCGCAGCACTGGCGGAAGAATGCTTCAGCTACCAGGTTTCACAGAACGAGCACAGGGCCGAATTGATCGGACTCGGATTGCGACGGCCGGCCCCGGGCGGTCGCATGCAAAAACTGGCGTCAGAAGAAGCCGATCCGAGATGCCGGACCAAACATTGAACGCCTCCGGTAGATGGCGATCAGTGAGTCACTGGCCGCTCTGCTGCATCGAATCCACGTCCATCCAGACCGTGTCTGATGAGGAGTAAATGAATGAGCGGTGACAACAAAGAGTCCGATTCTGAGGAGCGTGTCATCGAATCAGTCGAAGAACTGCGCTGGTTACGCATGAACGACGAGCTTCTATGGTGGGGACCAAAACGCATGCGCCCGCGACACTCCCCATGCCTCTTCGACACTACGCCGCTCGTCCCCTACTGGGATGACAACGGTCTTCCGACAGGGGGTTACGGGCTGAGGGCTTCTTGTGCGCTTAATGGATGGGTGTTGAATCTCGACGTCGGTCCAGGGGTATTCCCGATCAAAGTCAGACGTAGCGTTTAGTTCCCGGCCGAGTAGTCTTGAGTGCTAATCACCCCGGAAAGTAGACCACGATAGATCGAAGGCCTGCCGCGAGGACCCTGGTCGCGGGGCGCCCAAGAACCTCTTGCCACTAACCGGTGAACCCTCGCCCCGAACACCAGGACTTACTGGTGAATCACGCGAGTGAACTCCAAATATTTATCGCGCAGCAGAAGGCCCCCAACTCGTGAGAAGTTGAGGGCCTTCTTGGGTAAGTCTGGCTTGCGGCTGTTGATGCTTAGAGGTGAGCCAGCTCGATGTGCGGCTCGTCGGGGATGTCAGTCCACGACCCACCCCATACGAGTCCGAGCTCTGCGGCCTTGGCTGCGATCGCCGAGGCCTGCTCGGGGGTGAAAGTCCCGCTCGCGCCCTGGCCGGCGTGGCGTTCGAGATTCAGATCGATTGCGGTGCCGCTGCCGTGATTGCTGTAGCTGACGTTGCTTGGGGGAACCAGTGCCGGCTCGGCCCACGACCAGTCGTCTCCGTTTCCGAGCGACACCGGCTCGATAGCCGCATCGAACCATGTGACGAATGCCTGCAGTTTCTCAGTCGGCGCACCGGGCGCAGTCCAGAACGTGACTCCGTTCACGCTCCACTCGACTGTCTGGTCCTGACTGATCAGGGGGAAACCGTTCTGTGACAGCTCTGCTGCGTGTGCCGGAGCCGAACAGAGAACAGTACCGCCTACGCCTGCCGCGGCGACCATTGTTGCCACGAACGAACGCATGCCAAATTTTGACATTGGTTGCCTACCTTCTGTTGTTGTGTGAGACCGTCCAAATCTCGCTTTCAATACTAATGCCGAAGCTCCTGAGATGACGCAGGAGGCAACCGCATTCAGGCAGGAACGATGAAATCCGCCCTTGACGTGTCCTATTTTAGGACATATGGTGAAGGTACCAGGTAGGGCATGTAGGCCCAGCCGAGGCCCGAAGGGGAATCGCATGACCATCACGCGCACCGACATTCACTCTTACGTCGTCGAAGCGGCCGTAGGAGATGAGTTCGACGCCGAGACTATCGATCGACTCACCGACGCCGTTGTCGAAGCAGCGCCGCTGAGCACATGGTCGCTGCAGGGGACCGAGTACGTGTCTACGGCCCTCGACGTCGAAGCGTTCTGGTCGCTGGTCGAGACGATCACTGCGCGTCCCTCCGACGCGGGACGGACCGACCAGGATGAGACCCTGCAGTGATCCTGCGTGCCACCCAGCTTCCTCAGATTCGCAAGCAGATGGTCGCAGCCCTGCGGGCCGACGCTACCAAGGCCCGATCACTCGACCCCGCGATCTGGGGAAGCGGCCACGACCTCCCTGCACGACTGTGGGACGCCGAAGCAGATGGACTGGAAACGGGCTCCTTGTGGTGGGTCTCCCCCGACATGACGACCCTGGCCCTCGACACGGCACTGTCCGGGAGACGTCTGCCCGAGTGGGAGTTTCCTTCCGAGCACCGCACCGGTCTGGTCGTCTTCGACGGCGGCCTGTCGATGCAGTTGCCGCACAGCGACCGAACCGTCGACGCGATCTCCTGGACCCGATTCGCGGAGGCTCCGCAACATACGGCACTGATGGGTGACTTACGAGTGTCCGGCTGGACGAAGGCTGCGGTGCGCGCTGGCGGCCGAGCCGGGCTCGAGAAGCTGCTGATGCCCGAACCGGCAGACACCACGGACTTGGAGTCGCTGGCGCACATGACAATCAGCATCGGTGAGGCGTTGATGTCGCCGGAAATCGTGCTCTGGCGGATCCTCATTGCAACCATGCTTCTCTCACAGGAACCGAAGGTGGCCGGCACCCGCCCAGCGAACCTCGCTACCGATGGCCACCCACGAGAGACAAGGAACAGGCCGATCCCGGAGGTCACGGTCATCGATCTGCGAACGGTCCGTGATTGGTCGGTCGGCCCGGACGGCACCGCGGCATCGGCCGGCGACCGCCACTACTCGTGCCGGTGGATCGTGCGCGACCACTGGAAGACCTACCACGTCGGCCCGGGCCGCTCACGCAAAGAGGAGCGATGGATCGCCCCCTACGTCGCCGGCCCAGAAGGTGCGCCGCTAATCAGGAAGGAACGAGTGTGGGTATGGAGACGATGACCGGAGCCGAGTTCCGCGTAGCTCGGGAACGACTAGGCGTCACCGGAGCCTGGATCGCCGCCCAACTCGGAGTCCAGGACCGTACTGTCCGCCGCTGGGATGCCGGGACCTCGGTCATCCCGCCGAGAGTCGCCGCCCAGGTCCGCAGCATGCTCGCCGCAACCGACGACTTCATCGACCAAGTCACCGCCGCCATCCGCGAGGACGGCGACACCGTCGTCCCGATCTACATCGATGACGAACAACTCTGGGAACACTGGCCCGACGTGACCTACCCAGCCTCCTGGCACCGCGCGGCCCTCGGCCGCGTCGCCGAACGCATTCCCGGACTCCGCCTTCGGTACATGCACGAGGAGGTCCCCGAATGACCAGTGAGGCCACGCTGCTGCTGCGACTGGCCGGCCCCACCCAAGCCTGGGACGTCCATCGCGCGCAACCCGACTTGACTCGCCGACCAATCAAACGGGACCTGAGCCCCGAACGCCTCGCACCCACGAACACCGGCCTGGCCGGCCTGCTCGGATCAGCCCTGGGCCGCTACCGCATCGCAGGACCACCGCGCCACGCCCGACCGGAGCTCGCCGACCTACTCGCACTCGACATCGTCGTCCGCGCCGACCAACCCGGCCGCGCCCGAACCGAGTTCCGCACGACCCGGCGCCGGACCCAATCCCGAATGATCGTTCAACCCCTGATCGAGTCCGTCCTCGACGACGCCGTGTTCCTCGCCGGGATCGGCGGCGACCGCGCGTTCCTGGATCAGATCGCCGCGGCCCTTCACGCCCCACGATGGGCACTGTTTCTCGGCCGCCGGGAGTATCCACCGACCTACCCTCTCCTGCTCGGCGTCGTCGACGGAGATCCCGTCGACATCCTCCGCGCCCACGACTGGATCGCCGCTCCCTGGTACCGCCGCACACAACCCCGACGCACCGAAGCACGCCTCTACCGCCCACGAGACCAACGCCGCGCCACCGAACTCGGCTACATCCAGATCGACAACCCCGACGGCTACCCCGACCGCATCTCGCCAGGAGCTTGGATCGACGCACTCATCCCGCCGACCAGGAAAGGCTGAGCAAACCCACCTACCT
>NZ_BANU01000032.1 GCF_000333035.1 Gordonia sihwensis NBRC 108236
TTGGAGAACTCGCCGATGGTCTCGGTCATCCGGAGCCGTCGACCCGCCTCACGGGTCCCCAGCCGCAAACCCTGCGACAGGTACTGATGCGGATTCAGATAGCCCGCGGTGCGGTGAGTATTGCGGTCGGAGACCTCCACCAACAATCTGGACGAAACGCCGTCCCAGCGTCGCCGGATGCGTTCGGCGGTCTGTGTGTGGGCCAGCAGTTCCGGTTCGGTCTCCGGTGACAGGGAGGTCTCGGCGAGCTTCACCGCCGCGGCATCGATCAACGCCAACAACTCCGCGGGCTGGTCCGGCAGTGCACCGGTGGCAACGACAGTCGCGATCGAATCGGTGATCGGATCGGTCATCGCTGCCACCTCCCCCGAGTGTTTCAGCTGGTCACACCATGTTTTCTTGGATATCTGAACACTACCAATCGGGTATGACACAACTGATTTCATAGACAGACGCACGTGCGCCGGCTCAACTCTGTTACGCCGTGGGGCATCGGTGACAGGCTCGATGGTTTCGGTGGGAACCCTCGAACGGCGGCCTGGGCAGAGCGTCGACTGCGAAGTGCCCCAGTTTCCAGGCGGACCCGGATTTCCGCGACGGACACGATCTCGGGCAAGGTGGGTCTGTGACCGACTCGACGGGTGAACTCACCGCCAAGGAGATCAAGAAGCGTAAGCGACGCCTGCCGCCACCGGACCCGGAAGCGCTGCCCGGGCTGGTCGACGCACACACGCACCTGGCGGCCTGTGGCGGGCGGACGGAGGCCGACGTCCGAGCCATCCTCGACCACGCCGAGTCGGTCGGCGTGGAGCAGGTGGTCACCGTCGCCGACGACATGGTCGACGCCCGCTGGGCTGTCGCCGCCGCGCATTGGGACCGACGAGCGTTCGCGGCCGTCGGACTGCATCCCACTCATGCCGCCGATCTGGATGACGAGGCCCGAGCCGAGCTGGAACAGATGGTCGACGACCCCCGCGTGGTGGCCGTCGGTGAGACCGGTCTGGACTACTACTGGACGACCCGTTCGGACGACTGCGCGGACCCGACCACCCAACGCGACGCCTTCGCCTGGCACATCGATCTGGCCAAACGATCCGGCAAAGCGCTGATGATCCACAATCGCGACGCCGATCGCGACCTGCTGGACGTCCTCGCGGCCGAGGGGGCGCCGGAGACGGTGGTGATGCACTGCTTCTCCGGCGACCGTGCGATCGCCCGCGAATGTGTCGACCTCGGGTATGTGTTGAGCTTCTCCGGCACTGTGACGTTCAACAACTCCGGCGAGTTGCGTGAGGCCGCACTTCTGACTCCCGACGAGCAGTTGCTGGTGGAGACCGACGCACCGTTCCTGACCCCGCATCCCTATCGTGGCCAGCCCAATCAGTCCTATTGCGTGCCCTACACCGCTCGCGCGCTGGCCGCACTGCGCGGCGTCGACGATCACGAGTTGGCCCACACGCTTGGAGCAAATGCGCGCCGGATATACAAGTTTCCGTTGCGGTAACCCACCCCGATTCGTTACCGTACCGTGATCCGTGCTGCCGACGCGGATAGCTATACCCAACCCGGCAGGGAACTGTATGTCTGTCTTGAAGAGAATCAACACGTCCACCTCCATGCGCGCCCGAGTAGCCCTCGGAGCCGTGCTGACCACCGTCACGGCCGGAGCCGTCACCGGAGCTGTCATGCACAAGGAGGTGACGCTGGCGGTCGACGGACAGACCATGCATGTGAGCACGATGGCCTTCTCGGTCGGGAGCGTGCTGCGCGACAACGGCATCGACCCTGCCGACGGCGACAAGGTGAACGTGCCGCTCTCGAGTGCGCCGCGTGACAACCAGACCATCACGGTCGACCGCCTCAAGAAAGTGCAGCTGGTGGTCGACGGCAGGCCGTTGAACATCACCACCAACGCGTCCACCGTCGGTCAGGTTCTCGCTGAACGCGGCATGGCGACCAGCGCGGTGACCGCACCGCTGAACGACGTGCTTCCGGTGGACGGTGCCGATCTCGACGTCACCCTGCCCAAGCGGGTCAAGCTCGACGACGGCGGCCAGAAGTCGACGCCGAGCATTGCGGCCAAGACGGTCGGCGACCTGCTCGCCCGTGCGGGCAAGCCGCTCTCGCCCACCGACAAGGTGGTGCCCGCGGCGCAGACTCCGGTCAGCAAGGACATGGACATCCGCGTCACCCGGATCAAGACCGAGGAGAAGACCCTCACCGAGGACGTCAAGCCGCCGGAGAACACCAAGGACGACGACACGCTGACCCGGGGAACCAAGAAGGTCGAGGACCCGGGTACTCCCGGCAAGGCCGATGTGAAGTACTCGATCACCACCGTCAACGGCAAGGTCGTCAAGAAGACCAAGATCAGCGAGAAGGTTCTCGTGGAGCCCAAGGCTGCCACGGTCCGCGTCGGAACCAAGCCGGGTGCACCGGCGGTTCCGTACGGCGTCTGGGATCGTCTCGCTCAGTGCGAATCGACCGGCAACTGGGCCATCAACTCCGGCAACGGGTTCTACGGCGGCATCCAGTTCGACCAGAACACCTGGGATCGCTGGGGCGGCCAGGAGTACGCGCCGCGTCCGGATCTCGCCACTCGCGAGGAGCAGATCGCCATCGCGGAGAAGACGCAGGCCGCTCAGGGCTGGGGCGCGTGGCCGTCCTGCTCGTCGCAGATCGGCCTCCGCTGATCCTCGCCCGCGGTGCAGCCGTCCGCTGCGGCACCTCCCGACGATCATCAGTCACAATGTTCAGGTGAACATCGTCCCTGATTCGCCTCGTCTGCTCGGTCCCGCCGAGATCCGCGCACTCGCCGCAGAGCTCGATGTGCGCCCGACCAAGACGCTGGGGCAGAACTTCGTCCACGACGCCAACACCGTTCGCAGGATCGTGTCGGTGTCCGGCGTCGGTGCCGACGACGTGGTTCTGGAAGTGGGACCGGGACTCGGATCGCTGACCCTCGCGCTGCTCGCCGAGGCCGGCCGCGTGGTGGCGGTGGAGATCGACCGCACGCTCGCCGCGCGACTGCCACGGACGATCGCCGAGTTCGCGCCCGCACAGGCGGCGAACTTCGACGTCGTCACCGCGGACGCCCTCACCGTCACCCCCGCCGACCTCCCGTACGCGCCGACCGCGCTGGTCGCGAACCTGCCGTACAACGTCGCGGTTCCGGTGCTGTTGCACCTCATGGCGCAGTTCCCGACCATCCGCACCGCGCTCGTGATGGTGCAGGCCGAAGTTGCCGACCGTCTCGCCGCCGCTCCGGGCGGCCGGATCTACGGGGTGCCGAGCGTGAAGGCCCGCTTCTTCGGCGACGTGGCCCGAGCCGGTTCCGTCGGCAAACACGTCTTCTGGCCCGAACCCAAGATCGAGTCGGGCCTGGTCCGCATCGACCGCCGCGACGTCTACGGGACCGACCCGGAGCTGCGGGCGCAGACATTCGCCGCGATCGACGCCGCATTCGCTCAGCGCCGCAAAACCCTGCGGTCGGCGCTCTCGTCGTGGGCGGGCAGCGCCCCGCGGGCCGAAGAACTCCTCCGAGCGGCGGGAATCGACCCCGGGCTCCGCGGGGAACGGTGCGACGTCGATGACTTCGTCCGGCTCGCGCGCGCCGGCCACGCAGCCGGGATCGAGACCGGAGCCGCCCGATGATGGGTGGCGCGACCGCCCGGGTCCCGGCGAAGATCAATCTGCACCTGGGCGTCGGGCCGCTCCGCGACGACGGATACCACGAACTGTCGACGCTGTACTGTGCGCTGTCGCTCTACGACGAGGTCACCGTGCGCGGCGACGACGCGCTGTCGGTGACCGTCCGCGGCGAGAACCGCCGACAGGTGCCGTCGGATGCGACGAACCTCGCCGCGCGGGCCGTGGTCGCGTTGGCGCGGCATGCCGGGATGGACCCGCACGTGGCGATCACCATCGACAAGACGATTCCGGTGGCCGGGGGCATGGCCGGCGGCTCGGCCGACGCCGCCGGGGCGCTCGTCGCTGCGGCCCGGCTCTGGCGGCTCGACATCGCCCGCGACGAACTCCTCGCCATCGCCGCGGAACTGGGCTCGGACGTCCCGTTCTCCGTGGTCGGCGGCGCAGCGCTCGGCACCGGCCGGGGAGAGCAACTGCTGCCGGTGCTGCACCGCGGCGCGTTGCACTGGGTGCTCGCGGTGTCGGGCAGCGGGCTGTCCACTCCGGACGTGTACCGGGAGATCGACCGGCTCCGGGCCCGCGACGGCGATGACCAGCCCGCCGCCGCGGGCGTCGCCCGTCCGGACGAGCTGATGCAGGCGCTCGCATCGGGCGATGTGCGCGCCGTGGCCCCTTTGCTCCACAATGATCTGCAGCCGGCCGCGCTGTCGCTGCAGCCGATGCTGCGGCGCACCCTGCGGGCGGGCCGCGAGGCCGGAGCGCTCGCCGGGATCGTCTCCGGGTCCGGGCCCACCTGCGCGTTCCTGTGCGCCGACGAAGACGCCGCCGTCCGGGTGGCCGCCGAACTGTCCGGGTCCGGTGTGGCCAAGGCCGTGCGGACCGCGTCCGGGCCGGTGGCGGGCGCCCGCCTCATCGCGGTCAACTGACCTCGCCGACCACTGACCTCGCCGACGACTGACCTCGCCGACGACTGACCTCGCTGGACGACTGACTGAACGGAAAGCACGAATGCCCCTGCGTACCAATACGTCGCTGATCAACGCCGAACGCATCAGCAAGAGCTTCGGCATCAAGCCGCTTCTGGACGAGGTCAGTGTCGGCGTGCACGAGAGTGAGCGCATCGGCGTCGTCGGGCTCAACGGCGGCGGTAAGACGACCCTGCTCGAGATCCTGGCGGGCATCACCGAACCCGATTCCGGGCGCCTCTCGCGGGCGGGTGGCATCCACATCGCGACGGTCACTCAGGGCGGCGACCTCGATCCCGGCATCACCGTCGCCGACGCGGTGGTCGGCGCCGACGCACCCGAACACGAGTGGGCCGGCGACGCCCGGATCCGCGGTATCCTCGCGGGTATCGGGGTCGACGCGATCCTCGACCGCAAGGTGGGCGAACTCTCCGGAGGGCAACGTCGTCGGACGGCCCTCGCGGCCGCGCTGGTGACCGACTCCGACCTGCTGATCCTCGACGAACCGACCAACCATCTCGACATCGAGGGCGTTCACTGGCTCGCCGAACATCTGGTGAACCGGCGCAGCGCGCTCATCGTCGTCACTCACGACCGCTGGTTCCTGGACACCGTCGCCACCCGCACGTGGGAGGTCCACTCCGGGCGCGTAGACGAATACGAGGGCGGCTACAACGACTGGATCTTCGCGCGCGCCGAACGCGCCAGGCAGGCCGATGCCGCCGAGGAGCGCCGGCGCAACCTCGCGCGCAAGGAACTGGCGTGGCTGCGGCGCGGTGCGCCCGCGCGCACGTCCAAGCCGCGTTACCGGGTGGAGGCGGCCGAGAAGCTGATCGCGAACGTGCCCCCGCCGCGCGACACCGTCGAACTCTCCGCATTCGCCAAGCGCCGCCTCGGCCGCGTGGTCATCGAACTCGAGAACGCGCGGCTCACCGCACCGTCGTCGGACGGCGCCGAGGGTCGAGTGCTGCTCGAGGACACCACCTGGCGGCTGGCGCCGGGGGAGCGGGTCGGCCTCGTCGGGGTCAACGGTTCCGGCAAGACCACGCTCCTGCGGGCGCTCGCCGGCGAGGTGCCGGTGTCGCCGGGCCGCCGCATCGAGGGCAAGACCGTCTCGATCGGCTGGCTGCGTCAGGAACTCGACGACCTCGATCCCACCCTGCGCGTGCTCGACGCCGTCGAAGAGGTTGCCGGTCATGTGACGCTCGGCGACAAGGAGTTGTCGGCGAGTCAGCTCGCGGAACGGCTCGGGTTCTCCCCGGCGCGACAGCGCACGCCGGTCGGAGACCTGTCCGGCGGCGAACGTCGCCGCCTGCAGTTCACGCGTGTGCTGATGGCCGAACCCAATGTGCTGCTGCTCGACGAGCCGACCAACGACCTCGATATCGACACGCTCCAGCAGGTGGAGGATCTGCTCGACTCCTGGGCCGGAACGCTGGTCGTGATCAGCCACGACCGGTATCTGATCGAACGGGTCTGCGACAGCACCTGGGCGCTGTTCGGCGACGGCGCGCTGACGAACCTGCCGCGCGGAATCGACCAGTACCTGGAACGACGGGCGGCCGAGACCGATGCGGCTCCGGCCCGCCGATCCGCTCCGGCCGCCGAGCCGAAGCCCGCGTCCGGTGACGGCGGACTCTCGGCCGCCGAACACCAGGCGGCGCGCAAGGCACTCGGCCGCGCGGAGCGTCAGATGGAGAAGCTCAGTGCGCAGGAGGAGAAGCTCCACGCCGAGATGGTCGACGCCGCCGTCGATCCCGACCGGCTCGCCGATCTGGACGCCAGACTCCGGGAAGTGGTGGCGGCCAAGGAGATCGCCGAGACCGAGTGGATGGAGGCGGCCGAACTGCTCGATTCGTGACCGCGGCGCGCGTGCGCGTCCGCCGGCCCGACACGTGACGCGACCGCATCGCGTGACGGTGTCGGCCGGGGAGCCTGCGAGGGTCACAGCCAGTTGTTACGTTGTTCCAACCAAGTGTCGCCGACCTGGCGATCAGGCATGACTCCTGAGAGGTTCACGTATGACGACTCCGCCTAACGATCCGTTCAACCAGCCCGAGGGCGAGCAGCCCGATCACGGTCAGTCCCAGCCCGGTCAACCGCAGCCCGGCCAGTCCCAGCCCGGTCAGCCCGACTACGGTCAATCCCAACCCGGCCAATCCCAGGCCGGTCAATCCCAGCCCGGCCAGACGCCGTACGGTCAGCCCCAGTACGGGCAGACGTACGGCCAGCAGCCCGGAGGCTACGGCCAGCCGTCCGATTACACGCAGCAGTTCGGCGCCTACAACCAGCCGACCTACCCGGTCGATCCCGGCGCCGCTCACCAGCCGCCGCCGGAGGAGTCCGGCTCCTTCCTGTCGGCGCTCTTCGACTTCCAGTTCAGCAAGATGGTCGCCACCCGGGTGATCCCGGTGCTGTACATGATCGTCACGATCGTGTTCACCATCATCGCCGCGATCGCACTGATCGGCGGCGTGATCTCCGGCTTCGCCGAGATGGGCGACAACGTCGGCGCGGGCCTGTTGACGGTGATCGTGGCACTGATCATCGTGCCGCTGGTGTACCTCATCTATCTGATCCTCGCGCGCGTGATCTTCGAGCTGTACATCGCGATCTTCAAGATCAGCCAGAACACCGCTCGTATCGCCGAGAACACCGGCCGCGTCGCGGAGAACACCTCCCGCAGCTGATCGGATACTCGGGCGGGTCGAGCGGTCGCTCGACCCGCCCGTTCTCTTCTGCGGTACGGACGCTGCGCTACCGTGACTGAATGTCCTACATCCGCACCCAGGTGCGCGGCGGCGTCGGCGAGATCGTCCTCGACCGCCCCCGCGCGCTCAATGCCCTGGATCTGTCGATGATCACCGAGATGCACTCCGTGCTGGAGGAATGGGGCGACGACGACGCGATCGAGACCGTGCTGGTCACCTCCTCGAGTGATCGCGCCTTCTGCGCCGGCGGCGACATCCGCGTGGTGCGCGACCACGTGCTCGCCGGTGAGAGCGACGAGGTGGTCCGGTACTTCGCCGCCGAGTACCGGCTGAACCAGCTCGTCGCGGAGTACCCGAAGCCGTACGTCGCCCTCGTCGACGGTGCGGCCATGGGTGGTGGACTGGGCATCAGCGTGCACGGCGAGGTCCGGGTGGTCACCGAGAAGGCGTTGATCGCGATGCCGGAGACCGCGATCGGGTTCTTCCCCGATGTGGGGTCCACGTATTTCCTTCCGCGTCTGCCGCAGGGCGTCGGGATGTGGCTCGGGCTGACAGGCGCACGCCTGCGCGGCGCCGATGCCGTCGCCATCGGACTCGCGACTCATTTCGTGCCGTCGGAGCGGATCGACGATGTGGCGAACGCCGTCCGCCGCGGAGACCCGCTGCGGGACGCACTCGCCGACCATCGTGGGCCGGTCACCAGCGATCTCCCGCTGCGCAAGATCGCCGAGTACTTCGACGACGACAACGTCGTCGGCATCGTGGGCGGCCTGCGCGGTGCGGTCGGTGACGCGTGGGCCGAGGAGATGCTCGATCTGCTGGCGTCGGCGTCACCGACCAGCCTGTGGGTGACGGCCGGGCTGATCACCGCGGGGGCGACCTCATCGCTCGCCGAGTGTCTCGACCGTGAACTGGCCGCGGCCGGCCGCATCACCCGGCATCCCGACTTCGTCGAGGGCGTCCGCGCGGTCCTCGTCGACAAGGACCGGAATCCGGCGTTCTCGCCCGCGACCGTCGAAGAGGTGGATGCCGCGACCGTCGCCGCGATCATCGCCTAGCGCGACTGCGTCCGGACCTACTTCTCCACGGTGAACAGACCCGACAGCGCCGCCGACTCGGGTGGGGCCGCCGGGACCGTCGGATCGTCGTAGGAGACGTCGTCGTCGGGATCGAAGGGATTCGCCCGCGCAGCGAGCGCGTCGGGGCAGTCGAATCGACCTGCAGCCCTCGTCTCGGTCACGGTTGCGAGCCGCAGCGTGCACGTGGCGGATGTGAAGTACGTGCCGTCGAGCGAGACGCCGACGGTCGCGGTGATAGGCGCCCCGGGCTCCCGGGCCGACGCACCGGCCGGCCAGGGGAGGATCCCACCCGCGAGATCGACCGCCAGGAACTCCAGTTGCCCGCCCTCGCCGCGGTCTCCGGTGAAGGTGAACAGCAGCGTGTCCGGCGGCACCGCGGGGTCGGTGCGGCCGGACTTGGCGAAGGCGACGCAGCGCTGCGAGCCGGGACGCTTCACCGAGACCGTCATCGTGCCGCGCGAATAGTTCAGCCCGTAACCGCTCCGGACGATCCGGCCGGCCGCGGGTGTCGCCGAGCAGTCACCGTCGGCGAGCGTCTTGGTCGACCCGTTGTGCGGAGGCGGTGGGACCGATTCGTCGACGGTCGTCGCGTCGGTGCCGCAGGCGGTCAGGCCCAGGAGCATCAGGGGCACCGCGGCGCGGCGCAGCGGGACCATCAGTCGGCCGCGGCGACCAGCGGCTCCAGCAGCAGATCGGGGTGTTCCTTCTCGATGTACTGCAGGCGCCACTTGTCGGAGAACAGGGCGAGGATCGCGCCGTCGCTGCGGGTGAAGACCTCGACGCCGCGCTGACGGTTGAGCTCGGGTGCGCTCTCCTCGTCGGTGCGGCGGGCGAGGCTGTATCCGAGCGGTTCGATGATGGTGTCGACGTTGAACTCCGCCTTGATTCGCGCGGTGACGACCTCGAACTGCATCGGGCCGACGGCGGCCAGGACCGGCGAGGCGTCGCCGCGGACGTCGTTGCGCAGCACCTGGACCACGCCTTCGGCGTCCATCTGGTCGACGGCCTTGCGGAACTGCTTGTACTTGTCGGCGGTGGTGACGCGCAGCGACGAGAAGTGTTCGGGAGCGAACGAGGGGATCGGCGGGTACTGGATCCGGGGGTCGATGTACAGCGTGTCGCCGGGGGCCAGTGCCATCGCGTTCACCAGGCCGACCACGTCGCCCGGGAACGCGGTGTCGACGGTGGAGCGGTCGCGCCCGAACACCGCCTGCGCGTACTTCGTCGCGAACGGTTTGCCGGTCTGCGCGTGCGTGACGACCATGCCGCGCTCGAACTCGCCGGACACGATCCGCATGTAGGCGAGGCGGTCGCGGTGACTGGTGTCCATGCCGGCCTGGACCTTGAAGACGACGGCGCTGAACGGGTCGGTCACGGCGCGCTCGACGCCGTCGATCGACTCGCGCCCGCGCGGCGGCGGCGCGAACTCGACGAGGGCGTCGAGCAGCTGCCGCACGCCGAAGTTCAGCATGGCCGAGGTGAAGATCATCGGCGACGTCTGGCCCGCCAGGAACATCTCCTGGTCGTGGTCCTGGCCCAGCTCGGCGAGGAGTTCGCTCTCCTCCCGGGCGGCCACCCACGCGTCGCCCTCGCGCTCGGCCGCCTGGTCGGCGGTGAGGAGTTCCTCCGGCGCGATCTTCGCTCCGCCCGCCGTGCGCTCGAAGTGGATGTAGTCGCCGGTGCGGCGGTCGAGCAGACCGCGGTAGTCGCCGGCGATGCCGACCGGAACGTACAGCGGGGTCGGGATCAGGCCGATGCGCTCGCTGATCTCGTCGATCAGCTCCAGCGGGGTTCGGCCGGGGCGGTCCCACTTGTTCACGACGGTGATGACCGGGATTCCGCGGTGGCGGCAGACCTGGAACAGCTTCAGCGTCTGCGGCTCCAGTCCCTTCGCCGCGTCGATCAGCATGACGGCCGCGTCCACCGCCGTCAGCACCCGGTAGGTGTCCTCGGAGAAATCGGAGTGACCGGGTGTGTCGACGAGATTGATGACGTTCGGTGCATCGGCGGCGTCGGCGTCGCCCGGCGAATAGCTGAACTGGAGTGCGGTGGAGCTCACGGAGATTCCGCGTGCCTTCTCCATCTCCATCCAGTCCGAGACGGTGGATCGGCGGCCGCCCTTGCCGTGCACCGCGCCTGCCTCGCTGATCATCCGGGCGTGCAGCGCCAGAGCCTCGGTCATCGTCGACTTGCCCGCGTCGGGATGGGAGATGATGGCGAAGGTTCGACGGCGCTTCACCTCGCGTGCGATGACCTCAGAACTCACTCGATTACGCTATCTGTCTGCCGACGTCAGACGCAAAATCTCCGAGTGAGCGAAGGAATCCCCGTGCCGCTGCCCGATCCAGCCGTGCTGACCCTGTTGATCGGCGGCGCGGTGGTCGCGGGCTGGATCGACGCGGTGGTCGGCGGAGGCGGACTGGTGCTGATCCCGCTGCTGCTCATCGTCTTTCCGTCGATGGCGCCGGCGACGGCACTCGGCACCAACAAGCTCACCGCGATCTGGGGGACCGCGACCGCGGCGGTGCTGTACCTGCGGCGGGTGCCGGTCGACCGCGGGCTCGCCGCGGCGAGCGTGCCCGTCGCCGCCTCGTGTGCCGCGCTCGGCGCGCTGGCCGCCGGAGCCCTCAGTTCTGACGTGATGCGGCCGGTGGTCATCGTGCTGATGGTGGCGGTCGGTCTCTTCGTGGCGCGCCGCCCGGAGTTCGGGTCGGCGAGCGCCGCCGGTTCGAGACCGATCCGGCGCGGTCGCTACGCGGCGGCGCTGGTGGCCTTCGGCGTCATCGGCTTCTACGACGGAATCTTCGGTCCGGGGACCGGCATGTTCCTGATCATCACGTTGACGGCGCTTCTCGGCCAGAGTTTCCTCACCAGTGCCACGCTGGCGAAGGTGGCGAACACTGCCACCAACGGCGGCGCACTCGTAGTCTTCGCGGTGCAGGGCGACGTGTGGTGGACGCTGGGCGCGATCCTGGCCGCGGCCAACATCGCCGGATCGGTGCTGGGATCGACGCTGGTGCTCGGCCGTGGCACGGGCGTGGTTCGGGTGGCGCTGCTCGTGGTGGTCGTGGTGATGGCCGGTAAGCTCACCTACGACCAGTTCTGGTGATCGCAGAAATTTCGGCTCCCGCAACGGTCTCACAGAGCGCTGCGGGAGCCGAAATTCTCGGAGCTCTCACTCGAACGGTATCGGCGGCATCGTGACGACCTGAGCGGCGTAGCTGAGCCCGGCGCCGTAACCGAGCAGGAGGGCCGTGTCGCCGGGTTTGGCCTGCCCGGTGGAGAGCAGGTCCTCCATGGCGAGCGGAATCGACGCCGCCGAGGTGTTGCCGGTCTTCTCGATGTCGTTCGCCACGACAGTCGACTCGGGGAACTTCAGACTGCGCGCAAGCAACTCGTTGATCCGCGAATTGGCCTGATGCGGAACGAAGACGTCGATGTCGGCGGCGTCGACCTTGGCGACGTCGAGGGCGCGCTGAGCGGCCTTGCCCATTTCGAACGCGGCCCAGCGGAACACGGCGGTGCCCTCGAGCCGCAGGTACGGCCGCTTCTCGATGTCGCCTGCGTCCATGTAGCTGACCCAGTCGATGTCCTGCCGGATCGCGTTGAACTGCGTTCCGTCGCTTCCCCACACCACCGGGCCGAGGCCCTGCTTCTCGGTGGGGCCGACCACCACGGCGCCCGCGCCGTCGCCGAAGATGAAGCAGTTGGTGCGGTCGGTCATGTCCAGAGTCACCGACAGTTGTTCGGCACCGACCACCAGTACGTGAGTGGCGCTGCCGCCGCGCACCATGTCGGAGGCCAGCGACAGCGCGTAGCCGAATCCGGCGCAGCCGACGGTGACGTCGAACGCGGGGACTCCGTTGGCACCGAGTTCGGTGGCGATCGCGACGGCGCCGGCGGGCGTCAGCAGCAGATGGGTGTTGGTGGCGAGGATGACCGCATCGATGTCCGCGCCCGAAAGGAGGGCGTTGGCGATCGCCTTGCGGCCGGCGTTGACGCCCATCTCCACCACGGTCTCGTCCCGGCGCGCGAACCGCCGGCTCTTGATGCCGGTGCGGGTGTAGATCCATTCGTCCGAGGAGTCGATGTACTCGCAGATCTCGTCGTTGGTGACGACGCGCTCGGGGCGGTGGGCGCCGATCCCGAGCATGCCGATCATCTGTGTGCCGACGGCTTCAGGCAATTCGGCCATATCTGGGTCTCCGATCGCTAGGCATGTGTGCCGGAGCACACCTTTGTCTTCCACGCTCTCACGGCCGCGCAGTTACCTGGAAGTAACGCGAGGCGCCGAGTGGGTCGGAAAAATATTCATCAAGCGTTGACCAGAGTGGCTCGCAGTGGTCAGATGGTCCTATGCGCGCGATGATCCTCAAGGAGTTCCGCGAACTCAGGCGAGACCCCCGCACGATGGCCATGCTGATCGTCCTGCCGCTTCTGCTGCTGGTGATCTTCGGGTACGCGGCCAACTTCTACGTCTCGTCGGTCAAGACCGCGGTGGTCGGGCCGACGGCGACACAGGTGGCGCAGTCGCTGCCCGGGTACTTCGATGTCACCGATACCTACCCCGACCGCACGGCCGCAGAAGCGAAGGACCTGCTGCGCGAGAACGAGGTCGATGTCGCGGTGGTGGCCCCCGCCGGTCCCGGGGAGCAGGCGACGGCGTTCGTCGACGGGTCGAACATGTTCGCCGCCCAGTCGAGCGTCGGGGTGCTCAACAAGTTCGGCGACCGGGTCCACGTCGAGGTCCTCTTCAACCCGGATCTGAAGACGTCGTGGGTGATGGTGCCCGCGATCATCGGTCTGATCCTCACGTTCATCGGCACCATCATCACCAGCATCGGTCTGGTGCGGGAGCGGGAGGCTGGCACACTGGAACAACTCGCGGTGATGCCGATCCGGCCGAGTCAGGTGATTCTCGGAAAGATCGTGCCGTACTTCCTGCTCGCGGCGGTCGACCTGATCATCGTGACCGTCCTCGGCATGCTGTTGTTCGACGTCCCGTTCAACGGGAACGTGCTGATATTCGCGCTGGGATCGGCGCTCTTCCTGTTCGTGGTCCTCGGGTTGGGAGTCTTCATCTCGACCGTCTCCCAGACCACCGGGCAGGCGATTCAGACCGCATTCATGCTGTTGATGCCGCAGATTCTGCTCTCCGGCATGATCTTTCCGCTGGAAGCGATGGCCGCGGGCGTGCGGTGGATCGGTTATCTGCTGCCGCTGACCTATTTCACGATGATCTCCCAGGGAGTGATGCTGCGCGATGCGCCGATCTCGTCGCTGTGGCTCCCGTTGGTGGTCCTGGCGGTGATGGCCGTCGTGGTGTTCACCGGGGCGACGCTCCGCTTCCGGCGTGATCTCGCTCCCAACGCGCCGAAGGTGCACAACGCGGCGAGCGAGGCGGGCGCCGAATGATCGCCGAGATCGACGGGGTGAGCGTGCGGTTCGGTGACCGGACGGCCCTCGACGATGTGTCCGTGCGGGCGCCGGCCGGGACGGTCGTCGCACTGGTCGGCGGCGACGGCGCGGGCAAGTCGACGCTGCTGCGCACCGTGGTCGGTGAACTCGCGCCGACGACGGGCACGGTGCGTGCGCCGCGGAAGAACCACATCGGATTCCTCGCCGCGGGCCCGGGCAGCTGGGCGGCGCTGACGGTGCGGCAGAACCTGGAGTTCGTCGGCGGGATCTACGGCCTGCGCGGAACCGAGCTCGACCGGCGGTGCGACGAACTGATCGGGCGTGCCGGCCTCGCGGACGCGGCGGACCGGACCGCCTCCGCGCTATCCGGCGGTATGCGCCGCAAACTGGGAGCGGCCATGGCGATGTTGCACCGGCCCGAGCTGCTGGTCATGGACGAGCCGAGCACCGGAGTCGATCCGGTCAGCCGCATCGATCTGTGGCGGATGATCTCCGAGGCGGCGGCGGAAGGCGCCGCGGTCCTGATGTCGACGACGTACCTGGACGAGGCCGAACGCGCCGGGCACCTGGTGGTCCTCGACTCCGGACGGGTTCTGACACAGGGCTCCTATGACGACGTGCGCTCCGGATTCACCGGAGTCGTCACTCGCTCGGCACAGCCTGCGCGACCGGAGTGGTCATGGCGCCGGGGACGCGAGCGTCACGATTACTGGCCCGACGAACGGCCCGGCGGCGAGACCCGCCCGGTGGATCTCGAACCGGTGGACCCCGATCTGGAGGACATCGTCATCTCACTGTCGCTCGCCGACCGGATGCGACGGGAGGTGACGGCATGAGTGAACCGGTGCTGCGGGCGCGGTCGGTGACCCGGCGATTCGGCGACGTCACCGCTGTCGACGATGTGTCGATGAGCGTCGAAGCAGGCGAGGTGGTCGGGCTCATCGGGGCCAACGGAGCGGGGAAGACCACGCTCATCCGCATGCTTCTGGGCCTGTCGGCGGCGTCCGAGGGCTCCGTCGAGGTCCTCGGCGGCGCGCCGGATCGGGATCGTCGTGCACGATTGGGCTACGTTCCGCAGAACCTGGGGCTCTACACCGACCTCACGGTGGAGGAGAACCTGGAGTTCAGCGCCGACGCCTACCGCGCGCAGAACGCCGAACTGCCCGGCCGGTTCTCCGACGTGCGGCGCACCCTCGTGCGGGATCTGTCCCTGGGCGCCCAGCGGCAGGCGGCGTTCGCCATCGCCCTCGCTCACCGACCGGAAGTCCTCGTTCTCGACGAACCGACGTCCGGCGTCGACGCCCTCGCCCGCGCCCGGCTGTGGGACACCATCCGTCAGCAGGCGGAGGCCGGCGTCGGGGTGCTGGTCACGACGCACTACATGGAGGAAGCGCAGCAGTGCGACCGGCTGCTTCTGATGGTCGGCGGCCGGCTGGTCGGGTCGGGCAGCGAGGACGACATCATCGGCGACACCCGCGCGATCGCCGTTCGCACCGACGACTGGGCGGCGGCCTTCGCGGCGTTGAACGACGCCGACGTGCCGGTGATCCTGGCCGGCCGCGACATCCGAGTGCCCGACACCGATCCGGCGCAGATCGACGCGGTACTCGATGCCGCGGGAGTCTCCGCCGAGTGCGAACCCGTCCGAGCCACCATCGAGGAACGGATGCTGGTTCTCGCCCGGGAACGGCCGGCGCTGTGAACGCACGCACCAGGGGGCGGCCGCCGGGCGACGACGGAGCCGGCCGGACTCGCGGTGCGATCCTCGACGCTGCCCGGGAGCTTTTCGCCGCCAAGGGATTCGACCGCACGTCGATGCGCGAGGTCGCGCGGGCCGCCGGCGTCGACGCCGCGTTGATCCACCACTACTTCGGAACCAAATCGGGCCTGCTGGTGGCGGCGCTGACTCCGGAGCGCGATCCGGCCGACATCCTGGCCGGGGTCGCGGAGTCGACGGACGTCGGCGTCGCGCTCGTTCGCCGCGCCATCGGCTTCTGGGAGGAGAATCCGGAGCAGCGGCTGCGCGCGATCGCGATGCTGCGTGTGGCGGCGACGGACGACGAGGTCGCGGGCAGAGTGCGGGAGTTCTTCCTCGGTGCGGCCGGACGAGTCCTGCACGACGCGGCGCGAGGCGATCAGAGGCAGCGGAGGATCTCGCTGGTCGCGAGCCAGATGCTGGGCCTGGTGATGGCCCGCTACGTCTTCGCGCTACCCGAGATCGCGAGTGCGACGCCGGACGAGCTCGCCCGCCAGGTGGGGCCGGTGATGGATCACTATCTGACGGGCGACCTCTAGACACCTCCATGTCAGCTGTACTCCCCGGACATCTAGCGCCGCCGGGTAGTGCGTCCGCTCCGGCACTGACCGGATTACCGTGACAGGTATGTCCGTCACGACCACTCGGCTCCTGGTGCTCGGCGCGGTCGGATTGTTCGAGCCGGTGAACGGCTATCAGATCCGGCGCGAGCTGATGTCGTGGCAGGTCGACGCCTGGGCGAGCATCAATCCCGGATCGATCTACCACGCTCTGCGATCTCTGGCGGGCCAGGGGCTCCTGATCGATCACACGATCGGCGACGGCGGTCGCGACGTGGTGGTGTACGAACTCGCCGAAGCAGGCAGGGTAGTGCTGGAGGACGCGATCGTCGCCGGGGTCTCGGAGGTGAACATCTACGACCGCCACGCTTTCCAAGCCGCGTTCGGACTGCTCCCGATGCTCGGCGACCGGCGCGCGGAAGCGGCTCTGCGCGCCCGCCGGGACGCGGTGCGCCGGGCCATCGGCGACGTCATGCCACCGGAGGACGGGCGGGCCTACGCACCGCCGCACGCGTTGCGCTCTCTGGCACTGTGGAAGCAGTTCGCGGAGGTGGAACTGCACTGGCTCGACGGGGTGCTCGCCGACATCGCCTCCGGCGCGCTCAGCTTCGAGGACACCGGCCGGTGGGCGCCGCCCGCCGACGACCCCGGCTACCAGATCGTCGAGGATCGCGAACGCTATCGCGCGGCGCTGCACCGCGCGCCGAACTGACTACCCGCCGAACCGACCACCCGCCGAACATGACCGGCCATTGACACGCCGCCTGCCGCCGTCGCACTATTGACTAGTCAAATTTGACTACCGGAAGGAACCGGGATGATTCACGCACGCGGACTCGTCGCGACTTTCGTCACCGGCAAGGGCAAGTCCAAACGCGAGGTCCGTGCGGTCGACGGCGTCGACCTGGACATCGCCGAAGGGGAGGTGGTGGGCTTCCTCGGCCCCAACGGCGCGGGCAAGACGACGACCTTGCGAATGCTGACTACGCTCCTGCGTCCGACGGCGGGGACCGCGACGGTCAACGGGTACGACGTCACCACCGAGTCGGTTCAGGTGCGGCGCAGCATCGGCTATGTCTCCCAGATGGGTGCGACGTTCTCTCAGGCGCTGGCCGGAGACGAGGTGGCCGACCACGGCCAGTTGTACGGCATGAGCAGACGTGACGCCGTGCGACGAGGTAAGGAACTGTTCGCGCAACTGCAACTCGACGGACTGTGGGATCGCAT
The DNA here is from genome assembly GCF_000333035.1 of Gordonia sihwensis NBRC 108236. Taxonomy (GTDB): domain Bacteria; phylum Actinomycetota; class Actinomycetes; order Mycobacteriales; family Mycobacteriaceae; genus Gordonia; species Gordonia sihwensis. The sequence continues at coordinate 17,365 of NZ_BANU01000032.1, forward strand.
GCCCAAGAACATGTCGGGCGGTCAGCGGCGCCGACTCGACATCGCGATGGGATTGATCCACGATCCGACGCTGGTCTTCCTCGACGAGCCGACGACGGGGCTGGACCCGCAGGCGCGCGCGAACCTGTGGGAACACATCTCCAAGCTGCGCACCGAGCGCGGTGCCACGGTGTTCCTGACCACGCATTACCTGGATGAGGCGGACGCGCTCTCGGACCGGATCATGATCATCGACAACGGCCGGATCGTCGCGGCCGACACACCGGAGAACCTCAAGTCACAGGTGTCCGGCGATCTGGTGCACCTGGAGTTCGGCGCCGGTGAACCCGTCGCACGCGCGGCGGCGCAACTGGAGTCGCTCGGTGCCACTGAGATCCGCGTCGACGGCGTCGGAGTCCGGGCCCGGCTCCGCGGGTCGGCGAAGGTGGTGCCGGGGCTGTTGCGCGAACTCGAGGCGAGCGGCAACACGATCGAGTCCATCGAGATCATGCGGCCGACTCTCGACGATGTCTTCCTGACCCTGACCGGCCGCAGTCTTCGCGATGCGGAGGCCGCTGCCGACACCGAGGAGATGTCCGATGAGATTTCTGCGTGAGTCGTACATCGTCTTCCGCCGGCAGCTGCGGATGAATCTGCGCAATCCCGCGTGGGTTCTCATCGGCATCATGCAACCGGTGATGTATCTGGTCCTCTTCGGGCCGTTGCTGAAACCGCTGGTCGCGCAGTTCCCGGGAGTCGGCGACAACGCGTACACCTTCCTCGTTCCCGGTCTGCTGGTGCAGCTCGGAATGTTCGGTGCCATGTTCGCCGGGTTCGGGCTGATCGGCGAGTGGCGTGAGGGCGTCATCGAAGCCGAGCGCGTGACACCGGCCGGCCGGACCTCGCTGCTGTGCGGCCGGCTCCTGCGCGACCTCCTGCAGCTGCTCGTCCAGGCACTGATCCTCGTGGCTCTCGGCTACGCGATGGGAATGCGGGCCTCGGTGCCGGGCATCGTTCTCGGCATCGTCATCACGCTGTTGGTCGGCGGTGCCTGCGCCGCCGCGTCGAACGCCTTGGCGCTCACCACCAAGAGCGAGGACGTGATGGCGCCGGTCCTCAACATGCTGCTGATGCCGATCCTGCTGCTGTCGGGCATCCTCCTGCCGATGACTCTCGGGCCGGCGTGGCTCGAGCGCGTGTCGGACTTCATGCCCTTCCGCTGGATCGTGGACTCGGTGCGCAGTTCGTTCCTCGGCGACGTGATGTCGTCGCAGGTGGCGTGGGGTCTGCTGGCGGCGATCGTGCTCAGCGCCCTGGGCGGATGGTGGGGCACCAGCGTCTTCCGGAAGGAGAACGCCTGAGCGCGACCGGCGTCAGTCGACCCGTCAGGGCCGGCGTCAGTCGACGATGCCGGCCAGATGCGTGGCGAGGGGTCCCGGCTCGGCCTCGTCGAGCCCGTCGAAGGACGAGACGGTCGGTGCCGGCGGAAGTGTCGCCACGCAGCCGGCGTAGCTCAGACCCGCGCCGAAGCCGAGGATGAGGGCCAACTGGCCGCCCTGGGCCTTGCCGGTCGCCAGCATCTCCTCGATGGCCAGCGGGATCGAGGCCGCCGACGTGTTCGCGGTGTTCTCGATGTCGCCCGCCATCGGCAGGTCGTCGGGCAGGCCGAGATTCTTCCGCATCAGCTCGTTGATCCGGGCGTTGGCCTGGTGCGGGACGAAGACCTCGATGTCCGAGGGCCCCGCACCCGACTCGGTGAGCAGCTTGGTCAGCGCCTTGGGCAGGGTGATGGCGGCCCAGCGGAACACCCTGGGCCCCTCCATCTTGATGATCATCCGCCCGACGGGATCGGTCTGCGGATCCTTCTCCTGGTACTCGACCGATCGTGCCATGTAGTCGACGGTGTTGATGTTCTGTGCGATGGCCTCGGCGTTCTCGCCGTCGCTGCCGGACACCACCGGGGAGATTCCGTTCACCTCGCTCGGCCCCACGACCACCGCTCCGGCCCCGTCTCCGAAGATGAATCCGGTGCTGCGGTCGGTCGGGTCGAGACCGACGGACATGGTCTCGACGCCGATGACGACGGCATAGTGTGCGCTGCCCGCGCGGAGCGCGTCGGCGGCGACGCCGAGGGCGTAACCGAAGCCGCCGCAGCCTGCCGCCACATCGAAGGCGGGGATGCCGTTGAGGCCGATGTCGGAGGCGATGATCGGGGCTCCGTGCGGGACGTTCCACGGCCAGCTGCTGGTGGCGAGGATGATCAGGTCGATCATCTCGCGATCGACACCGGAGTTGACGATCGCGCGATCGGCGGCCGCCGCTGACATGCTCCGCATCGTCTCGTCGCCGCTGATCCAGCGACGGTTGCGGATGCCGCTGCGCTCGAAGATCCAGTCGTCGGACGAGTCGAGCACCCGGCACAGCTGGTCGTTGGTGATCAGTCGCTTGGGGCGGTATGCGCCGATGCCCAGCATCGCAACGTTCGGGTGGCCCGACGGGGTAGCCAATGTCGCCAAGATTCGTCCGTTCTCATTGCTCGATTCCGGCGACCGTGGTGCGCCGGACACTCGGGCGTAATTCTACTTCCGGGCCGAACCGGCGTCGGCAGAGGATGTCGGCTCGACGACCGCGGGGGCGGAGTCGGTGTTCCGGGCGCCCAGCGTCATCAGGCCTCCGACCACGGACAACACACATGCCATCGCGAAGACCAGCCAGAATCCGCCGACCGCGGCGACCAGTCCCGCTCCCAGCATGGGCCCGACCAACTGACCCAGGGCCGCGGAGACGTTGACGATGCCGAGGTCCCGGCCGTGATCCTCCACGTGCGGCAGCAGATCGGTGGCGAAGGCGAGGCCGACGGTCATGAACGCGCCGTAGCCGACACCCATGAGAGCCGCGCCGGCCATCGTGACCGCATACGTGGGATGCGCGAGGATCACCAGTCCCGAACAGGCCTGGACCATCGCCGCGACGACGGTGAGCGTCCGGCGGTGGCCCCGACGGTCGGAGATCATCCCGAAGATCACGGAGCTGCCGACCACGAAGATCGTGTACACGACGATCAGGATCAGCAGATTGTCCTCGGCCGCGTCCTTGTCCTGGTGCAGGCCGTAGAGGAGGAAGAACAGGAACAACGAAGTTCCGAGTGCGTTGCCGACGTTGGCGATGAGTCGACCGCCGAGCATCCAGCAGAAGTCGCGGTCTCGCAAGGACGCCCAGCGCGGGCGGTCGGTGATGCCGATCGCGAGTTCGCTGCGCGGCGCCGGGCGGTCGGGCAGGCCCATCGACGCCCACGTGCCGACCACGACGACGAGTGCGGCCAGCACCAGATAACCGGGCAGGACGTCCAGACCGAGGACCACCACCGTGCCCACGCCCAGGACGATGCCGAGGGCCTGTGAGGAACCGATGGCCGCCGAGGCCGCGCCGCGCTGGTCGGGCGCCAGCTGATCGGGGATCATCGCGGTGAACGCCGCTGATGCCACCGCTACTGCCACCGAGACCCCGACCCAGCAGATCGCCACCAGCCAGGGACGGTGGGCGAGCCCGGTCAGCGCGAGGAAGAGTGCGATGCCCCAACTGCCGCCGAACGCCCAGACTCGGCGTCGGCCGCCCAGCCACGACGGGAACCGGGAGCCGTCGGTGCGGTCGGACGCGGCACCCGCGAGCGGACCGGCGACCACGCCCGCCAGGGCGCCGATGCCGAGGATGAGGCCGGACACCACCACGCTGTGGATCCAGCGGTCGCCGTCGTCGGAGGTCTGCGAGTCGAGCTGCAGCGGCAACAGCAGTTGCAGGGGTGTCAGCTGCGCCATCCAGATCACCAGCCAGGCGAGCGTGAACAGCGTCATCCAGCGGCGCCCGATCGGGGCGGGGCGGTTCACGCGCGGTTCCCCTCGATGACGCGGCGGTACCAGTCGTAGGAGGCCTTGGGCGTGCGCTCGGCGGTGTCGAAGTCGACGTGAACCAGGCCGAAGCGCTGGGTGAAGCCGTCGGCCCACTCGAAGTTGTCGATCAGCGACCACACCGTGTACTCCTCGACGTCGGCGCCGGCCGCGATGGCCGCTCCCACCGCGCGGATATGACCGTCCAGATACGAGATCCGGTCAGCGTCGTCGACGCGTGCGGCACGGTCCGGCTCGGGGAACGAGGCGCCATTCTCACTGACGATCAGGGGCGGGAGGTCGCGATAGCGCTCGGTGAAGTCGACGAGCAGCGCGGTGAGCGCTTCGGGGACGATCGGCCACTCGTCGCCGAATCCGGTGACCGGTGCCCCCGGGGTGGGGACGATGTCGAAGGGGATCGGATTGTCCTCGCCCGTCGGAGCGGTCACCGTCGTCGGGTTGTAGAAGTTGACCGCGTAGAAGTCGGGCGCCTGGCAGATCGTCTCCATGTCGCCCTCGCGCACCGGCATCTCGTGGCCGAACGCGGACAGGTCCGGGTACGCGCCGGTGAGAATTGGATCGGCGAAGATGCGATTGTGGAGCAAGTCGTAGGCGTCCACGGCCGAACGATCGGCGGGGGACTCGGGATTCAGCGGCCGGACGTGCGTGTGGTTGTTGGCGACGCCGACGGCGTCGGCTCCGGCCGCCCGCAGCGCTCGGGTGGCCAGACCGTGAGCCAGCAGTTGGTGATGGGCGGTCGGGAGGGCGTCGAAGAGCAGGAACTCTCCGGGCGCGAGCGCGCCGACGGCGTAGCCCTGGAGGGTGGTCATCGCGGGTTCGTTGATCGTGTACCAGTTCTTCACCCGGTCGCCGAGCCGGTCGGCGACGAGTGCCGTGTAGTCCGCGAAGCGTGCGGCGGTGTCGCGTGAGCACCAGCCGCCGGCCTCGTGAATCGGCACCGGCAGATCCCAGTGATACAGCGTGGGAAAGGGCGTGACGCCCGCCGCGAGCAGATCGTCGACCAGTCGCGAGTAATAGTCCAGGCCCGCGGGGTTCGACGGCCCGGTGCCGTCTGGCTGCACCCGGGTCCAGGAGATGGAGAACCGGTAGCGGTCGAGCCCGAGGCCGGCGGCGAGCGCGACGTCCTCGGCCCACCGGTGATAGCTGTCGGGGCCTGGTTCGGCGGTGGAACCGTCGATCACCTTCCCGGGCGTCTGCACCCACAGATCCCACACCGACCGACCGCGGCCGCCTTCGTCGCGCGCACCCTCGATCTGGAACGCTGCCGTAGCCGCCGACCAGCGGATCGGGCGGGGCAGCCCGGGGATGTCGGTTCTGGTGTCGCCTGCGGGCGCCGTCATACCGATGACCTCCTTCATGTCGCGGGATTTGATCAATTGATCAAGAGTCGACTGAGGACATCATCGCCGACGGCGAGGGGATCGGGAAGGCGGTCGCGCAAATTTGTCCCGACGGCCGCAGGCTCGTCGGGCGGGTCCGGTGACGTCGGGCCGACTACCAGGCGTGAACGACGTTCTGAGCGGCTTCGAGTCCCTGCTTCACGAGCAGTTCGGCGGCGTCGACACCGTTGGCCACCAGCAGTTCCACCTCGGCCTTCGCCGAACCGGGAAACGGTTTGAGGACGTAATCGGCCGGATCCTGACGTCCGGGCGGGCGCCCGATGCCGAGGCGGACGCGCAGGTAGTCGCGGGTACCGAGGGTCTGGCTGATCGAGCGCAGGCCGTTGTGCCCGCCTTCACCGCCGCCGAGTTTGAGACGCACGGAACCGAAGTCGATGTCGAGCTCGTCGTGGAGCACGATCAGGTCGCCGGGAGCGACCGAGTAGTACGACGCCAGCGGGCCGATCTGCCTGCCCGTGACGTTCATGTACGTCCGTGACTTCGCGACCAGTACCGGTTCGCCGCCGATGCGCACAGTGGCGGTCAGCGCGCCGGAGCGCTTGTGCACGGAGAATTTCTCGCCGTACGAGGAGACCAGGCCGTCGGCGACCATCGCGCCGACGTTGTGCCTGGTCTTCTCGTAAGCGGGACCGGGATTGCCCAGTCCGACAATGAGTTTCACTCAGAGCCGTCCAGCCGGGGAGATCACTCCGCGGCGTCCTCGGCGGCTTCCTCGTCGGCCTCCTCGCCCACGGTCTCCGCGGCGGTCTTGGCGGCCTCGATGGTGACCACGAGGGTCTCGGGGTCGGTGATCAGCTCGACGCCGGCCGGCAGCTTCAGGTCGGCGGCGGTGACGTTGGTGCCCGCGGGGAGGTTGTGGACGTCCACGACGATGTTCTCCGGGATGTGCAGGGCCTCGGCCTCCACCTCGACGGCGCTGGCGTCCTGAATGGTGAGCGTGCCGCTGGCGGCGACGCCCTCGATCAGGATGGCGACCTCGACGTTGACCTTCTCGCCGCGCTTGACGATGAGCAGGTCGACGTGCTCGATGTAGTTGCGGATCGGGTGGACGTCGACCTGCTTGGTCAGCGCGAGCTGCTTCTGGCCGGCGATGTCGAGCTCCACGACGGCGTTGACACCGTTGGCGCGCAGAATGGCGGCGAGTTCACGGTCGGGGAGCAGCAGGTGCTCCGGGTCGGTGCCGTGGCCGTACAGGACGGCGGGGACCTGGCCTGCGGCGCGGGCGCGGCGCGCGGCGCCCTTGCCCTTCTCTTCACGGACGGCGGCGGCGAGCTGCGGGGCGGTAGCCATGCGATTCTCCTCGGTTCGGGATTCTTCGTGGTGGCGCCTCAGCGTCGCCGCACACGGTCGAGGAGTGGACTGACGACGCAGTCCGCAGAGCTGGTGACCGTCGCGCCGATAACGGTGACTTCGCACCCTCGCCGAGACAACAGCGGCAAGAATACCATCGGGGCATGACCTCACAGAAACCGACGGATCTCGTCCACGCCTTCTTCGCCGACCTCGCCCAGGGCCGGGTCGAGGCGGCCCTGGAATGCGTGGACGACGAGATCGTGTACACCAACGTCTCGCTGCCGACCGTACGAGGCAAGCGACGGTTCGCGAAGGTGATGCGCGGGCTCAACGGCGATCGCATCGGATTCGACGCGCAGATCCGCGCGATCAGCGCCGACGACGACGGCGTGGTGCTGACCGAACGGATCGATGAACTGCGGGTGGGGCCGTTGCGGATCCAGTTCTGGGTATGCGGCCGCAACGAGGTACGCGAAGGCCGGATCGCCGTGTGGCGTGACTACTTCGACTTCTGGAACTGCACCCGGGGATTCGTCCGCGCGCTCGCCGCGGTGGTCGTTCCGGGTTTGCATCGGCCGCTCGAGGATCCGGTGAGTGCGTACAGCGTGAATCGTTAGCGGGGCCGAATCGTTAGCGGGCTACGGCAGGATCTCGTCGAGTCGGTCCATCGGCCGGGCGAGCCGGGTGCCTTTCTCGGTGACGACGAAGGGCCGCTCCACCAGAACCGGATGGTCGACCATCGCATCGAGCAGCTCGTCGTCCGAGGCGTCGGCGAGCCCGAGTTCCTTGTACAGCTTCTCGCGTCTGCGGACCGCCTGAGCGGGCGTCAGCCCGGCGGCGTCGAACATGGCCGTGAGCTGTTCGCGCGTCCAACCGGTGTCGAGGTACTTGACGACCTCGGGCTCGACGCCCGCCTCGCGCAGCCGGGTGAGTGCGTTACGGGAGGTGGTGCAGCGGGGGTTGTGATAGATCGTGGCGTCCACGCGGTCCAGGTTACTGGGTGCCGGCTTGCTGCGATCAGCTCTGCTGGGGCCTGAGCCCGTCGGCCACCAGGGCGATCGAGCCGCGGGCGTGGTCGGAGGTCTCGCTGAGAAAGGCGATGCCGGTCAGTACGCGCAGGATGTCGACCGGATCCACGTCCTCGCGGATGGTGCCCGTTCGCCGTCCTTCGCTGAGGAACCGGACGAGTGCCGCGATCAGATTGTTGCGTGTCTCGGTCCGGAAGTCGGTGTCCGAGGCCAACAGCGGGCGGATCGCGTCGGGGACGGCGCGATGGGTGATCAGCATGTCGACGAACCTGGTCATCCAGCCCTGCAATGCGGCGTGGGGCGTCGGCTCGTCGGTGAGGAAGTCCTCGGTGGTGTCGCAGAGGGTGGTGATCCGGTGCCGATAGACGGCCTCGATCAGGTGCGCGCGTGTGGGGAAGCGGCGGTAGAGCGTGCCGATCCCGACGTCGGCTTCCGCCGCGATGAGGGTGAGCGGCGCGTCTGCGCCCTCACGATCGATCACCGTCGTCGCCGCTGCGACAAGACGGTTGTAGTTCGCCTGTGCGTCTGAACGCAGGCGGGTCCCGGGCTCGGGTGCGGCAGGCACGTCGGTGTCCCCCGTTCCTCGTTCTCGTCGTCGCCGGTGTTGCAGATACGACAGTAGCCGCTCTCGCATTGCTATCCGGAGGACCCTCCGGATAGTGTGTGGACACACTCCTCGCGAGCGGGCACCGACCCGCTCGCATTCGTATCGGATGAGGTCGTTCTTAGATGGTTGAACAGAAAACGGGCCCGGAGGCCCTGGAGAAAGCGCCGGCCACCGGCGCCGTCGTAGCGGTCCTGGCGTTGGCCGGCATCGTCGTCTCCTTGATGCAGACGCTGGTGATCCCGATCATTCCGCACCTGCCGGAGTACTTGAACGCGCCGGCGTCCAATACCGCGTGGGTGATCACCGCGACACTGCTGGCAGCGGCGGTCGCGACGCCGGTGATGGGACGGCTGGGTGACATGTTCGGCAAGCGGCGCATGCTGCTGGTGAGCATGGGCATCATGATCGTCGGTTCGGTGATCGGTGCGCTGAGCACGTCGGTGGTGCCGATGATCGTGGGACGAGCTCTGCAGGGTCTCGCGGCGGGTGTGATTCCGCTCGGCATCAGCGTGATGCGCGACGTGCTGCCGAAGGAGAAGTTGGCCGGCGCGGTCGCGACCATGAGTGCATCGCTGGGCGTCGGCGGCGCCTTCGGGCTTCCGCTGGCGGCACTGATCGCCGAGTACGCCGATTGGCACTGGCTCTTCTGGGTGTCGGCGATCATGGGTGTCGTAGGCGCGATCGCTGTCGTGATCGTGGTTCCGGAGTCGCCGGAGAAGTCGGGCGGCGGCTTCGACTACGTCGGCGCCGTGACGCTGTCGGGCGGTCTGCTCGCGCTGTTGCTCGCAGTCTCGAAGGGCGCCGATTGGGGCTGGTCGAGCGGCACCACCCTCGGCTGCTTCGCCGCAGCGATCGTGCTCTTCATCCTGTGGGTGAGCTGGGAGCTGCGCAGTTCGCAGCCGATCGTCGATGTCCGCGTCGCCGTCCGCCCGCAGGTGCTGTTCACCAACATCGCCTCGATCGTCTTCGGTTTCGCGATGTTCGCGGCGAGCATGGTCTTCCCGCAGGTGGTCCAGATGCCGGAGGCCACCGGCTACGGTCTCGGCGGGTCGATGATGGTGGCGGGCTTGGTGATGGCGCCGTTCGGCATCATGCTCCTGCTCGCGGCACCGCTCTCGTCGTGGCTGACCAACACCTTCGGACCGAGGATCACCCTGATGGTGGGCGCCATCGTGGTGGCGTTGGGCTACCTGCTCGGCGTCTTCGCCCTGCACTCGATCTGGCAGCTCATCGTCATCGGCATCATCATCGGATTCGGAACCGGACTCGCCTACGGTGCGATGCCCGCGCTCATCATGGGAGCGGTTCCGCCGTCGCAGACCGGTGCGGCGAACAGCTTCAACACGCTCATGCGTTCGCTCGGCACGTCCTTCGCCAGTGCGCTGGCGGGTGTGATCGTCGCGCAGATGACCATGACGCTCGGTGGCGTGGCAGTGCCGTCGGAGAGCGCGTTCCGCTGGATCATGGCGCTGGCCGCCGGCGCCGCCGTGGCCGCGCTGGTGCTGGCGTTCTTCATCCCCGGACGGTCCGACGCTCCGGGTGGCGCGGCGACCGGATCGGAGGAGACGGTCGACGTCGCGATCGAGGGAATCGAACAGACCGTCTGAACGGTCTGAACGGGCGGATCACGCCGCTTAGACGAACGCGAGACGCCATGGCCGGTCTCCCGGGCCATGGCGTCTCGCGTCGTGCCTTTCGCGTGGTATGCGGTACTGGTCAGGCGTTCCCGTTGAACAGGCTGGTGACCGAGCCGTTCTTGAACACCTCGAGGATGGTCTGCGCGAGCAGCGGTGCGATCGACAGGACCGTCAGGTTGTCGAAACGCTTGTCCTCGGGGATCGGCAGCGTGTCGGTCGCGATGACCTCCTTGGCGCCGCAGGTGGCGAGGCGCTCGGCGGCGGGATGCGAGAACACGCCGTGCGTGGTGGCGATGATGACGTCGCCGGCGCCGGCCTCCTTGAGGACCGACACGGCGCCCGCGATGGTGCCGCCGGTATCGATCATGTCGTCGATCAGCACGCAGGTCTTGCCCGCGACCTCACCGACGACGCGGTTCGACTTGATCTGGTTGGGGACGTCGGGGTCGCGCGTCTTGTGGACGAACGCCATCGGAGCACCGTCGAGCGAGTCGGCCCACTTCTCGCCGACCTTCACACGGCCGGCGTCCGGAGACACCACGCAGATGTTGTCGGTGCCGTACTTGTTGCGCACGTACTCGGCCAGCTGGCCCTGTGCGTGCATGTGGTCGACGGGGCCGTCGAAGAAGCCCTGGATCTGGTCGGTGTGCAGATCCACCGTCACGATGCGGTCGGCGCCCGCGGTCTTGAGCAGATCGGCGATCAGGCGCGCCGAGATCGGCTCGCGGCCGCGGTGCTTCTTGTCCTGGCGTGCGTAGGGATAGAACGGGATGATCGCCGTGATGCGCTTGGCCGAGCCGCGCTTGAGCGCGTCGATCATGATGAGGGTCTCCATGACCCACTGGTTCATCGGGTACGGGCAGCTCTGGAGCACGAAGGCGTCGCTGCCGCGGACCGACTCCTCGAAGCGGACGAAGATCTCGCCGTTCGCGAAGTCGCGCGCCGTCTGCGGGGTGATGTGAACGCCCAGCTCGTCCGACACGGCCTGCGCCAGTTCGGGATGTGCCCGTCCGGCGAACAGCATGAGGTTCTTCTGATTGTCGGTCGTCCAAGTCATGGGTGACTCATTCTCTCCTAGGCGGTCGGCTTCTGTACTCGGAGTGTGAGCGCCGGGGCGGTTCGTGGCCGCCGTCGGCGCAGGGTGACGCTATTCGGTCTGCTGGGTGTGATCGTGCTGGGTGTGATTCTGCTGGGTGTGATTCTGCTGGGCGGCGCGGGCGGCGTCGGCGGCAGGGGTGCCGGGGCGCTTGGCGATCACCCAATCGGCGATGTTGCGCTGGGCGCCCGCCGACACCGCGAGGGCTCCCGGCGGCACGTCGTCGCGCAGCACGGTGCCCGCGCCCGTGTAGACACCGTCGCCGATCGTGAGAGGGGCGACGAACATGTTGTCGCTGCCGGTGCGGCAATGCGAGCCGATGACCGTCTTGTGCTTGGCCACGCCGTCGTAGTTGACGAAGACGCTCGACGCGCCGATGTTGGTCTTCTCGCCGATCTCCGCATCGCCGACGTACGTCAGGTGCGGGACCTTGGTGCCCTGGCCGATCTGGGCGTTCTTGGTCTCGACGAACGTACCGATCTTTCCGTCTGCGCCGAGGACCGTGCCGGGTCGCAGATACGCGAACGGGCCGACGGCGGCGCCGGGCCCGATCTGCGCGTCGGAACCGTGGGTGCGGATCACCGCAGCTCCCTCGCCGACGATCACGTCGGTGAGCGTCGTGTCGGGGCCGATCACCGCGTCGTCGGCGACGGAGGTCCGGCCGCGGAGCTGGGTGCCCGGCTCGATGCGCACGTCCCGGCCCAGCGTGACGTCGACGTCGATCCAGGTGGTCGCGGGGTCGACGACGGTGACGCCGGCGAGCATGTGCTTGCGGACGATCCGGCGATTCAGTTCGGCTCCGAGATCGGCCAACTGCGCGCGGTCGTTGCAGCCGGCGACCACGCTCGGATCGGAGACGGTGAGTGCGTGCACGGCCCGGCCGGCCTCGCGCGCGATGCCGACGAGATCGGTGATGTAGTACTCGCCCTGCACGTTGTCGGTGGACAGGCTGGTCAGGCCGGTCCGCAGCATGTCGGCGGCGAACGCGTAGATCCCGGCGTTCACCTCGGTGATCGCGCGTTCGGTCTCGGTCGCGTCCTTGTGCTCGGTGATCGCCAGGACGTCCGACGACGCGATGTCCAGGCCGGGACCGCCCGCCCGGACGATTCGTCCGTAGCCGGTGGGGTCGTCGGCGATGAAGCTGGTCAGCGTGACGGCGGCCGGTTCGCCCGCGTCGTCGCGCAAGTGTTCGGCGACGAGCGCGGACAACGTGGCGCCGTCGAGCAGCGGGGCGTCGGCGACCGTGACCAAGACGGTTCCGGAGAAGTCGTCGGGGAGTCCGGTCATTCCGGCGCGGGCGGCGTCGCCGGTGCCCAACGGCTCATCCTGAACGGCGACGGTCACCGGCCTCCCGAGTTCCTCGGCGATCTCTCCGATGGCGGCGGTGACCCGCTCGCGTTCGTGACTGACGACGGCGACGAGGTGATCGGGGTCGAGTTCGGCGGCGCCGTGCAGTGCGTGGCCGAGCAGGCTGCGTCCGCCGATCTCGTGAAGGATCTTCGGGGTCTTCGACTTCATCCGGGTACCGGCACCCGCCGCCAGCACAATGACGGCGACTTCTTCGTTCGACTGGGCCGGTCGTCCGGTCATCCGAGTCCCTCCGCATCTCAAGGTCGCGAGCGTCGACGCACTCCTGCAGAGCTTTCCATCCCGCGGAGGTACGCCGGGGCAAATCCTACGCAGCCGGTGCGGTCAGGTGTTATTCGGCGAGGTGCGCAGTGGCGTGCGCGACAGTGCGGTGCGCCGTCATTAGCTATTTCGATAGATTTCCGTCGATAATCGACACATGGACGGTGCTGTCACACTCGCTTACTGGCCCTTGCGGGCGACCTTGGTGCTGCTGTTCGCGGGGGTCACCGTTCTGCAGACGCTCTCGTTTCCCGGACAGTTCCGCTATCGCGAGAGCATCGGCGAGATGACCGGAGGCGAACGATGGTCGGCGACCTTCCTGGTCGGCTACGAGTTCCTGTGCCTGCAGGTCGTCCTCGTTGCGACATGGATGCTCCTCGGTCACGTCCGTCGCGACCGGATCTTCGACCGATCGTCGTTCCGGTGGGTGGACACGATCATCTGTGCGGTCGCCGCCGCGGGTCTCGTACCCGCCGGGCTGTTGGCGGCGTTGGCGCTGTTCGGAGAGCTCGACGATCCCGGCCTGCCTTTCCTGCTGACCGTTGTCGGACTCGGTTGCCTGCTGCTCGTGCTGCTGATGGTGGTGATGAGATCGCTGCTGCGCCAGGCGACGACGCTGCGTGCGGACATGGACGCGGTGATCTGAATTGGCCATCGTCGTGCGCCTGGATGTGGAGTTGGCGCGTCGCAAGATGAGCGTGGGCGAGTTCGCCGAACGCGTCGGCCTCACGCCGGCCAACGTCGCGGTTCTCAAGAACGGCCGCGCCAAAGCGGTGCGATTCTCGACGCTGGACGCGATCTGCCGTGTTCTCGACTGTCAGCCCGGGGATGTCCTGCAGTGGGTGGACGACTGACGGTGCGCGGTCGCCCATCGGCCCATATGAAACAACGGAGCGACACTTGCAACACGGCGTCGCCGGGGTCGGACGCCTCGGGATTCGGAGCATGGGGCGGTCGTCCGATGCCGTAGCGTGAAGGAGTCGGGTAGGTACTGGAGAGGAGTTGAAGGCCAGTGGTGATCCCTGCGGCCGGGCGGGTCGAGGCCACGCTCTTCGAGCGTGCGATGCAGCAGGCGGTGCAGACCGACACCGTCGAGACCGACCGGACGCGGACCAGACTGCTCGACGCTGCGTATGAGCAGTTCTGTGAAACGGGGATCGGGCGCACGTCGATGGAAGAGGTAGCCCGACGTGCCGGGACGGCTCGGATCACGATCTACCGCAAGTTCGCCACCAAGGACGCGCTCGTCGACGCGGTCATGGTCCGCGAGTTCCAGAACTACTTCATCGAGTTTCTCGACGTCATGGCGCAGGCGCCGACCCCGGCCGACCGTGTGGTCCAGGCCTTCGTGACGTCGTTGCGGACCATCGGCGGCAATCCGCTGATCCGAAAGCTGCTCGAGACCGAGCCGGCGATGGTGCCCGGCTTCGTCGGCGGCGGCGACGGTCGTACTCTCACCGTGGTGCGCGACTTCGTAGCGCACCAGATCCTTCGCGAACAGACCGCAGGGAACATCCCCAAGCGGGTGCGGACCATACCGGCTGCCGACCTGGTGGTCCGGATCGCGGGGTCGTTCCTCACCATCCCCAGTGACCTCATGGACTACGACGACATCGGCGAGCTCTCGGATTTCGCGCGCGAGTTCCTTCTTCCGGTGCTGGGTCTCAAGTAGCCGTCGCCCGGTGCGCGCCGGAGGGTGGGTCAGTGTCGCGGATCGGTGATTCCGGTGGTACGACTTTCTGCCGGATGTACCATCCGGTTGGGTCGCATCGATCGGTGCGGTCGGGTGCCGGAGTGCGGCGAGGGGTGGTTCTCCGGCACCCCGGGGCGAGTGGCGGAGAGGTGCGAGAGCCCATGGGGCCAGCGTTGGTGACGGCGTGGTGGTGTGCGGTGGGCCCTGTGGCAGAATCGTCTCCGCGGCAATCCGCCATGGTGTAATGGCAACACTCCTGATTTTGGTTCAGGCATTCCAGGTTCGAGTCCTGGTGGCGGAGCAACGCCGGCGGCAGTGATCGCGCCGACGGCGGCCCGTATCTTTCCTGTCGCCGGGTTCTTCGGCGGACTCCAACGGCGTCGGACCCGCGTCGGACCAACCGTGTCGAACGTCAACTGCGTCGAACTCCGACTTCTCTTCGCCTGCTCGTGCTCGCCCTGTTGTTCTTGGGACGCCGCATGCGTCCTGCGCTCTCTATTAGGTTAGTCTTACCTAGATATGAGGAAGATCAAGCGGGGCCGGTCCGGCCGAATCCGAGTCGCCGCGATGGCGACCGCGGCCGTGACGGGGCTGGTGACAGCGGTTTTCGCGGTAGCGCCGACAGCTATGGCGGCGCCAGTGCAGACGACGGGATCGCTCGTTGCATTGGAACGTCTGGACAAGACGCTGTGGCGGATGACCGTCCACTCGGAGTCGATGAATCGCGACATCCCGCTGCTGGTGCTCCGACCGCCGGTGAATGAGGAGCATGCGCCGACGCTGTACCTGCTCAACGGTGCCGGCGGAGGCGAGGACGGGGCCAATTGGCTGGCGCAGACCGATGCGCTCGAGTTCTTCTCCCGCAAGCACGTCAACGTCGTGATCCCCGAGAAGGGGATCGGCAGCTACTACACGGACTGGGTGTCACGAGACCCGAAGATCGGCCGGCCGCAATGGGAGACGTTCCTGACCCGCGAGCTGCCGCCCGTCGTCGACGACGCCCTGGCCTCCGACGGCCGTCGCGCCGTGGCCGGACTGTCGATGTCGGCCACATCGGTCTTCAACCTCGCGATCGCGCGACCGGGGCTGTATCGGTCGGTCGCGTCGTACAGCGGCTGCGCGCGCACGAGCACACCGGAAGGCGAAGCCGCCGTGCGCGGCATCGTGTACACCGCGGCGGGCGCCGACGCGACCAACATGTGGGGACCGGCCGGTTCGCCCGGGTGGACTCGCAACGACCCGTACGTCAACGCGGCCGGCCTGCGCGGGCTCACGCTGTATCTGTCGAGCGGCAGCGGGCTGCTGGGACGCTACGACACTCCCGAACATCAAGCACCCGGGGCGCCGCCGATCGCCGATCAGATCCTGGTGGGCGGTGCCCTCGAGGCCGCCACGTCGGCATGCACGGCCGCGATGGCGCAGCGCTTGCGGTCGCTGAACATCCCGGCGACCGTGCATCTGCGCCCCACTGGAACCCACTCCTGGAACTACTGGCAGGACGAGCTGCACCGGTCCTGGCCGACGATCGCCGCCGGGCTGGACCGATGACCTCGGCGGAGACCGCGATCCCGCCGAGGCGTGCGGAGTCGCACCTGCAGGCGGTGCGGGATGCGGCCGGCGAGACGGTGGTCGCGCAGTGGCTGGCCGTGGCCGCGGCCAGCGCGGAGGCGGTGGCGGTCCGCACCCCGGACGGCTCGATCACCTATGCCGAACTGGTGGCTCGGGCGCAGGACCGCGGCCGCGCTATCGCCGCCGCGGTACCCGACCGCGATCGCCTGGTCGCGGTCGAGACGGAGTCCGACATCGATTCGGTCGCCGCCATCCTGGCGGTGTTGTGCTCGGGCCGGCCACTGGTGCTGCTCGATCCCTTTCTGCCGGACGACCGACGAGGCCACATTCTGGAACTCTCCGGCGCGCGGGAACTCAGCCCGGCCGAGATCCGAGCGCTCCCGGACGCGCCCGAACCGGTTCCCGAGCCCGCACCGGGCGACATCGCGGTGCTCATCTTCACGTCGGGATCGACGGGGCGGCCGAAGGGCGTCGCCCACACGCAGCGGGGCTGGACCAACCAGGCGCGCGACGGCCGGGAGTTCATGGGTCTTCGCCCCGACGACCGAGCCGCAGTGCTTCTGCCGTTGAGCTTCGGGGCCGGATTCGACTGCCTGGTGATGACACTGATCAACGGTGCGACGATGCTGCTCTGGGACGTGCGGAGGCGCAGCGCCGCCGATCTGCGCGACTGGCTCGATCGCGAAGCGGCCACCACCGCGCACGCCACTCCGTCGCTGTTGCGCGCCTGGCTCGCCGGAAGCGCCGGCGCTGATGGCGCCGGCAGGACGGGCGGGCTCAACGACCTCCGGCTGTTGTCGGTGTGCGGCGAGCCGTCGCACCACAGCGACGTCGAACTCGCACGCCGCACAGTCCTGTCGAGAGGCACCTTCTGCTGTTGGTCGGGGTCGTCGGAGACCGGCGACCTCGCCTTCAACCTGTTCCCGCGCGATCGGGCGGTGGTGCCCGGGCCGCTGGCCGCAGGCACGCCGGCAGCGGGCAAGCGCATCCGGATCGTCGGCGACGACGGCGACGATGTGCCGGTGGGTCAGACCGGCGAGATCGTCGTCGAGTCCCGGTATCTGGCTGCCGGCTACCACCGCGATCGGGCGCTGACCGCCGATCGCTTCGTCCGGCTCGACGACGGTCGCACCCGCTTCTACACCGGCGACCTGGGCCGATTCGACGAGACCGGCGACCTGCTCCTTCTCGGCCGGCTCGATGACGCGATCAAAGTGCGCGGCTATCGAGTCGAGCCCGCCGAAGTGGAGTTCGCGCTGCGGCAGCTGCCGTGGGCGGTGGACGCCGCGGTGGTCGCCGATCGCGACGCCGGCGAACTCACCGGCTACCTCGCCGTGGATCCGGCGACGTGGGCGCCCGCGCCGTCGGAAGTACGTGCGGCGCTGCGAGACTCGCTGCCGGAGTGGATGACGCCGCGGCACATCGTGGTGCTCACCGAGTTCCCGCGCACCGAACGAGGCAAGGTGGACCGCGCCGCTCTGCCGCCGCCTCCCGAACGAGTGATCGAGCCCGTCCGCGGTCCCACCGAAGCCGCACTGGCCGCGCTGTGGTGCACAGTGCTCGGGCTCGACGAGGTGGGCCGGTCGGAGGACTTCACCGCGCTCGGCGGTGATTCGCTCGCCGCCGCACGCATGCTCGCCGATCTTCGCGACCGCTGGCTCGTCGACCTCTCGACGGCCGAGTTCGCCGAGACACCGACGGTCGCGGGCCTGGCGGTGCTGCTCGACGACGCGCACCGCGACCGCGCGCAGACCGCGGCGCGCGGCACGCTGAGCCGGTTGCGCGACGGCACCGGGGTGCCGCTGTTCTTCGCGGCGGGTGCGGGCAGCCCGGCGGCCGCGTTGCTTCCGGTGGTTCGCGAACTGCCCGGCGACGGTCCCGTCTACGGGCTGCAGGCACACGGTCTCGAACAACGCGGCCGCGCCGACCGTTCGATCCGCGCCGCGGCCCGCCGCGCCATCCGGGAGATCCGTGCCGTGCAGCCCGCCGGACCGTACCGGTTCGCGGGCTACTCGTACGGCGGCTTCGTCATGCTCGAGGCGGCCGCGATCCTCCACGGACGGGGTGAGCGCGCGAACGTCGTTCTCATCGACACGCTGTTCGAGCCGGAACTGCGCGCTCGTCTCGCCGCCGGCCGGGACGGTGATGCGGTCGCAGGTACTGCGGACACCGGCGACACGCTGCCGCTGCCGGATCGGCGGACCACCGGCACTGTCACTGGCGCTGCGACTGTCACTGCGTCTGCTGTGCCGCCGGCGCGCGGTACCGGGGCCCGGAGGCTCTCCGCCTGGAACCGTGCCTGGAATCGCGCCGCGATGAGATTCCTGGTCGCCACCGCCGGACTGTGGCGGCTGCCGGCGACATTGCAGTGGACGGTCTTCTGGGATCTGGGACGAGCGTTGATCCGACAGCACCGGCCCACGCCGTACCCCGGGTCGGTCACGATGATCGCCGCGGAATCGAACCCCGACGACCCCGCGACCTGGTCACTTCTGGCGACCGGGGGCGTCACCGAGGTGCGTGTGCCGGGAGATCACCATTCGATGATGCGTGCGCCCTTCGCGGCCGGCACGGCTGCGGCCGTGCATGCCGCGCTCGCCGCGAACACGGGAGCGGAGGAAGGAACCGGTGATGACGAGTATTCAGATGACGAGTGATTCACCGGTCCCCAAGACTGATCTGACCGTGGCCGCGGTCGTCACGTCCTTCGAGCCGACCGACCGACTGGTGGACGTCGTCCGGCGGGCGGTTGAGCAGGCCGAATCCGTGGTCGTGATCGACGACGGCTCCCCGTCCCTGACCGACCGTGCCGACCGTGGGGACCGTGAGGAATCCGCCGTGCGGACGATCCTGGACCGGTGCGCCGAGGCAGGCGCGCATGTGGTGTGCGCTCCGCGCAACGCCGGCATCGCCAGCGCGCTGAACATCGGTGTGCGGCGGGCACTGGACGCCGGGGCCGACGCCGTCCTGACCCTCGACCAGGACACGCTGATCGACGGCGACTACCTCAACCGTGCCCGCACCCATCTGCATCTGGCGGCCTCGCTCGGACTCACCGAGGTGATGGTCTCGCCCGCACTCATCAACGACGACGTCGCGCCCTTCTGGTTCGCCGAGCGAGGCTTGACGCTCGCCTTCGAACCGCTGCAGTCCGGCCTGGTCGTGACCGCGGAACTCTTCGCCGCGATCGGCCTGTTCGATGAGGACCTGTTCATCGACTGCGTCGAGACCGAGTTCTATCTGCGCGCACGGGAGCGCGGGGCACCGGCGCTCATCGTTCCCGGCGGTCGGATCGAACACAGCCTGGGCCACCGAGCCCGGTGGACGCCGCCGCGTCCGCTGCGCCCGCTCATGCGTCCGTTGATGCGGGAAGGCGCGCGCGGCGGCACAGACGGCGAGGCGATCGAGTTCTCGCAGGACGCGCCGTTCCGCCACTACTACATCGCGCGGAACCGGCTCGCCCTGTATCGCCGCTACGGCCGGCGCGAGCCGCTGTGGTGCGCGGTGTCGATCGCCAAGGACACATTCGTCCGAGGCCGCGCGATGTTGATCGGCAGCCATCGGCCGGCGCGCGCGTACCTGACCGCGGCCGGGACCCGCGCCGCGTTGCGCGGGGAGACGGGAAAGATTCCGAAGCGGACACTGCTGCGATCGATGCGGCCCGCCGACCGCGCGCGGGCGATCGGGGAGCGCCCCGCCGAACCCGACCGCGGCCTGCCCCGGCTGGTCTCGGTGGTGATCCCGGTGCGCAACGCGGCCGCGGTCATCGACGAACAGTTGGCGGCGCTCGCCGGGCAGGACTACGCCGGCGACTTCGAGGTGATCGTCGCCGACAACGGGTCCACCGACGGTCTCGCCGACCATCTCGCGGACCACCCGCTCGCCGACCGCCTGCAGTTGCGCCGGGTGGACGCCTCGGCCGGACGCGGTGCGTCCGTGGCCCGGAACATCGGGGTGGAGTCCGCGCGCGGCGACTTCATCGCCTTCTGCGACGCCGACGACCGCGCGCATCCGCAGTGGCTGACCGAGCTGACGGCGGTCGCGCGGACGTATTCGGCGGTCGGCGGCGCGGTCGAGACCGACAGCCTCAACGCCCCGCACGTGCAACGCTGGCGCGGCATGCTGCCGCCGGAGACTCCGTATGAGTTCCCCGGTTTCCTGCGGGTGTCGCCGACGTGCAACCTCGGTGTCTGGAAGGACGTCTTCGCCGCGGTGGGCGGATTCGACACCGCGTACGACCGAGGGGCCGAGGACTCGGATTTCACCATTCGGGTCCAGTTGGCGGGCGGTGTGCTGGGCCATGCGCCGCGGGCACTGGTCGCCTATCGGCTCCGCGACACGCTCAGTGGCCTGTGGAAGCAGTCGGTCATGTGCGGCGAGGGCGATGTCCGTCTCTACTCCGATTACCGCTCGTACGGGCTGCCGCGGCGGAAGTGGTACGGGACACTCGATGAGGTGGCGTACGTAGTGCTGCGGAATCCGTTGCTGCCCACCGCGATCACCGGGGTGCCGACCGGCAGGTGGCTATTCCACGCCGGGAACCTCCTCGGCCGCGTCCGCGGCAGCCTCCGCCACCGCTGCTGGTACGTGTAGCCCCGCAGTCGAAATATTTTGGCTCCCGCAACGGTCTCACAGGCCGGTGCGGGAGCCAAAGTTTTCGAGAGGACGGGCGGGGTCGCCAGTGTGCAGCACGTGGGCGAGGGCGGCGGCCACACGAGCCGGATTCCGGGCACCGAAGACGTGCCTGCCGAAACTCAGCCCGGCCACCGACGATTCGGCCACCCGGGTGCCGAACTCGATCGCCGACTCGTCGTCGTGATAGGCGCCGCCGGCCACAACGATCGGCAGCGGGCAGGAGTCCGCGACCGCGTCCATGGATGCGCGATCGCCCGCGTAGTCGAGCTTGACGATGTCGGCGCCGAGATCGGTGGCGATGGCCGCCAGATGCGACAGCGTCGCGACCGACTGGGTTCCCGGAGTCTCGGCCATTCCCCGGTTGTACATCATGGCCAGGAGCGGAATGCCGAGCCGGGCGCACTCGTCGCTGACCACGCCGAGATCGTTGAGTTGCTGCGCCTCCGTGGGCGATCCGATGTTGACGTGGATGCTCACCGCGTCCGCTCCGAGAGCCATCGCCTCCTCGACCGAACCGACCAGGACTTTCGAGGTGGTGTCCACCGACAGCGAGGTGCCCGCGGACAGATGCACGATCAGACTCAGTTCGCGGAAATGAGCCGGATCGATGTGGCGCGCCCGGCCCTTGTGGACCACGAGTGCGTCGGCGCCCGCCTCGGCGAGCATCGCGGCGGTCCAGTCGGCGTGGTTCTTGCGACCCAGTGGGCCGACCGTCACCGAATGGTCGATCGGGACGATCAGCGCACGTCCGGTCGGCGCGGAGAAGATCCGGCGCAGCCGCAGCGTCTTACCGGACAGCGACGCTGTGCGCGGTGGTGCCGAGTGCCTCATCGGTGCTCCTCTCGAGAGTGAATGAGGGTAGCCTATCCTGTGTTGCATGGATCTGTGCGCGAGGGGCGGAATCGCTCGCTATCTGGACCGGATCGGCCTGGACGAGGCCGACCTGCCGAACGGGCTCGAAGCGCTGGTGAGCGCGGTGGCCACGGCTCAGCACGCCCGGGTGCCGTTCGAGAACCTCGGGATCCACGCCGGGCGCGTGGTCGGTGTCGAGCCGGCGCGGATCGCGCAGCGCCTCGTGGACGACCGTCGCGGCGGCATCTGTTACGAACTCAACGGACTGCTGCTGTACGCCCTGCGGGCGCTGGGCGTGCCCGCCGTTCTGCACGGTGCGCGAGTGGATTCGGGAGCGGGATTCGGTCCGGCCGACGGTCACGTGGCAGTCGTGGTGCCGGGCGATCCCGCGATGCTGGTCGACGTCGGCTTCGGCGGCGACATGATCCTGCGGCCGATCGATCTCGCCGACCCGGCCGGCCGCGACGTGTCGGCCGGCGCGGCCCGCTACCGGATCGACCCTGCGGTCCGAGAGTTGGATGAGTTCGCCGGGATGGCCCGTTGGCACAGCACGTCCGGGCAGTCGAGGTTCACCGGCTCGGTGATCTGCACGCTGCCGGTCGACGCCGGCCGGCGCACGATGACCGGCCGCATCGACCCCGAGTCCGGCCGGATCGATTACCGGATGATCGAGGTCGACGGCGACTCTCGCCGGGAGTACGCGGTCGCGGCGGCGGACGTGCCCGGGCGGCTGTCGGACGTCTTCGGTATCGACGACCCGCGGCCGCCGATGCGCAGTGCGGTCGGGCGTCACCGGTAGCGCCAATCGGTCGGGAACGGAAGGCCGAGATACACCTCGCCGAGTTCGCGGCGCGCGGTCTCCGACGCCACCCAGCGCTGCAGCCGGGCGCGGCGCAGCGGCCAGTCGAATTCGTCGTCGTGTCGGTGCAGCGCGCTGGTGAGCCGCCAGGAGAACGCCTGAGTCTGCCAGATCCGCTCCAGCGCGGTGACCGAATACGCGTCGAGCAGGTCAGTGCGCCGGTCCGCGTAGTAGCCGCCCAGCGCGTTGGAGAGGACGCACGCATCCGACACCGCGAGGTTGAGGCCCTTCGCTCCGGTCGGCGGCAGGATGTGGGCGGCGTCGCCCAGGAGGAACAAGGAACCGACCCGCATCGGTTCGGTGACCGCGCTGCGCAGGCGGGTGAGGCTGCGCTCGATGATCTCCCCGGTCTCGAGCTCGTCGGCGTCGTCTGCGGCGCTCCGGTGGCGGAGCTCCTTCCAGATCCGTTCGTCCGACCAGTGGGCGAGGTCGGTGTCGTGCGGGACCTGCAGGTACTGCCTCGACAACTGCGGGCCGCGCATGCTGTGCAACGACAGGCCGTCGGGGTGCGCGCTGTACATGCCCTCCTCGGTGACCGGCGTGCTGTGCGCGAGAATGCCGAGCCAGGCGAACGGGTACACGCGCTGCACCGTCCGAACGTGCGGTTCCGCGGTGGCTCGCGCCACCCCGTGGAAGCCGTCGCAGCCGGCGACGAAGTCGGCTTCGACCACGCCCGTCGAGTGCGGAGTCCGGAAATGGACCTCGGGCCGGTCGGTGCCGATGCCTTCGACGGCGACGGCCTCGGCGTCGAAGATCACCGGCGCGGCGCGGCCGGGGAGGGCATCGATCAGATCGCCGACCACCCTCGCCTGTCCGTAGACGAAGGCGTTGCGGCCGGTGTCGGCGTGGAAGTCCAGGTGGTGTGTGGTGCGGTCGAATCGCAGGTAGAAGCCCTTGTGTCGCAATGCCTCCCGGTGGAGGTCGGCGCTGACGCCGAGCTGGTCGAAGACGTCGACGGTGGACTGCTCCAGCACGCCGGCGCGGACGCGCGAACGGACGTGTTCCTCGGAACTCCGCTCCAGCACCACGGCGTCGACACCCTGGAGCGCCAGCATGTGCGCCAGGCTCAATCCGGCGGGGCCGGCGCCGATGACGGCGACTCGGGTGCGGATGCGCTGCGGGGGAGGAGTGGACACCGTGGATCCTTCGTTAAGTTGGCTAGGCTAACCTATCTTTTCAGACGGCCGTGTCGGTGTTCATGCGGGGTCGGGTTGTTCATGCGGGGTCGGAATGACGCCGCCGGCCGCACATGACCGCACCGACCGGTTGCACCCGTGCCCGACGAAACGACAGGAGTCCGCCCATGCCCGGCAGCCCTCACGGCCCCGGAACGCCTCGCATCCTCTGGTACCTGAACGGGATGGACGGCGAGGTGCCGTGGCAGCCGGAGTATCGCTCGGAGCCCTCGCTGGAGCATCTGCGTTCGGTGGCGGCGACCCTCGACCGGCTCGGCTACTACGGGGTGCTCTGCACGGCTCGTGAACCCATCGCCCTCGTGTCGGCCACCGAGCGGCTGCGATTCCTCGTTCCGGAGTATCCGGGCGCCAAGCCGCCTGCGCTCATGGCCGAGCAGGCCCAGGTCTTCGACCACTACTCGGGTGGCCGGATGATCGTGAACCAGGTCAACGGCGCCGATCCGGTCCTTGCTCGATACGGGCGTTTCGAAGGCAAGGACGAGCGGTACCGGGTGTCGGCCGAGTACTGGGAGACCGCGCGGCGCATGTACTCCGACGATCCCTCGGCGGTCGACGGCCAGTACTTCCGCGCCGGTCCGCAGTACAAACCGTCGATTCCGGGGCCGAGGCAGGAACGGCTGCCCATCTGGGGCACCGGCGCGTCGGCGGCCGGGCTCGAGCACGCGGCGCAGGTGCTCGATGTGTACTTGAGCTTTCTGGCGCACCCCGACGCGCTGGTCCGGACCTTCGACGCGGCTCGTGCCGCGGCGCGCGAGCGCGGCCGCGAGCTGCCCTGCGGCGTGCTGGCCAGCGTGGTGGTCCGCGACACCGACGAGGCGGCCTGGGAACGTTTCGAGTGGCAGTTGGCGCAGACCGACGCCGCGGAGATGGCGCGGCTGGCCGATCGGAATCTCCGCTCGTTCGGCTTTCCCGGACTCGACGAGATCGCCTCGGACGACGCTCAGGTGCAGGCGCGGATCGACGCGCTGCGGGCCGGCCGGATCCCCGTCCGCGACGAACTGGAGTTCCTGCCGGGTCTGGCCGCAGGGCTGACGACGTGGACGTCGGGGGAGCCTCCCTTCGACATCGCCGGGAAGGGCTCGGGAAACTATCTGGTCGGCAGTCCGGAGACGGTGGCGGCCACGCTGCGCAAGCTGTCGGCCGAGCTCGGCGCGGACACCTGGATCCTGTCCGGATGGCCGCTCGCGGAGGAGGCCGAACGCTTCGCCGAACAGGTGCTTCCCCTGCTGGGCTGAGGTCGACGCGGTCGGGCCGGTTTCGGCTCGACCGCCCCCGTGCCCCCGACCGCCCCCGTACCTCAGCGCTCCTCGCAGAACTCCGTGATCGGCAGTCCGACGTGCCGCGCCTCCGGTGGCACATAACCGAGCAGCACGTCGCCGGGCTTGAGTTCGGTGACGTTGTTCACCGAACCGCCCGGACCCAGCAGCCGGACGTGCCAGTCGTCCTGCGCGATCACGTTGATGGTCCGGCCGTCGGCCGACCGCGCGTTGATCGAGATCAGCGGTCGCCGTTCGATCTTGACGCGCCCGATCAGCACCTCGCGGGCGGAGCCGTCGCTGCGGACCGCGAGAATCGGCTGTCCGGCGCGCAGTTCGCTCACGTAGCGGGTCCGGTTCTCGGGCGCCAGCACGTACGAGTGCACCGCGCCCGCATTCCATCGGAAGGGCCGGGTCGGCATGTACGGCAGCGGATGGGTCTCGCTGCACGACAGGAACATTCCGCTGGCGAACGAGCCGATCAGGCATCCCTCGTCGAGTTCCAGGAGCGAGCAGGTGTCGATGCAGGCACGCTCGCCCATCCCGATGTGCTCGACACCGGTGATCGTCAGCTCGGCCAGTTCGACGCGCGCCGCGGACGGTTCGAGGACCGCGGCCAGGGCCACGACGTCGTCCGCGTGGCGGGGAGCCAGCAGCAGTCCGTCGGAGCCGTGTTCGAGCACCAACTTCACGATCTCCGCGTCGGTGATGTCGTCGACCACGGTCACGGTGCGACCGCCGGAGTTCTCCGCCGCGGCGATCACGATCTCGAGGGGGATCTTGGTGGGGTCGGTGAAGGTCAGCAGCGTCCATCCGATGCGCCGGACCCATTCGCAGGCCTCGCTGAGCGTGTCGGAATCGCGGACGACGACGTGTACGCCGTCGGCGTGGCTCGGCAGCGTCTCGGGCGTCGCGCGCTCGACGAGGGTCAGGTCGATGCCCTCGGTTCGGGCGCCTTCGGTGCCCTCGGGGGGCACGGTATCGCCCGCGATGAGGATCTTGCGGACGGTCGGCGGCAGGGTGGCGAGGAACGCGGCGTCGTCGGTGAGGATTCCGTCGATGTTGTAGTTGAGCGCCGCGGCCACCACGGCGTCGCGCTGCTGCCCCGACAGTGCGCGCACGTCCACCCAGGCGAAGTGCTCGCCGGTCCGGGTCGCGTCGCCGACCGCGCGCAGCGGCGTCACCCGGTCGGTGACGTGGACGGGCGGCACCTCGACGGGTGCGTCGGTGGTTCCGGTCTTCTTGGGCATCGAACTCTCCTTGCGCAAATATGGCTAGGCTAACCTATTTTGAAGAGATTAACGCGTGGTCGACGCGCGACGGTAACCGGCCACTGCGGGCCCGCTGAACGCGGCGAGCAGGCCCACCGACCACGCCGCCGTCGTCAGCGCGGGGCCGAGCACCTGGCCGCCGGTCGAGATCCCGCGGATGGCCTCGACCGCGCAGCTCAGCGGCTGATACTCGACCACCGGCCGCAGCCACGCCGGGTAGGCGTCGGCGGGCACGAAGCCGGTGTTGAAGAACATCGCCAGATTGGTTCCGACGGCGATCCACTCCACCAGGCGGGACTCCGGCCGGAGCAGTGCGAGGGCGGTGACCATCACCGAGAACGACAGGCCGAATCCGAGTGCGACGGCCAGGATCCCCAGTGCGCCGGGGAGGCCGGTGTGGATCCGGAAACCGATGACGGCGCCCACAGCCAGGACGGCGGCCACGGTGATGAGAATCCGCACCGCCTCCGACAGCAGCCGGCCGATCATGGCCGACGCCCGGTGCACCGGAAGCACCCAGGTGCGCGCGAGCAGGCCGGAGGTGCGCTCCCGGCGCAGACCGAGCCCGCTGATCGACGCCCCGGACATCGCGCCGATCAGCGCGAACATCGGGACCATGCCGAAGGCGTTCGATTCGCCGGAGTGCGCGCTGACTGGGCGGTCCAGCACCACCCAGAACAGCAGAACCATCAAGGCCGGAAAGAGCAGCGACTGAAGCAGGGTCGCGGGATCGGCGGCTGCTTTGCGGAGAATCCGCTCAGCCTGGATCGCCGAACCCCGCCACAGCGCGTATCCGCTGCGCTCGGGTGCCCATGCCGCT
Source organism: Gordonia sihwensis NBRC 108236 (assembly GCF_000333035.1). Taxonomy (GTDB): domain Bacteria; phylum Actinomycetota; class Actinomycetes; order Mycobacteriales; family Mycobacteriaceae; genus Gordonia; species Gordonia sihwensis. The sequence continues at coordinate 44,090 of NZ_BANU01000032.1, forward strand.
CTCGGAGGGAAGTGGACTATGTCGGTGATATCGGTGGCGTCGGTGATATCGCTGGCGTCGGGGATCGGGCTTCGGTCGGTCACGGATACGACCGCCGTCTCTGCTGGGCGAGGTAGGCGAGCGCGGAGAAGACGACGGCCAGCGCCGCCAGCCAGATCAGCGCCGGAGCTGCGGTCTCGGCGGTGAGCGAGCCGTCGGCCAGATCGCGCATCGTCGCCGCGAAATGGGAGATCGGCTGGTTGCGTGCGAAGGGTCGCGCCCACTCCGGAAAACTCGACTCGGGTACGAAGCCGGTGGAGAGCAGACCGAGGACCAACTGCGGAAGAATAAGAAGCTGAGAGGTCGCCTCGGGGCCGCGTGCCAGGATGCCGAGCGAGTCCGCAGCCATGGCGAGAACTCCGCCCACGGCGAGCGCGAACAGTACGAAGCCGACAGCGCCCGCCGCACCGCCGGAGAAGCCGAAGCCCAGCAGAGCGCCGAACAGCAGCGCCGTCGCGATCGACACCGCCGAGCGGACCAGCGAGGTGGTCATGCGGGCGGTGAACGGAACCAGGGCTGCGACCGGCATCGACGACAGTCTGCGGTTCATTCCGCGGAGCTTGTCCAATGCCGAGCGCTGGGCCGCGGCGATGGCGGTGAACGCGACCGCCTGCAGCACGATGATCGGCATCAGGAACTGTGCGTAGTCGACGCCCTGTTCACTCATCACCACCCGGAGCGGCAGGTAGAAGCCGAGTGCGAAGACGATCGGCATCGCGATTGCGACGGCGAACTCTCCCTCGCCGTAGGCCGAACGGACGCCGCGGACGGTCATCGTCAGCCACTGCCGGACGAACCGGTGGTCGTGCGCGATCACCGTCGGGTCGCGTCGGTCGGGCCAGCGGAGCGAAGGTGATCGAGTCCCGGATCGGGTCATCGGATCGGTTCCGGTGCGGCGGCCGGCGGGCCGCCGGTGAGGCGCAGGAATACGTCGTCCAGCGAGGGGCTGCGCAGTCCGATGTCACGCAGGGCGACGCCGGCGCCGGCGGCGGCCGCGATCACCTCCGCCATGGTGTCGACCCCGTTCGGCGCGTTGAGCGTGACGGCCCCCTCGGCACTGTCGGCCCCCTCGGCACTGTCGGCACTGTCGGCGCCGGACGCGACGTGATGATCGGCGCTCAGCCGGTCCCGGAGCAGCGAGCGCAGGCGGGGTGCGTCGTCGGGGTCTGCGGGGATCGCCTCGCAGAACGTGCCGCCGACGCGTTCCTTGAGTTCGGCGGCTGTGCCCTCGGCGACCACCCGACCGCGGTCGAGGACGACGATGGCGTCGCTGAGCCGATCCGCCTCCTCGAGGTACTGAGTGGTCAGCAGGGTGGTGACGCCGTCCTGCTTGAGCGCCTCCACCAACGACCACACCGCCTGTCGGCTGCGTGGATCCAGACCGGTCGTCGGTTCGTCGAGGAAGACGACCGAGGGTTCCACGATGAGGCCGCAGGCGATGTCGAGGCGCCGACGCATGCCGCCCGAGTACGCGAACACGGGTCGCTTGGCCGCGTAGGTGAGGTCGAATCGTTCGAGCAGGAAATCGGCGCGTTCACGTGCGGCCGCCCGCCGGAGGCCGAGCATCCGACCGAAGAAGACGAGGTTGTCGCGGCCACCGAGCGTCTCGTCGAGGGCGGCGTACTGACCGGTCATCGAGATGGCCTCGCGGACGCCGGCGGGATCGGCGACCACATCGCGTCCGGCGACGGTGGCGGAGCCCGCATCGGGTTCGGTCAGGGTGCACAGGATGTCGACGACCGTCGTCTTGCCTGCGCCGTTGGGGCCGAGGACGCCGAGGACCGATCCGCGCGGAGCGTTGAACGTAACCCCGTCGAGGGCCCGGACGTCGCCGAACGACTTCGTCAAACCGTCGACGCGAATCGCCGCTTCGACCGCCGGTTCGTGAGGTCCGAGCATCCGATCACCTGCCTGACATCGATGGAACGTACCGGGCGCGTCATCGTCCTCGACCGGTGTTAAGGTTAGCCTCCACTAAGCAGGTTAGCCTGCGCTAAATATGGACGATCGTCCGGACCCCGGACGATACCCGACCACCGTCGGACCCGAGAAGAAGCAGATTGAACAGTGACGCTTGACGACATGCGCGCCGCGGTACGCGACGCACCCGCATCCGACGATTTGATCGTCCCGCTCTCGTCGGCGCAGCGCAGTATCTGGTTCTCCCAGCAACTCGACCCGACCACCCCGATATCGATCGCCCAGTTCGTCGACGTCACCGGCGAGCTGGACCTCGACCTGCTGACCCGGGCCGGACGGCGAGTGGTGCGAGAGTTCGGCGTCACGATGATCCGCCTCGTTCCCGCTGAGCGCCCCGGAGACGCCCCGTCGCAGCGGTGGGACGACGACGCGCCCGACGAGATGAGCCATCTCGACTTCCGCGACCGCCCGGACCCGGAAGCGGCCGCCCGCGCGTGGATGGATGCCGAGTTCCGGGCCCCCGTCGACCTGTTCTCCGACCGACTGATCGAATCGGTGACCCTCCGCGTCGGCGACCGGCGCTACTTCTGGTACATGCGGGTGCATCACATCCTGCTCGACGGCTACGGCGCAGCGGCGCTCACACAGCGCGTCGCGGAGGTGTATTCGGCGTTGGCCGCAGGCGAAGAGGTATCCCCGACACGGGCCGGAACGCTCGCCGACCTCGTCGCCGACGATGAGAAGTACCGGTCCTCCACTCGCTTCGAACGCGACCGCGCGCATTGGGCGAAACGGCTCGACGACCTGCCCGACCCGATCCGGCTGGCCGACACCTCCAGCGCCGCGGGCGGGATGTCCCGCGTCGCGGGCGGTGAGGTGGACGCGGCCGCCGCGGCGGCGATCTCCCGGTTCGCCGACGAGCACACGAGCACAGTCGCGGCAGTGGTCGCGGCGGCGGCCGCCGCCTATCTCGCCCAGATGGCCGGCACTGACGACGTGGTGCTCAGCCTTCCGGTGTCGGCTCGTACCAACGCCCTGCTGCGGCGCTCGGGCGGAATGGTCTCCAACGTGGTGCCGATCCGGGCCACGGTCGACGGCGACACCACCGTCGCCGACCTGGTTCGGGCCGTCACCGCGGAGTTCGGCGGTGCCCTCCGGCATCAGCGGTACCGCTTCGAGGACATGATGCGCGACCGCGCGCAGCAGCAGGACGAGTCCGCGGTCGGCCGCTCGTTCTTCGGACCCGCGATCAACGTGATGATGTTCCGTGACGAGGTGCGGCTGGGCGAGTGTCTCGGCCGCAGCCGGATTCTGAGCACCGGCCCCATCCAGGATCTGGCCTTCACCGTCTACGGCGACGGCGACGACCTTCGGATCGATCTGGAGGGGGCCGCCTCCGCGTATCCGGACACCGTGTTGCAGCGACATCGCCGGCGGTTCCTCCACTTGCTCGACGAGATCGTCGGTGCGGCACCCGACACCGCGGTGGCGTCCCTGCGGGCCCTGTCGGCCGACGAACGGGCGGCGCTGGTGCCCGCGCGCGGCCCGGCGGCGCCGACCGCACGGCTGCTGCCCGACATCCTGACCGCGGCGGCGCGACCCCACGCAGACGAGCCCGCACTCCGCGCCGCCGGCGTCGAGTGGACCCACCGCGAACTCTGGCGCCGGATCAACCGGCTGGCCCGACTGCTCATCGGACGCGGAGCCGGGCCCGGCGCGGTGGTCGCAGTGCTGGGTACGCGCGGCGCAGACGCCGTCGTCGCCGAGCTCGCGGTGCTCGTCGCCGGCGGGGCGTTCGTCCCGATCGACACCGCATTGCCCGCTGAGCGGATCGCGTACCTGCTCGACGACAGCGGTGCCGCTCTCGGGATCGCCGGGCCGGGAACGGTGGTACCCACGGCCGCCGGGCGAACCGACTGGGTTCGTCTCGACGATCCACGGGTGCTGGCGAGTCTCGACGCGATGCCCGACGAACCGGTCACCGACGCCGACCGCCCGCGTCCGCTGCGAGTGGACGACGCGGCGTACCTGATCTACACGTCGGGTTCCACCGGCAGGCCGAAGGGCGTGGTGGTGACCCACCTCGGCGGCGCCGCTTTCGTCGCCGAGCAGCGTCGACGCCACGGCGTCCGGCCGGGAGACCGGGTCCTGCAGTTCGCGTCGCTGAGCTTCGACGCATCGATTCTGGAACTGCTGCTCGCGCTGGCCTCCGGCGCCACTGCGGTGGTGGCGCCGGGTGGGCTCTACGGCGGTCGTGAGCTCGCCGAACTGCTGCGCCGCGAACGGATCTGCCACGCCTTTCTGACTCCCGCGGCGCTCGCCTCGGTGCCCGAGGACGCACTGACCGATCTGCGGACCGTCGTCGTCGGCGGTGAGGCGTGCACCGCGGATCTGGTGGCGCGCTGGGCGCCGGGCCGGTCGATGTTCAACGCGTACGGGCCCACCGAGTCGACCATCATGGCGACCGTCGCCGGCCCGCTCGTGCCGGGCGCGGACGTACCCATCGGCACGCCGATCACCGGTACCCACGCGGTGGTGCTCGACCGTCGTCTGGCGCCGGTGCCGGTCGGAGCGACGGGCGAACTCTACGTCGGGGGCGTCGGGGTCGCCCGCGGCTACCACCGGTCACCGGCGAGAACCGCTCAACGTTTCGTCGCCGATCCGTTCGGTGCCCCGGGCGCGCGCCTGTACCGCACCGGCGATCTGGCGCGCTGGCGCGCCGACGGTGCGCTGGAGTATCGCGGGCGCGCCGATCACCAGATCAAGATCCGCGGTTTCCGCGTTGAACTCGGTGAGATCGAGGCGGCACTCGCGGCGGTGCCCGGGGTGGACGCGGCGGCGGCCGCGCTCGCGACCACGCCCTCCGGCCGCCCGGCCCTCGCCGGCTACTACGCCGGGGCCGCGGACGCCGCAGCCGTGATCGGGCATCTGCGCACGGTACTGCCCGCCCATGCCGTGCCCGCCGCCCTGATGCGTGTCGAGACCATGCCGCTCACGGCCTCGGGCAAGATCGACCGGGCGGCGCTGCCGGTCCCGGAGGTGACCCGAGCCGCTTACCGGGCGCCGCGGACCGCCTCGGAGCAGTCGGTCGCGGAGGCCTTCGCCGACTGCCTCGGCGTCGCCGCTCCCGGCGCGGACGACGACTTCTTCGCGCTCGGCGGCGATTCGCTGTCGGCGACCCGCCTCGCGGCCGACCTCGGGGTCCGCTTCGCCGCACAGGTGCCGGTCCGCTGGATCTTCGAAGCGCCCACCGTGTCGGCGCTCGCGGAGCGACTGGACGATCCCCTGAATCGGCCGGTTCCCGAACTGCGTCCGACGGTCTCCGGTGACGACCGGATCCCGGTCTCGCCGCAGCAGCGGCGCATGTGGGTGGTCAATCAGCTCGACACCGGCTCCGCGGTATTCAACATCCCGCTCACCCTCCGTCTGCGCGGCGCGCTGGACGCGGCAGCGCTCGAGTCCGCCTTCGCCGATGTGGTGGAGCGTCACGAACCGCTGCGCACGTACTACCCCGACAGCCCGGCCGGGCCGATCCAGCGGGTGCTCTCCGACCCGCCGCGGCGTGCGCTCTTGCCGGAACCGGTGGACGCCGACCGTCTCGACGAGCGCATCGCGCAGGCGTGCGCGATCGGGTTCGACGTCGCGTCCCGGGTTCCGGTGGAGCCGACGCTGTTGCGCCTGGCCGACGACGACCACGTCTTGGTGTGCGTGGTTCACCACATCGTCCTGGACGGCTCGTCGACGGCTCCGCTCGCCCACGACCTGGGCGTCGCGTACCGCGCGCGCCGCCGCGGTGCGGCGCCCGACTGGCCGCCCCTGCCGGTCACGTACCGCGACTACACCGCGTGGCACCGCGGCCTGATGGGCGAGCCGGACGACTCGGCGTCGACCGCGGCCCGTCAGCTCGACCACTGGCGCAGCAAGCTGGCAGGAGCGCCGGAACTCCTCGCACTGCCGACCGATCGGCCACGCCCGGCCGTCGCGCGCGGGCGCGGCGCTTCGCTGCGCGCCGAGCTCCCGGCGGCATCGGTGCGGCGGATCAGAGCGCTCGCGGCGACCACCGGGACCACCGCCTTCATGGTCAACCACGCCGCGCTCGCGGTGCTATTGGCGAGACTGTCGGGCACTGACGACATCGTGGTCGGCACGCCGGTGGCCGGTCGCGGACATCGCGACCTCGCGGGCCTGGTGGGCATGTTCGCGGGCACCGTGGCACTGCGTTGCCGCGTGCGCCCCGAGCAGGGCTTCGACCGTTTGCTCGCGCAGGTCCGGGAGACGGATCTGGGCGCCTTCGAGAACGCCGACCTGCCGTTCGACGTCGTCGTCGACGCGCTCGCACCGCGTCGCTCGGCGGCCTACCATCCCGTGTTCCAGGTCGGCTTCTCGTATCAGAACATGGCCGCCACCCGCGTCGACCTCGACGGACTCGACGTCGAGATCGCCGAGCCCGACACGTCCATCGCGAAATCGGATCTGCACCTGACCCTGACCGACGACGCCGCGCCCGGCCGCCCGGGCGCCATCGCGGTGCAGTGGGACTACGACGCGGATCTCTTCGATCACAGCACCGTCGCGCGATGGCAAACGTTGTGGATCGCACTGCTCGACGCCGCACTCGACAGCCCGGCCACTCCGGTGGGCGATCTGGCGGTCGAGTCCGTGCCGCAACCGGTGGCCCGGGTCGCCGTGCCGACCGGGGACACCGGGACCACTGGAGACACCGGGACCACCCTCACCGGACTGCTCGACGCGGCCTGCTCGCGGTACGCCGACGAGGTCGCGCTCTGGGCCGACGGCGCCGATTCCGCCACGGCCGTCGACTATCGGACGCTCGCCGAACGTTCGCGGCGGCTGGCGCGGCGGCTCATCGCACTCGGCGTCGGGCCCGGCGACCGCGTGGCGGTCGCCGTCGACCGGTCGTACGAACTGGTCGAGGCCGTCCTGGCCGTCCTGGGTGCGGGGGCGGCGTATGTCCCGATCGACCCGAACGGGCCGTCGCACCGCGTCGAACTGATCCTCGGGTCCGCGTCGCCGTCGGCGATCCTGGTCGCGGGCGCACGGGCCGGAACCGTGCTCTCGAGGTCCGGACTCCCGGTGCTCGACGTCACGGACACCGCCGAGGCGCCCGCCGGTCCGATCCTCGACGCCGAGCGAACCCTCCCGCTGCTGCCGGACCACCCGGCCTACGTGATCTACACCTCCGGATCCACCGGGGTCCCGAAAGGCGTCTCGGTGCCGCACCGGGCGATCGCGGCGCAGCTGAGATGGAAGTCGGCGGCATTCCCCGTCGGGCCCGGCGACACCCTGCTCCTCAAGACCCCCGCCACCTTCGATCTCTCGGTGTGGGAGCTGTTCTGGCCGTTGATCAGTGGGGCACGGCTGGTCCTGGCCGCCGCCGGCGGCCACACCGATCCCCGGTACATCGCCGACCTGATCCGGCGCACCGAGCCGACGGCGGTCCACTTCGTCCCGTCGCTGCTCGAAGCCCATCTCGACGCGCTCGACGACGCACGCGAACCGTTCCACCGGCCCGAGAGCCTGCTCTGCATCGGCGAGGCACTGACCGGTTCCACCGCGCGCCGTGCGCACGAGATGCTCGGTGCGCGGATCGAGAATCTGTACGGGCCCACCGAGGCGGCGGTCGGCATCACCCGGCACACGTGGTCGCCGTCGGACGCCGCGGTCACCGTTCCGATCGGCGGCGCGGTCGACGGGTCCGAGGTGCTGGTACTCGACCGTCGTCTGCACCCGGTGCACCCCGGCGTGGTCGGAGAGATCTACCTGCGCGGCATCCAGCTCGCCACGGGCTACGAGGGGCGGGCCGACCTCACCGCGGCCCGATTCGTCGCCGATCCGGCGGGCACCGGCGGCCGGCTCTACCGCACCGGCGATCTCGCGCGGCGGAGCGCCGACGGTGAACTGGAGTACGTCGGCCGCAACGACTTCCAGGTGAAGATCCGCGGACAGCGGATCGAACTGGGGGAGATAGAGCACGCCCTCGTGCTCGACGAGCGAGTGCGCGCGGCGGCCGCGGCGGTCCACGATCAGCGGATCGTCGCGTACGCGGTGCCGGAGTCCTCCGACCGGCTCGACGTAGCCGCGGTCCTGGCCGGACTCCGCAAGCGGGTTCCGGCGTACCTGGTGCCGACCGCGATCGTGGTGCTCGACGACCTGCCGCGCAACCGCAACGGCAAGCTCGATCGCGGGGCGCTGCCGGAGCCGCCACGCGAGCGCCGCGACTACCGGGCGCCGGAGACGGCGACCGAACACGCGCTGATCGCCCTGCTCGGGGACCTGCTCGGCGAGCCGGCCGCCGACCGCCCGATCGGCGTGACCGACGACTTCTTCGACCTCGGCGGCAACTCGCTGCTCGCAGCCCGGTTGTCGGCTCGCATCGCCGACGATCTGGGAGCGGCGCTCCCCGTCCGGACCGTGTTCGACAGTCCGCGGATCGCCGATCTGGCGCGGGCGGTCGACGCCGCGGTCGCCGTCGATCGCCCGACGCTGACCACGGCTTCCCGACCCGACCCGATTCCGCTCTCGCGCGCACAGCGCCGCATGTGGCTTCTCGACCGGATCGATCCGGGTTCGGCGGCCTACAATCTCCCGTTCGCCCTGCGTCTGGAGGGACCGCTCGACCTGGCGGCGCTGCACCGTGCCGTCGCCGCGGTGATCGACCGGCACGAGGCTCTGCGGACGGTGTTCCCGGACCGGGACGGTGTCGGCGTTCAGGAGATTCTGCCAACCGCGACGGCGCTCGCCGGGGCCGGGCTCGACGCCATGGAGGTCGAAACGGTGGCCGCCGACGCGCTCGACCACCGGATCGCCGCGGTCGCCTCCGCCGGATTCGCGCTGGTCGAAGAGATCCCGCTTCGGATGCGACTGTTGCGTGTCGCCGCCGGCGCCGCCGGAGAGCCTGCCGCAGGCGGGCCTCCGGTGCACGTTCTGGTGACCGTGGTCCATCACATCGCCGCGGACGGCTGGTCGCTGCGGGTGCTCGCGGCCGACCTGCTCTCCGCTTACACCGGTCGCCGGCCGGACCCGCTTCCGGTCCAGTACGCCGACTTCGCCCTGTGGCAGGCCGCGATGCTCGGGGACACCGATGGAAACGCCCGCGGCTCCGCGCCCGCCGATCGGCACCCGAGCATCGAGGCGCAGTTCCGTCAGTGGGAACGCATGCTGGCGGATCTGCCGGAACCGCTGCAACTCCCGACCGACCGCTCCCGCCCGGTCCAGCCGACTCGCGCGGGCGCCACTCACGAGCTGGTGCTCGACGCCGGACTCGCCGCAGCCGCGGGCGCGTTCGCGGCGACACGGCGAGCGAGCTTCTTCCACGTCGCCCACGCCGCACTGGCACTGGTGCTGTCGCGGGTGAGCGGTGCCGACGACGTCCTCGTCGGCACCCCGGTGGCCGGCCGGAGCTCCGCCGTTCTCGACGAGGTCGTCGGCATGTTCGTCGAGACCGCAGTGCTGCGGACCCGCATCGACGAGACGCAGCCCGCGCGCGACTTCGTCGACCTGGTCCGCGACGCGGACCTGAGCGCGCTCGCTGCGTCGGAGGTCCCGTTCGACGAGCTCGTCGACGCCTTCGAACCCGACCGCGGCGGCGCTCACCATCCGCTGTTCCAGGTCATGCTCGCCTTCGGCGACCCGGTTCCGGCGCCGATGACGACCGGCGACCTCACCGCCGTCCCCATCGAGATCGAGGTGCCGCTGGCGCGCTTCGACCTGCATGTGACGCTCGACGTGCCGCCGACGGGCGTGGGCGATCATCCGGTGCGCACCCGCTGGACCTACGCGACCGAACTGTTCGACGAGACCACCGTCGCGGCCCTCGCCGGGATGTTCGCACGAGTGCTGAGCGCACTGGTGGCCGAGCCGGACCTGCCGCTGCACCGCGTCGAGATCCTCTCACCGGAGCACCACCCGGCGCCCGCCTCGCCCGCGGCAGTCGTACGGGCGAACGACGCCACGCTGGCGGATCTGCTCGCGGGCGCGGGCGGCCCCGTCACCGGGCCGCTCCTGGTGGGCGGCACCGCGGCGCTGTCGGCCGGACAGTTCCGCCGCCGCGTCAACCGCACCGCACGGGAGTTGATCGCCGCGGGCGTCGGTCCGGAGCGGACGGTGGCGATCGCCGTCGACCGGTCCGTCGACATGCTGGTCGCGATCCATGCGACGGTCCTCGCCGGTGGCGCCTACCTGCCGATCGACACGGCGCAACCGCCCGCGCGTGTGGCGGCGATGCTCGACGTCGCCGCGCCGGTCGCGGTGGTCGCCGATCCGGAGTCGGCCGCCAGGCTGCCCGCGGGCTGCCGCATACCGGTGACCGATCCGCGACTGCTGCATCTCGATCGGTCCGACGAGGAGATCACCGACGCGGACCGTAACGGTCGGCTGCGCGCTGCACATCCGGCGTACGTTCTGTTCACCTCGGGATCGACCGGCGAACCGAAGGCCGTCACGATCACGCACGCGGCGATCGTGAACCGGCTCGACTGGATGCAGGTGCGCTACCGGATCTCCGCCGGCGACACGGTCCTCCAGAAGACGCCGACCACGTTCGACGTCTCGGTGTGGGAACTGTTCTGGCCCACCGTCGCCGGGGCGCGAACCGTCCTCGCCGAGCCCGGGCTGCACCGTGAGCCGTCGGCACTGGCCGAGCTGATCGACGCCGAGCGGATCTCGGTGATCCACTTCGTGCCCGCGATGCTCGACGTCTTCCTCGCCTGCGGCACGCGGGCCCGTCTCGACTCGCTGCGGCTCGTGTTCACCAGCGGTGAGGCTCTCGGCAGCGCATCGGCCGCGGCGGTCCTGTCGCGGACCGGAGCCCGACTGCACAACCTGTACGGACCGACCGAGGCCGCGGTCGACGTGACGGCAGCGCACGTCACGCCGGGCTCGCTGGACGGCCGGCCGGTCTCGATCGGCAACCCCACCGAGGGCAATACCGTGCACGTCCTCGACCGCCGGTTGCGACCGGTGCCGATCGGCGTCACCGGGGAGCTCTATCTCGGCGGCGTCCAGCTCGCCCGCGGCTACCACGGCCGTCCGGCGCTCACCGCCGGACGATTCGTGGCCTCGCCGTTCGGTCCGGGCGAGCGGCTCTACCGCACCGGCGACCTCGTGCGCTGGCGGCGCACGGGGGCTGCTGCCGGTGCCGCGGGTGTCGAGCGGCGAGGCGGTGTGGGGCGCCAGAACGTGGAACTGGAGTTCTGCGGTCGCAGCGACTTCCAGATCAAACTGCGCGGACAGCGTGTGGAGCCGGGTGAGATCGAAGCCGCTCTCGCGGCGCATCCCGACGTTTCGGCCGTCGTCGTGGTGCCCTACGACGATCCGCGGTCCGGACCGCAGCTGGTCGCGCACGTGGTCCCCGTCGCGGGCTCCGCAGCCGATGCACGGACGCTTCGGGCACATCTCGCGGATCGGGTGCCCGAGCACATGGTGCCCGCCCACATTCTGACCACCGACGCGCTGCCGCTGTCGGCCAGCGGCAAGGTCGACAGGGCGGCGCTGCCGTTGCCCGCGACCCCCGTCCGCGGAGACCACGTCGTCAGGGAACCCGCCACCGCGACGGAGACGGCGATGCTCGGGATCTTCCGGGAACTGCTGGGCGACGGCGTCGGTGTGGACGACGACTTCTTCGAGCACGGAGGAAACTCGCTCACCGCGACTCGCGTGGTCGCGGCCGTCGGGGAACGGCTCGGCGCGCGGCTGGCGGTGCGTGAGGTCTTCGACCACCGCACCGCCGCCGCCCTCGCCGCGCTCGCCGACCAGCGGGACGCTTCGCAGGCGGCCGCTGAGGCCGAGCCGGGCGAGCCGGGCGATCCGATGCCGCTGGCCGCGGCGCAGCGGCAGATGTGGTTGCACAACCGCATCGATCCCGCCTCCAGCGCCTACCTGATCCTGGCTCCGCTCCGCATCCCGGGCCGGATCGACGTCCCGGCGCTGACCGCCGCGATCGCCGACGTCCTCGACCGGCACGAGGTTCTCCGGACCGTCTACCCGGAGAGCGTCGACGGGCCCCGCCCGCAGGTACTGGCGCCGGGGGAGTACAGCTCGGAGGCACTGGTGACGGTCCTCGGTCCGGGCACCGACGCCGGCTCAGCCGGCGAACCGGCGGTGACCGCGGCATTGGCAGCCGCGATGGACCTGACCGTCGATCTGCCGCTGCGCGTGGTGGTCCGGCCCGACGGCGATCACACGGTGGTCGTGCTCGCCGTGCATCATGTGGCCGCCGACGGGTGGTCGATGCGGATCCTCGCCGCCGACACATCCACCGCCTACCGTGCCCGAGTCCTCGGAGGCGCACCGGATTTCGACGTTCCCTCCGTCTCGTACGCCGATCATCTGCGCCATCGCGCCGCACGGAGAGGGTCGGTCGACGATCCGTCCTCCAGCGCCGCCGCGCATCTGAGGTACTGGCGCGACCGGCTCGCCGACGTCGAGGACGCCGCTCGTCCCCGGCCGGACGGAGCGCCCGAGGAGGTGGCGCGGGTGCATCGCGCGGCGGTGGACTCCGCCGCCGGGGAAGCGCTCGCCGCCCTCGCCGAGCGATCCGGCGCCACGCTGTTCAGCGTGTTGCACGCGGCTCTGGCCGTGGCGCTGGCGCGCAGCGCCGGAGGCACCGACGTCATCATCGGCACCCCGCTGTCCGGCCGCGAAGCACCCGGGGTCGCTGAGACCGTCGGCATGTTCGTCACCACCGTTCCGCTGCGCACGACCGTCGAGCCGGAGAGTTCGGTCCGCGACATCATCGAGCAGTCGCAGCAGACCGTGCTCGGCGCCCTCGACCACGGTGACCTGGACATCGAGGAGATAGTCGACCTACTCGACCTCCCGCGCCACCGCGACAGCCATCCGCTGATCCATGCGACTCTCACCGTCGACGGAACGCATCCGGCCGCCCGCGGCGAGGGCGCAGCGCTCGCCACGAACATGCTCCACGTCGACGTGCCCGTCGCGCGATTCGACATCGAGTTCACGGCGACTCCCGACGCATCGGGCGGTCTGCAGCTGGCCGTGGTTCATCGGGGAGAGGCGTACCGGGCCAGGACTGCTGCGACCCTGCTGAATCGCTGGGAACGCGTCATCCTGGCGATGGCCGGTGAGCGGGTCGAAGCCACCGAAGGCGCGCTGGGAGCCATCGACCTCACCACACCGGCGGAACGGGCGGCGCTGACCGAGATCACCCGCGGCGGACCGGCTCCGGCCGACCGCTACCTCGGCGACGTGCTGACCACCCCGGGCCAGCGGATGATCACCGTCGACGCCGACGGTCGGCTCCGACACCACGAATCCGAGCAGATCGCCGCGCACACCAACCGTCTCGCCCGTCTGTTGATCGCCCGCGGGGCCGGGCCGGAGACGGCGGTGGCGCTGTGCCTGTCGCGCTCCTATCTCTCGGTGATCGCCACCCGCGCGGTGGCCGCGACCGGCGCGGCATTCGTCCCGGTGGATCCGCGTCATCCCGCCGACCGGGTCGCGTTCATGCTCGAGGACTCGACTGCCGCGCTGATCGTGACCACGGTGGCCGACCGCGACCTGACCGCGGCAGGCGTTGCCGCGCTGGGCGGTGCACTCGTACTCGACGATCCCGCGATCGAGGCCGAACTCGCCCGATACGACGTCTCACCTCTCGGGCGTCACGAACTGCGCGCCGCGCCCCACCCGGACCAGACCGCGTACCTGATCTACACCTCCGGAACCTCCGGACGGCCGAAAGCCGTCGCCGTCACGCACCGGGGCATCGCATCGTTCGTGGCCGAGCAGCGCCGCTACGGTGTCGAGAAGCATTCGCGCGTCTTGCATTTCGCGTCGCCGAGCTTCGACGCCTCGGTCCTGGAACTGCTGCTCGCGGCCGATGCCGGGGCGACGGCGGTCGTCGTTCCCCGGTCGGTCTACGGTGCCGACGACCTCTCGTCGATCCTTCGCGAAGCGGCCGTGACTCACGCCTTCCTGACTCCGGCGGTTCTCGACACGATCGACGAGGAACTGCCCGAGCTGACCACCGTGATCGTCGGCGGCGACGCGTGCTCGACGGCTACCGCCGACCGCTGGATCGGTCGCGGCACGCGGTTCTTCAACGCCTACGGCCCCACGGAGACCACGGTGATGGCCACGCTCGCCGGGCCGATCCGGGCTACACGCGACGGACTTCCCATCGGCGAAGCCATCACCGGCTCCACCGTCCGCGTACTGGGCGCCGACCTGCGGCCCGTGCTGCCCGGCGCCGCGGGCGAAGCCTACGTGAGCGGACCGGGACTCGCTCGCGGCTATCACGGCCGCCCGGGCCTCACCGCCGTCACCTTCGTCGCCGATCCCGACGGGCCGCCGGGGTCGCGGCGCTACCGGACCGGCGATCTGGTGGCGGCCGCATCCGTCGGCGAGGAGCAGTGGCAGTTGCGGCATCTCGGCCGGCTCGACGCGCAGCTCAAGATCCGCGGACACCGCGTTGAACTGGGCGAGGTCGAGTCCGCGCTCCACGGCTGCCCCGAGGTTCGCGCCGCGGTCGCTGCCGGCAGGCCGGGCCCCGACGGTCGAACCACTCTGGTCGCATACGTCGTGCCGGCCGACGGTGCCGATGTCGCCGACGCACTGCGAGACCGCCTGCGCGCCACCCTGCCGTCGTACGCGGTGCCCACCGCATTCGTCGAACTCGCCGAGCTGCCGCTGACCCCGTCGGGAAAGGTCGACCACCGCCGACTGCCCGAGCCGGAGTTCGCGTCCACCGGTCCGGTGGCCGTGGCCGGAACCTCCGAAGTGATGGTGGCGGAAGCCTTCGCACAGGCGTTGGGCCGGACCGAACTCGGACGCGACGGGCACTTCTTCGACCTCGGCGGCAACTCGCTGATGGCCGCCCAGACCGTCGCGCTGCTGCGGGCACGCACGGGCAGGGAACTGGCTGTAGCCGACCTCTTCGACGCGCCCACCGTCGCCGGTCTCGCCGCCCGGCTCGACGCCGGTTCTCCCGTCTCCGGTCCCGGCCCGGGCGATCTCGAACGGCCCGAGCACATTCCGCTCGCCCCGGCCCAGCAGGGCATGTGGTTCCTCAACCGATTCGACCCCGACGCGCGCACCGAGAACATCCCGCTGGTGCTGCGGATGACCGGTGACCTGAACGTGCCGGCGTTCCTGGGCGCGGTCGACGCGCTGGTGCGCAGGCACGAGGTACTGCGCACCGCGTATCCCGACTCCCCGGACGGACCCCGCCAGCTGATTCGGCCGGGTCACGACCACGGGCTCGAGGTGGAACTTCGGGCGGTGCCGGAGACCCGGATCGACGAGGCCGTGCGGTCGGTGACCGGCCGTGGATTCGACGTGACCGCCCGCCCGCCCGTCCGCGCGGCGCTGCTGTCCGCGGAGGAGGGGACCGGCCGGCACACGTTCGTTCTCGTCCTGCACCACATCAGCGCCGATGGACTGTCGGTGGCGACACTGGCCGGCGAGCTGGCGGCCGAATACCGGACCCGGCTCACCGGCGATTCGGACACGGGACAGGACAACGCTGTGGATTGCACGACGGGTTGCGCGCCGACGCCACTGCAGTTCGCGGACTTCGCAGTCTGGCAGCACTCCTGGCTCAACGAACCCGACGGGACGGCCGCCGCGGCGCTCGCGAGCTGGCACGAGCGGCTGCGCGGTGCATCCCCGGTGATCGACCTGCCCACCGACCGGCCCCGCCCGGTGCGGCCGAGCGGACGCGGGGCGCGCGTGGAGTTCGCCGTCGAGCCGGCCCTGCACGCACGGATGGTCGACTTCGCAGCGCGCAACCGCGCGACGGTGTTCATGGTGGCGCACACCGCACTCGCCGTCCTGCTCGGCCGGCTGGGGAACAACCGCGACGTCGTCATCGGCACGCCGAGCGCCGGCCGGGTGCACGCCCGGCTGCAGGGAGCCGTGGGCATGTTCGTCAACATGCTCGCACTCCGCACCGACATTCACGGGGCGGCCACCGGCGCCACGGCCCTCGCGATCAGTCGAGAGGCCGCGCTCCACGCCTTCGCGAACGCCGGAGTCCCGTTCGACACCGTGGTCGCCGGGCTCGACCTCACCCGATCCGTCGATCACCATCCGGTGTTCCAGGTGGCGCTCTCGTACCAGAACATCGGTGGCCTGTCGATGGAACTGCCCGGACTGGACGTGACCGTGGTCGACGACAGTCCCGACGTCGCGGAGTTCGATCTTCACCTCACCCTGGCCGAACGCGGCGAACCCGGCCTGACCGGCCAACTGGTCTTCGCCACCGACCTGTTCGACGAAGCCACCGCCGCCGAGTTCGCCGCGCGGTACGTACGGATCCTGGCCGGATTGCTCGACGACCCCGACCTCCCGGTGGGCGACCTGCCCGTGCTCGGCGACGATGAGCCCGATGCGGGCTCGGCGGCACCGCCGGACCACCCGTGCCCCGGCTCGCAGACCCGCGGTCTCGTGGACGGATTCGTGCGGTGCGCCGAGCAGCACCCGGACGCGGTCGCGGTGGTCGACGGTACCGAACAGGTCACCTACGGCGAACTGTCGGAGCGTGTCGGGCTCCTCGCCGCCGCACTGCGCGACCACGGTATCGGGAGCGGTGTCGGGAGCGGTGTCGGGAGCGAGGAGCGTGTCGCGATCACCGCGCCGCGGGGCCTGCATCAACTGGTCGCCATGTACGCGGTCGTCGCGTGCGGCGCCGCCTACGTCCCAGTGGATCCGTCGGCGCCGCAGCGCGCGTCCATGATCCTCGAGGTCGCCGACCCGGCACTGGTGCTGGGTGTGGGGCCGTCGCCGGCCGGCGACCGCGCGTATCTGGACCTCGCCGACCTCGCCGACCTCGCCGGTGTCGCCGGTGTCGCCGACCTCGCCGACGTCGCGTGCGGTGACGCGGCGTCCGAGTGGCGGGCAGCGGATCGTCCCGATCGGGCGCCTCATCCCGAATCGGCGGCATACGTCCTGTTCACGTCGGGGTCGTCGGGCACCCCGAAGGGAGTGAGCGTGCCGCACGCGGCCGTGAGCACCCAGCTGGCGTGGATGCAGGAGCGCTATCGACTGGGACGCGGCGACACCGTCCTGTTGCGGACCGCGGCCGGTTTCGATCTGTCGGTGTGGGAGTACTGGTGGGCCCTGCAGGCGGGTGCGCGCATCGTGATCGCCGAGCCCGGCAGTGAGCGTGACGGGACCGCGCTGCGCAGGCAGATCGCTCAGCACCGAGTCAGCGTCCTCCCGACTGTGCCCTCGTCCCTGTCCATGATCCTCGACGCGGGCGAGCTGCCCGGCTCGGTGCGCACGGTGCTGTGCATCGGCGAGGAATTGCCGCCCGAACTCGTGGCCCGGCTGCGCGGCTCCGGCAGCACCGCCGACGTGCACAACCTCTACGGGCCGACGGAATTCGCCGTCAGTGCCACCGGGCACGAGGTCGCCCCTGGAACCGAGAACGAGTGCGTGCGGATCCCGATCGGAGTAGAACAGCCGACGGTCCGCGCGCGAGTGCTCGACGCGCGTCTGCATCCGGTGCCGGTCGGAGTGGTCGGCGAACTGTACCTGACCGGACCGCAACTCGCGAGCGGTTATCACGCCGACCCGGCGCGTACCGCCGCGTCGTTCGTCGCCGACCCGGCCGGCGGTGGCCGCATGTACCGGACCGGTGATCTCGTGCGTCGAACGCGCGGCGGACAGCTTGAATACGTGGGTCGCGCCGACTTCCAACTCCAGATCCGCGGCTTCCGGGTCGAACCCGGCGAGATCGAGGCCGTGCTGCGTCGATGCCCCGGCGTCGGTGACGCCGCTGTCACCGCGGTCGACGGTCCCGGCGGCGCGCGGCTGGTCGCCTTCGTCACCGGCGATGCGGACACCGAGGACCTGACCGGCGCGCTGGCGGACCGGCTTCCCGCCTACCTGCGACCCGACGTGCACCGGCTCGAAGCGTTGCCGTACAACGCCAACGGAAAGGTCGATCGCGCACGGCTTCCTCGCCCCGAACGACGTCGGCGCGACCACCGGCCTGCCGAGTCCGAGGTCGAACGCGCCGTCGCCGAGGTGGTCTCGGAGGTGACCGGGGCGCCGGTAGTCGGCATGTCGGACGACTTCTTCGAGCTCGGCGGCAACTCGCTGACGGCGACACGTGTCGCGGCCCGGCTGGCGGCGCTCTCGGGCCGCTCTGTGCCCGTGCGGACCGTCTTCGACGCGGCCGACCTCGGAGATCTGGCGGCGCGCATCGAGCGTGCGGCGCCGACAGAGACTCCCGAACTGGTTCGGATCGACGACGACGGGCCGATCCCGCTCGCTCCGGCGCAGCGCCGGATATGGGAGGC
The DNA here is from genome assembly GCF_000333035.1 of Gordonia sihwensis NBRC 108236. Lineage (GTDB taxonomy): Bacteria > Actinomycetota > Actinomycetes > Mycobacteriales > Mycobacteriaceae > Gordonia > Gordonia sihwensis. The sequence continues at coordinate 62,335 of NZ_BANU01000032.1, forward strand.
GGTCCGAGCCGGGCAGGGCGCCGACTGGAATGTACCGATCGCCCTGCGCTTCACCGGCGAGCTCGACCGCACGGCGCTGCACGCTGCACTTCGCGATGTCTTCGACACGCACGAGGCACTGCGCACGCGCTACCGGTCGGCGGAATCGGGTGAGGACGACGGACTGCTGCCCGTGGGGGAGGTCCTCGGCATGCCAGAGGTGGACGCCGCGCTTCGCGACGGGCTGGTACCCGTCGAGGTGGACGCAGGCCGGCTCGCCGACGCGGTCTCCGCAGCCGCCTGGGAGCCACTCCACCTCGACCGGATCCCGCTGCGCGCCAGACTGTTCACGAGTGCAGACGACAGCGGGAACAACACTGCGGTGCTGCTCCTGGTGCTTCATCACCTCAACTTCGACGGCCGGTCCATGCCGCTGCTGGCGCGCGACGTGCTGACCGCGTTCACCGCGCGTGCGACCGGCATCGTCCCCGAATCGGCTTCACCGCCGGTGCGGTACCGCGACTACGCGCGCTGGCGATCCGGCATCGTCGGCGCACCCGATGCGCGGACCGAGCACTTCCGGCGTTCGCTCGACTACTGGACGAGCAGGTTCGGGGAGAACGCGCTACCCGGGCCGCAGCTGCTGACCGACCGGCCCAGACCACAGGTGTGGGACTCCCGCGGCGACTCCGTCGGGATCAGCGTCGAACCCGAGTTGCACCGGGAGCTCGATCGTCTCGCCCGCAGTCGAGGCGGTCGCTTGTTCCCCGTGCTGCAGGCGGCATTCGCGCTGGTCGTGTCCACACGGATCGATTCGTCAGCCGGAGCCGACCGCGCGGTCCATCTGGCGACGGCCAACGCGAATCGAGTCCATGCGGCCGTCGACGGCGTGATCGGGAACTTCGCCGACGATGTTCCGATGCGGATCGACGCGTCCGATGATCGCCGGGTGGCCGACATGATCGCCGACGTGCATGGGCAACTCGTCGACGGATTCGCGCACGCGGACGTCACGGTGCCCGATCTGCTCGACCACCTCGGTGTGACCCGGGGCCCGGGCGGGGCCACCGGTCATCCGGTGTTCCCGGCGACGCTCATCCTCCAGCAGGCCGAAGTCTCGGATACTGCCTTGTCGGAACTCGATCTGGGCACGGTGACCGTGGCGCAGGAACCGATCGCGGCAGTCGTCGCCAAGCACGAACTCGAGGTCACGCTGCTCGAACTGCGCGAAGACGGCCGGCCGGCCGGGCTGCGCGGCACTCTGCTGTACCCGGTCGCGCTCCTGGACGCCGCGACCGCCGCCGCCGTCGTCGACGACCTGTTGTCGGTGCTGCGATTGATGGCGGCAGCCGACGACGGCCTGACAGCCGGACGGATACGAGCACAGATCGCGTCATCGAACCGGAAGGAGACGTCATGAGTGCCGCTATCGGCGCCTCCGTCGTCATCGCGTGCTACCGCGGGCTGCCCGACCTCGAGGTCCAGCTGCAGGCCCTTGCCGCCCAGGACTTCACGGAACCGTTCGAGGTGATCCTGAGTGACAACGAGGGCTCGGCCGACCTGGAATGGTTCGCACTGAACCACCCACTGCGTGGACGGCTCGACCTGCGCTGGGTCGACGCCTCCGGGACTGCGGGCACGTCCCACGCACGCAATGTGGGGACCCGAGCTGCTCGGTATCCGTTGATCGCGTACTGCGACCAGGACGACGCCGTCCATCCCACCTGGCTGCGTGCAATCGTCCAGGCCCTCGGTTCCGCGGACATCGTCGGCGGACCGTTGGAGCGCGAGACGCTCAACGACCCGGTGGTCGCAGCATGGCGCGCCTTGCCGGATCCGGCCGAACCCGTTGTGCTGGGGCGCTTTCTGCCGATGACGTTCGGATGCAACCTCGGCGTCCGTCGCTCAGTGTTCGACGCGGTCGGCGGATGGGACGAGAGCTATCCGACGGCCGGCAGTGACGTCGAGTTCTGCTGGCGCGTGCAGACGCGCGGCTACGAGTTCGGCTATGCGCGTGACGCTTTGGTCGCCTACCGGTACCGCACCGGAATACGCGAATCGTGGGACCAGGTGATCGACTACGGCCGTGAGGAGGCCCGGGTGGCCCGAGACTACGGGGCTCCGGGCAGGCAGTGGTGGTGGCCGCTTCTGCACGCCGGCGTGGTGGTGGGGATGTGTCCGGTCTGGCCGTGGGCGTGGTCTCGGAGTCGACGGGGCGAGTGGGTGTGGATCACCGGGAACCTCGTCGGCAGGATCGCCGGCAGTGTGAAGTACCGGACGCTCTACCTCTGAGGCGTCGCCTGAGGAGTAGGTCGAAGAATCGACGCCAATCCGCGCCATAGCAAACCTGCGGCTCCAGTTCCGTCACTGTGACTCATGCGGATTCGATGCCCGACCGTCTGGTCGACCGGCCTCATCGTCGCGACGAGCGAGGACCGCGGGCCGCTGACCAGCCGATTTGACCTCAAGGGCGCCGATTGCGTAACTTATTGC
>NZ_BANU01000031.1 GCF_000333035.1 Gordonia sihwensis NBRC 108236
AGTGAGTGTGCGTGTCGAGACTCCCGGGGCCCGGAGGAAGCGAACTCGGGAGTCAGCTCGCGACGACGACCGCGGCGGCTGTGTACAGGCGAGCGACTGCGTCCACCAGACACGGGTGGTCGGCGACAGGACCGGCCACGACCATCGGTACGTCCATCGCGTCGAGATACCGCTCCACCCGATCGGTCAACAGGCCCGCCGATAGGAACAACGGACTGACCGCGACGCGGTCGGCGCCGTCGGCCAGGAGTGCGTCGACCGTCTCCCGAACGGCGGCGCCGTCACGGCCCAGACGGGTGGCGAAGAGCGTGCGTACCGGCCGGCCGAGCGCTGCGGAGAGCTCGCGGCCGCGTCCGATCACCGAAGCGTCGCTGCCGGCGTCCGACGATCCGACGGCGAGCATCAGCACGCCGTCGCGAGGGCCGGCACCGGCCTCCGACAGCCGCTCGACCAGCGCCGGAACCGGGGAGTGCCGGCCCACGACCGGAGTCTGGACGATGGTCGCGGCGGGATTCGCGGCGTGGGCCGCGTCGATCAGCGCGGGCAGATCCACCTTGCTGTGGTAGCCGTCGCCGAACAGCAACGGAACGACCACCACCTCGCCGGACACGGACCCGAGAACATCGGTGAGCAGCGGAGCGGTCAGGTCGAGGTATGCCAGCTCCACCGTCACGCCGGGCAGCGCGATGCGCACCGCATCGGCCACCCGGCGCGCGGTGACGCTGAAGCGCGGATCACGACTGCCGTGCGCGGCGAGAACGAGCGTGGTCATCCGGACCGGGCGGTCACGCCAAGGCCGGCGACGGCAGCTCGAGCGCCGCCAGCGCGTCGCCGACCAGGCCGGCACCGAGGGTGTTGCCGCCCTGCGGATCGATCAACAGGAAGCTGCCCGACTCGCGGCTGCGCGAGTAGTCGTCGGCCGGGATCGGCTCGGCGGTCATCAGCGAGACCCGTCCGATCTGGTTCAACTCGATCGACTCCGGTGCCTCGACCAGGGCGAGGTTCTGCTCGTCGAAGAGCGCGTCGAGGCCGCCGACGATCACCTGCGTGGTCTTGGCGCCGTGCTTCAACAGCAGGCGGGCACCGGCACGCAGCGGCTTCTCCGACAGCCAGCACACCGTGGTGGTGAACTGCTGCGCGGGCTCCGGCGCATCGGCCGCCGAGGCGATCAGATCGCCGCGCGAGATGTCGATGTCGTCGGTCAACAGCAGCGTGACGCTCCGGCCGGCGTGCGCCGTGTCCAGCTCGCCGTCGGGGGTGTCGATCTTCGCGATCGTCGAGCGCAGACCGGACGGCTGGACGACGATCTCGTCGCCGACCGACACGCTTCCCGCGGCCACCAGACCGGCGTAGCCGCGGTAATCCGGGTACTCGGGGGTGCGCGGCCGGATCACGTACTGCACGGGGAACCGGAGTCCGACCTGCCCGCGGTCGAGCTCGTTCGGCACCGTCTCCAGATGCTCGATCAGAGTCGGACCGTCGTAGTACGGCGTGTTCTCCGAGCGGATCGCGACATTGTCGCCGTGGAGCGCCGAGACCGGGATCTCCTGGACCTGCTCGGGCGAGTAGCCGAGCGAAGCGGTGATCTGGTTGAACTCGGCCGAGATCTCGGCGAACACCTCGGCGGCGTTCTCCACGAGGTCGATCTTGTTGACTGCGAGCACCAGCCGCGGAACGCCGAGCAGGGCCATCACGGCGGCGTGCCGACGCGTCTGGGCGACGACGCCGCTGCGGGCGTCGACCAGCAGGATCACCAGCTGCGCGGTAGACGCTCCGGAGACGGTGTTGCGCGTGTACTGCACGTGGCCGGGGGTGTCGGCGAGGACGAACGACCGGGCGGGGGTCGCGAAGTAGCGGTACGCGACGTCGATGGTGATGCCCTGCTCGCGCTCGGCGCGCAGGCCGTCGACCAGGAGCGACAGGTCCGGGGTGTCCATGCCGCGGTCCACCGAGGCCTTGGTGACGGCGTCGATCTGGTCGGCGAGCACCGACTTGGTGTCGTACAGCAGGCGGCCGACGAGGGTCGACTTGCCGTCGTCCACGGAACCGGCCGTGGCGATGCGCAGAAGGTCGGGGGAGTGCTTCATCAGAAATATCCTTCGCGCTTGCGGTCTTCCATGGCGGCCTCGGAGACGCGGTCGTCGCCGCGGGTGGCTCCGCGTTCGGTCAGCCGCGATGCGGCGACCTCGGCCAGAACGGCTTCGTTGTCGGTGGCCTCGGACAGCACCGCACCGGTGGTGGAGCCGTCGCCGACGGTGCGGTAGCGCACCATCCGGGTCTCGACGGTCTCGTCCTCGCGCGGTCCTCCCCACGGCCCGGCGGTCATCCACATGCCGTCGCGCTGGTACACCTCGCGCTCATGCGCGTAGTACAGCGGCGCCAGCAGCACCTGCTCGCGGGCGATGTAACGCCACACGTCCAGCTCGGTCCAGTTGCTCAGCGGGAACACGCGCACGTGCTCGCCCGGAGCGTGCCTGCCGTTGTAGAGGTTCCACAGTTCGGGACGCTGACGCTTCGGGTCCCACTGGCCGAAGGCGTTGCGCAGCGAGAAGATGCGTTCCTTCGCGCGGGCCCGCTCTTCGTCGCGCCGGGCGCCGCCGAACACGGCGTCGAAGCGGTTCTCGCTGATGCCGTCCAGCAGCGGGATGGTCTGCAGCGGGTTGCGGATGCCGTCCGGCCGCTCGGTGAGACGGCCGTCGGCCAGATACTCGTCGACGCTCGCGACGTGCAGGCGCAGGCCGTGACGTTCGACGATCTCGTCGCGGAACTCGATGATCTCCGGCAGGTTGTGGCCGGTGTCCACGTGCAGCAGCGAGAACGGCAGCGGCGCGGGCCAGAAGGCCTTGAGCGCCAGGTGCAGCAGCAACGTCGAGTCCTTGCCGCCGGAGAACAGGATCACCGGCCGCTCGAACTCGCCCGCCACCTCGCGGAAGATGTGGATGGCCTCGGACTCGAGGGCGTCGAGCGTGGTGAATCCCTCGTCTCGCTGCGCTCGCTCAGGACGGTGTTCGTCACGGTCCGCGACGGCGGACTGGACGTCTGTCGATTCGATGATGCTCATGCGTGCAACCCGCATTCTGTCTTGGCGCTGCCGGCCCAACGGCCGCTGCGCGGATCGGCTCCGGCGGCTGGTTTGACGGTGCACGGTTCGCACCCGATCGAGGGATAGCCCTCGTCGACCAGCGGATTCACCAGGACGCCGTGGCTGTCGATGTAGTCCTGGAACTGCTCGTCGCTCCATGCGGCGAGCGGATTGATCTTGACCAGGCCGAAGCCCTCGTCGAAGGAGATCAACGGTGCGTTCGCGCGGGTGGGCGCCTCCACTCGGCGGATACCGGTGACCCATGCGCGGAAGGGTGCCAGGGCACCGCGCAGCGGGACCACCTTGCGCAGCCGGCAGCATTCGGCCGCGTCGGTGGCGAACAGATTTCTGCCGACCAGCTCGTCCTGCTCCTGCACCGTCTGCTCGGGCGTGATGTTGAGCAGTTCGAGGTCGTAGACCTGCTCGACGGCGTCCCGGGTGCCGAGGGTCTCGGCGAAGTGGTAGCCGGTGTCGAGGAACAGCGCCTTGAGCCTGCCGCCGACGGCCTCCTTGTCCTCGATCGCCTTGTCGGCGACGTCGATCAGTACGGCGTCCTGCATGTTCGCCGCGATGACGAAGTGCGGGCCGAAGGTCTCGGCGGTCCAGCGCAGCAGTTCCTCGGCGGTGGCGTCGGGTCCGAGCTGCTCGGCACCGGCCTCCGCGATCGCCTTCAGTTCGTCCAGATCATCTGTGGTGACGGTCATCGTCTTTCCCTCACTGCAGTTCGGCGTCGTCGGCGCGGACCGCCCATTCGGCGAAGCGTTCGCCGGGGTTGCGGCCTGCGATGAAATTGCGGACGAGACGTTCGATGTACTCGGTGGCCTCACTGGCGTAGATCTTGTGCTGGCGCAGCTTTCGGCCGAAGCCGCTGTCGAAGCCCAGGCTTCCGCCGAGATGCACCTGGAAGCCCTCCACCGGGGTGCCGTCGTCGTCGATCAGCTGACCCTTGAGGCCGATGTCGGCGACCTGCACGCGGGCGCAGGAGTTGGGGCAGCCGTTGAAGTTGATGGTGATCGGCACGTCGAGCTGCTCGTTGAGTTCGGCCAGACGCTTCTCCAACTCCGGAACCAGAGCTTGCGACCGGCTGCGGGTCTCGGTGAACGAGAGCTTGCAGTACTCCAGACCGGTGCACGCGATCAGGTTCCGGCGCCACACCGACGGCTTCGACTGCAGTCCGACGGCGGTCAGGTCCGCGTCGAGTTGGGCGATCCGGTCCTCGGGGACGTTCACCACGACCAGCTTCTGGTACGGCGTGAAGCGGACGCTGTCGCTGCCTGCCTTCTCCGCGGCATCGGCGATCGCGTACAGCACGTCGTCCGACAGTCGGCCGGAGACGGCGGAGAACCCGACCGCGTACAGGCCGTTCTTCTGCTTGGTGACGCCGACGTGGTCGATCGGCTGCTTCGGCGGAGTCGGCGCCGGGCCGTCGATGAGCTTGCCGTGCAGGTACTCGTCTTCGAGGACCTGGCGGAACTTCTCCGGCCCCCAGTCCTTCATCAGGAACTTCAGCCGGGCCTTGGAACGCAGGCGTCGGTAGCCGTAGTCGCGGAAGATCGCGACCACGCCCTCCCAGACGTCGGGGACCTCGTCGAGCGGCACCCAGACACCGAGCCGCTTGGCCAGCATCGGGTTGGTCGAGAGCCCGCCGCCGACCCAGAGGTCCAGTCCGGGGCCGTGTTCGGGATGCTCGACGCCGACGAACGAGACGTCGTTGATCTCGTGCACCACGTCCTGCAGACCCGAGACGGCGGTCTTGAACTTGCGCGGCAGGTTCGAGTACTCGGGGTTGCCGATGTAGCGGCGCTTGATCTCGGCGAGGGCCGGACTGGCGTCGAGGACCTCGTCGGTGGAGAGCCCTGCCAGGGGAGAGCCGAGCATGCCGCGCGGGCAGTCGCCACAGGCCTCGGTGGTCTCCAGGCCGACCTCTTCGAGCCGGCGCCAGATCTCCGGGACGTTCTCGATCTCGATCCAGTGGTATTGCAGGTTCTGGCGGTCGGTGACGTCGGCGGTACCGCGGGCGAAGTCGCGAGAGATCGACGCCAGCGTGCGCACCTGCGCCAGGTTCAGCTGTCCGCCGTCGGTGCGGACCCGCATCATGAAGTACGGCGCCTCGATCTCGTCGATGTGGGCTTCGCCCGAGTACGTTCCGTCGAATCCTTCGGCCCGCTGGGTGTAGAGGCCCATCCAGCGGAAACGGCCCCGCAGGTCGGCCTTGTCGATGCCGTCGAAGCCGACGTACTGGTAGCTGTCGATGATGCGACGCCGCACATTGAGCGGGTTGTCGTCGCGCTTGCTCTGCTCGTTCGCGTTGAGCGGGGTGCGATAGCCGAGGGCCCACTGGCCTTCGGATCGGCGCTTGGTGGGACGCGCGCGCTTGCGGGGCGCCTCGGTGGGCGTCTCCGTCGGCTCCGCGGTGGTGGGGGACGTGAGCGTCATCAGTTCTCCTGAGCGTGCAGCGCACAGCACGGCACGACGATTGGGCTGAAATCAGAATGTGACGAAGATCGGCATCCTCAGAGACCCGCGATGGGCTGGCGGGTCGGGACTTCTCGAAAGGCCGAGACGTCGGCTAGTGCCGACAGAAAGCGCTGCAGACGCGCTTGAGATCGATGTGCCGCCGTTCGGCGAGCCACACTCCTGAGGAAGTCACGACTGCCATAGTGCCACGTCCGACGAGGTCAGTCTACTTGGGGTTATTTTTCCTCAGCGTGAGATTAATATCCTTGACACGGCGTGAGTCATGATGGATAGGTGATTGACCGACGTGCTCCGGAGGCACTCTCCGCACAGGCACGCACCACAGTGGCGACCGCCGACCCCAGTCGGCCGCTGAGCCTCTACCTCCATGTGCCGTTCTGCGCCACGCGCTGCGGATACTGCGATTTCAACACGTATACGGCCGGTGAACTCGGTTCGTCGTCGTCCCCGCAGAGCTGGATGGAGGGGGTGCGCGCCGAACTCGATCAGGCCGCCGCGCTCCTGGCCCCGGGCCGGCGCGTCGGCACCGTGTTCGTCGGCGGCGGCACCCCGTCGCTGCTCGGCGCCGACGGGCTCGCCGACCTGCTGGGGGCCGTGCGCGACTCGTTCGTCCTCGCGCCCGGCGCCGAGGTGACGACGGAGTCGAATCCGGAGTCGACGTCGCCGGAGTTCTTCGAAGGGCTGCGGGCCGCGGGGTTCACCCGCGTCTCGCTCGGGATGCAGTCGGCCGCGCGGCACGTACTCGCGGTACTCGAACGCACGCACACGCCCGGCCGTGCCCTCGACGCCGCGCGCGAGGCCGCGGCGGCGGGCTTCGAGCACCTCAATCTGGATCTGATCTACGGGACACCGGGTGAGCGCGACGAGGATCTCGACGCCTCGCTCGACGCCGTCCTGTCGGTCCCCGTCGACCACGTCTCGGCCTACGCGCTGATCGTGGAGGATGGAACGCGGTTCGCCCGCAAGGTGCGCCGCGGGGAGATCCCCATGCCCGACGACGATGTGCTCGCGGCGCGCTACGAGATGATCGACTCGCGTCTGCGCGCCGCGGGAATGGCCTGGTACGAGGTGTCGAACTGGGCGCGCGCTCGCCCGGATGCGTCGCCCGACCCGGATTCGGTGTGCCGCCACAACGAGGCGTATTGGCGCAGCGACGACTGGTGGGGGATCGGCCCGGGTGCGCACTCGCATGTGGACGGGGTGCGCTGGTGGAATCAGAAGCATCCGGCCACCTATTCGGCGTCGCTGGCCTCCGGCTCGCTCCCGATCGGCGGCCACGAGATCCTCACCGCGGACGACCGGCACACCGAGGCGGTGATGCTGCGTCTGCGCATGCACCAGGGGCTCGACGTGAACGTGCTCTCGGGCGCGGAACGGATTCGAGCCGACGCCGCGGTGGCCCAGGGGCTGCTGCGGACGGTCGCGGGCGCCTATGTGCTGACCGATCGCGGACGCCTGCTCGCCGACGGCGTGGTCCGCGACATCCTCGTCGCGCAGTAGCGGACCTCGGCCGTGCGGTCGCGGCTGAGAAGGGCGGTCATCCCGTCTGGTAGACCCCGCTGCCCGTCGCGACGAGCCCGTCGTCGGCCCGGGTCCGGATCTCGACCGCGCAATGGTTGAGTCTCCGGCCCTTGCGAAGCCGGGTCGCGACGATCTCGATGTCGTCGTTCATGGCGGGTGCGATGAAGCTGACGGACATGCTGACGGTGACCCCGCGCAGCTTCTCGGGTACCGGGTCGTCACCCGCCCATGCGGCCGCCATGATGCCCAGATCCACGCATGCTCCGATGGCTCCGCCGTGGACCATCGGCCCGACCGTGGTGTTGGACTCGGCGAACGGGAGGCGCAGGTGTGCGGTGCCCTCGCCGATGTCGATCAACTCGACGCCGAGTGTGTCGATGAACGGTGATGTGGGGAAGAACGCGCGCATGGCGTCCGAGCCGGTGGCCGGCTGTCGGTCGGCGGTGGTCGTCATCTGAATGCTCCTTTTCGTAGTATTACTATGAAACCATAATTTGACTACGAAATCGTAGTGTTACTACGTTATTGATATGACAGTTCCCTTGACCCCGCCGTCCGACAAGCGACGCCGCCGAACACATGACGCGGTGCTCGACGCAGCCGCAGAACTCTTCGCCGACCAGGGGTTCCGCCGCACGTCCGTCGACCAACTCGCCCACGCGGCCGACGTGGCGCTGAGCTCTATCTACTCGAACTTCCCGGGCGGCAAAGCCGACGTGTATGTGGCGCTGGCATGCCGAATCGCCCGCGACCACGTGGAGCGGATGGAGGCGGCGATCGCTTCCGCGGAAGAGGCCGTGGAACTCGCCGTCCTCGACGAGTACCTGCTCTTCCACGCCGACAATCCGCTGGCCTTCCGGGCGCTGGGACTGGTCGACGTCGGTCCGGACGATTCCGAGCTCGTCGACCAGGCGCGGGCGATGATCCGCGGGCTGCTCGGCGGGCTCGTCGAGCAGGTGGTCGGAGCGTCGGCCCTGCCGCCCCGCGCGGCGAGACTCGAGGCGCTGCGGCTCTGGGGTACGGCGAACGGCATGATCTCCCTGCGTGCACAGGGGTTCACCGACGCGGCCGAGTTCGACGCCTTGCTCGCGTCGGTCCGCGGTGAGCTGGCCGACCGTGTCGACGGCGCGCACCGGATCGGCGCGCGATGAGGGCGGGCGAACACCTGACCCCGCCGCCTGACTCCCGGTTCGCTCGCGAGGTGGCTGAGCGTGCAGCCGACGAACTCTCCGGCCCGGTGCATCAGCACAGCCTCCGATGCTGGCAGTGGGCGAACGCGTTCGCCGAGGTCGACGGCCTGGACGTCGATGCCGAGCAGTTGTGGGCGGCGACGATGCTGCACGATCTGGCGCTCGGTGCGCCCGATCACCCCGACTACGGCTGTTTCGCCGCGCTCGGCGCCGATCATGCGGCCCGACTCGTCGCGGCACACCGAGGCCAGGCGCAGGCCGAGGTGGTGCGCGCGGCGATCGCCGGACACTTCCACCCGGCCGTTCCGGCGGAGCCGGTCGCGCGATGCCTGCACTCGGCGGTCGAACTCGACGTCGTCGGATACCGGCTGAGGGAGGTCGACGGAGGGCTCGTCACGGCCACCGAGAGCGCGCATCCGCGCGCCGGGTTCGGCGAGGTGTTCACGACTGCGATGAGAACCGAGGCGAGACTGCGACCGCACTCGAGCGCGGCAGTGCTGTGGCGCGCCGGCGCGCGCGTTCCGATGGCATTGAACCCGCTCGCGCGTTGATCGATCCGGTCGCCGGTGCGTCGGCCGGATCAGTCGGGCAGCCGATGCGCGCCGACCGAGCGGCGGCGCCTGCCGGTGACCGGGGCGATCGGCGCAGTGATCTCCAGCTCGCCGGACTCGGGTGCGACGCGGCCCGCGGCGATGCGCTCGTCCAGATCGAGCATCCGGGCGTGGATGATCGTGCGGTTCCGCAACGCCGAGCGCACGGCCCGGTGCAGCCCGTCCTCGAGATACAGGTTTCCTTCGAACAGCACCACGTGGGCGAACAGGTCGCCGTAGAAAGTCGAATCCTCCGACAGCAGCTTGTCGAGTGCGAGGACGGTGGTGACGGTGGTGAGCTGATCGAGCCGGAACTGGCGCGGCGGGATCTGCGCCCACTCGCGCGCGGTGAGACCGTGATCGACGTAGGGTCTGCCCTCGCGCACGCCCTTGAAGATCATCGGGTCCTGGTCTTTCCGTCGGTTACGTAGAATGGTCGTATCCACTGTAGGCAAAGTCGTGGCATCGGGAGGTACGGACTTGTCGTCGTCGACGGATGACCGGCGTTTCGAGATCTTGCGTGCGATCGTCACCGACTACGTCTCCACGCAGGAGCCGATCGGGTCGAAAGCGCTCGTGGAGCGCCACCACCTGGGAGTCTCCAGCGCGACCGTCCGCAACGATATGGCGGCGCTCGAAGCCGAGGGGTACATCGCCCAGCCGCACACCAGCTCGGGTCGGATCCCGACCGACAAGGGCTACCGGATGTTCGTCGACCGCATCAGCGAGATCAAACCGCTGTCGGCCGCCGAACGCCGCGCGATCCTGTCGGTGCTCGACAACGGGGTCGACCTCGACGACGTACTGCGCCGCTCGGTCCGCCTGCTCGCGCAACTCACTCGCCAGGTCGCCGTGATCCAGTATCCGGTGCTCTCCACCGCCCGCGTGCGGCACCTCGAAGTCGTCTCACTCTCGCCCACCCGATTGCTGCTGGTGGTCATCACCGACACCGGCCGGGTGGAGCAGCGGATGGTGACCCTCTCCGAGGAGATCGACGAGGACAACCTGGTGCGGGTGCGCGACATGTTCTCCACGGCCCTGGACGGCAAGCGGCTCGAAGACGCCTCGGTGGCGGTCGCCGAACTGGCGACCACCGCGCCCGCGGACCTGCGCGAGGCGGTCATCACCATCGCCACCGTGTTGGTCGAGACCCTCGTGGAACGCGGAGACGACCGGCTCGTCCTCGGCGGCACGTCGAACCTCGCGCGGTCGGCGGCCGACTTCTCCTCGAACATGGGCGGCATGGACATCGTGCTCGACGCGCTCGAAGAGCAGGTGGTGGTCCTCAAGCTGCTCGCGCACACGCAGCGGACCGGAAAGGTCACCGTCCAGATCGGCGAGGAGACCAACACCGAGAACCTCCGGAGCACCTCGGTGGTCTCGACCGGGTACGGTGCTTCGGGCACCGTCTTCGGCAGTGTCGGTGTGGTTGGACCCACCCGAATGGACTATCCGGGAACAATCGCATCGGTGGCGGCGGTTGCGAAATACGTCGGCGAAGTCCTCGCCGACCGTTAGTTGATGTCTTGATTGCGAAGGACCTAATTCACCGTGGCTCGTGACTACTACGGAATTCTGGGCGTGTCTGCAGGCGCGTCGGACCAGGAGATCAAGCGTGCGTACCGCAAGCTGGCTCGCGAACTGCACCCCGACGTCAACCCCGACGCCGAGGATAAGTTCAAAGAGGTCACGACCGCCTACGAGGTGCTCTCCGATCCCGAGCGCCGGCGCATCGTCGACGCGGGCGGCGACCCCCTGGCGGGCCCGAGCGGCGGCTTCGGAGGCGATCCGTTCGGTGCGGGCGGGCTCGGCGACATCTTCCAGACTTTCTTCGGTGGGGCCACTGGCGGCTTCGGGGGCGGCCGCGGTCCCCGGGGACGGGTGCGCCCCGGTGAACCCGCACTGGTGGGCGTCAGTCTGACCCTGGAGGAGATCGCGGCGGGCGCACGCAAGGAGATCACGGTCGACACCGCGGTCCTGTGCGATACGTGCAAGGGATCGGGCACCCGCGACGATTCGAAGCCGGTGACCTGCGCGACGTGCAAGGGCGCCGGTGAGATCCAGGCCGTGCAGCGGTCCTTCCTCGGCCAGGTGATGACGGTGCGCGAATGCCCGGAGTGTCACGGGGTCGGAGAGACCATCCCCGATCCGTGCCTCAAGTGCGGCGGCGACGGCCGCGTCCGTTCGCGCCGCACGATGACCGTGAAGATCCCGGCCGGCGTCCAGGACGGCATGCGCGTGCGACTGGCCGGGCAGGGCGAGGTGGGCCCCGGCGGAGGCCCGGCGGGCGATCTCTACGTGGAGGTCTCCGAGCAGGCCGACGACGTCTTCGTCCGTGACGGCGACGATCTGCACTGCACCGTCCGGGTGCCGATGGTCGACGCGGCGCTGGGCACCGAACTCACCGTCGACACCGTGCTCGGCGGCTCCGCGACCCTCACCGTCGAACCCGGCACCCAGCCCGGCACCGTCGTCCGGGTGCGCGGCCAGGGTCTGCCGCATCTGAACTCCGGTGTGCGCGGCGACCTGCACGCACATCTGGACGTGGTGGTGCCGAAGCGGATCGACGGACGCCAGAGCGACCTGCTCCGCGAACTGCGCGAGGTCTCCGGCGAGGAAGTGGAACTTGTGACCGCCACCTCCAAGGCCGCCGCCAACGGCGGACTCTTCTCCAAGCTGCGTAACGCCTTCGCCGGCCGATGACGCCGCCGCTCTTCTGGGTCGACGAGGTGCCGCGCGCCGGCGACACCACGGTGCTGTCCGGCCCGGAGGGCAGACATGCGGTGACCGTCACGCGGATCGGTGCCGGTGAGACGGTGACCCTCGGCGACGGACGCGGAACCACCGCCGAGTGCGAGGTGATCGAGGTCGGCGGAAAGGACCGGCTCACCGTCCGCGTCGGCCGGGTACAGGTCCACCCCCGTCCCAAGCCGCTGGTGACGGTCGTGCAGGCGCTGCCGAAGGCTGAGCGCAGCGATCTCGCCGTCGACCTGATGACGGAGGCCGGGGTCGACGCGATCGTGCCGTGGCAGTCGGCTCGCACCATCGCCCGCTGGAGCGGCGTGAAGGCCGTCAAGGGTGTGGAGAAGTGGCGTGCCACCGCGGCCACCGCGGCCAAGCAGGCGCGCCGGGCGTGGATCCCCGAGGTCGCCGATCTGGCCGGCACCACCGACGTGCGCGAGCTGGCGGCACGGGTGGCCGCCGACGGAGGGATCGTCGCGCTGCTTCATGAGGACGGCGCGGTCGCGTTCCGTTCGCTGGATTTCGCCGAGGTGCCCGAGGTGCTTCTCGTGGTGGGGCCCGAAGGCGGACTGGCGGAGGCGGAGATCGCCGACCTCACCGCCCTGGGTGCGGTGCCGGTGGTGCTGGGTCCGGAGGTGCTGCGTACCGTCGCCGCCGGAGCGGTGGCGCTCGGCGCTCTCGGCGCGGTCACCGACCGCTGGACTCGATAAAAGGACATCTGTTGCGTCGCAAGAAGATTCACTATGGCGATCAGCCAAGCCAGTTCGGCCACCTGTATCTTCCGGAACGGGGGCCGGCCGAGTGCGCGCCGCTCGTCGTCCTGGTGCACGGCGGATACTGGTCCACCGAGTACTCGCTGGTGATCAACACACCGGTCGCCCGCGACCTGGCGCAGCGCGGGGCGGCGGTCTGGAACATCGAGTACCGCAGGGTGGAAGAGACCGGCGGCGGCTGGCCGGGTACCGGGCGCGATGTGGTCGCGGCGATCCGTGCCCTCGACGGTCCGGTCGCCGAACAGTTGGCGATCGACGGCGTCAAGGTCGATCGCAAGAACGTCGCCGTCGTCGGACACTCGGCGGGCGGACAACTCGCGGTCTGGGCGGTCGCGCAGACCGACGCGAGAGCGGGCGGCTTCCGCATCGCGACGGTGGTGCCGCAGTCCGCGGTCCTCGACTTCACCGGCGGCGCCTCCGACCGCCCGTCGGTCCGTCGGTTGATGGGCGTCTCGTTCGAGGAGGCGCCGGACCGCTACGCGGCGGCGTCGCCCGCCTGCCAGCCGCCCTTCGACGCGCTGGTGGCCGCCGTGCACACGGCCGACGACGCCTCGGTGCCGATCGAGCTGAGCCGCCGCTACGTGGAGGGGGCCGCCGCGCGCGGTCAGCGGGCGGTGCTCTACGAGGTGCCGGGGGAGGGGCACGACGCCTTCGTCGATCCGCGCAGCGCGGCGCACCGGCAGACCCTGCGGGTGCTCGGCATCTGACCGGCGACGGCGGCCGCGGGCGTACTCGCTCGCACCCGGCGATCACCGGCGATAGACTTGAGCGAATCCACACAAGCGTGCGACCGCCCGCCGACCGACCCCGGGGAGACGAAACTCAGTGACTGACGACAACCGCGACGACCCGACGGCCGCGGCGGTGACCAGTTCGAATATCGAGGTTCCCCAGGACCTGGCGGTGGGGCTGCTCGGTGCGGCCGACGTCAACCTCCGCACCCTGGAGGTGCAGCTGCCCGCCGACATCCACGTCCGCGGCAATCTGATCACGCTCACCGGCGTACCCGCCGACGTGGCCGCGTCCGAACGGGTGATCGCCGAACTGGTCCGCGTGGTGCGCGGAGGGACCACACTCACCCCCGACCTGGTGCGTCAGAGCCTGTCGATCCTGGCCACGAGCGATTCGGAGACCCCCGCCGATGTGCTGAGCCTCGACATCATCTCGCGGCGCGGCAAGGTGATCCGCCCCAAGACGCTCAATCAGAAGCGGTACGTCGACGCGATCGACGAGAACACGATCGTCTTCGGAATCGGACCCGCGGGCACGGGCAAGACCTACCTCGCGATGGCCAAGGCGGTGCAGGCACTGCAGACCAAGCAGGTCAGTCGCATCATCCTGACCCGTCCCGCGGTGGAGGCGGGAGAACGGCTCGGCTTCCTGCCCGGCACGCTCCATCAGAAGATCGACCCGTACCTGCGCCCGCTCTACGACGCGCTCCACGACATGATGGATCCGGAGGCCATCCCCAAGCTGATGGAGGCCGGTGTCATCGAGGTGGCGCCGCTGGCCTACATGCGCGGCCGGACGATCAACGACGCCTTCATCATTCTCGACGAGGCTCAGAACACCACGGGCGAGCAGATGAAGATGTTCCTCACCCGCCTGGGCTTCGGCGCCAAGATCGTCGTCACCGGCGATACGACGCAGATCGACCTCCCGGGCGGGGCCCAGTCGGGCCTGCGCGCTGCGGCCCGCATCCTCGACGGCATCGACGACATCCATTTCGCGAACCTGACCAGCGCGGACGTGGTGCGGCACCGGTTGGTGGCCGACATCGTCGACGCGTACGGCAGGGCCGAGGCTCACGAGGGCAATCGCGCGGCCCGACGCGAAGGGCTGCGCCACACGAGCGGAGGGCGTCGCCGGTGAGCGTCGAACTGTTCAACGAGTCGGGCGTCGACGTACCCGAGCAGCTGATCATCGAGGCGGCACGGTTCGCGATGCGCCGGATGGAGGTGCATCCGGGTGCTGAACTGTCGATTCAGCTGATCGACTCCGATTCGATGGCCGAACTGCACATGCAGTGGATGGATCTGCCGGGGCCTACCGACGTGATGAGCTTCCCGATGGATGAGCTGACGCCCGGCGGGCGCCCCGACGCGGACGAGCCCGGCCCGGCGATGCTCGGCGACATCGTGCTGTGTCCGGAGTTCGCCGCCGAGCAGGCCAAGTCGCAGCACCACAGCTTCGAGCACGAACTCGCCGTACTCACCGTTCACGGCGTGCTGCACCTGCTCGGATTCGACCACGCCGAGCCGGACGAGGAGCGCGAGATGTTCGGGCTGCAGGGCCAGATCATCACCGATTGGTACTCGGCCCGCGACGACCGCGCGCGGCTGCTTCAGCAGGCGCAGCGCGACGCCCGGCTTCTCAACGACATCGGATTCGCCGGCCCGGAAGGGCGCTGACGGGTGTCTCCTCTGCTCAGCGACATCGTCTTTCTGTGCGTTGCCGCGCTGCTGACCGTGCTTGCGGGCGGCTTCGCCGCCACCGACGCCGCGCTGGCGACCGTCTCGGTCGCACGCGTCGACGACCTGGTGAAAGAGGGTCGGGCGGGGGCCCGGCGCCTGCACACCGTGGTGGAACAGCGCGGCACCTACGTGGGACTCGCGGTTCTGCTGCGCGTTCTCTGCGAGGTGGCCGCGACGACGATGGTCGCGGTGGTCGCGGTCGACGCGCTCGGCACCGGATGGGGCATCGCCGTCACCGTCGCCGCGATGACGGTCGTCTCGTACGTGGCCGTCGGCGTGGGCCCCCGCACCCTGGGCCGTCAGAACGCGTACTCCATCTCGCTCGTCGCCGGACCGATCCTGACGGCGGTCGGAGTCCTGCTGCGTCCGGTGACCCGGCTGCTGATCCTCATGGGCAACGCGCTGACCCCCGGCAAGGGCTACCGGAACGGGCCGTTCGCGACGGAGGTCGAGGTGCGCGAGGTGGTCGACATGGCTCAGCAGCGGGGCGTGGTCGACGCCGACGAGCGACGCATGATCCAGTCCGTGTTCGAGTTCGGCGACACCGACGCCCGCGAGGTGATGGTGCCCCGCCCCGAGATGGTGTGGATCGAGCACGACAAGTCGGCGGCTCAGGCGATGAGTCTCGCGGTCCGGTCGGGCCACTCGCGGATCCCGGTGATCGGTGAGAACCCCGACGACGTCCTCGGTGTGGTGTATCTCAAGGACGTCGTCGAACGCCTGCTGCCGCAGCTGTCGAGCGCGGCGCGCGGAGTCTCCGTCGAGGAGGTGATGCGCGACGCCGAGTTCGTGCCGGACTCCAAACCGCTCGACGACGTCCTCTCGGACATGCAGGCCAACCGGAATCACATGGCGCTGCTGGTGGACGAGTACGGCGGCATCGCCGGGCTCGTCACGATCGAGGACGTCCTGGAGGAGATCGTCGGCGAGATCACCGACGAGTACGACACGGACGAGGTCGCCCCCATCGAGAAGCTGGGGGACGACGTGTACCGAGTGTCCTCGCGGCTGCCGGTGGAGGATCTCGAAGAACTGTTCGGCACCGAGATCGACCTCGATCTCGACGACGTCGACACCGTGGGCGGGCTGCTGGCCCTGCGCCTGGGCCGGGTGCCGCTGCCCGGCGCCAAGGTGAAGGTCGACGGACTGCGGATGATCGCCGAAGGCGGTCCCAACCGGCTCGGCCGCCAGCGCATCACCTCCGTCGTCGTACGGCGGTCCAAGAAGTCAGCTCCCGCCGTCCCGGCGAGCGAGGGGTCCGGCGAGACGAACGACCTGAAGGAGAACTGACAGTGACCGAATTCCGATCCGGCTTCGTGTGTTTCGTCGGAAGGCCGAACACCGGCAAGTCGACGCTCACCAACGCGCTCGTCGGTGACAAGGTGGCGATCACCTCCAATCGTCCGCAGACCACGCGGCACACCATCCGCGGCATCGTGAACCGGCCCGATGCGCAGCTGATCCTGGTCGACACCCCCGGCCTGCACCGTCCTCGCACCCTGCTCGGCCAGCGGCTCAACGACCTCGTCCGGGAGACCTACGCCGACGTCGACATCATCTGCGTGTGCATCCCCGCCGACGAGGCGATCGGACCCGGCGACCGGCGCATCATCGACGAGATCAAGGCGACCTCGCCGCGTACGCGCAAGGTCGGCATCGTGACCAAGATCGACCGCGTGGGGCCCGAGAAGGTGGCCATGCAGTTGATGGAGCTGTCGAAGCTGATGGGCCCCGACGCCGAGGTGGTGCCGTGCTCGGCGAAGTCGGGCAAGCAACTCGACGTGCTGGGCGACGTCCTCGTCTCGCTCTGCGAGGAGGGCCCGGCGTTCTACCCGGACGGCGAGCTCACCGACGAACCGGAGCAGGTGCTGATGGCGGAGTTCATCCGCGAGGCCGCGCTGGAAGGAGTCCGGGACGAGCTTCCGCATTCGCTGGCGGTGGTCATCGAAGAGGTGATTCCCCGCGAGGACTCCGAGGTCGTCGACGTGCACGCCATCCTCTACGTCGAACGCGATTCCCAGAAGGGGATCGTGATCGGCCACAAGGGGTCCCGACTGAAGGAGGTCGGCATCGCCGCGCGCGCCCAGATCGAGCGGCTCCTCGGCACCCGCATCTATCTCGACCTGCACGTCAAGGTCGCGAAGGACTGGCAGCGCGACCCGAAGCAGCTCGGACGCCTCGGCTTCTGAGCAGCGCACGGGCGGTTGATCGCGAGTCGGCCCGGCTCACCGCACCAGTGCCAGACCCGTGATCATCTGCCCCATGTCGGCCACGACGCGATCGCCCGTGCCGTCCAGGGCGACGGCCAGGATGGTGCCGCCCAGATCGGACACGTACGCCAGGCCGGCCCGCGTGTCGACGGCGATGCCGACCGCCTCGTGCAGTCCGCGGGCCAGGATCTCCGGGGGCGTTCCGGGCTCGCCGGGACCGGGCAGCGGCGCCCGGTTGAGCGTGTTGCCGTCGGGTTCGGCGCCGCGGTCGGTCCAGTACAGGACGCCGTCGACCACCTCGAGATCGATGGGCTCGGGAAGTCCGCTCCACAGCGTCTCGACATCGGAGCGACGGTCGGCGGACTCGCCCTCGGGAACGGACAGTCCGGCCCGGAAGATCCGTCCGAGACCGCCTTTCGACGGCCCCTTCTGGGACCAGTACAGGTGATCGCGGTCGACGGCGACGCCGACGCATTCGGCGGTGCCGTCCCCGGTCTGCGCGTTGACCACCAGGTCGATCCGGTCGGAGCCGTCGAGTCTGCACGAGGACACGCGCAGCCCCTCCCGATCACCCCAGTACAGCCGCTCGCGGCCGTCGGTCGCGAGTTGTTTCCCGGTGGTCAGCGCTCCGGGTGGCAGCAGGTCGCGTCGGTCGGTCCCGTCGAGGCGCATGGCGTGCAGGCCACCGGTCGGTGCCGTGTAGTCGAACGCCGCCTCGCCGTCGACGCCGGGGATCCGTTCGGGACGGCCCATCGTCGTCCAGTAGACGGTGTCGCCGACGACGACCACGCCGTCCGGTGAGTACGCGGTGTCCTTGTGGACGACGCTCGTCCGGCCGTCGGCGACGTCGACGCGGAAGATGGTGCGGGTGGCGAGTCCGAGTGCCAGCAGTGCGGTCATGAGTCTCCTTCTCGCCGGGTCGGTTCCGAGAGTAGACGCCGAATCCCGGCGCCGCTGGCGGCTGAGCCGTTGACATCCCGCGCGGGCTGCGGGACCGTCGAGGAATGGGGAGCATCGATCTGCCTGCCGGACCCATCGACTACCTCGACACCGGAGGTGACGGGCCGGTGCTGCTCTTCGGCCACGGGCTCCTGATGAACCGGACTCAGTGGCGCCGGGTGATCCCCCTTCTCGACGACTTCCGGTGCATCGCGCCGACGTGGCCGCTCGGCGCCCAGCGGCAGCCGATGAACGCTTCCGCCGATCTGACGCAGTCGGGGCAGGCGAACATCATCGCCGATTTCCTCGAAGCACTCGATCTGCGCGCGGTCACCCTCGTGCTGAACGACTGGGGCGGTGGGCAGTTCATCATCTCGGAGGGCCGCGACGAACGGCTGGCGCGGCTGGTCCTCGCCTCGTGCGAGGCGTACGACAACTTTCCGCCGCGGCCGGCCCGGCCGGCCGCCCAGCTGTGCCGCGTGCCCGGCGGGACGTGGCTGCTGACCCGGCTGACTCAGTTGTCGGTGTTCCGGCACGGGCGGGCGGGCTACGGCGGGCTGGCCAAGAACCGGATACCCGACGCGGTGATGGACGACTGGTTCGGCCATGCGCTGGCCGATCCCGGCGTCCGCCGTGATCTGCGCAAGTTCGTCACGGGTACACCGCCCAAGCAGGTACTGCTCGACTGGCACCGCAAGGTGGTGTCCTTCGATCGACCCGTGCTGCTGCTCTGGGCCACCGAAGATCGGATGATGCCGGTGGAGCACGCCCGCCGGATGGTCGACGAGTTCCCCGATGCGCGGCTGGTGGAGATCGCCGACTCCTGGACTCTGCTGCCCGAGGACCAGCCGGAGCAGGTCGCCGCGGCGCTGCGCGAATTCGTCGGTGCCCGGTGACACAATGGTCGGGTGAGGTTCTACCAGGATGAGGCCGTCGTGCTGCGCCAGCACAAGCTGGGCGAAGCCGATCGCATCATCACCTTTCTCACCGCCGAGCATGGTCTGGTGCGCGCGGTCGCGAAGGGCGTGCGGCGCACGCGCTCGAAATTCGGTGCGCGGCTCGAGCCGTTCGCACACGTCGACGTCCATTTCTATCCCGGTCGCAATCTCGACGTCATCACCCAGGTGCACAGCCTGAACGCTTTCAGCGATCTCATCGTCGCCGATTACGGCCGGTACACCACCGCGTGCGCGGTACTGGAGACCGCCGAGCGTCTGGCCGGTGAGGAGCGGGCGCCGGCACAGCATCTGCACCGGCTCACCGTCGGCGCCCTCGAAGCGCTCGCCGAGGACCGCCGAGACCGTCAGCTCATTCTGGACGCCTTCCTCCTGCGTGCGATGTCGTCGGCGGGCTGGATGCCCGCGCTGTCGGTGTGTGCGCGGTGCGCTTCACCGGGACCGCACCGCGCGTTCCACGTCGCGGCCGGTGGCGCGGTGTGCGTGCATTGCCGCCCGGCCGGTGCGGCCACCCCGTCGGTCGGGGTGCTCGATCTGATGGAGGCGCTGGCGCGCGGAGAGTGGGATCACGTCCTGCTCGCGACGCCGTCGCAACGCCGTCAGGCGACCGGTCTCACCGCCGCGCATCTGCAGTGGCATCTGGAACGGCAACTGCGCACCTTGCCGCTCATCGAACGGCAGGCGCCGCATAGTCTGATCGAGCGACCCGCGAGCGAAGGCGCCGCCCGGACCGACGTCCCGGGCGCCGGCGTCGCAGTCACCGAAACCGCATGAAAGGCCGGAGCTGATGGCTCGTCTCACCCGCCGCGCCCAGGCGTCCGCACCCGTCGAGGTGCGCCCGCCCGATCCGCATCCGTCCGGAGCCACACCGCCGGAGATCCCCGCCGAGCTGATACCGAGACACATCGCGCTGGTGATGGACGGCAACGGCCGGTGGGCCAAGGAACGCGGCCTGCCGCGCACCGAGGGGCACAAGCGCGGTGAGGCCGTGTTGATGGACAGCGTCTGCGGCTGCATCGAGCTGGGCGTCACCCATCTGTCCGCCTACGCGTTCTCCACAGAGAACTGGTCGCGCAGCCCGGAAGAGGTCAAATTCCTCATGGGTTTCAACCGCGATGTGATCCGGCGCCGCCGCGACGAGATGAACGAGATGGGGGTCCGCGTGCGGTGGGCCGGGCGACGGCCGAAGCTGTGGCGCAGCGTGATCAAAGAACTCGAGGTCGCCGAGGAACTCACCCGGAACAACACCGTCATGACCTTGACCATGTGCGTCAATTACGGCGGCCGGGCCGAGATCGCCGATGCGGCGAGGGAGATCGCCCGCCGGGCGGCGCGGGGGGAGATCGATCCCGAACGGATCACCGAGGCGAGTTTCGCCAAGTACCTCGACGAGCCCGACATGCCCGACGTGGACCTGTTCCTCCGTCCGTCGGGGGAGCAGCGGCTGTCGAACTTCCTGCTGTGGCAGAGCGCGTACGCCGAGATGGTCTATCAGGAGAAGCTGTTTCCCGACTTCGACCGCCGGGACCTCTGGGCCGCCTGCCTGGAGTATGCCAAGCGCGACCGACGATTCGGGAGCGCCTGAGGCCGCGACGTCAGTCCGGCGTCGCCGGTGTGAACTGCGCGAGTGCCTCCGTCAGCCGCTCTTCAAAGGCTTCGGGCGTCACACCGGCGTCGCTGAGCGGACCGCGACCGTCCTCCACCTCCAGCAGAGCGAGCACGATGTGCTCGGTGCCGATGTAGTTGTGCCCCAGACGCAGCGCATGGCGGAAAGTCAGTTCCAGCACCTTGCGTGCGGCGGCGTCGTACGGAATCACCTCCGGTGCCTCACCCGGTTCGGGCAGGGCCTCGGACGCCCCGGCGGCCAGCGCGTCGACGTCGACGCGCAGCGCCGCCAGCAGCGTCACCGCCAGCGACTCGCGGTCGTCGAGCAGCCCGAGCAGCAGATGCGCGGGGGATACCTCGCTGTTGCCCGCAGCTTCGGCGGCGTTGTGTGCGGCGGCCGCGACATTGCGCGCACGAGGGGTGAACTGATTGAACCCCTGAGCCGGGTTCAGATCGGCCGCCGTACCCGGGTCCTTCGGTGTGAACCGCTTCTGCACGGCCTGTTTGCTGACGCCCATGCTGGTCCCGATCTGGGTCCAGGACGCACCGCTGCGGCGTGCCTGATCGACGAAGTGGCCGATCAGGTGGTCGGCCACCTCGCCGAGGTGGTCGGCGGCCAGCACCGCGTCGGACAGTTGATCGAGCGGATCGTCGTGCACCTTCTTGATCGTGTCGATCAGGTCGTCGAGTCGGACGGTGGGAGTCAGGGAGGTCTTCTCAGCCATGAGTCAACCTTAAGTTGACGCAGGCGCTCTCGTCAACGGTTGGTTGACGCTGCTGTGCAGTCTCTGCACGTCCCGAAGATCTCGACGGTGTGCGAGATGTCGGCGAAGCCGTTCTCCGAGGCCACCGAGTCGGCCCATCGCTCCACCTTGTCGGCTTTGATCTCCACGGTGGTTCCGCACTCGCGGCATACCAGGTGATGGTGGTGTCCGGTGGAGCAGTGCCGATAGCGGGTCTCGCCTGATCCGTCCCAGATCGCGTCGATCTGCCTGGCTGCGGTGAGCGCCTGGAGGTTGCGGTACACCGTGGTCAGTCCGATCGACTCGCCCCGCTCACGCAGTTTGTCGTGGAGCTGCTGGGCCGACAGGAAGTCGTCGGTGTCCGACAGCACATCGGCGATCGCCGCCCGCTGCTTGGTGGACCGCTGGCCGGTGACCGGCTTGTTCGCCGTGTCGCTCATGTCTGCGCCTCCGTCCGATGTTCAGCGGCGTGCAGGACTGCGTCGACCACGATGTGTGCGACGTGATCGTCGGCCAGCGAGTACTCGACCTCCCGGCCGCGCCGGCTTCCGACCACCACGCCCGACTGCTTCAGGACGCGGAGGTGCTGGCTCACCTGCGGCTGGTTCAGTGCGAGGGCGTCGACCAGTTCGTGGACACACATCGGCCGGTCGCGCAGTGTCATGACGATCGACACCCGGGCGGGCGAGGCCAGCGCCCGCAGCAACTCGCTGGCGGCGCCGTGCGCCCGGCGGTCGGCGGTCAGTGCCGGCGACATCACCGACTGACTCATGACTGCTCCTTCGAAAGGGATTCAACACCTCCATCCTAAAGGAACTGATTTTCATTTGCCTGTGGCCTCGGCCGGCGCAGCGTAGCGTGCCTGGGTATGACCAGCATCGGTGCGCGGGCGCTGCGGACCCGGTGGTTCGTGCGTTCACCGATACCGCTCTTCCGCGCGGGACTCGGGTTCCTCTTCGGCGGTCGGCTGCTGCTGTTGCAGCACACGGGCCGCAAGTCCGGTGAGCCTCGATACGTCGCCCTGGAAACAGTGGAGCGGCCGGACCTGAACCGAGTGATCATCGCGTCGGGCTTCGGTCGTAGCTCCCAGTGGTTCCGCAACCTTCAGGCCGATCCGCGGTGCCGCGTCTGGATCGGTTTCGACCGCGATCGACCGGCGACCGCGCGAGTTCTCACCCCGCAGGAGTCGGTCGCGGTCCTGGACCGCTACCGCCGCGAGCACCCGAAGGCGTACGCGGAACTGGCGGGAGTGATAGAGGAGTCGACCGGTCTGCCGATCGACCAGATCCCCTATCTCGAACTGACCCTGGATCGCTGACGATCAGCAGAAGGCCATCGCGTATCGGCCGGTGCTGCTGTCCTCGGAGACGAGGACCCCGTTCACATAGGTGCGGCAGGCGGCGTAGTGGCCGCTGGTCTGGAAAGAACTGCCGGTGAACTGATACGTCGACCGCGACGTGACGGTGATGCTCCCGGACCACGTCTTCCGGTCCTTGGATCGGGTCGGGAGCGACGGGCGCGACATGGTCTGCATGTCGTCGTAGGCGTCGTACCAGGCCAGCGACTCATTCACATGCGTGTCGCTGAAGAAGACGTACCTCACGGTGTCGCCGACGGTCGGATCCGCCGAATCGGCGGCGGCCGGGCCGGCAGCGATCGCACAGGCGGTGGCCGCGGCGGCCACGACGGCTCCGGCGACGGCGCTTCGCTTGGTGAGTTTCATGGTTGCTCCTCGTAGTCGGCGACGAGGCGCTGCGCCTCATCGGGTGCTGCGAACGTACGCGGCACCTACGACAATTCCGGCCAGTGCGACTGACCCGGCGATACCGCGGTGGTTCCGGCGCAGTCCCGCGCCGAGCCTCCCCGTGCGGGTGACCGGCGCACTCGTCCCGGCACCGACTACGCTGTACTGCGACGTGCACGACCACCGTCGAGCACCGTGACAGAAGTCCGACCCCCTACGTCGTGGAGATCAGAAAACCGTGGCTGTGCAGTCCAAAGTCGATGCCGTCGTCAACCTCGCCAAGCGGCGGGGTCTGGTGTATCCCTGCGGTGAGATCTACGGCGGAACACGCTCCGCATGGGACTACGGTCCGCTCGGCGTGGAGCTGAAGGACAACATCAAGAGGCAGTGGTGGCGGACGATGGTGACCTCGCGCGAGGACGTCGTCGGACTGGACTCGTCGGTGATTCTGCCGCGGCGGGTGTGGGAGGCCTCCGGGCACGTCGAGGTCTTCACCGATCCGCTGGTGGAGTGCACCAACTGCCACAAGCGTCAGCGCCAGGATCACCTGCAGGAGGCGTACGCGCTCAAGAAGGGGATCGACGATCCCGACTCGGTCCCGATGTCGGAGATCGCGTGCCCCGAGTGCGGCGCGAAGGGGCAGTGGACCGAGCCCAAGGCCTTCTCCGGGCTGCTCAAGACCTTCCTCGGGCCGGTCGACGACCAGGAGGGGCTGCACTACCTCCGTCCCGAGACCGCGCAGGGCATCTTCATCAACTTCAAGAACGTGATGACCACGGCGCGCCGCAAGCCCCCGTTCGGCATCGCGCAGATCGGCAAGAGCTTCCGCAACGAGATCACGCCCGGCAACTTCATCTTCCGCACCCGCGAGTTCGAGCAGATGGAGATGGAGTTCTTCGTCAAGCCCGGCGAGGACGAGCAGTGGCACAAGTACTGGATCGACGCGCGGCACAACTGGTACATCGACCTCGGGATCGATCCCGAGAACCTGCGGCTGTACGAGCACCCCAAGGAGAAGCTCTCGCACTACTCCAAGAGCACGGTGGACGTCGAGTACAAGTTCGGCTTCGGCGGCAACCCGTGGGGTGAGCTCGAGGGCGTCGCGAACCGCACGGACTACGATCTGTCGACCCACAGCAAGGCTTCGGGTGAGGACCTGTCGTTCTTCGACCAGGCCTCGGGTGAGCGATACACCCCGTACGTCATCGAGCCCGCGGCGGGACTGGGCCGGTCGATGATGGCCTTCCTGTGCGATGCCTACACCGAGGAGGAGGTGCCCAACGCGAAGGGCGGCACCGACACCCGAACCATGCTCAAGCTCGACCGTCGGCTCGCGCCGGTGAAGGCGGCGGTGCTCCCGCTGTCCCGCAACGAGAAGCTGTCCCCGAAGGCGCGCGACCTCGCCGCGGACCTGCGCAAGCACTGGAACATCGAGTTCGACGACGCGCAGGGTATCGGCAAGCGCTACCGCCGCCAGGACGAGATCGGCACGCCGTTCTGCGTCACGGTCGATTTCGACACCCTCGACGATCAGGCGGTCACCATCCGCGAGCGCGACAGCATGAGCCAGGAGCGGGTCGCGCTCGACAAGGTCGTGGAGTACCTCGGCGGCAAACTGATCGGCGTCTGACGGGCGCGGGCGGCGCTACCGCAGTGCCGCCACGACGCCGGCGCCGCCGTCCCATTCGGCGACGAGCCACGCCGCACCCGACACCGGGGAGGCGAGGTCGTCGCTGAGGGCGAGCGCCGTCGCGTCGGCCGGTGCGCCTTCGAGGCGGATGCGCACCGGCGGTTCCTGGATCGTCACGGACCCGTCGCTGCTCTGGATCTCGAGACGTGCCTGTTCCTGTCGCCCGCGCAATGCCCGCACGAAGCAGTCGACGGCGACGGGATCGGCGGCGGCCTCGTAGATCCAGCGATCGCCGAGCACCGAGTGAGTCATCGTGGAGACGAGGAACTCGTCGGCCTCCGGCAGCGGAGCGCCACGGTAGGTCAGCGGGATGTGCAGGCTGCGGTCGTCGCGCGAGACCAGCAGAGCTTCGACACCGACCTCGCCCGCAGGATCGTCGAAGCGGTAGCCGCCGATCATCTCCACCTCTCCGGTCCCGCCCCACGGGACGCTGTCGAGGTAGGCGGTGACCAGTTCGAGCTTGGTGGGCGAGAGGGTCGCCTGGTGAACGAGTGCCATGTGACGACCCTAGTGCGCGATGTGCGGACTGTCTCGCGCCGTCGGCGATCGACGTGGGCGGGAAGTCCTGTTCCGGTGGGTCGCGTGATGGATGTCCGCGCCATCGGGTATCTGTAGTGCAACCCCCGACGAGAGGACCGCAGTGAACCCGAGGCTCATCATGTTGTTCAGCGGTGTCCTGATGATCATCGCGTTGGGGTTGATGGTGGGGCAGAAGCAGTGGGTGATGCTCGCCGTGGTCCTGCCGATCTGGCTGATCATCCTCGGCGTGTGGTGGCATCGCCAGCGGAGTCGGTAGTGCCTCGATCCTCATACCCCACACCGGGCTTCCGGCTCAGCGGTCCGTGAACTGATCCAGAACCGAACGCACGCGGGCGTCGGTGAGCTGTGCGAAATCGTCGTACGCGCCGCCGACTCCGATGAAGTCCTCCGGCGTGTACGGACAGACGACGGAGTCGGCCTCGGGAAACATGTCCGCGGTGCCGACCGGGCCGGCGGGCACTGCCACCACGATCCGTCCGGCCCCGCGGCTTCGGAGCGCGCGGACGGCCACGTTCATCGTCGCGCCGGTGGCGACACCGTCGTCGACGAGCACCACGGTGCGGCCGGCCACGACGGGTTGCGGGCGTCGGTCCCGATAGGCGGCGTCACGTCGCCGGAGTTCGGTGCGAGCCGCGTCGACGGCCTCGGCCAGCCTCGCCGGGGTCAGGCCGGTGGCGCGCAGGACGTCGTCGTTCATCACCACCGAATCGTCGGCGCCGATGGCGCCGGCCGCCACTTCCGGCTCCCACGGCACGCCGATCTTGTGCACCAGGTAGACGTCCAACGGCGCCCGCAGGTCCTCGGCGATCGGTGCGGCCACGTCCACTCCGCCGCGGGGGAGTGCGAGCACGATCGTGTCGTCGCGCCCGCGGAGATCGGACGACAGCCTCTCGGCCAGGACCCGCCCGGCGTGCGCGCGGTCGCGGTACCGGCGAGTCGAGAACCTCCGCGATATCACCACAGTCGCCGTTCCAGTTCGTCGACCCGGTCCTGCAACTGGTGGATCTGATCGATATACGGCTGCACCCGTTCACGGACCTGTTCGGAGGTGTACAAGGGCACCATCGACCGCGCACAGTTCCAGTCGAAGGCCTCGACGTCGATGACGATGCTGCGCTCGCATCGTGCGGCGATCCGGCCGTCCGCGACCTGGGACAGGCGCTCGAGCAGTTCGGGATCGGCGTCGCCGTCGATCACAGTGGCACGCCCGAAGACCTTGAGCCGCATCTTCTTCGGATGATCGGCGACGAAGAGCGCGACACGACCGTCTGTCTCCAGGTTGCCGACCGACACGAACTGCTGATTGCCGCGGAAATCGGCGAATCCGAAGCGATTGCCGCCGAGGTGGTGGACGAATCCGGTCGGCCCGCTGCGGTACTGGACGTAAGGCCACCCCGAGGGGGTCACCGTCGCCATGTGGAAGGCGAACACCCCGGTGAGCATCCGAACCTCCCGCGGCGTCACCCGCTGCGGGCCCGAATCGGGTGTGTCGAGACCCGCGCCGTAGGCCACCACGCTGCCGGTGATGCGTTGCCGCGCAACGGCTGCGTCGCCGAACGCGATGTGCTGATACCGATCTCCCACGGTCTCCAGGCTAGGCGGGGCCACCGGAACCGCGTCATCCGATACTCGCCAGTAATTAGAACAGGTTCTAATTCTCCGCTATTCTCCATGGTCATGGAACGATTGAGCGGCCTGGATGCCAGCTTCCTCTACCTCGAGACACCCGAGCAGTTGATGCACGTCTGCTCGGTGATGGTCATGGACAAGTCCACGGTTCCCGGCGGGTATTCGTTCGCGACCTTCCGAGCCACACTCGACGAGCGTGTGCGCCGAGTTCCCCAGTTCACTCGGCGGGTGCGACGCGTTCCGCTCGATCTCGGCCACCCCGTGTGGGTCAAGGACGAGCACTTCGCTATCGACCACCACCTGCACCGGATGGCACTGCCCGCACCCGCCGGCCACGCCGAACTCATGGAGATGTGCGGTCATCTGGCCGGACTCCCGATGGACCGCGGCCGCCCGCTGTGGGAGATGAACGTCATCGAGGGATACCGCGGCGAGGACGGCGAGGAGAAACTGGTCGTCTTCACGAAGATGCATCACGCCACGGTCGACGGCGCGTCGGGCGCCAATCTGATCTCATACCTGTGCAGTCTCGAACCGGATGCGCCACCGCTGGCCACCGACGAGATCCCCATGGACGGACGGTCGCCGGGGTCGCTCGAACTCTTCGGCCGCGGCATCGTGAGCACGCTGTCGCGACCGCTGTCGATCCCGAAGATGCTGAGTCCGACCCTGGGGCTGATCACCGAGACGGTGAGCCGCGCCCAGCACGGCACCGCGATGGCGCCTCCGCTCACCGCGCCGCGGACCTCGTTCAACGGCACCATCACCGGTCACCGCACCATCGCGGTGGGCGATATGGACCTCGAGGACGTCAAGGCGGTCCGGCGCGCGACCGGTGCGACGGTCAACGACATCGTGCTGAGCATCGCCGGCGGCGCTCTGCGCGACTATCTCCTGGAACGCGACGAGCTGCCCGACTCGTCGCTGCTGGCCACCGTGCCGGTCTCGGTGCGCGGAGAGTCCAAGCGTGACGAGGGGGCGAACAAGGTCTCGGCGCTGTTCACCCGGCTCGGGACCGACATCGCCGACCCGCTCGAGCGGCTGACCGCGATGACCGAGGCGAACAAGCACGCGAAGGACCATCACAACGCGATCTCCGCGGACACCCTGCAGGACTGGGCCGAGTTCGCCGCGCCGCGCACGTTCGGGCTCGCCGTGCGCGCATATGCGGGACTGCGCCTGGCCGACCGGCATCCGGTGGTGCACAACCTGGTCATCTCGAACGTCCCCGGTCCGCCGATCCCGCTGTACTTCATGGGGGCACGGATGGACGGGATGTACCCGCTGGGCCCGGTCTTCCACGGAGCGGGCGTCAACATCACGGTGCTGTCGAACAACGGCGTCGTCCACGTGGGCGTCATCGCGTGTGAGGACAGCATGCGCAGCCCGGAGAAGCTCGTCGCCCACTTCCCGGAGGAACTCGGGCGGCTCAAAGAACAGGTCGCGCCCGCGGGGTAGGCGCGAAGTGGGCGAATGGCGCGGCGGGCATCACGACTCGGCGCGCTCGCGCCACCGCGCCCGCACCACGCTGCAGGCGTGCGCGAATACCGGCACGAATTTGTCGGCATCGATCACGCAGCACGAGTGACCGCCGTCCACCTCGTGCACCGTGGCGCCCGGGATGCGGCGGGCCATCGCGATCTGCCGGGCCGGCGGTATCGCGCGGTCGCGCAGGGGCACCACGACGGCGGTCGGCACATCGATCTGGCTGATCCACGGTCGCGTATGGTGCCTGCCGATGGCGCCGACCGCCTTGCCGACGGCGATCGGCGACGTGGAGCGGAACTCGTTGAGCGCCCACCGGTTGATGTCGACGGCCGGGTCGACCTGCGACGCCTGAACTCGGCCGGCGCGGCGCGGGGAACCGGATCCGGGAACGCGTGAGGTGATGCCCGCCATCCCGTTGTGGAAGACCCGTTCGGTCGCGGTCATCTGAAAGGCGTCGGTGGAGGCGCAGAGCACCAGCCCGCCCGCCCGGTCGGGATGCTGCCGCCAGACACGCTGAGCGACCAGCGATCCCATCGAGAAGCCGGCGAACATCGCTTCATCGATTCCGAGGACGTCCAGCAGTGCCACGGCGTCGTCGGCGCAGTCGCGGAGGCTGAACTCGGGTGATTTGATGCCCTGACCGTGCCAGCGCAGGTCGAGAGTGATCACCCGGAACCGCTTCGACAGTTCCGGGATGCTCGGAAACCAGGTCAGCAGGCCGGTGGTCGTCAGCGCGTGCAGAAGAACGATCGCCGGTGCGTCGGCGGTGGGACCGGCGGTGTCGGTGACGTAGGTGGAGCCCCGGCCGGGCAGTTCGATCAGACGGCCCGCGGGGATGTCGACTCTCGGCAGCCGGACTCGCGGTGCGCGCGCGGCGGTCAGGTCTCGTCGAGCAGGATTCATAGGTCGCCCCTTCGTTCCCGGAGCCCCAGGAACTAGAACATGTTGCATTTGCGATCACTATGCCATGAGGTGTCGGTGGCCGGTCATCCGAGCGCCGTCACTTCTCGGAAGTGGTGCGCAGATGACATCCAGATAACGCTTCATGTCATCGGAGCGACCGTTATCCCTTGTCTCGTAGCGTGGAGGCACAGCAGTCGACACAAAGGATGGGCAAATGGACGCAATTGCAGTGAGTGAGATCCTGGCGCGCTCGAGTACGACCACCAATGTCGGATGGATCGGCTATCTGGTCATCGGCGCGATCGCGGGCTGGATCGCCGGAAAGATCGTCAAGGGCGGCGGTGCCGGGATCCTGATGAACATCGTCATCGGCGTCATCGGCGCGCTGATCGGCGGTTTTCTCTTGAGTTTCTTCCTGGACACCGCGTCCGGCGGCTGGTGGTTCACCCTCCTGACGGCAGTGCTCGGTTCGGTGATCCTGCTGTGGATCGTGGAGAAGGTGCGCGGCAGTTCGGGCAGTTGAACGCCAGTTCGCAACGGCGGCGGGTCCTCGGCTTCGGTCGGGGACCCGCCGCCGTTCTCGTGCGCTGATCTGCGGGTCTCAACTCGGTCTCAGGGCGCTGTTTCGGAGCGAAGTGGCCCCATACTCAGTCGAAACACCAGTCACTTCAGCCCCGGAGGTCACATTGTCCAGGTCATTTCGTTTCACGATCGCGTCGGTCGCCGCGTCGGCCGCACTCGTCGGAGGCGCGGTCGCCGCACCCGCCGCACACGCCGACACCTCCCGCGACGCGGCTGCCGCCCGTGCCGCACTCCACGAGGTCGCCGCTCAGCCGAACGACGCCGCATCGGTGATCGACTCGATCGACGAGGCCAACGCGGTCCTCAAGAAGCTCGGCATCACTCCGTTCACGCCGACCAAGGGACTGTGCACCGATCTGTCGATGCCGTCGGCGGTCGGCGGCGCGATGCCCGGATCGATCACTCCGCTCCTCGGTGACCTGAACAAGTCGCTTCGCGTCAAGGACAAGGACATCAACGCGATTCAGAAGGGCGAGGTGCTCTACGGCTTCGTGCCGGTCGACAAGTTCTCCGACACCAAGG
Organism: Gordonia sihwensis NBRC 108236; assembly: GCF_000333035.1. Lineage (GTDB taxonomy): Bacteria > Actinomycetota > Actinomycetes > Mycobacteriales > Mycobacteriaceae > Gordonia > Gordonia sihwensis. The sequence continues at coordinate 30,402 of NZ_BANU01000031.1, forward strand.
ACAAGAGCGGCATGCGTGTCGCGTGGTTCAACGTCAACACCCTCGACGGCGGGTTCGGCGAGCCCATGAAGGGGCTCGGCGACTCGATCGTCGACGCCGTGGACGCACGCCTGAAGGAAGCGGATGCCAGCGCCTTGGTGCGGACCCTCGCCCGGAAGACGCTCGGCTCGGTCGTCGCGGCGATTCCGGCCAACGGCGCTCGAGGCGGCATCGTCAAGACCGGCTCGGGCACGGTTCTCTCGGCGATCTACGGCACGATGCAGAAGGCCGGCGGCAGCGAGGACGCGCCGGTCACGTGCTACTTCTTCCCGTCGCTGGGAATCGCGACCGTGAAGTAGCCGGTCGGGAAAAGGTCTCCCGATCGCGTGCACACCCCTCCGCCGAAGCGAGACAATGGAGTCGACGATTCGAGGAGGCGGGCAATGACTGATCTCACCGGAAAAGTGGCCTGGGTGACCGGTGCGGCGCGCGGGCAGGGACGATCGCACGCACTGGCCCTGGCGGCGGCGGGCGCGCACGTCGTCGTCACCGACATCGCGGCGCCGGTCGACACGATCGCCTACCCGATGAGCGATCCGAACGACCTCGCGGAGACGGCGAGAGAGATCAAGTCGACCGGCGGCTCGGTGACATCGGCGCAGGTGGACGTTCGCGACCGGGCCGCGGTGAACGGGCTCGTCTCGCGGATCCGCGACGAACGCAGACGCCTCGACATCCTCGTGTGCAATGCCGGCGTCTGCTCGTTCGAACCGGTCGAGTCGCTGACCCACCAACAATGGGCCGACGTCATCGACACCAATCTCACCGGTACGTTCAACTGCGCGCAGGCCGTTCTCACGCTGATGAAGGAGAACCGGTTCGGTCGCATCGTCGGGATCTCCTCGGGAGCCGGCCGCGGCGGCATGCTGCATCTGAGTCATTACGCCGCGAGCAAGTGGGGGATCATCGGATTCATCAAGTCGTTGGCCCTGGAAGTGGGTGCGTACGGCATCACCGCGAACGTGGTGTGCCCGGCGTCGGTGGCGACGCCGATGGTGCTGAACACCGCGACGATGAAGAGATTCTGTCCGACGATCGAGCATCCGACGCAGGACGATCTCGCTCAGGTCTTCGCCGGTTGGAGTCCGCTGGGCGTGCCGTGGCTGGCACCGGCCGACGTCACCCGCGCGGTGATGTATCTGGTCGACGACCCCGGCGTCATCACCGGCACGGTGGTCGAGGTGAGCCTCGGGACGAATGCGACGCGTCAGTAGGAGCCGCGGTGGTCGTCGACCGGTTGACATTCCGATCACTACCAGGCATTTCAGCTCGGTCGGCTGACGGTTTTGAGGCATAGTAGTAGGGGAGTGCGTCGCGCGGGCAAGGGGTTCGCGGTGTGGGCGTGCTTTGGAGAGAGAGTTTGTGGTGGCTGTCAACGGCAAGGTCGTGCATTTCGACACCAATCGTGGTTTTGGATTCCTGGCGCCCGCGGAGGGCGGAGACGACGTCTTCCTGCACATCAACGACGTGGGCATCGATGAGACCCTGCTGCGCCCCGGCGCCGAGGTCGAGTTCGACGTCGAGAGCACCGATCGTGGCGCGAAGGCACTGAACGTGAAGGTGACCAAGGAGGCTCCGGAGGGCGAGTCGCCCGCCGCCGAGCGCGCCCAGCGCCGTGACGAGGGCCGCGGCCGCTTCGGCGACCGGCACGATCGCGGCGACCGCCGTGACGACCGGCGCGGCGGCCGTGATGACCGCGGACCGCGACGCTTCGGCAATCGGGGCGGCGGCCGTCTGTTCAACGAGATCACCGAGCTGCTGCTCGACGCCTCGCCGGACCTGACCGCTCGTCAGATCGTCGCGATCCGATCCGGTCTTCTGGACATGGCATCCCAGCGCGGCTGGTCGGAGTAGTTTGACCGACGCCGATCGGTCCGCGGGCGGCCCGCCCGTGGCGATGTACGACGCTCACGACCTGGAACGGATGGTCGTCGAGGCGCCCAAGATCGCCGCGGGCGCGAATCCCGCGACCGACCATCGCAGCGACTTCGCCCGCGACCGCGCCCGGGTGTTGCATAGCGCGGCCCTGCGGCGACTCGCGGACAAGACGCAGGTGGTGGGTCCGCGGGAGGGCGATAACCCGCGGACTCGTCTGACCCATTCGCTCGAGGTCGGCCAGATCGGCCGCGGTATCGCGGTCGGTCTGGGCTGCGACCCGGATCTGGTCGAACTCGCCGGACTCGCCCACGACATCGGCCACCCGCCCTACGGGCACAACGGCGAGCGGGCTCTTGAAGAAGTGGCCCGCGACCGTGGCGGATTCGAAGGCAATGCGCAGAATTTGCGCATCCTGACGGCGCTGGAACCGAAGATCGTCGGCCCGGACGGGGTCAGCGCCGGTCTCAACCTCACCCGGGCGGCGCTCGACGCAACGCTCAAGTACCCGTGGTCGCGCACGGCGCCCGGCACCAAGTACGGCGCGTACGTCGAAGACCGCCCCGCGCTCGACTGGGTGCGTGACGGTGCGCCCGACGGCCGGCGCTGTCTGGAGGCCCAGGTGATGGACTGGTCCGACGATGTCGCATACTCGGTGCACGACCTCGAAGACGGAGTGATCGGCGGGCGGATCGATCTGCGCCAGTTGAGTTCGCCCACCGATCAGCACGATCTGGCGCAGCTAGGCATGCAGTACTTCGACGGGCTCACCGCCGATCCGCTGGTCGGGGCGGCGCAGCGGTTGTCGGAGATGGAGATCTTCGCCTCGCTCGGCGAGTTCGACGGTTCGTTGGAGGCGTACACGCGGCTCAAGCGACTCACGAGCGAGCTCATCGGGCGTTTCGCTTCGGCCGCGATCACCCGGACGCGCAGGGTGGAGGGCGCACGTCCGCTGCGCCGGTACGACGCGGATCTCTCGGTGCCGGCCGATGTGGCGGCCGAGGTCGCCGTGCTGAAGACGCTCGCCCTGCGGTTCATCTTCTCCGACCCGAGTCACCGCGCCAAGCAGGACCGTCAGCGCGAGCGCATCCACCGCGTCGCCGAGATGCTCCTGGTGACCGCCCCGGGCGGCCTCGACCCGATCTTCGCCGCCGCGTGGAATGCCGCGGCCGACGACGACGCCCGGATGCGCGTGGTGATCGACCAGATCGCCTCCATGACCGAGGGCCGCCTCGAGCGCCTCGACAAGTCCAGCGCCGAAGTCCAGGCACACCTGGGCTAGCCCGTCGAACTCCCGCCACGCTTCTCCTGTCAGGCTCGTCGAGTAAGCGGGGGAGCGCAGCGACCCCGCGCATCGAGACCGCAGTCTCGCACGTCTTCCCTGTCAGGCTCGTCGAGTGATCTCCACCCGGGCAGGCTCGTCGAGTAAGCGGGGGAGCGTAGCGACTCCGCGCATCGAGACCAAGCAAACCCCCACCCACCCCCGCATCACCGGCCGGCCAGCACCCCACTCCGCAACTGCATCCCGCGAATCCCCGCACAGCCGGCGGCCATCACCGCCAGCACGACGATCGGTGCGACGATCCCCACCGTGGGTGCGATCACCCGCAGCAAGACCGGCAACCCGAACCCGAGGTACGTGCCGACGTAGAAGATCCCGGTGGCCAGCCCGATCCGGTCGGCGGGAGCGAAGGTCTCGACGTCGAGCAGGCCTTCGCGGAGGCAGAGCCCGTAGCCGCTGCCGAGAACGATGGATGCGGCGACGAAGGCGACCGGCGCCGGGTCGGACCCGGACGCCGCGACGATCACGAATCCGACGGCCGACAGCAAGGCGCCGCACACTCCGGCGCGCGCACCCCAGGAGTTTCGGCGCGCGATCACCTGCACGGCCACGCCGGATCCCAGCGCGAGCACGGCGGCGACGCCCGGCACCCACGGACCGCTGAAGCTCGACATCCGCCCGGCCATCGTCACCACACTGATGGTGACCGATGCGAACACCCACAGCGACATCGGAAGGCTCGTGACCAGCGCGCGGGACAGGCTCCGCGGTCCGCGCACGGTCGAGTCGGTGACGTCGGTGCTCTCCGTGTCGGGGCTCTCGGCGTCGGTGCTCTCCATGACGGTGCTCTCCGCGACGGTGCGCCGCGAGTTCGGCACGGCGAGGCCCGCGACGACCGCCAGAAGCGAGCCGGTGACGGTGACCGCGAAGGGGGCGATCAGCGCGGCGCCGTCGGTGAACTGAGCAATGAGTCCCGACGCGAGTGGACCGACGGTGAAGCCGCTGGTGAGGACTGCGCCTGCGAACACCGTGCCGCGAGAACCGCCGACGTCGGCGCTCCACGCGGTCCCTGCGCTGACGGCCAGCCCGACGCCGAGTCCCACCGCGAACCGTCCGACGAAGACGCCGGGCTCGGTGTGCCACAGGAGCATCAGCAGATTGCCGAGTGCGGCTCCGGTCGCGCCGACGAGGACCACGGGTTTGCGTCCGACGCGGTCGGAGATCCCGCCGCCGGTCAGCAGCCCGGGGAGCAGACCGATCGCGTAGACACCGAACGCCCCTTCGAGAGCCGCGTCGCCGATTCCGTTGCGGTCGTGAAGGACCGGCATCATCGCGACGAAATGGTTGGTGGCCCAGCCGGTGGTGAACAGGAGCGCGAGCACGGTCCAGAGGTTTCGGCGGTCGGCTGTCGTCGTCATCGGCGATGCGGTTCCTCGTGGTCGGTGAGCGGTCGCTCACCAGTGTGGCATCGTGCCTATCCGAGCAGACCGCGGACGTCCTCGGCGGTGATTGCGCCGGAGAACGCGGCGCCGTCGTCGAGCAGCGCGTCGAACAGTTCGCGTTTGCGGTTCTGCAGGTCGATCACCTTCTCCTCGATAGTGCCGGTGGACACCATTCGATAGACGGTCACCGCGCGGTGCTGGCCGATGCGGTGCGCGCGGTCGACGGCCTGATTCTCGGCGGCGGGATTCCACCAGGGATCGGTCATGAAGCAGTAGTCGGCGGCGGTGAGGTTCAATCCGAAGCCGCCGGCCTTCAAGCTGATGAGGAACACCCGGGTGCGGCCGTGGGTGAACTGCTCGATCTGCTCGCCGCGCCGGGTGATCGCGGTGGAGCCGTCCAGATAGCTGTAGGCGATCCCGGCCGCGTCGAGCCGGGCGGCGATCAGTTTCAGGAAGCCGGTGAAGCTGCTGAAGACCAACGCACTGTGGCCCTCGTCGATGAGGATCGGGAGCTGCTCGGACAGGTACTCGATCTTCGCCGAGTTCACCGCGGCGTGCTCGTCGTCCACCAGCGCCGGATGCAGACTCAACTGCCGTAGCCGCGTGAGCGCACGCAGCACCTGGATGCGGTTGCCGTCGAAGTCCTCCAGGAGCCCGAGGAGTTGCTGGCGGTCGCGGGCCAGATAGGTGTCGTACACCTTTCGATGCTTGGGCTCGAGCTCGATCGGCAGCAACTGTTCCTGCTTCTCGGGCAGGTCGACGAGCACTTGATCCTTGGTGCGGCGCAACATGATCGGCCGCAGCCGGCGTCGGAGAATCGCCAGCCGCTCGGGAGCCTGCCCGCTTTCGATGGCGTCGGCGAAGTGCTCCTTGAACAGTTTCGGTGAACTGTAGAGTCCCGGCGCCACCACCGACACCAGCGACCACAGTTCCATCACGCGGTTCTCCATCGGGGTTCCGGTGATCGCGAGCTTGAACGGGGCCTGCAGCCGCCGTGCGGCCTGGTAGGTCTTGGAGTTGTGGTTCTTGAGGAACTGCGCCTCATCGAAGATCGCACCCGTCCACGGCACCCGGGCGAAGGCGTCGTAGTCGATCCGCAGCAACGCGTAGGAGGTGACGACGATCCGGGCGTCGGCGATCCGATCGGCCAGCGGCGTCCCGACCCGCTTCTCGGTGGCGGGAACGGTCAGCATCTCGAGGCCGGGTACGAACCGGTGGATCTCGGCGGCCCAGTTGGCGATCACGCTGGTGGGCGCGACCACCAGGAACCGGGCGTCGGGTCGCTCGTCCACTACGCGCTGGATCAGCGCGAGAGTCTGCACCGTCTTGCCGAGCCCCATGTCGTCGGCGAGCACGCCGCCGAGCTCGTTGTCCCAGAGGAACGTGAGCCAATCCAGGCCCTCCTGCTGGTACGGCCGCAGCCGGGCGTCGAGACCCGCGGGCGGCGGTACCGAGTGCGGCGGCCTGGCCGCGGCCAGACGGGTGATGCGTTCACGCCATCGGCGGAGCTGCTCGTCGACCACGCCGAGTTCGAGCAGTTCGTCCCACAGTGATGCGTTGAGGGTGTGCGTGCTGACGCGGTCGTCGTCGAGCTCGCCCATCTCCCGGGCCTCGTCGAGCCGGTCGCGCAGGGTCTGCAGCGCGGGGATGTCGAGGGCGAAGTACGTACCGTCGTCGAGCACCATGTGCGTCTCGCCGGACGCGAGGGCGGAGATGATCGTGGTGATCGGAATCTTGTGGCCGTCCACGTCGAGTGCCACGCGGAGGTCGAACCAGTCGCTGCGCGCGTCGCCGTCGCCGGAGAAGCTCAGGACCGGCGGCGCCTCGGCAGGACGGTAGTCGGGCGGCGTGCCGACCACGTCGACGCGCACCCGGCCGAGCTCGGTGATCTTCGGGACCGTCTCCGCGCACAGGATCGCCACTTCGAGCTGTGACAGCGGCACCGGAACGGTGCGGAAGTCGGGAAGAGAATCGAACGCCGCCGCGACCGTGCAGCCGCCGCGGAGCTGACGCAGGACGGCGTACACCCGATTGAAGCGACGGTAGTCGGAGCGGTACTTCGGCAGCCGACGTTCGAGGAGATCGGCGGCGGCTGCCACCCAGTGGGCGCTGCTGCGGGCGACCATCTCCAGCTCGGGACGCACCTCGTCCCACATCGCGCGCTCGGCCGCCGCGTTGCGGAACCGGCCGGTCTCGGTGCCCTGCGCCGGGAACTCGTGGACCTCGCCGTCGGTCTCGTACGCCGTCGACCAGGTGGCGCACGGGTGCTCACCGGTCTCGATGCGCAGTACCGGGAACGGACCGGCGAGGTCGGCGGCCGGGAACGCTCCGGGTTCCACCACCACGGCGCGGTCGGCCTGCAGGGTCGGCAGCGCCTCGCGGAAGTCGCCGAGTTCGTCGTCGCTCACTTCCAGTGGGACCCGGCTAACCAGCAGCATCGATTCGGTGGTGGTCAGCCTGCGCAGCGGGCCGATGTACAGGACGTCGCCCACCTCCTGCGCGATGCCGTGCGCGCGGGGCCTGCCGATCGGGAACTGGAAGGCGTCCGGCGGAACGGGCCGACCGTCCACCAGCACCTCGAGCGCCACATGGACGCCGGCACGCTGAGCGGTGACGTGCAGTCGGGTGCTGAGGTGATCGCCGTACTCGACGGTCGTGCTCTTCGACGACCGCGCGTTGACGAACTCCACGCCCGCGTCGCGGGCCTCGTCGAGCAGGACCCAGATGCTCGGCGGAGCCATCAGCAGCGACATCTCGTCACCGATGGAGGCGCTCTGTCCGCTGATCGCCAGCGCCGAGGCCAATCGGGTCAGGACGTCGAGGGCCTTCTCCGGATGGCGGTCGGCGGTCTTTCCGGACAGGATCGTCTTCCAGGTGACGCGCGTCTTGACCCACCGCCCCTGCTCGCTCATGGTGAGCGGCCGGAGACGGACGGAGTCGGCGTCGCGATAGCTGCGGTGTACGGAGAACTGAAGTGCCAGTGGCAGTTCCGGACCGTCCGGGGTGTGCTCGACGGACTGCGACGACTTCGAGATCTCGTCGATCAGAGTGCGCCATCGTGAGAGCGGGAGGGCCGACTGCGCCGACGACGATCGCCGGGCGACGGCCGTGCCTTCGGCGGTCGCGGCCATGACCAGCGCCGCGCAATGCTTGCAGCGGATCGCGACCGGGCAGGTGCAGCTCGCGGACACCCGCGGCTTCGGGCCCTCCCAGACGGCGGTGACCTTGCACCGGTAGCGCTGCTCACCGGAGCCGAGTGAGACGCCGGTGAGGACGCCGTCGGACCAGTCGATACCGGTGATCATGCCGTTGGTGGCGTACGACCGCGCACGCTGCAGCGTCCGAGTGTCGAAGGCGCCGAGGACGGCGTCGACCTGCTCGTCGGTCCAGTCGGGGGAGGTCATCGGATCCAGCGTAGTCGGGATCGGCGGCGTGCCGCGGCGACGGTGCTTCGACGTGTGTGACCAGCACATCCGCGGAAAACAGTCACGAACGATTGTTTTTGCGCTACGGTCGCCTCACGCCGACCGCGTGTCCCCGCGATCCACTGCAAGGAGTTCTTGATGTCCGGAATGCGCCCCGACCTGTCCGGTGTCGACCCGCTGACCGTCAACCTGACGCATCGCGTCTGCGTCGGCGACCTGTTGACTCGCAGCGCCGCCCACTACGGCACGCGCACAGCCCTGGTGGACGGCGACCTCGAACTCTCGTACGCCGAACTCGAGGCACGTGCCAACGCGCTGGCGCGGGGGCTGCTCGAACGCGGTTACGAGCGGGGTGACGCCATCGCGCTGCAGTTGCAGAACAGCTGGCAGTTCGTCACGTCGTTCTTCGCACTCGCCAAGATCGGCGTGGTGGCGATGCCGCTCAATCTGCTGCTCTCGCCGTCCGACATCGCCTACCAACTCGCCGACAGCGGCGTCCGCGCCATCGTCACCGAGGATGTGTTCCTCGGAGTGCTCGAGCCGGCGGTCGCGGAGGCCTCATCGGATCGCCTCGGTGAGGTGATCGTGGCCGGCACGGCACCCGACACGGTGGCCGGGTTGCGGTCGGTGGCCTTCGACGAGATCTTCGCCGCCGACCGGTCCGTCGTCGAGACGATCGTCGACGACCGCGACATCCTGCACTGCCTCTACACCTCCGGAACCACGTCGCGGCCCAAGGGCGTGGTGACTTCGCATGTGGCCGTGCAGATCTCGGTGCTGAGTTCGGCACTTGGCCTCGGTCTGCGGCCGGACACCCGCCCCGCGGTGCAGCCCATCGTGCTGCCGCTGTTCCACGTCACGGCCCTGGATGCGCTGCTGCTGCCGTCGTTGACCGTCGGCGCGACGGTGGTGCTGCTGCGCGGCTTCGACCCCGCCGCGCTCGCCGAGGTGTTCACCCGGCGTGCGGTGACGCACCTGACGATGCTCCCGATGATGTGGGCCGCTCTCCTGCAGCAGCCCGCGCTGGCGGAGGGGGACACCGACAGCCTCGTCACCGGGCTGTACGCGATGGCGCCGATGCCCGCCGAACTGCTCGCGGCGCTGCGGTCGAGGTTCCCCAACGCCGCGATCATCCTCGGCTCGGGGCAGACCGAGACCACGCCGGCCTCGGAGCTGCAGTGGTCGGGCCACCAGGGTGTCAAGGACGCCTCGTGGGGGCCGCCGACGGTCAGCACCGACATCGCCATCATGGGCGGCGACGGCACCCTCCTGCCGACCGGTCGGGAGGGCGAGATCGTCTATCGCGCACCGCAACTCATGGAGGGTTACTGGAACAACCGCGACGCGAACACTGAAGCCTTCGCGCATGGCTGGTTCCACGGCGGCGACATCGGCTATCTTGACGACGAGGCCGTCGTGTGGTTCACCGACCGCGCCAAGGACATCATCAAATCCGGCGGCGAGAACGTCTCGTCGGTGGAAGTGGAACGGGTGCTGCTCGGACACGAGTCGGTCGCCGAAGTCGCGGTGGTCGGCGTGCCCGACGAACACTGGGGTGAGGCGGTGACCGCGTTCGTCGTGCTCGGTGAGCCGGCCGACTCCGGTGAGGCGCGGTCGGAGGAGATTCAGTCGTGGGCGCGCGAGCGCCTCGCCGGATTCAAGGCGCCCAAGAGCGTGGTCGTGGTGGACGCTCTCCCCAAGACGGCGACCGGCAAGATCCAGAAGCACCTCATGCGCTCACGGTGAGCTGTCGGAGGGTGGGTCAGCCGGCGTCGTACTCGTCCCAGAATCGCTGACGGAGGCGAAAGCGGACGGGCTCGTCGACGGTGTAGCGCTCCATCGCCTCGGAGGCGTCGAGCAGGAGGGCGCGATCGATGTCGCGCGGGATGGAGGGTCGTGCGCGCTCGAGCTCCGCGGTCTCCTGCGGGGTGGCGCTCTTGCGGAAGGCCGCCAGCACGCGGCCGACGACGTCGCCGATGATCTGCTCCTGCTCGGCGTCGTCGAACTCCGGCATCACGTGTGCCACCGATCCGGTGGTGGAACTGTAGGCCAGCACGCCGGTCGGTGCGGGCGGGGGAGTGGCGCGTGCGGCCACCGACGCGGCGGCGGCGTCGAGCGGTGTGCGCGCGGCGGGTTTGGGTGCGACCGGCCCGGGTTTGGCGGTGACCGGCGCCGACGGCTTCGGGGCGGGCTGGCGATCCACGCTGAGAACGGAACGGTCGATCGCGGGTCCGTCGATCCGGTGCAGGTCGTCCGCGGCGCGGATCAGGTGCCTGCTGACGCCGTGCGACTTGCCGTCGGCGTTCGGCACCGCCAGCAGGATCACCTGCACGCCGTGTACCTGTGCTTCTTCGACGGCCTCGGTGAGGTCGTCGTCGCCGGACACGAGGAAGAAGACGTCGGAGGTGCTGTTGCGGGCGTGCGCGACGAGATCGAGGCCGATGCGGAGGTCGACGCCCTTCTGCTCGCCGTTGACGCCGAAGCGGCCGAGTCGGAGCTTCACCTTGGCCAGTTCGCCGATGCGTTGCTGTGTGGCATTGGGAACGCCGTTGTCGGCGGAGTCGTACCAGTGCACCCGCAGCGTCGGGAGGCCGGAGAGGTGTTCGGCGGTGTCGACCAGTGTGTCGATCAGACGCGAGTACTCGACGTTGATGCTGCCGCGCAACGATGTTCCGGCGACGCGGGTGGCGGCCGACGCGAGGAGGTATCCGGTGTCTATGTACAAGCTGCATGTCGGGCGCATGGTTCGACTATCGCAGGGCCGGAGACGGTCCACCGGCCGAAACGCCGCCCTTGTTACCTCGGAGTAATCACGGGGCCCTGCTGAAATCAGTCCGCACAGTGCCGCGCGGGGTGAATTCTCCCTCGGCATTGGTTGTGCGAACTGATTTCAGCAGGGCTCCGCGGCGACTAGCGTCCAGGGCAGAGTGAAAGGACCAGCCATGCTCACCTCGGACCTCCGGCGCGTCCTCGACGGCGCCCCGATCGCCCACGTCGCCACCGTCTCTCCCGACGGCTCACCGCACGTCGTCCCGGTCTTCGTCGGGACCGACGGCGATCGCATCGTCGTCTTCACCGGCCCTGGCTCGGTGAAGGCGCGCAACCTGCGGCGCGATCCGCGCGTCGCGCTCTCAATCGCCACCGCCGACGATCCGTTCACGCCGGTGACGGTCCGCGGTCGAGTGGTGGACTGGATCGACGGCGACGCCGGCTGGGAGATCGTCGACCGCGTCGCGGCCAAGTACATCCCGGTACCCTACCCGCGCGAGGACCCGAGGGTGGTCGCGGTGATCGAACCGACGGTGCAGAAGGTCGGAATGGGTTGAGCGTTGTCGTCACAGCTCACGTTCGTCGAGTAGGTCCACGCCACCTCTAGGCCCGCCGAGCAGGCCGACGTCACCCCCAAGGCCG
>NZ_BANU01000030.1 GCF_000333035.1 Gordonia sihwensis NBRC 108236
GTTCGACTTGTCGGGGAAGTTCGACGCATCGTCTGAGGCCGGCGGGAAGCTGTATGACGTCCTCAACGGTCTGGCAACGACGGCTGCAGATGTTGCTGCGTCGGGCGGCGACATGACCAAGGTTGCGCGCGAGCAGGATCAAATCTTTGAGCAGCTCGCTGCATCTACCGGCAGGACGAAGGAGGAGATCAAGGCGATCTACGACAGTATCGGCGGCAATGTCGTCGATATTGCGGTCAAGCTCAAGGGTGCTCCGGAGGCTATCCAGCAGCTCGGAACCATTAAGGCTGCGATGGACGCGAACCCTGATCTGAAGGAGTTCAGGCTCAAGGCGGAGGGGTCAGAGCAAGTTCGAGCTGCTCTGGACATGCTCAAGATCAAGATGACGACAACCCCGGATGGGAAGATCGTCAAGGTCGATCTCACTGGCGATGCTGGGGCAAAGCTGCAAGCAGTGATCGACGCGACTGCTCAGATTCCTGCTGGCAAAGAAGTTAAGGTCAACGCGCCTGGCGGGCAGGCGGTGTTTGATCTGCTTAAGGCGATGAATGTCGCCACAACCAGTGATAACGATAAGAACATCGTTGCTGATATCCCGAACGGGTCACCAGTTCTGGAATTGCTCAAGCAAATAGGTTACGAGGTTGAGACTCGTAACGGCAAGCAGATCATCGTCAAGGCCAACGACGATGACTACCAGGGCAAGAAGGACGAGTGGACCGCCCCGGCATACAAGACGTTGTATGTGAATGCGACGGTTGCTGGTATGGCAAGCACCGCTGGCGTGATGGATCTAAGCAATGCGATTCCTCACGCCGATGGTGCGATTGTCCCGTACGTCGACGGTGGTATTGCCGCGTCGGAAGCGTTTGCGAATGGTGGGCTGAAGGAGATCCGGAAGCCTCGACGCGCTGACATCTTCCAGGGCCGCGGCGCCGGGACGATCTTCGCTGAGGAAGAGACCGGCGGTGAGGCGTACATTCCGCTGGCTGCGTCGAAGCGGAAGCGGTCGACGGACATCCTCGCGACGGTTGCTGAGCGTTTCGGGCTCGGTCTGGTGCGGAAGTACGCGGATGGTGGGATCGCGTCGGCTGATGATCTGAAGCGGTTGGCGATGGGTGATGGCGCCCGGATGCCGCTCACTGGTGCCCCGTATGACTGGGGCGGCGTCAACTGGGGCGACTGCTCGGGCGCGATGTCTGCTTTCGCCCGGCGAGCGGTTGGCCTACCCCCGTTTGGCGGGCGGTTCGCTACCGGCAACGAGGGCGAGTACCTGGCGCAGTTGGGATTCCAGACGGGGTCGTGGACTCCGGGGACCCTCGGTATCGGCTGGGTGAACGGCGGTCCCGGCGGTGGTCATACCGCGGGCACGCTGCCTGACGGCACGAATGTGGAGATGGGCGGTTCGTACGGCGGCGGCATGGTCGGCGGCACTGTGGGTGCGAACGACGGACAGTTCACGAACCGAGCGTTCCTGCCGATCGGCAAGGCTGCGCCGAAGTTCGATCCATTCAAGCCGTTCCAGGACCAGTATGTGCCGGACCCGAACTATCGTCCCGGTCAGCAGTCGGGTAGTTACGGGTCGTCGACGGCGGAGCAGCCGAAGGGCGCGTCGCTGTCTGAGCGTCTTGGGAATGCTGCGTCTGCGTTTGTGTCGGGTCAGGTCCAGTCGCTGCTTGGTGTGCTGAGTGTCAATGATTCGCCGGGTGTGTTGGCGGCGATCAATGAGTATGAGTCGCAGCGGTCGCAGAGTAAGTCGCAGTCTCAGGGTCCGGTAACGGATCCGGGGACGACGAAGCCGCAGGAGGGTGAGGATACCGGGGCGAGCGCGAAGGCTCCGGACACTCCCGCCGCGCCGGCCGCGCTGACTGGTGTCGAGGCGATCAAGGCCGCGTTCAAGCAGGGGTTGCGTGAGGCGTGGCGGACTGGCGTCGAGTGGGATGCGTCGGACTGGATTGTCGGCAAGGAATCAAACTGGGATCCGAAGGCCCGCAATCCGTCATCGGGCGCGTTCGGCCTGGGTCAGTGGTTGGGGTCAACGAAGGATCAGTACCTGCCGGATGAGAACCCTGATCCGACTGTGCAGGGTAAGGCGTTCGATGCGTACGTGAACGACCGGTACGAGTTGCCGACGAAGGCGAAGGCTCACTGGGATCAGGAGGGCTGGTACGACGTCGGAGGCGTGATTCATGAGGGAACCACGCTCGTGAAGAACGGTCTCGGTCACAAGGAGACGGCGCTTCCGTTCGACCCTCACGACCTGAAGAAGTCGCTCGATCGCAGCAGTGATGACCGGGTGCTCGAGCGGTTGGATCGTTTGATTGCGCTGACTGAGCGGATGAATGAGCGGATCGGTGAGGGTGGCGACACCTTCAACTGGACCTCGAGTGGCAATTCCAAGCAGGACATGGACGAGGTGCAGCGTGCTCGTCGTGTCGCGAAACTGGCGGGAGTCTGATGCAGACCGCGAATATCGAGCTGATCGGCGATGACGATTCGTTCCCGGTGTCGGGGATCGGTTTCGGCGAGTCGGAGGGCATCAAGCTCGCGGAGGATCCGGAGGAGATTTTCGATACGGATTTCTCACGGGCGACGATCCCGGCGGGGATCGGTGGCCGGCTGGGGAGGACCGAGGTTCCGGTTCGTCATCTGGTGTTGCCGTTCAACATCACCGGTGATGTGTCGGGCGGGAATGTGCCGATAGAGGCGCAGATCGCCCGGTTCCGGAAGCTGTGGGGCTCACACATGCAGCCTCGCCGCGTGAAGTGGCTGTACACCAGCGAGGAGTCTGGTTCCCGCTGGTTGTGGCTCTATCTCGAGTCGAAGATCAAGTTCAACCAGAAGCGGGACTGGAATCTGGATGGTTTCGCGAAGGCGGTTGTGCAGGCGGTCGCGGTCGAGCCGCGGTATGAGTCGACGCCGCTGGTGGTGAAGGCCGAGAACCCATCGTCGGGGACGCACACCGTGTGGTTGCCGGTGTGGAATCCGACTGATCAGGAGGCGTGGCCAGACTGGTCTCTCGATCCGAAGGGTACGGCGTCGTTCTCGATCGCGGACTTCTCGTTCGGGCATGAGCAGGACATCGATGTCACGTGGACGCCAGGTCAGCATGCGAACCGCATGGTCGCGCTGAAGCCGATCTCGGTGCCGTGGTCGGTGCGCCCGGTCCGGTCGGGCGATGACCCGTATGTCGCGGCGGATCTGTCGAACGCGTCGGGGCTGATGGGTGGAGTGTTCCCGCTGTACAGCATTCCGCCGTACACGGGGACGCAGCAGAACCCGGTACTGCTGCCGGTGACGATCAACGGTCCTGCCGGGGCTGAGGCACGGCTGACACTGCGGCGCTTCTGGTCGGCCGAGTCAGGTCTCGAGTGATGACCGGCAACATAGCACCCTTCGCGGGCGACACCATCGACGACTTCGCCTTGTGGGCTGAGGAGATCCGGCAGACGCGCCTCGACCGTGTCGCTCAGCCGGCGCGTATCCGCCTGTTCGATGGCAACTGGATTGAGCGCGGGGAAGCCGTCGAACGCCTCGACGGTAGCGGAATGACCCTCAAACTCAACGACACCGGCAGCATCGTCGTTGAGCTTCCGATTGATCGGGAGGACCGCCGCGGCACCTACCTTGCGCATTGGGCTCTCGATCAGGATGCCCGCTCGACCACCAACATTCACATCATCGTGGAGAAGGATGGGGCGAGGATCGGTGGACGCGCAGCTCCCGACAACGGCGTCACGCTGAAAACTGGCGGAGATCACGGCGACCGCGTCGTACTGACGTTCCTTGAGGACACTGAGGAACTCAAGAACGTTCATGTCGCGGCGAACCCTTTCTTGCCGGTGTCGCTGATTCAGCAGCCGAAGGTGCAGTTCTTGATCGGGCGGGCCGACTGGGTGCTTCCCGCGAGTCTGGCGATGAACCTCGCGCGCCTGCAGGTGTTCAACTTCGACATGAACAAGGACATCCTGGATCCGGCGAATTGGCTGGGCGGGATGTGGGCGCAGTCGCAGATTGTGGTGAAGCCGCGGCCGATGAGGAACTCGGTGGCGCCGGTGACGATCATGACGGGAACGATCAAGCAGTCGTGGTGGGAGATCGCAGCCCCGATTCTCGAGGATGCTGAGCTGCAGATCGTCACGCGACGCTTCCTGAAGGGCGACCCGGAGCCGTGGCCTGGCGCAGGCACCAGTTGGCGTCAGGGAACCCTGTTCGTCGAGCTGGTAGACAAGTCCGGTTTCCGCACCGGTACATCGCTTGGCGGCAATCTGGCGACGGGGCTGGCGCGGTCGATTGCGTCGGTGACTACGAATCGTGTGGAGGACCGGTATGACCTGCTGACGGGTGCGCCGGTCGATGACGGTAAGTACCGGCTGCCGGGGAAGCTGGGGACGGCACCGGAGATGCCGTACGTCACATACATTGACGGCGATAACTCGGGGATCAGCGGTTTCGAGTTGGTTCGGGGTGCTGGTGGCGCGTGCCGGATTACCGCGGGTGGCGAGTCGATGCCTGGCGTGAACGAACTCGGCGAGGCTGTTGTCGGGTATGCGGGCGACGTTTTGGGCGACAACATCAACATCGCAGGCTACGGCGTCGGTTCGCTTGGTTCGATCCTCAATGCATTCTTGATGCCGATCTACAAGAACAGCGTGCTCGCGTACACGAGTGTGCCGTTGATCGATCGTGCCGCTCAGCAGGGCTGGGGGCATGCGCTCGAGACTGCGTGCACCAACGTGACGCAGGCGTACACGCCTGCCGCGTTCATGGACCTCCGGCGTCGTCGCCGCGAGACCGATCCGAAAACGGCGTTCACGTTCACGGTGCAGAACGCGATCCCGTGGATCATCGGCGACAACGGGTTCGGGCACTGGTGGCTCGGCGACCGTTCCGGTGCCACCAATCGGTACCTCGGCGCCCAAGTTCACGTTCAGCGTTGCACTGAGTTGACTCTGCCGCTCGACGGTGGGGGCGACTGGGAAGCGAAGTTCGGTGACGTCCGCGCCCATCAGGATCCGCTCGAGAAGGCTTTCGGGCTGGTGGCTACGGCGATGGGTGCATTCAATCAGATGGGGGTGGCGTGATGGCGGTGGAGAAGCCTGGCGATCAGGTTGATCCGGAGGTGCAGAGGTTGGCGCAGGCGTTGATGTTTGTGCTGATGACGGGTGGTTCTGCGCCGTATCCGATCCCGGCGTTCGAGGTGACGAGGATGGCGCAACTCGCGTTCGAGTGTGGGGTGCGTCAGACCGAGCAGAAGGCGGACAGTATCGAGTTGCCTGGGTGGATTCTGCAGGGGATGCGGGAGCAGTCTGTGGAGTCGGTTCCGGAGCCGAGTGTGGTGGGGGGGCAGGAGACGGATCTGGTGTGTGCGGCGCCACCGGTGCCTGACGAGATCCCGGAGCATCTGATCGGAGCTGTCGTGAGTGAAGTGCAGTCTTGAGCACATCGGATGACTATGCGCGTGAGGTGATCCGCGCTGGCCACGACATGGGTGTCTCGCCGCGAGGCATTGTGATCGGCCTGGCGACCTGCATTGTCGAGGTCGGGTATCCACTGCGGATGTACGCCAACCGCAAGGTGCCGGAATCGCTGCTGCTGCCTCATGATGCGGTCGGTGACGACGGTTACTCGGTCGGCCTGTTTCAGCAGCAGATCCGGCGTGGCGCGTCGGGCGAGTGGTGGTGGTCCGACTGCGCGACCTGCATGAACCCCTACAAGAGTGCGCGGCTGTTCTTCGAGCGGCTGACGAAGCGCGACTACAACCGTGGCGATCCCGGCGCGCACGCCCAAGCGGTCCAGGGATCGGCTTTCCCGGACCGCTACGGGAAGCGGATGGCTGAGGCGCAGCAACTCTACGACCGACTTTCAGGAGGACCAGTGTCCACGTACTACGACAGTGACCGCAGTGCGGAGTTCGGATTCGGTGGGCCGCGGCCAGTCTCCGGGCTGCGCGGCGTATGCATCCACACGACCGAGTCCGGCAAGTCGGCGACCGCGACTGCGCGCACTGCCGACGACGTCACCACCTATCAGGCGACATCACAGACCGGCTCATACAACGTGATGGTCGGCGTCGACGGCAAGCGCATCTTGCAGAACACGGACGACTGGCAGACGTGGTCGACGGGCAACAAGGGCAACGACATCCTGCTGCACGTGTGCGTCGTCGGCAACGCCTCGCAGACCCGCGCCGAATGGCTGGCGCAGGACAAGATGCTCCGCGCGGTCGGCGGCGTGATCGGGCACTGGTGCCGACTGTACGGGTGGCCGATCAAGAAGGTCGACGCCGCGCATCTGCCGGGCGTCCTCGGGCACGTCGATACGCGGGTGTGGGGCGGCACCGACCACACCGACCCCGGACCGAACTTTCCCTACGACGTCGTCCTCGCATATGCGCAGGGCGCACCCACTGACGAGGAGATTGACATGGCCAGTGCTGCAGACCTCGAACGAAAGCTGGATCTGATCTTGGATCAGATCGGCCCGAAACTCCCCGGATGGGGACCGCAGTCGAGCTTCGGCAAGGACGCTCAGGGCCGCGAGTTGACTTTGCGTGATGGTGTCATCGCGAAGCTCGACCGGATGCAGGCCGACATCGACGCGATCCGCAAGGCGGTGACCAAGTGAGCAAGTACTTCACTCCCGCTGTCCGCAAACGCCTGTACCTGGCGTTGTCGGCTCTTCTGCCGCTTGCCGCCGTGTATGGGCTGATCGATCAGGATCAGGTGTCGATGTGGCTGACATTGGCGGTCGCGATCCTCGGCACCGGTGGCACTGTCCTCGCCGCCGCCAACACGCCACAGACGCCCAGTGTCGATGATGTGGTGGAGGATGTGCGGCAGCGTGCTGGCGACCTGCTCGAGTCGTCGACGTCGCAGTGGCCGGGAATTGTCGAGGATGTGATCGACTCGGCGACCTCGGCGTGGCCGGCTACGGGACGCCACGCGAAGGGCGACTGACCTGATGCGGTGGCCGCGTCGCGGCGATTGGGTGCCGCTGATGCCGGAGCGGTCCCGGATGCTCGTCATCCTCGCCGTCCCGATCGAGGCAATCCTCCGAGCCTGGGACTACCTCACACCAGACATTCAGCCGCCGACTCTGTCGCTGAGTGTGGTGGAGCAGATGATGCCGCTCGAGGTGTGGGGTGCGATCTGCGCGGTGGTCGGTGTGGTGACGGTGTGGGGGTTCGCGATGCGGTGGCCGCGGACTGCGATCGCCGGGCTCCGTCTCGGTGGCGCCACCTACGGGCTGCTGGCGTTGGGGCAGTGGCTGGCGGTGGTCGACAATCCGTGGTTTGACGGCGTCCGCTCCCCGGCGATCACCACGATTTTCGCGGTCGCCTACTGGGGTCTAGCGAGGGGATACACACAGCAGATGCGGAGCCGTGCATGACCGTAGGTGATCTACCTATCGGCACCCCGTGGTGGGTCGCCGTCATCATCATCATCACTTTCGGTAGGCCGGCATTGGGGTCGGCGATCATGTCGCGAGTACCGGGATGGCTGGGCGCGTATGCCCGCCATCGGCAGTCGCGTACCCCGGAGGGCCGCGCGGAGTTGTCGTTGTCGGCGGCGTGGGAGCGGCAGGACCGCGAGATCAAGCGGTTGTCGGCGGCGTATGACTCCCTGTCTGAGGATTACGGGGATTTGGCGTCTCGGGTTGACAGTTTGGACCGCAAGTTGTCGGAGATGACGAAGCGGTTTTTCTCGGCGCTTGGTTATATCCGGCAGTTGGTGGCGACGATCCGGCGACTCGATCCTGACCATACGATTCCTGATCCGCCTGTCGATTTGGAGGTGTACCTGTGACTTTGCCGCATATGGATTGGGATGATCTTGATCCGGATGATTTGGTGGAGACGGTGGTGATGCCGGATCAGCTCGGGACCGTCCTGCAGGATCAGTCGGAGGGGAAGTACTCGTCTCAGTCGGCTGACCGGTTTCCGGGCTATGTGGATGGGACGCTTGCTGGCGGGCCGCTCGCTTCTGGTCCGCTCGGGATGGTCAACAAGATGTATGGCCGGTTTGTGTCCCGGGTGGCTCAGGCTGATCCTGCGACTATCGAGAAACCGAAGGACCTGCAGCCGCTGGTGCCGGGGTTCTTCAATCTGCCGTTGCAGGATCTGTTTGCTCCGCTGCTGAACGCGTTGATGGGCATTGGCGGAGGGGTCCTCGGCGGCGCCCTGTCGACCATTGCCAACTTCTTCGCTGGACGGTGGGCGCAGGTCGACGACTTGCACGACGGGCAAATGCAGCTCAACGATCGTGTAGACCTGCTTTCGCCACTGCAGGACTACGGGAGTTCATACGCCGGAACACAGAACTCTCTGTGGAACAAGGGCAAGATCCCTTTCGATAAGCAGATCGGCCCGATGAAGAAATGTCACCTTGCGTCTGGCGGGATCGTGTTCGAAGAGCAGGGGATGTGGGATGTTCGCGCGAGGGTCACGATCACGAGTACGCCGCCACTAGTGGGTGCGTTCATCGACTGGGAGATTCGTGTCGTCAAGGACTCTGATGGGTCGATTTTCTCGGTCTCTAGGGACACTCTTGAGTCGAGTAGTGCGCAGTCGCGGGAGATCAACACCTCTGTGGTAGTGCCGACTGCCGGGTACCGCGCCGAAGTGTGGGTTACCAACATTGGTCCGGGTCGTCAGATCGCTGGCGGACCGGAACGGACCAGGCTGACGGTTCAGCATATTTCGCGGTCGACATCTTTCCAGATCGAGGGTTGAGGTATTCGAAATGACAATCATCCAGGACCGCATCGAGGATATTGCTGGAGCGGAGTTCGCGCAGGCTGTAACCTTCACCATTCCGCGCATCCGGGAGTCGGCATCAGGCGCGGCGATCGTCACTGAGCAGAAGCACCGGTTTCAGGTGACCGATGGTGGAGACCTCGTCACATCTAACCTCGACCCCGGACCAGCGACAGTCAGGATTGGCCTGAACTCGTATCAGATCACGATCCCGGACAGTTCTTCACCGATCCGTTTGTGGCCGTTGATCGACGCTGGGATGCCGGCACCTCCACCGTCTGAGCAGTATCAGTTCGTTCGCAATGGTGGCGGTCTGGTGCGGGCGCAGGCGGTCGACTTGGACGAGTACGAGTCCATGATGTGGGACCCCGGGACGCTGTACATCATCAAGGATGCGCAGGTGACGGAGTGAGCGCGGTCCGGTTTGATGCGACACCGTCTGACGGGATGACGACGGCGGTGATCCGCTATGGCACCCCGACTCAGAGCACTGAGGTCGAGTACCCGGATGCGGTTCTGATGCGTGTGTGGGACGACGGCGCGCTCGCTGTTTTCGCGGCTTCTGGCTGCACTCTCGAATTCGCCCAGCCGGGCACTTACTGGTCCTTCACCTGGAAATAGAAAGAGGCACATCATGGCTATCACCCACAACATTTACCGCGGGTTCTTCGAGTCGGTATTCAACAAGGAAATCGATTTCGACTCCGACATCATCAAGGTGATGCTGGTCGGAGCCGGGTACACGCCGGACCAGGCGGCGCACCGCTACAAGTCGTCGGTCACCAACGAGGCGTCGGGCCCCGGCTACACGGCCGGCGGTGTCACTCTCGGTACGGCTTCAATCTCGGGATCAGGCAAGACCGTGACGCTCAAGGGCGACAACGTGTCGTGGCCGTCGTCGACGGTCTCCGGCCGGTATCTGGTGATCTACGACGCGACGCCCGGATCAGATGCACAGCGTCCACTGATCTCGTATGTCGATTTCGGTGAGACCGTCAGCTCTACGTCGGCCGCTTTCCAGGCGACCTGGAACACGTTGGGCATCCTGTCAGTATCTGTGGCCTGACGCATGTCGATCAGTCTCGGCGGACGCTCGATCCGCGGTCTCCGGTACGTCGACGAGGTAGGCGAGGAGCACGTCATCATCCTCGCCTACCTCGACGGCGTCGCGGTGTGGGATGGGCGGATTCCACAGCTCATCCAGGTCCCGCGGGCCCGGGCGTCGGCGGTCGCGTTCGTGCCGGAGGTCGCGGCTGAGGCGCTCTTGGTCGCTCCGATCGCTGTCGCGTACGCCGAGGCGGCCGTCCCGACGGTGGCGGGCGCGGTCGGGATTTCTCCGCCGACTGCCACCGCATCGGCGGTCGCGCATGTGCCGGGTCTGACGAACGGTCACGTACTCGACATTCCGACCGCTATCGCGTCGGCCGAGGCACATGTCCCGGTGGTCGCTGTGGTGGCGGGCATCATCGCGCCGACCGCTGTAGCGACGGCTGTCGCGCATGTTCCGGAAGTGTCCGCGGCGGTCGACGCGGCTGTCCCGCAGGCGCGCGCGTACGCGGAGGCGCATGTCCCGGAGGTGGGGTCGCGCGTTGAGGTGCTGGTGCCACTCGCCGAAGCGACGGCGCTCGCCCACCTGCCAGACGTGCAGGCCGCGGTGGCCGTGGCGGCACCGATGGCCACCGCGACCGCAGTTGGGAGCAAGCCGACGGTCTCAGCCGGAGCGGAGGTCGCCGTCCCGCAGGCAATGGCGTCGGCGGTCGCTCACGTACCGGAAGTGAAAGTCAGTACCGGACCGGACCTGGTGGGCACCACTACCTCGTCGTCGACGACAGTGCCACTGCCAGCGCATCAGTCTGGTGATCTCATCCTCGTCTTCGCGTCGAATCTGTCGTCGAATACGGCTACGGCACCCACATTGCCGTCGGGGTGGACGTCGGCAGTTGTGGCGTCGTCGGGTGCGCGTGCCGGATGGAAGATCGCGGCCTCGGGCAGCGAGACGTCCGGGACGTGGACGAATGCGACGCGGATGATCGCGATGGTGTGGCGGGGCGCGCAGATCGGCGCGACCGCCACGGACACGTCAGGCAACGTCGGTCTGACGTCGGTGAATTGGCCGGCGCTCGGGACGAAGCCGGATTCGTGGACCATCCGGTATCTGCACGCCCGCTCGAACGGCGGCGAGGCTATTTCGGCAGATCCGTCGACGGAACCTGACGCGCTGATCTCGTCTATCGGGAACGGTGTGAAGCTGTGGGGCGAGAAGACGCCGGACCCGGTCGAGGCCGGTACCGCGTCTCTGAGTTTCTCGCAGTACTGGCGGAATCTGACGGTGGAGATTCAGCCGGAGGGCGCCCAGTATCCGCTGGACCCGATCGCGTCGGCGACGAATGGAACCTCCGCATCATCGACTGTCACGATCACCCTCCCGGAGGCGGCGACAGTCTTCGCCGCTGTGGCAGGAGTCGGCGGCGGACCGCCTGAGGCATCGACGATGACCAGCGGAGGTATCACAGGCACTCAGGTGTACACGCACGCCGGAAACAACATCCGTCTCACAGTGGCGCGATTCGACCTGCCGGAAGGGACACACACGATCACCAGTGACTCGGATCGGGCGATCGTGGCGGCCGCATACCGAGGTACGGCGACGCTCGGTACACCGGTGTGGACGAACGGCGCTACCTCGGCGTCCGTCGCCGCCGACATGAAGGTCGCGGTCTTCACAACCGGTGGCCAGGTGTCATCTACGACGTCAGGGACGCTTCGGGCGACCGCCTACAAGGGCGGCGGCTGGTCGTGCTCGGTCTCCATCGTCGAGGGCGCCCAGTCATCGATCTCCGGTGCGGAAGGATCTGTCGTGCTGCCGCTGACCTGACCCGCTGTCACACCCTGGCGGTACTGTGCACAGTGCGCGTAGGGAAGATACGCGCAACGAGGCCCCCGACCTTTTTGAGGTCGGGGGCCTTTCGTCGTCTCGATGCATCCTCGCTCCACGTGCCGTATCGTCCGTTCGGGTTAACGTTCGTCAACTATTCGCCTAAGACCGACATTCTGTGCGACCCTCCCGAGCGTGCGTACACGATCACTACTAGCCGTAGTAGCCGCAACAGCCGGCCTCATCAGCATCCCCGTCATCGCGACCCCCGCCGTCGCCGACGCAGCCCCCGCCGCCACCCAAGCGCTCCACACCCTCGACACGCTGCAGGTCAAGGGCCGCGCACCCAAGACCGGGTACGACCGCGACCTGTTCAACGTGTGGTCCGACGACGTCGACGTCGCCGGAGGTCACAACGGCTGCGACACCCGCAACGACATCCTCAACCGCGACCTGACGAACAAGACGTACAAGCCCGGCACTCGCAACTGCGTCGTCCTGACCGGCACCCTCGCCGACCCGTACACCGGCAAGACGATCGCCTTCCAGCGCGGCGCGAGCACGTCCAGCAAGGTTCAGATCGATCACGTCGTCGCACTCAGCGATGCCTGGCAGAAGGGCGCCCAGTCCTGGTCGGCGGCCAAGCGTCACGACTTCGGCAACGACCCGCTGAACCTGTTGGCCGTCGACGGCCCCTCGAATCAGCAGAAGCGCGACGGTGACGCCGCGACCTGGCTGCCCGCCAACAAGAGTTTCCGCTGCACCTATGTCAGCACCCAGGTGCAGGTGAAGGCCAAGTACGGCGTGTGGGTCACCGCGGCCGAGAAGACCGCGATGCGCACCGTGCTGTCCAACTGCGACAACGCGCCCGCCCCGCAGACGCAACCGGCACCGGTAAAGCCGCAGCCGCAGCCGCGGACCCAGCCGCAGCAGCCGTCCGGCGTGTACTACCAGAACTGCTCGGCCGTCCGCTCCGCCGGCAAGGCCCCGCTGTACCGCGGTGAGCCCGGATACCGGTCCGCTCTCGACCGCGACAACGACGGCGTGGCGTGCGAATGACGTACCCCGAGCCCACCCCGGCCAAGAACACCAAGCGCAACGCGATCATCGGTGTCGGTGCCCTGTTCGCGCTGCTCGCCTCGTGCGGTGTCGGAACAGCGATCGGTGGTGACGACGCACCGAAGGCTGCGGCACCGACCACGGTGACCAGCGTCCAGACTGAAACTGAGACCGTCACCGTCACCAAGTCGACGTCGGTGTCTGCTGCTGCGGTCACGACGACGGAGACGACCGAGGAAACGACCGCGGTGCCGATCCAGGACGAGCCGGAGACGACGCGGCAGCGTGTGCAGCCGCTGATCCCGCAGACCACAGAGGATGTGCCGGCGGCGCCTGCTGCGCCGGAGAGCGCGTACTACGCGAACTGCGCAGCGGCGCGTGCGGCCGGCGCGGCGCCGCTCTATCGCGGGTCGCCCGGGTACAGCAGCAGCCTCGACCGCGACGGCGACGGAGTCGCCTGCGAATAGGTGATCGGTCACCGGGCAGACAAGCCGCCCCGACTCTCATTTCGAGGGAGTCGGGGCGGCTTTCGTCATTGCCCCTGCTGTTCTCGCCGCTTCCGCTCGCGGTAGTACTGGCGCTCGTCCGAGGACGCGGCACGGCATGCGTCGCACCGGCACCCGTACGAGTATCTCGCTACTGTCCCGTGCTCTGCCGTCGTGCCGAGCGCGCGCATCGCCTCATTCTGTCTGGCCTGCCGCCGCAACGCCTCATCTCGCGCCCACACCAGATCAGACGCGAACCACGGTGGGTCCGGCGGCAGTATCTCTCGTTTGATCCAGTTCCTGAGCGCCGTGTCCGACCTGCCCACGTACGCCGCAGCCGCCCGCTGCGTGTAGAACGTCCGCTCATCGTCGGCGTGCTCTCGCACCTCCGTCATCAGGAGAGCCTCCCGATCCTTTCGGTCGCGGCGGACGATCTGCCTGATCCGATCCGGCGTCACCCCATATCGTGCGGCGAGGTCGGTAGCCGAGACTCCCTGGGCGGCCGCATCGCGAATCTGGCGATCACGATCCGCATTCGGCGGGGCCTCCTGCATTGACACGGCTGTTTCCCACGCGGCCCAGCACTCGTAGCTGCATGTACGGGCCTGTCGTGCTCCGCCGAACTGGCACCAGGTCGCCCCACACATCACGCACTCGTAGACGCGGCCGACTCGAGTTGCCTTGCCTTTCTTCGCCGATGACTCCGCCCGGGAGGCTTGTGTCTGCGCGCGTACCCCGGAACCGCGGAGCTGATCCATGTCGCGGGATGCGGACGCTGCGAGCGGATCTCGCTTGGCCTCGAAACGTCGCCATCCGGCCGATCCGAGCCGGGCTTTGGATGCCTCGCTGCGCCGCTGGTGGCTGGCCTGGGAGATGAGTGCGGTCCCGCGCGCGAGGCCATGCCTGGCCTTGTACTCGGCAGCCGACATGCCGTGCGCACCGCCCACGTGCGCTCCGACCGACTCGAATCGCTGCCCGCACTCGTGGCACAGGACGGTCGTGCCGTCGTCGTCGAGGACCCCGTAGAGGCCATGTCCCGACGGGTCTCCGAAGATCTTCTCGGGCCGCGATCGGACATCGACGCCGCGCTGCTCACGCTTGTAGTGCATGAGGCACAGGCGTCTGGCGTGCTGGGGACGGTCGCATTCCCACGCTTCGCAGATTTCGACCGGGCCGCGCTCCCCACGGATCGGCACGTCAGCTGTCCTTTCCGAGCCAGAGGCGCAGGGTACGGCGTGTGACCCCGAGGTCCTGGTGCAGCTGGTACTCGCTGGCTCCGTCTTCGACCGCGAGCAGTGCGATCGCGCGGGCCGCGGCCTTGGCGTCTTCGAGGGCCGCATTCAGCCGACCGATTTCGCGGCCGGCGTCGGTCGCTGTCGCCTCGCCGAGGAGGTATTGGGTCGCGGCCGACAGGGCAGCGTTGCGGAGGTCCTGGTCTTCGGGCTCGGGGTAGCGGGTGCCGGTGTCGTCCCAGATCGTGATGAAACGGTCGCGCTGCTCGTCGGTGAGGGTGTCAGCGGCGTCGCCGAGCCAGGCGTCGATCGCGGTGTCGTCGTTGTGCATCAGAATGCTCCTTCTCCGTAGATGCGGTCGGCTGCGGCGTCGATTTCGTCGAGGAAGCCGTCGTTGATGTTCTCGACCGAGATGATGGCGGTGGGGTAGACGAGGTACTCGCCGAGTTCAGCGTCGACCGCGGCGTTTCCGCTCATCTGGCCTTCGAGTTCGATGAGGTTCCATTCGCCGGCGCCGAAGGGGATCGCGGCCTGTACGAGGTACTCGGCGAGTTCTTCGCGGGAGCCGCAGACCGAGATACCTTCGCGGGAGTCGCGCTCCTCGTCACCTCCCCAGGGTCGGCTGATCTGGTTGTCGGCGACGAGGAGGTCGGCGGCTTCGTAGCCTGCCTCTTGGATTCGGAACCAGCTGCTCATGCATACGAGTATACACATTATGGATACTGGTGTACATACTTGACGGTGAATCACCCGAACGGACTACTCGTGCGACACTTCTCCGCATGCTCGTCACTCTGTACGGCGGACCGCACGACGGCCGCACCATCGACGCCGACCCAGACGAGACGCTACGACTGCCAGTTCTCACGCCGAGTGTCGACGGCGGGGCGCCCGATCTCGGGGACGACGCGACGTACGAGTGGCAGGGGAGGCGCGACGGAGCAGGACGACCAGTGATGGATTGGCAGCCGTAGAACCCTCCAACCGATACAATCCCTAGCAAAGAATCACAGGCAGCAACTTCGCGCTCGTGTGCGGCGCCGTGATCCTCGGCGTCCGGTTGTGCGGAGCGTCCGAGCGCACGGTGGCGGTACTGGGCGGCCTGGCGATCATCGGTTTCGTGATCCTGGTCCGCCCCACCGACAGTGTGCTGCGAGCGGCGGTGATGGGGTCGGTGGGCCTGGCTGCGGGTCTGGGCTCGCGACGGGCTCAGGCGCTCCCCGCTCTCGGGACGGCGGTGATCGTGGTGACCCTGCTGTGGCCTCAGATGGCGCTCGCTCCCGGGTTCGCGCTGTCGGTGGTCGCGACGCTCGGGCTGGTGCTGTGGTCGGTGCCGATCCGCTCGGCGCTCGTGCGTCGCGGGGTCCCCGAAGCGCCGGCGACGCTGTTGTCGATGACCCTCGCCGCACAGGTGCTCATCACGCCGTTGCTGATCGCCGTCACCGACACGGTGAACCTCCTGTCGGTTCCGGCGAATCTGCTGGCGGTGCCGGTCGTGGGCATCGCCGGACTGCTGGGCACGGCGGCGGCGGTGATCGGCGGGCTCGGACCGCGCTACGGACCGACCACCGTTCTCGCCGAACTGCTGGTGCGCGCCGCGGGTCCGCCGACGAGGTGGTTGATCGCGGTCGCCGACTGGCTGGGAGGGCCGCGGTGGTCCACGCTGACCGTGCCGGGACCGACCGCGGTCACGGTGCTGGTCCTCGGCGCCGCCGGCGTGCTGGGGTGGCGCAGCCGCGGTCGTGTCCGGGGTGTCTGGCACCATGTTCGATGTGAGCGATCGGCTGTACTTGCTACTCGGAGACGACGACTTCCTGACCGGGCGCGTCATCTCGAAGGTCTCGGCCGAGCGCAGTCGCGAGGCGGGGGTCGACGTACCGGTCACCCGCGTCCGCGCCGGTGAAGTCACCGCGCCGGAGTTGGCTGAACTGTTGAGTCCGTCGCTGTTCGCCGAGGAACGCATCGTCGTGGTGCAGTCCGCCGCGGATGCGGGCAAGGAGCCCGCGGCGCTCATCACCGCGTCCGCCAAGGCGCTGCCCGAGGGCATCACGCTGATGGTGGTGCACACCGGCGGCGGCAGGCAGAAGTCGATGGTGGGTGAACTGAAGAAGGCCGGGGTCCAGGAGTTCGCGTGCGCGGCGCCCAAGTGGCCGTCGGAGCGGATGGACTTCGTGCGCGCGGAGTTCCGCGCGCTCGGCGCCCGGGTCAGCGCCGAGGTGGTGGAACTGGTCACCGAAATGGTGGGGTCGGATCTGCGGGAGCTCTCGGCCGCCTGCCACCAGTTGGTCGCCGACACCGGCAACAAGGTCGACGCCGCCGCCGTTCGGCTCTACTACACCGGGCGTCCCGAGGTGACGGGCTTCGAGGTCGCGGACAAGGCCGTGACCGGTGACCTCGCCGGCGCGCTCGAATCGCTCGCCTGGGCCGAACACCACGGCACCGCGCGTGTTCTGCTCGCGGACGCGCTCGCGGAGGCGGTGCACGCCATCGCGCGGGTCCGGTCGATGGGCGGCGGCGACAAGTACTCCCTCGCCTCGGAGCTCGGGATGTCGCCCGGCCGGGTCGGGAAGATCCAGACCCAGGCTCGAGCCTGGGATTCGGCGTCGATCGGCGAGGCGGTGCTCGTGGTCGCCGACCTCAACGGTGCCGTCAAGGGACAGGCCGCCGATCCCGATTACGCATTGGAGCACGCGGTCGCCACTGTGGCGCGTCTGCGTCCGCGCCGGCGATAGGCGGTGTGTCTCCGCGTCGGCCACCGTCGCGCGAGATCGGGACCCGGAAGCGTGCGACGACAAACACCTCGATGACTCCGTGGCCCGTCATCGAGGTGTTTGCGAAAGCGTGATTCTGTTGTGGCCTCGCTCAGCAGAACGAAGCGGAGCGGCCCGAAGGCCGCCCGGCGTCAGAGCTTGTTGACCGCGAGAGCCATGGCCGACTTCTTGTTGGCGGCCTGGTTCTTGTGGATGACGCCCTTCGACGCAGCCTTGTCCAGCTGACGGCTGGTCGTGACGAGCAGCTCGGCGGCCTTGTCCTTGTCGCCCGAGGCGACCGTCTCGCGGAAGTTGCGGATGGCGGTACGCAGGGCCGACTTGATCGACTGGTTGCGCTGACGTGCCTTCTCGTTGGTCTTGTTCCGCTTGATCTGAGACTTGATATTAGCCACGCGATGTCCTCTTCTGGCGTCCTGTGCGGCCCTCGGCCGACTATCGTTTGTACCCATCGGCGACAGAGCGGTCCGGTCATCGGCCAGCGTCCATCGCAACAGCGGTCAACGATACCAGCGTCGCAGGAAGCGCCAAAATCGCCCGCACCCGAGGTGCGAGCGTCATCCGGCGGTCCGCACCGCTGCCTACAGTGGAAGCACTATGTCAGTCGTCTATGTCCACGTAGGTCTGCCGAAGACCGGAACCACGCACGTTCAGGATCGGCTGTGGCGCAACCGCGACCACGCCCTCGCCCGGGCCGGGCTGCTCTATCCGGGCAACCGGATCGACGACCACTTCCACGCCGCGGCCCACCTGCAGCCCGAGCGCTACCTCGACTGGGCCGATCCCGCACACGCCGGCGTGTGGCCGTCGATGGTCGCACAGATGCGGGCCTGGCGCGGCTCGTCCCTCGTCTCGCACGAGCTGTTCGCCAACGCCGGTCCGGAGCACATCCGGCGCCTGGTGGCCGACCTGAGCTTCGCAGACGAGGTGCACGCCGTGCTCACGGTGCGCGATCTGGCCAGACAGGTCCCATCGGTCTGGCAGGAGAACGTCAAGAATCAGCGACAGGCGACGCTCGACGAGTTCGTCGAGTCGATCTCCGACGACCACGCCGGCCCCGATCAGGAACCGTTCTGGGAGTTCCAGGACTACCGGCGGATCACTGCGGACTGGTCGGAGGTGGTCGGTCCCGAACGCGTTCACATCGTCACCGTTCCGGCGCCCGGAACCGCGAGCGACGGCGACGGTCTGTGGGAGCGCTTCGTCCGCGCGCTCGGCATGGATCCGGCCGACCTGCCCGCGGAGGTGCCCAGCAGCAACAAGTCACTGTCGGCGACGCAGACCGAACTGCTGCGCAGGCTCAACGGCCGGCTGCAGCCCGAGGACATCGAATGGCGCCGGTACGAGCGTCTCGTCAAAGGCGTTCTGATCGGCGACTACCTGTTCGCGACGCGCGACGGCCGGCCTGAGGGGCTGACCGGGCCGCAGGCGGCCTGGGCCGCGAGGAAGTCGGAGGAGATGGTCGCCGAACTCGTCCGGCGCGGACATCCGGTCGCCGGAACAGTTCAGGACCTTCGAGTGACCGCCACCGCGGGGGACGAGTCCGCCGCTGTCACCGACGGCGACGTCGTCGAGGCCGCGCTCGATGTGATCGCACTGTGGGCGAAGACCGGTCCGGTGCCCGACCGCAGTCCCGCGTTGACCACGCGCGCGGCTGATCTCGTGCGGCGGGTGCGGCGCCGGCTGATGCGCTGACGGGTCAGGAAGCGGACTTCGCCGGCGCATTGGGAACGTCCGGTCGACGGCAGCGGGCCGGGTGCCGCGGTGCGCTGCTCATCGTCGTTCCGCGCGCTCGGCGGCCGCGGGCAGGAGCCATGCGTCGACCGCATCGGCCGTCAGGTCGGCGACGCCGCTCCGGTCGGGTTTGAGGCTGTGATCGGCCCGCTCCACTTCGAGCACTCGCACCGGACCGCCGAACAGGTCTATCGCCTCGGCGAACTCCTGCGACGTTCCGAAGGCGTCGCTGCGGCCGTGCACGATCAGCGTCGGCACGGTGATCGCGGGGAGATGGTCGGTCCGCATGCGGTCGGGTTTCCCGGGCGGATGCAGTGGGTACGAAGTGAGCAACAGCCCGTCGAACAGATCCGGGTCCTCGGCCGCCACCATCGACGCCTGACGTCCGCCGTACGAGTGTCCGCCGACGATCAGCGGGCCGGGAGCCGCGGACCGCAGCTCGGCCACCGCCTCGCGGATGCCGTCGCGGTCTCGGGCCGCCTTCGACGGTGACGGCGGACCCTTGGGCCGGTCCTGCCGGTACGGCAGATCGATGCGCGCGACCGCCAGTCCTCGGGCGGCCAGGGCGCCGCCGACCGCCCGCAGGATCGCGGCCCGGCGGTCGGCGCCCGCTCCGTGCGCGAGGATCACCAGTCCGCGGGGTTCGTCCGGGCACGTCACGTCCGCCGCGACCGTCGCCGTCTCCACCGTGAACTCGTTGTCAGTCATCGCCTGTCCGTACCCATGATGCGTCGAGCCTAATCGGTGGTGCGGCCGCGCTGCGGGCCGTCGGGCCTGCGGCGGCCCGCCTCGCGCGGGGCGGCGGGGTGAACTGCCGGCCGGTGTCGTGCGAAACTGGAGGGTGATCTGCACCGGGCTTCACCCGGGCCCGCCGCGCAAGGAGTGAGTGAGATTCCCAGCTTCGCCGACAAGACGTTCACCGATCCCGCAAAGATCCGCAACTTCTGCATCATCGCGCACATCGACCACGGCAAGTCCACCCTCGCCGATCGGATGCTGCAGCTGACGGGCGTCGTCGAGGAACGGCAGATGCGCGCGCAGTACCTCGACCGCATGGACATCGAGCGCGAGCGCGGCATCACCATCAAGGCGCAGAACGTCCGGCTGCCGTGGAAGGTGGGCGACGAGGAGTACGTGCTGCACCTCATCGACACCCCCGGTCACGTCGACTTCACCTACGAGGTCTCCCGCGCGCTCGAAGCGTGCGAGGGTGCGATCCTGCTGGTGGACGCCGCCCAGGGGATCGAGGCGCAGACGCTGGCGAACCTGTACCTGGCGATGGAGAACGACCTCACCATCATCCCGGTGCTCAACAAGATCGACCTGCCCGCGGCCGACCCCGACCGCTACGCGGCGGAGATCGCACACATCGTCGGCTGCGAACCCGAGGAGGTGCTCCGCGTCTCCGGCAAGACCGGCGTGGGCGTGCCGGAACTGCTCGACGAGGCGGTCCGTCTGATCCCCGCCCCGGTCGGCGACCCCGATGCGCCGGCCCGGGCGATGATCTTCGACTCGGTGTACGACACCTACCGCGGTGTGGTCACGTACGTCCGCGTGGTGGACGGACGCATCGTCCCGCGCGAGAAGATCGCGATGATGTCGACCGGCGCGACGCACGAGCTGCTCGAAGTCGGCATCGTCTCGCCGGAGCCGAAGGCCAGCGCGGGTCTCGGCGTCGGCGAGGTGGGTTATCTGATCACCGGCGTCAAGGACGTCCGGCAGTCGAAGGTCGGTGACACCGTCACCACCGCTCGCAACGGCGCCGACGAGCCGCTCACCGGTTACCGCGAGCCGCGTCCGATGGTCTACTCGGGTCTGTATCCCGTCGACGGGTCCGACTACCCGGTCCTGCGCGAGGCACTCGAGAAGCTCCAGCTCAACGATGCGGCCCTGACGTACGAGCCCGAGACGTCGGTGGCGCTCGGCTTCGGTTTCCGCTGCGGCTTCCTCGGCCTGCTGCATATGGAGATCACCCGCGAGCGGCTGGAGCGGGAGTTCGACCTCAACCTGATCTCCACCGCGCCCAATGTGGTGTACCGCGTGGTGATGGACGACGGCACCGAGCACATCGTGACCAATCCGTCCGACTGGCCCACCGGCAAGACCAGCCAGATCTTCGAGCCGATGGTCAAGACCACGGTGATCGCGCCCAGTGAGTTCATCGGCGCGATCATGGAGCTGTGCCAGTCGCGCCGCGGCGAGCTCGGCGGCATGGACTACCTGTCGGAGACCCGCGTCGAACTGCGCTACACGATGCCGATGGCGGAGATCATCTTCGACTTCTTCGACTCGCTCAAGTCGCGCACCCGCGGTTACGCCAGCCTCGACTACGAGGAGTCGGGAGAGGCGCAGGCCGATCTGGTGAAGGTCGACATCCTGCTGCAGGGCGAAGCCGTCGACGCGTTCAGCGCGATCGTCCACAAGGACTCGGCGTACTCCTACGGCAACCGGATGGCGCTCAAGCTCAAGGACCTGATCCCGCGCCAGCAGTTCGAGGTGCCGATTCAGGCCGCCATCGGGTCGAAGGTCATCGCCCGCGAGAACATCCGCGCGATCCGCAAGGACGTGCTGGCCAAGTGCTACGGCGGCGACATCAGCCGCAAGCGCAAACTGCTCGAGAAGCAGAAGGAGGGCAAGAAGCGGATGAAGACGATCGGGCGGGTCGAGGTTCCGCAGGAGGCCTTCGTCGCCGCGCTGTCCACCGACGAACTCGGCGATAAGCCGAAGGGTAAGTAGTGGCGGCCACGACGTCGCCGGTTCTCGCCGACTCGCCGCTGCCGTATGGGCTTCCGGATTTCGCGTCGATCTCCGACGACGACTTCCTGCCCGCGTACGACATCGCGCTCGCCGAGCATCGCGCCGAGGTGGAGGCGATCGCGGACTCGACGCAGGCCCCGACCTTCGACAACACGGTGGCCGCGCTGGAGGCGTCGGGACGGTCGCTGGCCCGGGTGAACGGGATCTTCTTCAATCTCGAGGGGCCCGACAGCAATCCGCAGCGCGCGAAGATCGCGCAGGTCCTCGCGGTGCGCCTCACTGAGCACGCCAACGCGATCGCGCTGAACCCCGCGCTCTTCGCGCGCATCGCCGAGCTGTACGAGCGTCGCGCCGAACTCGACCTCGACGAGGCGCAGACGCGCCTGCTGGAGCAGCGGTATCGCGACGCGATCCGGTCCGGCGCGGCCCTCGACGAGGCGGGGCAGGAACAGATGCGGGAGATCTCCGCCCGACTGGCGACGCTGACCACCGACTTCGGCCAGCACCTGCTCGACGACACCAACGATTCGGCCGTGCACTTCGAGGACGCCGCGGACCTCGACGGGCTGTCGCCCTCGGAGATCGCCGCGGCTGCACGCGCTGCGGCCGACGCCGGTCGAGACGGCTACCTGGTGGCCCTCGAACTCCCGACCAGTCAGGCGACGGTCGCCAAGCTCACCGACCCCGCCGCGCGTCGCCGCGTCTTCGACGCCTCCGCGGTCCGGTGTGCCCGCGGCAACGCCCACGACACCCGGGAGTCGATCCTCGAGATCGTCCGGCTGCGCGCTCGGCGCGCGGCCCTGCTCGGCTACGCGAACCACGCCGAGTACGTGATCGCCGAAGAGACGGCACCGTCGCCGCAGTCTGTCGCCGATCTCCTGGCTCGGCTCGGCGCCGCGGCGATGAAGGCCGCCGACGATGAGCTCGCGCGCCTGGCCGCACTCGCCGGCGGTCCGCTCGGTGCGGCCGATGTGACCTACTGGCTCGCCGCCGATCAGCGGGCCCGTGCCGCCGGCTCTGCCGAGTCGATCGACATCGACGGCTTCGCGGACTACTGCGAGCTGGACACCGTCATCACCGACGGGGTCTTCGCCGCGGCCGGACGCCTCTACGGGTTGAGCTTCGCCGAGCGCGACGACCTCGCCGGCTACCATCCCGACGTCCGGGTGTGGGAGGTGAGCCGCAACGGCACCGGGATCGGGCTGTTCCTCGGCGACTACTTCGCCCGGCCGTCCAAGCGGGGCGGCGCCTGGATGAACAACATCGTCGACCAGTCCCGGCAACTCGGCACGGCGCCGATCGTGGTCAACGTCCTGAACCTCACCCGTCCCGAGCCGGGCCGTCCGTGTCTGCTCTCCCTCGACCAACTCACGACGCTGTTCCACGAGTTCGGACATGCGATCCACGGGTTGCTGTCGGCGGTCGACTACGTCTCCCAGTCCGGAACCAGCGTGCCGCGGGACTTCGTCGAATTCCCGTCGCAGGTCAACGAGATGTGGGCGCTGCACCCGGAGGTGGTGGCAGGCTACGCGCGGCACCACCTCACCGGTGAACCTGCGCCGGCCGAGCTCATCGACGCCGTCCGCGGCGCGACCGGAACCGAATCGGCGCACTCCACCGTCGAGTACCTCGCCGCCGCCGCGCTCGACCTCGCATGGCACCGGCTCGCCGAGGACGAGATCCCCGACGACGTGCTGGAGTTCGAACGCCGCGCACTCTCCGATGCCGGGCTGGCAACCGACCTGATCCCGCCCCGGTACCGCAGCACGTACTTCAACCACGTCTTCGGCGGCGGCTACTCGTCGGCGTACTACTCGTACATCTGGTCGGAGATCCTCGACGCCGAGACCGAGCAGTGGTTCCTGGCGGGCGGCGGTCTCAGACCGGAACTGGGAGCGGCGTTCGCCGAGGCGGTGCTGTCGCGCGGCGACAGCGTCGATCCGGTCGCCGCGCATGCCGCCATGATCGGCCACAGCGCCCGGATCGAACCGCTGCTGCTCCGCCGTGGGCTCGCGTAGCGCGGCGGTGCCGGGGCAGTGGCGTGACCCCCGTCGCAGGACCCCGGCGAGTAGGGTTTCAAATCAGTGTGGGCGAAACCGCGCGAGTGCGAGTGCAGATGAGGTGATCGAGCGGTGAACGGCGTTCTGTCCTGGTGGGACGGGGTCGAGGAGTGGCTCACCGGTCTGCCCTTCGTCCCGCAGCTCATCGTCACCGCCGTGGTGCTGGTGCCGTTGGCCACGCTCGTCGCGTCCGGGGTGAACTACCTGGTCGGACGACTCTTCTCGAAGCTCGGCCGCGCGGAGGCCGACGACGATCACGGATTGGGTATCTGACGCGATGTTTCGTTCCAAGGTCACGATTGCTCTGGTGGCACTGCTCGTTCTCGTGTTGCTCGCCTGGCTGATCCTCCGCTAGCACAACCTCGACGCCGCGTCACCACCCTCGCGGAGACACGAATCGCGGCGTTGAGAGCGGCCCGGCGCGGTGGTTAGGTTCTTCGGGTGAGCACGGGAACTCTTCAGCGCGCAGCCCTCAAGGCGGCATGCGTGACGGTCGCGCTGGCACTCGTCGCCGCGCTGGCCGGGTGCGGCGGCGGATCCACCGACCGTCCCGACGGCATCGACATCTCCTCGGGAAGCAGGCATCTCAACCTGGTGGCCTACGCGACCCCCAAGGTCGGCTTCGACATGGTGATTCCCGGTTTCCGCGCGACGCCGGAAGGTCACGACGTCGGCTTCTCCCAGTCGTACGGCGCGTCCGGCGATCAGTCGCGGAAGGTGGCCCGCGGTCTGCCGGCCGACGTGGTCAACTTCTCCGTGGAGCCCGACATCACCCGGCTGGTCGACGCCGGTGTCGTCGATGAGGACTGGCAGCAGCAGGCGCCGAACGATTCGATTCCCTTCGGGTCGGTGGTCGCGCTCGTCGTCCGCCAGGGCAACCCCAAGAACATCCATACGTGGGACGATCTCCTGCGGCCAGGCATCGAAGTGGTGACGCCGAACCCGGGCAGTTCCGGGTCCGCGAAGTGGAACCTGCTCGCTCCGTACGCGGCCAAGAGCGACGGCGGCCGGAACCCGCAGGCCGGGCTGGACTACGTCAGCGCCTTGGTCCGCGATCACGTGAAGGTGCTGCCGAAGTCCGGACGCGAGGCCACCTCGGCCTTCCAGCAGGGGCAGGGCGACGTCCTCATCAGCTATGAGAACGAGGCGATCATGCTGTCCCGCAAGAATGCGAGTTCGCCGCCGGCCGACCGCATCGACTACATCGTGCCCTCGGTCACCTTCAAGATCGAGAATCCGGTCGCGGTGGTCAACACGAGCACCGATCCGGTCGCCGCGCGGGCCTTCGTCAGGTACCTGTTCTCGACCCCGGGCCAGAAGCTGTGGGCCGAGGCGGGGTTCCGGCCGGTGGATCCGGACGTCGCGCGGCAGACCGCCCACCTGTTTCCCGGAGACATCCGCAAGGAGTGGACCGTCGCCGATCTCGGCGGCTGGAAGAAGGTCGACAAGCAGTTGTTCGGCAACGGCGGCGACATCAGTGAGATCTACGCGAGGGAGGCCGGACGGTGACCACCGAGCGCGTCTCTCACGAGACCCAGGACTTCGCGCCGCGCCGCGGATGGCGGCCCGACGGACCGCTCTCGCTCGGGATAACCGGGCTGTGGCTCAGCATCATCGTGCTGCTTCCGCTCGCCGCGATCGCCGCTCAGGCCTTCGACGACGGCGCGGGCGGATTCTGGGACGGCATCACCGATCCGGCGGCGCTGCAGGCGCTGGGCATCACCGTCGTGGTGTCGCTGATCGTCGGCGTCGTCAACGTGCTGTTCGGCACCGTGATCGCCTGGGTGCTGGTGCGTGACGAGTTCCCGGGCAAGGGTGTCGTCAACGCCATCATCGACCTGCCCTTCGCGCTGCCCACGATCGTCGCCAGCCTGGTGCTGCTCGCCCTCTACGGGCCCAACAGTCCCTTCGACATCCACCTGGCGGCCACCCAGCCGGGCGTCGTCCTCGCGCTGACCTTCGTGACGCTGCCCTTCGTCGTCCGGCAGGTGCAGCCGGTCCTGATGGAACTCGACACCTCGGTGGAGGAGGCGGCCGCGGTCCTGGGCGCCGGCAATCGGGTGATCTGGTCGCGAATCGTGCTGCCCGCGCTGCTGCCCGCGATCCTCAGCGGTGCCGGACTGGCGTTCACCCGCGCGATCGGCGAGTTCGGTTCGGTGGTTCTGATCGGCGGCAACATCCCGGGCAAGACGCAGGTCGCTTCGCAGTACATCCAGCAGCAGATCGAGGTCGACGAGCCGGTGAACGCGGCCGCAGTGTCCGTGGCGTTGCTGGTCATCGCCTTCGTCGTCCTGTTCCTGCTGCGTGTCGTGGCCAAGATCCAGACCCGCCGGGAGGGCTCGGAATGATCGTCTCTCGTCTCACCAGATTGACGCTGCGATCCATCGCACTGCTGTACCTGACGGTGCTGCTCGTCGTACCCGTCGGACTGATCTTCTGGCGGTCGTTCGAGCACGGGCTGGGGCAGTTCTGGGAGTGGATCACCACGCCGGCGGCCATCTCGGCGCTCCAGCTCACATTGCTCATCGTGGCGATCGTGGTGCCGCTCAACGTGATCTTCGGAGTCC
The DNA here is from genome assembly GCF_000333035.1 of Gordonia sihwensis NBRC 108236. Taxonomy (GTDB): domain Bacteria; phylum Actinomycetota; class Actinomycetes; order Mycobacteriales; family Mycobacteriaceae; genus Gordonia; species Gordonia sihwensis. The sequence continues at coordinate 26,296 of NZ_BANU01000030.1, forward strand.
TGACCGCTCTCGCCCTCGCGCGCGGCCGGTTCCGGGGCAAGGGCGTGCTGCAGGCGGTGGTCGATCTGCCGTTCGCGGTGTCGCCGGTGGTGGTCGGCGTGGCGCTGATCGCCCTGTGGGGCGCCGAGGGCTGGTTCGGCGGCATCGAGTCGCTCGGATTCCGCGTCATCTTCGGGATCCCGGGCATGGTGCTCGCCACGATCTTCGTCACCCTGCCCTTCGTCGTCCGCGAGGTGGAGCCGGTGCTGCGCGAGATCGGCACCGAGCAGGAGGAGGCCGCCGCGACGCTCGGCGCCACCGGCTGGCAGACGTTCAGCCGGATCACACTGCCCGCCGTCCGATGGGGCCTCACCTACGGTGTGGTCCTGACGATCGCCCGCGCGCTCGGCGAATTCGGCGCGGTCACGATGGTGTCGTCGAACTTCCCGGGAGTCTCGCAGACGCTGACGCTGCTGGTGAACTCGAGGTACACCGACGACTACAACGAGTACGGGGCGTACGCCGCGGCGACCCTGCTCATGATGGTCGCCATTCTCGTCCTGGTCGTGATGACGCTCATCGAGCGCCGGGCCAAGGGCAAGCTCGCGGATGCGAGCGCGGAGACGATGAAGGCCGTGTCCGAGGACCGGAACGAACACGAGGCTGCCCACGCGCCGACGGCCGTCGGCGCGGGCGAGGAGAACAACTGACATGTCCATCTCGGTGATCGGCGCCAACAAGCGCTACGGCGACTTCGCGGCCCTCGACGACGTCTCCATCGACATCCCGGAGGGATCCCTGACCTCCCTGCTCGGCCCGTCGGGATCGGGCAAGTCGACGCTCCTGCGCGCCATCGCGGGTCTGGATCGGCTCGATTCGGGAACGGTACGGATCAACGGCGTCGACGTCTCGGGTGCGTCGCCGCAGCAGCGCGACATCGGGTTCGTCTTCCAGCACTACGCCGCGTTCAAGCACCTCACCGTCCGCGACAACATCGCCTTCGGCCTGAAGATCCGCAAGCGGCCCAAGCACGAGATCAAGGCGAAGGTCGACGAGCTGCTCGACATCGTCGGACTCACCGTCTTTCAGAAGCGCTATCCGGCTCAGCTCTCGGGCGGTCAGCGTCAGCGGATGGCGTTGGCCCGCGCTCTGGCCGTTGATCCGCAGGTGCTCCTGCTCGACGAGCCCTTCGGCGCCCTCGACGCCAAAGTGCGTGAGGACCTGCGCAAATGGCTGCGTCAGCTGCACGATGAAGTGCACGTGACGACGGTCCTCGTGACGCACGACCAGCAGGAGGCGCTCGACGTCTCCGACCGGATCGCGGTGCTGAACAAGGGGCGCATCGAGCAGGTCGGCAAGCCCGACGATCTGTACGACCGGCCGGACAACGTCTTCGTCGCGTCGTTCCTCGGATCGATTTCGCGGTTGAACGGCGAACTGGTGCGTCCGCACGACATCCGGCTCGGCCGCTCGGCCGAGATGGTCTATCCGCCCGCCGAGACCGCGCTGGACACCGGCGTGATCAAGGCGCGGGTGAAGCGCGTGGTGAATCTCGGCTTCGAGACCCGCGTGGAACTGGTCTCGGCGGCGTCGGGCGAGGAGTTCGTCGCGCAGATCACGCGCGGTGACCAGAACGCCCTGCGTCTGGTGGCCGGCGAGGACATCTTCGCGCGCGCCACGAAAGTGCCGCAACTCTCGGCCGACTAGGGATTCGGTACGGCACGAAGTGCCGTAGATCGCAGGGGTTCGACCGTTCGGCGCAAAGACTTCGGACATATGGTGGCACTGAGTGTCATTGGACTATGGTGGTCGGGTCACACTGCACCACCACTCCCCGAAGGGGTCACACCATGACGCTTCCCGCCCGATCCGGACTCGACAGCCCGCTGACGCCCCTGCGATTCCTCGACCGTGCCGTCGAGGTGCATCCGGACAAGGAGGCGGCCGTCGACGGCGGTCGGCGACGCACGTACCGCGAGCTGGCGGCTGAGGCGACCCGTCTGGCCCAAGCCCTGCGTGCCTCCGGGATCGGAGAGGGCGACCGAGTGGCGTATCTGGCGACCAATTCGCTGGAGATGCTGGCCGCGCACTTCGCGGTGCCGCTCGCCGGCGGCGTGCTGGTGGCGGTCAACACTCGTCTCGCACCCGCCGAGGTCCGCTACATCTGCAATCACTCGGGAGCACGTCTGCTGGTCGGCGACGCGCCGTTCCTCGAGGCGCTCGCGGGCGTGGAATTCGAGACCGTGCGCGAGGTGGTCGAGACCCCGAGCGTCGACGGCGAGTACACCGGTGCGGGCGATCTGCGGTACGACGAGCTGACGGCACGCGGCTCCGACAACCCGATCCCGTGGGAGGTCGACGACGAGAACTCGCTGATCAGCATCAACTACACCTCGGGCACCACCGGCGAGCCCAAGGGCGTGATGTACACCCATCGCGGTGCGTACCTGGCCTCGCTGGGCAACGTGCTCACCCAGGGATTCGGCATCGACACCCGCTACCTGTGGACCCTGCCGATGTTCCACTGCAACGGCTGGTGCGGCCCCTGGTCGGTGACGGCGGTTGCGGGCACGCACGTGTGCCTGCGGGCGGTTCGCGGCGACGACATGTGGCGTCTCATCGACACCGAACTGGTGACCCAGATGAGTGGTGCGCCGACGGTGCTGACCACGCTCGCCACCGCGGGCGAGGCCCACCGGATGGACCGGCCCCTGACCATTGCGACCGCGGGGGCGCCGCCGAGTCCCACGATCATTCGCGCGATCCGCAATCTGGGGATCGAGCTCGTGCACGTCTACGGTCTCACCGAGACCTACGGCCCGTATTCGGTGTGCGAGCCCAGCGCGAGCTGGTCGTCGCTGTCGGGTGAGGAACTGGCCGTGCGCATGGCACGGCAGGGCGTCGGGATGATCACCGCCGATCGGCTCCGCGTCGTTCTCCCGGAGCCCGCCGAGGACGGGACCCTGGTGGACGTGGAGCCCGACGGTGTGATGATGGGCGAGATCGTGATGCGCGGCAATGTGGTGATGAAGGGTTACTTCGAGGATCCGGAGCGCACCGCCGAGGCCTTCGCCGGAGGCTGGTTCCACTCGGGCGATCTCGGCGTGATGCATCCCGACGGCTACGTGCAGCTCCTCGACCGGGCCAAGGACGTCATCATCTCCGGCGGTGAGAACATCTCGACCATCGAGGTGGAGCAGGCGGTAGTGAGCCATCCCGCGATCGTCGACGTCGCGGTGGTCGGCGTGCCGGACGACAAGTGGGGCGAGCGCCCGAAGGCCTACGCGGTGCGCAAGCCGGGCGAACAGCTCACCGAGGCCGAGGTGATCGCACACGTGAAGAGCCGGATCGCGGGCTACAAGGCTCCGCGCGAGGTGGAGTTCGTCGACGATCTGCCGAAGACGTCGACCGGCAAGATCCGCAAGAACGAACTCCGCGACGCCGCCTGGGGCGACTCGACCATGCGCATCCAAGGCTGACCGTTTGAGGGTTGGCTCGGGCTGGGTCTGCAGGGTTGTCGAGCAGCGCGCGAACGTAGTGAGTGTGCGTGTCGAGACGCGCGTATGTCTCGATTCGCTTCGTCACTTCGTTCCTCGCGACTCGACGGGCCTCGGGCTGGGTCTGGCAGGGTTGTCTCGGGCTGGGTCT
>NZ_BANU01000029.1 GCF_000333035.1 Gordonia sihwensis NBRC 108236
GTACATCGTTCAATCTTCGCTCCCTTTCACCGGTTGCAACATCTTCAAGTTTCGGACGCAGAACGCTTACGCATCGACGCGACAAGTCAGGCAAAGACACACCAGACAGTTTGGCTATTCCCCGGTTCGACGCACGACTCAAGTGAGTCATTCACCAGATGCCTACGGAAGGTCTCAGGGTCGATGCCAGGCTGATCGGAAGACGACTTGATCGTCACGCCTGGCCTCATAGAGCCAGTCAGAAACAGCTACACCACTAATGGCAATCATTGCCACTAAACAGCGGGCGGCAATAGAGTCGCCCGATCAGACCACACCTCACCGCCCCGAGGGTGGGGGGTGACCCCTGATTTCCAGGGTGGGCTATATCCAACCCATGTCCCGCTTTACACACAGCAGAAAACCCCCGGAGAAACTGGTCTGAAACCGTTTACCGGGGGCTTTCGCTGCCTTCTTTAACTTATGGTCCTAGTGTACACGCTGCGTCGAAATTGGCAAGCATATTCGTCTCTGACTTTTCCGCTGCCGCGTGCTACGCGTGAGCGTTCTGCATTGTCTGGTCTTTACCAGCCCGAGGGTCGCGTGACCCTACGTGGATTATCGTTCTCAGTGTGCTCTTGTTCGTCGGCGCCCTGGCGTATTTTTGCGGCCCGGTAGTCGTCCCTTGCATGCGGAGCCACGTATGGCTCATGAGTGTCACGCATCGGGTGGTGTTATCCGCTTCGAGTTGCGCTGGCCGAACGAGGGCGATTCCCAACGCCGAGAAATGTTGATGTGCTCCGTGGGAGCCTGTGTTCCGAATGCGTCGAAATGGGCGGCGTCGATTCGGTCGGGGTCAACGTGGTCGCGCATTCGGTCCCGAATCTCTCGCGCTTCTTGTCGCTCTTCGGCCTGGGCGCGGGCGTCGTTGGGCGCGGGCTCAATATCAGCAGCGGGTGTTTCTGCGTCGTTCCAGCTCGCGAGCACGGCTGCGGCCTCTTCTTCTGTTGCAGGGACGTACGGCCCGCACTTAAACACGATCAGCTTCTTCTCGACGGTCCCGGTGTACCGGTCAAAATAGTGATCCGGGAGCGGGTGGCGCAGCTGCCAGTGATCGCCCTGTGCTTTGCTGCCCCGGGGCTTCGCGATAGGGGCGCTGTCGCGCATGGTGGTGACGACGCTGATTAGGTCGGCGAGTTCGTCGGCGGCAACGTGGAACTCTCCCCAGGCTTCGGCTAGGCCTGCGCGGATGGCCTCATCGGCAGAACTGATCTTCTTAGCGGTCAGCGCTTCTCCGAGAGGAATCGCGATGTCGCAGAGTTCGCTCATCCGCGCGTTGAGGGCGTCGATCAGCGCCGGTGTTGCATCGACCAGAACGCCCCAGGCGTTGTCGCCAGCATTTGTGTAAGCGGCTGCTGCGACGGCGTTTACCGCGTCGGCGGACGGCAGATCGGCGGCGAGTGCCACGATTGCGGCGGGATCGGCCGTCGTGGCCTTCGTCGCCAAATTCTCGGCGCGGGTCACGACGGTGCGCTCTAGGTTGTTTGCGGCTGTCGTCGCGGCTTCGGCGATGTCGAGTTGGTTCCGAACCTCGGCCCGCTGCGCGTCGGTCAGCGCGTGCTCGGAGTAGATGTCAAGCAGCTTCCGGACTTTGCCGATTGTGTAGCTACTGGGGTTGAATGCGATTGCCATTTACTTGCCTTGCTTTTCGTAGTCTGCGATTTCGTTCACGATTTCCTGAATCTCATCCGGCTTTACCGCAACAGTGTGCGGGATGATCACCAGAACCGAATCAATTGTGTTTCTCACGCGGATACTGGTGTCGCTTTCGTGTTCCGGACGCTGCCCTGACGTGTACTCGTGCAGTGCTTTGGCGAGCATCGGGAGAGCAGCCGTTGGAATGGTCGCGTTCCTCCGCTGGTCGTGATGGTTACCGAGTTCTCATGCGGGAAGATCACTCGGCGTCCGCCTTGTTCGTGAATCCGTCTAAGTTGTCTACCGCGTCAATAATTTCATCGAGCGTTTCGTCGTCAACCCTGATGCTTATCCCAGATTGTTTGATGATGATGTGGTTTGTGTTCCGGTCACGGCGAACGTGGATGGGGGCGATGGTTTCCCCGATGATTGTGATGCTCGGGTTCTGCATTATTTCGTCGCCTTCTTCGCCGTCGCCTTCTTGGCGGGTGCCTTCTTCGCGGGGACTGCTCGCACACCAGCAGGAGCCTTCGCCTCAGCCTTGCCGTTCTCCCACTCCTCGTCGGTCAAGTCGGGGCGCATCGCGCGCATGCGCATTTCCGTTCGCTGGATCGTCGCTTCCTCATCAATGCCGTTCGGGATGAGCCGCATCAGTCCCTCAAACAAATCCATCAGGAGTTCCAAGTACGCGGTGGCGGGACTGCTGTCGAGCACCTCGATCACGTCATCGAACTGGTCACCGAGGAAGGCTTTCAAGAACGCCATAAGCTGCTCTTCTGTGGGGTCGTTGCCTTGCTTTGCCCAGCTATCCATGATTATTGCGACAGTCCGGAGTGCCCGGGAGTTTGGCCGCTTGATGACAATGCCGGGCGCGAAGTAGTAGCCGAGCGTGTCGTTGTGGCGTGCGGAGATTCGCTCGGCTGCGCTAACTTCTGGCATAACTCCGTCGATGATCATCCCGACGTTGAGGTCTGCGAGAAGGTCGTCGTTCTTGTTTTCGGTCGTCATTCTTCTTCTTTCGTGTTATTTCTTTGAGTTCGCCAAACTTGGTGTTTGGCCGCCTTATTGTTTGCGGAATCTGTTGGGCCGGAGTTTCATCGCGGCCCAGCGCTCTACACGTTTTTGATGGCTTGCACCGGATCGAGTGTCGCAGGATTGTCCTGGTGGTGCGCCACACATTGTGCACGTAACCCAGCGAATTTGGTTTCGGCCTTCCGGGAATACTGGAACGATGCCCATTCCCACCCTCTCTGTAGTTCACAGACGGCCTAGAATCCGCTTCGGGTCCTTGAGTGCCGGGGGTGAACTGAACTGGTCTCAAATCACCAGGTGACTGGCCCGCCCAGGTAGTCGCCCGGTCGCGGAGTGAGGGCGTGCGCTGAGCTACGGCAGTTCGGCATCCACTTCTCGCCAACACACGTACACGGATAATCCGAGACTGTCGGCATGACGGACTTGCGGGTTCCACATTCCACACGCCGGGGTTCCACGTTCTTCGGGGAAGGTTCCACATCGCTCTCCCCCACAGCCCCGCGCAGGGTTCCAGCGTTCCCGCGTTCCATCTGCGGAGCAGTGGAATGAGGAATGTGGACCCGAGCACCATCACGCACCAACCGGCCATCAGTAACGGCACGATCAACAGCACTGACGATATGCGCACGATGCTTGGCCGCTGCCATACGACGCAGGGCGCCGACAGTGCTCGGACCTCTGTCTGTGACCTTGCGGACGACCCATTCGACGCGATTGTCAATCATGTTCATCGTCGCCAGTCTCGTGCCTCAGCCGAGTTCCTTGTGCGCCTGATGGCCTTCGCTCGGCACTTGAGGTAGGCGTCGTGTGAAATCCAGCCTTCAACAACATTGTCGTTTCCGCCGTGGACCGAGACGTGGAGTTTGGTGATCTGTCCATCGACCTGGTTTGTCCCGAGAACCGTGAACTCGTGTTGTTCAGCAGCAGCAAGTCGCTTTTCAAGTTTATTCATGCTTCAAGTCTTCTTTGTGATAGCGATTCCCACCGTCGCGGTAGGCGACAGACGGGATAAAATCAGGGTCCGGTCACTGAGTACCGGATTTGAGAAATCGACGCTTAGAATCGCGTAGCGAACATCTCCATCGCCGCGAAGCGGCGATAGCGCCGTCAGGCGCGGTCGGCTTTTCTTGCGGGAGTCCCGGCAGTCGCTCACCGCCGCGAGGCTCCCCACTCGCCAAGAACCTGCGCTGGAAAGACGCGCAGAACCTTGCTCGGGGATGTGGTTCTTCGGTTTGAGAATCAGTCCGCTGTCAATTGCTCTCGGTAATGGGCGTTGGCCTGCTCGAACTCATTAAATGTCAACAGGACCTTGTTGCCGTGCCGCTTAAATCGAACTGTCTTAGTCTCGTGGTCGATAGTGAACTCGACCCATTTCGCGCCAGGCGCGCAGTTCTTCAACATCATGCTGGTACCTCATTAGCGACATATGCGCAGGTCACACGCGGTTTTGTCGCCTTCTCACTTGGTGTTCTAGATAAGAGTCATAAGAGTGTTTTGCGGAACCGCAGGTCAAACCACGTATTCGGTCCCATTAATCGGGGCCAACGGTCCCATCAAACGGGACCATCAGTGGAGCGGACACCGCTTAGTAGACGTAGAACGTCCATAAACCATGTCGAACGGCAGAATCAGACACCGGACAGTCGAACCATGACCAAGCCATTCCTCTTCGATGGCAATCTTGATCTGCTCCTGTGCCTTCTTATTCTTCATCGTCGGCTTGCCAAGAATCTCCTGCAACTCGCCATCACCCAGCGGACAGTGCCCATTCTTGCCCGAGTTCCCCCACGCATGTAGAGCGATATGCTGCCAGTCAGGGACTCGCTTGCTCTTCGAGATTCTGGTAAACCAGCTTCGTCCTGCCTTCACCCAATCCCCTGGCATGTAAGTCTTGCCGTCAGCACTATCACCCGGCGCACTTCCGTAATCGGGACCATCAAGCGCCTTGAGGTCATCGAGATTCTTAACGCCATCAAGGCCGGTGACACTACTCACGCAGGGCCAACCTTCATGCCGTTCCGCTGTTCATCCAACGTCGCATAGCGCGAGTTCGGGCCAGTGAGCGCCATCCGGCTCTCAGCCAGCATCAGCAGAAACACGTCCGCCGGGCCGTAGCACTTCCCCAACCCGTAATAGTTCTGCGAGAACCGCACCCCCGCCGCATGAACACGTGCCTTCATTTCGCCGTGTTCGCCGCCCCACTTGACCGGAACCTCTGTGGCTCCACAGCAAGGGCATTCGATCACGATTCCAGTTCCATAGTTTGCCATCGTGGTTAAGCCTCTCTATTCAATGGGCGATTCCCGCCTTAGGAGTAGGCGTGAATCGGCCGAAAATTGATATTGGGTCTCTCAGTACCCGAAACGGGTTTCAATCGCTCTAATTCGAGCCACGCAGTGGACCGCACAGAACCTCAAGATCAGCACGCCGGATCAGGATTCGGGACATTCCTTTGCGGCGCACCGGCAGGAATCCGCTTCGGACGTAACGCCGGATCGTGGACAAGCTCAAGCCGGTCAGGTCAACCGCCTCACCTACAGTCACGTAATCATCATGGTTCATTTTCTAGCCCCCCTCGTGACACTATTTGAACGTCGACACACCTTAATGAAACCATTTGGCGGCACATCGACCTTTTCTAGAATTTCAGTTGTCAACGAACGCACGGATCGACCGTCAGGACGACCCCAAAAATAGAACGAGTTCAGTCGTCGCCTCGCGCGCGCGTACGCGCGAAAGGTTCAAATCAAGGGAAATCGCCAACAGACTGGAACGCGTTCTATCAAGAGAATGCTAGAATCAACTGATGCGTGAGCAGGACCAAGAATGGACCGAAGAGGATCAGGCGTTCAGTGATGAACTGACCCGCATCCTTGAAGTGATCGACGGCGGGCTGATCGAGATGCTTCGCGATGCCTAACTCTCGTCATGCTCGGCTACCGGTAATTTCACCTCCGCTTGCTACGTCATCGGGTTTCGGTGCAGGGCGCCTACGGATGCTCGCCACGGTCGGATGAGACACACCTGTCCGCTTGGCTATTTCCCGGTTCGACGCATCTGGTGATTCCTCGATTGCGTCACGAACCTTCGATTCCTTCTGCGCGGCAGTGGTAAAAGTTCGTCCGTGAATATTTTCCACTTCATGCTTGTGCCCAAGGCCGACTGATACCCCGGTCTGTTCTGCCGCAGACTTGATCGAAGCCCCGGCCTTGCGCAGTCGATCAAACAACTCCAACCGCCGAGACTGCGCCAACTCATACCCAGCAATCGACAACGCCGAATCGGACAACTCATCCAGCACATCACCAGCATCGCCCGAGATGGTGTTCCATGCGCCAGATTCGACAATCTCGTCATCTTGCTTGCGGATCAACTCGAACACCTTCTCGTACTCCACTGCAACAGCCGCCCGCTGAGAGGTGACAGTCGATTCCCACCCGCAGGGTAAGCACCAGACGCGACAGAATCACGCCGGGGTCACCTGGTGGCCGGGAAAGATTCACGGCGTCTGGAAACTGGCATCGCAGCAACCTTGATTTAGGTTCAGGCAGTGCGGGTTCGCCGCCTGGCTCTGGCCCATCCTTTGGCAGGCTTGATGGCCTTGAGGGCTTCCCGGATGGATAGGTCGGGGTTATCCGCGAGCAAATTTCGCCCGCGTGCGAAATTTGCCGGGTCAGCCAGTTTCATGTATCTGGCGCTGGTGTCTTTACCGCCGTCGAAGTTTTGTTTCAGCCACGGCAACCACTCGCCGTGTGGAATCTCGCCCGTGTCTTAGCCGCAAGCCTTAGCCGCAAGCGACGCCTTACCAGACTCGATAGCGAACTCAATCCGAGCGCGGCCCGCATCCTCAGACCGTAGACGGAAGTCGTTCGCGATGAACGCGACCTGACGCACGCCGAGAAGTCGATAGATGGGCGGATTCCAGCGTCAGCAGTGTGCGACAGCCCGAACGGAATCACGTCCTGGTCACCCAGTAGCCAGGAGCACCTTCACGACGCTCTGAGTACTGCATCGACTCGGGTGACACCTCACCCGCCGTAGATTCCCCTTACTTCCCGAGCGTTGTCAATAATTTGGTCAATGGACGCGATTGCCTGGTCGAGTTCGTGCGCCGTGAAGTCGCGGACGTTGACCGATGCCAAACCGGCCAAGAGGTCATGGATTCGAGTCTCAGCCAGGAACACCGGACGCAGGCGCGAAGGTTCCTGCGCCGGTTCCTCGTCCCCCTCATCAGGCCGCGCGCCGACCAGCGTTCGCCGTACCTGGGTCCACGACTCGCAACCATCCACCACCGTGGACAGTTCCGCCTCCGACACATACCGCTCCGCCAACTGAATCCGATACGAAAGCTCCGACCGCGAACGACCAGACAACGCGACCAACTCAGTCATCCGACCGTTCCGCAAGCGTCCCGCATCGCCGCGTTCGGCAAGCACGTGCTTGCCCCACTCCCAGCGGGCGAACACTGAGACGACATACGAGTCGCGGATTGATGCGTCGGCTTGGTCGATGGTCTCTTCCAGTTCGAGCAGTGCAACGTCGCTCACGCGGCCACGTCCAGCAGTGCCGAACGCCGGATGCGCACCAGGCGAGGGCCGAGACGATCAACTTCAAGACGACCAGACGTGTACCAGCGCCGGATCGTCTTCTCCGACACCTTCGCGAACGCTGCCGCCTCGGCCACCGTCAACCACTCCACGTGAACCCTCACTACTGCACCCGAACTCACCCGCACGGGCTGATCAATCACCGCACCCCTTTGGCCCGGTGCGAGTTGTCCTAGCCTGGCGTGTCCAGACTTGACTTCTCGTGCCTTCTACTATATGCGCAGTGGCTGAGATTTCTTTAGACCGCAAGAACATGCGTTCGAATCCGCATGTCGCGTCGGCGTGTCGCCCAAGCGGCCAGACTCAGCCGAGCACGGCGCGCACATCGTCCCACCGGGATTCGCCCGCGTCCGCGTACCGCTGGGTGACTAAGACTGACGAATGGCCCAGCAGCGCGCTTACAGTCTCCAGCGGGACGCCCTTCTGCAACAGACTGGACGCGTACGTGTGGCGCAGATCGTGCGGACGAACATGCCCAACACGACGCCTGTCTGCGCCCTCGCCCACCGACGCGGCCCTGCCCGACGCTCCGAGCGCATGCGAGAAGGAGGTTGAGGTGATCGGACGCCCCTTCTTCGACCCGGCGAGGATCAGGCCATACATCGGTCGATTTCCGCCGACGTACTCGACGCGCGGAGCCTCACCCAGGCCGCGATCTTCCAGCAGCTTGCGGAGTACGGACACGAGCGTGTCGCCAATCGGTATGCGGCGCTTCTGCTTCGACTTAGGCGACTTCATCACCTCGCCGTCCCACCCCCAGCGCACTGTTATGGCCTTGCCGTCAAGGTCCACGTGATCCCAGTGCAGGGCGACAGCCTCGCCCCAGCGCATGCCGGTGCCCAACAGTAGATCGAACGTCAGGCGATACCGTTCATCGAGCACATCGCGTACAGCAGCAACCTCATCATCGGACAGCCACCGCTCTGGGGATGGCGTCAGCGCCGGAAGGTCCAAACCTCGGGCGGCAGCCTCACACCGATAGCCCGCGTTGGCAGCGGCCTTGAGCGAACTCCCCAACGCCGCCACACACTTACGAACAGTAGACGGCGACAGGTGAGACAGGTCGTCATCAACCCAGCCCTGCGCCTGGACACGAGTAATCTCCGACAGCCGCATGCCGCCCCACTTCGGGATCAGGTGGGTATCGACTCGACCCTGGTCACGTCGTCGTGTCGACTCTTCCACCTTGCGGCGCTGCATCCATACCGTCGACCATTCAGCCCAGGTCGGATTGGTGGACTGCCCGCCGCCGCGTGCATGCTTCTCCGCGAGTTCGGCAGCGGTGATCGCCTCATCCTCGGTGTCGAACGTGCCCGCCGATTTCCGCTTGCCGTCCGCATCGCGGTACATGCCGTTAAACCGGCCAGATGGGAGCTTCCTGTGCCATGCCATGCGATGACCATAGCGTGTGCCACATGTGCTTGTCGTGTGCCACATCGTGTGACACATGGAGTACTCGCGTGAGATATCGTGATCCACGGTGTCCACATGGAAATGCGCTGACCAGGTGACATCCCTTGACTTGACCAGCAGGAACACTACATGCTATAAATCCTTCTCGGAAGGACTTAAAATCCGCTCAGTCCGGGTTCGAATCCCGGTGGGGGCACCCCATATTCGCGGTCACATCCGCAGTGGCGGAGATCAGTACGCACACCTCCGGCCGACCGAACGACAACGTCGGCGCAGGCTGTCGCCTGCGCCGACGTCGCGTCCACGGTCCACCGCGACCGTGGTCACCGGCCGGGGGTGACTACCGGCCGGGGGCCATTGTGATGACCTTTCCGTCGGAGATCAGCGTTCCAGTTCGCACATAGGTGGAGCGGTCGTGGCGCAGCGTGCCGTTGGGCATCACGAAGAACCGCTGCATGATGCACTCGTTGCCGCGCGCCATGTCCTGGCCGAGTGTCCACAGCACCTTGCCGCTCGGCGAGAGCGTGGAGGACTCGGGCATCGGCCCGAGCGGGCTGGTGCCGGTCTGCGCATTCGGCAGCGCGCGGAGTGTGCCGTTCGAATTGATCGCGAACACGCTGATGAACGTCGACGCCAGATTCGGGACGTACATGAATCGGCCGTCGGGAGTCACGCTGGCCACATGCGGGAACAGACCCGTCGGCATCGGAGCCTGCCCGGTCGGCACCAGTCGCCCGTCACCCAGGATGTTGTAGCCGGACACGCTGTTGCCGGTCTCGTTCATGATGTACACGTGCCGGCCATTGGGCGTGATGACCGGGAAGATCGGGCCCGACTGCGTCGGCACGCGCTGCCGCACCGGGGTGAGGGTGCGGTCCGCCTTGATGTCGAAGCGGAGCAACTCGTGGCGCAGGTAGCTGCCGACGATGAGATGGCGGGTGTTCGGCGTCACCATCACCGTCGTGAGACCGTCGAGCGGCTGCCCCACCGGAACCCGCCGGCCCAACGGCCGCGCCGAGCCGTCGTCCGTCATGCGGTACGGCTGAATCGTGGCGTTGGCGACGCCCATCGTGAGATAGAAGTTCTTGCTGTCCGGAGTGAACTCGAGACCGACCGGAATGTCCGGTAGCGGCGTCTCCTGCCGCAGGTGCAGTCGGCCGACGTTGTCGATGTCGTAGTTGCGCAGGACCGCGGGCACACCGGATGCGACGAGCAGATGCCTGCCGTCGGGCGACGCTGTCTTCGGCCACGAGCCCATTCCCGCGACGGGGTTGCCGCCGATCTTGCGCACCGGCCCGTGGTCGGTGACCCGGTAGCCCACGGTCGGCGAACTCAGGAAGCCGTGCGTGTACAGGTTGTACGGCTTCGACCCGGAGACGCCGCCCGACGGGGGCGGATCGGCCATCCCGCCGCGTCATCGGCTCGAGCGTTCGACTAACGTCGAACGGTGTGAATGAGAACGGTCCCGTACGCTCCCCCGCACTGCGTCGCGTGACCCGCGGGTTACTGGGCCTCTTCGCGGTGCAGCACATCCCGGGCGCCATCCGGCCGGCACTCGTCAAGGCCGCGATCACCGCGACGACAGTCCTGATCTGCTGTGCGCTCTTCGGCCCTGAACTCGGCATCTTCGGGATGCTCGGCGCCTTCGTCACGTTCTGGGAGACCGATCGCCCGCTGTGGCCCCGGGTGCGCAACACCCTTCTGGTCACGGCGCTGATCGTAGGATCCATGTCCTTCGGTGTGGCGATCGCGCCGCACCGCTGGGCCTTCGTTCCGGCGGCGGTACTCATCGTGGTGGTCTTCTCGATGCTGTACAACACCTTCATGCTCGGCCGGGGGCCGTCACCGGTGCTGCCGATGTACGCGGGCATCGTCGGCGCGTTCTTCGGTGTCGACCAGCACCTCGGCTGGAGTCTGGTCGGTCTCACCGCACTGGCCGGAACCATCACGGCGGCATTGCTCACCGTCCCCCTCCTGTTCGAGCCGCACGGGCCTGAGGAGCGTGCGGTGGCGCGAGCGAAGGCAGCGGTGGCCGCGTACGTCGGTCTGCCCGACGACGTCCCGGACGAGATGCGCCGCCAGATCCGGAACACCGCCTTCGCGGCGTGCGACAGCGCCCTCGTCACTCTCCGATCAGCATGGCCGGCGACCCGCAACGCACGGCACCACGAACTCGCGGACACACTGTACGAGGCGCAGTCAGCGTTGTACTCACAGATGCTGACCCGTCTCGGGGAGGACCCGACGCTGCGCGACGACGTCCCCCGCGCCGCGCTCGTCGAACGCAGGCCCGCCACTGCGTACCTCGCCTACCACGCGTTGCACTGGACCTCGGTGGAGTGGTTCACGTCATGGCGAATGGGCTTCGTCGCCGCCCTCGGCGGACTGGTAGCGCTCAGCACCGGCGCCGGACACCCGTACTGGGCGATCCTCACCGGCGTCATCATCCTGAACCAGTGGTCCCACCGCGCGACGTCGATCCGGCGAGCCGGTCAACGCACCGTCGGGACCATGATCGGCGTCGGTGCGACGTACCTGCTCTCGCTGCTGCACCCGAACGAGTGGTGGTCGATCGTGATCGTTCTGGCGTGCATGACCGGCATGAACGCGCTGCTCGCGCTGAACTACGCGATCGCCCTCATCTTCATCACGCCGATGGCACTGGTGATGGTCGAGTCGGTCACCGGTGCCGGAGCCGAACTCGTGTCCGCCGACCGCTTCCTCGACACCATCGTCGGCGCGCTCGCCGCGCTCGCCGTCACCTGGCTCACCTCGTACCGGTTCCCGAGGAAGCTCGCTCTGACCCAGTCGCGGCGAACCGCCCGAGCCATCGACGCCGTCGACGCCGTCAACCGTGCCGGCCGGGCCTTCGAGCCCGACGGCCATCGCGCGCGCGTGGCTCTCCACTACGAGCTGTCTCAGCAGCTCGCCGTCGTCGAACGAGCGGTCAACGACGATCCGCAGCTAGCCGATCTGCGCGCATCGGAACACGCGTTGTCCGAGCGCGGATACCGTGCGCTCGCGCGGTCGTGGCAACCGACCGTCTGAGATTCGGCGAGCGGCGTAGGCTCCGACGCGCAAGAATGCAGAGATGAGTTCCGTACTGGCCGTCATCTCGGTGATTCTGTGGCTTGCGCGCCTCGGCATGTTCGCCGGGCTGCACATGGTTGCGAGCCCCTACAACGCGATCGAGCACGCGGTCAGCGATTACGCCGTCGGTCCCACCAAGCGACTCTCCGCCGCGATGACCTGGACCACCGCCCTGGGCTGGCTCACTCTCGCAGGCGCGGTGTGGTGGGGCCTGACCGACTGGCCCGACCGCGGTCTGACGGTCTTCCTCCTGCTGATTCTCACGGCGATCTTCACTGTGCTTCCGCTGGTCCCGACCGACGTCGAAGGCCAGACGATCACGCGTATCGGCATCGTCCACTACGTCCTGGCGATCGCCTGGTTCGCCATCGCATACTCACTCACCGGGAACTTCTCCCGCTGGATGACCGACGCGGTCGGCGGCAGCCTGGCGGTCGCCGGACAGGTCCTTCACATCGTCACGCTCGTCGCCCTGATCGCGGCGATCGCGGCGTTGGTCATCACACCCCTGCGTCGCAGACTCTTCGGCACGGCCGAGCGGGTCTTCCTGGTCGCCGTCACGCTGTTCTACCTTCTGGTCGCGATCGCCCTGTTGGGTGCGTGACTGGGCCGGTTCCGGCCGCGGTTCTCGTCGGCGCTACTCGCGCAGTGCGCCGGCCACCATGTGCAGCGCCGCGGAGGTGGCGAGCCGCCGCACCGCACCGCGGTCGCCTGGGAACTTCCGCGTGACGGTGACGGTCGGGCGACCGTCGATCGCCAGGCCGAAGCACACCGTCCCGACCGGCTTTCCGGGACGTTCTCCGCCGGGCCCGGCGATTCCGGTGGTGGAGACCGCGATGTCGGAGCGCAGGACGCGCCTCGCGCCCTCGGCCATCGCAGCGGCGACGGGTTCGCTCACCGCCCCGAGATCGGCGATGAGGTCTTCGGGGACGCCGAGCACGCCCGACTTCACGTCGTTCGCGTACGAGACCACGCCGCCGAGCATGTAGGCCGAGGATCCCGCACGGTCGGTGAGCGCCGCCGCCACCATTCCGCCGGTGCACGACTCGGCCGTACCGATGGTGCGTGACCCGAGCAGCCGCGCGAGAACCTCGTTGATCGGCTCGCCGTCGGTCGAGAACACGCGGTCGCCGTGCCTGGTCAGGATGAGTTCTTCCAGATCCCGATACGATTGCGCGGCACTGGATTCGAAGCGGGTGACGATCTCGAGTTCGCCGCCTCGCATGCACGTGGTGATCTCGAGCTCGTCGAAGCCTTCGACCACTCCCTCGGCGCGTCGCAACGACACCGCCAGGTCCGCCTCCGACAGCCCGTACGCGAGGATCGTGTGCTGGTCGTACGAGTCGCGCCCGGCGATCGCGTCCTCGACGGCGGAGGTCGCGAGGGCTGCCGGCCACATCCCGTGCACCTCGTGCGGCGGGCCGGGCAGGACCAGGATCGCCGGAACGTCGTCGGTGGCGGCCACCGCCACACCCGGCGCGGTGCCGACAGGCGCAATCGCCTCCGCGCCCGCCGGAATCAGCGCCTGCTTGTCGATCGCCGCCACCACTGCGTCGGGGAGCACGTCGTCGTACTTGCGCCAGCCGCGGATCACCGACTCGATGGTCTGTCGCATCACCGGATCGGCGACGAGGTCGCGGCCGGTGAAATCCGCGACCGCGGCCACGGTGAGATCGTCGGCGGTGGGTCCGAGCCCGCCGGTGGTGACGATCAGATCGACGCGCTCATCGGAGAGGAATCGGAGTTGCGCGGCGAGATCGCGCGGGCGGTCGCCGCAGACGGTGATGTGCGCGACGTCGACTCCGATCTCCAGGAGTCGCTGCGAGACCCACGGACCGTTCCGGTCGGTGATTCGGCCGCTGAGGACTTCGGTGCCGGTGACGACGATTCCTGCGCGAATGCTCACACAGACGAGGTTACGTCGCGAGTGCACACCCGGCCATGAACCCGGCTTCCCGGACCAGCACGCCGTTGCGATGACTCGGTTCGTCTCGTTTACGGTTGGCACATGCGCGGTTCGACTCTTCTGGGCACCTTCGCGAGGGTTCTCGGCTTCTCCCTCCTCGCCGGCATCGTGTTCCCTGTCTTCATCATCGTCTACCTGGTGGTCCCGAGCCCGCCGCTGTGGCTGCTGATCGTCGGCGTCATCGGGCTGGTCGACGTCGTCGTCATCGCGACCTTCATCGCCCTCAAGCTCCACAGGTCGCATCCTCCGGTCCAAGAGCTCGACGAGCCCGGGGTCCCCGGCATCGGCACCATCGCGCACGTCGCCGACACCGCCACCGAGATCGGCGGCCACCGAGTGATGGCCTTCGACTGGAGATCCGCGGGCCGCGGATCGACGAGTTCACCACCGAACTCAAGACCGTGGTACCGACCGCTTCGGTGGGCTCGCTCGGCCGCGGGCTGGTCGGCGTGACTGTCGGCGCCGACGGCCGGGTCGTGATCGACTGGCACGCCACCGCGCTGTACACGGGTGCGGTGCCGGCCCGGTTCGTCTCGGAGGACGACGGTCGCACCCACGACCTCACGGGACAGGCTGAACCTCTGCTGCGGATCGTCGACGCGCTCAGCAGACACGGCGTCGCACTCGGCCCCACGCTCGACATCCGGAGCCATCCCGAGGTCCGCTCCGAGATCCAGACGATTCTCACCGAGCACGAGGCGTCTCGACCCGCGACCGCCGACGGCCGGTCGACTTCGCAGCGACTCGACGAACTCGCCGGGCTGCTCGACGGCGGGCGGATCTCGCGCGAGGAACACGATCGGCTGCGCCTGAAGATCCTCGACGGTCTCTGACGCGGTGAGCGCGGATCGAACCGCCGGCCTCGGGCGCCACGCGGACGGAGGTCGGAGGCCGCGCCTCTCCGGCCTCGGTGGACTTAGTCTGATTTCATGACTTTCGAGCCAGACGGCAAGGATTGGACCTGGGTGACGAGGCAGCGATGCCCCGCGTGCGGATTCGATCCCGCCACCGTCCGGCGGGAGGACGTCGCCGACCGGATCGCCGCGTCGATCACCGGATGGAACACCGTTCTGGCTCGTGCCGACGTGCGCGTGCGGCCCGACGACCACACGTGGTCGGCGCTCGAGTACGCCTGTCACGTCCGCGACGTCGGAAGCGTGATGACCGAACGCCTCGACGAGATGCTGCGCACGCAGCCGGTCTGCTTCGATGACTGGGATCAGGACGCCGCGGCGGTGGAAGCCGACTACGGGTCGCAGAGTCCCGACGCGGTGAGCAGCCAACTCACCGCGGCGGTGGCGGGCTTCGCCGAGATGTACCGGCTCGTGCGAGAGGACGATTGGTCGCGCGAGGGACTGCGCGGAGACGGCACCGTGTTCACGGTGGAGACCTTCGCGATGTACGTCCTGCACGAACTCGAACACCACCGCACCGACGTCGGGCTTCCCGCGCGCGAGTGATCGCACCCACTCCCGTGCCGCCCGACCTATCGTGGAGTCGAGGAGGTGGGGCGATGACCACGGGTTTCGTACTGTCCGGCGGCGCGAACCTCGGGGCGATGCAGATCGGTATGCTCCGCGCTCTCGCCGAACGGGAGGTGCAGCCCGATTTCCTGGTCGGTACCTCGGTGGGTGCGTTGAACGCGGCGTACGTGGCGGGCCGAGGGTTCGGTCCACGCGTCGTCGACGAACTCGGCGACATCTGGCGCGGCTTGCACACGTGGCAACTGTTCCCGCCCAGTCCACGGCACATCGTCAGCGGTCTCCTCGGGCATCAGCCCGCGCTCTTCGGCGACCAGGGACTGCGCAACCTGACCGACCGGTATCTCGACTTCGAGCAGATGGACGACGCGGCCATTCGGCTGACAGTGGTCGCGACCGACCTGCTGACCGGCGACGAGGTGAACATCGATCACGGCCCCGTGGCCGAGGCAGTCCTGGCCAGCACCGCGATCCCCGGACTGCTTCCACCCGTCGAGTGGAACGGCCGGCTGCTGATCGACGGCGGCGTCGCCGACAACACCGCGATCTCGCAGGCGCTCTCCGCACGGGCGGACACCGTCTACGTCCTTCCCTGCGGGTATCCGTGCGCGTTGACCGAACCTCCCACGGGTGTGGCGGGAACGCTGATCCACACGATGACCCTTCTCATCCACAAGCGGCTGATTCGGGACATCCGGGAGTACACCGGCGACGCGGAGCTGATCGTGCTGCCGCCGCCGTGCCCACTCGACATCGGCCCGATGGACTTCTCGCGCGGCGACGAGTTGATCGTCCGCGGCTACGAGTCGGCCGTCGACGCTCTCCGGGTCGACGGCGGCCGCCGCGCGTCTCCCGCGGACCACATCGACATGCATTGGCACTGAACGGACCTCGCGCCTGCACACCGGTCGCCCGGCCCGCCGGCGGCGCCCTCACCCCCGGCGGCGGTCAGCCGCGCACATCGCGAGGGCTACGATGCCAGTCGTGAGTGAATCAGCCTCAGCCCCCGAATTCCTCTACTCCGACCTGCTGCCGATCGGTGCCGACGAGACCCCGTACCGTCTCGTCACCACCGAAGGCGTCTCGACCATCGAGGTCGACGGCCAGACCTTCCTCAAGGTGGCACCCGAAGCGCTCCAGAGACTGACCGCCGAGGCGATGCACGACATCAGCCACTACCTGCGGCCGGCGCACCTGCGGCAGTTGCGGAAGATCATCGACGATCCCGAGGCCTCGGGCAACGATCGCTTCGTGGCCCTCGACCTGCTGAAGAACGTGAACATCTCGGCCGGCGGCGTGCTTCCGATGTGCCAGGACACCGGCACCGCCATCGTGATGGGCAAGAAGTCCGAAGGCGTGCTGACCGGCGTCGACGACGGCGAGTGGATCTCGCGCGGCGTCTACGACGCGTATACCAAGCTGAACCTGCGGTACTCGCAGAACGCTCCGATCACCATGTACGAGGAGCGCAACACCGGCACCAACCTCCCGGCTCAGGTCGAGATCTACGCGACCGAGCAGGGGCCCAAGGGACCGGAGTACAAGTTCCTTTTCATGGCCAAGGGCGGCGGCAGCGCCAATAAGTCGTTCCTGTTCCAGGAGACCAAGGCGATCCTGAATCCCAAGCGGCTGCTGGAGTACCTCGATGAGAAGATCCGCTCGCTCGGCACCGCGGCGTGCCCGCCGTACCACCTCGCGGTGGTCGTCGGCGGCACCTCCGCAGAGTTCGCATTGAAGACCGCGAAGTACGCCTCCGCGCACTACCTCGACACCCTGCCCACCGAGGGCGACCTCTCCGGGCACGCCTTCCGCGACCCGGAACTCGAGGAGGAGGTGTTCAAGCTGACCCAGTCGTTCGGGATCGGCGCGCAGTTCGGCGGCAAGTACTTCTGCCACGACGTCCGGGTGATCCGGCTGCCGCGCCACGGAGCGTCGCTGCCCGTCGCGATCGCCGTCTCGTGCTCCGCCGACCGTCAGGCTCTCGGCAAGATCACCGCCGACGGCGTCTTTCTGGAGCAGTTGGAGACCGATCCCGCGCAGTACATGCCGGACGCCGGCGTCGCCGAGGACATCGCGGGCGGCGAGGTGGTCGAGATCGATCTGAACCAACCGATGGACCAGATCCTGGCCGAGCTCACCAAGCACCCGGTCAAGACACGGCTGTCGCTGACCGGTCCGCTGGTGGTGGCCCGCGACATCGCGCACGCCAAGATCAAGGAACGACTCGACGCGGGCGAGCCGATGCCCGAGTACCTGAAGAACCACCCGGTGTACTACGCCGGTCCGGCCAAGACCCCGGAGGGCATGGCGTCGGGATCGTTCGGTCCCACCACGGCCGGCCGGATGGACAGCTACGTCGAGCAGTTCCAGGCCGCCGGCGGGTCGATGGTGATGCTCGCCAAGGGCAACCGGTCCAAGCAGGTCACCACCGCGTGCGATACGCACGGCGGCTTCTACCTCGGATCGATCGGCGGCCCCGCCGCTCGTCTCGCGCTCGACTGCATCAAGAGTCAAGAGGTCATCGAGTATCCCGAGCTCGGCATGGAAGCCGTGTGGAAGATCGAGGTCGAGAACTTCCCCGCCTTCATCGTCGTCGACGACAAGGGCAACGACTTCTTCACCGATCCGGGCGGCACGGTCAGCGTGCCGCTGAGCGGTGTGCGCATCCGCTCGAAGGAGCGGTAGGTCGCCCAGGTGACGCCGGGAGCGGGGAACGTCTACCGTTCCCGCTCCAGGTTCGCCATCTTGAGGACGTCGAGCCGCCGATCGAGTTCCTCCTCCGACAGCCGGTCGCCGAGGAGCCCGCGATCGATCACCGTCTGCCGGATCGTCTTTCCTTCGCGTAGCGCCTCCTTGGCGACGGCGGCGGCCTCCTCGTACCCGATCGCGGAGTTGAGCGGGGTGACGATCGACGGTGACGATTCGGCGAGCGTCCGCAGGCGGTCCTCATGTGCCACCAGCCCGCTGATGCACCGGTCGGCGAACAGTCGGGAGACGTTGGCGAGCAGAGTCACCGATTCGAGGACATTGCGCGCCATCATCGGGATGTAGACGTTCAACTCGAAGGCGCCATTGCCGCCGCCCCAGGTGACGGCGGCGTCGTTGCCGATCACCTGCGCCGCCACCTGTGTGACGGCTTCGGGAAGCACCGGGTTCACCTTGCCCGGCATGATCGAACTCCCCGGCTGGAGGTCGGGCAGCGCGATCTCGCCGAGCCCCGTGAGCGGCCCCGACCCCATCCAGCGGACGTCGTTGGCGATCTTGGTCAACGACACGGCGATCGTCTTCAGCTGTCCCGACAGTTCCACCAGCCCGTCGCGCGCGGCTTGAGCCTCGAAGTTGTCGCGCGCGAGGCGCAGATCCTCGACACCCGTCAGTCGGACGAGTTCGGCCACCACGAGCGACCCGAACCGGTCGGGCGCGTTGAGCCCGGTCCCGACGGCGGTGCCGCCGATCGGGAGTTCACCCACGCGAGGCAACGTCGATCGGAGGCGTTCGACGCCGGCTTCGACCTGCCGCGCATATCCGCCGAACTCCTGGCCGAGCGTCACCGGGACCGCGTCCATCAGGTGTGTGCGGCCCGACTTGACCACCGACCGCCACTGGTCCGACTTCTCGGCGAGGGCGCCCCGCAGATGCTCCAGCGCCGGAATGAGGGTGCGGACGACGGCCTCGGTGGCGGCCACGTGCGTGGCGGTCGGGAAGGTGTCGTTGGAACTCTGCGACATGTTCACATCGTCGTTCGGATGCACGGTCACGCCGCCGGCCGCCGCGATCGACGCGATCACCTCGTTGGCGTTCATGTTCGACGACGTCCCCGACCCCGTCTGGAAGACGTCGATCGGGAACTGGTCGTCGTGCAGGCCGTCGGCGATCTCCCGCGCCGCTGCGATGATCGCATCGGCCTTGGCCTCGTCGAGCAGCCCGAGATCACGGTTGACCTGTGCGGTCGCCGCCTTCAACAGTCCGAGCGCACGGATCTGAGTGCGTTCCAGCGGACGGAAGCTGATCGGGAAGTTCTCGACGGCCCGCTGCGTCTGCGCACGCCACAGCGCATCGGCCGGGACCTTCACCTCGCCCATCGTGTCGTGTTCGATTCGGTACTCACCAGTGTCTTCAGCCATGTTCTGTTCAACCTCTCCGTCTCGACCGATGTTCCGCTGGCCTGTTCCGTCTGTCCGACCATCCGCGGGCGGACCGAGCAGTTCCGCCCGTCATCCCTTCATCGCCACTCCCTCGCGCCAGTACCCCATGAAGGCGACCTGCGCGCGCGGAATCCCCAGGTCTTTGACCAGTCTGCGCCGCAGCGTGGTGACGACGCGACTCTCGCCCGCGATCCAGTAGTACGCCTGCGCCGCCCTCCCGTCACGACCCGTCTCGTCATGGCCCGTCCCGTCATGGCCCGAACCGGCATGGATCTCCTCGCCGAGTCCGGAGAAGGTCGGCGTCTCCCAGACCAGCGCGTCCGTGTCGGGTGCGTCGACGGCACCGTCCAGGTCGCCCGCGGACTCACCCAGATGACCCAGGACAGCCGCATGCAGCCGCACTCCCTGTCCCGCTCCCTCGCGCGGGAGCCAGTGCACCGCGACGCCCTCGGGCGCATCGATCGGCAGCGCGTCGTCGGGCTCGGGGATCTCGATGTAGGCCGCTCCCGCCAGATCAGCGGGCGCGTCCTCAAGAATGCGGGCGATCGCGGGCGCGGCCGTCTCGTCGCCGGCCAGCAGCACACGTTCGGCCGCGCCCGGCATGTACTCCACTCCGCCGCCGTCGAGTCGCCCGCGGCGCGGTCCCACGATCAGCAACTCGTCTCCCACCGCCGCCGCTGCCGCCCACGACGAGGCCGGTCCGGTCTTGTCGGGCGCCAAGTGCAGGACGAAGTCGACGTCGAACTCCGTCGCGCCGCCGTCGTCGATCCGGAGGTCACGGATCGAGTACGTGCGCATCGCTCCCCTCCGGTCCTCGGGAATCGCCAGCCAGTCCTGATACCAGGTGTCGGAGTCGGACAACTCCGGGAGCTCACCGGCGGCCGGAGGGAAGATCAACTTCATCCGCTGGTCGAATGTGGCGCCGGGATTGCCGAACCCGGTGAGGCCGGCCCCGGTGAACGTGATACGGACGAAGTTCGGCGACAGCCGCTGCACGGCGCCGACGGCGGCACGCGTGACGCACAGCGGCGGCAGCGGGGTGGTCTCGGCGACAGGCATGGATCTCCAATCGGTGCGGTCGGCTACATCGACGAGCCGGCGCGGTTGACACGGATGAGCAGGTAGATGAGGAAGGGCGCACCGAGGACACCGGTCACGACACCGACCGGATAGCGGTGGCCGAGCGCGTATTGACCGACCAGGTCGCCCGCCAGTACCAGGGTGGACCCCACCAGCGCCGACGGGATCAGCGGTGAGGAACCGGGGCCGACGAGCCGGACCGCGATGGGGCCGGACATGAACGCGACGAAGGAGATCGGACCGGCCGCCGCGGTTGCGAATGCCAACAGCAGCACGGCTCCGAGGATGAAGACCAGACGCGCGGCATCGACGCGAGTGCCGAGACCTGCGGCGGAATCGTCACCCAGGGTGAGCACCGCCAGGTTCCGCGAGTTGACGACGAGTGCCGGCAGCAGCACCGCCATCGCGGCGGCCAGCGGCACCAGTTGCGGCCAGGAGGCGTCGGCGAGGCTTCCGGTGAGCCACTGCAACGCGGCCGCCACATCCCACTGCGATGCCTTGGCCAGCACGTACGAGACGAGGCTGCTGAGCATCGCCGCCACGCCGATGCCGATGAGGATCAGGCGTGTTCCGGCGAACCCTCCGGCGATCGACAACCCGTACACCGCCCCCACGGTGAGCAGTGCACCGACCAGCGCGGCCACCGACACCGCCGGTCCGGTGAGTCCGAAGACCACGATCGCGCCGACCGCCGACGCCGACGCACCCCAGGAGATCCCGATGATGTCGGGCGAGGCGAGCGGATTGCGCAGCAGAGACTGAAAAGTCACCCCGGCCAGACCGAAGGCGGCGCCGGTGAGCAACGCCGTCGCCGCTCGGGGAAGTCGCAGCTCGCCGACGGTGAACGAGGCGCCCGGAACCGTCTGCCCGCTCAGCACGCGCAGGACGTCGCCGAGCGGATAGAAGGTCTTGCCGACCATCAGACTGACGAACAACAGCCCGATCACAGTAAGAGCCAACACCCCGGTCACGAGCCGGGCGCGCCGAACCCGTGCACGACGGCCGGCGAAGAGGTCGAAGGCGGGAGATTCCGTCGCGGCGGTCACAGCGCACGCACCCGCTGACGACGAACTATCCAGATGAACACGGGCGCTCCGATGAGCGCCGTCACCACGCCGACGTCCACCTCGCTCGGTCGGGCCACGAGCCGGCCGACGACGTCCGACAGCACCAGCAGCCCGGCGCCGGCGAGTGCGGAGAAGGGCAACAGCCATCGGTGGTCGGCGCCGATTGACGCGCGGCATGCGTGAGGCACGAGCAGGCCGACGAATGCGATCGGACCGGCGATGGCGGTGGCCGCACCCGCGAGCACGACCGCCGCGATCCCGGTCACCAGACGAGTGCGGAACACGTTCTCCCCCAACGCTGTCGCGACATCGTCGCCGAGTGACAGAGAATTCATCCCGCGAGCGCATCCGAGCATCACGATCGCCCCCGCCGCGAGGAAGGGCGCGACCACACCGATGCGGTGCCAGTCCGCGCCTCCGACGCCGCCGACCTGCCAGTGCTGGAACTTCTGCATCACGTCGACGCGAGGGAGCAGGACTGCGCTGATGAGGCAGGTCAGCGCGGCGGCGGTGGCCGCGCCGGAGAGGGCGAGCTTCAGCGGCGTCGCACCGCCGAAGCCCATGGAACCGACCGCGTAGACGAAGACCGCGGTGGCGAACGCTCCCGCGATCGCCACGGCGATGTACCAGTAGGGGTCGGACATCCCGAAGGCCACGATGCCGGTGACGACGGCGAGCGAGGCGCCCGTGGAGATCCCGAGGATGCCGGGATCGGCCACCGGATTGCGAGTCACGGCCTGCATACCCGCGCCCGAGAGAGCGAGGGCCGCGCCGACCAGCATCGCCAATACGGTGCGCGGAATCCGTTTGAGCACCGCGGCTTCGGCGATGCCGTCCGATCCGCCGGTGAGCGCGCCCCAGATCTCTGCTGGACTCACCGCGCGTACACCGAAGGCCACCGAGACACCGAACAGGATGACGAGGAGGAGCGCGCCCGCGATCAGACTCCCGATTCGCACCCCGACGCCGCGAGCCGCCGATCGGTCCGGGACAGTGTCCCGTCGGGTGGGCGCGACCGCGGTCACTTGTCGGTCAGTCCCGCGGCCAGAGTGGAGAAGTAGTCGTCGATGCCCCACGGGATCGACAGCGGCGACGGATTCGCCATGGCGGCCAGCGGGGTCGCGTCCTTCAAGATCGCGACGTGCCCGGCAGCGATCGCGGGGATCTTCGACAGCAGCGGGTCGGCCTTCAGCCGCGCGACCGTGGAGTCGTCGCCGTAAGTCACGACCAAATCGACGTCACGGAACCGTTCGGCCTGCTCGGCACTCTCCTCGACGTAGAACTCGTCGGTCCCCGCGCTCTTCGCGGCCACCTCCGCCGGCGGCGCCATTCCGACGCTGTCGAGGAAGCCCTGCCGAGTGTCGTGCGTCGTGTAGAAGCCGATCTTGCTCAGATCGGTCGGGTCGAGGTACGCGAACATCACCTTGCGCCCCTTGAGCTCGGGATGCTTGTCGAGGGAGCCGATCACCTGACCGGTGAGCTTCTCGATCAACCGATCCCCCTCTGCTTGGAGCCCGATCGCTTTGGAGTTCATGCGGACCATGTCCTGCCAGGACGTGCCCCACGCGGTCTTCGGGTAGGCCACCACGGGTGCGATCTTCGAGAGCTTGTCGTACTCCTCCTTCGAGAGCCCCGAGTACGAGGCGAGGATGACGTCGGGCCGCGTGTCGGCGACCGCCTCGTAGTCGATGCCGTCGGTTTCGTCGAACAATTCCGGCGTCGGTGCACCGAGTCGCTTGAGTTCGTCCTCCACCCACGGCAGCACACCGTTGCCGTTATCGTCGCCCCACGCCGCCTTGCTCATGCCTACCGGGACCACGCCCAGCGCCAACGGCACCTCGTGATTGGCCCACGCGACGGTCGCCACACGCTCCGGCTTGCTCTCGATGGTCGTGGTTCCGTACACGTGCTCCACCGTCACCGGGAATCCTGCGCCCCCGGCACCCGATGATCCCGCCCCGTCGCCGGAGGAAGAACAGGCCGCCAGCGAGACGGTGAGGGCGGTCGCGAGAACGAGGCCGAGCAGTCGGCGAGGTGACATCAGCAGCACTTCCGAATTGTCGAATTAGGTCAGCCTATTATTGGCTAGGCTTCCCTAATGTAACAGGCCCGGTCGTTGGCTCAGAACAGGCCCGTGACCCGCGACACTCGGGTTAAGGTCCATCCGAACGCCCCGTCAGTTCGCATGTCTCACGACCGAATGGGAGCCCACCGAGATGATGAAATTCCTGCAGAACCTCGGCAAATCGATCATGCTGCCGGTGGCCGTCCTGCCGGTGGCGGCGATCCTCGTCGGTATCGCCAACTGGATCATCGGTATCAACGACGACAAGCCGAACGTCGTCACCTCGTTCCTGCAGACCGCGGGCCTTGCGGTGCTTTCGAACATGGCTCTGCTGTTCGCGGTCGGCGTGTCGATCGGTATGGCCCGCAAGTCCGACGGCACGTCGGCGCTCGCCGGTCTGGTGTCGTGGCTGGTCGTCACCAGTCTGCTGGCGCCCACGTCGGTGATGACACTCCTCGGCCGCGGGTACACGACGTCGATCGCCGAAGAGGGCGCGACCATCACCGAGGGCCAGAAGCTCGTCATGGAGAACGGCCATCTGGCGATCCAGACCCCGGACGTCAACGAGGCCTTCGCACCCGGAGCGTTCCAGAACGCGTTCATCGGCATCCTGTGCGGCATCATCGGTGCGCTCTGTTACAACCGCTTCAAGGACGTCAAGCTGCCCGACGCGCTGTCGTTCTTCTCCGGCCGCCGGTCGGTGGCCATCGTGACGGCGGGAGTCTCCCTGATCGTCGCGCTCATCCTGCTGTTCATCTGGCCGCTCGTCTACAGCGGCCTCGTCTGGTTCGGTGAGCACATCGTCGATCTCGGCGCCGTCGGCACCGGGCTCTACGGCTTCTTCAACCGGTTGCTGATTCCGTTCGGACTGCACCACGCTCTGAACTCGGTGTTCTGGTTCGACGTAGCGGGGATCAACGACCTGAACAACTTCCTCTCGGGTGAGGGCACGTTCGGCGTGACCGGTCAGTACATGACCGGGTTCTTCCCGATCATGATGTTCGGCCTTCCGGGCGCCGCGCTCGCGATGTACACCACCGCGAAGACGACGCGGAAGAAGATCGCCTACGGCATCCTGCTCTCCGGCGCGGTCTCGTCGTTCTTCGTCGGCGTCACCGAACCGCTCGAGTTCGCCTTCATGTTCCTGGCTCCCTTCCTCTTCGTGATCCATGCGGTCTTCATGGGCATCTCGATGGCGATCTGCCAGCTTCTTCCGGTCCGAATGGGCTTCGGCTTCTCCGGCGGCTTCGTCGACTTGGTGCTGAACTGGAAGAACCCGATGGCCGAGAATCCCTGGATCATCATCGTGCTGGGCATCGGTTGGTTCTTCGTCTACTTCCTGGTGTTCCGGTGGGTGATCCTCAAGTTCCAGCTCAAGACGCCTGGGCGCGAGGACGACGAACCCGTCGACGCCGATGACGAGGGAGGCGTCTCAGCCGGGTTCATCGGCACCGCGGCCAAGTTCATCGACGCTCTCGGCGGCAAGGCCAACATCCTCGAACTCGACAACTGCGCCACCCGTCTGCGCATGGAGATCGACGACACGGGCAAGGTCGACGATTCCGCGCTCAAACGGGCCGGAGCTGCCGGCACCATGAAGCCCGGCGGCCATTCGGTGCAGGTCATCTATGGACTCAACGTCCAGTTCGTCAAGGACGCGATGGAGAAGATCATGTCCGGCGAGGTGGATCCGACGGCGGTCGAAGCCGCGGTGGAAGCAGTGGACGAGGCCGAGGCTGCCGTCGCCGAGGCGGAGGCCGAGGAGGGTGCCGCGCACGACGGCTCGACCGCCGTCCTGACGAAACCGGCAGCGAAGGTCATCACTCTGCAGCGCCCGCTCCAGGGGTACGCGGTCGACCTCTCGGAGGTCCCGGACAAGACCTTCTCCAGCGGCATGATGGGGCCGGGCGCGGCCGTCGTCCCCACGTCGGGCGAAGTGGTGGCCCCCGCAGATGCGACCGTCGTGACGGTGTTTCCCACCGGTCATGCCATCGGACTCCGACTAGAGGACGGCACGGAGGTGCTGATTCACGTCGGCCTCGACACCGTGAAACTCAAAGGCGACGGGTTCGAACCACTCGTGAAGGCCGGCGACACGGTCAGCGCCGGACAGCCGATTCTCAACGTCGATCTGGCCAAGATCCAAGCCGCGGGCTTCGCCACCGTGACCCCGGTGGTCGTCATGAACGACAAGTCCGCGACCGTCGAACTGACCTGACGGAGACCGCCGCGCGTGCTGGAATCATGCGCGGCGGCGGGTGCAGGTTCTGAGCTTGTCCGGCGTGGTGGATGGTGTTCAGGCGCCAGGGGTGGTCGGTGGTGGCTGGTCGCCAGGCCATGCGTCCGGCATCGGGCCCGTGGTCAAGCCGTCTTTACCTGACTAACTGAAAGCTATCACCCGGGCGTGACAGAGATCACTGACGGCCGGCACGACTCACCTTCGCGACTTCGCCGCCTCGACGAACCTGCTGATCGCGGCCAGATCCTTGACGCCCGGCGCGGACTCGACGCCACTGGACACATCGACACCCCACGGGTGCGCTTGAGCGATCGCGTCCGCGACGTTGTCCGGAGTGAGTCCGCCCGCGAGCAGCCACTGGCCCGACAGTCCGCGGTCAGTGAGCATCGACAGATCCCAGCGCTCCCCCGACCCCGGCTTCGGCGCATCGAGAAGCAGCCGCTCCTCCCCGTACGCTCCGACCGTCAACGGCGGCTCGTGCACCAGCGATGTCGCGCGCCAGATCCGGCCGATCCCTTCCGCCGCCGCACGAAAGTCCGCTTCTCCGTAGCGACGCCCGTGCAGTTGCAGAACGTCGAAGCCGAGGTCGACGGCCAGGGCCGCGGCATCGACCGCGGGCTTGTCGTTGACGACGAGAACGATGTCCAGGCCGGGCCCTCCCGCGCTTCGTCCAGCGCGCACCACCGCGCGCGCCCGGTCGCGATCGACGGCACGGGGACTCGTCTCGTTCATCACCACACCGATCGCATCGGCTCCGGCCGAGACCGCCGCACCGACAGCATCCTCCGACGTCAGGCCGCACACCTTCACGTACATGCCGTCCATGCTAGCCACCGGGCGATTAGGTGACCGGCCGGTAACCCGTGCTACAGTGCGATAGAAATAAGCGATCGCTTAGAAATTTCCCGGCGGAGCGGAGGTCAACCATGGCGAAGCACTCGGCCGTCGACCCCGACGAACCGACGACCAAGTCCGAGCAGACGCGCAAGCGTCTCCGCGAGGGCGCGATGGCGTCCTTCTCCGAACTCGGTTTCCACGGCACGGGAACCCGGCACATCGCGACTGCCGCGGGAATGAGTCCCGCCGCGGTCTACGTGCACTACAGCTCGAAAGAGGAACTGCTCTTCGAGATCTCGCTCGCCGGCCACGAGGCGATCCTCCGGATAGTGCGCGATGCCGCGGCGGGCACGGACGATCCCGTCGAGCAGTTGCGCCGCTTCATTCGCGAGTTCGCGATGTACCACGCCGACCGGCACGTGAGCGCCCGCGTGGTGAACTACGAGCTCCGCGCACTCGAGCCCGACCACCGTGCGCAGATCGTCGACCTGCGCAAGCAGATCGAAGACGTGCTCGCGGCGATCCTCCACCGCGGCATCGACCAGGGAGTCTTCGACACTCCCGATCCGCGGATGGCGGCAGTTGCGATCGTCGGCAGCAGCGTCGACGTGGCCCGTTGGTTCCGCGACGGCGGCACCTGGTCGACGACCCAGGTGGCCGACTTCTACGCGGACGCCGCACTCCGCATAGCCGGAGCCAAGTCCTGAAACACCCGCAGCCCTACCCGCTGTGACCCATCGAAGAAGGAGGTGGCGCGATGCGCCGCGAAATCTACACCGAGGACCATGAAGCTTTCCGGGAGACGATCCGGGCGTTCATCGAATCCGAGATCGTGCCCGTCTACGACGAGTGGCTCGAGAACGGCATCGTGCCGCGCGACTTCTACCTGAAGATCGGCGAGCTCGGCGTCTTCGGCATCGAGGTGCCCGAGGAGTACGGCGGCGCGGGCGTGGACTCGTACAAGTACGAGGCCGTCCTGACCGAGGAGATGGCCCGCGCCGGCGTCAGCCTCGGCGGCTCCGCGGCACACATCCCGCTGTGTCTCCCTTACCTCCTCAAGCACGCCAACGAGGAGCAGAAGAAGCGCTGGCTGCCCGGCATGGCGTCCGGCGAGACCATGTTCGCCATCGCGATGACCGAGCCCGGCACCGGCTCCGACCTCGCGGGTATGCGCACCACCGCGAAGCTCTCCGAGGACGGCAGCCACTACGTCCTCAACGGCGCCAAGACCTTCATCACCGGCGGCGTCAACGCCGACCGCGTGATCGTCTGCGCACGCACCTCGGCTCCGAGCGAGACCGATCGCCGCTTCGGCATCACCCTCCTGGTCGTCGACACCAAGTCGGAGGGCTACGCCGTCGGACGCAAGCTCGACAAGCTGGGTCTGCGCACCTCCGACACCGCGGAGCTGTCGTTCACCGACGTCAAGGTCCCCGTGGAGGACCTCCTCGGCGAGGAGAACCAGGGCTTCTACTACCTCGGACAGCACCTGCCGCGCGAGCGCCTCTCGATCGCCGTCGGCGCGTACGCGCAGGGTGCGGCGGCGATCCGCTTCGCCAAGGAGTACACGCAGGAGCGTCAGGTGTTCGGCAAGCCCGTCGCCGCGTTCCAGAACACCAAGTTCGAGCTGGCCGCGTGCAAAGCGAAGGTCGACGCGATGGAAGCGGTCGTCGACCGCGCACTCGAGGCCTACGACAAGAACGAGCTGACCGCCGCCGATGCCGCGTCCGCGAAGCTGTTCTGCACCGAAGCCGCGGCCGACGTGATCGACCGCTGCCTGCAGCTGCACGGCGGCTACGGCTACATGAACGAGTACCCGATCGCCCGCCTGTACGCCGACAACCGAGTCAACCGGATCTACGGCGGTACCAGCGAGGTCATGCGCTCGATCATCGCCAAGGACATGGGTCTGTAAGGGGACATCCGACCTCCGACGCTCTAGTCTCGGGCGCGTGAGCCATCGACTGCCCGAGCCGGAGCCGAGAGACGACCCACCGCCGCGTGCGGAGCGACGCCGAAAGGCCGACGTTCCGCACGCGGCGGCGCATTCCGGCCATTCGCACGGCCATCATCACGGCGGCGGCGACCTCCCGGGCCAGCTGACTCGCTACGCGAAACCGGTGGTGATCGGACTGCTGTCCGTCGCCGCACTCGCCGTCGGCATCGGGATGATCGTGCTGTGGCCGGGCCACGCCGACCGCCCGATTCCCATGCAGTTCCGATCCGCCACGGGCGGTCCGATCCAGGTGTCCGATGCCGAGGTGATCTCGCAGATCAAGGCCGACTGCTCGTCACCGGCGACGGGCGTGGCGTCCGCGGAGTTCCCCACCGTCCCGACCACCGGTGGCCCGTGCCGGGCGTCGATCCTCAAGCTGACGTCGGGCCCTGACTCCGGGCGCTACACGGTCCTGATGATCGCGACGAACGCCGCTCAGTCTGCGGACGTCCCCGGTGCGCCGGCGGCCGACCCAGCCACCGCAGACGAACCACAGCCCGGGCAGCCCACGCTTGAGAAGGGCGACGCGATCCGCGTCAGTGCGATGCCTGGCCCGGACGGCCGCGCCCGCTACGGCTTCTACGACTACCAGCGGGGAACCGGCATCATCGTCTGGGCCATCGCCTTCGTGCTCGCGATCATCGCCGTCGCGACGTGGCGCGGCGCCCGCGCGATCGTCGGTCTGATCGTGGCCTTCGTGGTCCTCGGCTTCTTCACTCTGCCATCGATCCTCGACGGGCATTCCGTGGTCGGCGTGGCGGTGGTCTCGGCGGCCGCGATCCTGTTCGCCGTCCTCTATCTCGCGCACGGCTTCAATCTGCGGACCAGTTCGGCTCTGCTCGGCACGCTGGCCTCACTCGTCCTCGCGACCGTCCTGAGCCGTCTGGCGATATCGACGATGAGTCTCACCGGACTGTCTGCCGAATCAACCGCCAATCTGCAGTTCTACCAGGGCACCATCTCCCTCAACGGACTGCTGCTGGCCGGATTCGTGATCGGCACCATCGGAGTCCTCAACGACGTGACGATCACCCAGGCGTCGGCGACCTTCGAGCTCGCCGCGATTCCGGGACAGACCCGCCTCGGCGCATTCCGCTCGGCGATGCGCGTCGGGCGGGACCACATCGCCTCGACGGTGTACACGCTCGTCTTCGCCTATGCGGGCAGCGCCCTGCCCCTGCTCCTGTTGTTCTCGGTGGCGGCTCAGCCCTTCAGCTCACTGATCACCAGCGAGGAAGTCGCGATCGAACTGGCGCGCGCCTTCGTCGGCGGCATCGCTCTCGCGGGCAGCGTGCCGCTCACCACCGCGATCGCCGCCGCACTTGTGAGGCCGGGCGCACAGGCAACGGAGAAGTGAACGAGTTCACCTTGCACGGAAAGTGGTACTGACTAACAATCGTTAGCATGTCATCGATTCTCTACCGCGTCGGACGGTTCTCATTCCGGCACAAATGGTGGGTGCTCGCCACCTGGGTGGCCGCGCTTGTGATCGTCGCGGGAGCCGTCGGCGCACTGCAGCCGAAGTTCGCGCAGGACTTCGACCTGCCGGGCACGGACGGCGGCGTCGCGATGGAGCAGCTTCAGGAGAACTTCCCCGCGCAGAACAAGCAGCAGGAGGAACCGTCGACGATCGTCGTCGTCGCGGCGGACGACGGTCTCGCCCGCCATGCCGACGAGATTCAGTCGCTGGTCGCCGACCTCAAGACGCTCGACGAGGTTGACGCCGGGACGGTCTTCGACCCGCTCGCCGTCGCGGCCGCCAAACCGGAGATGGCCTCCGCCGTCATCGGCGACGGCGGCAAGATCGGGCTGATCAGCGTTCACCAGAAGATCAATCTGATGGACGTGGACGTCGCGACCAAGAATCAGCTGCTCGACGTGCTGGAGAAGCATCGCGGCGACGGCCTGAAGGTCGAGGCCACCGGCGGCGTCATGTCGGCGCAGGAGCCCGCGGGCAAGGCCGAGCTGATCGGCTTCGCCATCGCCTTCGTCATCATGATCATCGCCTTCGGCGCGCTCATCGCGGCCTTCATCCCGTTGGTGACCGGCATCGTCGGCGTCGGACTCACGATGATGCTGGTGACTCTCTCAGCCGAGGTCCTCTCCATCAATCAGGCCGCCACGGCGATCATCACCATGCTCGGAATCGCGGTCTCGATCGACTACGCACTGTTCATCGTCTCGCGCTACCGGTCCGAAGCCGCGCGAGGCGGTGACCGAGCCGACGCCGCGGGCCGCGCCGTCGGCACCGCCGGATCTGCGGTCGTCTTCGCCGGCCTGACGGTGATCATCGCGGTGGCCGCCCTGATGGTCATCGGTATCCCGATCATCACCCAGATGGGCCTCGGCGCGGCCGTGGCCATCCTCGTCGCCGTCCTGGCCGCGCTGACCTTCATTCCGGCGCTGCTGGGCGCCTTCGGTCGCTTCGCCTTCACACCCCGGATTCCGTGGATCAGGCACGCCGAGGAATCGAAGGACTCCGACTCCCTCGGAGTCAAGTTCGGCCGGACTCTGGTCAACAAGCCGATTCCGTTCGTCGTCGCCGGCCTCGCGATTCTGATCGTCGCGGCCATCCCGATCAAGAACATGACCCTCGGTATGGACACCGTCACCGACGACCAGGTGGCCGGACAGGAGTTGATGGCGAAGGGCTTCGGCGCCGGTGTCGCAGGTCCGCTGGTGGTGGTGATGCACACCGACGAGGGCACCATCGACGCGGCGGCGAACACCGCCGTCGCCAAGATCAAGGCGCTGCCCGGCGTCGCGGCGCCGGAAATGGTGTCCTGGACCGGCAATGGCCCGTCCCCGCAGAACCCGAACGCGGGCGCGGATTCGGCGATGATCATCGTCACGCCGCTCAGTTCGCCGTCCTCGCCGCAGACCCACGACCTGGTCGAGGCCATCCGCGACACCTCCGGGGCGGTCGAGGCACAGGGAGCGGAGATTCATGTCGGCGGCCAGACGGCGATCATGTCCGATCTCTCGGCGAAGCTCGACAAGGCACTGATCCCCTACCTCGTCGTCGTGGTGGGTCTGGCCTTCCTGATCATGATCGGGGTCTTCCGCTCCATCTGGGTTCCGCTGATCGGCACCATCGGTTTCGTGTTCTCGATGCTGGCGACGTTCGGCATCACCACGGCCATCTTCACCGACGGCACCTTCGGCCTGATCGACCACACCAAGCCGCTGCTGTCGTTCCTGCCGATCTTCCTGATCGGCGTCGTCTTCGGCCTCGCGATGGACTACCAGGTGTTCCTGGTGACCCGCATGCGTGAAGAGTTCATTCACGGCATGAGCGCGAAGGACGCGATCGTCGCCGGCTACCGCCACGGCGCCCGCGTGGTGGTGTCCGCCGCAGTCATCATGATCAGCGTCTTCGCCGCGTTCATGCTGTCGCCGGACACGACCGCCAAGATGATGGGCTTCGCCCTCGCGATCGCCGTCTTCTTCGACGCCTTCCTCGTCCGAATGGTCATCGTTCCGGGCCTGCTGGCGTTGCTCGGCAACCGCGCGTGGGGTCTGCCCCGCTGGCTCGACAAGCTGGTCCTCAACTTCGACATCGAAGGCGAGAAGGTCCGCGACCGCGGCCTGCCCTCGACCGAGACACCGGTGGCGGTGGGCGGCAACAGCCCCGAGCCGAGCCCGAGCGGGACGGCATAGAGTACGGACATGAACGACAATCCGACCGCCGCGGCCCCGAGGACCTCCTCGGGGCCGCGGCCCGGTTTACGCGAACGCCAGAAGGCCCGGACTCGGGCCGACATCCGGGCGGCAGCACTCGAGCTCTTCGACCGGAACGGCTACGAGGCGACCACCGTCGCGCAGATCGCCGAGGCGACGAATGTCTCGCACACCACGTTCTTCCGCTACTTCCAGTCGAAGGAACAGGTCATCATCAGCGACGACCTGGATGACGAGCGCGACGCGATCCTCCAGGAGATCCCCGCCGGTCTGAGCCACTTCGGTCTCGTCCGCGAACTCATCACGCGGATGTACCGGATCGCGGAGAAGGACGAGTGGGCGGCCAATCCCGAACGGCTCCGGATTCTGCACAGCGAGCCGAGCCTGCGCGCGACGTACCAGTTCGAGTCCGACCGCGTGATCTCAGCGGCGACCGACTACTTCGCCGACTATCTCGGCGTCGCGCACGACGATTTCCGGCTCCGCGTGTTCGTCTCCGCAGTCTCCGGAGTGATGTTCCATCTCACCGACATCACCCGCACCGGCCTGGCCTCACTCGACGAATGCCTCGCAGCCCTCGACCTGATGGAGCAGGGGCTGCCGGTCTGACGGGTCGGCTGGGGGTCGGCTGATGGGGCTCCGGCTACCCGGTGCGGTCGGCGCCCCGCTCGAGACCGGTATCTCGGCCGCGTCCGCAGTACGCTGAATCCGTGGGTGGCGTGATGGGTGCGATCGGACACTACTGGTGGTTGATCTTCGTCTTCGGCGGAACGATCGGCGGTGCCGTACGTGCGCTCGGGGCATGGAACGAGCGTCGCGCCGAGCGACGGCTCGAGCGCTACCGCCTGCGGCAGGAGGCCAAGGTCGCGCTCGCCCGGGCCCAGAGCCGGGCCCGGGTGGATGCCGAATCGCTCGAGCGCGATCTGCGTCGCGCGGTCACCGAGCACCAGACCACCGACGATCGATGGTTCGGGTACGAGACGGATCTGGCGACCATCCTCGACTACCCGATGCTCGTCGACCTGCGCGAACCGCTGACCGCGGAGTTCCATCGCGCGCGCAGCCGCGCCGAACTGCTGCGTCCGTCTCCCGACGACACCTCACCCGAGGCCGTCGAACGCTATCGCGACGCCGTCCACGATTACGCGACAGCACTCGACGTGGCCGAGAAGGAGGCGCGCAGGCGCAGGCGCGGCGATTTCAATCCGGCCGAGCAGGAACGTCTCGCCCGTGCCCAGCGGCTGCTGAATCTGGCGGGCGACGAGGCTGCGAGTCCGCAGGAACGACAGCAGGCTTATGCTCGGGCGCGGCGGGAACTCGACGGGCTGATCGACCTCCCCGCGGCCGGCGCCGCGGAATTGGAGCAGCGGCTGCGCGTCGCATTGGAGGGACCGGCCCGCCCCGACAGTTGAGGACGCCGATGACCAGTGCTGACCGATCCGATTCGA
The DNA here is from genome assembly GCF_000333035.1 of Gordonia sihwensis NBRC 108236. Lineage (GTDB taxonomy): Bacteria > Actinomycetota > Actinomycetes > Mycobacteriales > Mycobacteriaceae > Gordonia > Gordonia sihwensis. Next base: position 33,822 of record NZ_BANU01000029.1, read on the forward strand.
CCATCGGGCCGTATCGGCTCGTCCGACTCCTCGGCCGCGGCGGGATGGGCGAGGTGTACGAGGCGATCGACACTGTCAAGGACCGGACGGTGGCACTCAAACTCCTACCTCCCGGCCTCGCCGGCGACGACGCCTTCCGAGCGCGCTTCATGCGCGAATCACAGACCGTCGCCAGGCTGAACGACCCGCACATCATTCCGATCCACGACTTCGGTGAGATCGACGGTCGGCTCTTCCTCGACATGCGGATCGTGCACGGTCGCCACCTCCGCGCGCGGATCGACGACGGTCTGCGCGATCCCGGCCTGGCCGTCCATGTGATCGAACAGGTCGCTGCGGCGCTCGACGCCGCACACGCCTCCGGTCTGCTGCATCGAGACGTGAAGCCCGAGAACATCCTGCTCGACGGCCGGGACTTCGCGTACCTCGCCGATTTCGGACTCGCCCAAGCCGCCGGTCAGACTCGTCTCACGTCGACGGGAATGGCGATCGGTTCGTTCGCATACATGGCGCCCGAACGGTTCGGCTCCGAGACTCCGGTCAGCCCGCGCAGCGACGTGTACGCCTTGGCATGTGTCCTGTACGAGTGCCTCACCGGTTCCACGCCCTATCCGTCGACGAGCATCGAACAGGTCATCGCCGGCCACCTGAGCCGTCCGGTGCCACCGACGGGCACACCGTTCGACGCCGTCATCGCCGCGGGCACCGCCAAAGACCCGGCCGACCGAATCGCGTCCGCGGGTGCGTTCGCCGCTGCCGCCCGAGCGGCCCTGACCGGGCAGCGCCCCGCGGCGCCGATCCCCGCGGCACCGATTCCCGCGGCACCCATTCCCGCGCACGCGCCGACAATGGTCGCTCCGAAACCGGTGCCGACACCGACGACCGCACCGCGATCGAACCGCGCCCGAAACGGCGTCATCGCCGCCGGCGTGGCCGCCGTGGTCCTCCTCGCCGCTGGGACGATCGCCTGGCTCTACTCGTCTGGAACCGGCGGTCCCGATACGGCCGCGGCGACCAGCACCCTCAAGCCCGCGCCGGTCACCCAGACTGCGACGGTCGGAGGCACGGGGACGGTCGGAGGCACGGGGACGGTCGACGGCACGGGCGATCGATCGGAGTCCACACTGACCGAATCGGCTCACGCGGAGCCGACGCCGGTCGACGAAGTCAGTCCCGTCCCCGGCCTCGGCGCCGGAGATCTGGGCCTGCCGACACCCATCAGCCGGCCGTCGTGCAACGGGCAGGCCGTCACCGTCGTCTACAACGCGGTCACGCCGGGTGCATATGCGGCTGAGATCGCCGCGGCGCTCGCCCGGTACCCGGGTGCCTCCTATCTGCGTACCGATCACTCCTGCGCATCGCTCAAACAGTCAGAGAACGGGAACCCCGTCTACGCCGTCTACTACCCCGGTTCGTCACCGGCCGCCGCATGCGCCACCACCTCGCGCCTCGGCGGCGGAGCATACACGCGACGTCTCGATGACGTGACGCCCGTCGGTACCGACATCTGCTGAGGAGTCAGCGCGTCACCGATTCACCGGAACCCGCCACGACCTGCGGCGATGCACACCGGCCCGACTCGAGTCGCCGACCGGTCGAAGGCGTTCACCTTGAGGCGTTACCATCCTGCTGTGCTGGAAGATCTCAACAAGAAGGCCAAGAAGGCCGGACTCCACGTCGCCGACGCGAAGAAACGTGACCGTTACAGCATCCGAAAGGTCAAGAACGGCAAGCTCGTGGCCAAGAATGTCGACGCCGAGGAAGCTCTCCGAGTCATCAAGCAGTACAAGTGAATCCGATGTTGCACGCCGTCCGTAGCGCCCTGTTGAATCCGCCGCAGACCCTCGATGAACTCCGGCACATGCTCGGTGGGCGGCAGCGCGACCTGCACGGCGCCACCGTCGTCATCACCGGCGCTTCCTCCGGGATCGGTGAATCCGCGGCGCGGCTGTTCGCAGCGCGCGGCGCCACGGTGATCACCGTCGCACGACGGCCCGATGCTCTCGACGCGGTATGCGACTCCATCACCGTCGACGGCGGCACGGCCTTCCCGGTCACCGCGGACCTCTCGGATCCCGACGACGCCAAACGCCTCGCCGACGAGATCCTCGCGCGGTTCGGCGTCCCCGACATCCTCATCAACAACGCGGGGCGCTCCATCCGCCGATCAGCCCTCGACACGGTGGAGCGCTTCCACGACTACCAGCGCACGATGGCCCTCAACTACTTCGGGCCGGTCCAACTCGTTCTCGGTCTGCTGCCCGCGATGGTCGAGGCCGGGCGCGGACACATCATCAACGTCGTCGCCTGGGGTGTCAGTGCCGGCGCGATGCCCAAGTTCAGCGCGTACCACGCGTCGAAGGCCGCGCTGGCCGCCTTCGGCCGGTCGCTCGACGCCGAGTGCCGGGGCACCGGAGTGGCTGTCACCAATGCCGGTTTCCCGCTCGTCCGCACTCCGATGATCGCACCGACCGCCGACTACGCCGACGCCCCCGCTCTGACCAGCGATGAGGCAGCGGCCTGGCTGATCCGCGCCGCCGACACCCGGCCCGCGGAACTCTATCCCCGGTACGCCCTGGTGCTGCGCGCCGTGGCCGCCGTGTCACCGCGGCTGGCCGGTCGGCTGACCGCCGGTCTCGGAATCTGACGGCTCGCGCGGCCCGCGTCGGTCAGTCGGGCGGCGTCCGGCCCTCGGGACGGTGCGCTGCGATCCACTCGGTCACATCGCGCAGAACGGCGTCGTGCTCGGGCTCGTTGAAGATCTCGTGTGCGAGTCCGTCGTAGATCTTCACTGTGACGTCGCCGCCGGCGAGCCTCCCGACCATTCGGGTACCCTCCGGATTCGCGAGCCTGTCGCCGCCGCCGTGCAGCGCGAGCGTCGGCGTCGTCAGACTCGGCAACCGATCCGGGAATGTGGCCATCGTCGAGATGAGGGCGCCCCCGAGACCCGCCGGGATCTTCCCGTGCCATACCAGCGGATCGGCCTCATACGCTGCGACCACATTCGGATCGCGGCTGACCGCCGACGCGGGCAGTGCGGTAGCCGGCAGTCGCGGCACCAGCCTGCCGATCACCGGGGCCAGCCTGACCATGAAGCCGGGGAGATCGTCGCCCGGCACGAGTGCGGCCCCCGACAGCACCAGCCCGTCCAGAACGCCGGGATGCTCGAGCGCGTAGTCGAGTGCGATCGCGCCGCCCATGCTGTGCCCGATCAGGAAGGTGGGGCCGTCGCCGCGGTCGGTCTGCTCGATGACCGTGTGCAGGTCGCTGGTGAAGTCGCGGAAGTCCGTCACCCCGAGCCGTCTCCCGCCCGATCTGCCGTGTCCCGCATGATCGGGAGCGACGACCACGTAGCCGAGGTCGGTGAGCCTTTGCGCGACGTGCCGATAACGTCCGGCGTGCTCCCCGAGACCGTGCGAGATGATGACGACGCCCACCGCCCCGGACTCGGGACGATGGACGTCGTAGACGATCGAGACGCCGTGGACGCCTGCCACGGACAGCGTTTGAGATCTCACTCCATCATTCTGCGTTACGCCGAGTGCCGACCGCGAGCTTTCCGTTCTCGAACAGCAGCGGATACAGCACGCCGCCGATCAGGCCGCCGATCAGCGGAAACACGAAGAACGCCCACAGCTGGCCGGGCGCGCCGTCGCCGTTGAAGAACGCCACACCCATCGACCGCGCGGGATTCACCGAGGTATTCGAGATCGGGATCGAGATCAAGTGGATCAGGGTCAGCGTGAGGCCGATCGCCAACGGGCCGAAGCCCTTCGGCGCGCGACCGTCGGTGGCGCCCAGGATGACGATGATGAAGAAGGCGGTGAGCAGCACCTCCGCGATCGCGACCGCGGCCAGAGAGTAGCCGCCGGGAGAGTGATCGCCGAAGCCGTTCGCCGCCATGTTTCCGGTCGCGTCCCAGCCGGGCTTGCCCTGTGCGATACCGAATATCGCGGCACCCGCGATCAGACCGCCGACGAGCTGCGAGATCCAGTATCCGGGGACGTCGCGCCACGGAAGTCGCCCGCCGACTGCGGCCCCGAGAGTGACGGCGGGGTTGAAGTGCCCGCCGGAGATGTGACCCACCGCGTACGCCATGGTGACGACCGTGAGACCGAAGGCCAGTGCGACGCCGAGGAAGCCGACGCCGACCTGGATCTGCATCACGTCGCCGCTGTCGTTGGTGGCGTCCGCGACCTGTTTTGCGGCGAATACCGCGGTACCCGCGCCGCCGAATACGAGCCAGAATGTTCCGAACAGTTCAGCCAGCCATTTGGCCGGAGTGGAGACGGATTCCGTCATAGGGCCCTCCTCGTTCGATGTCCCCTTGTCGGGCGACACTACGAGATCTCGGCCACAATCGGACGAATCGTGTTTCAGCTGAGACCAATTCGCGATGCGATGCCCCGGCCCATCGCCTCGATCGTGTGCCCCGCGTTCTCGATCATCTCGATCGGCCGGAACGCCGGTTCCGCCACGGCGACGATGGTCTCGACACGTCCGACGACCTTCTCCAATCGCACCACCACGGCGGCCATCCGGCCGACGGTCTCGTCGACCTTCGAGAGGGTGGTGTTGAGCTCGTCGAGGGTCACGTTGAGCTTCTCGATCGTGGAGTCCAGACCGTCGATCGTCTTGCCCATCGAGCCGAGCACCGGCCCGACATCGCCGAGGATGCCCTCTACCTGATCCACCGTCTGATCTGCGTTGAGAGCGGCCTGAGCCAACTTCCGCAGACGCTGACGATCTCCGCCGCGGGACGGGCGGTCGACGATCGGATTGATAGCCATGACTGCGAGTATGACGGGTTCTTCGCGGAGATGGAACAAATCTCGGCACGATGGCGTTTCAGATGAGTGAAGTCGTTCAAATCTGAACTACTCATCCGATCAGGAGGACGCCATGCCCGCCGTCACCGCAGACACCTCGACCCTGCCTCGACTCTCGGAGACCACACCGACCAGCACCGACCGCACCGTCACCGGCATCACCACCGGCCCCCGCGGCTACGAGGGCGAGGGCTTCCCGGTGGTCCGCGCCTTCGCCGGAGTGCCCGCGCATCGCCTCGACCCGTTCGTTCACATGGACCAGATGGGCGAGGTGGAGTACGAGCCGGGCGAGCCGCGCGGCACCGACTGGCATCCGCATCGGGGATTCGAGACGGTCACCTACATGATCGACGGCCGTTTCCAGCACCAGGATTCCACCGGCGGCGGCGGGCTGATCGAGAACGGCGCCACCCAGTGGATGACGGCGGGCTCGGGCATCCTTCACATCGAGACCCCACCGGCGGAGCTGGTCGAGTCCGGCGGTGCCTTCCACGGCATCCAGCTCTGGGTGAACCTGCCCGCAGCCGACAAGTTCCTGACCCCGCAATACCAGAACCTCGAGGGCGGACAAGTCGAGTTGCTCGCCTCCTCCGACGGCGGCGCACTGGTGCGCATCATCGCCGGCGAGATCGACGGCCACCACGGTCCCGGGTCCACCCACACACCGATCACCTTCGCCCACGCAACCGTCCAGCCCGGGGCTCGGCTGTCGGTGCCCTGGCGCACCGACTTCAACGCGCTCGTCTATGTTCTCTCCGGGCGCGGTCGGGTCGGCGCCGAACAACGCCCCATCGAGGGCGGACAACTCGCGGTGCTCGGCGCCGGCGATCGGATCGCCGTCTCAGCGGACGCCGCTCAGGACTCGAACCGCCCGGCTCTGGAGGTCCTGCTGCTCGGCGGTCGGCCCATCCGCGAACCCGTCGTCCAATACGGACCGTTCGTCATGAACACCCGGCAGCAACTGATCGAGGCGATGGAGGACTACCGGGCCGGACGATTCGGCCTCATTCCGCCGAACGCCCTGATGCCGCACGTTGCACGATGACCGATCCAGCCGCCCGGGCGGCGTGGCGACTGTTCATCGAGAACTCCGCTCGACTGCAGACCGAACTCGACCGGCGACTGCGATCGTCCGCGGGCATGTGTCTGGCCGACTATCACGTGCTGCTCCTGCTGCACGAATCTCCCGACCGCCGACTGCGGATGAACGAACTCGGTCGGCGCATGGTGTTCTCCGCGTCGCGGCTGTCGTATCAGGTGGACGTCCTCTGCCGTCGCGGCTGGCTGCGCCGGGAGAACGCCGCCGAAGACCGTCGCGGCAGCTATGCGGTCATCACCGAGGACGGTGCCGCGGTATTCGAGGCCGCGGCACTCGTCCACGCGGCCGACGTCGACGAACTGTTCTTCCATGCCATCGGCGACGGCGACGCCGCCGCGCTCGCCGGTGTGATGCGCCGCCTCGCCGACCACCTCGACCGAAATGAGAACCGATGACTGTCACCGTGATTCCCGCCGCCGATCGCCATTTCTGGGCCAACGAATGGCTCAGCTCCCGGCAGTCGTTCCCGGGAACGGGCAACTTCGACATCTTCGCGAACGCACACGGCGTGCTCGCGATGCACAACGACGACGTCGTGGATCCCGGCGAAGGACTCGACGCCCATCACCACCAGAACATGGAGATCGTGACCTGGGTGGTCGAAGGCTCGCTCATCCATCGGGATTCGCACGGTCACACGGTCACTCTCGAAGCGGGTCAGGCCGGAGCCATGACGGCCGGGCGGGGCATCACCCACTCCGAGCGCAACGCCGCCTCGCGCGCGTCGGGGCGACGCCTGCGGGTGATCCAGATGTGGGTGCCACCGCATGCCGATGAACTGGAACCCGACCACGGCTACCGCGACTTCGGCTCCCGGCTTGCCGCGGGCGACCCGGTGGTCGTGGCGTCCGGACGACCGCAGCACGCCGGATCCGACGCGTTGACGATCGCCAACAGGTACGCCGCCCTGCACGTCGCGCGCCCGCGTCCGGGACGGGCGATCACCCTGCCGGCCGCCCCGTTCGCCCACCTGTTCGTCGTGCGCGGCGAGGTCTCCGCGAGCAGCCGCGAGCTCCCCCGGGCCCCGATCGCCGAAGGGGACGCCGTGCGGTTCACCGACGGCGGCGAGGTCACGCTGGAAGCGAGCACCGACGCCGAGATCCTGTACTGGGAGATGCACGCGAGCTTCGACGCGGCTCGTCCGGCGTGAGAACGGCCCGCGTGCCATCCTGGATGACATGAGCCTCGTGGACCTCACCCCGGAAACTCTGGCCTCCCGCGTCGACGACCTGATGGATCGCGCTCGCGCCGACCTGGCGCAACTGGTCGCGTTCCCCTCGATCCACATCGATCCCGCTCGCGCCGATGCGAGCCGGGCCAGCGCCGAATGGGTGGCGCGGGCTTTCTCCGAGCTCGGCTTCGACACCGAGGTCATTGTGACCTCCGACGGCTCGCCCGCCATCGTCGGTCATCGCGCCGGCCCCGCAGGCAGTCCCACGGTAGCCCTCTACAGCCATCACGACGTCCAGCCCGCGGGCGATGAATCCTTGTGGCGGACACCGCCTTTCGAACTCGTCGAGGACGGTGGACGGTGGTACGGGCGCGGCAGCGCCGATTGCAAGGGAAACGTGGTGGCTCACCTCACCGCGCTGCGTGCCCTCGGCGACGGGGCCGCGTGCAACGTGCGGTTGATCATCGAGGGCTCGGAGGAGGCCGGGGGCGAGGGACTCGATGAACTCGTCCGCACCCGCCCGGACCTGTTCGACGCCGACCTGATTCTGATCGGCGACACCGGGAACATCGCGGTCGGTGTCCCGACCCTCACCACCAGCCTGCGCGGCGTCGTGAACGTGAAGGTGACCGTCTCCGCTCTGGAGAACGGCGTCCACTCCGGAGCTGCGGGCGGCCCCGCGCCCGACGCGATGGCGGCGCTCGTCGCCGGACTCGCGTCGCTGCGCAACGCTGCGGGCGACACCACGATCGACGGCCTGCGCAGCGACCAGAAGTGGGAGGGCTTCGCATTCACTCCCGAGCAGTTCCAGGAGACCGTCGGCGCACTGCCCGGCACCGAGGTCCTCGGCAGCGGCACGCCTGCCGACATGGCGTGGGCCCGCCCCGCGGTCACCGTGATCGGGCTCGACGCTCCGAGCACGGACGAGTGCGCTGCGGCGATCATGCCGACCGCCGCGGCGATGCTCAACCTGCGCGTGCCGCCCGGCACCGATCCGCGGGAGTCGTACGAGTTGCTCGTCGCTCATCTGCGCAAGCACATCCCGTGGGGTGTGCGCGTGGAGTTCGAACCGGACGCCTTCGGGGGTCCGTTCTCCGCCGATCCGACCGGTCCGGGCTACCGGCAACTCATCGATGCGATGTCGACCGCGTACGACGGTCTGCCGGTGCAGTTCTCCGGTCAGGGCGGATCGATTCCGCTGTGCACGGTGCTCGCCGAAACGGTGCCGCGCGCAGAGATCGCGCTGCTCGGAGTCGAGGAACCGATGTGTGCGATCCACGCTCCCAACGAGAGCGTCGACCCCGGCGAGATCCGTCGCACGGCCCTCACTGAGGCGATTCTCTTGAGTTCGTTCGGTCGCTGAGCCGCCCGGGGACACGCCGGGGACGCAGCCGGGTTCAGCGCACCGGATTCGCAGCCGGCGGGCACTGCCCGGCCGGCATGTTCTTCAGGTTTCGCTGCACCCAGTCGCCCAGGCGAGTCAGCATGGCGGCACCGTCCTCGAAACGTCCGCTCGCGGGGACGGCCACCAGGCTCACGCCGACCCGGCCACGAGGCGTGGTCGCGACCGCGAGTTGCCGCACGACGTACTTGCCGGTCGCGTCCGACACCGGGCCCCAGCCGCCCTTCACTGCCGTCTGAACGCCCTTCTTCCCGTTTGCCAGCCCCCACCGCTGATTCGGTCCCACCGAACTCATATAGGCGAGGAGCGGATCTGATCCGGCCAGGCAGGGCAGATTCGCCGCGAACACCGATTGATCGGTGGTCGCCCACTGGGTGGCGCCGGGATAGCTCGCGGGGCGGCTCAGCTCGGACGAGATCCGCGTCCGAGAGTCACCGCCCTCGCGCAAGACCGCACTGACGGCGTCGATCGCCTGTCGCGTCGAGCCGAGTGAGTCCCAGATCGCCTCGGCCGAAGCGTTATCCGAGTCTCGGATCGACTTGGTCTCCATCGGCTCGAGGCCGGCGACGTGGGCCCGTTCCGCGGCCACCGCAACCGGCGCCTTCAGCGTCGACCACGCCCGCGCCGTCCGCACCGTTCCGAAGAACAGCGGCTCACCGGTTCCCGTCGCGGTGACGGCGAGACCCACGCGCCCAGGATTCGCCTTGACGATGCTCTTGCTGAGCTTGTCGAAGCTCTTACCCAGGTCGACCGGCGGCGGCGGACTCGGAATCCCCGGAATCGCGGGCAACGGCGGAAGCACATTCGGCAACGGCAGCGGCGGTGCGGCCTGCGCCACCCCGCTACCCGCGGCCGTCACCGCAACCGCCGCGCAGACTGCCGCACACCATCGAACCATTCGCAACACAAGCACCTCTTGCAACATTGACAACTTCAGTCACATTAGTGCAGGGCAATCGCCACCGACAGCGTCGTACCGCAGACGCAATCGCAGCGTTGCGGACGTGTTACCGGGGCGGCGGTGTCAGACGGCGGAAGTCACGAGGGGCACCGTCCACCGGGCAGCGCCCCGAGGTGCTTCGAGAGCCACTGGGCGACACCGTCGAGCACCTGGGTTCCGGGCTCCATCGATCCCGCCGACGCCTGGGTGCTCATCGCGACCCCGACCTGCCGGCCGTCGCGCAGCGTGAGCAGACCGATCTGGCGGACCAGGTAGCCGCCGGAGACACTCGGTCCCCAGCCGCCCTTCACCGCGGTCTGGCGGCCCGGTACGGACTCGAGCCCCCATTGCTGGTTACCGGCGACGTTCCGCATCAACGAGACGATCCGCCCGGTGTCGGGCAGGCACGGCAGATGCGCCGAGAACACCGCCGCATCCGCCAGACGCCACGTGGTCTGCCCGAAGACCGTGAACTCCGGGCGCAACCGGCGCGAGGGCACCGTGGTGTGTTCGTCGCCCCCTTCGCGCAGTACGCGCGTCACGGCCGCCGCGGCCTCCGCCGGCGACCCCAGCGACGCCCACAGGGATTCAGCGGCGGCGTTGTCGGAGGCCACGATCGCGGCCGTCTCGGCGTCACTCGGCCCGTTCTTCCGCTGCGCGGCAACAGCCAGAGGCACCTTGATCGTCGACCACGCGACCTGCGGTGACTGGTCACCGAAGGTCATCGCCGCACCGCCGCCGACCGGAACGAGAGCGAGCCCCACGGGAGCGGCCAGCGTCTTGGCCATCGCGTCGAAGCTCGCGGTCAACGCCGCATCGGTCGTCGCCGCCTCGGTGCGCGACGCCGGGCCGACCGGGTCGGACGACGCAACCGGTGAGCCCGCGGTCTCGGTCACCACGACGGTGGCCACCGCGTGTCCGTCGCCGTCGGACGTCCCGCACGCCGCGGTCGGGACCAGGCACGCCACCGCAGCCGCCACCGCGGCCGCCCGGCGTACCGCGGTCCGCCTCGTCACCGTGATCCGCCGAGTCAGAAGATCACCACCACTGCGTTGTTGCCTCCGCGGCACACCACTACTCCATCCTCTGGATTGCACGACATCGTGTAGCTGCGACCGGTCACCGGGCTGTCCGCCACCACGGTGCGAGCCTGTCCCTTCGGCCCGGCCGCGAGATAGGCCGACTTCACGTTGAACGCGAACTCACAGCTGGTGACGCTCGAGGCGACGCCCACCTCCGAATCGCAGTTCGTGGTACCCGGCGGAGGGGTGGCCGCGACAGTGGTCGGCGGCACGGTGGTGGTGATGGTGGTCGACGACGGTGTCGCGGTCGTGCCGGCGCCGCCGGAGTCACGGAAACCGAACCAGTAGACACCCAGACCGATCAACGCCAGCACCAGCAGACCGATCAGCGCCCCGAGCACGACGGGCAGCGCGCGACCGTCGCCGTTCGGCTGCGGCGGATAGTACTGCTGGGGTTGGGAGAACTGGGGCTGCGCGAACTGGGGCTGGGAGAACTGGGGCTCCGGGTAGGCCTGCGATTCCGGCAGCGGCGCCGTCTGCGGGCGGGCCCCGAGGACCGTCGGATCGTAGGCTCGAGGACCCGTCTGCACGGACGTGGTCGGCGCGGACGCACTGTCCGGCCAATGCCCCTCGAGCGCGGCCCGAGCGGCCGCGGCCATCTGTCCCGCCGAACCGAATCGCGCTGCGGGATCCTTCGCCAGACCCCGAACCACCACGGCGTCGAGCTGCGGCGACACCGAAGGCGCCGACTGCCGGGGCGAGGGCACCTCGTTCATCACGGTGGCCCGCACGATCTGGCTGACCGTGGCCCCCGGGAACGGCGGCTTGCCGGTGAGTGTCTCGAAGAGCACCGCGGCGAGCGAGTACACATCCGACATCGCACCGGACGGAACACCGTCGAGTTGCTCCGGCGCCATGTACGCGAGCGATCCGATCGCGGTCCCGGCCTGAGTGAGCCGCGTGTCCGCCGCCTGATGCGCGATGCCGAAGTCGACGAGGTAGGCGAAGTCGGTGGCCGTGACGAGGATGTTCTCCGGCTTCACATCGCGGTGCACCAGTCCGACCGAGTGAGCGGCGTCGAGCGCCTCGGCGATCTGCGAGATCAGCCCCACCGCGTCGGCGGGCGCCATCGGGCCGGTCCGACGCAGCCGCGACCGCAGATCCTCGCCGTCGACGAGCCGCATGTCCAGGTAGAGGACGCCGTCGATGGCACCGTAGTCGTGAATCGGAATGATGTGCGGCTCGCCGAGCCGTGCGACGGCCTGCGCCTCACGCCGGAAGCGCTCCTCGTACGTCTCGTCGCCCGCGAAACGCTCGTGCAGCAGCTTCACCGCCACCTCGCGGTCACGCACCGTGTCGTACGCCCGGTACACCTCGCCCATGCCGCCGTACCCGAGAAGAGCGTCGAGCCGGTAGGGCCCGAACTGCGTGCCGACCCGAGAACCCTGTTGTGCCATGCGGACCATCCTTCCTCATCCCTCCGACAGGGCGTGCCGGGAAGGTCCGGATCTCAGTGAGAGGGCCTCCACGCCGACATGCCGAGGAAGACCATCACCAGTTGTTTCTCGGCGCGTTCGACCAGCGCGCGCTCGGTGGACTCCCGGCCGTCGCCGTCGAGAAGCTCGGCCACCGTGGTCATCATGATCGTGACGATCAGATCGGCGGCGACTTCGAGATCGTCCACGCCCCAATCGGCGAGCGCGGGAACACGGGCCAGGTCGATCGCCAGTTCACGCGAGAACAAGCGCAGCTCGGTCGCGATCGCCCGGCGCACCTCGGCGACGCCGCCGTGGCGTTCACGCACCAGGAAGCGGAACTGCGCCTCGTCGCCGTGGACCTTCTTCAGCAGGGTCGACAGCGACTCGCGCGCGGTCGGCATGCCTCGCCCGGCCAGATCCCGTCTCGCCTCCCGCAAGGCGCCGCGCAGCACCCGCATGGCGTCTTCGACGAGTGTCACGCCGAGGTCTTCCATCGACGCGAAATGCCGATAGAACGCGGTGGGGACGATGCCCGCCCCGCGCGCCACCTCGCGCAGGCTGATGCTTCCGAAAGAACGGTCGTCCACCAAGTCGATCGTGGTGTCGAGCAGCGCCTGCCTGGTCTGCTCCTTCTTCTCCGCACGACTGCCCCCGGACCCCGGCCGCGACCGCTTCGCGCGCACCTTGCGCGGCGTCGTGCCTGGTGAGTCGGGAGAGGAAGTCACAAACCCGAGTCTAGGCGGTCGGGATCGGCGCCCGGTCCCGCGGTGGGCGAGCGCACGTGACGGCAGACACACCGGCAATGCCTTGACACCCCGGCGCGGTCATATGTCATGCTCGTTTGTGTACAGACGTTCACTGAAAGTGAACGACGATCCTCAAAGGAGGAACGATGGCCAGCAAGATCGCCCGCCTCGTCGAGACGATTGTCGAGGCGACCGCCACCCCGTACCCCGTCGATCGTTACCTGGAACTGATCGATCCGATGATCACCTGGCGCGACACACGCGCCAAGGTCACCGACGTCCGCCTGCAGACCGACCGATCGGTCACCCTCACCCTGCGCCCCACCCGCCAGTGGTCAGGCCATCGCGCAGGGCAGTACATCGAGGTCAGCGTCGTAGTCGACGGCGTCCGCCACCGTCGGTTCTTCTCCCCGGCCAACGCCGAGCAGAAGGCCTCGGAGATCGAGTTGACCGTGACCGCGCACTCCGGCGGCTTCATCTCCCGCTACCTGCGCGAGCAGACCCGCCCCGGCACGGTCCTCACCCTGAGTTCGGCCACCGGAGAGTTCGTCCTCCCCGACGTCCGCCCCGACCGGACAGTGCTCGTCAGCGGCGGCAGCGGGATTACACCTGTCCTCTCAATGTTGCGCACACTGATTGCCGAAGGACACGACCGTCCGGTCACCTTCGTGCACTATGCGCGCACACCGGAGGACGTTCCCTACCGCGCGGAACTCGACGCGCTCGATCGCACCCTGAACCACGTTGACGTGCGACTTCACTACACCCGCACGGATACTCCCGAGCACTTCCACGACGACCACTTGGACGGCGTCGCCGACGTCGACGGTGCACAGGTGTTCCTGTGCGGCCCCCCGGCCCTGATGAACGCGGTTCGCGAGTACGCGGACCGGCGCGACCTGGCCGACCGACTGCACACCGAAGCATTCACCGTCGACACCTCGCCGGTACTCGACCCCGACCAGCCGATCACCGGCGACGTCACTTACACCGAGTCGGACGTCACCACACCGAACGACGGTCGCACGCTGCTCGAACAGGCCGAAGCGGCCGGGCTGCGTCCCGAGTACGGATGCCGCATGGGCATCTGCTTCTCCTGCACCAAGGTCCGCAAGACCGGGTGCACCCGAAACATCCTGACCGGAGAGCTCGACTCCGAGCCCGATCAGCACATCCAGATCTGTGTCAACGCCCCCGTCGGCGACGTGGAAATCGAGGTTTAGCAGCAATGGCCATCAATATCAGCGACTACTTCCGCACCGAGACCGCCCCGGCGGCGGGCACCCGAGTCGACCTCAGCTACGAGCAGGTGGAGCAGTTGGGCCGGGAGCTCGACGAACTCCGCGCACGTATCGTGGCCGACCTCGGCGAGTCCGACCGCGAGTACATCTACTCGATCATTCGCGCGCAGCGGAAGCTCGAGTTCGCCGGCCGCGCGGCGATGTTCGTTCCGTTCCTTCCGCCGGTATGGCTCGCCGGCGTCGCGTCGCTCGGGATCGCGAAGATCCTGGACAACATGGAGATCGGCCACAACGTGATGCACGGCCAGTACGACTGGATGCGGGAGGACACCTACAACTCGCGCGAATTCGACTGGGACAACGTCTGCCCCGGCGACCAGTGGAAGCACAGCCACAACTACCTGCACCACACCTTCACCAATGTGCTCGGCGAGGACCGCGACATCGGCTACGGAATCCTCCGCATGGCACGCGACCAGAAGTGGCACCCGTACTTCCTCGGGAACCTCGCCTACGCCACCGCGCTGATGGTGCTGTTCGAGTGGGGTGTGATGCTCCACGATCTCGAGGCCGAGAACGTCATCCAGGGCAAACGCAAGTGGAGCGACGTCAAGGGGCTGCTGGGCGGAATGTGGCGCAAGGCGCGCAAGCAGGTCGCCAAGGACTACATTCTCTGGCCCGCGCTCACCGGACCGTTCTTCGTCTCCACCCTGGTCGGCAACGCCGGCGCCAACCTGGTCCGCAACATCTGGGCGTACTCGATCATCTTCTGCGGTCACTTCCCCACCGGCGCTCAGACCTTCACCGCCGAGGAATGCGTCGACGAGACCAAGGGCCAGTGGTACGTGCGGCAGATGCTCGGGTCGGCCAACATCACCGGCGGCCGACTCTTCCACATCATGAGCGGCAACCTCTCCCACCAGATCGAGCACCACCTGTTCCCCGACGTCCCGGCCAACCGCTACCCGGAGATGGCGGTCGAGGTCCGCGCGATCTGCGAGAAGTACGGTCTGCCGTACAACACCGGTCCGCTCCGCAAGCAGCTCGGCTCCACGTGGATGAAGATCGCGAAGCTGTCGCTGCCGAACTGGATGACCCGCGACGACAACGACATCGTGGTCAACATCGAGCGTTCGAAGGCCGTCGACGCCGCCTGAGGGTCGGACACGACTGAAATCGTCCCGTCGACGGTGCACCGAGGGCAATATGCCCTCGGTGCACCGTCTGCGGGACGTTTTCGGTCGCCGGCGGATACATTCGGCGCATCCCCACCGGCCGTGACCGGTGTCCTCCGACAGTCAGGACTCTCCCGTGGCACTCACCGAATTGACCTTCACCTCCCACAACGGGCGCGACACCGTGCACGGCTGGATGTACCGGCCCACCAGACCGGCCCGGGCCGTCGTCCAGCTGATCCACGGTCTCGGTGAGCACTCCCGCCGGTATCTGCATCTGATCGGCCGGCTCCTCGATGCCGGATTCGCAGTGGTCGCCGACGACCACGCCGGACACGGCAAGACCGCGATGGAGTCGGGGTTCTGGGTCGACACCGGCGACGACGGGGCCGCGACCGCCGTCGCCGACGAGCTCACGCTCATGGACATCGCACGCGCCGAGTATCCGGACCTGCCGCACGCGGTGTTCGGCCATTCGTGGGGATCGATGATCGCCCGCGGTCTGGCCGCACAGCGCGGCGACGATCTCGACGCCCTGATCCTCTGCGGCATCGCCGCGCAGATCAGGGGTATCGAGACCGTGGTCGATCGCGGGGCGCTCGCCGCCGAGCCCGACCGCAGCGCCGCCGCCTCCCCGGAGATCGTCGGCGCCGTGTTCGACGGATTCGTCTCCCGTTACGGCGACGGAGCCGGTCCCACCGACTGGGTGGCCCGCGACCCCGACGTGGTGCGCGATCACTCGGTGGACCCGTTCAACAATTTCGGCGCGCCCATGAGTGTCCGGTTCCTGCAGGGATTCATCGACCTCTACGACCAGGTGAACAGCGACGAGTGGTATCCGCAGATCCGCCGCGACCTCCCCGTCTTGATCCTCGCGGGCGACCAGGACCCCGTCACCGACTACGGTGAGGGCGCCTATCACGTCGCCAACCGGCTCGTCGCGACCGGCCACGCCGACGTGCGCACCCGCGTCTACACCGGCTTCCGCCACGAGGTGCACAACGAGCCGGAGATCCGCGACGAGGTCGAAGGCGAGATCGTGGCATTCGTCGAGAAGTCGCTTCGGCGGTGAGGCTTACCATTGGTCTTCAGCAGGGCACCGGCAGGAGGGACGAGAAGTGGTCGGACGTGCAGAACGGAACAAGGATCTGATCCAGGAGGTGGTCGAGAGCGCCGCGCATCGGGTCGGCAACATCACGTCGATCATCACCACCGCCGTCGCCGACGTCGCGCGAGAGATCGGCGAGTTGGTCACCGACGGGTTCGAGATGCGCGAGGCGGCCAAAACCGCACGGAACGACTCCGAACCGGAGGCGAAGCCGAAGACCCCACCGGAGGAACTCGACTCGCTGAACGGCTACGACGACGACACGGACGAGGATGCGGACGCCGACGACGGCGGCTCCGGTCGAGAGGACCACTGAGCGACATCGTGCCCGACCAGTATCAAGTCCTCCGGGACGTCTTCGGCTACTCGGAGTTCCGCGGCGACCAGGAGCAGATCGTCTCGCACGTGATCGGCGGAGGCGACGCCGTCGTGCTCATGCCGACCGGCGGCGGCAAGAGCCTCTGCTATCAGGTGCCCGCGCTCGTCCGTGAGGGGTGCGCCGTCGTCGTCTCGCCGCTGATCGCGCTCATGGCCGACCAGGTGGGAGCTCTGCGCCAACTGGGCGTCCGCGCCGCCTACCTGAACTCCACTCAGCTCCCCGAAGAGCGAGCGGAAGTCGAAAGAGCATTCCTCGCAGGCGAACTCGACCTGATCTACGTCGCCCCCGAACGGCTGAGCCAACGGGGGACTCGCGAGTTCCTGGCGCGCGGCACGCTGTCGCTGATCGCGATCGACGAGGCGCACTGCGTCTCGCAGTGGGGCCACGACTTCCGGCCGGACTATCTGGCGCTGGGAGAGCTGGCGGACATCTGGCCGGACGTTCCGCGAATCGCGCTCACCGCGACCGCCACCCGCCGCACGCACGAAGAGCTCACCGCGCGGCTGCACCTGGAGGGCGCACGCCACTTCGTCTCCAGCTTCGACCGGCCCAACATCACCTACCGCATCGAGCCCAAGGCGCAAGCCAACAGGCAACTGCTGGAGTTCATCCGAACGGAAGGCGTCGTCGACGGCGAGCCCGCGACCGGCATCGTCTACGCGCTGAGCCGCAACAGCGTCGAGAAGATCGCCGAGTTCCTCCGCGCGAACGACGTCGACGCGCTGCCCTACCACGCGGGACTCGACCGCCGGGTGCGGGAGGACACGCTGCACAGGTTCCTGCGCGAGGACGGGATCGTGGTGGTCGCGACCATCGCCTTCGGCATGGGCATCGACAAACCCGATGTGCGCTTCGTGGCGCACGTCGATCTTCCGAAGAGCATCGAGGGTTACTACCAGGAGACCGGACGCGCCGGCCGCGACGGCCTGCCGTCGGTGGCGTGGATGGCCTACGGGCTCGCCGACGTCATGAACCAGCGGCGCCTGATCGACCAGTCCGACGGCGACGCCGCACGGCGCCGGGTGCAGTCGCAGCTGCTCGACGCGATGCTCGCACTCTGCGAGACGGCGACGTGCCGGAGGCAGCAGTTGCTGGGGTACTTCGACCAGCGGATCGAACCCTGCGGCAACTGCGACACCTGTCTGAACCCGCCGAAGACCTGGGACGGCACGGTGCCGGCGCAGAAGCTCCTGTCGACCATCTTCCGGCTCGACCGCGACTTCAACCGGTCGGCCTATGGCGCCGGTCATCTCATCGACATCCTGCTGGGTGTGGACAACGCTCGTATCCAGCAGCAGGGCCATGATCGCCTCACCACCTACGGCATCGGCACCGAACTCGACGCCAGCGGATGGCGAAGCGTGGTCCGCCAGCTGGTGGCTCTCGGAATCATCGCTCCGCAGGGCGATTACGGAGTGCTGCGCCTCACCGAGAAGGCCGCCCCCGTTCTGCGCGGTGAGACCACGGTAATGCTCCGCGAGGACACGAAGGCTCCGGCACGCTCCCGGAAAGCCGCACGCTCGAGCGCACCGGACCTGCCGGACGCCGACCGCGGACTCTTCGAGGCACTGCGCCGCTGGCGCTCGTCCGTCGCGAAGGACGCGGGGCTGCCCGCCTACACGGTGCTCGGAAACAAGACCCTCGAAGAGCTCGCACGTGCGAAACCGTCCAATCACGAAGAGCTGCTGGCGATCTCCGGTATCGGGCAGAGCAAGCTCGAGAAGTACGGCGACCAGGTCCTGGAGGTCCTGGTCGATTTCGAGTCCGCGTAGCGGTCAGTCGACCGCAGTGCTGAGATCAGTACCGTCACTGCCGTCCTCCGGCGATGTTCCCTCGCCGGTCGACATAAGTACTGATCTTTGCAGCATCGCCCGGTGCTTCGCCGAGCGTGCCCGGTGCCGGTCCCTGGCGGTGACGGCTTTGATGTCGGCGAGGACCGCGTCCCAGCCGTAGAGCACGTCGTCGTAGGTCAGGCGCAGCGTGAGCCACCCGTCCACCAGAGCGCGGCGGTCGCGGCGGCGGTCGTTCGCGTACCCAGTCCGGGTGGCGTGGTGCAACACGCTGTCGCACTCGATCAACAGTCTCCCGATCCGCAGATCCGCCCACCCGACGCCCTCCACATACGGCTGGACCGTCACATCGAACCCCGCCGACCGCAGCCGGACACGGGCGATGCTCTCCGTCCCGGACTGCGCCCGCCGATCAGTCTTCGCTATCCGCCGTTCCACCGTCCGCCCGGCTCCGCGCAGCTCGGATCGGAGATCCGCACGCGTCTTACCCGTGAGATTCAGGTACGAGTCACCGACCGCGATCCATTCCTCGTCGGAGAGGCAGCGTGCGGCGTACGCCAACGCGACGGGAACCGGATCGACAGCCCGCGTCGCCGTCCGCAGTGAGCCACCGAAAGGCCGACAGGCGACGTTGACGCCGGTCAGGTTCGTGCTCCTTCTCAAGTGCAGACCGCCGTGTCCCGGCGGCACCCACAACTCGTGAAAGCGGAGAGCGTCGACGCAGGTGAGCACTCCACCGTCACGGACCGCCGCAGCCGCCCTCTCGTCGTGAGCCGGGAGCGCGAACCACCCAGCCCGCAGACGCACCAGCGATCCCCCGCGTACCGGTTCCGGCACGCGCCGTCGTCGAGCCACGACCGCGCCGCAGGCCTTCGGCTCACGGTGAGTCAAAATCTTGGATCCGAAGTCCACCGGCCTTATCGTGAAGCGTCATCGCTTGATTGGAGTACCCGTGACCGACTCAGACGTCTTCACCCAGGTCGATTCGTCGATCGCCGTCGCGGAGACGCCGTCGTGGCACCGCGGTGTGTTCGACTTCCCCAACCCGGTCAACGACTACGCGGCACGCTCGACCGCCGGTCTCGTCATCGCGCTCGCGATCGTGGCCATCGCCGTCGATAAGCCGTGGCTGTACGGGCTCCTGGCCCTCGGTTTCGCCCTGCGGGTCGCGGGCGGCCCGCGGTACTCGCCGTTCGGCAGGCTCGCCGTGCATGTCATCGTGCCGCGCGTTTGGAAACGCACGAAGATGGTTCCCGGACCGCCCAAGCGGTTCGCCCAGACCATCGGCCTGGTCTTCTCCGGCTGCGCGTTCGTACTGTCTGCGGCCGGTTTCGGTCTCGCGGCACAGATCGTCGTCGGGCTGTTGATCGTGGCGGCGGTCCTCGAGTTCGCCTTCGGTCTCTGCCTCGGCTGCATCGGATTCGGACTGCTCCAGCGCGCCGGAATCATTCCGGACAGCGTCTGCGAGGCCTGCAACGACTTCGGCCGCAATCGGGCCTAGAGGCGGGCTTGCGGCCGCCTCCCTCAGCGAGCGGCCAGACCCAACGCGATCCCGTCCAGGATGTCGTGCTCCGAGACCACCATCTCGGTGATGGCGGCACGGTCGGCCAACTGTCGCGCCAGCTCACGGGTCACGAGCGCGCCGCCGCCGATGACGTCGGCACGCCCCGGATGCATCGGTCCGAGCGCCAGCCGCTCCTCGCGTGTCATCGCGACGATGCGTCCGCAGAGGACGTGAAGTTCCGCCAGCGGGATCCGCGAGTGGTGGATCACCTCGGGGTCGTACTCGGTGAGACCGGCGTGAAGAGCCGCGAACGTCGTCAACGTTCCGGCGACCCCCACCCACGTGCGCGCGGGGCCGACATCGACCGCGGCGAACGCCTTTGAGAGTTCCTCCGCCGCGATCGCCGCGGCACGGGCGCGCTCGTCCAGGGTCGGCGGATCGGACGCGAGTGCTCGTTCGGTGAGTCGCACGCAGCCGATGTCGGCGGAGTACGCGCCGGCCACGACCGCCTGCCCTCGCGACACCGAGCCGACGACGACCTCGGTGCTGCCCCCGCCGAGGTCGGTGACCACGAAGGGACCGTCCGCCGGGTCCAGCCCGCCGACGGCGCCCCGGAACGACAGCCGTGCCTCCTCGTCACCGGAGATCACTTCGGCCACCGCGCCCTGCTGCACCTTGCCGAGCAGTTCGGCCGTCATCGCGAAGAACTCGTCGCGGTTGCCCGCGTCCCGCGTCGCGGACGTCGCGACCATGCGGACTCGCTCCACCCCGGCCGCGACCATCGCCTCGACGTAGCCCGCCAGCGCCGCGCGGGTGCGCTCGATCGCCTCGTCGGCGAACTGGCCGGTCGCGTCGACGCCCTGCCCCAACCGCACCACCAGCATGTCGCGCCGGACGTCGGAGAGCGCTCCGTTCTCGTCGACGTCGGCGATCAGCAGCCGGATCGAGTTGGTGCCGCAGTCGACGGCGGCCACCCGGGTCACGCGCCGGCCTCGTCGGAATCCGGTGCGTGCAACGGCCAGTCGGCGGGCACGGCGATGCCGCGGAGCTTTTCGATGTCGGCGAGCAGTGCGACGGCCTCGTCGCCCAGCGGGTTGACGCCCGGCCCCTTGGCCAGTGAATGCGCCACCAGCACGTGCAGGCACTTCACCCGATCGGGCATGCCGCCGCCGGCGAAGTCGGTGCCGAGCGATTCGATCGCGTCACGCTCGGCGAGGTAGCTCTCGTACGCCGCGCGGTAACCGGCAGCGAGGTCGGCGTCCTCGGCCAGCCGTGAGGTCATCTCGCGCATCACGCCACCCGACTCCAGACGGCTGCAGGCCCCCGTCAACCGCGGGTCGGTCAGATAGTAGAGCGTCGGAAAGGGGGTGCCGTCGGGCAACCGGGGTGCCGTCTTCACGACCGCGGGCTGACCGTCCGGAGTGCGGTAACTGATCTCCAGCACCCCGCGCGGCTCACGTCCCAACTGCTTCGCGACCAGTTGCAGGTCGGCTTCGGTGATGCTCACTTACCCTCGGGTCTCCGGCGGCGTCGACACCGCATCCATCAGATTCTCGTACCACGGCGTGGCTTTGCGTTGACGCTCCGCAGCCTGCTCCGCCTCTTGCTGCTGGCGCGTCGGGTTGATGATGACGATCGGCTTCTCGCCCTTCGGCACGTACTGCAGACGCTGCCGCGCCTGCGCCTCGATGTACGCCGGATCGCTCTGCTGCGCCAGCTTGTCCTTGTACTGCTGAGTCTCCCGCCGCAGCTGCGCATTCGACTCCTGCAGCTGGTTGAACTCGTTGCGCTGGGCGATGTAGGTCCGCACCGGGACGGCGAGCGTCAGCATCAGGAAGATCGCCATGCCGACCGCGATGCCGACTGTCGTCACGCTGACGCCGCGACGCTGCGCGAACAGGACGAGCCGGGACGGCGACGCCGGGAGGTCCCCGGACGCATTGCCGCGAGGACGCTCCGAGGTGCGACGACGGCGAGCGCCGGCATGGGAGGCGCCTACCGACGCGCCGCCGAGATCAGCACGCGGATCGCCGTCACCGGCCGACTCGCGGGGCGCGGTCGGCTGGGGCGGAACAGCAGAGTCGCGAGACCGGGTGCGCCGCTGGTCGGGACGCGATCGACGCGACGAACTCGCCGGCCGATCGGATCGCCCGCGACTGCTGCGCCGGCGGGCGGCGCCACCGCTCCCCCCGCTCCCGGTCTCGCCTTCTGCCATACCTACTAGCTAATCACGCACCGAACGAAAAGCGCGGGAACGCCAGGTCACCGGCGTAGCGCGCGGCGTCGCCGAGGCCCTCTTCGATACGCAGCAACTGGTTGTACTTGGCGACGCGCTCGCTGCGTGCCGGCGCACCGGTCTTGATCTGGCCCGAGCTGCACGCGACCGCCAGATCGGCGATGGTGGTGTCCTCGGTCTCGCCCGATCGGTGGCTCATCATGGTCTTGTAGCCGCTGTTGTGCGCCAGCGCGACCGCGTCGAGAGTCTCGGTGAGCGTGCCGATCTGGTTGACCTTCACCAGGAGTGCGTTGGCGATCCCCTTGCTGATGCCCTCTTCGAGGCGCTCCGGGTTGGTGACGAACAGATCGTCGCCCACCAGCTGCACCTTGTCGCCGATGGACTCGGTGAGCGACGCCCATCCGGTCCAGTCGTCCTCGGCGAGGCCGTCTTCGATGGACACGATCGGGAAGTCGGTGACCAGCTTCTCGTAGAACGAGATCATCTCGTCGGCGGACTGCGCCTTGCCCTGGAACTGGTAGGCACCGTCGCGGTAGAACTCGGTCGACGCCGAGTCGAGCGCGATGACGATGTCGCTGCCGAACTTGTAACCGGCCTTCTCGACGGCCTCGGCGATCACGCTGATCGCGGCCTCGGTGTTGGGCAGATCCGGAGCGAAGCCGCCCTCGTCGCCCAGCGCCGTGCTCATGCCCTGCTTGTGCAGGACCGACTTGAGCGAGTGGTACACCTCGGCGCCCCAGCGGAGCGACTCGGCGAACGTGGCCGCACCCGTCGGCGCGATCATGAACTCCTGGAAGTCGATGCCGTTGTCGGCGTGCGCACCGCCGTTGATGATGTTCATCATCGGGACCGGCAGGATGTGAGCGTTCGGCCCGCCGACGTAGCGGAACAGCGGCAGACCGGCCGACTCGGCCGCGGCCTTGGCGACCGCCAGCGACACACCGAGCAGAGCGTTGGCGCCGAGGCGCGACTTGTCGGGGGTGCCGTCCAGATCGACGAGGGTCTGGTCGAGGACGCGCTGATCGTCGGCCTCGATACCGATGACCTCGGGGGCGATATCGCCCAGGACTGCCTCGACGGCCTTCTTGACGCCCTTGCCGAGGTAGCGGTCGCCGCCATCGCGCAGCTCGACGGCCTCGTGCTCACCGGTCGAGGCACCCGAGGGAACCGCTGCCCGCGAGAAGGTGCCGTCGTCCAGGACGACCTCGACCTCGACGGTCGGGTTGCCGCGGGAGTCGAGGATCTCGCGCGCGCCTACCTGCTCGATAATTGCCACTTGTCAGCCCCAATTCGATGTTCGATGTCGTCGGGTCGGCGGAGACGCCGACAGATTCCGAGGTCCAGGATAAACGCAGATCAGTAGCGGATGTTCACGGAGTAGGCGTTCGCGTAGTTGCGCACCTTCAACACGTACTCGTCGTGATTGTTGTAGGCGTGCACGGCCGCTTCCCAGCCTTCGGGCGTGGTCATGTCGCCGCCCGCGTACACGCAGAGATACCGCGCCGCCGACAGCGCCGCGTCGTCGATGTTGTCCGGGTCGGCCGCGCCGTCGCCATTCGCGTCCACTCCGTAGCGCATCCACGTCTCGGGAATGAACTGGAACGGTCCCATCGCGCGGTCGTAGGTCGTGTCTCCGTCGAGCCGCCCTTTGTCTGTGTCACGGATCACCCGGTTGCCCTTGGTGCCGTCGAGAGCGGGACCGCGGATCTCCGGGCGCACGTCGCCGTTGGGTGCGACGTTGGCGCCCCCGTGCCTGCCGTGCTTGGTCTCCACCGCGGCGATCCCGGCAAGCGTGGTCCAGCCGATCCCGCACTCGGGATGCTGTTGACGCTGGATTTCGGCGGCGTTGCCGTACGCCTCCAGAGCGGTCAGCGGAATGGCCGTCGCATCGGAGATGGGCATGGCCCACTCACGCATCTTGTCCGCGGTGCGGCCGGGCGAGTTGATGTCGATGTAGGGCTGCTGGGTTCCGACCCCGGGCGGCAGCCCGTCGGGGATGTCCGGACGGTCCCACGGCATCCGGATCCCGCACGACGACAGCGAGACCGCGACGGCGACCGCGATGGGAGCGACCCACCACCGGCGCCGATTGGTCGTCACCGATCGCACAACTCGGGTCACAGGTCCTCATCTCTCGTCACTGCACTGGATCTCTCGTCACTGCCACTCGATCGCACCGCACCGGCTCGCCGGAACGGCCGGGGGTCACGGCGCGCACAAGCCTCGCACACCACCAGACCAACTCCGAAAACGCCGCGGGAGTTCCCGCCGCTGATCCGGTTTACGCATTTCCGGCGTCGATGCAGCTAGAGGACGAATCCGATTAGGAGAGGCTCACCCAACGTGGGTTATCCTTACCGGGTTGTCCGGCCAACCTGACCGGCGGCGCACGGCGGAAGGAAAAGACGGTGACGATGCTCATCGCACAGGGCGCCCCCTCGGTGGTGACCCAGATGGTCGGGAGCGGTCTGATCGGTGTGCGCGAGGGGCTGGAAGCCGGGATCGTGGTCATGGTCCTCATCGCTTTCGCGGTGAAGTCCGAACGCCGCGACTCGCTCAAGTGGATCTGGCTCGGCGTCGCCGCGGCGCTCACGATGATGATCGCGACGTTCCTCATCATTCAGTTCGGTTCGTCGACGATCTCCTCCCTGGGCGCCGAGCTGCTCGCAGGGATCGCGTCCCTGGTCGCCGTCGCCATCGTCACGTTCATGGTTCTGTGGATGCGCAAAGCCGCCGCACATATATCGGGCGATCTGAAGTCGGGGCTGACCAACGCTCTGGCGGTCGGCGGCGCCGCTGTCTTCGGACTGGCCTTCCTGGCCGTCGGACGCGAGGGCTTCGAGACCGCCCTGCTGATGGTCGGGTATGCCGAGAGCGTCTCCGGCGGGGTATGGCCCCTTGTGGGTCTGTTGCTCGGCATGCTCATCGCGGTGGTGCTGACGTGGCTGTTGTACAAGGGCGCCATCGCGATCGACTTCGCCAGATTCTTCACCTACACCGGCTACTTCCTGATCGTCGTCGCCGCGGGCATCCTCGCCTACGGTGTCGGTGCGCTTCAGGTGTACGGCTGGCTGCCCGGCCTCGGCGAAATCGCCTTCGACATCTCGTCCTGGTACGACCAGAGCGCCTGGTACGGCGTGATCCTGGCCGGCATCTTCAACTTCCGCCCGGAGCCCACCGTCCTGCAGGTGATCGCCTGGGCCGGATACATCGTCATCGTGGGCGGGCTGTTCTACGCCCGCGGACGGTCGTCGACGCGCAGACCCGAGGCTGCCCCCGCCACGCTGGAAGAGGCCTCATAAGCCGCATCGCCCGGGCGCACTCCCGTCCTCCCCCACCACGCCGACTCCGACTCACCGCGTGGACACCGTGAAAGGAACACCATGGTCAAGCTCTCCCCCGTTCTGCGGAACGTCGTCGTGCTCGGCGCTGTGGCCGCCACGCCGCTGGCACTGGCCGCATGCGAGGCGAAATCGTCCGGCGACGGCGCGGTGACTGTGACCTCGTCCAACGACGGCTGCGAACTGTCGACCACCGATCTGCAGACCGGCACCGCGAACTTCGAGATCAGCAACGCCGGATCCAAGGTCACCGAGTTCTACGTCTACGGCAAGAACAATCGCGTCCTCGCCGAGGTGGAGAACATCGGTCCGGGCCTCAAGGGCAAGCTCAGCGTGGAGTTCAGCGAGCCGGGGACCTACACCGTCGCGTGCAAACCGGGCATGGTCGGAACCGGCATCCGACAGAAGATCGAAGTGACCGGCGAGACCAAGCAGAAGAGCCAGGCTCCGGCCGATGTCGAGGCCGCCAAGCAGCGCTACCTCGAGTACGTCCGCGGCCAGCTCAACGGATTGGTCGCACAGGTGCAGACCTTCACCGGCGACGTCAAGAGCGGCGATCTGGATGCGGCTCGCAACGGCTTCGGCCTGGTCCGCACGTTCTACGAGCGCATCGAGCCGGTCGCCGAGTCGTTCCCCGACCTCGACCCCAAGATCGACATGCGCTGGGACGACACCGAGGACGGCAAGCAGGAGTTCACCGGATTCCACCGCATCGAGCGCTTCCTCTTCCCTCCGAAGGCCGATGAGGTCGGCGAAGCCGAAGGTCAGGTGGCGCCCGCGGACGCCGCCGCCGCGAAGACCGCCGATTCCAAGGCCGCCATCGACAAGGCCGCCGATCAGCTCCTGACCGACGCGACGCAACTGCGCGACGAGGTCTCCGCCCCCGGTTTCGAGTTCGAGACGCAGATGTTCGTCCACGGCCCGCAGGCGCTGATCGACGAGATCGCCAAGACAAAGGTGGCCGGCGAGGAGGATCGCTACAGCCACACCGACCTGTGGGACATCGCCGCCAACATCGACGGCTCCGAGACGCTGATCGCGGAACTGCAGCCGATGATCTCGGCGCGCGACCCGAAGCTGATGGACAAGATCACCGCTCAGTTCGCCGACGTCCGGTCGTTCATCGACCAGTTCCGCGAGGGCGACGGCCACGCCTCGTACGACAAGGTGTCGCCGGCACAGCGCAAGGAGTTGTCGGACAAGGTGGACGCCCTCTCGGCGACTCTGTCGCAGGTGCCCGGCCTGGTTCTGCAGAAGTGAGCGGGAATACGAAGTGAGTGACAGCGAAGCGCAGCCGACCGGAGACCCTGAGGCTGGTCGAGTGCCCGATGCGAGCGAAGCGAGCAACGGGCGTATCGAGACCCCCGCACCCGACGCACCCAAGCCCGGTGTGTCCCGCCGCACCGTGCTCGGTGCCGCGGGGGTCGGCATCGCAGCCGGTCTCGCCGGCGGAGCCGCGATCGGCGCGACCGTCGGAGGTCGTGGCGACTCCGAGCCCGACCGCGTCGTCGCATTCCGCGGCGAGAGGCAGGCCGGCATCGTCACCGAGGCTCAGGACCGCCTGCACTTCGCCGCCTTCGACGTCATCACCGACTCGCGTGAAGCGCTGGTCGACATGTTGAAGAAGTGGACTGTCGCGGCCGAGCGGATGACGCGCGGTGAGGAGACCGTTCCCGGCGGTGCCACCGGCATGGGCGAGTATCACCCGCCCGCCGACACCGGCGAGGCACTGGGCCTGTCGCCCGCACACCTCACCCTCACCATCGGCTTCGGCCCCGGACTGTTCGGGCCGAGCGCCTCCGACCCCGGCCGCAAGGACCGGTTCGGCATCGCCGACCGCAAGCCCGCGGCCCTCGCCGACCTGCCGGCGTTCGCGCAGGAGAAGATCGAGCCCTCGCGCTCGTTCGGCGACATCTGCATCCAGGCGTGCGCCGACGATCCGCAGGTCGCGGTCCATGCCGTCCGCAACCTCGCGCGTATCGGCGTCGGCGTCGTCTCCGTCCGGTGGTCGCAGCTCGGTTTCGGTCGCACGTCGTCCACGACCCGCTCGCAGGAGACGCCGCGCAACATGTTCGGTTTCAAGGACGGCACCGCCAACATCCGGGCCGAGGACACCGAGACCCTCGATAAATGGGTGTGGGTGGCTCCCGGCGACAACCCGCCGGCGGCACAGTGGATGACCGGCGGCACCTATCTCGTCGCACGGCGCATCCGGATGGACATCGAACCCTGGGACCGAGCGAATCTGAAGGAGCAGGAGGACATCATCGGCCGGACCAAGCAGTCCGGCGCGCCGCTCAGCGGCGAGGACGAGTTCGACGAGCCCGATTTCCAGATCACCTCATACGGCACGCCGATCATTCCGCTGACCTCCCACGTCCGTCTCGCTCACCCCGACATGAACAACGGTGCGCAGATCCTGCGGCGCGGATACAACTTCACCGACGGCTCGGACGGTTTCGGCCATCTCGACGCGGGACTCTTCTTCGTCGCCTTCAACCGCGACAGCTTCAAGCAGTTCGTGCCGATGCAGCACCAGTTGTCACGCAAGGACGCGATGACCGAATATCTGATACCGAACGGTTCGGCGATCTTCGCCGTCCCGCCGGGGCTGCGTCCCGGTGAATACTGGGGACAACGTCTGTTCGAGAAGTAGCAGCGTCCCCTGACAATCGTAAGGACCTCACCGCCGTGCCCACGACCATGGACCGGATCAGATCACTCGGAACCGCGTACACGCGCGTCCGTCGGACGTCTCGATTCGGCTGGGTGCTGCGGTACCTCACCATCGCGGTCGGCTTTCTGGTCACCGCCGCCGGGGTCATCACGATCCCGTATCCGGGGCCCGGATGGGCCATCGTCTTCCTCGGACTGCTCATTCTGTCGCAGGAACTGGAATGGGCGGCACGCCTGCGCAAGTGGATCATGTCCAGACTCAACTCGATGTACTCCGATTACATCGACGGCAATCGGCTGGCGCAGTTCGCGCTCGCCGTCGGTACGTGCGCCATCGTCTTGCTGACACTGTGGGTGACGGGGGCACTCGACTTGGCGCAGGGCTGGGTCGGCCTCGACTACGGCTGGCTCGACTCGCCGCTGGGCTGACGGGTTGAGCTGACGGGTTGCGCTCACGGGTTGAGCCGCCGGTCGTGTGATCGATCGACGCCTCGCCCGGCCGGGGCGACTTCGATCATCGGTGGCCCTCCCGGGTGCGAGGATCGACGGGTGAACGAGACCTCACCCGCCGCCGGCCGATCGACCTCCAGGCTGCGCGCCGTGGTCAGCGCACTCATGATCGTCGTCGCCTTGATCCTCGCGCCCGTCGCCTCCGTCGGGACATGGGTACGCCTGCAGCTCGTCGACAGCGACCAGTTCGTCGCGACCTTCGCCCCGCTCGCGGACGATCCGGCGGTCCAGAACTTCGTCGCCGACCAGATCACCGATCAGATCAACCAGCAGGTCGATTTCGAGCAGATCATCGGTCAGGCCTTCGACGGAATCTCCGAGTCCGGACTTCCGCCGCGGGCCGCTGCTGCCATCTCGTCTCTCCGGGGGCCCGCCGTCGCCGGCATCCAGTCGCTCGTCGCGTCGACGGCCCAGCGGCTGGTGGCCTCCGATCAGTTCGCCGATCTCTGGGCGCAGAGTCTGCGCGTCACCCACAGACAGGCGACGGCGCTGCTCAAGGATCAGCCCGACGCGGCGCTGGCGCTCTCCGACAGCGGCACCCTGAGCCTGCAGCTCGCCCCGCTGGTCGACGCGGTGAAGCAGCGTCTATCCGCCCGCGGCCTCGACTTCGTGAACCGGATCCCGGTGACGAACCGATCAGTCACGATCCTCCACTCGGACTCGTTGGGTCTGGCGCGCGTCTCGTACCGGGTGGCCGTGATCGGCGGACTCTGGCTGTCGTGGGTGGCGGTCGGACTGCTCGTCGGCGGGATCCTGGTAGCCAACCGCCGGCGACGGGCGACGGTCGCGTCGTCGTTGGCCGCGGCCGTGATCTTCGCGCTGATGTCGATCGGCGTCTGGATCGGTGGAAATGTCTTCGTCTTCTCGATGAGCCCGAATCCGTTGCCGAGCGCTGTCGCGCACGCGATCTTCGACCAGGTGACCGCGATGATGGCGTCGACGCTGCGGGCCCTCACCTTCCTCGGACTGCTGATCGCGGTGGTCGGCTGGTTCGCCGGCCCGGCGCGGCCCGCCCGCGCCGTGCGGTCGGTCCTCGACTCGGGGTTCACTGGTCTGCGTGGCGCGCTGGACCGCGCCGGCGGCGACACCCGTGGCTTCGGCCGAGCCGTCGACAAGTACCGCGCCGTGATCTACTGGATCGCCCTCGCACTCGGCATGGCCGCCATGTTCGCCGCGCGGCCGGTGACGTTCACCGCGATGGCCTGGCTGGTAGTCGCGCTGGTCGTCGTGGCAGTGGGTGTCGAGGTGGTCCGGAGACCGGAGGTGGGTGAGGGCGGCGTCACGTCTGAGCCGCCAGAAACCAGTTTGCCCGCAGCGACTCCTTCACCGACCGACCTCGGGTAGTCGCTAACAGCGCAAACCGGGGTGTTCGTGAGAAATGTCGGTGGCGGATGCAACACTGTGCGAGTGGAAGAAGGCATCTACGAACAGCTGGTAACCCAAGAGCTCCACGCTGAACTCGAGTCCAGCGGACGGCGTTACGAAACAGCCCGCATCGATGCTGTCGACGAACCGCATCTACTCGCTCGGCACGTGAGCGACGTAGTCTACCGGCATCTCACCGCGATCAAAGATCGATCGGACCGGTTGAATGCCGCCAACGACGTCATCCGTCGTCTCGACTCCGAGAGCGCCGCTGTTGAGGAGCCTGCACGTCAGCTCCTCCGCGTTTACCAATCAGAGCATCCCGGCCTAACAAACCGATCTTCAATACGCCCCACAACTCCTTTGTCCGAAGCTGCGCTCCTCACCAACGCTAGCGGCGAGCCTTCGATCGGGCATGAGCTCCCAGCCGAACTTGCGTCGGCAGATTCGGTCGACCTAGTCTGCGCGTTCATCCGTTGGAGCGGCGTCCGTTTGCTCGAAGCTCAACTCGCGACGCTCGCTGACACTGATAAACCATTCCGGGTCATCACAACGACGTATCTGGGTTCCACCGAAAGAGAGACCCTCGACCGACTCGTGCGCAATTACGGGGCGCAAGTCCGCGTGCAATATGACAATCTCCGAACCCGCCTCCACGCGAAAGCGTGGTTGTTCCGCCGCCATTCGGGTTACGATACCGCATACATCGGTTCTTCGAATCTCTCCAATGCCGCGATGATTGACGGCGTCGAATGGAACGTGCGACTGTCGCGAGTCACCACCCCTGCCTTAATCGACAAGTTCACATCGACATTCGAGACCTATTGGAACAGTGACCCTTCGTTCGAATCCTATGATCCGGATCGAGACAGAGATCGCCTCGACGACGCCCTCGCAGTGGCTTCGGGTAATCGAAGTCACCGTTCGCTAACTCTGAGTACTTCAAGACTCGAAGTGAGGCCGTACCCATACCAGCAAATCATGCTCGAGGAGTTGCAGGCGGAGCGTGACGTACATGGCCGACACCGAAATCTGATTGTAGCGGCGACAGGAACCGGCAAGACCGTTCTTGCAGCTCTGGACTATCGCCGCATCGCTCACGCAGCCGAACACCGCCCACGGCTACTATTCGTAGCGCACCGTGAGGAGATTCTCAATCAGGCACTCAGGACCTTCCAAGAGGTGTTAACCGACCCAAATTTCGGCGAGTTGTATGTCGCCGGAGCTCGCCCAGAGCGACGGGATCACGTTTTCGCGAGCGTACAGTCGCTCAGTAGTTACGTCACCGAAATTCCTGCGAACCACTTCGAAGTGGTAATTATAGATGAGTTTCATCACGCTTCGGCACGTACATATCGACAGATAGTCGATCACCTGCAGCCCAATGAGATGGTGGCACTCACTGCTACCCCAGAGCGCGCCGACGGTATCGATGTTCGCCATTTCTTCGATGGTCGCATCGCATCTGAACTTCGATTGTGGGATGCACTCGAGGCCGAGCTGCTGTGCCCATTTCACTACTTTGGAATTGCCGACGGTACCGACCTATCCCGACTCAGCTGGAAGAGAGGAGGTTACGAAACAGCAGAACTTGAGACGTTGTATACCGGGGATGATGCGCGTGCACGGATCGTGCTCAACGCAGTACGCGATAAGATCGTCGCACCGCTCAACATGCGTGCACTGGGATTTTGCGTGAGCGTTCGCCATGCCGAGTACATGGCGCGAGTATTCACAGAAGCCGGAATCCCCTCTGCATCGGTGTCTGGCAAAATCCGGGGCGCCGAGCGGACCAAACTCCTCGCTAGTCTGGGCAATCGCTCCATCAATGCAATATTTTCGGTTGACGTATTTAACGAAGGCGTCGACATTAAGGAAGTCGACACGATCTTCATGCTCCGGCCAACAGAGAGCGCAACCGTATTCCTGCAGCAACTGGGGCGTGGACTTCGCCGCACTGAATCGAAACCTATTCTCACTATTCTCGATTTTGTCGGCAACCAACGCGAAGAGTTTCGCTGGGATCTCCGGCTCCGAGCACTAACGGGAGGCAGTCGACGGTCACAGAAACAGAAGGTCATCGATCAATTCCCAACGCTACCGTCCGGGTGTCGGATCGTGTTCGATAAGACCTCCCAAGAAATTGTTCTGGCCAGCCTTCAACGGCAGCTCACGATGCGATGGAAAGACATGGTCCGCGAACTACAATCGGTGGGCGATATCACCTTTGGAGAATTCCTGGACGAAACCGAATTGCCACTTGCGAACCTTGTCAAGGACGGCAACAAGTCATGGACTCGCCTGCGCCGAGATGCCGGCCATCTCTCCGCGTCAGGTTCGGTGCTGGAATCTGAGATCCTCAAGCGAAACCGAGCATTTTCACATGTTGACGATCC
The DNA here is from genome assembly GCF_000333035.1 of Gordonia sihwensis NBRC 108236. Lineage (GTDB taxonomy): Bacteria > Actinomycetota > Actinomycetes > Mycobacteriales > Mycobacteriaceae > Gordonia > Gordonia sihwensis. The sequence continues at coordinate 66,230 of NZ_BANU01000029.1, forward strand.
CGTCCGCGCGATAGCGTATCGGCGCTTACTCTCCGACACGAAGACCTACAGCGAACTATCCGATCGAGACAGGCGACTCGCGGATATGTTGATATTTTCCGTCTGGCCGACAGGCGGAGATTTCGCTTCCCTCCGTGAAGCTCTAGAACTTCTGCGATCAGAGCCTGAGGCATGCAAAGAACTGATCGCGATTACGGACTACGGATTTGAGAATTCTCGACAGCAAACAAGACCACTGGCGGGATCACTGCGTGATCTACCGCTGCAGCTCCACGCACATTACCAGCGCGAGGAGATTCTTGCTGCTCTCGGTGTTGCGTCACTACAATCCAAGCCAGGGAATTTTCGCGAAGGTGTAAAGTATATCGACGACCTCAATGTCGACGCATTCTTTGTGACGTTGACGAAGTCTGACACCGGATTCTCGCCGACGACAATGTATCGGGACTATCCGATAAGCCGTAGGTTGTTCCATTGGGAAAGTCAGTCGACAACGACACTTGCTTCAAGGACTGGTCAACGTTATGTGAACGGGACCAGCACTGTGCTGTTGTTCGTCCGACATCGGAAGGTGGGCGAGTTTGGCCCCATGCCGTACATGTTCATCGGCCCAGCAACGATGGCAGATCACCGAGGCGAGCGACCGATCGCCGTCACCTGGAGACTTTCATACGAGATGCCCGCCGAGTTCTTCCACGAAGCCAAGGTGGCTGCGGGGTAGATTCGCCGCCCCCGCGCTCCCGTGGTTTCGACACGCTCGTCGCTCCGCTCCTCGCGGCTCAACCAGCGGGCAGGGCTCAACCAGCCGACGGGTCGCCTACTCCCCCTCGGCGCTCCACTTCTCCACCACGACCATGCCGGGGACCTTCGGGACCTTCAGATCCTTGACCTTGTGAGTCTTGCCCTTCTTGTTCCGGGCGATCGGGTCTTCGTCGACGACCAGTTCCTCGTAATCCTCGTCAGCAGGGTCCTCAGCGGTGTCCTCGATGCCGGCTTCCTCGACGTCCGCGCCGGAGTCTGCGTCCGCGTCGGGCTCCGCCGATTCCTCGACATACGTCATTCCCAGGTACTTGCGCCACGTGTTGTCGTCCCGGGGCACCACACCGTCCTCGGCGGCGGCGCCCTCGGCGGTACGGACCTGGTTCATCAATGCGATCGCGCGACGACGGAGGTCGTCCTCGACGCTGCCGACGGCATGCTTGCGGAAGGGGATATCGACTCGATAGAGCGAGGGGCTCACGGCCGCGACGGGGAAACCTGCGCCGGCGAGACGCTCGAACACCTTCTGCACCAAGGCCAGCGCCGGCTGGGTGGTGACGATGCCGTCGAGCACACTGCCGCGTTCGCGCTCGGCGGCTTTCGCCGCCTCCCACTCGTTGATCTGACGGTGCAGATCGGCGTGCTCACCGCCCAGAACACCGGGTGTTCGATTCGACACTTTGTCGATGAAGCTCTGCGCCACGTCGTCGATGTCGAACGCCCCGACCGCCGAATCAGCGGCGATGCGCGCGTGGAACAGCACTTGCAGGAGGAGATCGCCGAGCTCAGAGCAGAGTTCCTCGGACGTACCGTGGTCGATCGAGTCGAGCAGCTCGTACACCTCTTCGAGAAGGTACTTGCGCAGCGAGTCGTGCGTCTGCAACCGCTCCCACGGGCCCATGCGACGAAGCCGGTCCATCAGCTCGACAGCCCGCAGCAGCTTGCCGCCCGGGAGATTGCTGCCTTCGATGACCGGCTCGCCCCACTTCAACCGCTCGACGACAGCCGGATGATCACGATCAGAACTCACCAGGGTCTTAGTACCGTCGTCCTCGACCAGACCGACGAGCTCGTACGACGGCAACTGCCACAACAGCGACGGGTGCACCTCTTCGGTGACGGCCACGGTCTCCGCGAGCAGCGCCACCGCACCGGCAGGAACGAGATCGGGTCGCGACGCGTCGAGCAGGACCACGGTCATGGAAGCTCCTCCTCGCAAATCAGTGTCAACCTCGACATTAACGCGTCACAAGGCTTCGCTCCGGTCACACGCGCGGGAAGGAATCGTGTCGCGCATTACTGCCGGGATGGCGGCCTGACACCGAGCCATCCTCACTGCCGTCTTCACTCGGCACGCCCCTGATCTCCGTCAGTACTGCCCGCAATGCCGGGTCGGCCTCCGCGCTGTGTCTCCACACGGTATGGACCTCACGCCGCGGCGCATTCTGCAACTCGCGCACCGCCACCCCCTCCGGCACGCGAGGCCGGGCGAGGCGCGGGATCAGCGCGACCACGTCGCCCGCCTCGACCAACGCCATCTGCGTGCCGAAGTCGTCCACCGAGTGGATCACGTCCGGCTGCTGCTCCGACTCGGCGAACAACCGCTCGAACCACCGATGACAGACCGTGCCGACGGGACTGGTCACCCATCCGCAGTCGCGGAGCTCGGCCCGCCGGATCGGCCGGTCGGCCTCAGCCAGCGGATGCCCCAGCGGCACCGCGAGGTCGCCGATGTCGGTGTGCAGATGCGACCGCTCCAGCCCCGCCGGCACCGCGACCGTCACGCCGTCGGCGTCGTGAACCATCGCGAGATCGGCGTTGCCCGACTCGACCGCGTACACGGCGGGCACCGGATCGAGTTCCGTCACCTCGACTCGCACCTCCGGATGGAGGCGTCGCACACGCTTCAATGCGGGCGCGACGATGCCGCGGACACCGGTCGAGAACGCTGCGATCCTCACCACACCGCGCGGCGAACCGGCATCCACCGACCGTGCCGCCGCCACCGACTTCTCAAGCGCGTTCAGCACTTCCGGCGCGGTCTCGACGAGCGCATGTGCGGCCGGAGTCAGCACCACCCGGCGCCCGGCCGGCGCCACCAGACGCACCCCGACCTGCGACTCGAGCCTCTTGATCTGCTGAGAGATGGCCGAGGGCGTGAACCCGAGCTCGTCGGCGGCCCGCGCCATCGTCCCCAAATCGGCGACGGCCCGCAGAGCTCTCAATGCTCCGACATCGATCATGAAGTACTCCTAACGATTACTCACGATAACTCCTCGCTTGTGGTGAACTATTTCCGTGGCGACGATGAATGCATGACTTCGACCTCGCATCCCGCGCGCGCGATCTTCGGATCGAACCTCGTCGCCATGCCGACGCCGATGAACCCCGACGGCTCGCTCGACGAGGTCGGCATCGGCGCGGTGGCGAAGCATCTCGTCGACACCGGCTGCGACGGGATCGTGGTGGCCGGCACCACCGGGGAGGCTCCGACCCTCGAACTCGTCGAATTGCTTCGCGTACTGGAACTGGTCCGCGCCGCGGCGGGTTCGGCGACCCGCCTCGTCGTCGGCGTGGGCACCAATCACACGGCTAAGAGCGTCCAGACCGCCAGAGCAGTCGCCGCGGCAGGCGCCGCCGACGCTCTGCTGGTCGTGACGCCCTACTACTCGAAGCCGTCTCAGGCCGGAGTGATCGCTCACACGGTGGCGATCGCCGACGCCACCGAACTCCCGGTGATGCTCTACGACATCCCCGGCCGCACCGGCCTCGCTCTCACCCGGGAGACGCTCGTCGAACTCTCGCACCACCCGCGCATCGCCGCGGTGAAGGATGCGAAGGGGGATCTGTTCGAGGTGATGTCGGTGATGGCCGAGACCGGGATGGCGTACTACTGCGGCATCGACGAGCTGAACCTGCCGTACCTGGCGGCCGGAGCCTCGGGTCTGGTCAGCGTGATGGGAGTGGTCGGCGCAGACCGCAACAGGGACCTCATCACGGCGATCGATGCGGGCGATCTGCCGCGGGCCCGCGCGATCAATGACGCCGTCCTCCCCCTGACGATCGCACTGATGCGCACAGCACCGGGTGTGGTGACCGCGAAGGCCGCGCTCCGCGAGATCGGCGTCATCTCCCATGCCGCCGTACGCGCGCCACTGCTCGAGGCGACCGCCTCTGAGGTCGCCGTCATCCGTGCCGCCCTCGCAGCCGACGGTCAGCCGACCGGCGATCGGTTGCTGACGGCATAGCCGACGCGCGCTATCACCCTCAGAACGGCGGTTCGCCGTCGCCAACCAGCATCGCCTCTCGGCGTCGGCGGTTAGCCGCGCGCCGCTGCATCCGATAGCGATGTTTGGCCTGGGTGCGGGTCCGTGCCCTCTCGGGCTCCCCCTCGGCGTGTCGTGGCGGTTCGCGCGACTGACCGATCGACACGCCGTGACGGCACTGGAAGCGGCCCAGCTCCGGCAGCAACCAGAGGTTCAGCGCCTCCTGACGCACCGAGACTCCGTCCGGGGTCGTCACCTCCGACCAGAGAACACCGGCCGCATCGACGACCTGGTCGTCGACCCACCCGCTGCCGAAGGTCTTCAGACCGTGATGGAAGCGGCATTTCGGGTTCAGATTGCACAAGCAGGTCGGGCCGCCCGCGGCGGGGTCCACGTGATCGAACTCGACGACGTGATCGAGATCGGATTTCCACGCGGGACGATCGCAGCCCGGCCAGGTGCACGTGCCGAACAGGGCACGCACCGCGGTGGCTACAGCGGCGGACGGCCGGTATCGATCCGCATGGGCGGCGCAGTCGGCGATGACCTTGTCGATGTCGAGTTCCCGTACCACCGCGTCGGGCCGAGCCATGAGTTCACGGGCACGCCTGGCCGAGATCGGACCGACCCCGTCTTCGTACGCCGGAGTCTCCGACGCCCCGTCGAGGGCGTCTTTGCGGACCACGACGTGAACCACGATCTGACCGCGCCGCGATTCGACCTGCTCCGGCGACAGGGTCGAAGCGCAGTCCTCGCGATCGCATCGGCAGGTGAACTCGGCGCGATGCAGCAGCGCGGTCGCGGCATCGGACCGACGGGTCTGCTTCGTGCGGGGATCGAAGGGACAGACGCCGTCGGCGAGGGCGTCGATGGTTCCGAGCGCGATCACCGCATCCTCGGACGAACCGGTGATGACCATCTCCGATATGCCGTCGGACACCGGGGACACGACCACGTTCTTTCCTGCTGCGATCTGCTCGCGCGTCATGGTCACCGCATCGGGATCGTACTCGGCGACCACTGCGGAGACGATCGACTCGACGCGGGCGGCCGATAGCCCGCCCGCCTCGGAGAGACGGTGCGCGATCTCCGCGTCGATGAACTCCAGGAGCTCCAGGTCGTCCACGAGAGCCGTCTGCTCGACGGCCCGCGTGAACCACGCGATCGTGATCCGACCGTCGCGCAGGAGCCTGCCCACCGCCGGGATCCGCTCCACGCACGCGATCGCGCGATCGACGAACATCTCAGCGGTGTGCGGCCGTACTCCGGCTGCGACCGCGTAGGCCGCGGCCGTCTGGCATTGCGGGTCGTAGAGCCGCGAGTACGCGTCCACCGCCGAATCAACCTCCAACTCAGCCCTTCTCGCCTGATACAGGCGGTACACGGCGGCGTAGCGATGCCACATCACCGCGCCCTGATAGCAGTCCGATCGAGCGGCGAATCGCAACAGCGCGGCTCGATCGCCCTTCGCGCCGTCCGGGATTCCGATCCGGATGACGATCGCATCGTCGTCGATCCGGACCGTCGAACCCTGAAAACGGTCGATTCGAGTACTCATGCCGCCCCCTTCATCGAACTCACATTCGAGACTATCGGAGGGGTCTGACATCGACCGGACGCTACGACTCCAGCGGCGCGATCGTCTGAAGGAACGTGACGAGATAGTCGACGAGCTCTGTGTCCCGGAGTCGGGGGGAACCGACGCCGCCGGTACGCGGGATCGGCAGTGTCACCATGTGGGTCGCGGCACGGTAGCTCGCCGACGAGTACATGCGCGCGAGCCGGACCTGCTGGCTGTCGAGCAGAAGCATCGGTGAGATCCGGATGGATTGACCGGCCAGACCGACCTCCGCGATACCGCGTTCGCGGCACCGGAGCCGCAGACGTGCGATCGCCGCGAGACGCTGCGTCTCGACGGGCGGCTCACCGTAGCGGTCGGTCAGTTCGCTCATCACCTCGTCGACGTCATCGTCACTGGTGGCCGACGCCAGCTTGCGGTATGCCTCCAGCCTGAGCCGGTCCGCCTCCACGTACTCGACGGGGATGTGCGCGTCCACCGGCAGGTCGATGCGCACCTCGACGTTCTCCTCGGTCGCCACTGCCTTGCCGTCGGCCGCGGCTCGGTACGCCTCGACCGCTTCGCCGACCAACCGCACGTAGAGGTCGAAGCCGACACCCGCGACGTGCCCGGACTGCTCGGCGCCGAGGACGTTGCCGGCACCGCGCAGCTCGAGATCCTTGAGCGCCACCGCCATGCCGGCACCGAGTTCGTTGTTCTGGGCGATGGTCGCGAGCCGGTCGTAGGCCGTCTCGGTCAGCGGCTTGTCCGGGCTGTACAGCAGGTACGCGTACCCGCGCTCCCGGCTTCGCCCGACGCGCCCGCGCAGCTGGTGCAGCTGCGAGAGCCCGAAGTTCTCCGCACGGTCGACGATCAGGGTGTTGGCGTTCGAGATGTCGAGCCCGGTCTCGATGATCGTGGTGCACACGAGGACGTCGTACTCGCGGTCCCAGAAGCCCTGGACGGTTCGTTCCAGTTGCTCCTCGCCCATCTGCCCGTGCGCGACCACCACCCGGGCCTCGGGAATCATGTTCGCGAGATGCTTGGCGGTCTTGTCGATGGTCGAGACGCGATTGTGCACGTAGAACACCTGACCGTCGCGCAGCAGCTCGCGCCGGATGGCCGCCGCGACCTGCTTGTCGGAGTATGCGCCGACATACGTCAGGACCGGGTGCCGTTCCTCGGGCGGAGTGAGGATGGTCGACATCTCGCGGATACCCGCCATCGACATCTCGAGGGTGCGCGGGATCGGTGTCGCCGACATGGTGAGCACGTCCACGTGGGTGCGCAGCGCTTTGATGTGCTCCTTGTGCTCCACACCGAAGCGCTGCTCCTCGTCCACGATCACCAGACCGAGGTCTTTCCATCGGACGCCGGTCTGCAGCAGCCGATGCGTGCCGATGACGACGTCGACCTCACCGGAGGCCATCTGCGCGATGATCTCCTTCGACTCGGCCGGATCGGTGAACCGCGACAACCCGCGCACGGTGACCGGGAAGCCCGCCATCCGCTCGGTGAAGGTCTGCAGGTGCTGCCCGGCGAGAATCGTCGTCGGTACCAGGACCGCGACCTGCTTCCCGTCCTGAACGGCCTTGAACGCGGCGCGGACTGCGATCTCGGTCTTGCCGTAACCGACGTCGCCGACCACCACCCGGTCCATCGGGACCGGCTTCTCCATATCGGCCTTGACCTCGCCGATCACCGTCATCTGGTCGACGGTCTCGGTGTAGTCGAAGGCGTCCTCCATCTCCCGCTGCCACGGGGTGTCGGGGCTGAACGCGAAACCCGGTGCCGCATGCCGCGCGGCGTACAGCTGCACCAGTTCGCCCGCGATCTCCCGGACCGCCTTGCGCGCCTTGCGCTTGGTATTGGCCCAGTCGGAACCGCCGAGCTTGCTGAGCCCCGGCTGCTCGCCGCCGACGTAGCGCGACAACTGGTCGAGCGCGTCCATCGGAACGTACAGGCGGTCGCCCGGCTGTCCCCGCTTGCCGGGCGCGTACTCGATCACGAGGTACTCGCGCCGGGCACCGGAGACCGTGCGTTCGATCATCTCGACGAACTTGCCGATGCCGTGTTGGTCGTGCACCACCAGGTCACCGGCGCTCAACGCCAGCGGGTCGACCTGATTGCGCCGCTTGGCCGGCAGTCGCCGCCCGTCCTTCACACCGACGACGCGAGCGCCGGTGACGTCCGCCTCGGTGGCGATCACCAGACGCGCCGACGGGCAGACCAGTCCGCGCCGCAGCGTGCCGTGGAAGACGCCGACCGCGTCGGCCGGCAACTCATCGCCCGGCTCCACGAGCCGGGCCGGGACCTCGGCCTCACCGAGACGGTCGACGAATCGCATCGCAGTGCCCCGGCCGGCGGCGATCAACGCCGCACGACCGCCCGAGGCGACCTGAGCGCGCAACGACGTCATGAACTCGTCGAGCTCGGCGGGGTCGCCGTGCGGCGCCGGCCCGGGCTGCAGATCGAGTTCGAGCTCCTCGCCCGATCCCGCCGAGAGCGGACTCATCGTCCACCACGGTTTGCCCGCCTCCACGGTCGCACGTTCGACGTCACCGACGCTGCGGTAGGCACTCGCCGACAGGTCGATGGAGGGTTCGCCCGCGGCCACGGGCGCCGCTGCCCCCAGCGCCGCGGCGTTCCACGACGCCTCCAAGAACTCCTCGCCGGTCCTCGCCAGATCGACGGCACGGGTGCGCACCTTCTCCGGATCGAGGACCAGTACCCGAGTGCCGTCGGGCATCACCTCGGTGAGCATCTGCATCCGGCCGTCGACGAGTGCCGGGATCAGCGCTTCCATTCCCTCGACGGGAATGCCCTCCGACAGTTTGGTCAGAATCTCGCGCAGCGACTCGTCCTCGACTGTCGACGCGAGTTCGGCGGCCCGGTCCCGGACCTCCGCGGTCAGCACCAGTTCTCGGCACGGATGAATCTGGACCACCGACGTGTCGATCTCCGGCTGCGTCCGCTGGTCGGCGACGGAGAACGCGCGGATGTCGGTCACCTCGTCGCCCCAGAACTCCACTCGCACCGGGTAGTCGGCGGTGGTCGGGAAGATGTCGAGGATGCCGCCGCGCACCGCGAACTCGCCGCGGGCACCGACCATGTCGACGCGCTCGTAGGCCATCTCGACGAGCTTCTCGATCAGACCGTCGAACTGCGCCTCCGTGCCTTCGGTGAGCGTGACCGCGCGCATCGCTCCGAGCCCGGGAGCCATCGGCTGCACGAGGGAACGGACGGTCGCGACGACGACGCGCAACGGGGACACCGCCGGGTCGGCCAGTCGACTGAGCACCGCGAGCCGGGCACCGACCGTGTCGGCGCTGGGCGAGAGCCGCTCGTGCGGCAGCGTCTCCCACGACGGGAATTGAGCGACGACCGACGTCCCGTTGGGCCCCGACGGCAGCAGTTCCGACAGTTCGGTCGTGAGGTCGTCGGCCTCCCGACCGTTGGCGGTCACGACGAGGACGGGGTTCTCGGAGATCTCGGCCAGTTGCGCAACCACCAGCGGCCGGGCCGCGTCCGGTGCCGTGATGTCGAGGCGAGTCTCGCCCACTCGTTCCCGCAGCAAACCGAAGGCCGCATCACGAAACGCGAAGGAGGTCAGCCCGGACAGGGAGGGACGCGGCGCAGAGGGGGTCGACACTGTGTCAAGTGTAGAAGACCACCACGGCCTGTCGCCCCCAGGCTGGTTCGGTGCTCAGGCTGGTCGGTTCCCAGGCTCGTCGGTCCCGGGCTTGTCGGTCCCCCAGGCTCGTCGAGTAAGTCGAGGAGCGGAGCGACGAGGCGCATCGAGACCGCGCAGGCCGCCTGACACGGTCTCGATACGCCGCGGCGCTGCGCGCCGAGGCTACTCGACGAGCCTGGGGAGGGCGCTGCGCGCCGAGGCTACTCGACGAGCCGGGGAGGGCACCGCGCGCCGAGGCTACTCGACGAACCTGGGGAGGGCACTGCCCGCCGGGCCCTCTCGACGAGCCTGGGGAGGGCACCGCTCCCCCTCCCTCACCCCGACCGACCGGCGGCCGCGAGCAGCGATGCGCCGAGCGGGCGCGAAGGAGCGGCGCCGGGCAGAATCGCGTACACCGAGGAGCCGATGGGCGTCGTCCACTCGTTCAGGTCGTCGTGTTCGTCCAGGCGCTGCTGAACCGGAATGTACTGCTTGACCGGATCCCGCTGATACGCGGCGAAGATCAGCCCGCTGTTGGACGTGTCCGCCGAGCCCGCCTCGGGCGGGTCGTCGTAATTGAACCCGCGACGGATGAACTGCTCGTCCGGCGCCCGACGATGCGCCCGCGCGATGTGCGACGACGGCGGGATCACCGGGATGCCGCCGCGTGAGGCGTCGAAATCAGGATCGTCGAACTCGTCGCGCCCGGTCAGCGGTGCGCCGTTGTCGAGGGTGCGACCTGTGGAGAGCTCCCGCCCCCGGCGATCGAGCGCCTCCCAGGTGTCCATGTGCATCGCGATACGCCGCAGCACCAGGCTCGTCCCGCCGGCCATCCAGGGCTGTTCGCGCCCGTCGTCCCAGAGGAGGGAGCCGTAGTCGTCGGGGCTCGGCTGGACGGTGCCGTCCACCTGTCCGAACAGGTTGCGCATCGTGCCCGGCGCCATTCCCGGACTGTTGCGGAACCCCCGCTGCACCCACCGGACCCGCACACTGCGGCGGACCGACGAGGTCAGCATGCGCGTCGCATGTGCCAGGGCCACGGGGTCGTCGGCGCCGATCTGCAGAAGCAGATCAGTCTGTCCCCACCGCGGATCCAGCCGGTCGATCGAGAAGGGCGGGAGCGGCGCGAGCCATGACGGCCGCAGAGGCGCGAGAGCCGGCGCCCGGAACACCCGGTCACCGAGACCGACGGTGACCGTCAGGTTGCACGGCAGCACCGCGAGTTCGGGCTCGGTGTCGGACAGGCTCGGCTCGGCACGGGTGAGCCTCGACGCGTCCTGCGTCCACAGGCGAAGGACCCCCGCGAAAGTGTCGACGTCGGTCGGGTCGACGAGATCCAAGCCGACGAATTGAGCGTGCGACTGAGCCGGGGTCACGATGCCGGACTGATGCGTGCCGTAGAACGGCGTCAGGCCGGAACCCGCGGCGGGGTCGGGCGAGGAGAACTCTCGCCCGACGCCCACCGCGGCCGCCCCGATGCCGATGCCCGCCAGGCCCGCTCCGCCGGCGAGGAGGGTACGGCGCGAGACGCGACCAGTCCGCTGCTCAGTCACTGATGCGAGTCGGCGTGCGCCGACTCGGACTGCTGCATGTCGTGCCCGGCCGTGCCGTGGTCCATGTCCGGGTGGTCAGTGTCCCCGCCGGGCGCGTAATTCTCCTGATTGCCGTCGAAGTCTCGGGCGAGAGCGTCGAAGGTCTTGGTGGAGCCGTCCTCGAAGCGGATCGTGAACGCGACGTTCTGTCCGGTCGTGATCGGCCTGGTGACATCCATGAGCATGAAGTGCTCAGCGCCCGGCGACAGCGTGATCGACGACTTCGCCGGGACGAGGAAGCCGCCGTCCTTCTGGCGCATCGTGGTGCCGCCGGAGCCGTTGTCGACCACTTCGTGCATCTCGGTGGTGCGGGCGAGGTCGGTGTGCGCCGACACGATGCGGATGTCGTGGTCGGACGAGTTGGCGATGGTCCCGAAGGCGGCGGTCATTCCCGATTCGGCGGCCTTGACCCATTGGTCGGAGACGGTGATCGAATCGGAGGCCGGTGCGGAGGAGTCGTCGCTGCCGCAGGCCACGACGACGAAGGACAGCAGGGCTGCGGCGGTGAGGCCGAGCGAACGGATGAGGGTACGGCTTATCGCCATGAGTGATGTCTCTTTCGTGCAGAGTCTGATACCCCGCGATCGGACGAGACCGCCGGGGTGGTGTCGGATGGGGTTCAGACCAGCGAAGGAGGACCGCGGACCGCGGCGGAGGCGACCATCGGCGCGGGCCGGAGCGCGGCAGCGTGACGGTCGGCGCGGATGACGACGAAAGCGGGGTCGAGACACACCCGCGTGCTCACCAACCGCCAGACATGGGACACGCTGTTGCCGTACGCCCGGCTCAGTTGCTCGGCGACGAAGAGCACGGCAGCCGCGGCGGGGACGGCGAGTGCGTGCCAGAACAGCATCAACGGCCCGGGCGTCACGCCGGCTCCGTGTCCCGCGTGCCCTGCCATCAGCGACAGCACTCCGTGAGCGGTCGCCTGGCCCGCGGACAGCGCGACCAACGCGCCGGTCGCAGAGATGCCGATCCGGCCGCGAGCCCGTGCTCGCTCCACCGATCGCACCTGAGCGGCGCGGACCAGTCCGACCCCGAGCGCCAGGCCGAGGAGCACCGCGGACTGCGCCGTCGTGGGAAGGTGCCCACCGCCGATCGAGTGGGCCGCGACACCCAGGATGAGCGAGACCACCGATGCCAGGAACCCGTGCGCGGTCGCGGGGACCTGCGCACCGGTCGGCGTCGGGCGAATCAGCACGTCGTCAAGGGTACTACCGGAGGTCGTACCGGCCGAGTCGGCCGCCCTTCGCGGCTCTTGCGCGCGACTGCTCGTCGTCGACGCGCTCGTCGAACGGACCGTCGTCGACCCGACCGTCGGACACGCTGCCTGACCTCGGCGATCGCCGCCTCGGTTTGAATCATCGCCGTTCGCCACCGATCGTGGAGTGCATGTCTGACGAACGGGAGAATGCTGACAGCGAACCACGGGGGACGGACACAGAGCACGGGACGGACACAGACGCCGTGCTCTTGGACGGCGCAGTATTGATCGACCCGTACACAAAAGAGGCGACATCCGTATCTCCGGGCGTTGCACCGGTGCCCCACCACTGGCACGTCGGCGAGAACGACACCGATGAGGAGATCACCGAGAAGCTCAAGCGCCAGGGAGTCCGGCTCGGCCGCGGTGGAATCGCTCCGGCGGTGTTCTGGCCGGCACTGATCGTGATCGTCGCGGTGAGCGCTCTCGCCGTCGCGTTCCCCGACCAGACGAGCGAAGTCTTCACCGATGTCCAGAACTGGATCGTCTCGAACCTGGGCTGGTACTACATGCTGATCATCGCGTGTTTCGTGGTGTTCGCGGTCGCGCTGTGCTTCTCCAGGCTCGGCCGCATCCGGCTGGGCAGACCCGATGAGGCTCCCGAGTTCGGCAGGGTGAGCTGGTTCTGCATGCTGTTCGCCGCCGGAATGGGCATCGGACTGGTCTTCTACGGCGTCGGTGAGCCACTCACATATGCGACCGTGCAACCGAAACCCGGCTGGAGCGGTAGCCAGGAGGACATCGCCGGTCTGGCGATGGCCCAGACATTCATTCACTGGGGTCTGCACCCGTGGGCGGTGTACGCGGTGATCGGGCTCGCGCTGGCATACGCGATCCACCGCCGCGGGCGACCGGTGTCGATCCGGTGGGCGCTCGAACCGCTGCTCGGCGATCGGGTGAAGGGCTGGGCAGGCGACCTCATCGACATTCTCGCCATCTTCGGCACGGTCTTCGGCGTCGCCACGTCGCTGGGGCTCGGCGTGCAGCAGATCTCAGCGGGCATGCAGTCGATCGGCGTCATCGACTCCGTCGACAACACCCTCCTGGTGATCCTCATCGTCGCCATCACCTTCCTGGCGACCCTGTCGGTGGTGAGCGGTCTGGGCACCGGAATCAAGTGGTTGTCGAACATCAACCTGTCGATCGCCGGACTGCTGGTGATCGCGATGCTGCTGATCGGTCCCACTCTCTTTCTTCTGCGCAACTTCGTGCAGTCGATCGGCGTCTACTTCGCCAACCTGTTCAACATGACGCTCGACGTCGGAGCCTTCCAGGGCCAGGAGGCACAGGACTGGCTCAGCGACTGGACGATCTTCTATTGGGGCTGGTGGATCGCCTGGGCGCCTTTCGTCGGCGTGTTCATCGCCCGGATCTCGCGCGGGCGGACAGTGCGCGAGTTCATCGCCGGATGCCTGATCGTGCCGACTCTGGTCGGATTCGTCTGGTTCTCGGTGCTCGGTGGTACGGGCCTGCACCGGCAGTTCTTCGGCGAGGGTGACCTGGTGGAGGACGGCAAGGTCTCGCCCGAGGGATCGCTGTTCCACGTGCTGTCGGACATGCCGCTCGGCACGGTCTTCTCGATTCTCGGGATCGTCCTGGTGGCCGTCTTCTTCATCACCTCCTCCGATTCCGGCTCACTGGTCGTCGACATGCTCGCCTCGGGCGGCCACCCCAATCCGCCGGTGTGGTCCCGCGTGCTCTGGGCGTCGCTCGAGGGCGTCGTCGCAATCGCTCTCCTGCTCGCGGGCGGACTGCGGTCGCTGCAGGCCGCGTCGCTGGCCACGGCCCTGCCGTTCAGCGTGATCCTCGCGATGATGTGCTTTGCGACCGTGCGGGGTCTGCGATTCGAGCACGACAAACTGCGGCGGGCCGCTCAGGCACAGCGGTTGGAGGCCGCGACGTCGCACATCGCGGGCGAGGTCTTCAGCACGATGCCGGACGAGCCGGCCCTGCGCGACTATGTCGACGACCGCATCGACTACCGCCTGAGCCGGACCCGGGGCGGGTGGCGACCCGAGCGTTTCGGCCCGAAGCACCGCGAGTAGACCGTACTGGGCCTTCGGGCGGTCTACGCCCCGATCGTGTACTGCAGGTAGACGCAGCCGATCCAGCGGTCGAACTTGCGCCCGACACCGGGTGTGCGACCCACTTCGACGAAACCGACCTTCGTGTGCAGCGCGATCGACTCCGGAACGTCCTCGGAGACCACGGCCATGATGGTGCGCGTCACCGCCGGGTCCGCCGCGTCGATCAACGCGCGCAGCAGGTGCTTGCCCGTCCCCCGGCCCGCCGCCTCAGGCCGAAGGTAGATGCTGTCCTCGGCGGTCCAACTCCAGCCCGCCTTTCCCCGATACACGCCGAGATAGGCGTAACCGACCACCTCGCCGGGTGCGCCGGCCACGAGGAACGGGCGTCCCGCGGCAACAGTCGTCTCGAGTCTGGTCCGCCACTGCGCGACGGAGGGCGCCTCGAGGTCGAACGTCGCAGTGGAGTTCTCGACGTAATACCGGTAGATGTCGGCAACGGCCTCGCAGTCGTCGGACGTCGCCGGGCGAACGGTCAGCATGTGCTGATCTTGCCGCACCGCCGGGCAACTACGCTCGACTGGTGGGCGATAACGAGTCAGAACCTATCGAGGTCCGCGAGGAGGACGTCGAGGACCACGGAGCCGACCGCCTCAAGACGGGGCTGAAGCCACGCCACCTCGTGATGATGAGCCTCGGATCCGCCATCGGCGCGGGACTGTTCGTCGGGTCCGGAGAAGGCATCGCGCTCGCCGGACCCGCGGCACTCGTCTCGTACGCCATCGTCGGCGTCATCATCGTCTCGGTGATGCGAATGCTGGGCGAACTCGCGGCGGCCGATCCGAATCCCGGCGCGTTCTCCTACTACGTCGGCAAAGCTCTCGGGCCCGGAGCCGGCTTCATGATGGGCTGGCTGTGGTGGGTCCAGATGACGATCGTGGTCGCAGCCGAGTCGCTCGCGGCGGCGGAAGGACTCAACGCACTCGTCGGCCTGCTGCCCGTCTGGGCGTGGGCGCTGGTGTTCATGACTGTATTCAGCGTGCTCAATCTGACCGGAGTGTCGAACTTCGGCGAGCTGGAGTTCTGGCTGTCGTTGATCAAGGTGACGTTCATCGTGCTTTTCCTGGTGATCGGAGCGGCCTACCTCTTCGGGTGGATGTCCGAGCCGTCTCCTGGACTCGCCAACGCCGGCGACTTCCTCCCGCACGGCATCGGCGGTGTCACGGCCGCACTTCTGGTGATCGCGTTCGCCTTCGGCGGAATCGAGATCATCGCCGTCGCCGCCGCGGAGACCGACGATCCCGGTCCGAGCGTCACGAAAGCCATCCGGACCATCGTCTGGCGCATCCTGGTCTTCTACGTGGGATCGGTGGCGGTGATCATGCTCGTCCTACCGGCAGACGATCCGCGCATCCGCGAATCGCCGTTCGTCGGCGTGCTCGAGCAGACCGGCCTTCCGGCGGTCGCCGCCACGATGGGCGCCATCATCGTCGTCGCGCTGCTGTCGTCGATGAACGTCAACCTCTACGGCGCGTCGCGGATGCTGTTCTCCCTGTCGGTGCGACGGATGGCGCCGCGGTCGGCGCGGCGGGTCTCCTCCCGTGCGGTTCCCGTCCCCGCGCTGCTCGCCAGCACCGTGTTCGGCTTCCTCGCAGTGCCCGCGACCTACTTCTGGGGCGACCAGGTTCTCGATCGTCTCCTATCGGTGGTCGGCTCGACGCTGCTCGTCACGTGGCTCGCGATCACCTGCGCCCAGATCGTGCTGCGCAGACGCGCCGAGCGCGACGGAACGCCGCTGCCGCTGAAGATGTGGGGGTATCCATACCTGTCGTGGCTCACGCTGATAGCTCTGGTCGCTATCACGGTGCTGGCGATCGTGACCCCGTCGGTTCGCGGTCAGGTGATCTCGACCGCCGTTCTGGTGACCGTTCTCTGGACTGCCGGAGCAGTCACTTATCGTCGTCGTTCGACGCAGCCGAGTCGGCGAGCGCCGGGTGCACGGTAGGCTGCGTCGGCTCTTTGTACTCCGCGTCGACGAGCATCGGCTCGGGATCGAGCCGCGTGAGGCCGTTCCAGCACAGATTCACCAGATGCGCGGCCACCACCTCCTTCTCCGGCTGCCGGACGTCGAGCCACCACTGTGCGGTCACTGAGACCATGCCCACCAGCGCCTGCGCGTAGAGAGGCGCCAGCGCGGGATCGAATCCGCGCCGCTCGAAGTCCCCGGCGAGAATGTGTTCCACCTGGCTGATCGCGTCGTTCAGCAGGCTCGAATAGCGAGTGTCCTCGCCCCCGCTGGTCGACTCTCCTCGGACCAGGATGCGGAACCCGTCGGTCCGCTCCTCCATGTAGGTCAGCAACGCCAGCGCGACCTGCTGAATCCGATACAGCGACCGATTCTTCGTGAGCGAGGACGTGACCATTTCCAGCAGGGTCTCCATCTCGCGGTCGACGACGACGGCGTAGAGACCTTCCTTGCCGCCGAAATGCTCGTAGACGATGGGCTTCGACACACCGGCACGCTGCGCGATCTCCTCGATCGACGTTCCCTCGAAGCCACGTTCGGCGAACAGCCCCCGCGCCACCTCGATGAGCTGCAGTCGACGCTGAGCCCCGGTCATCCGGGCCCGGGGTGCCTTCGTGACGACTTCTGCTCCGCTCTCCGCGGGCCTGCTGATGGCCATGCCACCAATGGTAGTGTCGGCCTCAGACTCCGAAAGCCACCGAGCACGGAGAGAGGGAGTCGCGCTGTGCCCGGTCTCCCGAGGTTGGTCGAGTAGGCGGGTGAGCGTAGCGAGCACGCCGTATCGAGACCACTCTCCCGTCGTGTGCGGTGGTTTCGACTCGCTTCGCTCGCTCAACCAGCCTGCGGGAAGACGGTCCCTCGAGGTTTGTCGAGTAGGCGGGCGAGCGTAGCGAGCACGTCGTATCGACACGACTCTGCCCGTCGTGTGGTGGTTTCGACTCGCTTCGCTCGCTCAACCAGCCTAAGAGGGGTGCGCGCTCAGCCGGCCTGG
>NZ_BANU01000028.1 GCF_000333035.1 Gordonia sihwensis NBRC 108236
CCGCGTACACCGCGCCCACCACGGGCACCGACCGCAGGAGCCCGACGCCGGCGAGCACCGCGCCGAGCAACCGGAACCGCCCCGCCCCCTGAAGCAGCCCCTGGCCGCCAGAGACAACCGCGAGCGGTGCGGCACCGGCGAGCGCTGCCGCGGTGGGTCCGAGATCGGTGTGCGCGATCCGCATCATCGCGGCCACCGCGAACACCGACACCAGGGCGACGACGCCGAAGACCACGCCGATCAGCGCCCACAGCCGCCGCGACGGCGTCCCCCGCACCACCTCGCGCGCCACCACCGCCTGCAGAGCCAGCGCCGGCACCGAGGCGATGAGCATGGCCGCGTTGAGAACCGAGAACTCGCCGAAGGCGTCCGGCCCCAGCACCCGGCTCGCCGGAACCTGCACCACGTACGCCAGCAGATTGGCCAGGAGAGAACCCGCGGTGACCCAGCCGACCGACCGCACGGTGGACCCGCGGCGGGGCGTGGCGGCGTCGACCATGCTGACCAGTGTGCCCGGCCGCTGCGCGATAGACTGCATCGGCAGTATCCGTAGCTGATCGAGACGAGCGCTAAGAGTCGATGTACGACACCGAACCATTCAACGAGCCCGACCCCTCCGATGTCGGGTCCCGCATCGACCCGGTACTGGCCCGCAGTTGGCTCCTGGTGAACGGGGCGCAGTACGACCGGTTCGAGGCCGCCTCGCGCTCCCGCGCCGACATCGTCATCCTCGACATCGAGGACGCCGTCGCACCGAAAGACAAGGACTCCGCCCGCGACAACGTGGTCCGCTGGCTCGCCGACGGTCACTCCGACTGGGTTCGCATCAACGGCTTCGGAACCCCGTGGTGGGCGGCGGATCTCGCCGCGCTGGCCGGGACGTCCATCGGCGGGATCATGCTGGCGATGGTGGAATCGGTCGATCACGTGACCGAGACGGCCCAGCGTGTCCCGGGCGTGCCGATCGTCGCGCTGGTCGAGACCGCCCGGGGCCTGGAACGGATCAACGAGATCGCCTCGGCCAAGGGCACCTTCCGCCTGGCGTTCGGCATCGGCGACTTCCGCCGCGACACCGGTTTCGGTGAGCAGCCGACCACGCTGGCCTATGCGCGGTCACGGTTCACCATCGCGGCCAAGGCCGCCAACCTGCCGTCGGCCATCGACGGCCCGACCGTCGGTTCCAGCGCCCTGAAGCTGTCGGAGGCGACGGCCGTCAGCGCGGAGTTCGGGATGACGGGCAAGATCTGCCTCACCCCCGACCAGTGCGCGTCGGTCAACGAGGGGCTGTCGCCGTCGCACGACGAGATCAAGTGGGCGCGTGAGTTCTTCACCGAGTTCGAGGCGGACGGCGGCGAGATCCGCAACGGCTCCGACCTGCCTCGGATCGCCCGTGCCACCAAGATTCTGGAACTGGCCCGCGCATACGAGATCGTCCCGAGCGACTACGGGATCAACGACCACATGCCCGCACCGACCGACACGTACCACTTCTGATCCGACGGCAGTGCGGTGACCGCCACCTCCACGCGCACGCCCGCGCAGACCGGGGCGGCGGTCTACGCGGTCAGCGCTCTGCTCACCGCCCTGATCTGCGCGCCCCTGGTCGGGAACCACCTGCTCTACCGGGACGCGGTCGCGACTCCGCAGTCGCCGCTGACGGCCGCCGCGCTCGGCATCGACGGCACGGCGCCGCGAGCGGTCCCGCAGGACGCGCTGCTCGCCCTCGGCTCGCGTCTCGTGGACGGCGGCCTCCTGGTGGCCGGCCTGACGATCCTGGCCGTCTTCGCGGCCGGAGCGGGCTACGGGCGGCTGGCCCGCAGGCTCGTCCCGCGCGCCGCCACCGCCGGTGCGGTGGCCGCCGCCGTCGTCGGGATCTGGAATCCCTACGTGGCAGAGCGCCTGCTGCAAGGGCATTGGAGTCTGCTGGCCGGCTACGCCGCCCTCGGGTGGACGGTGTGCGCGGTGCTCGACCTGGCCGACGGCCGGCGGTCGTGGCGCCAATGGGCCGGTCTCGCCGGGATATTCGCGGCAGCCGGCCTGACGCCCACCGGTTCGCTTCTGGCCGGGATCGTGGCGGTGGCCACCGCGGCGGCGGTGCGGCTGCCGATCCGGACGGCGGGACTCGCCGCGGGATGCTGGCTCATCACCGCCTCTCCCTGGCTGGTGGCCTCCGCGGTCGCGTCGGACGTCGGGTCCTCCGGCGGCGCCGCGGTGTTCGCGCTGCGTGCCGAGCCGGGGCTCGGGCTGCTCGGCACCGCCCTCGGGCTCGGCGGCATCTGGAACGCCGACGCCGTCCCCGCCAGCCGCACCACCCCCTGGGCCCTGGTCGCGACACTGATGCTGCTGGCGGTGGTGGCGGTCGGCACCGGCGCCCTGGTCCGGATGCGCCGGGAACTGAGCCCCGCGGTCGCCGGGCAGGCACTCCTGGCGGCGGTCGCGATCGCGGCGGTGGTGGTCGCTGCGACACCGCCCGGACTGGCGGTGATGGACGTCCTGTTGGCGCATGTGCCCGGTGCCGGGCTGCTGCGCGACACGCAGAAATACCTCGCGCTCGCCGTCCCGTTCGTCGCGGTCGCGGCGGCGGCCGCCGTGACCGCACTGCGCGCACTCGTACCGGCCGGCTTCGCCGCAGCGGCGGTGATCGCACTGATCGTGGCACCGCTCCCCGACCTCGCCTGGGGTGTGGGCGGCAAGATCCGGCCGGTGATCTACCCCGACGACTATGCCCGGGTGACGGCGCTCGTCGGCCACGACACGGACGGCGCCCGCGGCTCAGTGGCCCTGTGGCCCGGCGACGCCGTGCGACGGCTGTCGTGGGCCCGGGGGCCGTCGCTGTCTCCGCTCCCGCGCATGCTGGACGCACCGGTGATCGGTTCGGGCGAATTGACCGTGGACGGGACGACGGTGGACTCCCCCACCGGCCGGACGGCGCAGGTCCTCGACGTTCTCCGAGACGGAGGCGACCCGCAGCGGTTGGCACGGCTCGGCGTCGGCTGGGTGGTGGCCGAGGAGTCGGACCCGCCCGCCCGGCTGGCCGCAACCGCTCCGGCCTACTCGGGCGAGCATCTGACCGTGTACCGGATTCCCGGTGCCGTGGCCGCGCCCGTTCCGGCGACCGCCGCGCGGGCGGCGGCATTCGCGGCCCTGGTCCTCTGGATCTGTTCGGTGGCCGCCGGTCTCGCCGCGGCCGTCGTCCGTCGAAGGGCCCCGGAGACCGAGGAAGACGAAGCGGCTCAACGGAAGTGACGCGGCGAGCACGCCGCAGAAACACGCCAGTGCGCCACCCTCGCGTTCGGATCGAGCGCGGGGGTCGCGCACTGGCGTCGGTGCACCCGGTCCGGCACGTCGCTGAAGCACCCCTCGGTCAGTCGGCGGAAATCCTCCGTGTCCCAGCCGATGTCGCAGCTCCAGTTGTCGTGTCCGGCTAAACCGGTCCACCGGTATGTAACCGTATACTCTGAAGTAATATCGCGCAAGCGCGCTCGGTTACCATATGTGCCGAATACGACCACATCAGAGCGCATTTCTCATACACCGAGGGGGCGGCGATGGCCCAGCAGGCCAGGGCTGTGGAGACACGTCGTCAGATCGTGGTCGCCGCCGCGAATCTCTTCAGTCGCGTCGGCTACGAACGGGCGCGACTGAACGACATCGTCGGCGAATCCGGCCTCACCCGCGGCGCGATCTACTTCCACTTCCAGTCGAAGGACGACCTCGCGGCGATCGTCGTCGACGAATTCCAGGCCACCTCGATGAGGGCGGTCGGAACCATCGCGCAGACCGACACCTACGGCATGCGACAGCTCGTGATGCTGTGCCGGGAGATGGGCCGCCTGCTGGTGGACGACCCGGTGGTCCGCGCGGGCATCCGCCTCATCATCGAACTGCATTCCGGCGAGGCCCCGATCCCCGTGTACCTCGCGTGGATCGAAGCGATCAAGTACTTCGTCACGAAGGCCGTCGAAGACGGCGACGTGCCGCCGGACACCGACGCCGAGGAGGCCGCCGTATTCGTCACCGAGTCGTTCGTCGGCGCCCACGTCCTCTCCTACGCTGTGTCGGGCCACGACGATCTGCCCGCACGCATCGACCGGCTCGCCGACTACCTGGTGACGGCGCTGATGCCCGACGAACGCATCGCCGCGCGCTCCGATCTGCTCGGGGCACGCTGGACTCCGCAGACCGAACCCGGCGCCTGAGTCAGCCGCACACCTCGTCGAAGACCGCCGCGAACCCGTCCGCGGTTCCCGCCCAGGAGAACTGCTCTGCACGGTCCCGTGCGGCCTCCCCCAACGCGCGCCGCCGATCCGGGTCGGCCGCGAGGGCCGCGGCGGCCCGGGCGAGTTGGACGGCGTCGTCCACCAACACGCCGGTGACCCCGTCGACGATGGAGTCGGCCAGCCCCGCCGAACTGCGATAGCCGATCGTCGGAACCGCGTGCTGTGCGGCTTCGATCACCGCCAGCCCCCATCCCTCCTTCCGCGACGGCATCAGATGGACGTCGGCGGCGGCGAGCAACTCGTGCTTGCGCCGATCGCTCACGTGCCCGTGAAAGCTGACCTGGTCGACGACTCCCAGAGACTGCGCCTGCGCGCGCAGCCGGCCCGCCCACCATCCGTCCCCGACGACGTCCAGGTGCACGTCCGCGCCCGCGGCGGACAGCGTGGCCACCACCTCGAGCGCGTCCTCGATCTGCTTGTGCGGCACCAGCCTCGAGACGGCGATCAGGCGGAGACCGCCCGACCGCCCGGTCACATCGATACCGTTCGGCACCGGGTCGACTCCGCCGCGCACGACGGTGATGCGGTGCCGGTCCACACCGAGACCGGTGAGTTCGGTCGCGGATGGTTCGGAGACCGTGATGTAGCGGTTCCGGCGGTGGATCCGCGGCGCGATCCTCGACTCGATCCACCAACCCACCCGGGCCAGGACCGGCCCCGCCACCGGCCACTGCTCCCGATGACAGTGGTGGACCAGGACCACGGTCGGCGCGGGAGCGACGAGGCGCGCGAAGAAGGGAACGCCGTTCTGGGTGTCGACGACGACGTCGGGCCGATACCCGGCCAGCCGTCCCCGTCCCCAGCGGGCCGCGGCGACGGTGGCCAGAGCCCGCGGGTACACGGTGAGCCGACCGCCCGCG
This sequence comes from Gordonia sihwensis NBRC 108236, assembly GCF_000333035.1. Taxonomy (GTDB): domain Bacteria; phylum Actinomycetota; class Actinomycetes; order Mycobacteriales; family Mycobacteriaceae; genus Gordonia; species Gordonia sihwensis. Next base: position 5,141 of record NZ_BANU01000028.1, read on the forward strand.
CGGACGATGCGCACCCCGTCGACCGTCTGCTTCCTCGCAGCACCGGGATAGTGGGCGGTGAGCAGGGTGACGCGCGAACCCCGGGCGGCGAACTCGGCGCCCACGCGTTCGAGGTAGCGTTCGCTGCCCCCGCCCTGGGGATGGCCGGTGTCACGCCAGCACAGCAGCAGGACATCGGTCGGGACGCTCATTCGTTCCAGCGTATGCGAACCTGGCTGCATGCCGCGTTCCCGGTTCCCCGCTCCCGCCGCCGCCTTCGGTCGGCACGCCACGATCCGTCGTTCGGTGCGGCTCCTCGACGCCTTCCGGTACGAGCAGTCCGACCCGGCCCGGTTCTATTCGGCGCTCGCACACGACACCGCCGTGATGATCGACTCTCTCCACCCCGGCCCGCTGCGGGGCGCCACCGTGCTCGACGTCGGGGGCGGGCCCGGGTTCTTCGCCGACGCCTTCCGCGATCGCGGTGCCGCCTATCTGTCGGTGGAACCGGACGCGGGAGAGATGGCGGCCGCCGGGATCGACCAACGGTCGGCGGTCCGCGCGCAGGGCGAGCATCTCCCGTTCCGGACCGGAAGCGTCGATGTCTGCTACTCGTCGAACGTCGCCGAGCACACTCGGACCCCGTGGGCGATGGCCGACGAGATGGTCCGGGTCACCCGGCCGGGCGGAACGATCGTCCTCAGCTACACCCTCTGGTGGGGTCCGTTCGGCGGCCACGAGATGGGACTGACTCACTACCTCGGCGGCCACCGCGCCGCGCGCTGGTACACGCGGCGCACCGGTCACCTGCCGAAGAACCTCTACGGAGTGTCGCTGTTTCCGATCACCGCTGCCGCGGGACTGCGCTGGGCACGATCCACAGCCGACGCCGAACTGCTGGCCGCCATTCCGCGCTATCTCCCCAGGTTCGCATGGCCAGTTGTGCACATCCCCGTGGTCCGCGAGGCGGCAGCGACCAACCTGGTCCTCGTGCTCCGGAAAAACTGAGGTCAGGGGCGGTTTCGGGACACGCTTCCCACACCTGAATCCATCCACAATGTGGAAATTACATGTGTGTAATTCATGCACATTGTGGATGAAGGTTGTGGATAACTGTGGATAACATATCCCGAACAGGTGTTTGAGCACAATACGAAACGAGGCACGCCGCGTAACGCGGCGTGCCTCGCAGGCAGACGGACCGGTCTAGCGCGGCAACCGTCCCGCGCAGCGGAGCGGACCGCCGCGGCTGGTGCTCGACGAGATCATGTCGTCGCCCTGCAGAATCGTGCACGTGACCGGACCGCGCACCACGATCGCTGTCATCTCGACCTCGCGGTCGGGCACGACCGTCTTGGCCGACCACGGAGTCCCCGTCGCGGCGACCACCACCCGACCGCCGGAATCGCGATAGGCCAGAGCCACCACGTCGCCGTCTCCGGTGAGCTGATAGGTGACCGAGCCGGGCTCCACCCGCGGGGTGGTCCGGGTCGGCGTCGGCTTCGGCGACGAGATCGTCTCACTCTCCTCGCTGGTGGTCGTGACGGTGGTCGGCGTCGCCGAGGGCCGGTCGGTTCCCGAGTTCGGCGAACCCGACCGGAACACGAGGAAACCGACGGCCGCCAGGACGATCACCGCGAGGACGACGATCAACGACAGGACCACCGTGCGGCCGCGGCCCGAGGGCGAGGGGCTAGTCATGCCGACCACCGTATACCCGGTGCGAGAAGCCCCTCATTCTGCGGTGATGGCCTCGAGCGGGCGGGTGCGAGCGGCGGTCACCGCAGGCCACAGCGCTGCGATCACCCCGACCACCGCGGCTCCGACCAGCGTCCCGCCGATCAGCGCCCACGGGATCACCACGCCTTCCAGACCCCAGTACGCCAGCGTCCGCACCAGCGGGATGCCGATCGCGAGACCCAGCACGGTGCCCAGCAGCGCCCCGAACACCGCGATGTACGTCGACTCGAGGTAGATCGTGCGGCGCACCTGCGCCCGGCTCATGCCCACCGCACGCAGCATGCCGATCTCCTGTCTGCGCTCCACCACCGACAGCGCGAGCGTGTTCACGATGCCGAGCACCGCGATCACCAGTGACAGGGCCAGCAGCGCGTACAGCGTCGCCATCATCTGGTCGATCTGCGAGGAGATCGAGTTCTTGAACTGATCGCGATCCTGCACCTGGGCGGTGAGGTACTCAGCGGTGGCGTCCTCGAGTTGCTTACGCAGGTCGGCCGCCCTCACCCCGGGCTTCGCGGTCACCAGCACCGGGCCCGCGATCCGCTTCATCGCGACCGGCATGAGCTGCTCGTACGTCGGCCAGCCCACCATCGACGACGCGATCGCCTGGTTGTCCTCGAAGATCCCCGTCACCTCGGTGGCGACCTCGTCGCCGGTACCGCTGGTGAAGGTGACCGTCTGCCCCAGTTTCCAACCGTTGTCGCGCGCTTGCGAGGAACTGATGAGGAGCCCGTCGTCCGGCAGATCCAGGCTGCCCTCGAGCACGTTGATGGACGCGACGTCACCGATCGAACCACCGTACGGGGAGGTCACGTAGGTGTCCTTCCCGTCGTAGCGGGCCTCGCCGTATGCCTGCGCGACCACCTTGTCCGCTCCCGGAGCCTCCTTGACCGCGTCCACCACCGAGAGCGGCAGCGGCATGTTGTTGGTGCCGGTGACGATGAAGTCGGCGCGGATGCCCTTGTCGACCGACGAGTCGACGGTGCCCTTGAACGACCATCCGAGAGTGCCGATCACCACCACGAGCATCAGGCCGAGGGTGAGTGCGAACGCGGTGGCCGCGGTACGCCGGGGGTTGCGGACCGCGTTGGTCCTGGCCAGTTTGCCGACGGTGCCGAAGGGCTTCTGGAAGAGGGCGCCGAACGCGCCCACGACGGGCTGGGAGATGGCGGGTGCCCCCAGCACCACGGCGATCACCGCAAGGAGCGCCCCGATTCCGACGATGGTGGCCGAGCCGGCCCCCTCCCCGAGTCCGCCGATCACCAGCGCGATGACGCCGAGGACACCGAAGACGGCCGCCAGCAGGGTCCGGACGCGGAGCGAGCCGGCGCCGGGTTCCACGGTGCTCTCGCGCATGGCCTCCACCGGCGGGATGCGCGAGGCTCGGCGTGCCGGAATCCATGCGCTGAGCAGGGTGACGACGACTCCGACGAACACCGCGGAGATGATCGCGGCCGCGCCGACCTGGATGCCGTTGGACGGCAGGCCCTGCGATTGGGTGTACGCGAGCAGGCCTGCGGCGATCGCGACACCCAGCGCCAGACCGATCAGCCCGCCGATGACGCCGACGATCAGCGCTTCGAGCAGCACCGACCGGGAGACGTTCTCCCGGCTCGCGCCGATCGCGCGCAGCAGCGCGAGCTCACGGTTCCGCTGGGCGACGATCATCGAGAAGGTGTTGTAGATGATGAAGGTGCCGACCAGCAGGCCGATCGCGGCGAAAGCCAGCAGGATGGCCCGGAAGATCGTCAGGAACTGCTGGATGCTCTCCTTCTGGTCCTCGCGCACCTGTTCGCCGGTGCGGACCTTGTACAGCTGATCGAAGTCGGTCTTCCCCGATCGGGCGACCACGTCGGCCAGATGGGCGTGGACGGCGTCGCGCAGTTGGTCGTCGGACACCCCGGGACGGGCCGCGAGGTCGACGGTCGAGACGTACTTGCCATCCGAGAACAGCTTGGCGGCGGTCGCCTGGTCGAAGAGCACCCCGACATAACCGCCGGTGGACGACGGCATGTCGGTGAGACCGACCACGGTGACGTCCATCGGCGGGGCCAGCCCGGCTCCGACGACCACCTTCGTCCGGCTCCCGACCTTGAGCCCGCCCTTGTCGGCGGCCTGGGAGTTGACCGCGATCTCATCGGACTTCTCCGGTGCGCGGCCCTCGCTGAACTTCATGTCCTCGCCGACCGCCTCGTCGGGCGGGAGGTAGCTCATGCCGACGCTCGGCGCTCCGCCGGTCTGGACGGCCCGGCCGGACGAATCGGCGAGCGTCACCGGCCCGGAGTTCGAGGCGGCCACCCGTTCGATTCCGAGCTTCTGCTCGTTCTTCTTCAGATCGTCGACGATCGTCACGGGCACGCCGGGTGCTTCGTTGCCCGCCGCGGTGATCTCGACCGCGACTCCCTGCGCGACGTTGTCGAAGATCGAGTTGAAAGCGGTGGCCACGGTCGAGGTGAAGATGACCGCGCCCGCGACGAAGCTGGTGCCCAGCACCACCGAGAACACCGTCAGGATCAACCTGATCTTGTGAGACGCAAGGCTTCTCAGAGAAACCTTGCGCATGACGTTGGCAGCCATCGGTTCAGTTCACCTCGCCGGATCCGGCGGGACGCGTCGACTGCCCGTGGTCGTCCTGTCCCGGTGCCGAGTCGTCGAGATTGCGCATCACCTCGAAGACGTCGTCGGCGGACGGGCGCTGCAGTTCCCGGACGATCTGGCCGTCGGCCAGGAAGACGACGCGGTCGGCGTACGACGCCGCGCGCGGATCGTGGGTCACGATCACCACGGTCTGGTTGAACTCGTCGGTCGCGGCGCGCAGGATGGCGAGCACTTCACCGGACGAGCGGGAGTCGAGGTTGCCGGTGGGTTCGTCGCCGAAGATGATGTCCGGACGTCCGACGAGTGCGCGGGCGCAGGCCACGCGCTGCTGCTGGCCGCCGGAGAGTTCACTGGGACGGTGGTTCAGTCGCGGCCGGATGCCGAGGCGGTCGATCACCGTGTCGAACCACGGGCGGTCGACCTCGCGGCCGGCGATCCCCTGCGGCAGGGTGATGTTCTCCTCGGCCGTCAGCGTCGGCACCAGGTTGAACGCCTGGAAGACGAATCCGATGCGGTCGCGCCGCAACTTGGTCATCTCCTTGTCGGACAGACCGGCCAGACCGACGTCACCGATGTGCACCTCGCCCTCGGTGACCGTGTCGAGTCCGGCCAGGCAGTGCATCAGGGTCGACTTGCCGGAGCCCGACGGCCCCATGATCGCGGTGAACTCTCCCGCACGGAATCCGATTGACACGCCCCGAAGCGCGTGCACGGCGGTGTCGCCGCTGCCGTACGTCTTCACCACATCGTCCGCACGCGCCGCGATCATTGCATGCTTGCCTGCCGGTGCTGTTTCTGTCATGCAGACAAAGGTGTCAGAATTGCGCCGCCCGCGCATCAGGGACCACCCGGAATCACCGCCTCGCCCGACGATTCGCCGCGCGATCCGGACCTATCGGGCTTCGGCCTGCCGGGTTCCAGCGTAGTAGCGGCGCAGGAACTCGTCGCGGTACTCGACGTAGTCGCCTTCGTCGATCGCGCGCCGGGCGCGATCGACCAGGGTGATCGTGAACGAGAGGTTGTGCAGGGTCGCGAGCGTGGACGCCAGACCTTCCTTCGCCTTGAACAGATGGTGCAGGTAGGCACGGGTGTACTGCGTCGAGTAGTTGTCCAGCTCTTCATCGAGGGACCGGAAGTCGTTGCGGTACTTGGCATTCGTGATGTTGTACCGGCCGTCGAACGAGTAGATCGCACCGTTGCGCGCCACCCGGGTCGGCGAGACGCAGTCGAAGGTGTCGGCGCCGTTCTCGATGGCGGTGAAGATGTCGTCCGGCTCGCTGATCCCGAGCAGATGCCGCGGGGCGTCGTCCGGGAGCTCGTCGGTGACCCATCCGACGATGGTGCCGAGATTGGCCTTCTCCAGCGCGCCGCCGATGCCGTAACCGCCGAAACCCTTGCCGCCGTTCTCACGATCGATGCGGCTCAGCTCGACGAGGTCGCGAGTCGCCTTCCGCCGCAGGTCCTCGTACTGCGCCCCCTGCACCACACCCCACAGCGCCTGCTGCGGACGATGCGAGCGCTCGACGGAGAGCCGGTTGTGTTCGGCGAGGCACCGAATGGCCCACTGCCGAGTGCGTTCGAGTGACCGCTCCTGGTACCCGCGCGTATTCATCAGCGTGGTGAGCTCGTCGAAGGCGAAGATGATGTCGGCGCCGAGCCGGTGCTGGATCTGCATCGACACCTCGGGGGTGAACCGGTGCATCGACCCGTCGAGGTGCGATTTGAAGGTGACTCCGTCGTCGTCGACGTTGGCCAGCCGCTCCTTGCCGTCGGCGATCTTGTGGTCGTCCTGCTCGCCGACCAGGTCCATCGCGATGACCTTCTTGAAGCCCGCGCCCAGCGACATCACCTGGAAGCCGCCGCTGTCGGTGTACGTGGGTCCGGGCCAGTTCATGAACCGGCCGAGACCGCCGGCCTGATCGACGATCTCCGGCCCCGGCTGCAGATAGAGGTGATAGGCGTTGGCGAGCACGGCCTGCGCGCCGAGCGCGGCGACCGACTCCGGCAGGACCGTCTTGACGGTGGCCTTGGTTCCCACCGGGATGAACGCAGGGGTCTGGATCTCGCCGTGCGGTGTGGTGATGGTCCCGGTGCGCCCGGTGGTGCCTTCGAGGCGGGTTCGCGGAGCGAAGTGGCTGGTGGTCACGCAGGCCATCATCCCAGCCGTGCGCTCGGCCGCTCAAATTCGTTAGCGTTGTGCCCATGACTCGCACGATGAAACTGGCCGCGACCGCACTCCTCGTCTGTTCGATCGCCCTGGCCGCCACCGCCTGCGGTTCGGAGAACGAGGCGTCGTCCGGCGCCGACAAGTCCGGGGCCTCCGCGGTCACCGGTTCCAGCGACACCAGCGTCCCGGTGGTCGGCGGACCGAAGCCCCAGAGCACCGCCGCCACGGACGAGAGCACCGGCGAGGCGACGTCGTCGTCCGGGGACAAGACCTGCGGCCCCACCAAGGGGCCCGACGGCGCCCTCCAGATCCACATCGTCGCGGGCGACCTGTCGTGCTCGTCCGCCAAGGACATCGCGAAGCAGTACGGACCCCTGATCGCGACCGGCGCACCGCAGACCGTGTCGGGCTGGGACTGCGGACCGTCGACGACCGTCGGCGAACTCGCCCGCTGCACCAAGGGCGGCCAGGCCTTCGCGCTGATGCCCAACTGAGGCTCGCAGGCCAACACGCGCAGTCGAGCGCGCAGTAGACCGCTCAGTAAACGCGACATTCGGCGACAGAACCCCCGTCCGGGACGGGGGTTCTGTCGCCGAATGTCGCGTTTGTGTGTGGTGACGCGGTGCGACGCTCAGCCGAGCGCCTGCACCACTCGTTCGAGGGCGGCGACCCGGCTGCCCTTGACCAGCACGGCGTCGCCGCTGCGGAGTCCGCTCAGGGCGTCGACGGCGCCCTCGATGCCCGAGACGTGCGCCACGCCGTCGCCGTAGGCGGGCTCGTCCACCGCGATCACCGTCACGCCCAGTTCACGGGCCCGCTCGGCGACGGCGCGGTGGGCGGCGTCGCTGTCGTCTCCGAGTTCGGCCATCGTGCCGAGCACCGCGAACCGGCGTCCGGCCTCGACGCGCGCCAGTGCCGACAGGCCCGCCGCCATCGACGTCGGGTTGGCGTTGTAGGCGTCGTTGATGACGACGACTCCCGCGGCCGTGGTGCTCATCTCCATCCGCAGTCCGGACAGACCCGCGCGCAGCAGACCGTCGGCGATCCGCTCGACCGACACCCCCACGCCGCCGCCGGCAGCGGCCGCGGCCAGGGCGTTGCCGACCTGGTGCTCGCCGCGTGCCCCGAGCCGCACCGGCACGCTGCCCCACGGGCTGTGCAGAGTGAAGGCCGCACGCAACTGGTCGTCGAGCACGATGTCGGTGGCGCGCACGTCCGCGGCGGGATCGACACCGTAGGTCACGACCCGCGCGCTGGTCCGCGACGCCATCGCCGCGACCACCGGGTGGTCGGCATTGAGAACGGCGAGCCCGTCGGCAGGCAGAGCCTCGACGAGTTCACCCTTCGCCCGTGCCACATCCTCGATGCTGCCGAACATCTCCAGATGCACCGCCTCGACGCGGGTGAGCACTCCGACCGTCGGGGAGGCGATGGAGCACAGCTGTGCGATGTGACCGACACCGCGCGCGCCCATCTCCAGGACGACGGCCTCGGTGTCGTCGGGTGCGCCGAGCAGGGTCAGCGGCAGCCCGAGTTCGTTGTTGAACGACTTCTCGCTCGCGGCGGTGCGGAAGGTGGTCGACAGCACGCCGGCGAGCAGGTCCTTGGTCGACGTCTTGCCGACCGAGCCGGTGACGCCGACGACGCTGCCGGTGAGTCCGGCGCGGACGAAGCGACCGAGATCGGCGAGCGCCTCGGCGGTGTCCGCGACCTGGACGGCCGTCGCGGCGAGGGCCGGATCCGGCGTCCGATCGGTCAGATACACGGGAGCGCCGGCCTGCACCGCCGCCGGGATGTAGTCGTGGCCGTCACGCGCGGCGACGATCGGCACGAACAGCTGACCGGGCCGCGCGGACCGCGAGTCGATGCTCGCGGAATCGACCGTCACATCCGGTCCGTGAAGGGTGCCGCCGGTCGCGGCGGCGATCTGACTGGCGAGGAGATGCACGACAGACCACGGTACAAGCAAGCACGTATGGTTGCATCCATGAGCACCCCCCTCATCCGCCTGGTCGTCCTCTACGGCGGAGTGTCCGCCGAACACGACGTCTCCCGTGTGAGCGCCGCCCATGTACTGGCCGCCGCGGACCGCTCCAAGTACCGCCTGATCCCGGTCGGCATCGACAAGCGCGGCGGATGGCACCGCAACGACGCCGCGGCCGAAGCCCTGGCCGCCGGCGCGGAACTGCCGAACAGTCTCGACGTCGAAGGCCCCGAGGTGAATCCGCTTCAGGTGCTGGCCGGCCGTCCCGAAGACCTCACCGTGGTGTTCCCGCTGCTGCACGGGCCGCACGGCGAGGACGGCACCGTGCAGGGCATGCTCGAGCTGTTCAAGCTGCCGTACATCGGCTGCGGAGTGCTGGCATCGGCGGTCTGCATGGACAAGGCGATGGCGAAGGAGATCGCCGCTCGCGCGGGCATCCCGCAGTGCAAGTGGATCACCTTCCGCGACGGTGTGGACGACGCCCGCCAGGTGCTGGCCGACGCGACCGAGCAACTCGGTCTGCCGGTGTTCGTGAAGCCGGCGAACATGGGCTCGTCCGTCGGCGTCAGCCGCGCCGACTCGATCGAGGAACTCGACGCGGCGATCAACCACGCCCTCCGTTACGACGACGTGGTCGTCATCGAGGAGACGGTGACCGGCCGCGAGGTCGAGGTGGCCGTCCTCGGCAACGCTGCCCCCGACGCGTCCCTCCCCGGAGAGATCAAGCCCGGCAGTGACTTCTACGACTACGAGGACAAGTACGTCACCGGTGCCGCCGAGCTGATGATTCCCGCACCGCTGTCGGACGAGGCGATCGCGCAGGTGCGCGAGCTGGCCGCCGACGCCTTCGTGGCGTTGCGCTGCGCGGGTCTGGCGCGCGTCGACTTCTTCTACGAGGAGGACGGTCGCGGCTGGCTCCTCAACGAGGTCAACACGATTCCCGGTTTCACCCCCGCATCGATGTACCCCAAGATGTGGGAGGCCACCGGGATCACCTATCCCGACCTGATCGACCGCCTTGTGACGCTGGCGCTCGAAGTGCATCGCCGACGGAGCTCGTTCTCCACCGAGCACTGAGCGTCATCGGTCGGTGCCGATCACCTCACCGGTGGCGGCGTCGACGACCACTTCGGTGTCGTCGCCGGCTGTGCCGACGTTGATCTCGTACACCAGGCGGCCGTTCTCGCGATGGAGCTTCCACTCGGACACCGGTCCGGCGACTCGCGCCTGCGCGGCCCTCATGGCGCGATCGGGTTCGACGGTGACTTCACCCGCCTCGAACCGCTCCGCGCCGGCGTGGGCTGCGTCGTCGCCGTGGAGATCGTCGGTCGTCTTCGCGACCACGCCGCCGTTCGCGGCGTCGATCGTGATGTCGGATTCCTGTGTGCCGGAGGCCAGCTCGATCTCGTACGCGGTCCGGCCGTGCTCGGTCTCGAGCTTGACCGCGGTGGGCGACCCGGTGAACTGCGCGCCGGCGGTCCGCAGTGCGTCGCGCCAGGAGACGGCGGGCGCAGTCGCGGCGAGATCGACACCGCTTCGCGACGGCGCGGCCGACGCCGCCGACGACTGTGACCCGGCGGTCTGGGTGATCGTCTCGGTCTTCGTCTCCGGCGTCGCGTCGTCGGTTCCGCACCCGGCGAGCAGACCTGCGCCCGCGGCCAGTACCGCGGCTGCCGAGAGTCTGATGTTCAGCGCATGTGTGTTCAAGGCGTGTCCTCCCAGAAGAGAAGTCTCGTCACGTGACTCACACCGTACGGACATTCTCCGGGCCGGACATTGGAAAAGGCCCCTGACCTGCTCTGCAGATCAGGGGCCCTCGGCGGTGGCGGAGGGATTTGAACCCCCGGTGCGGGGTTACCGCACACGACATTTCGAGTGTCGCACCTTCGGCCGCTCGGACACGCCACCGCGAAGAACTGTACCGCAGCCCGTCACCAGCACGAAATCGGCAGGTCAGACCCAGTTTCTCGACGATTCAGTGTCCGGAGCGCTTGTTGACGAGATCGTCGAACTTCTCCTTGGCCGTCTCGACCGCGCCGGTGACCTGCTCGCTGTTCGCGATCTCGGCCAGCTTTCCCTTCGCCGTCTCCACCGCGCTCACGACGTGCTCGTTGCTCGCGATCTCGGACAGCTTGTCCTTGGCCGTCTCCACGGCGCCGGCGACGTGCTCGTTGGCGGCGAACTCGGTCAACGCGGACTTCGCGTTCTCCACGGCACCGGTGACCTGCTCGCTGTTGGCGAATTCGTCGACCTTGCGCACCACCGTGTCGACGACCTCGGTGATCTTGTCGATGGGATCGGACATCTCATTCCCCTTCTCGCGATGTCTGCGCGGGCTGCGCCCACCTCCTCAATCTGCCACAGGCGCACGCGCGCGGCGAGAGCCCGGAAGCGAATTCAGGGATAGTTCAGGGCTGACCCCGACGGCCGGCGAAGAAGTCGCGGACCAGGGCGGCGCACTCGTCCTCACGGACCCCGCCGAGCACCTCCGGGCGGTGCAGCTGCCGCTCATCGCGCAGCACGTCCCAGAGTGACCCGACGGCGCCGGTCTTCGGCTCCCAGGCACCGAAGATCAGCCGCGAGACGCGCGACAGTCCGATCGCGCCGGCGCACATCGTGCACGGCTCCACGGTGACGACCAGGGTGCAGCCCGACAGCCGCCATCCGTCGCCGTGGCGGGCGGTGGCCGCCCGCAGCGCCAGGATCTCGGCATGAGCGGTCGGATCGCCATCGGCTTCGCGGCGGTTGGCGGCACGGGCCAGCTCGCTCCCGTCCGGCCCGAAGACGACTGCCCCGATCGGGACGTCGCGGGAGTCCGCATCCCGTGCCGCTTCGAGTGCGGCGGACATCAGGGCCGCCGCGTCCCGGTCCACCGCTCCCCGATGCGGTCGCGGGCTGGGGTCCACCGGCATGGACCCGGTCAGCGACCGAGCTTGTCGAGTTCCGCGGCGAGCTCGTCGGCGAAGCCGAGGCGCGCGGCGATCATGCCGATCTGCTCGTCGGCGTACAGATCGGTGTCACCGACGATGATGCTGAGCACGGCGTCCGGCAGACCGAGGTCGGCCAGGATCGAGAGGTCGCCCTCCTCCCACGGATCCACGTCGTCGAGCTCGTCGGGATCGATGTCGGGGATGTCGACGTGCAGCGCGTCGAGGGCGTCGGCGGCGATGTCGTACTCCACCGCGGCGGTGGCGTCCGAGAGGAGCACGTGGGCTCCGGCGGGAGCCGGCCGGACGATGAGGAAGAACTCGTCGTCCACGTCCAGGAGGCCGAACACGGCTCCGGTGGCCCGCAGTTCCCGCAGCTGCAGTTCGGCGTCGTCGAGACTGTCGAGAGCGGACGGCTTCAGCGTCGTGAGCTTCCACCCCGACTCCTCGCGGACGACCGCGACAGCGAATCCTTCGACCTCGTCGTATTCGCTCTGCGCACCGGGCTTCGCCATGACCGCCACCGTAGTCGGTTTTCGGGACTCTCCCAAGTCGAACCGACCCCGATGTGCCACGCTGGAACCGTGTCTGCTGCACCGTCTCGCCCCGTCTGCATCCTCGGTCTCGGCCTCATCGGCGGGTCCCTGCTCCGCCGCCTCTCCGACACGGGCGGTCCCGCGTTCGGCTACAACCGCTCGGCGGGCACCGTCGAGGCCGCGGTGGCCGACGGCTACGACGCCTCCACGGACCTGTCCGCGGTCCTCGAGCGCGCCCGGAACGACGACGCGATCGTCGTTCTGGCGACTCCCTTCACCGCACTCGAACCGATGATCACCTCGGTCCGGGACCTGGCGCCGGACTGTCTTCTCACCGATGTGGTGAGCGTGAAGGAGCAGGTCTCCGACCTCGTCCGACGGCTCCATCCGCGGGCCCGGTACGTCGGCGGGCATCCGATGACCGGCACCACCGAGTCGGGTTGGCCGGCCACCGACCCGGCGCTCTTCGAGGGCGCGATGTGGATGGTCGCGACGCACGACGACACCGTCGCCGACGACTGGCTCGACGTCGCGGGGATCGCCCTGGCCGCAGGCTCGTACGTGGTGCCCGCCGCGGACGACGCGCACGACCGCGCGGCGGCGGCGATCTCCCACAACCCGCATCTGACCGCCGCGGTGACCGCTACGGTCGGCGCGGGTGAGAGCGACCTCGCGCTCCGGCTGGCCGCAGGCAGCTTCCGGGACGGCACTCGGGTGGCGGGTACCGCCCCCGACCTGCAGCGGGCGATGCTCGAAGCCAACTCGGTGGCCCTGCTCAACACGCTGAGCGAGACGATCGACCGGTTGATCACCGCGCGCGACGCACTGCGCGAGCACGGCGACGTCGCGGTGATCGTCGACGACGGCCACCGCGCGCGGCGCAAGTACGAGCGGATCGCCGGATCGCCGCCGGAGCCGATCACCGGCGTCCGGATCGGCGATGCCCGGTGGCAGGAGGAGCTGCGCAGGCAGGCCCACCTGGCCCGGGTGTGGATGGGCTGAGCGGCCCGGATCAGATCAGCGTCGCGATACCCGCGTAGTCGCGCACGATGCCTGCGTCGTCGACCGTCAGATCGCGACGTCCCTTGGGACCGATCACCGTGACGCGGCCTTCCGGGCCGCCGACGTAGCTCTTCTGCACCGAGTCGATCTCACAGTCGGGCAGCCGGAGCCTGACGACCGGGACGTCGTCGCGGCGGACGCCGTCGGCGATCCCGAAGCGCCGGATCGGCAGTCCCTTGAAGAAGGGCGAGAGCTCCAAGTCGATCATCTCGGCCCCGTCGAAGTCGCTGCGCACGGTGCTGGTCGGCGACTGGACCATCCAACGACCGTCCATGTCACGGCTGATGTCGAGCGAGCTCTCGCCGCCGGCGCGCAGCAGGCGCACCGACAGCCGCCGCGTCACCCCGCTGTCGTTGGTGACGAGTTCGTACGATGCGGAGTAGGCCTCGGTGGTGTCGGTGGCGGCGGCCACGATGCGGCCGTACGCGCGGACCCGGGCACCGCTCAGATTCAGCCGCACTTGCTCGAACCGATCGCCGTCGGCGCTACGCCAGGTCAGCATCGCTTTCACGCCGGCATCGGCGGACGACGCGTCGAAGGAAGTCATTCTCTAACGGTAGCGTCATCCCTCGTATCGACAGGTGAGCATGCCCGAAGACTGCGCGTCCTGCGTCGTCTGACGGTCGACCACCTTGCCGTCGACCGTGATGCTGCACGATGCCGGATCGGTGTCCGAGAGGATCACGCTGACCCGCAGCAGCGCGTTCTGGCTGCCGCGCACGGTGTGCCGCCACGTGCCGCCGGCGTTGCGTTCGATCTTCACCGACGTGTCGTCGACGTACAGGATGGTCGCGCGCCCGGAGTCGACCTGGTACTCCACCGTCGCGGCGCCGGAGTGGACCGGCGGCTGCGCGCTGTCGGGATCGCGCGGCACCGACTGTTCGGGTTGGTCGGGCAGGCCCTGCAGATAGGGATCGTCGGTCGACTGCGCGGCGGGCGGATCGGCTCGCCGCACCGGGCCGTCGTCGCCGGTCGGAAACATCCGGAAGGCGAGCGCCAGGCACAGCACCCCGACGGCGACGACGGCGACGCCGACGGCGAGACCGCGACGTCGATCCGGAGGTGGCTGCGGCGCGGGCGCGGGTGGGGTGGGATCGGGCGGCGCGGCCGCGGGCTGCGGCCCGGCGAGAGCGCGTTCCCGGTCGTCGTAGGTGAACAACGGAGCGCCGTGCTCGCTGTAGCCGAGCGGTGGGTACGACTGCCCGGGAGCCAGCGGCGGCCGGTATCCCGGCGCCGGCTGCGATGACCGGTCCACGGCGGCTCCTCCCGACGACGTCCTCCCTTCGATGGTGCCAGAGGCGACGGCCCGGGCACGCCGACGGCCCGGATCCCCGATCGAGAATCCGGGCAGTCGCGGCCGGATCGGTCAGGCCTTGACGTCGGACGGATGCGTCGCCAGCGGAGTCACCGTGATGTCCATGTACGGGAACAGCGGCAGCCCCGACAGGATCTCGTGCAACTCGTCGTTCGACTCGACGTCGAAGATCGAGTAATTGGAGTACTCGCCGACGATGCGCCAGATCTGCGGCCACTTGCCCGACCGCTGAAGCTCCTGCGAGTACGCCTTCTCCCGCGCGACGGTCTCCTCACGGACCGTCAGGTCCATGTCGTGCGGAATCCGCACATCCATCCGGACGTGGAACAGCATCGGCTCAGCCCTCCACCGGATCGAGCACGAAGCCGTAATCGATCGTGTAGCCGCCGTGACCGTCCGGCTTCGGGTCGAGAATCAGTTCCGGCTTCACGGCGTCGGCGATGTCGTCGCCGTTGTGCGGATCGCCCGGGAAGTACAGCTGGGCGGTCAGCAGTTCGTGCCCCGGAGCCGAGACCTTGACGTGCAGGTGAGCCGGGCGCCACGCGTGCCAGCCGGCGGCGGCGATCAGCTTGCCGCACGAGCCGTCCGTCGGGATCTGGTAGGGGGCGGGACGGATCGTGGTGATCTTGAACTTGCCGTCGGGGCCGGTCGAGAAGGTGCCGCGCAGATTCCACTCCGGGATGCCCGGGGCGAACTGCGAGTAGTAGCCGTCGGCGTCGGCGTGCCACAGCTCCACCTTGCCCTGCAGCGGGGTGCCGTCGGTGGAGGTGATCTGCGCCTCCCAGACCAGCGGATCGCCCGCCTCGCCGTCGCGCATCGGGATGGTGCCCTCGGCGCCCTGCTCGGGCGCATCCGGGACGTAGTACGGCCCTTCGATCGAGCCCTTGTTGCCATGGCGGTGCGCGGTGTTGACGTCCTCGACGACGTGCTCCACCCACACGTCCAGGAACAGCGGCCACTCGCCGTCGAGGCCCACCTGGATCATCCACGCCTTGAGGGCGTTGTACTCGTCGTAGGTGACCTGGTTGTCGCGGATCGTCTGGTGGACCCCGGCCAGCACCTGGCGGGCGAGCTTGTCGACGCGCTCGGGGCTGACGTTCTTGACGGCGTCGTACGGCGACTTGTCCTGCTGGAAGCGCTCGGTGGCGGATGCGCCTGACGCCGCGGCGGACGGGCTGTGCTCGGTGGTGGTCATGACTGTCTCCTTTGATCTTCAGTTCGTCGTCTCGCCCATGGGCTGTGCGAGGAGTCGTTCACTTGTCGGTGCGGTAGCGGTCGAGTTTGTCGGGGTCGATGTCGATTCCGAGTCCGGCGCGGGATGAGGTCTGCAGGCAGCCGTCACGGATCTGGAGCGGTTCGGCGAGCAGGTCGTCGCTCATGTCGAGGAAGTTCGACAGTTCGCCCGCATAGCGCGAGGTCGCTTCGAACGCCGCACCGAAGGCCAGCGCGCAGGCCGTGCCTATCTGGCCGTCGATCTGATTGCCCATCACCATCTCCAGGCCGAGGCCCTCCGCCAGGTGATGCACACGCCGCGACTGCGTGAATCCGGTGCGGGCGGTCTTGATGTTGATCGCCGTGGCCGATCCCGCGAGGATCTCGCGAGTCACGTCGGCCGGCGTGGGCACCGATTCGTCCGCGATGAACGGGATGTCGAGCTTGCCGACCAGCCAGCGACGCCCGAGGACGTCGTCGGCGGGGCAGAGTTCCTCGGCGAACAGCAGGTCGAGGTCGGCCATCTCCTTCATGGCGCGGGCCGATTCGGCGGCGGTCCAGCCGCGATTGCCGTCGATGTACAGCTCGACGCTGTCGCCGAAGTGTTCGCGCAGCGCCCGGACGACGGCGATGTCGAGCTCGGCCGGGCGCCGCCCGACCTTCACCTTGAACGTCGAGATACCGTGCCGCTCGCGCACCTTCTGAGCTTCGGCGACCATCTTCGCCGGGTCGTCGAAGCCGAGCATGTGGCTCACCCGCATGCGGTCGGTGTATCCGCCGAGAAGTTCGGAGACCGGCTGCCCGAGGGTCTTGCCCAAGGCGTCCCACAGGGCCATGTCGATCGCCGACTTGGCGGTGGGATTGCCGACGGTCCGTGCCAGCCTCGCCCCCACCTGTTCGCGTTCGAGCAGGGTGAGACCGTGCAGTTGTTCGGCGAAGACGTCCTCGATGACGGCGACGATGCCGCGCTGGGTCTCACCGTAGGTGTAGGGCCGCGGCGGCGCCTCGGCGACGCCGATCACCCCGTCGTCGGTGTGCACGCGGACCAGGACGTGCTCGGCCGCGTGCACCTCGCCCGAGGCGAAGTGAAGGGGTTTGAGGTAGGGAATCGAGAAGGGAATCGATTCCACCCGGGTGATCTTCAACGTATCTCTCCCATCGAGGAGTCCAGGGCCCGCGCGGACGCGGACGCGAATGCAGCGGCGGCGACGGCGGCCACGGCGTCGACCACCGGGTTGTCGTCGCCCGCGCGCCGGGCGAGAGCCACCGGCATGGTTCCGGTGTCGGGCAGGTCGCGCACCACGACGTTCTCCAGCGGCAGTGCGCGGACGGAGGCGGGCAGCAGGGCCACGCCGAGTCCGGCGGCGACCAGCGCCAGGAGCACCGGGGTACCGGAGGCGTCGTGGGCGCGGTGCGGGACGAAGCCCGCGGTGCGGCAGGTGCGGACGGCGGCCTCGTTGACCGCCGAGTCGCGGCTGTCGTACATGACGAACGATTCGCTGCGCAGATCGTCCACCGAGACCACCGGTTCCACCGCGAGACGGTGGTCGGAGGCGACCGCCAGGACGAGTGGCTCCACGTCGATCGTCCGGACCTCGATCCCCTCTCCGACCACCGGCGGCCGGAGTACGCCGAGGTCGATGGCGCCGTCGCGGAGCCGATCGCACTGGTCGGGGGTCAGCAGATCGGAGACGATCCGCAACTCCACGTGCGGCAGTTCGCTGCGGACGGCCCGGGCGATGCGCGGCAGATGCGAGAACACGGCGATGCCGGTGAGTCCCAGGCGGACCACACCGCTGCGGCCGGCCGCGACGCGCTGCACGCCGTCGACGGCCGCGTCGATGCCCACCAGAATCCGGTCCACCTCGCCCTTGAGGAACTCACCCGCCGCGGTCAGCGTCACCTGACGGGTGGTGCGGGCGAACAGCGAGACCCCCAGCTCGGCCTCCAGTTGGCGGATCGCGTACGACAACGCCGGCTGCGCGATGTGCAACCGGTCCGCCGCCCGCCCGAAATGACAGGTGTCGGCGACGGCGGCGAAATATCGCAGATGCCGTAGCTCCATGTCGCGCTCCTGTCGGTGTGTCGATTCACCGGCCGGGACGCATCGTCATAGTCGCCCCGCTGTGTGATCCGGATCATCCGTACGACCACGGTAAGCAGAAGATCCATACGACACCAGGACTCATTTTCGCCTTATTGATCTCTCCTGTTTATGAATCGACGCCTGGGTCAACACTGGGGTTTCTACTGGTGTGAGCGCCATCACGAAATGGGACCGTCGACGGACCACGCACACAGGAGGTTCTCAATGACTGCGACCAGTTCTCGCCCCAGCGCGTCGATTCCCGGTACGGCGATCACCGCGGACACCCGCGAGCACGTCCGCGAAGTACTCCGGGACGCCGTCATCGACGACCGCGAGGCCGGGGTGTTCCGCGCCAACCGCCGGATCTTCACCGACGAGGACATCTTCGAACTGGAGATGCGGCACATCTTCGAGGGGAACTGGATCTACCTCGCGCACGAGAGCCAGGTCGCGAACCCGGGCGACTACTTCACCACTTACATCGGCCGCCAGCCGGTGGTCATCACCCACGGCCGCGACGGCGAACTCAACTGCCTGATCAACGCCTGCGCGCACCGCGGAGCGATGATCTGCCGCCGCAAGACCGACAACCGGATGACGCTCACCTGCCCGTTCCACGGCTGGACCTTCCGCAACGACGGCACCCTGCTCAAGGTGAAGGACCCCGACGGCGCCGGATACCCGTCCACCTTCGACTGCGAGGGATCGCACAACCTCACCAAGGTCGCGCGGTTCGACAGCTATCGCGGGTTCCTCTTCGGCAGCCTCAACGCCGACGTCCTCCCGCTCGAGGAACACCTGGGCGACACCCGCCGGGTGATCGACATGCTCGTCGACCAGTCGCCTGACGGCCTGGAGGTGCTGCGCGGCGCGTCGACCTACACCTACGACGGCAACTGGAAGGTCCAGGCGGAGAACGGCGCCGACGGCTACCACGTGACCGCGACGCACTGGAACTACGCCGCCACCACCTCCCGGCGCACCACCGGGGAGTCGAAGAACGACGCGAAGGTGCTCGACGCCGGCGGATGGGGCAAGTCCGGCGGCGGCTACTGGTCGTACCCGCACGGTCACCTGTGCCTGTGGACCTGGGCGGCCAACCCGCAGGACCGGCCGCTGTGGGACCGGATGGACGAACTCAAGGCCCAGTTCGGCGAGGCCAAGGGCGAGTTCATGGTGAAGGGCTCACGCAATCTGTGCCTGTATCCGAATGTCTACCTGATGGACCAGTTCTCCACCCAGATCCGGCACTTCCGCCCGATCGCACCGGACAAGACCGAGGTCACGATCTACTGCATCGCGCCGAAGGGTGAGAGCGACGCCGCCCGTGCCCACCGCATCCGCCAGTACGAGGACTTCTTCAACGCGTCGGGAATGGCGACGCCGGACGACCTCGAGGAGTTCCGGTCGTGTCAGCTGACCTTCCGCGCGACCGCCGCGCCCTGGAACGACATGAGCCGCGGCGCCGAGCATTGGCTCACCGGTCCGGACGAGGTCGCCACCGCGCTCGACATGCCGAACGTGATCTCCGCCGGCCTGAAGAACGAGGACGAGGGGCTCTACCCCGTGCAGCACGGCTACTGGCTCGAGACCATGCGCCGCGCCGTCGACGCCGAGGACGTCGAGACCGCCGTCGGCTGAGCGCGATCGGACCACCACTTCGTACCCGAGATCGGACAGGACTCATGACTACCGCCCAGACCACTCCGGCCGACACCGACGGCCGCAAGCTCATCACCCAGAACGCCATCGAACAGTTCCTCTACCGCGAGGCCCGTTACCTCGACGACCGCGAGTTCGAGAAGTGGCTCGACTGCTACGCCGACGACGTCGTCTACTGGATGCCGTCGTGGGCCGACGACGATCGCCTCACCGAAGACCCCCGACGGGAGATCTCGCTCATCTACTACGGCAACAAGGGCGGGCTCGAGGACCGGGTGTTCCGGATCCGTACCGAACGGTCGTCGGCGACGTCGCTTCCCGAGCCGCGCACCAGCCACAACATCACCAACGTGGAGGTGATCGAACGGCGCGGCGACATGGTTGACGTCCGGTTCAACTGGCACACCATGTACTTCCGCTATCACACCGTCGACCCGTACTACGGCACGTCGTTCTACACGATCGACTTCTCCGGCGAGGCACCGCTGATCCGCCGCAAGACCCGTGGTCCTCAAGAACGACTACATCCACCACGTGGTGGACGTCTACCACTTCTAGGGGCTCACCATGACTGTCACTTCCGGCCCCGCATCCGGACGCGCCGCGGCACCCGCCGAGGCGCCGACGCACCGCGTCGCGCTCGCCTTCGAGGACGGGGTCACCAAGTTCATCGACTGCCGCGAGGACCAGACGGTGGCAGACGCGTCGTACCGGCAGCGGATCAACATTCCGCTCGACTGCCGCGACGGCGCCTGCGGCACCTGCAAGGCCATGTGCGAATCGGGCGACTACGACGGCGGCACGTACATCGACGACGCCCTGTCGCCCGCGGAGTCGGCCGACGGCTACGCCCTGCCGTGCTGCATGAAGCCGCGGTCGGACCTGGTGCTGCAGATCGCGGCCACGTCGGACGTCGCCAAGACCCAGGCCGCCGAGTTCAGCGCCACCGTGGTCGGGCTCGAGCGCCTCTCGCCCACCACGATGCGCCTGTCCGTCGAGATCCCGAACCGCTCCGAGCTGGCGTTCCTGCCCGGTCAGTACGTCAACATCGACGTTCCGGGCACGGACGACGGCAGCGGGAGTCCGGTGCGCCGCTCGTATTCCTTCGCCAACGGACCGCACGAGGACACTCTCGTCTTCCTGGTGAAGCTGACTCCCGGCGGCGCGATGTCGACCTATCTCACCGACCGGGCGTCGACCGGCGATCTGCTGACGCTGCGCGGGCCGCACGGATCGTTCTTCCTGCGCGAATCGATGCGGCCGGCACTGCTGCTCGCCGGCGGCACGGGCCTCGCGCCGATCCTCGCGATCCTGCGGAAGCTGCGCCACGACGGCAGCGCGCGCCGCATCCATCTCATCTACGGCGTCTCCACCGACGACGACCTCGTGGAGACCGAGACGCTCGACCGGATGCAGTCGGAGGTCGCCGGATTCACCTGGGACCACTGCGTCTCCGATCCCGGCAGCAGCGCCGCGAACAAGGGCTACGTCACCTCGCTGATCGCTCCCCGTCACCTCTACGGCGGCGACGTCGCGACCTACCTGTGCGGGCCGCCGCCGATGGTCGAATCGGTGCGCAGACACTTCGTCGAGGCGGGGATCGAACTGACCGGGTTCTACTACGAGAAGTTCGCCCTCGCTGCGGGCCCGTCGCCCGCCGAGCCGGTGACCGACGCAGTCGCGGCATCGGCGTCGGCGAACGCCGAGGCGCCCGTCGACGTGCCGATCGCGCCCGCCCTCGACGCCCGCGCCGTCGCGGGGCAGCCGGTGCTTCCGGCGATCAGCCTGCCCGGTCTCGAACCGCGGTCCGCGCCGGGCGCGGACGAGTCCCGGGCCCGCATCGCCGGGCAGCGGATCTGGCCGGAGCCGACCGCCGCCGAACCGTCTGCTCTGCTCGACGCCGACACCGGAGTCCTGGAACCCGGTGCGGCCAGGTCGATCGCCGGGCAGGAGGTGTTCCCCGGCTCGGCTGCCGCCCCCGTGGCGGACGTCGACGTGGCCGCCGAATCGGTGGCGACCCAGCCCGGGACCACGGCGGACGAGCCCGCGAGCATTGCACCCGCAGAGGTCCCGACGGTCGGTTCCGAGGGTTATGAGATCGGCGAAGAGCATCCCGAGATCCACGAATCCGATGCGCTCTTCGAAGCCCGAGCCGCGCTGGAACTCGGTGCTCTCGAGTTGATGATCGGCCGGATGACCTCGCAGCAACTCGCCGGGTATCGCCTCCTCGCGGAGGCCACCGTCCCGTACGTGGACGGCGATCGCTTCGTCGACTCAGCCGAGTACACGGCCACCAACGCCGCTTTCCACGACTACCTGTTCCACGTCACCGGCAACACCCACCTGCTGGAGGCGTACACCGCGCTCGGGGTCAAGGGCCGGATGAGCGAAGTACTGCGGACCGCCACCTGGTGCCATCCCCTGTGCACCCAGGACCATCTCGACATCGTCGCCGCGTTCGAAGCCGGAGACCGCGACACCGCCCGCGCCCTCATCAGCGCACACGGCGAACGATCCAAGCAGACGATGCGGCGAGCGATGGCCGACGAACTCGCCGCTCGCAAGCCACGGTTCGTGACTCCGGGACGGTTCGCCGGGAAGGTCGTCGTCGTGACGGGCGCCGGGCAGGGCATCGGCGAGGCCACGGCCCGCCGGATCAGCGCCGAGGGCGGACGCGTGGTGGTGGCCGACCGGTCCGAGTACGCGCGCACGGTCGCGTCTGATCTGTCGGCGAGCGGACCCGGCGCGATCGCGGTGAACGCCGATCTGGAGTCGTATGCCGGCGCCGCGGAGGTGATCGATCGCGCGCTGGCCGCCTACGGGCGGGTGGACGTGCTGGTCAACAACGTGGGCGGCGCCATCAACTTCAAACCCTTCACCGAGTTCACCGACGAGGAGATCCGCGCCGAGGTGGACCGTTCGTTGATGACCACGCTCTACGCTTGCCGCGCGGTGCTGCCCACGATGGTGGAGCGAGGCGGCGGCGTCATCGTCAACGTCTCCTCGGCGGCCACCCGGGGCATCCATCGGATTCCGTACTCCGCGGCCAAGGGCGGGGTCAACGCGATCACCGCCTCCCTGGCGATGGAGTACGCACCGGCCGGTGTGCGAGTGGTGGCCACTGCCCCCGGCGGAACCGACGCCCCGCCGCGCCGTGTTTCACGGGGAACACCGGTGCCGGCCGACGACACGCAGCGCGAATGGTTCCAGGCACACATCGACCAGACGCTCGACGCCTCCCTGATGAACAGGTACGGAACCCTCGACGAACAGGCCGCGGCGATCTGCTTCCTGGCCTCCGACGAGGCCTCGTACATCACCGGTTCGGTGCTTCCGGTCGCCGGCGGCGACCAGGGGTGAGCCCCATGCGTGCCCGTCGTTCGCGGCAGTCGACCGCGAGCGACGCCACGCGTCCGCCCCGACAGGAATAACCTCGACAACCATGATCATCGAGGCCGCCTGCGTCGGCCGGGAGAACGAACTGTCGGAGCTGACCGGCCGCGTCGCCGACGCCGCCGGTCCCGGCTTCGTGCTGATCACAGCCCCGCACGGTGCCGGGAAGTCGACGTTGCTGCGGCGCCTGTCGGAGATCCTGCGGGGTCGCCGGGTCCGGGTCGCCGCCGCACCCGAGCTCGGCGATCCGGCCGAGCTCTTCGGTGACGACCCCGCAGCGCTGCTGATCGACGACGCCGATCATGCGGACGACGCGGCTCTGCGCCGGCTCGGGCGGCTCGCCGCCGCGCGTCCGCAGGCCCACGTCACGGTGATCCTGGCCGCGGAGCGGTCCACGCCCGCCATCGCCGACCTGCTGCCGGACACCTTGCGACTTCCAGGTCTGGACCGCAGCGCCGTGGCGGAGATCGCCGCGGCCCGCGGGCGGTCGGTGCACCCGTCTCTTCTCGACGAACTGACCAGGCACACGATGGGCCGACCGCGCGAGATCGTCGAACTGCTCGACGAGTTGCCCGACCGTCTGTGGTCGCGGGCCGACGCAGCCCTGCCCGCACCGGCCCGTGAGGTGGAACGGGTCCAGACCGCCCTGGCGGCGTGCCGACCGGAGACGCGGCGGCTCATCGAGGCGATCGCGATTCTGAACGATCCGGACTCACTCGGCACGGCCGTGGAACTCTCGGCGGTCGGCGACGTGCTGTCCGCCGTCGACGAGGCGGTCGGAACCGGGCTCGTGGAGCCGGCCGCCGCCGTCGGTCCGGCCGCCTCGGCCCTGGCCGTGCCGACTCCGGTCACCCGTGCCGCGGTACTCGAAGTGCTGGGGCCCAAGCGGACTGGGTTGCTGCACCGCCGAGCCTCGGAGCTGGTGGCGGATCCGGCACGCAGACTGCATCATCGCGTCGCCGCCGCACCGGTGCCGGACGCCGAACTCGCGGACGAGGTCGCCGCACTGGCGGCCGATCGGGGCGGCGCGGGCGAATGGGCGGAGGCCGCCGAGCTCTACCGTGAGGCCGGGCGGCTGACCGACGAGCCGCTCCGGCATGCCGAACGAGTGACGCTCTCGGTGGACGCGCTCTTGGCCGACGGTGACTGCCTCACCGCCGGTTCCATGGTGCCGACGGTGGAGAGCCTTCGCGAGACTCCGCTGCGCAATGCGACACTCGCTTATCTGGCGATCCTGCGCGGACGATCGGCCGAGGCCCGGATCCGGCTCGACAGAGCGTGGGGCATCGTCAGCGTGGAGCGCGAACCCGCGATCGCGGCCCTCATCGCGCAGCGTTACGTACTGCACTGCCTGGTCCGCTGTCAGGGCGAGCGCCTCGTCGGCTGGGCGGACCGCGCGATCGACATGGCCGGAACCGCCTCGCCCGCCGGTGTGGAGGCCGCCGCGATCCGCGGGCTCGGCCTGGCATGGTCCGGCCGCACGGCCGACGCCGTCGCGTCGTACGACGCGCTGGGCCGCGACGTCCGGTTCGGAGCGCAGACGCAGCGGGTCGCCATCGGCCACGGCTGGCTGCAGCTGGGGCTGGACGAGGTGGACTCCGCGCGCACCAGTCTCGAGACGGCGGTGTCGATGGCGAATCTGGGCGGCTCCAAACGCATCACGCTGTGGGCACTGGGCTGGCTGGCCCGTCTGCGGTTCGTGACCGGCGACTGGGACGGGGCACTGCTCACCGTCGCGCAGTCGCGCGAGCTCGCGACCACCAGCGGCATCACCCTCGCCACCCCGCTCGCCGACTGGACCGCGGCTCAGGTCCACTGCCTCCGAGGCGACCGGGAGGCCGCGGACGCCGCGGTCGCGCATTCGGCCCGACTGGCGGGCGACTACGAGATCATGCAGATTCCGCTGCTGCTGGCACAGGCGCAGATCGCCGAGGCGGCCGCCGATTACAACAAGGTCACCCGAGTTCTCTCCCCGCTGAGGCTCCTCGCCGAGGACACTCCGGCTCTCACCGAACCGGGCTGGTGGCCGTGGGTGGACGTGCTGGCCAACGCGCTGGTACTCGACGGCCGGCTCGAGGCCGCCGACAGTCTGCTCCGCCCGCACGAGGAACTGGCCGACCTGCGCGGGCATCGTTCGGCCGGTGCCCGGCTCCGCTACGCCCGCGGCCGCTATCTCGGTGCCATCGGCGACATCGCCTCCGCGCGAAGGAAGTTCGAGGAGGCCCTCGAGCTTCTCGACGGTCTGCCCCTGCGGCACGACCAAGCGCGCGTCAACTTCGCCTACGGGCAGACTCTCCGCCGGGCGGGCAAGCGGCGCGCCGCCGATGCGGTGATGGGCAACGCCCGCGACATCTACCGGTCGCTCGGAGCCACGGCGTACGTCGACCGCTGCGACCGCGAGTTGAAGGCCGGCGGCCTGCACGCGGTTCGCGGCGACCGCAGTTCTGCGGAGCTGACACCGCAGGAGGAGTCGGTGACCGCGCTGGTGGCCTCCGGGATGAGCAACCGGGAGGTGGCCGCCGAGCTCTACATCTCACCGAAGACGGTGCAGTACCACCTGACCCGCATCTACGCGAAACTCGGCGTCCGGTCGCGTTCGGAGCTGGCCGCGCTGCGCCGGTGATCTCGGCAGCGGCTACTGCGCCAGCAGATGGTCCAGCAATGCCGGATTCACGATCTGCGGTTGCTGAGCACAGGCCAGGTGGGCCGACTCGGGAACCACCAGCAGCCGACCGTCCTGGACGCCGTCGACGATCTCGGCCAGGACCGACGGTCCGGTCGCGGTGTCGTCGCGGCCGGCGATCGCCAGGGTCGGCGCGGAGATCGACGGCAGATCGGCGCGCTGATCCATCGCGGCGATCGCCTCGCAGCAGCCCGCGTACCCCTCTGCGGGCGTGCCCGCGACCATCGCCTCGTAGTAGCGCTTCCGCTCGGCGTCGGCGGACAGGTACTCGGGGGTGAACCAGCGGCTCACCACCGCCTCGGCGATCGGCGCGACACCGTCCGCACGCACGGCGGCCGCCCGTTCCGCGTACGACTCGGCGTTGGCCAGCCGGGCCCCGGTGCACAGCAGCGCCAGGCGCCGAACGCGGTGCGGTGCGCGGACCGCGACCCGCATCGCGGTCATGCCGCCGAGCGAGAGCCCCACCAGGTGGGCGCGGTCGACGCCGAAACCGTCGAGGAGCGCCAGCACGTCATCGGCGAGGTCGTCGATGCTGTACGGCCCGTCCGGCACCGGGCTCTGCCCGTGACCGCGGGTGTCGTAGCGGATCACCATGAAGTGCTGTTCCAGATCGGCGATCTGCGCGTCCCACATCCGGTGCGTGGAGCCGAGCGAGTTGGAGAGCACGACGGCGGGTCCGTCGGGCCGGCCGCTGACCACCGCGTGGACGTCGACGGCGCTCATCGGATCGCCTCGAACACGGCCGCGAGTCCCTGGCCACCGCCGATGCACATCGTGACCAGCACGTTTCGGGCGCGTTGTCGCCTCGCCTCATGGGCAGCGGTGACCACCAGCCGCGCGCCGGTCGCTCCGATCGGGTGGCCCAGCGAGATGCCCGAGCCGTTGGGATTGAGCCGCTCGTCGCCGGGCTCGACTCCCCATTCGGCCAGGACGGCCAGCACCTGCGCGGCGAAGGCCTCGTTGAGTTCGATGAGGTCGATGTCGTCGAGTGTCAGTCCGGCGCGCGCGAGTGCCTTGGCGGTGGCACCGACCGGCCCGATCCCCATCTCCTCGGGTGCGCATCCGGTGACGGCCCACGAACGCAGTGCGAGCATCGGATCGAGATCGCGCCGCTCCGCTTCGGCGAGTGTGGTGACCACCATCATCGCGGCGCCGTCGTTCTGGCCCGAGGCGTTTCCGGCGGTGACGGTCGAGTCGGGGTCGACGGCCAGGCGGATCGGCCGCAGTCGGGCCAGCGATTCGGCCGTGGTGCCGGGACGTGGATGCTCGTCCCGGTCGACGACGACGTCGGGGTCGCGGCGGCCGCCCGGGACGGTGACCGGAACGATCTCGTCGGTGAATCGGCCGGCCTCGATGGCGGCGAGGGCACGGCGATGCGATTCGGCGGACAGCCGATCCTGTTGCTCTCGGGTGAGTCCGTAGCGGGCGCGCAGATTCTCGGCGGTCTCGATCATCCCTCCCGGTACCGGATGCGACTGCCCGCCCGCCGTCAACCGAGCACGATCGAGGCGATCGCGCAGTTCCACGCCACCCTGCCCGACCCCGGTGCGCAGGCCGAGCGCGTAGTGCTCGACGGTGGACATCGACTCGGCGCCGCCCGCGACGATCAGATCGGCCCCTCCCCCGGCGATCTGCGCCGCCCCGGACAGGACGGCCTGCAGACCCGAGCCGCAGCGGCGGTCGAGCTGCATTCCGGGCACCCCGGCGCCGAGTCCGGCGTCGAGGGCGGCGATCCGGCCGAGAGCCGGCGACTCGCCGCTCGGATATCCCTGTCCCAGCACGACGTCGTCGACCTCGTTCTCTCCGAGACCGGTCCGGGCGACGAGCTCGCTGAGCAGATCCGTCGCGAGGCGGTCGACCGTCAGCTTCGCCAGCGCTCCGCCCATGCGGCCGACCGGTGTCCGCAGCGGGGAACAGATCACGATGTCGTCGTGGGTGCGAATGCCGGACGCAGTAGCCATGCGTCCAGCCTAGAAAGCCGAGACCCATATCGTGAAGTACATGTTCTACGATCGCTGAAACAGGAGGGGTATCAATCATGGAACTGCGGCATCTCCGGTATTTTCGCGTGGTCGCCGAGGAGCTGCACTTCCGTCGCGCCGCCGAACGTCTGCACATCGCGCAGCCGCCGCTGTCTTCGCAGATCAGACAGCTCGAAGAAGAGCTCGGCGTCCAGTTGCTGACCCGATCGACCCGTCGCGTGGAACTGACTCCGGCCGGGGAGGTGTATCTGGACCGGGTCCGCGAGATCCTCGACGCCGTCGATGCGGCCGGCGAGCAGGCGCACCGGGTGGCCGAGGGCATGCAGGGCGCGTTGACGATCGGGTGCGTCGGATCGGCCACCTATTCACTCTTCCCGCGTCTGGTGCGAGCGCTGCGCGACGAACTGCCCGGCGTCGATGTGAGCGTGCGCGGCGAGATGCTGGCCCCCGACCAGGTGACGGCGCTCGAGGCCGGCCGGATCGATCTGGCGCTCCTGCGGCCCCCGGTCACCAGTGCGCGCGTGGTGGTGGAGCCGGTGCGCCACGATCGACTGATCGCGCTGGTTCCCGACAGTCACCGGCTCGCCGGATGCGGCGAGGTGGATCTGGCCGACCTGCGCGACGACGACTTCGTGATGCACGCGGGCCACGGCCGCTCGGCGCTCAACGGACTGGTCACCGGCCTGTGCGCCGACGCCGGGTTCGTTCCGCGGATCCGGCACGAGGTGACCGAGACCTCGACTCTCGTCACGCTCGTGGCCGCCGGGCTCGGAGTGTCGGTGGTTCCCGAGCCGACGTCGGCTCTCGACATCGCCGGAGTCCGGTACCTTCCGCTGCGCCCCGAGGCAGGAATCGATCTGTCCGCGGCATGGATTCCCGAGCCGGCGTCTCCCGTCGTCGAGCGTGCGCTGACGGTCCTGCGGCGGATCGCCGCGGAGTGAGCCGGTACGAGGGCGCTGACGGTCCGCCCAATGGCGCCGGTTCGTCGTTCTAGGAACTTGTGCCGTATTCCACCGACGAGAAGGTCCCCGTCGCGAACGACGGGGACCTTCTCGGAGTGCGCCCGTAGGGATTCGAACCCCAAACCTTCTGATCCGTAGTCAGATGCTCTATCCGTTGAGCTACGGGCGCGTAGTGGATCTTGCGATCCGCACTTCTTCAATTGTACCGGGTGCGTGTCCCGGTCGGCGGAGGCGAGAGGATTTGAACCTCCGGTTCCACTTTCATGGAACAACTCATTAGCAGTGAGTCCCATTCGGCCGCTCTGGCACGCCTCCCTGGTGGAGTCCTTTCGGGCCGCCGGGGCAAAACATTACACAGAGGGAGCGTCGGGACGCAAATCGCCGACCGGATGAGCATCGACCCGCAGGTCAGACGTACATTTGAGGGGTGAGCATGCGAATCCGCCCCGATCTGGACACCCTGCCCGTCTACGTCCCCGGCAAGACCTTTCCGGGCGCGATCAAGCTCGCCAGCAATGAGGTGACCGACCCCCCGCTCCCCGGCGTGGCCGCTGCCATCGCCGAGGCCGCAGCGACGGCCAACCGCTACCCCGACAACGGGATGGTGGAGCTCACCGACGAACTGGCCAAGAGCCTGGGCGTGACCCCCGCGGAGATCCAGGTCGGCTGCGGATCGGTGATCCTCTGCCAGAACCTGATCACCGTCACCGCCGGCCCGGGCGACGAGGTGCTGTTCGGCTGGCGCTCGTTCGAGATGTACCCGGTGGCGACGCGCGTCGTCGGCGCCACCCCGGTCCAGATCCCGCTCACCGGCGACGCCGTGCACGACCTCGCAGCCATGGCGGGCGCGATCACCGACCGGACGCGCCTGATCTTCGTGTGCAACCCCAACAACCCGACCGGCACGGTGGTCGAGGCGCAGGCGCTGCGCGACTTCCTGGCCGCCGTGCCGTCAGACATCGTCGTCGCGCTCGACGAGGCCTACTTCGAGTACATGCGGCTGACCGGACCGTTCGCGTACGATGCCCTCGAACTGCGGCGCGAGTTCCCGAACCTGGTGGTCCTGCGCACCTTCTCGAAGGCGTACGGACTCGCCGGCCTGCGGGTCGGATACGCGGTCGGCGATCCGGAGGTGATCACCGCGCTCAACAAGGTGCACGTGCCGTTCACCGTCAGCAGTGTGGCCCAGTCCGCGGCCGTCGCCTCCCTGCGCGCACAGGACGAGCTGCTGGCACGGACCGACGCGGTGGTCGCCGAACGTGAACGCGTCACGGCACGACTGCGCGAGCTCGGCTACCGGGTACCCGATTCACAGGCGAACTTCGTGTGGCTGATGCTCGGCGACGACTCCATGCCGTTCGCGACCGAGTGCGCCGAGTCCGGGGTGATCGTCCGACCGTTCGCGGGCGACGGGGTGCGGGTCACCGTCACCCATCCCGCAGAGAACGACGCCTTCCTCACCTTCGCGGAGAAGTACGCCGGCGCGCGGTCAGAGTGAGGGCGCGATGGCGTTCCACGCCTCGGGCAGGTCGCGCTTCCAGTAGTCCCAGCTGTGCGTGCCGATCAGGCGGAATCCCGAGGTGAAGGGGATGTCGTTGGCGCGCAGCAGTGTCGCGAACTCGAGCGAGCAGCGGTTCGCGCCCACCTCCAGCGCCGAACCGGCAGCGATCTGCGCGTTCTCCGGGCCGTCCTTGGGGTCACGCTTGGCGGCCAGGTCGAGCGGTCCCACCGCACCCGAACCGGACGAGATGTACAACGCCTTCCCGCGCAGGGCGTCCAGCTTGTGGGCGGGATCGTGCTGCACCCAGTCCTTGGAGCCGGGCGCACCCCACATGTTGTCGGCGTTGGCGCCGCTCTTCGCGACGGTCGCGCGGACGTAGGCCTCGTTGGCCTGACCCGACACACGCGGGCAGCCGCTCATCGAGGCGACACCGCGGTACAGCTTGGGGTGGCGGGTGGCGAGGGCGAACGCCGACTGGCCGCCCATGGACAGACCCATCACCGCATTACGTCCGGACCCGCTGAACTTCGCGTCGATCACGGGCGGCAGCTCCTGCGTCAGGAAGGTCTCCCACTGAGGCTTGCCGAGCTTCTTGTCCGGCTTCTCCCAGTTGGTGTAGAAGCTGCCCGCTCCACCGGCAGGCAGGACGACGTTGACGTTGCGCCCGGCGAAGAACGACTCGGCGCCGCCCTTGGTGATCCAGTCGCTGACCTTGTCTCCGCCGTCCGCGCCGTCGAGCAGGTACACGGTGGGCCGCGGACCGGAGCCGCCGGGGCTGAGAACCGTGACCGGCACCGAGCCGTTCATCGCCGCCGACTTGACGGTGAGGTCCACCCGGTGAATGCTCCGAACCTTCTCCGCGACCACGTGCGCCCCCTTGGGAGCGGCGTTGACCGGTGCGGTCGACACCGACGCCAGCATGGCCGCAGCCGCGACGACAGACCCGGCGGTGACCAGCTTCAGTGACATACGATCGCACCACATGGTCGCCCAGCGTACCCGGCGAAAGTGTCGACCGTGTGAACGTCGATGCCGAGCAGCGTGCTGGGCCGGCACTAGGATCGGCGACATGACCGAGACCTCGACGCTGCCGGACGGCCGTCGCCACGCCTTCACCGCGCAGGTCCCCGTCAGGTGGTCGGACATGGACGCCTTCGGTCACGTCAACCATGCGCGGATGGTGACCCTCATGGAGGAGGCACGTATCCAGTGGCTCCTGAGCGCCGGGGACGACTACGCACCGCACATCAAGAGCGCGATGATCGTCCACGTCGACATCCGGTACCGAGCACAGCTGCACCACGACGATTCGCCGCTCCGGATCGGGATGTGGATCAAGGGTTTCCGATCGGTCGACTTCACGATCGGCTACGAGATCGCCGGCGCCGCCGCGCCCGCGGGGGCGCGCCCGGCGTGCGTCGCAACCACTCAGATGGCCGTCGTCGACATCGAGAAGCACAGTCTGCGGCGCCTGACCGCCGCCGAGAAGGACCGTCTGCGCGAGTGGACCCGCTCCTGAGACTCAGGGCTCGTACTTCTCCGGAAGCTGCGCGGGTGCCGCCGTGCCGAGCTGAGCGATGTTGCCCTGCAGGACGTCCCGGTAGATGCGCAGCTGTTCTTCGCCGCTGCGCACCTGCTGCGACAGCCTGCGGGAATGGTCCGCGGACAGTTCGCGGTCGCCGGAGCGCGAGAGCAGATGGTCGATGCGCGCGTCGATGGTGGTGGCACGGTCGAACTCGTTGAGCAGCCGCAACTCGACAGCCGCGGACTCGACGGTCGCACAGATGTCGATGAGAGCGTGGACGCGGTCGATCAGTTCGGTCCACACCGGCCGCAACGCCTCTTCGCGCTCTCTGATGTGGGCGACGAAGCCGGGATCGAAACCGCCGTTGTCCCGAGCGCGGTCGAGATCGACGCGCAACGCCCGCAGCGCCACGACGTCGGAGGCGATCTCGGCGAGTTCGGCGTGCAGGTTCACCTGCACCCGCTGCATCTCGAAGTGGTCCGACAGCCAGGCCGGGTTGGTCCGGATGCGGTCGTAGTAGTGGCCGGCGACGAACAGGAGTGCCTCGTAGCCGTCGGCGAAGCTCGAACCGCGCGACGAGTCCTGCGTGGTGGGCATGGTTCCGAAGACTTCGTCGGCCCAGTGCTCCACCTGCCTGCGTCCGGCGCGCCCGGCGACCTTGTCGACGATTCCCGCCACTTTGTCCAGGGCATCGGTGCCGGCCCAGCGGGCACCCGAGGTGGACAGGTTCGCCACCGGTGTGCAGAGCAGCCCGGCGAAGAGTTGCTCGCGCTCATCGACCTCGAGGTAGACGTTCTCGCGGCGTTCTCGGCGAATGGCCCGCATACCCGACGGAAAGACGCCCTTGCCGGTGACGACCGCGCGGTGCGCCTCGTCGCGCCGGCGGGTGAGCCCGGCCATCCGGGACCGGATGATCGGGACCACGACGCCCGGCAGCATCGTCGACGCCAGTTTGCGCTCGGCGTGCACGATTCCGCGCTGCACGCGCCGCAGTTCACTGAATCCCGACTGCGGAACCGGCATCGGCAGTCCCTGCGAGACGCGGCGGACCACCGTCGCCCGCGCGGTGGGCACGAGATAGCCGGCAGCGATGAGAATGCACGCGGTGTCGGACAGTTCCGCAGGCTGCCCGGGCACCCGCGCATCCGTCGTCCACTGACGGAGATCGGCTGCCGTGACAGCACGCTGCGGTGAGGTCATGGCGCCGATTCTACCCGCGGACCCCGACAGATCGCGTGGGAGAATCCCGCCACAGCGGGGCGGTGAGGCGATGCAGCGACCACGCGACGGGCACGCTGATGACACTGGTCACGACGAAGGCCGCGAGGGTGGATCCGGTGAAGACCGAGTACCCGAGAAGATCCATCGTGAACTCCAGCACCATCACGTGGACCAGGAAGAACTCGTAGGAGATCTCGCCGAACCACACCATCGGCCGACTGCCGCACACCCGGGACCACGCGTCGTCGCCGGGGCCGATCGCCAGGGGACCGACCAGACCCAGGGCCACCACCAGGTAGAGCGTGTGTTTGACGACCGTCGCTCCGGCGTCGGCCGGCACGATCGTCGGCTCTCCGGCGACCGCGCCGCCGCTGATCAGGAACGCACCGACCGCGACAGCGACGCTCGGGATCGCGGGCCACCGCGTCACCGTCCGGGCCAGGACGGCGAGCACCATCCCGCCGACGAACCAGCTCGCGAAGGCGGGCGGCCACATTCGCGCGGTGGGGTCGACGCCGTCGGACCCGTGCACCACCACCGTCCACAACGGCGAGACCAGCAGCAGCCCGCCCAGGCACACGAGCAGCAGGTCGGGCCGCCACCGATCGCGGCACACCAGATGCGCGATCGGCCACGCCACCAGCGGCAGCGCGATGTAATAGGCCACCTCCGCCGCCATGCTCCACATCTGGGTGAGGCCGGTGTGCAGGTGTCCGAGCCCGTACACCTGGGTGAATGTGAGGTTCCGCAGCAGGTCCGACCACCCCTGACCGAAGTCGGACGTGTCCGTGCGCACCAGGAAGATCGCGTACACCGCCAGCACCGTGACCCAGTAGGCGGGCACGATCCGCCGCACCCGATGCCATGTGTAGCGCCGCAGCCCCGGATACTCGGCCGGCGCTCCGGATTGCGTCTCCTGCAACGCCCGCACCCAGGGCGCGAACAGCAGGTAGCCGGAGAGGACGAAGAAGAGCGCGACGCCGACCTCGAAACGAGACAGCAACCGACCCACGTAGTCGTCGGTGTAGTGGCCGGTCCAGTACGCGGCGTGCGTGAGGCAGACCGACAGCGCGGCGACGGTCCGGACACCGGTCAGTGCGGGGACGCGGCGTCGCACCGGGGTCAGATCCAGCCCCGATCGCGTGCGATCCGCGCGGCCTCGGCCCGCGTCGACGCGCCGGTCTTGCCGATGGCCGACGACAGGTGATTGCGCACGGTGCCCGCCGAGAGGTGCACCTGCGACGCGATGGTCGCGACGGTCGCACCCGAGAGCGCGGCGGTGAGAACCTCGGTCTCGCGCGGAGTGAGCGGATTGTCACCGCTGGTGAGGCTCTCGGTGGCCAGCGTCGGATCGATGACGCGGAGCCCGGCGTGGACGCGTCGCACGGCGTCGGCCAGTTCGGCGGCGGGGGTGTCCTTGACGACGAATCCGGACGCACCGGCGTCCACCGCGCGGCGCAGGTATCCGGGCCGGCCGAAGGTGGTGACCACCAGCGAGCGGACTCCGGGCAGTTCCCGCGTGATGCGGGAGGCCGCCTCGATGCCGTCGGCCCCGGGCATCTCGATGTCGAGCAGGCACACCTGGGCGCCGCTGGACCGCGCCGCGTCCACCACCTCGTCTCCCCGGCCCACCTGCGCGACCACCGCGAGGTCGGGCTCGAGATCGAGCAACGCCGCGAGCGCACCGCGGACCAGTGCCTGGTCGTCGGCCAGCAGCAGTCGGATGGTCTCCACCGGTCCCCCTCTCGGAGAAGAACCTACCGTCCCTCGTCCACGCTCGCGGTCACCGTGGTGCCGGTGGCATCGGAATCGACCGTCAGGCGTCCGCCGCCGGCATCGACCCGTTCAGCGAGCCCGCGCAGGCCGTTCCCGAAGGTCAACAGCGGCGAGCCGTGACCGTTGTCGGCGACGGTCAGGCTGTGATCGGTGAGCGTCACGACGCATCGGGTGGCTCCGCTGTGGCGGACCACGTTCGTCACCGACTCGCGCAGCACCCATGCGAACAGCGCCGCGTGCGGACCGTCGTAGGCGTCCGGATCCGGCAGGTCGGCGTCGATCTCCGCCGCCGTCAGCGCGATCTCCGCGGCCGCGACCACACTCGGCAGTTCCGGCGCACGCAGGTTGCCGACCGTCGACCGGACCTCGGCGAGCGCCTGCCGGGCGAGCGCGTTCAGTTCCGCCATCTCCTGCTTCGCCCGCGCCGGATCGAGATCGACGAGCCGGCCCGCGAGCTCGGACTTCACCGAGATCACGGTCAGCGAGTGCCCCAGGATGTCGTGCACGTCGCGGGCCACGCGTTCGCGTTCGGCGACCACCGCGAGCTGCCCGTTCAGCTCCCGCTGGCGTTCGGCGGCGAGTTCCCGGTCGCGCTCGCCGTCGCGCATCACGCGCGAGAACCCCATCGTGATGCCGACGACCAGCAGGACGATCAGGAAGCCGCTGTCGAGCTCCCACCCGAACAATTCCGGTACGACCACCGCCGAGACGAGGACCGCCGCCACCCCGGCCAGCGAATACCCCACCCGCCACGGTGCCGCGAAGGCGACCGCCGCCATCACGAACGGCGCCAAGGAGAACGCGTCCGCGCGCAGCAGCGGCATCAGTCCGATCATCAGAACCGCGAGCAGGGCGATCGCGGCGTTGCGCGCCGGCGCGGAGCGGGGATCGCAGTCGAACATCGAGTACACGCACAGCAGCAGATAGACGACGACGAACACCGCGATGATCGCCAGGGCCAGAGCTTTCATCAGCCATCGCGCGTCGGCGGTGATGATCCCGGCGATCGGATACCCCATGAACAGCAGCCACACGGCCGCGAACAGCCAGCGCCCGCTCCGCCACGGTGAGGTGGGGGCGGGCGCTGCGGTCATCGGTTCCTCCAAACTGGTCCCGGCACGGCGCGAACTACTGCCTGCGCGTGCTGCGGTTGTAGAAGTAGCTTGCCGCAACGGCGAATGCGATGGCCCAGAAGGCGATGTTCGCGATGATCACCCACAGGGAGATCGGGGTGCCGTAGACGGTGACCCCGTGGTCGAGCGGGTACCGCGCCAGCGAGACGACGCCGAACATCGGGGTGAACTCGGCGATCCGCAGCATGGTTCCGTTCAGGGGGACGAAGACGTTGCCCGCGAAGGCCAGCAGCGCGAGCACGCCGCCGAGGGCCTGCATGGCGCCGTCGGACTTCAGAATGCTGCCCAGGGCCAGCCCCAGCGCCGCGAAGACGGCCGAGCCGAGCCACGCCAACACCAGGCACACCGCCCAGACTCCGACCGGGGCGGTGGCTCCGGAGATCGCGCCGACCACGGCCAGCAGCACCACCGGCAGTGCGCTCATGGTCAACGCGAGCGCGACCTTGGTCGAGACGTAACCGGCGGGCCGCAGCGGGGTCATCATCAGTGTGCGCGTCCAGCCGGCCTGCTGCTCGATGGAGACCGCGGCGGCGTTCGACGCCGCCGCCAGGACCGCGCCGTACAACGCCATGCCGACCAGGACGTAGAAGGCGACGTTGCCGCTGCCGACCGTCTCGGAACTCTTCTGGGTGGCGCCGAAGACGAGGTACAGGAGGGCGGGCATCGCGACCGTGAAGATCATCGCTCGCCGGTTCCGCAGAACGCGGCGGATGTCGTTACGGAGATAGACGGTCGACACGCTGCTCGCAGCGAGGGTGGAATTGAGACTCATGGCAATGCCTTTCAGGTCTCGGCGCGTCAGGCGCCGGTGGTCAGCGCGACGAACGCGTCTTCGAGGTTGTGGCTGGCGATCTCGAGGTCGCGGGCACGGGTGCTGGTCAGCAGGTGGCGGGCGAGGACGTCGGAGTTCTCGAGAGACAGATAGATCCGGCCGCCGCGCCGTTCGGTGATCTCCAGGTCCGGGAACACCCGTTGGAGACCGGGCACCGCGTCGTCGTCGAGGACGGCCGAGACGATGCGACGGCTGGCCCGGGCGCGGATGTCGGCGGTGGAGCCGTCCGCGACCACCCGGCCGCTCGCCATCATCACGATGCGGTCGGCGAAGGAGTCCGCCTCCTCCAGATAGTGGGTGGCGAACAGGACGGTGCGGCCGTGCTGGGCGTCGGCTCGCATGGCGGCCCAGAAGGTCCTGCGCGACTCCACGTCCATCCCGGCGGTCGGCTCGTCGAGGACGATAAGGTCGGGATCGGGCAGCAACGCCAGCGCGAACTTGAGTCGCTGCTGCTCACCGCCCGAGCACCGGGAGACCTTGCGAGCGCCGAGATCGGCGATGTCGGCACGGCGCATCACCTCGGGGATGTCGGCGGTGCGCCCGTGAAGCGCGGCGACCGTGGAGACGGTCTCGGCGACGGTGAAGTCGTCGAGCAGTCCGCCGGTCTGCATGACCGCGGCGATCCGGCCGGCGCGCGCCGCCTCGCGCGGATCGCGGCCGAAGACCCTCACCTCGCCGGAGTCGGGTGTGGTGAGGCCGAGGATCATGTCGATGGTGGTCGTCTTGCCCGCACCGTTGGGTCCGAGGAAGGCCACCACCTCGCCGGGCTGGATCTGAAGGTCGATGCCGTCGACGGCCTGGACGGTCTCGCCCTTCGAGCCGCGGAACCGCTTCGACAGATCGGAGATGGCGATGGCCGGAACCGTCGACGCGGTTCGCGCTGGGGTGAGATGTCGCTGTGTCATGACATTCACTCTCCCGCCGGGGGACGCCGGTCACCCAGAGCGGATGTCATCGGTTCGCCATGACGTTTGTCATGGGCCCGGCACAACGCTTCGCGATCGCGGCAATCGGTGTAGCCCGGGCCGCCGACGGGGCCGGTCGTTGCCCGGGTCACACCGTGCAGGCACAATCGAAGGACGAGGACCTGCGAAAACAGTCGGGAGTTGAACGCGATGAGAGACGGCGCCGGCGTGTCGACTCGCGTCCGCCGTGCCTACGAGCAGTTCCTCGCCGGTGTCTCACCCGCCGACGACTCCGTGCGCTCGCTGGTCCGGGAATCGTGGGAGCGGTCCCGCAGCCGAGGAGTGGATCCCGGTGAGGTGGAACCCGGCCACGACGCCGGTGCCCCCATGTCGGGTGATGCCTTCGACGCCTACCGCTCGTCGCATCGGCTGGCGGCCGTGCGGCCGCTGGTGCAGTCGCTGATGCTCGACGACATCGCCGATTCCGGCGTGGTGGTCGCGCTCACCGACAACCAGGGCCGGCTCCTGTGGGTGGAGGGCGACCACGGCGCCCGTGACGCCGCGGCCCGCATCAACTTCGTCGAGGGCTCGGTGTGGAGCGAGGACACCGTCGGCACCAATGCGCCCGGACTCGCCCTGACGATGAATCGCGGTGTGCAGATCATCGGTCCGGAGCATTTCTCCGGTCCCGTCCAGAACTGGAACTGCGCCGCGGCCCCGGTGCATGATCCGGTGTCGGGCGAGCTGCTCGGCGTCGTCGACGTCACCGGCGGACCCGCGGCCGCGGCACCGTTCGCTCTCGCGGCGGTCCGATCGGTGGTCGCCGCGGTGGAGCGGGAACTGCAATCACGCGCCGTCGACCTCGCCGCACCCGAGACCTTCGTCCGACCCGACACGCGCCCCCGGCTGACCGTGCTGACCGACGGCCCCGCCCACTGGCACGATGCCGCGGGCGCCGCCCGACCGCTGTCACCGCGGCACGCGGAGATCCTGCTCCTGCTGCAGAGCTACCCCGAAGGCCTGGGCACCGAGCAACTCGCGACGATGCTCTCGGACGAGGGGCTCGGCGCGGTCACCGTGCGCGCCGAGATCTCGCGGCTGCGGCGCGACCTCGGCGATGTGATCGCCGCCCGCCCGTACCGGCTCACCGTCGACGCCGGCTCCGACGTCGACGAGTTGCGCGGGCTCATCGCCGCGGGCGATCTGACCGCGGCGGTCCGGGCGTTGGGGCGCGGCGGACTGCTGGCCGAGTCCCTCGCCCCCGGCGTGGTGGAACTGTTCGACGAAGTGCGCGAAGACCTGCGATCGCGCATGTTCGGCACCGGCGACCTCGTCGCACTGAACGCGTGGGTCGCCTCGCCGCACGGCCGGGACGACATCACCGCGTGGAACGCGCTCGCCCAGCGGCTCCCCGCCGGACATCCGCAGCGGGCGGTCGCACAGGGGCGGGTCCGGCTGCTCGATCGGCGGTTCGGAGTGCGGCGCTGAGGGCGCCGGGCGCACCCCGCGCCGCGATGCAACGCGACTGCAACCACATCACCCCTAGTGTGTGATTCACCTCACCGATTGAAGTGAATCCACGAAGGAGTGCAAGCATCATGACCGTCTTCGCAAAGCCCGGAGCCGACGGCTCGCTGATGAGCTACCAGTCCCGCTACGACAACTGGATCGGCGGCAAGTGGGTTCCGCCGGTGAAGGGTCAGTACTTCGAGAACCCGTCGCCCGTCGACGGCAAGACCTTCTGCGAGGTGGCCCGCTCCACCGCCGAGGACATCGATCTGGCGCTCGACGCCGCGCACGCCGCCGCACCGGCGTGGGGCAAGACGTCGGTCGCCGAGCGCGCCGCCGTCCTGAACAAGATCGCCGATCGCATGGAGGAGAACCTCGAGGCGATCGCCGTCGCCGAGTCGTGGGAGAACGGAAAGGCCGTCCGCGAGACACTCGCCGCCGACATCCCGTTGGCGATCGACCACTTCCGCTACTTCGCCGGCGCCATCCGCGCCCAGGAGGGCGGCATCTCCGAGATCGACAAGGACACCGTCGCCTACCACTTCCACGAGCCGCTGGGCGTCGTCGGTCAGATCATCCCGTGGAACTTCCCGATCCTGATGGCGACCTGGAAGCTGGCCCCGGCCCTGGCCGCGGGCAACGCGATCGTCATGAAGCCGGCCGAGCAGACCCCGGCGTCGATCCTGTACGTGATGAGCCTGATCGGCGATCTGCTGCCGGACGGCGTCGTGAACATCGTGAACGGTTTCGGCGTCGAGGCGGGCAAACCGCTCGCCTCGAGCAACCGCATCCGCAAGATCGCCTTCACCGGCGAGACCACCACCGGCCGCCTCATCATGCAGTACGCGTCGGAGAACCTGATCCCGGTGACCCTGGAACTGG
Source organism: Gordonia sihwensis NBRC 108236 (assembly GCF_000333035.1). Classification (GTDB taxonomy): domain Bacteria; phylum Actinomycetota; class Actinomycetes; order Mycobacteriales; family Mycobacteriaceae; genus Gordonia; species Gordonia sihwensis. The sequence goes on from NZ_BANU01000028.1 coordinate 44,716, forward strand.
GCGGCAAGAGCCCGAACATCTTCTTCGAGGACGTGATGGCCTCCGACGACGGCTTCCTCGACCGCGCACTCGAGGGCTTCTCGATGTTCGCCCTGAACCAGGGCGAGGTGTGCACGTGCCCGAGCCGCGCGCTGGTGCAGAGCAGCATCTACGACGATTTCCTCGAGCGCGCCGTCGCCCGGGTCGCCGCCATCAAGCAGGGCAACCCGCTCGACACCGACACCATGATGGGCGCCCAGGCGAGCAACGATCAGTGGGAGAAGATCAAGTCGTACCTGGAGATCGGCAAGCAGGAGGGCGCCAAGGTGCTCACCGGCGGCGAGCCCGCCGATCTGGGCGGCGACCTCTCCGGTGGCTTCTACATCCAGCCGACCGTCTTCGGCGGCAAGAACGACATGCGGATCTTCCAGGAGGAGATCTTCGGACCGGTCCTGTCGGTGACCTCGTTCACCGATTACGACGACGCGCTCTCCATCGCCAACGACACGCTGTACGGCCTGGGCGCCGGCGTGTGGAGCCGCAACGGCGCCGTCGCCTACCGCGCGGGCCGCGACATCCAGGCCGGCCGGGTGTGGACCAACACCTACCACGACTACCCGGCGCACGCCGCCTTCGGCGGCTACAAGCAGTCGGGCGTCGGCCGCGAGAACCATCTGATGATGCTCAGCCACTACCAGCAGACCAAGAACCTGCTGGTCGGCTACGCGCAGAGCGCCAAGGGCTTCTTCTAAGCCGGCGTGCGATGAACGAGCCTGCAACCGTCGCGCGCGTGGTTGCCACCGACTCCGCCGTGGAGCTCCTGACCAAGCTGTCGGAGCTTCACGGCGGGCTCATGATCCATCAGTCGGGCGGATGCTGCGACGGCTCCGCTCCGATGTGCTACCCGGTCGGCGAGTATCGGGTCGGCCAGCGCGACGTGCTCGTCGGCGAGGTCGAACTGCCCGAACCGCTGCCCGCGGTGCGCATCTGGATCAACGGCGACCAATTCGAACTGTGGAAGCACACGCAGCTGATCCTCGATGTGGTGCCCGGCCGCGGAGCCGGATTCTCCCTCGAAGCCCCCGAGGGCGTCCGGTTCCTGTCCCGATCGCGGGTGTTCACCGATGAGGAGAACGCCGCACTCGCGGATTCGCCGCCCCTGACCGGGGCAGACCTGGGCGTGTAGCGGCGACCCGCAGAATTTTTGGCTCCCGGAACGGTCTGAGAGACCGTTCCGGGAGCCAAAGTTTTCCCGATCGGAGCTCACCCGGCGAGCAGCACCCCGCCGAGTGCCACACCGGCCACCAGGACGGTGGTCAGCGCCGCCTGGACGAAGGGACGCCATCCCACCCTGCGCATGACCTCCATGCGGACGCCGAGTCCGAGAGCCGCCATCGCGATCGTCAGCAGCACCACCTGCGCCTCGTGCCCCACGGAGATGACCGCCGAGGGCAGCACTCCGGTGGACCGCAGGATCGCGCACGCGACGAATCCCACCACGAACAGCGGAACGATGGGAGGCCGCTTGCCCGCTACCCCGGTGGCGCGGCGCTGACGGATGCTCAGCACGGTGACGACCGGCGCGAGCATCATCACGCGGGCCAGCTTCACCACCACCGCGACGGTGAGCGCGCCTCCGCCGATCATCCCGCCGGCGGCCACCACCTGCGCCACCTCGTGGATCGAGCCGCCGGCCCACAGCCCCGCGACCTCGTCCGAGAGCCCCATCGCGTGGGAGAGCAGCGGGATCGCCGGAATCATCAGCGTTCCGAAGATGACGACGGTGCCGACCGCGGTGGCGGTGTCCTCGTCGTCGGCCTCCACCACGCCGTCGACCGCCGCGACCGCCGCCGCACCGCAGATCGACATGCCGCAGGCGATCAACAGCCGGCGGGCGAACGGAATGCCCAGCGCCCGTCCGATGAGCAGACCCCCGACGATGCCGCCGACGACGATCGCGACGACCACCAGAATCATCCCGAATCCGAGTCCGAGCACATCACCGAGAACCAATTGCAGCCCCAGCAGCGCGACACCGATGCGCAGCAGCGTCTTCGACGCCAGCGTCAGTCCGGGCGCCGCGGCGGCAGGCAGCCGGACCACGTTGGCGACCACCGCGCCGATCACGATGGCCAGCAGGAGCGGACTGACCGCAGGCAGGAGCATGGTGATGCCGGTGGCGGCGAGGGCGACCGCGCCGCAGATCAGCAGCCCCGGAACCACGGCGCGGGGATCGGGCCGGTCGCCTCTCCCGGACTTTCCGGCACGATGCAGTGTCTGAGTCATACCTCCACGGTCGGCGAACCGGAGGCGATCGGGAACCCGGAGATCCGATATGCAGACATATCAAATCGATATGGTCATGACCCCGTCCGTCTCGCTAAAGACTGGCCTCCCGGCCGAGCCGGGAGGCGAGCTTCTGCAGCATCAGCAGCCCGGCGCCCATCCGGTCGGCGAACTCCAGCAGCCGGTCGACGGCGGCCGAGTCGGGATTCTCCAGCCGGAAGGCCAGCAGCTCCCGGGCACCCGCGTGCATCACGCGCGCCGTCAGTTCCGGATCGAGCTGGTCGAGCCCGATGTCGGCGACGACCTCCGCCAGGTACTTCCGCACCCGCTCCTGCGACACTTCGAGCCGCCGGCCGAACTCGGCAGGCGCCCCCAGCGGGGGCGACAGAAACAGCCGCCAGCTCGCCGGATTCTCGTCGATCGCCTCGATCAGCCGCGCGAGCACCGCACGCAGTTGCTCGAGTCCGGCGAGACCCTCCGCGCTCGCGACAGCGGCCGCGAAGTCGGCCTGGTCTCGGTCGCCCTCGCGATCGACCAGCGCGACGAACAGTCCGGTGACGTCGCCGAACTGCTGATAGATCAGCGTCCGGTGCACTCCGGCCTCGTCGGCGATGCGGGCGGGGGTCGCGGCGTGAAAGCCCTCGCGGTCGACGATCGCGAGAGCGACGTCGAGAATCTGCTCACGCCGGGCCGCACCGCTCATCCGCCGACGCACGTTCTCCGAAGTCACCCTTGACATCGTAGTTCACACATTGTTAGTTAGTAACTAACAATGTGTTAGTTACCCCGGAGGGCCGCCGTGACCACCTATTACCCCGATCTCGCCGACGTGGTCCGCCGACAAGCCGACGCCCTGCCCGAGGTGTACGGCGACGTCGACTTCAGCGGCGTTCCCTACCGGTTCACCACTGACCCGGACGTCGAATCGGCACTACCGGCGTGGGTGGGCGGCCGGTCCCGCTACCTGTCGGACGAGCGAATCGTGGAGCTGATGACCACGTCGACGATGCTCGGCGACGTGGTCGCCGACAGGTATGCGGCGCTCGCGGCCGACCACAGCGTCTCGGAGCTGATCTCGATGCTCCGCACGGCGTGCCGCGAGGGGATCGACGCCGTCGAAGACGCGCCTTCCGAACTGGCGTCGTTCCTGGAAGCGATGGAGACCACCCCCGACTGGATCGATCTGGACCTGGTCGCCGAAGGCGCCCGCCTGTCGCGAGTGCCGTCCGCGCTGCTCTCGCCGTTCATCACCCGCGGGGCGTTCATCGCCACCTTCACGAATCTGTACGCCGCACTTCCGATGGTGATGACCGGCGCACTGACCGGCAAACGCGCGGCACGGCGGGTCAACGAGACGACGAGCTTCTTCGCGGTCACCACGCTGCCCGGCGCACTCGACCGCGACGGCGCGGGGTTCGAGGCCGCCGCGATGGTGCGACTGATGCATTCGATGGTGCGGTACAACGCCTTGCGCCGATCCGGAACCTGGGATGTCGACACCTACGGAATCCCGATCCCCCAACTCGATCAGGCACCGGCCGGTCTGATGGGCGCGTTCATCCTCGCCCAGCGCGCATTGCGACAGGGTCGCTCCGAGTTCACCCGGGCCGAGCGGGCGACGGTGGAGTTCCACCGGTACCGCTGCTTCCTGCTCGGGCTTCCCGAGGAACTGGTCCCCGCCACGCCCCGGGGAGTGGTCGACGTGTTCACCGGCCGCGCTGCGCTGCTGCGCGCCGGATTCGACGGCTCGTGCGCGTCACTGGTCTCGTCGACGATGAACGCCTACCTGCGCTCGGGACACACCGCCTTCGACCGTGCCGCCGAATCCGTCGAGCGCAGCTACAGCAAGATCGCGTTCATGATCGCGTTCTGCCAGGGGAATCGCCGTGCCGCGGCACGGATGGGCGTCGAGATCGCCGCCGCCGACTTCGCCAGGATCGCGGTCACCGCACCGTTCATCGTCGGTCGCCTCGCGGCCGCCCAGTACGCGACGCGGATCCCGTTCCTCGCCCCGCACGTCGACCGGTACGCGACGCGGATGGTCGAGCGACGGCTCGCCGACTACGGCAAGCCGGAGTTCCGGACCGACCACACCGAGTACGCCGTCGCGCACTGAACGATGCACGACCGCCGGCGCGACCGGGGTACTGTCCAGCCGTGGACTTGCGATCGATCGACCTGGGGGCGCTCGAGTTGCTCGTCGGAGTCGACGACCACGGCAGTCTGAGCGCGGCGGCCCGCGCGTTGCACGTCGCACAGCCCAATGCGTCACGGGCCATCGGGCGGCTGGAACGCCTGCTCGGCGTCCGTCTGCTCGATCGGGTCACCACCGGCTCCCGCCTCACCCCGGATGGGACCGTGCTGGTGCATTGGGCCCGACGCACCGTCGACGATGCGCGCGCACTGCTGGATGTGGCGGCCGGGCTGCTCAGCGATACCGCCGCCGAGGTGACCGTCGACGCCTCGATGACGGTCGCCGAACACCTGATGCCCCTGTGGCTCGGGACATTCCGCACCGACCATCCCGAGACCACCGTGCACCTGCGGGTCCGCAACTCCAGCGCGGTGTTCGAGGCCGTCGCCTCGGGCGCCTGCGACGTCGGCTTCGTCGAGAGCCCGTCGATTCCGTCCGGACTGCACAGCGCGGTGGTCGCGCGCGACCGCCTCGTGCTCGTCGTTCCGCCCGGCCACAAATGGTCGCGCCGTCGGCGCCCCATCGACATCGCCGAACTCGCCGCGACGCCGCTGCTGGTCCGCGAACCCGGATCGGGCACGCGCACGACACTGGAGGTGGCGTTGACCGGATACGACATCGCCCCGCCGATCCTCGAACTCGGCAGCAGCGCCGCGATCCGCACCGCGGTGGCCGGCGGGGTCGGCCCCGCCGTGCTCAGCACCCTCGCCGTCCAGGAGTCCGCGCGCAGCGGCGAGTTGCGCGTGATCGATGTGGACGGGCTCGATCTGACCCGGGAACTGCGCGCCGTGTGGCGACCGCCACGCACTCTCCAGGGCCCCGCGGCCGAACTCGTCCGGATCGCCCGCCGGTCGGCACAATAGATCCGTGACCGCCGACCAGCCCGGCTACGACGCCCTCGCCGACCTCTACGACAGAACGTTTCCGGATCCGTTTCAGACGGCGCTCGAGCGCCGGGCCGTCGACGCCTTCGCGGACATGGTGCTCGAGTCGCGGCCGGATGCGGGGGTCGTCGACGTCGGCTGCGGCACGGGCGGTGTCTCCGCGCATCTCGCCGGACGCGGGCTCAGCGTGTGCGGCGTCGATCCGAGCGCCGGAATGCTGGCGGTGGCCCGACGGAGGCACCCGCAGCTGACGCTCCGGACGGACGACGCCCGGCTGGTCACCGTCGACCTGTCACGGGTGGGCGGCGTCGTGGCGCGGCACAGCCTGATCCACGTACCTCCGGACGAGGTGCGCGAGATCCTCGTCGATTGGTCGGCACGACTGTCCGCCGGCGCCGTGGTGCTCATCTCGACGCAGGCCGCCGACGAGCCCGGTGTGCACGAATTCGATCACGCCGTCGCAAAGGCGTGGCGCTGGCATCCGGACGCGCTCGCCGACGCGGTCGTCGCGGCCGGCTTCGCGGAGATCTGGCGCACGGTGAGCCGAGCGGACGCCGACCACCGCTTCCCCGACGTCCATCTGGCGGCGCGGCGCCCATGACCGATCACGCTCCGGTCCCGCCGTCGCGACCGTCGGTCCGCGCACTACTCCTGTCGCGGCCGTCCACCCGTGGACGCTGGGCTCCGGCACTGCGCGGAGGGCTGGCCTTCCTGCTGCCCGCGCTGACGCTGTACGGGCTGGGATTCGAGCGAAACGCGGTCCTCGCCGCACTGGGCTCGTTCGCGCTGATGTACGGCGAACGTCGCCCGTACCGGATCAGGTGGCGGGTGAACCTCACCACGGGTCTGCTGCTGGTCGCCTCCGCGGCCCTGTTCGGCGCGCTCGGCTCATGGCTGGGTCCGGGTGGATCGACGGCTCGCGAGATGACGATGGTCGGCGCGCTCGCGGCGCTCACCGCCGTCTCGGTGTTCGGGGTGAACACCCTGCGTCTGGGGCCTCCCGGTCCGTTCTTCCTGGTCTTGGTCGGAGGTGTCGCCGTGGTCGTCTGCCGCGCCGGCGGCTCCCCCGCGACGGTGGCCCTGTGTACGGCCGCGGGCGCGGCCGCCGCGTTCATCGTCAGCATGTCGCCCGGACTGTGGCGCCCACACGGACCCGAGATCGCCGCCACCGAGACCGCACTGGCCGAGGGCGAGCGCTTCCTCGCCGACAACCGCGAGCCCTCCCGCAGGCACAGTGTCGCGGCGTCGACGCTGAACGCGTGGTCGGTGCTGCACGACGCGGCGCAGATCGACGGCGATCTCGCACATCGTCTCTGGCTCACTCATCACCGCGTTCACGGCGCCGAGGCCGGCGCTCTGATGGCGCCGCTCCCCCGTCCCAGCATCGTGCACCGCCTCAGATTCGGAGCGCGCCTCGACAGCCACGCGACAGTGACGGCCACCCGGGCGACGGTGGCGACGCTCCTCGCGGGCGGGGTCTCGGTCCTCGCCGGCCTGGGACGCCCCGACTGGGCGATCATGGGCGCGGTCCTGGTGCTGCAGTTGGGGCCCGACCGTGTCCGCGGCGCGGTGCGTGGTGTGCACCGCGTGCTCGGAACGCTCGGCGGTCTGGCGATCTTCGCCGTGCTGCACACACTCGATCTGCACGTCGCCGCGCTGATCGTGGTGCTGGCCGTGCTGAACATCATGATCGAGCTGACCGTCACCACCAACTACGCGCTCGCGGTCACCTTCATCACGCCGCTCGCGCTGCTGATGGGAGCGCCGACTCAGCCGCTCGGCGAGCAGATGCTCTCACGCGTCATCGAGACCCTGTTGGGCGTCGCGTTCGCGGTGGCGACGATGTGGCTGCTGTTCCCGCGGATCCACCGCAGCACCCTCCGCTCCGCGGACGAGGCGGCCAGGGCGGCGTGTTCCGATGTGTTGAACCGGGCGAGCACGGATGTCCCCGCGTCGGCGTCCATGCGCGTGTCGCGGCGCGACCTCCAGTGGCAGTTGCTGGAAGCCGAGCTGGCCGCGACCGACAGCGCGAACGACGAGCCCGCCTGGGCGTACCGCTACTGGCCCGCCCATGCGGCGGTCCGATCCGTGGGCTACGACACGCTCGGCGCCTGCTGGCGCGCCGGCCCCGACACCCTGATCGGCGAGACGATCCGCGCCGACCTCGCCGACCGCGTCACCGCGAGCCGCACGATCGGCCTCACCCCTCCCCCGACTGAGCGAGGCCCTGGACAGGCAGGTTGAGCAGCCTTCATATAGGCCAGTTGAGCGAGCGCAGCGAGTCGAAACCCTCCTGCCCCAGCGACCTCCAACAGGCCAGTTGAGCGACCTCCAACAGGCTGGTCGAGCAGGCTTCCACAGGCTGGTTGAGCGAGCGCAGCGAGTCGAAACCTACCGACCGCCACACCCCACACTCACCGACCCCCTCAGTACCCCGCATCCGGCTCGACCACCGCCAGCAGTTCCTGGCCCGCCTCGAACCGCCGGATGTTCTCCGCGAGGAAGGGCGCCATCTCGCGCGTGAGCCCGGACGCCGGATTGGCCACGTGCGGGGTGATGATGACGTTGGGCAGCGACCAGAGCGGGTCGTCGTCCGCGGGCGGTTCCGGATCGGTGACGTCGAGCGCCGCGCCCGCGATCACTCCCTCCGACAACGCCCGGTGAAGAGCAGCCTGATCGATCAGCGGCCCGCGGGCGATGTTGACGACCCAGCTGTGCGGGTGCAGTCTGCCGAGGGTCTCGTCGTTGAGCAGGTGACGGGTATCCGGAGTGTCGGGTGCGGCGAGCACCACGTGGTCGGTACGCTCCCACACCTCGTCCATTCGGTCGGCGGGCAGCATCAGCTCAGCGCCTTCGACGGCGCGGCCGCTGCGGTTGACGGCGATCACCGAGGCGCCGCACGCCGCCAGACGCGGCGTCAGCTCGCGCCCGATCCCGCCCGCACCGATGATCGCGACCGTCGCACCCCGCAGTGTCCGGACGGCCGGGTCGATCCGTTCCTTCGCCCACCCGTCCCGGACCGCCGTGTTGATCTGCCGCAGCCCGGCCAACAGCAACGCGAGGGCGTGTTCAGCGACGCCCGCTGCGTAGAAGCCCGAGGCGTTGGTCCAGAGTCGACGGCCGTCCAAGACGCCGGCGTCGACGAAGCGTTCGATACCGGCGGTACTGAGCGCCACCCAGCGGACGGCGTCGCCGAGTTGCGGGAAGCCGTCCGGCCCGCCGATCCAGACGAGAGCCTCGGCGTCGTCGAGCCCGGTCACCTCACTTCCGGCTCCGGTCACCGCCTCCGACAGGTGCCGGTCCACAACCGGTTCGATCGCGATCTTCACGAGCGCCTCCTCAATCTCCGGTCCCACGGTAGACCGAATGCTCTGTGCCGATCACGCGTGCCATTCGTTCGATTCACCATCGGCTCGCATGGCACACTTGCCCGGTCGATGCTGCGACCGAAAAGAGCACTTCATGGAGATGACGGAAATCGCCGGGTACAGGATCCTGCGCACTCTCGGCGCCGGCGGGATGGGACAGGTGTTTCTCGTCGAGCATCCCCGTCTGCCGCGTCGTGATGCATTGAAACTGCTCGACGCGGGTGTCTCGCGGAACAGCGAGTTCAAAGCCAGGTTCCAGCGTGAGGCGGATCTTCTGGCCCAACTGTCACACCCGAACATCGTTACGCTGTACGACCGCGGCGAGTACGACGGCCGTCTCTGGGCCACCATGGAGTTCGTCGAAGGCACCGATGCCGGCCAGTTGCTCGAATCGACTGGCCCGCTGTCGCCTACCCGAGTGATGTCTCTAGTCGCGAGCGCAGGGTCAGCGCTCGACTACGCGTGGCGTAAGCAGCGGATCACCCACCGCGACGTGAAGCCCGCGAACATCCTTCTCGCGATCGACGATCACGACACCGTCGAGGCAGTGAAGCTCGCCGACTTCGGCATCGCAAAAGCGGCCGAAGAGACGACGACCTTGACCTCCACCGGAATCACCGTCGGCACCTTGGCGTATATGAGCCCGGAAGCGATTGAGGGCGCGGAAATCGACAACCGATCAGACATCTACTCACTCGGTTGTACCGCGTTCCATTTGTTCTCTGGGCAGGCTCCCTTCACCGGTAAGACTATGACCGCGCTGATGTCGGCTCATTTGAACGGTGAGCCGCCCAGCCTTTCAAAGTTCGCCCCGCATCTGCCGGCGACGTTGGATTCGGTGTTCACTCGAGTCCTGTCGCGAGAGCCCGACTCGCGATACTCGAGTTGTGCCGAATTCGTGGCTGCGTTGTCCGATGCGCTGGATGGCAGAACAACGCCGCTGACCGTTCCGGCCTACGCCCAGACGATTGTCGGAACGCACTCGGTTCCAGGGCGCCATCCGCACCACCGATCGTCGTCGCGCCGGAACCGATGGATCACGGCGGTCTCGGCACTCGCCGCGACCGCGGTCCTCGCAGTCGGTGGAGCCGCCGCGTACGCGTACTTCCAGCAACGGGACGAGACGCCGACAGCTTCGGCACCCATCACACAGACCACGGTCACGACGCACGTCACATCCACGCCATCGACCACCACTGCTCCTGCGATCGCCACGGTCTACGAGCAGGTCACGCCGACCGAGGAGCCCGAACCCGTGACCGTCACGCCCGAACCCGTCGAAGGGCAGGAGTGCGGGTTGGATCAGTTCGGTGACATCTCCGCTGACGGCACACTGTTCTGCAGCGCAGAGAACGGCGCGTGGACCGACCGTACACACCAGTCTCGTCCTGCTGTGACGTACGGTACTGAGTGTTCCGAACCCGGGGCGCGCGCCCGGATCAGCGGTACCGACGCAATCGCAACCTGTGAGTCCGACACTGACGGGACTCTGACCTGGGGCTACTAGACTCCGACCCTCATCGTTACCGCCGACCGCGTCGTGCGGCCTTGCCGAAGCTATTGCCTGCGATCTTGCCCGCCGCCTCGCGGTTCGCCCGCTTGGCGGCAGCCTTCTCCTTCGCGGTCCGCTTGGGCTGCGGCTCCCTGCCGCGCGACGAGTTCGCCCCGCGACCACGGACGAGTCCGACGAATTCGTCGGCGAGCTGGGACGTGGGCGACGGCCAGACCAGTCCCACCCGGCTGACGGGGGCGTCGAGCAGCGGCCGGTAGACGAGGTCGCGGCGATGGTGCAGCCGGGCCAGCGACTGCGGCACGGCGAGCAGTCCGGTGCCGGCCGCCACGAGTTCGATCGCGTCGGCGGTGGTCGCCGGACGGTGGTCGAGCAACGGCCCGGGCCACCGATCCCAGGTGAGGGCGTCGTCGAGGGGCGACAGAAAGGTCTCGTCGGCGACGTCGTCGGCGCGCAACTCGTCCGTCAGGGTCAGGTAGTGGTCCTTCGGAACCACGACCACAGTGGTCTCGACGTACAGATCGATGGTGTGATGGGGTCCGGGATCGACGGCGTCGAGGGCCTCCGGCAAGCGTGTGACGGCCGCGTCGACCGCGCCGTCGGCGAGCAGCCGCACGCTGTCGGACACGCTGCACGCCACCAACTCGAGCGGCACGTCGGCGAACCGTTCGCGCCATTTGCGTTCCCATTTCGCCGGCGTGACGCCGGGGACGTACGCCAGACGGAAGCGGCGGTGCGCGGCGGCGTTCTCGGCCGAGTCGGGAGTCACGGGGAAAGACTATCGGGGCCGGGCGGTCACGCGCCGCGTCCGGCGACGGCGAGCAGCCGGTCGGCGGGGTGATCGGAGGCGGCGGGCAGCGCCGGACCGAACAACCCGAGCGCGCGAAGGTCCTCGATGATGGGCGTGCCCACATCGAGCAGGTGAGCGACCAGTTCCGCCGGGGGCGTCCATTCCACGCCGAGCGCGTCGGCGAGGTCCTTGCTGTGCAGGGTCAGTTCCAGCAGCCGCAAATGCATCAGCGAGGCGCCGGTGCGCCGCCCGGCCCGGTGATCGACCAGCGCGCTCAGATCCGCGTGCTCGGCCGCCTCCCGCAGTCGGTGCTCCTGTTCCCAGAAGCTGCCGACAGCATCGGCGCCGATGTAGTCGACACCGCGGGTAGCCGCCGTGTCCGCCGCGCTGCCGCCGTCGAGCAGGATGGCGTACCGCTGCGCACCGCCCGCGACATGGTCGACGAGCTGTCGGACCGTCCAGTCGCCGCAGCCGCCGGCGCGGTCGAGATCGCCGTCGACCCGCTCCAGCAACTCCACCCACAGCGTCTCCGCGGAACCGAGCAGTTCGTCGCCGGCCAGTGCTGCGACCACCTCGTCGGCGGTGCGCAGTTGCACGCCGATCGACTCCAGATCGGCCAGCCGAGCCGGCGTGACCTGCGAGGTCGCGTCGGAGATCAGGACGGTGCGGTAATCGAGTTCCGAGGCGTCGAAGAGGGTGGCCCGGGGGCAGTTGGGCAGATTGCAGCCCGCGACCACCACGGTGCTCACGTCGTGGTCACCGAGCAGCGAGTCGAGGGGCGTGCGGAAGAACGCCGACCACCGGGGCTTGTACACCACGTACTCCGCAGCGCCGATCTGCTGCACCGCACCGAATCGCAGTGAATCCCAATCGAACTCGACGGGACCGGGCAGCAGATCTGGGGGAATCTCAGCTCCCGGAGTGCCCGGCGCGACGACCGCGTCACCGGCCTCGACCGCGGCACGCCTGAGCAGGTCGACGTCGCTCTCCCCCGGGCGGTACGACCGCACGATGTGGACCACCGGCCGGCCGAGCCGACGGAACTCCGCGACCGCCGCCGTCATCGCCGGAATGGCTTCGCGCGTACCCGGCACAGCGGCCGGGCCGTCGACGAAGTCCCGCTGGACGTCGATGAGCACCAGCGCCGCGTCGGCCCAGTCGGGAACGAGGTAGTCGGCCACGTCATCGATGGTCGCACAGCGCTGCGCAGGGCGTCAGTCGCCCGCCGGCAGCGGGATGTTCTGAAGGCGCAGCTGCCCGCGGGCGAGATCCTTGCCGGTGGCCTCGTCGCTGATCCGGACGAGCCAGAGCTGCTGCGTGCGGCCCTGAACGATCGGTTCGGCGACCACCCGCGCACGAGTACCTCGCGACGACCGCAGGAAGTCCGTCGAATTGTTCAGCCCCACCGCGAACTGCCCGCGGTCGGCCACGGCCACGCTGGCGCCGATGCTGCCAGCGCTTTCGACGATGGCCGCGTACACGCCGCCGTGGACCACACCGAACGGCGTGTGGTGCCGCTCGTCGAGATCGGCGTATCCCTCCACGCGCGTGCCGGAGGCCTCGGTGACGACGAGGCCGGAAGCGTCCATGAACTCGCTCGACGTCGACGGAATCGGTGCGGTGTCGGTCATCGTGTCTCTCCTGCGATCGATGTCGGCGACACGTTGCCGCTGACTTCTGATAGAGAAGTTAGATCGCCGATCAACTGACTGTCAACATCGAAGCCAGCTAGACTGGCGACGTGGACTGGCTGGATTTCGACACCGACAACTGCTCCGTCCAGCGCACGCTCGACGTCATCGGCGACCGCTGGAGCGTGCTCGTGCTGCGCGAGGTATTCAATGGTGTGCGCCGGTTCGACCGCATCAAGCAGCACACCGGGATCTCCGACTCTGTCCTGTCCGACCGTCTGCGCAGGCTCCTCGACGCCGGCGTGCTGGTGGCCTCCGAGTATCGGGAGCCTGGGTCGCGGCGCCGGAAGGAGTATCGACTCACCGACGCCGGGCTCGACCTTCAGCCGGTGCTGATCTCCATGCTCCGGTGGGGCGACAAGCACCGCGCCGACCCGGCGGGCCCGTCGCTGAACGTGGTGCACCGCGGGTGCGGCGCTCCGGTGCGCACCGAGATCGTCTGCGACGCCGGGCACCCCGTGCCCCAGCGCGAGGTACGCAATGAACCGGGTCCGGGTGCGCGCAAGCGCGCCACCGGGCCCGTCGCCTGACGCATCCGCGCCGTCAGTCCTCTCCCAGCTCCGGCGGAGCGCTCCGATAGACCGGCGGCGTCTCCGACATCCGGATCGGATTGGCCACCGTCCTGACCGGCGCGTCGCGGCGCGGGTCGTCGACCTGCGCGATCGGTTCCAGTCCGAGCCGATCGGCCAATGCGAACGCCTCGGCGATGTCGTTGACCGGTCCGCATGGGACTCCGACCGCCGCGAATCGGGTGAACCAGCCGTCGGCGGTGTCGGCGCGCAGCAGCTCGGTGAGTTCGTCGATGAGCGACTCGCGATTGGCGACGCGGTCGGAGTTGGTGGCGAACCGCGGATCGTCGGCCATCCCGGGGGCGCCGAGTTCGGCGGTCAGCGCGGAGAACTGGCGGTCGTTGCCTACCGCGAGGATCAGGGGACGGTCGGCCGTCGGGAACGGCTGATACGGCACCACGCTCGGATGCATGTTGCCCATGGCCCGCGGGACCACACCCGCGCCGACGTATCCCGAACCCTGATTGGCCAGTGCCGACAGCAGCGACGACAGCAGGTTCACCTCCACCCGCTGCCCTCGGCCGGTGCGGTCACGGTGGCGCAGTGCCGACAGGATGCCGACGGCCGCGTGCAGACCGGTCACCACGTCGACCAGCGCGACGCCGACCTTCGTCGGCTCCTCCGGCGACGCGCCGGTGATGCTCATCAGACCGCCGACGGCCTGCACCAAGAGGTCGTATCCAGGCAGGTCGTTGTGTCCGCCGAAGCCGGTGATCGAGCAGTAGACGACGCCGGGGTTGACCGCGGCGACTTCGGAATAGCCCAGACCCAGCCGGTCCATGGCTCCCGGCAGGAAGTTCTCGACCACCACGTCGGCCCGTGCGACGAGGTCCCGAGCCGAGGCGAGGTCGTCGGCGTCGCGCAGATCGAGCGCGAGCGAGGACTTGTTGCGGTTCACCGCCTGGAAGTACGTCGCCTGCCCGCCCGCGTACGGCGGCCCCCACGACCGCGTGTCGTCACCCGATCCCGGCCGTTCGATCTTCACCACCTCGGCGCCGAGGTCGGCAAGGAGCATGGTCGCGTAGGGCCCGGCGAGCACTCGGCCGAAGTCGGCGATCAGCAGCCCGTCGAGGGCTCCGCCAGCGCCGTCGCCCGTCACCGGAAGGCGGCTTCGCCGGTCAGGGCGCGGCCGATGGTGAGCTGGTGGACCTCGGACGTGCCCTCGTAGGTGAGCACGGACTCGAGGTTGTTGGCATGCCGGATCACCGGGTACTCCAGGGTGATCCCGTTGGCGGCGAGGATGGTGCGGCATTCGCGGGCGATCTTGATCGCCTCCCGGCAGTTGTTGAGCTTTCCGAGACTCACCTGGGCCGGCTCCACCTCACCGGCGTCCTTGAGCCGGCCGAGCTGGTAGGCGAGCAGGTGTCCCTTACCGACCTCGAGTGCCATGTCGGCCAGTTTGGCCTGGGTGAGCTGGTAGGCGGCCAGCGGCTTGTCGAACACCCGGCGGGTCGACGCGTACTCGATCGCGGTCTCCAGGCAGTCGCGGGCGGCACCGATGGAGCCGAAGATGATCCCGAAGCGCGCCTCGTTGAGACAGCTCAGCGGACCGCTCAGACCCGCCGCCTCGGGCAGCATCGCCGATTCGGGCAGACGCACGTCCTCCAGGACCAGCTCCGAGGTCACCGATGCGCGTAGCGACATCTTGGCGCGGATCTCCGGCGCCGAGAATCCGGGCGTGTCGGTCGGGACGACGAAGCCGCGGATCCCCCGGGCGCCCTGCGCCAGGTCGGTCTTGGCCCACACCACCGCGACGTCGGCCACCGAACCGTTCGTGATCCACATCTTGGCGCCGTTGAGCACCCAGTCGGAGCCGTCGCGGACCGCCCGCGTGCGCATGCCGCCCGGATCGGACCCGAAATCCGGTTCGGTGAGCCCGAAGCAGCCGAGCGCGTCGCCCGCCGCCATCTGCGGCAGCCACTGCTGCTTCTGCTCATCACTGCCCCAGTGATGGATGGCGAACATCGCGAGCGAGCCCTGCACCGAGACCAGCGAACGGATGCCCGAGTCGATCGCCTCGAGTTCCAGGCACGCCAGGCCGTAGGTCACCGCACTCATCCCCGCACAGCCGTAACCGTCGAGGTGCATGCCGAGCACCCCGAGTCCGCCCAGTTCCTTGGCCAGTTCGCGCGCCGGGATCCGCGCCTCGTCGAACCAGCCCGCGATGTGCGGCCGGATCCTCTCCGCGCCGAACTTCCGGACGGTGTCGCGGATCGCCTTCTCCTCGTCGGAGAGCAGTCCGTCGAGGGCGAAGAGTTCGGTGACGGTGCGGGTGTCGGCCATGAGGATTCTCCTGAGTTCGGGGACGAGGTGGCTGCAATGCTTTGCGCAATCGATTGCATATGGTGGAGTGAGAGTATCCATCACGGCGGCGAGCCGTCAATGCCCATCGACGTCAATGCCCATCGACGAGGACCCACCCGATGACAGATCACTCCGGCCCGCGCCGCACGCGCCCGCCGACGATGAAAGAGATCGCCGAACGTGCCGGTGTGCACGTCTCCACGGTCTCGCGGGTACTGCGGCAGACCGAACCGGTCGACGGATGGTCGGAGGCGGCCAAGCGGGTCCGCGAGGTGGCGCAGGAACTCGGCTATCAGCCCAACCTGTGGGCCGCGAGCCTGCGCACCCGGCGCACCACGACCATCGGCGCCGTGATGCCGCGGCTCACCGACGGCGTGGTCGCGACCGTCTACCAGGGCGTGGAGCAGGCCGCACGCGAAGCCTCGTACTCGGTGCTCCTGTCCAGCCCGCCCGACGACCCCGACGCGCAGCGACAGGCGATCGAACTGCTCACGGGCCGTCAGGTGGACGGTCTGATCCTCAGCAGTCTGCACAGCCCGGCGGCCGAGTTCGTCCGCCGATTGAAGCTCACCGTCCCCGCGGTGGCGTTGAACCGCCATGCCGGGTCTGGTCTGCCCTTCGCCGGCGGCGACGACCGTCTCGGCGGCGCGCTCGCCGGGCGGCATCTGCTCGACTGCGGATACCGGCGCATCGCGGCGGTGGGCGGTCCACTGTTCGCGACGACCGGCCACGACCGGCTGTCGGGCTTCCTCGACGCGATGAGCGACGCGGGCGTCCGCATCCCCGACCATCGCATCGCGCACGCTCGAATGGATGTGCAGGGCGGGATCGACGCGGCCCGCTCACTGCTCACCCGCGACGACCGGCCCGACGCCGTCTTCTGCGTCAGCGACACCATGGCGATCGGCCTGCTCGGCGTGGCCCGCGACCTGCGTCTGTCCATCCCCGGCGATCTCGGCGTCGTCGGCTACAACGACATCCCGGTGGCCGCGCAGCTCCCCGTTCCGCTGACCACCGTCGTCACGCCCGCACACGAGATCGGTGCGGCGGGAGTGCGCCTACTCCTCGGGATGGTCTCCGGCACCGCCCCCCAACCGGACGACGTCCGGCTCCCGGTCCGGTTGGTCGTACGGGGTTCGACGGCGCGCCAGCGTTGACGGGTTCGTCGACGGGTGACATCACTGCCCGTAGCTGTATCGGAGCCCGGCGAAGAGCAACTCGTTGACTCGCTTGCGCATATGACCGGTCAACGATGCGTCCGGCACCTCGCCTGTGACATCGAGCCGCCACGTCAGCCGAGTCCCGGTGCCGCGCGAGGCGAGCTCGAACTCGATTCGGGCGTCCGGGCGCCTCTTCCAGATCGACGACCAGATCACCCGATGTTCGGAAGCGACGATCGTCACTCCTGGAACCGCTTCGTCGTCCAGGAGGCTCAGCCACGGACGCGCGGGCTGTCGTTTCGGATCGATCAAGTCCTCGAACACCGCCCGAGGCGGCGCTGGCAGGTCGCGGATCCGCTCGCCGATGACGGTCCGAAGCGGCTCGATCACTCCGGACGGTCGTCGCCGGGTGCGCTCTCCGCCGCCGACTTGATCCAGGCCAGCGTCGCGGACACGTGCTCGGAGAGTTCATCGGTATGGCGTTCGATACCGCCGAGCAGGACGCGGGCGAACAGCCGCGCGGTGGCCGACGCACCGTCGGGCAACCGGCGGCGCTCGCGGAGCACGGTCCCGTCAGCGTCGGCGGTCAAAGTGTAGGTCCACACCGCTCCGCTCGATCGCGTATGCCACGCGATCTCCCGGCCGATGTCGAACGCGGTCACGGTGTTGACCGTCGGCCAGAGCGCCAGTCCGTTCCGATTCCATCCGACGAACGTCTCGCCGGCGCGCAGCGGTCCGCGACGACGGCGCGTGGTAGCGAACAGTTCCGGACTCGCCTGCGTCATCGTCCGGGGATCGATCAGCAGCGACCACACTCGATCAGGTGCCGCGTGGATGCGGATCGACTCGTCCAGGTCGCGCTCAGCACGTGCGGGGTTCACAGTTCGACCATAGAGCCCGCGAGCGCGGCATTCAGTAGCAGAAGCCGCATTCACCCGATGTCGAGAGCACGGTGAAGCAGTTCGGGCACAGCTTGGGCTTGGACTCTTCCAGCTTCGGGTCGGCTTTGGGTTTGGCCTTGGCCTTCTTCGGCTTCGGTTCAGCCGTGGCCGCGGGCTTCGTTCCCGGCGCAGCGGATTTGGCCGCCTTCGCTGACGACTTGGCCGCCGTGGGCGGTCGTGCCGGACCGCGAGCGGCGCGCTTCTCCGCTACCCGGGGAGCCAGCGACGGGCGGGCACCCGCCGGGATCGTCGCGCCGAAGAACTCGTAGCAGCGGAACCGCACGTGCGCCGCATCCGAGTCGAGATCGGCGGGGACGGACCGGCCCGCGACACCGAGCGCATGCGCGTAAGCATCACCGGCTGTCTGGTCGAGCAGCACACACAGCGACGCCAGGAGCGGTTCGTCGTCGTCCTGCCCATCGGTGACGGCCCCGAGGAGATCGGCGATCCACTTGCGGACCGGAGCGCCGGCCTTGATGCCGGTCTGGCTCTGAACCTGGAATCCCAGCTCAGCCTGGGTGATGAGGGAGCCGTACACGCGCGCGGTCTCGATCAAGGCCTCCCGGGCCGCGACGGCCCACGCGGAGAGGGCGTCGGAGAACGGAACGGGGATTTCGCCGGCCACCCGCCATGCGGGGACTCTCGTGTCGTCGTCGGAGTGCACCCGAGAACGCTACGGCGTCACGCCCCGATAGTCGAATCGTCGGATCATGCCTCGAGCGCGACTGCAGCACCAACCTCGCCCTCGTCGACCTCGACATCCTGCAGTCGCGGTGCGCACGTTCCGGGCCACACTTCCGCATTCAAGTCCGAGCGCGGATGCATGCTCGCATCCTCCTCGATGGCGGTGATCGTGCACCCTTGAGAAACCTAATTACCAGTAGACGAAGAATGGATACAACTTCTCTAAAGTAATTTGTTCGGTTACCCGAATCCTCGCTAGGGTGGCGTGACGTACGAGAGTCACGCTCAACGAGGAGAGTCACCGGTGCCCGTCTACCACCTGCCCGAACTGCCCTACGACTACGGCGATCTCGAACCCGCCATCAGCGGCGAGATCATGGAGCTGCATCACGGCGCGCACCATGCCGCCTACGTCAAGGGAGCCAACACCACGCTCGAGCGAATCGAACAGGCTCGGGCCGACCGCGACTTCTCGAATCTCCCCGGGTTGGAGCGCGCGATGGCGTTCCATCTGGCGGGACACATCCTGCACTCGATGTTCTGGACCAACCTGTCGCCGGAAGGCGGCGGCCGGCCCGCCGGCGCACTTGCGGCCGCGATCGACGAGCACTTCGGCGACTTCGACTCATTCCAGGCCGAGATGAACGCCGCCGCCGCGAGCGTGCAGGGAGCCGGCTGGGCGGCCCTGTCGTGGGACCCGCTCGGCGTACGGCTGGTGGTGACTCAGATCCACGATCACCACATCACCGTCGCACCGACGACCACCCCGATTCTCGTCTTCGACACGTGGGAGCATGCGTTCTACCTCCAGTACCGCAACGTCAAGACCGACTACATCGACCGGCTGTGGTCGTTGATCGACTGGTCCGACGTCGCCGACCGCTTCGAGATCGCGCAGCGCGGCACCGCTACGTCGTTCCTCACTCCGGCCACCGGAGCCACGGAATGAGCACCTCACCGCTGGAGGCGATCAATTGGAACGACATCGCCGATCAGCGGGACCTGGACGTCTGGAACCGACTGACCGCGAACTTCTGGCTTCCCGAGAAGGTGCCGCTGTCGAACGACCTGCCCAGCTGGGACACCCTGAGCCGCGAGCAGCAGACGCTGACGATCCGGGTGTTCACCGGCCTGACACTGCTCGACACCATGCAGGGCACTGTCGGCTGCATCGAGATGCTGGCCGACTCCGTCACGCCGCACGAAGAAGCCGTGTACACGAACATGGCGTTCATGGAGTCGGTGCACGCGAAGAGCTACAGCTCCATCTTCTCCACCCTGTGCTCCACACCGGAGATCACCGAGGCCTTCGCATGGTCGCGCGCGAACACATATCTGCAACGCAAGGCTCGCATCGTGCACGACTACTATCGCGGCGACGACCCGCTGAAGAAGAAGATCAGCTCAGTGATGCTGGAGTCGTTCATGTTCTACAGCGGCTTCTACCTGCCTCTGCACTGGGCGGCGCGATCGATCCTCACCAATACCGCCGACATCATCCGCCTGATCATCCGGGATGAAGCAGTCCACGGCTACTACATCGGATACAAGTTCCAGCGCGGCGTGCAGGACGCCGACCGCGCGCGGCGCACCGAACTCGCCGACTTCGCCTACTCCATGCTCACCGATCTGTACGACAACGAGGTCGATTACGCACACGATCTGTACGACGGACTCGGGATGACCGAGCCCGTTCTTCCCTACATGCGCTACAACGCCAATAAGGCACTGTCGAATCTCGGACTCGATCCGTTGTTCCCGCCCGACCAGTGTCGCGTACCCGCCGAGATCATGTCCGCACTCGATCCGGGCGCCGCCGAGAACCACGATTTCTTCTCCGGCTCGGGAAGCAGCTACGTCATCGGCTCCCAGCAGCCGACAACCGACGCCGACTGGGATTTCTGAACCGACGCCCACGCACAGCCGCGTTGACAGCGATCGGGGCCGAGCCTACGCTGATGTAATCAGTGCATACATATCGGCGGCCTCGTCTAACGGGCGGCCGGCGGAAGGACATTCGGCGATGACGCAGACGATTCTGGGGGCGAACGGTCAGATAGCGATCGGGTTGGCGCGTGAATTGCGGCGCTCATACACCGACGACCTTCGGCTCGTCAGCCGGAATCCTCGCAAGGTGGACGCCGCAGACCGCGTCGTGAGCGCCGATCTGCTCGACGCCGAGGAGACCGCGAAGGCGGTGGCCGGCAGTGAGATCGTGTATTTCACCGCCGGCCTCCCCGCGGACACGCAACTCTGGGAGACCCAGTTCCCGACGATGCTGCGCAATGCGCTGGACGCCGCCGAGTCCGCGCGAGCGAAGTTCGCCTACTTCGACAACACGTACATGTATCCGCAGGACGACCGCGTGCAGACTGAGGACACTCCGTTCGCGCCCGTCGGCCGCAAGGGCCGAGTCCGCGCCGACATGGCCACGATGGTGCTCGACGAGATCGCACGGCGCGACATCCCCGCCCTCATCGCCCGCGCCCCGGAGTTCTACGGCCCCGGGCGCACACAGGGATTCACCAACTCACTGGTCGTCGACCGAATCAAGGCCGGAAAGACGCCGCTGGTCCCGGTGCGGGCCGACCGTGCGCGCACCCTCATCTGGACACCCGACGCGAGCCGCGCACTCGCCGCTCTCGGCAATGCGCCGGACGCTTACGGTCAGACCTGGCACCTCCCGGTCGACCACAGTCACCCCACCTACCGGGAATTCGTTCACATGGCCGCCGACGCCTTCGGCGCGCCCGACCGGTTCACCGTCATCCCCAAATGGGCTCTCACCGCCATCGGCACCGTCAGCCCGCAGGTGCGGGAGATCCGGGAGTTGCTACCCCGCTACGCTCACGACAACGTCTTCGACGCTTCGAAGTTCGCCGAGCGCTTCCCGGATTTCCGCATCACCACGTACCGCGAGGGTCTGGGTGCGATCCGCGCCGAGTCGGCGGACCGGCCGGACCCGGCCGGCCACCGCTGAGCCGACGACGCCGGGCCGACAACACTGAGCCGGCAGCGTCGCGGCGGCCCGAGCGCTCGTCCCGAACGTCGTCAGCTACGGAAGGCCGCGGCGATCAGATCGGCGGTGTACTGCCGTCCGGCGAGCGTCGGGTGGATCGGTACGCCGTCGTCCTTCGGCCCGACCCCGGTCATCGAGACATATCGCTGCCCGTCGGGGGCACACATGTCGTGTCCGGCCTGTTGATCGTCCGCCACGGTGAATCCCGCACGCTTCGCGGCACCGATGATCGTCGCATTCAGCTTGTTCTCGGCCCTGTTCGCGAAGGCGACCGCATCGCGTCCCATCAGGCCGTCGACGAAACATCCGCGCGGATCACCGGGAAGGACACGCAGGTACGGCAGCACGACGACCTTCGCATTAGGCGCCGCGGTGCGGATCGCAGCGTACACCGTGTCGAGTCTGTGTCCGAGACGGTCGATCTTGGCCATTGTCGCCTCCCGGAACTGCGTATTGCACAACGCCCCGATCAAGCAGTTCGCCATCAGTCCGCCGAAGATCATCTCATCGTTGCCGCCGATCGAGACCGACACATAACGGGTCTTTCCGCTCAACCCGTTCAATTGACGTCCCTTGGGCGTGTTCTTGAGGACGTCGACTGTCTCAGCGCCGCTGCACGCCCAGTCCGCGAAGCTCACGCGGAGTCGTTTCGCGACCAGATGGCCGACGTCGTCGGGCGCCTGGCTGCAGGACGGTGTCGGGTTTCCTCGGCTGCCGTACAGGTCCGCCAGTGCGCCGGCCGCCACGTATGAGTCGCCGAGCGAGACGTACTGCGCCCCACGCGGTCCGAGATCGGAAGCGGCGGAAGCGGCCGGAGCCGCGAGCCCGCCTCCGCCGAGCAATAGTGCGGAAGCCAGCGCTGCCGAGGCGAATCGTTTCATCACGTCTCCTTCTCGATGCCACCGATCGACCGAAGGAATAGCCCTGAATCACATTCGACGTCGATGGTCGCCTATGTCACCACCGATGAGAATAGACATTCGTTACTCGCCGGTACAAGAGTTTGGTACCAATCAGTACCGCCCTACCGGCGAGCCGCGGCCACCCGCCACCGCGCCGATCAGAGAAGAGCGGCCACCTTCTCCGCAGTCTCCTTAGCCGAACCCGGATTCTGTCCGGTCACGAGATTGCCGTCGACGACCACATAGGAGACGAAGGGCAACTTCGCCTTCTCGTAGAGAGCTCCGCGTTCTTTGCAGCGCTCCTCGGCGTTGTACGGCACGAGCTTGTCGACTCGGGCGAGCACTTCCTCCCGCCAAGCGAACCCGGTCATCCTCCGGCCGGCGATGAGATACGAACCGTCGGACAGTCTGGTGTTGAGCAGACCGCAATATCCGTGACAGACGGACGAGACGATGCCGCCGCGCTCGAAGATCTCCCTGGTGATCCGCTGGAGTCCTTCACTGTCGGGAAAGTCGTACATCACGGCGTGACCGCCGGTGAAATAGATCGCGTCGAAATCCGCGGAGTCGACGTCCTCCGGGCTCAGCGTGTTCTCCAGGAGAGCCATCCGCGCGGGGTCGGCCCGCCACGCTTTGGCCGTCTTGTCATAGTTGGGGAACTTGAGCGCCCGCGGCTCGAGCGGCACCGCGCCGCCCTTGGGACTCACCAGAACCTGTTCGAAGCCCGCGTCTTCGAAGACGTGCCAGGCGTGAGTGAGTTCGGAGAGCCAGAGGCCGGTCTTGTGTGAGGGATCGTCGTAGTGACCCACATTGGTGACGACGTTGAGGATGCGCTTCGGCATGGGGCAATGCCTCCCGGTAGATCGCCCGACAATCGGGATCGATTGGTGAATCTCGCGCACTCCGCGCCGAGCTCGTCGCCGGACACCGACATGTGCACGCCGCTTACATTATTGCTTCCGACCAAGGCCGTCAACGGAATGGGCCGATTCGAGCGACGGAGCGAGGAGCCGACGCACCGATCGAGACACACTGTCCGCTTGGTACCGTTGGAGTATGCAATCGCGTTCGGCGTATCACCACGGCGACCTGCCTGCGACGCTCGTACGCACCGCGATCGAGCTGCTCGACGAGAACGGATCAGAGGCCGATCTCTCCCTGCGCGCCGTCGCCCGAAGCGCGGGAGTCTCCACCGGTGCACCGTACCGGCACTTCGCCGACCGCAACGCACTTCTCTCCGCAGTGGCCGCCGTCGGTTACCGGGACCTGGCCGCAGCCCTGGAAGCCGCGCACCCCTCTCCGCGCGACCCGTCCGACCTGGGCGAGATCGCTGTGGCGTACGTGCAATTCGCGATCACCCGTCCCGGACTGTTCCGCGTCATGTTCGGCGGAGTGTGCGACGCCGACAGCCCCGAACGCGTCGACGCCATTGAAGCCATCAACGCCTATCTGCTCGACATCGTGACGCGCACCATGCCGTCCGATACGCCGGAAACGGTGGCGACCGGCGCCTGGGCGCTGGTCCACGGCCTGGCGTTCCTCTTCCTCGACGGCAAGCTCGACTCCTCGTCGAGCGAGTTCGTCTCGTCGACCGTCCGGTCGGTCGTCACGGCGACGCTCCGCGCCCGCACCGAAGCCTGACCGGAACCCCTTCCACCTCGCACCTCACCCGTATCGCCGACGCGACTCGCGCGACCCGTGGACAGTGCCGCAGTCGAGGTCTATGCTCATGTAAGCAACGCATACATGAGGACGGAAGCGAGAACCCGATGAGCACACCAGCCGAAGACACCGTCGAGGTCGATCTGGGCGGCAGGACCGTCACGGTTCCCAGGGGAGGCTTGTTCGACCGTTATCGCATGGACACCCCGCTCGACGAGGTCGCGGACGACCCGCGCGTACCCGGCGTCGACTTCTTCCGCGAACTCCCCAAGACGCAGGTCGAATCGCCCATCGGTCCCACGCGTACGCCGAACTTCTACTACTCGATGTCGTCCGCCCGACTCACGATGCTCGCGCCGAGCAGCGCCATCCGTAAGCGGCTCCCCGATCAGCTGTCACCTCTCGAAATCGCCCCCGGCCTCGGTGTCGCATCCCTGATGCTGTTCCGCTACGACGTGTGCGACATCGACTTCTACACCGAAGCGGCCGTCGGCGTGGCGGTGCGCCCCGCCCGCAACGGTGGTCGCCGGACCGCCCTGGCCGACGTGATCGCCGCACTCGGAGACGATCATCTCCACACTTACGTGCTGTCGCTCCCGGTGAACACTGAGATCGCCCAGGTCCGCGGCCACGACGGCTACGGATTCCCGAAATGGGTCACCGACCTCGACGTCGACATCGACGACGCCCGCACCAGCGCACGGATCGCCAACAGCGACGGCGGGATCGACCTCGAGTTCTCCGCCCGCACACCGAAGCAGAAGACCCACGCGAGCGGCGAGAAGGTCTCCACCCTGACCTCGTACACCCAGCGCGACGGCGCCTGGCATTCCACGTTGAATCAGACCAACGTCCTCCGGTCGGGCGGCGCACGGTTCCCGAGCGGGCTCGATCTGACTCTCGGGACGGGCCGACTGTCGGACGACCTGCGATCGCTCAAGCCGATCCGCACGATCCAGTTCGACGTGAACACCTCCGCGCAGGCGGCCCTGCACATGCCTGTCCCCTTCTCCGTTCGTTGAACGGCCGGGCCATGACCATTCACCACACCGTGCGACCGCAGAACGAAACACGCCGCCTGCCGAAGGGAGGCCGGTCATGATCGGCGGATTCAACCATCGAGATCCGGTGCGCTACCAGGGAACGACGACACTGATCACCGGCGCGAGTTCCGGCCTCGGCGCCGAGTTCGCCGCACAGCTCGCACGCCGCGGCTCCGACGTGGTGCTGGTGGCACGTCGTGAGGAACGACTCCGCGAGTTGGCCGCACGGCTCGAACGCACTCACCGCATCACAGCGACTGTCATCGCGATGGATCTGCTGCGGTCCGACGCGGCGCCGGCGCTGAGCGCCGCGCTCACCGAGCGCGGAATCACGATCGATTCGTTGATCAACAACGCCGGTTTCGGGATCAAGGGAGCGTTCGCGGAGAACGACCCGACTGCCCTGGCCGACATGGTCACGCTGAATGTCTCGACGCTGACGGCGCTCACCCGGGAGTTCCTGCCTCACCTGCGCTCAAGCGGACGTGGCGTACTGATCAACATCGCGAGCACGGCCGCACATCAGCCCACCCCCGGGATGGCGGCGTACGGCGCGTCTAAAGCCTATGTCCTCTCGCTGACCGAGGCGCTCGCCTACGAGTCGCGCGATTCCGGGCTCAGGGTTCTGTGCCTGAGCCCGGGACCCACGAGGACGGAGTTCTTCGACGTGGTCGGTACCGAAGACGCTGCGGTCGGCCGCTTCCAGACACCCGCGCAGGTGGTCTCGAACGCGCTGGCCGAACTCGACCGTTCCCATCCCCGAGCCGGAATCGTCTCCGGCCGGATCAACGCGATCAGTGCTGTCGCAGCCCGGCTCGCGCCTCGCTCGGTCGCCACCGCCGTCGCGGGTAAGGCATTGAAATGACCGACATTCCGAAGACCATGCGCGCCATCGTCGTCGACGACGAGAAGAACCTCGTGCTCGACGGCGTCGCCACTCCGATCCCCGCCGAGGGCGAGGTCCTCGTACGCGTCGCCGCCGCCGGCATCAACCGAGCCGACCTCATGCAGCGCCAGGGACTCTATCCGCCGCCGCCGGGCATCACCGACATCATGGGCATGGAGGTCTCGGGGACGGTCGCGGCGCTGGGGCCCGGAGTGGGCGACGTGGCAGTGGGCCAGGAGGTGTGTGCCCTCATCGCCGGCGGCGGGTACGCCCAGTACGCCGTCGTCCCCGCAACACAACTGCTGCCGGTTCCCGCCGGGGTGCCGCTCGTCGACGCGGCCGCACTGCCCGAGGTGGCCAGTACCGTCTGGTCGACGATCGTCATGGACGCCGGGCTCCGGGCCGGAGAACTGTTCTTGGTGCACGGCGGCGGCAGCGGCATCGGCACGCACGCCATCCAGGTCGCGAAGGCGATCGGCGCCCGTGTCGCGGTCACCGTCGGCTCCGCGGGCAAGGCCGAGCGTGCCCGCGAACTCGGTGCCGACATCGTCATCAACTACCGGGAACAGGACTTCGCCGCCGAACTCTCCGGGCAGGTCGACGTGATCCTCGACATCATGGGCGGCAGCTACCTCTCGCGAAACATCGACGCGCTGAATGTCGGCGGTCGTCTCGTCGTCATCGGCATGCAGGGCGGGCTCACCGGCGAGGTGAACGTCGGCGCACTGATCGGCAAACGCGCCCGAGTGATCGGCTTGAACGTGCGGAACCGGCCGCTCACCGGACCGGGGTCGAAGGCCGACATCGTCGCGGCCGTCACCGCCGACGAGTGGCCGCTCGTCGAGCAGGGGCTGATCGCACCGGTCATCTCCGCCACTCTCCCCCTCGCCGAAGCCGACCGGGGGCAGACTCTGCTGGAGTCCAAGGACTCCGTCGGCAAGGTGCTCCTGCTCCCCTGATCCGTCCGCTCATCCAGTGGTGAGCGAACGATGCGATCACCCATGACCTCAAGGAGTTCCGCCCGTGAGCGAGAACCGTTCCACCGACCCCGCGCACCCGCAGGACGTCCCCGAGACGCGGGTCACCGGCGAGCCCGCGACCCGGCGCTTCCTCTGGCATCCCCGGACCTGGATCGCCGCCGTCGTGCTCGTCATCGGACTGGGCTTCGCGATACCCGCGGTGTATCTCGGCGGCACCCTCGATCCCCAGGGCGACCTCGAGGACCTGCCCGTGGCGCTGGTCGTCACCCCGCAGACTGTCCAGCTCGGAGGGCAGAGCCCGGCAGGGCGGGTGGCCGACGAGATCGCACGCCACGTCGACCCGCAGAAGATCGCTCTGCAGCGGCTGCCGGGTGACGAAGCGGATGCCCGCATGCGCGACGGCTCGATCGTCGGCATCATCAGAATCCCCGCAGACTTCGACGCGCAGCTTGCGGCGCTGACCGGGCCGGGGCCCGGCGAACCCGCGAACGCCACCGTCCACCTCGACACCACGTCGCGGGCGGGCGCGATGACCACCGGCCTGTTCACCGGCAACGTGACCCCGGTGGTCGAAGCCGTGCGCACCGCCTTCGGCAGGCAACTCCTCGCGTCGGCCGGTTCTGCCCCGAACGTCGCGGCTGCCACGGCGCTCGCCACCCCGTTCTCGATCTCCACCGCTGCGCTCGACCCTCTCCCGTCCCACACGGGGCTCGGCACCAGCGTCTTCTATCTCGCGATCGTGCTGATCATCGTTGCGTTCATCGGTGCCTCGGCGATCCATCCGCTGATCGACACCGCCGTCGGCTTCCTACCCCAGGAGACCGGGCCGCGGGTTCGCCGTAACCCCTACCGACACCTGTCTCGGATGCGCACGCTGATCGCCAAATGGCTGGTCATGATCGGCGTGGCTCCGGCGACCGCGGGCGCCGCACTGCTCATCGCGGGCCCGGTCCTGGGCATGCCGATGGCCAGACCGCTGGACCTGTGGCTGTTCTCGACCGCCGCGCTGATCGCGGTCGGACTAGGTGCGCTCACTGTGTTCGCCGTCTTCGGTTCCTTCGGTCCGCTGGTGAACACCTTCCTCTTCGTGGCCCTGGCGATGACGTCCTCCGGAGGCGCGATCCCGCTGGAAGCGACCCCCGACTTCTTCCGGACGATAGCGCCGGTGGAACCGATGCGAGCCATCGTCGACGGTCTGCGCTCGATGCTCTATCTGGATTCGAGTCCGGGTTCGGGCCTCGGTCACGCCTGGGTGTATCTGGGCGTCCTCACCGCCGTCAGCGTGATCGTCGGACTCACCGCGACGCGGTTGTTCGACCGCGTGCCGGCCTTCACCCGCCATCCCGATGACCCCGTACGCACAGCGCTCCGACCTCCCGAGCCCGCCACCGAAGAAACGACGAAAGGCGCGTCATGACCGCATTCGATCCCGCCCGCTCCCGCTACGTCTCCGTCACGACCTTCCGGAAGTCGGGTGAGCGCGTGGCCACCCCGGTGTGGACGGTCCCGCTCGACGGCGGCCGGATCGGCGTGGTCACCGCACCCGAATCGGGGAAGGCCAAGCGGCTGCGCAATGATTCTCGAGTAGAGCTCACCGAATGCGACCTCCGCGGCCGGATCGGCCCCGACGCTGTCACTCTGACCGGCCGGGCGACGATCACCGTCGGCGGGGCGGAACTCGATCGGGCACGGCGGGCCCTGCGCACCAAGTACGGAGTTCAGGCCGTCGTCGTCGGTGCATGGAGTTCGATCAAGGCCAAGCTGACGCGCCGCCCGCTCGGCGAGGCCGTCCTGGTCATCACGCTCGACGAAGCCCTTCGATAGCCCGCGCGATCCGGAGTCGGGCACGCCGGCGATTCTCCTCGCCGGAAGGTCTACCACTCGATCATCCACGGTGATAGCGTCGCAGGTGTCCGCATGTAAGCAATGTCGACATTGTGGACTCCGGCACGCAACAGAACATCCGACACGCTGAACGGAGTTGTCATGTCCGAACTGCCCCCGCCGATCACCCCGGTCCTCGAACCCGCCGCCAAAGAGTTGGCCGACGCGACCGACCCGCACCCCCGGATCTACGAGGTGCCGCCCGAAGAGGGCAGAAAGATCCTGTCCGACCTGCAGGACAACCCGGATGTGCCACGACCCGACGTGGACGAGGAGTGGGTCGAGGTGGATGCGGGCGAGTGGGGAACAGTGAGGACGCGCATCATCCGGCGCCGCGGCGAGACCGGGCCGCTGCCGGTCCTGGTCTACATCCACGGTGCCGGCTGGGTTTTCGGCGACGATCAGACCCACGACAGGCTGTTCCGCGAACTGACCGTCGGAGCGGGCGCCGTAGGAGTCTTCCCGGTGTACGACCGCGCCCCCGAACACGGCTACCCGACCCAGGTGGAACAGAACTACGCCGTCGGCCGATGGATTCTCGAGAACGGCGCGTCGTACGGCATGGACACCAGCCGGGTCGCGGTGACCGGCGAGTCCGTCGGCCGCTGCATGTCGGCGGTTTTCGCGCTGATGAACAAGGACCGCGGCGGAATCGACCTCAAAGCACAGGCGCTGCTCTACCCGGTCACCAATGCCGACTTCGACACCCCGTCGTACCTGCAGTTCGCCGAGGGCTACTACCTGACGCGCGACGGGATGAAGTGGTTCTGGGACGCGTACACCACCGACCCCGCGCAACGCGCCGAGAAGTATGCGTCGCCGCTCCAGGCGAGTCTCGACGAACTCGAGGGACTTCCGCCGACACTCGTGATCACCGACGAGGCGGACGTGTTGCGCGACGAGGGCGAGCAGTACGCGAACAAACTGCGTGAAGCCGGGGTCGACGTCACTTCCGTCCGCGTCGCGGGTATGGTGCACGACTTCCTGCTGCTCGACAGCCTGCGCGACACCAAGGCCGCCATCGTCGCCCGGAAACTGACGATCGACTTCCTCCGGGATGCGCTGAACTGACCGAGTGAGGGATGATCAGATGATCCCGCGCCCGACCAGAGACTGGGCGCCCAAACTGATGAACTGGGCCCACCGCCTGGTGCTGACCGTCAGCGGGGGCCGACTGCTGGACCGGCCGTTCGGCATGCCGGTGGTCGAACTCCACACCGTCGGCAGGAAATCCGGCCTGCCCCGCAGTTGCTACCTCACCACCCCGGTGCACGACGACCAGCGACTGATTCTTGTCGCGTCGAAGGGCGGCGACGATCGCGACCCGGACTGGTATCGAAATCTCATGGCGACGCCCGACGCCGAGATCACTCTCGACGGAAATCGGATACCGATCCACGCACGGACGGCTGATCCGCAGGAGAAAGCCGAACTCTGGCCCGAAGTGGTCCGCGCATACCGCGGATACGCGAAGTACCAGGAGCGCACCAGTCGCGACATCCCGCTGGTGATCTGCGACCTGCGTCCCTGACAGCGGCGCAGCGAATGGAGTCGGACTACAGCCGAAGGTCGTCCGGCCATACTGCCGAACTCGCGGTGGCCCTGCCGTTCGTCCCGTCGCGGAGTCATATCCGACCGCCTCGGATGGCTGTCCCATTTGCGCGGACATTCATCGGCGCCGGTCGATGAGATCTCACACCGCAGACACGGCGCCCCGGAGCACCTCACGTTTCCACCGGAGATCGCTTCCAAGCACACAGCCTGCGCGAGTGGCCTGAACTCAGCGGCCCGTCTCACGCTGTCGCTGGAACGGATGATCTCAGGTCCTCAATATGAGGGATTCTCCTGCGCAGCAACCGCACTCCAAGTCGGTTGACCGTTAGCGTCACTCCACACCGTGTCGCACTCGGTCCGCGTTCGAGGACACTCGACCGGCAAGAATTTCGAAGGAGAAACCATGAATAAGTTCCTGACCCCCGTCGCACTGGCCGGGGCCGCCGCTGCGCTCAGCCTGGGTCTCGGCACAGGAGCCGGAGTAGCCGATGCCCGCATCTCTGCCGGTCCCCTCACCCTCAGCGTCAAAGGAACGTGCTCCGCGCCGGGCGACAGCATCAAGGAGTTCTACGTCTGGACCCCGGAGAACGGCAAGAAACGCGCCACCTCCGGCAAGTCGGCGACGCATACGTTCCAGATCAACAAGAAGAAGATGGGCGACACATACTTCAACTGGAAACTGACATGCAAGATGTCCGGTAGCACCGGCGAGAACCAGAAGAAGTACGGCGGCAGCATCAACGGGACCAAGTACAACTACACCGTCGAACGCTTCTACAACAAAACCAAGAAGCCGTAGACGCTCACCGGACTCTATCCCGGTCTTCGTGATGTCTTACGAAAGGCTGGGCAGGACGGAAGCGCGAACTCGGCGTAGACCAGTCGTCAGCGACGCACATGTGCACGACCCCCGATAGTCCGAGACTGACTCCGCAGAGCGGAACTGGCAACCGCACTGCATCGGCGTCGATGCGGCCGTCGTGCGATCCACTATGCAGGGCGGCCGCGCAGGGGCTATGCACAACGACTCTGCCCACTGCGGAGAAGAGGACACCTGGACGCGCCGCGCAGCCGGCATCCGGGTGTCCCTCCGCAGATCATCACAGAACTTCTGCGGACACGGCTGAGGCACGATGGTCACCCTTCTAGGCCCAGACTGCCGGGCACGCCAGATCAGACGCCTCCTCCTCCTCGTGCAGCAGCCCGAGGGACCGACCAGCGGGATCGCCTCCCAATGACCTGTCCACGGTTTCCGCCGCGATCGGATTCTCCTAGTGCGCTCACCGCACCCACCAGACCAATGTCAGCACCATTGTCGCCGGTCGTGGGAGCGATCAAGCCGCCGCCCGTATCGCCCGGAGGATCTGCGAGAATGGGGTACAAAACGTTGTCGGCCGGTTCCACAACTAGAACCAAGTTGCCGTTCTCGTCGACCTCGTACCAGGTCTTCTGCGGTCGGCCGGCGGCGTCGAACGCCCACGGACGCCCGATCTGCTTGACGACCTTCCCGTCAGCATCGAGCACCGTCGCCGAACCGTCCGAGTTGATTCGAATGTGTCCACCGGGAGGCACATTCTCATCGAAAACGTACCGATCGGGGCTGCTCCTGTCGTGAATCAGGACCAAGTCAGACGAGCCGATCTTCCCCCGAGTCGACCCACCCCGCGAGAGCAACGACCGCGCCCGCGGACTAGGTTCTGTTACGAAAGTGGCTGGTGTGGCGTCGGCGTGTCCGCGTGCATGACGGGAGGCCTCCGCGCTAACGCAGTTGGTGTCTAATTATCAACGTTCGCAGGGAGGCCTCCCATGGCCACCGTATCGGCATCAGCGCGCCATGACCTGACCGACAGGCAGTGGACGGTTCTCGAGCCGCACCTTCCAACCCCGCCCAGACGCGGTCGACCCCGCCAGTATTGTCTGCGAGCGCTGATCGACGGGGTCCGCTCCCGAACTCGCATCGGCTGTCCGTGGCGAGGCGTTCCAGACCGTTACGGCCCGTGGTGGCCGGTGTACGCCTTGTTCACTCAATGGCAGGTCGCCGGAATCTGGGCACGAATCGATGCCGAACTACGCGCCGATGCTGCCGCCTCAAATCGACTGTCGTGGCAGGTCAGCGTTGATTCGATGACGTCCAGAGCTCATGCGCACGCCGCAGGCGCTCGCGCCGACAGCCTCGAGAAGGTGCCCGACGAACCGTCCGATCACGCGCTCGGACGATCCCGCGGCGGCTGGTCGACGAAGACCCATGTCGCGATCGATCAGCACCGCGGAGTGCTCTCCTTCCTCCTGACCGCCGGCCAGTGCGGCGACAGCCCCGAGATGATTCCCGTCCTGGAAGGAATCCGAGTCTGCCGCGCCGGTCCCGGCCGACCACGGTCTCGCCCCGACCGGGTCCTCGCGGACAAGGCCTACTCATCGAAGGCCAACCGGACCTGGCTGCGAACCCACCACAGCAAGGCCACGATCGCTCAACCGTCCGACCAACACGGACACCGCAAACGACGAGGATCGGTCGGCGGACGCCCACCCGCGTTCGACTCCGAGCGATACAAGGACCGCCATGCCGTCGAATGTGGCATCAACCAGCTAACACAACACCGAGCCTGCGCAACCCGCTACGACAAACTCGCCGTCCGCTTCGCCGCCACCATCGAAATCGCAAGCATCAATCACTGGCTCAGACGACTTTCGCAACAGAACCTAGTAGCGGAGCCCGCACTCGTCCACCGATCAAGGACGGGGAGAATTACGATCTTACAACTTCAATTCCTGCGATTGCCGATAGATCCTCAACAGAAAACCCATCTGGAGAGTTCAACACGGAAACGGGAATCGCAATGTTCACGTTTGGGCTCTGAACATGCCGATAAGGACGCCCGCCCATCGACACCTTCCGTTCATAATCACCGTCCACCGCCCTCGCCACTCCGCCACGGATCAGCATAATCCGCCGGACATTATTTGCCGAGACCACATTCGTGATGCCG
The DNA here is from genome assembly GCF_000333035.1 of Gordonia sihwensis NBRC 108236. Classification (GTDB taxonomy): domain Bacteria; phylum Actinomycetota; class Actinomycetes; order Mycobacteriales; family Mycobacteriaceae; genus Gordonia; species Gordonia sihwensis. The sequence continues at coordinate 77,993 of NZ_BANU01000028.1, forward strand.
AGAAATAGCGATGTCGTAGTCGTAGAGTGAAGCCGTATGCGCGTGTGAGATCTAGCCGTAAGCAGCGCTGCATACGCAACGACCAGAGCAATTCCGATTATGACCGGGGCGCGACCGGAAACGCCTCCCCCTGGAAGAACAGCAGGAGAAACAATTGGCGAGAGAATCATCGAGACGCCACTAATCAGCGGAACCAAGAAGACAAACCCAAAGGTTCTGCCGACATCAATATCGAATCCGCCGTCAACCTGCACCACGCGAATTGCCATGAACTTTGGCGTCAATACCGGCGACTTTAGGTACAGCAAGAACCAGAAAGACCAAGGAACGATTCCATACAATAACGCTGCGATGACTATACCCCACTTGACATCAAGGGCAGGCCAGATATTCACAAGTGCCCAGACATACACGACTAGCATCAAAATCAGCAACGCCTCAAGAACGGCTACAGTGCCACCCTGCACACTGTGCATTCGACGAATTCGCTCGACTTCATTCAATCTAAGGCTACCGATCGCATTATTCGAATAAAGTCCGCGCGTCGATTGACCGGAGTGACGGAATCCCATCTGATTGCATTAGCACAGGCACCGACGACGCTCGCTGAGCAAGAATCGCGCAACCCTCAGACTCCGGATCATCTAATACCTCCACCTCAGTCACAGTACGAACAAGACCCCGGAACCGGGCATCTATGATCGAATAATAGAGGACTCCTCGACGGCCAGCGTCGACGATCGGCTCTGTTCTCATCTCAATCACATCAAAATCAGGCAGGTTTGGAATCGATTCGACCGTACCATCGATCAGTTCCAACGCGTCGTTCAAAGGTACGTTTATGCGCCAGAATGCCGCCCAACAGTTAGGAGAGAACCCAGCAACACCCAAACCTGAAGCCCGCACTACATATAGTCCGCGCTCCAAATCTGCCTTGGACTCATAGTCTTTCCAAGAGGAAGGAATAGACCACAGCCTGTCCGGCCTGACGTGACTTCGGAGTCGTAACGACGTGGCAGTCGCACTACTCCTTTCAATCCGCTTCTCTAAGGTTTCCACTGCGTCCCCACCAATCTGATGGCGCTAACCCCGGTAGTTCACGGGGATCTGCGGATCGCTGGGTGAAAATAGACCGAAGTGCTTCCTGAACAGGGGAAACTGGGACTTGTTTAAGGTTCCTGATCCTCAAGCAGAAAGCACTCGGTAGGTGAAGCGTACTTCGTGGTCGTCTGGTCTGTCGTTCTCCGTCGAGGATGTCGGGGTGATTGCTCATGCCGGGGTCATCGCGCCGCGTCTTCTGGCTGATCGCGTCGGCCTGACCGCCGAGCTGTCGGGGGCCATGGCGCAGCGCCGATCCATCCCGATCCATGACCGTGGCAGGGTGTTGACCGATGTCGCGGTGATGCTCACAGGTGGCGGCACGTCCATCGCCGACATCCGCGTCCTGCGCCACCAATCCACTGTCCTGGGTCCGGTCGCCTCCTCTCCGACGGTGTGGCGCGCCCTGGACGAGGTCACCGCTGGTAAACGCAAAAAGATCCAGGTCGCGCGGGCCCGTACGCGGCGGCATGTGTGGTCCCAGCTGCCCGGCGGGGTGCCGGCCTCCAAGTGCGCGGGCCGGGATCTGGGGGACACGGTCGTGCTCGATGTGGACGCCACCATCGTGGTCACCCACAGCGAGAAAGAACAGAGCGCGCCGACCTACAAGCGCACCTTCGGCTACCACCCGATCGGCGTGTGGTGCGACAACACAGAAGAGTTCCTCGCTGCGAGCTTGCGGCCGGGCAACGCGGGGTCGAACACCGCGGCCGACCACATCGACGTCCTGGGGCAAGCCATCGCCCAGATTCCCGCCGCCCATCGGCGTGATGTGCTGATCCGATCCGACGGCGCCGGCGCCTCCCATGACCTGTTGGAGTGGATCTCCGAGCAGAATCGGATCCGTGGTCGGCGGGTGGAGTACTCGGTCGGCTTCTCGATCACCGCCGGAATCCGCCGGGCCATCGCGATCGCCCCCGACACCGCGTGGGGGCCAGCGGTGAATCAAGACGGCGACCTGAGGCCGGGCGCGGAGATCGCCGAGCTGACTGGACTGCTGCCGCCCAGGATGCTCGCCAAGTGGCCCGACGGGATGCGGGTCATCGTCCGCCGTGAGCGGCCCCACCCCGGCGCCCAGTTGTCGATGTTCGAGGAACTCGACGGGTGGCGCTACCAGGCGTTCGTCACCAACACCGCCACCGGTCAACTGCAGTTCCTCGAGGCCAGGCATCGGGCGCACGCCCGGGTGGAGGACCGGATCCGCCACGCCAAAGACACCGGCCTGGGCCGTCTGCCCTCGCGAGAGTTCGCTCTCAACCAGGCATGGCTGGTGGCGGTGATGATCGCCGCCGACCTCGTCGCCTGGACCCGGATGCTGGCCTGCACCGGCGCCGCCACCATCCTCGCAGCGTGCGAGCCCAAAGCGATGCGCTACCGCTTCCTCCACGTCGCCGCCCTACTGACCCGCAGCAGCCGACGTAGACGGGTCAAAATCCCCGAGACCTGGCCCTGGGCCACCGCCATCGAAGCGGTGTTCCACACGATCGCCGCGATCCCCAAACCGGCCTGACCCCACCTGCCCACCCACGACAGCACCACCCGGAGACCCGCCCACCGGCAGCGCCAGCCGGCGCCCAAACACGTCTACACGACCCGCCGGACACAACATCCGTAGAAACCCGACTCCATCACGCCCCATGAATCAGCGGGGCTTGCGGCAAGATGTGGTCTGTGTTCTACTTGTGGCGCAGGACACAGTCGTCCGTTTGGGAGTGGCAGCGCGTGGTGGGTCAGCCGAGTGGGCCTGGCTTGTTCGCTCAAACAACCTCAGCGAGAGAAGGTTGGCTATGACAGCGACTGCTATCAGGGATGGTGGTTCTCCACACACTGAATCGGCCAGCGTGTAGCAAATTTTGACATCCCCATTTGTTCCTATCAACCTCCTTGGCCGCGCGGAGCGACTGAGGAATATCGAGAAGAGACAGGAGATTTTTCTGATGAAAACACGAGGCGCGATTTGCTGGGAGCCTGGCGCGAACAAGGGTTGGTCAGTCGAAGAGATCGAACTGGGTGATCCTCGGCCTGATGAAGTACGAGTCAAACTCGCAGCGTCGGGGCTCTGTCATTCGGACGACCATATCGACTCCGGCATCTTTGTCGGCTTGGAGCCTATGGTCGGTGGACACGAAGGCGCCGGAATCGTTGAGGAAGTCGGCTCCGCAGTCAAGGGAATCGTGCCGGGCGACCACGTCGTGCTGGCGTTTATCCCCTCCTGCGGCCGTTGCTACTCCTGTGTCAGTGGACATTCGCATCTTTGCGATCTCGGAGCCCACCTCTTCGGAGGAGTGGCGCTCTCGGACGGGACCCACCGGGTCCAAGCGCGTGGCAAAGGCGTAGGGACGATGTGCTTGCTGGGAACCTTCTCCCCGTATGTTGTTGTCCACGAGGACAATGTCATCAAGATCCGTGACGATGTTCCGCTTGATCGGGCCGCGCTCGTAGGGTGTGGCGTCACGACGGGGTGGGGTTCGGCATTTCACACCGCGGGCACCCAGCCCGGAGACACGGTGGCCGTGATTGGCGTCGGCGGAATCGGCATGAACGCAGTACAAGGTGCCCGCCTCGCAGGTGCCAAGAACATCATTGCGATCGACACTGTGGCTTACAAACGAGAGCGCGCCAAGGAGTTCGGCGCAACGCATGTGGCCGCAAGCATGGAGGAAGCCCTGCCCCTTATCGCGGAGCTAACTCGGGGCACCCTGGCGCATCGGGCCATCCTGACCACCAGCGTTGCTGAGGGCGAGCTGGTGGAGCCAGCACTGAAGCTGGTCGGCAAACGGGGAGTGCTGGTTCTGACCTCGAGTGCACCGGGCGATCAAATAAAGGTCGACCTGGATCTGTTAACCCTCACCTTGTACGAGAAGGAAATTCGCGGCGGTCTGTTCGGATCATCGAATCCCCGCATTGATATCCCCCGCCTGCTCGACTGGTATATGGAGGGAGAACTCAAGCTCGACGAACTGGTCACTACTACCTACACCCTCGACCAGGTTAACCAAGGATACAAAGACATGTTGGATGGCAAAAATTTGCGCGGCATCATCACCTACGAAGAGGCTTGAGTTTCATGACCAGCACCACACACCACAGGACACTTTCCTGGGCTAAGGAAGCTGAGTACACATTCAAGTTCAGAAAGTTGGTTCTGGGAACATGACGCACTACTCACTCTTCATTGACGGCAAGTCTGTCGATACCGACGAAACCTATGACGTGGTCAGCCCGGGTGATGGCACGGTGATTGCCACGCTAGCCAAGGGAGGAACCGCGGAGGTCGACGCTGCGGTCGAAGCCGCCGCAGCGGCTTTCGCCAGCAGCGGCTGGCGCGAAACTCCGATGCATGAGCGGGCGGCGGTAATCGACCGCGCAGCGGATGCGATCGAAGCCCGCGCCGAAGAAATCAGTTTGCTCGCCTCGCGAGAGAACGGCACACCGGTCAGGCTCGCTCAAGGTCTCTCTGTCGGCTTCCCAGTCATGCATATCCGCTACTTTGCCGACCTGGCGCGACGACACGTCACCGATCAGCCGACCATGGTAAGCGGCAGCGTAGTCGGCATCATTCGTCGTGAACCGATTGGCGTCGTCGCAGGAATCGTTCCGTGGAACTTTCCACTGCTCCTCACGGTGTGGAAGTCGATCCCGGCAATCGCAGCGGGCAACTCTGTCGTGCTCAAGGCCGACGAGAAGACGCCGTCAACGGCTCTCATCTTGGCCGAGGTGCTCAAGGCTGCGGGATTGCCCGATGGCGTATTCAATGTCATCACTGGTGATGGAGCCGAAGTCGGTGGGCATCTTACCAAGCACCCAAAGGTCCGGAAGGTCTCATTCACGGGGTCCACTGCCACTGGACGGACGGTCATGGCGAACGCTGCAGAGCGTGTCAAGAAGGTCACCATGGAACTCGGCGGAAAGGGAGCAAACATCGTGCTCCCCGACGCCGACCTCGACCTGGCGGTAGACGGATCACTCTGGGCCTTCTTGGTCCACGCCGGCCAAGCATGTGAATCCGGCACCCGGTTGTTCGTCCACCGAACCATCTATCGCGAGTTCGTTGATCGCCTTGTCCAGCGCGCATCGCAGCTCACTATCGGTGATCCCACAGATATGAGCACCGACATCGGACCCTTGATGAACCGAGCTCAGCGGGAACGCGTGGAAGGGTTCATTGACAGCGGTAAGAAGGATGGGGCAACCGTCGCATTCCAGGCCGAACTTCCTGCTGACCTGAACAGGGAAGGCATGTGGGTTCCTCCGACAATCTTCACCGACGTCACACCTGACATGAAGATCACTACGGAGGAGATTTTCGGCCCTGTGGTCTCAGTGATGGCATACGACGATATCGATGCCGTCGTGGCAGAGGCCAACACCAGTGAGTACGGACTCTCGGCCGGCGTTTGGACCACCGACTATACGGTCGCAATGGACCTAGCGCATCGACTTGAGGCTGGCACCGTATGGATCAATGACTGGCACGCCCTGTCAGGCCAACTGCCGTTCGGAGGTGTGAAGCAGAGCGGATTCGGCCGTGAGATGGGCCCGAATGCCATCAACGAGTACACCAATGAGAAGTCGATTGCAATTGACTACTCGGGCCGCGATGCCCGCGCGGCGTGGGGACTTACTATCCCGTAAGAAGAATTGTTCGGAATTCTGACCCACTGAGAGTGCCTCGCAACGAAAACTTCGTTGCGAGGCACTCTCGATCCGTCTCGCCCCGGCGGACCCCTCCAGTTAACCGGCCCTTCCGGAATCAGAGTGCATTGATCCGGTCCTGAAGCTGACCGGAGTGGATCAGTGACCGCAAGATGTAGTGGTTGAGGTTTCGGAAGCCCAGGGCGATTCCGCGCAGGTGCTCGAGGCGACCGTTGATGGCCTCGACCGGGCCGTTGGAAGCCCGGGTGTCGAAGTATGCCAGGATCTCGCGGTGGCGCTTCCAGAGAGAGCGTCCGAGCTGCGCGAGCTCCGGGAGTTCCTTGGGTACGCCGGACCGGATCGAGCGCAGGAGTTTGTACATCGCAATCTTGCCCTCCCGTCTGCCCGAGGCCTCGTATGCAGTGATGAGTCGCTGGTAAACGCCATAGGTGACCTCCACCGCCGCGTGCGCATCGTGGGCGGTGAACGCCTTGAACAGGCGGACCTTCTGTTTGTCGGTCAGCAGTTCGACCCGAGTGCGCAGGGTCCGGCGGATCCCGTAAAGGGGATCGCCGGTGCGGCCGCGGTGCCCCGTGGTGGCCTGCTGGATGCGTTGGCGGCACACGGTGAGCTTGTCGGCGGCAAGCTGCACGACGTGAAATGGATCCATCACCGTCCGAGCAGCGGGCACGGTTTTGGCGGCGGCGGCGTGGTAGCCGGCGAATCCGTCCATCGTGACAACCTTGACTCGGTCACGGAACACCTGGTCGCGGGCATCGAGCCACTCGGTGAGCACCTTCGCCGAGCGCCCGGGGACCATGTCCAGCAGGCGCGACGGGCCGGTGCCGTCCACCACCGGGGTCAGGTCGACCAGGACGGTGACGAACGAAGACGAACCGTCGCCGCGGACGTGTTTCCGCTTGTGCTAATCGACCCCGAGAACGCGGACGCCGTCGAAGT
>NZ_BANU01000027.1 GCF_000333035.1 Gordonia sihwensis NBRC 108236
GATCGCGGGACCGAGTTGGCTGTGCAGAGCCTCGCGCGCCATCCCGCCGAGGGCCGCGAGCGCTTCCATCCGGGCGGGGACCTCGGTGATCGAGTTGGCGTGCAGCGTGCCCGCGCAGCCGTCGTGCCCGGTATTGAGCGCGGTGAGCAGATCGATCACCTCGGCGCCCCGGACCTCCCCGACGACGATCCGGTCGGGTCGCATTCGCAGTGCCTGCCGCACCAGCATCCGGACCGTCACCTCACCGACGCCTTCGACGTTGGCCGCGCGAGCCACAAGGCGCACCACGTGCGGGTGGCACGGCTCCAGTTCGGGCGCGTCTTCCACGCACAGGATCCGCTGACTCGGGTCGACCAGACCCAGCAGACTCCCCAGCACAGTGGTCTTGCCCGCCCCGGTCCCTCCGACGACCAAGAAGGCGAGCCGAGCCGCGATCACGCCTGCGACCAGGTCGCTCACCTCGGCGTCGATCGAGCCGCCCGAGACGAGCGCCTCGAAATCGTGTGTGGCACTCCGCAGCACGCGCAGCGAGATGCAGGTTCCGTCGGGTGCCAGCGGGGGGATGAGGGCGTGCAGCCGCAGATGCGAACCGCTTCGGCCGACTCCCGTGAGCCGGCCGTCGACCCACGGCTGGGCGTCGTCGAGCCGCCGGCCCGCGCTGAGCGCCAGCCGCGCGGCCAGGCGGCGCACGCTCGCCTCGTCGTCGAACACCACGTCGGTCAGCCGCGGACCGTCACCGCGGTCGGCCCACACCTGCCGCGGTCCGACCACCAGTACGTCCGTCACCGCGGGGTCGGCGAGCAGCACTTCGAGACGTCCGACGCCGACCATCTCCGTCTGCAGGTAACGCAACGCCGCGAGCAGGTCGGTGTCGCCGAGCAGCCCGCCGGACTCAGCACGGATCGCACACGCGATCATCTCCGGTCCCGGCGACGGCGCTCCCGGCCCCGCCTCGGCCGCGAGACGATGCCGGACCCGTTCGAGCAGCTCGGCGTCGATCCCGGTCACCGGGCACCCACTCGTGCGCGACGGCAGACGGCTTCGGCTGCTCGGGTCAGCGGGGAGAACCGGCGCAGCGTGAGCCCGCCCGCCTCGCATCGACCGGGCAACGATGCGTCGGCTCGGAAACCGCCGAGCAGTTCCAGTCCGACGGCATCGGCGACCTGAGGGGCGGTCAGTCCGCTCGGCGACGGGCCGCGGACCAGCAGCAGCGGTTCGCGCTCACGGAGCAGACGGTCGAGTGTGCGGCGGGTGGCCGCGACGGCGGCGACCGTCGCCGTGGTCACCACGACGGTCAGGTCGACGGAGTCGACGATCCCGGCCGTGACCGGCCCCGGTTCCCGTCCCACGTCGGCCACCACCGCGTCTCCTGCACCGCGGCTCGCGTCGAGCGCCGCGAGCACGGTCTCCGGGCGCAGACTCGAAGGCTGCTCGCGACCGGCGGCGAGAACCCCCACACCGCGCGTGCGCGGCACGGCCGACCGCAACGCCGCGCCGCCGATGGAACCGGTCTCCCCGTTGACGTCCGACCACCGCAGGCCCGGCTCCGATTCGATACCCAAGAGCAGATCCGCACCCGCACCGGCCTGGTCGACGTCGAGAAGCAGCACGCCGGTCGTCCGTGCGGCCACGAGCGCCACCGCCGCGGCAAGCGTGCTGGCCCCGGCACCGCCGTGCCCGGGCACCACCGCGACCGCACGTGCCGGATGCCGACGCGGTTCGCGCGCCCGCGACAGCGTTGCGACCAGTGCCGCTTCCTCCTCGGGGAGCACGAAACCACCGTCGGCGCCGAGAACCAGGCCCGACCGCCACAGCCGCGCGTCGTCGCCGGCGCCGCTGACCGCGAACAGCCCGTCGCGCCGCGGCAACTCCTGCCCGGCGAGGACGTCGAGAGCCGCCGAATCGGCGACGACCGCGGCGGCTCTGAGCCATTGGTGTCTGCAGCGCGCCGGATCGCCGACCACCATCGCGAAGCCGGCGGCCGCACTGCACCGCGCGAGATCGTCGTGGAGAGACTCCGGAGCCAGGACCAGCAGCACATCGCTCATGCTCCGAGCGTGCCCGCAGGCGCCGAGTCAGGAAATCGCGTTGTCCACAGGTCCCGGCGGCGCAGTCGCTACGACTGCCCGGTGAACGGCGGCACGAACTCGCACGGCACCGTGACCGGGTGCGCCGGGTCCAGCGCGTTCAGTGCCAGGTACGCCGCCCGGCGGGATCCCGCGATCGCGAGGTGGTCGCTGTAGTCCTGTGCGCAGCTGTCCTGAACCACGATGTTGTCCACCGACTCGCCCCGGCGGCCGGGGACGAAGCCCGCGGTGTACGGCACCACCAACTCGTCGTACCTGGTCATGATGTTGGTGTAGTGCACACCCTTCACATACGGGCTTCCGCCGCGCCAGATCTTCTTGTTCATCGACGATCCGGGGAGCATGCCGCCACATCCGATGCACATCGGCATCGGGACGTCGCCGAGCAACCGACCGAGCTGATTCATGGACGGACTCACCGACCCGGTTCCCTTCCACAGGGGCGCGAGGGAGACGTAGTTGGTCACCTTGTCGGCGCCGCCGAGGTACTTGACGTAGTACTCCGGCATGTAGGTTCCCTGCGAGTGGCCGATGATGTCGACGGTCTTCGCGCCGGTGGCCGCCAGCACGCGTGCGACGAATTTCTGCAATTGCCCCGCGCTGACCTCGATCCGGTCCATGCCGCCCACCGCGGTCAGCGGCCACGGCATGCTCGGCAAGGCGCCGTAAGTCAGTGCGAAGACGCAGTATCCGCGGTTCTTGAGCATGGGGACATAGGCTCCCCAGTTGGTGGTGCGTGCTCCGCCGGTGCCGTGCACCAGGACCACTGGGCGCGGATGTGCGGCAGTCGGCTTGCAGCGGAAGTCGTTGGATCCGGGCAACGAACCGCCCGGGTGCTGTAGCTCGTAGGGGATTCCGCCGAAGAAGTTGTAGTTCTCGGGCTGGGCGGGGGCGGCTTGAGCAGGTGCCGCCACCAGGGCCGTGGCACCGATCAGCACCGCGCAGATCGCGAGGACGAGACGTCCGAAGGGCTTCATGAGGGTCCGAACTCTAGACGACACGCACCCGCCTCCGGGGTGCACTGGTCTCTGAAGCTACCGCGACGCCCACACCGTGGTGAGACAATCGAGGATGTTCGTCTCGCTTGGGTGGAGTTCGAACGGAAGATCCGACCGCAGAAATGGGACGACCCCGGCCAGGGGGGAGGAGGCCGGGGTCATCAGCGTTTCAGCCCCGGGGGGTCGGGCTGAAAGCTACCGGCGTGAACCGGATAACTACAAGCTACACGCGTAGACGCGAACATTGCAATACCAACTATCTGGTTCCAGTGTTTTCTACGTCACACTTCCCGGCACCCTTCCCCGGGCGTCGGATTCCACCTAGGATTCGGCCTGTGACCTCGACGTCATCGGATCGGATCGCCGCATTCTTCGACCTCGACAAGACGGTGATCGCCCGATCCAGCGCCCTCGCATTCACCCGCCCCTTCTTCGCCGGCGGGCTGCTCACCCGTCGCGCAATGCTGAGGTCGGCGGTTGCGCAGCTGCAATTCCTGCTCGCCTCCACCGGCGACGATCAGGTGGAGCGGCTCCGCAAACATGTGACCGACATGTGCACCGGCTGGGACGCCGGCCTGGTTCGCGAGATCGTCTCCGAGACACTCGAGGAGGTGGTCCGGCCGGCGATCTTCACCGAGGCCGCAGCCCTGATCGAACAACACAGACGCGCAGGCCACGAGATCGTGCTCATCTCCGCCTCCGGAATCGAGATGGTGGAACCGATCGGCCGCCTCCTCGGTGCCGATGTGGTCCGGGCGAGCATCATGCGCGTGGTCGACGGTCGATACTCGGGAGAACTCGAGTTCTACTGCTTCGGCGAGGCCAAGGCGATCGCCATGCGGTCACTCGCCGACGAACGCGGCTACCGCCTGGACGAGTGTTACGCGTACTCCGATTCGAGCACCGATCTGCCGATGCTGACCGCGGTCGGCCACCCCGCCGTGGTGAATCCAGACAGGGCGCTCCGTCGCCACGCGACCGAGAACGGTTGGGAGATATTCGATTTCCCGAATCCGCTACCCGCATCGCCGTGGTCGCCCAAGGCCACGGTGACGCGTACGGCGCTGTGCGCCACGGGGATTGGCGCCGCCGCGGCAGCGATCGTCTATCAGCTTCGGCACTCGAAAAACGCCAGGTCAGAGGCCGCGTGAAGATTTTTCACGAAGGGCTTGATGTGATGGGCATCACCATGTACAAATGACTTACGGAGCCCCGGACGGCCCAGCTTCTCCCGGAAGAGAAGGGCAGAAGCCCCCGGACCGGCAAGCTCCCAGCACGGGCGGCAAGCACCCACGCGGAGCGCGCCGCATTGGCACAAGTGTTGTGCGCCTGCGACATTGCGGGCATCATTCGCGAAATCTCTTTTGGGCCGACAACCCGACGTTCGATTCACGACGAGATGCCAGCAGTCCCTCGCCGAGGCGGGTACCACAACCCACATATGCACGCCTGGTCACTTGGGCCCGTGCTTGCGGGCGGCCGCACCGATCGGAGATCCGATCGGTGGGCCGCCCGCAAATATGTGTGCGGCTCCTACTCTTGACGGCGATCCGTCGGTGACACCGCCGATCAGCCGCGGGCCGCATCGGCAATCGCCGTGGCCTCTGCGCCGCCCGCCTCCATCGCCTCGCAGCACAGAACGATCCACGCACCGATCGCCTCCGGATCGCCGGTAGCGAAGCGTGCGGACAGTTCCCGGTACTCACCGAGACGCTTGAGCCAGGTCACCTCCGGCACGCCGAGCAGATGCGGGTCGAGCCCGGTCATCGCCGAGACCAGTCGCGACGCGGCGCGCGCGACCACTCCGTTCGCCTCGGTGAAGGGTGCCAGCGCCAACAGTTCCCCGTGCACCACGGCGGCCAGCACCGGAGCCGGCGCCGACGTGCCGCCGGTGATCAACTGCCCGAGCAGGTCGAGACGCTGTGCGATATGCGGCTCGGGGCGGGGACGGCCGAGCAGCTCCGGATCGTCGAGCAGGTCGGCGGCGGCGAGTGTGTGCAGGCGGGCCAGCGACTGGGCGGGCGCGCGCCGGAACACCGCGACTGCCTGATCGATCGCATCGCTGTCGAGCGACTGGGCCACCCGGACCGCGCCGGCGGCGATCGGGTCACCGAGATCCGACCGTGAGATGTCCGTGGTGCCGCCGTCGATCGCTGCCGACGACCGCCCGGCCCGCCACGAGGCCTCGCGGGAGGTCTTGTCCCACTGCCGCAGGTTGATCGGATGACGATGTGCCGCGCTGACCGCGTCGCGGGCCCGGTCGGACGCCTCGCGAACGCCGGGCAGGTCGAGCAGCGGCGACAACGGATCTGAACTCACGCGTTCAACAGTAGCGGCACCTGCGCGAGCGCCGCCGACCGCTGACGACCGACCGCTCATCGCTCGCAACCCGCATGCAACCGTCCCGCCGTCACACTGTCAGACGGTAGTGATTACCTTCACAATGGAAGTCTCTTCGCCCTGCAGACCCGTTCCGGTCTCACCGTGTGGCCGGAGTCGATGAACGAACAGAGGAAAGGCAAACGACGATGTCTTCGAGCGCAAATCAGGTCTACCCGCCGTCTCCCGAATTCGCTGCCGACGCGAATGCGACGGCCCAGCTGTACGACCGCGCCGAGGCCGATCCGCTCGAGTTCTGGGCGCAGCAGGCACGCCGCCTCGACTGGGACACTCCATTCGGCGAGGTCCTGGACTGGTCCAACGCCCCGTTCGCCAAGTGGTTCGTCGGCGGCAGGCTGAACGTCGCCTACAACTGCGTCGACCGTCATGTCGCCGCGGGCAAGGGTGATCGCGTCGCCATCCACTGGGTCGGCGAGCCCGGGGACTCGCGCGACATCACCTACAGCCAGCTCAAGGACGAGGTCTCACGCGCCGCGAACTATCTGGCGTCCATCGGGCTGCAGGCAGGCGACCGCGTCGCCATCTACATGCCGATGGTTCCCGAGGCCGTCGTCTCGATGCTCGCCTGCGCCCGGCTCGGCCTGACCCACTCGGTGGTCTTCGCGGGCTTCTCCGCCACGGCCCTCCGGTCGCGAGTCGACGATGCCGAGGCCAAGGTCGTCATCACCACCGACGGCCAGTACCGACGCGGCAAGCCGGCACCGCTCAAGGAAGCCGTCGACGAGGCCCTCGGCACCGGCGACGACGCCGCGAAGTCGGTCGAGAAGGTGCTTGTGGTGCGCCGCACCAACCACGACCCGAACCTGAACTGGGTGGAGGGCCGCGACGTCTGGTGGGACGACACGGTCGGCGAGTCGTCTCCCCATCACGAGCCCGAGGCCTTCGACGCCGAGCATCCCCTCTTCCTGCTCTACACCTCCGGCACCACCGGCAAGCCCAAGGGCATCGTCCACTCGTCGGGCGGCTACCTCACTCAGGCCAACTACACCTTCCACAACGTCTTCGACCACAAGGAGGGCCGCGACGTCTTCTGGTGCGGCGCCGACATCGGCTGGGTCACCGGACACACATACCTCGTCTACGGACCGCTCTCCAACGGCGCCACCGAGGTGATCTACGAGGGCACGCCGAACACTCCAAACGAGCACCGGCACTTCCAGGTGATCGAGAAGTACGGCGTGACGATCTATTACATCGCGCCGACCCTCATCCGCACCTTCATGAAGTGGGGACGCGAGATCCCCGATGCGCACGACCTCTCGTCGCTGCGCCTCCTCGGCAGCGTCGGCGAGCCGATCAATCCCGAGGCCTGGCGCTGGTATCACGAGGTCATCGGGGGCAGCCGCTGCCCGATCGTCGACACCTGGTGGCAGACCGAGACCGGCGGCATCATGATCTCCCCGCTCCCCGGCGTCACCGCGACCAAGCCGGGCTCGGCCATGCGCCCCCTGCCCGGCATCAGCGCCAATGTGGTGGACGACAACGGCAATCCGGTGCCCGACGGCGAGCAGGGCTACCTCGTTCTCGACCGTCCGTGGCCGGGGATGCTGCGCGGCATCTGGGGCGACGACGAGCGGTTCAAGGAGACCTACTGGTCGCGCTTCGCCGAGCAGGGCTGGTACTTCGCCGGCGACGGCGCGCGGTACGACGAAGACCACGCACTGTGGGTCCTGGGCCGAGTGGACGACGTCATGAACGTGTCGGGGCACCGCATCTCCACGTCCGAAGTGGAATCGGCGCTGGTGGCGCACTCAGCCGTGGCCGAGGCCGCCGTCATCGGCGCCGCGGACGAGACCACCGGTCAGGGCATCGTCGCATTCGTCATCCTCATGGAGGGCGCCGACGCCTCCGGCGATTCGCTGATCGCCGAACTCCGCGAACAGGTGTCGGTCGACATCTCGCCGATCGCGAAGCCCCGGGAGATCAACATCGTCCCGGAGCTTCCCAAGACGCGGTCGGGCAAGATCATGCGGCGCCTGCTCAAGGACGTCGCCGAGGGCCGCGAGTTGGGCGACACCTCCACCCTCGTCGATCCGTCCGTATTCGAAGCCATCCGGTCGCGCAAGAGCTGATCGCCGGACCGTCCGCATCGACACCGCCGACCTGCCCGGGTCGGCGGTGTCGTTTCGCGGTACGACCCGACATGGCAACATGAGACCGACCAACGATCTTCAAGGGAGTATTCGTGAGCGGAAATTCCGACACCTGGCCGAGTGAACCGAGCAACGCTCCCCGCGTTCCGTCGATCCCCATGTCGGACGCGAACCTCGGACCGAGCGGCGAACCGACGATCGGCAATCTGGTCAAGGACGCCGCCGCGAGCGCCTCCACCCTGTTCCGCGCCGAGATCGCGCTGGCCAAGTCCGAGCTGGTCCGCGAGGCCAAGAAGGCCGGCGCCGGCGGTGGACTGATGATCGTGGCGGCCGTGCTGCTGCTGTACGCGAGCCTGTTCTTCTTCGTGTTCCTCGGCTTCCTGCTCGACATCTGGCTGCCGACCTGGGCTGCGTTCGGCATCGTCTTCCTGGTGCTCCTGGTGGTCTCGATCGCCCTGATAGTCGCTGGGTACGTGTTCCTGAAACGGCTTCGAGCGCCGGAGAAGACGATCGAATCGGTCAACGAGCTGGCGACCGTGATCCCCGGTCACCACGAGTCGACCGGCGGTATGGCGCACCCGCAGATCCCGCCTGCGCGCGACCCGATGCGCAACTGATCCATCACCGCCAGATTGACGAGCACTCCTCCGGACCCGACCCTGGTCCGCTTCGATGGACCGTGGCGGCACTTCGACGTCCGCGCCAACGGTCTGCGCTTTCATGCCGTGGAGACGCAGCGGTTCGTGGCCGACCGTCCGTTGGTGCTGCTGCTGCACGGCTTCGGCGAAGTCTGGTGGTCGTGGCGGCACCAGCTCGAAGCACTGACCGAGGCCGGCTACCGCGCCGTCGCCGTCGACCTGCGCGGCTACGGCGACTCCGACAAGCCGCCCCGCGGATACGACGGGTGGACGCTGGCCGGCGACACCAACGCACTCGTGCGCGCACTCGGCCACACGAGCGCCACGCTGGTGGGTCACGCCGACGGCGGGCTCGTCTGCTGGGCCACGGCCACACTGCATCCCGCGGTCGTCGAGCGGGTGGCGGTGCTGTCGTCGCCACATCCGCGCGCGCTCAAGCGCGGCGTCCTGTTCAACTCCGAGGAGCGGTCGGCGTTTCTCCCGCTGTTCCTGCACAACCAGCTGCCTCGCCTGGGCGAGCGTCGCCTCACCCGGGCGGACGGAGCCTTCATCGAGGAGTACTTCCGGGAACGCTCCGGACCGGCTTGGCAGCAGAGCCCCGACTTCGCCGAGACGATCGCCCGCAACCGGCTCGCCATTCAGATCCCCGGCGTGGCCCACTGCAGCCTGGAGTACCGGCGGTGGGCGTTCCGGTCGCAGTTCCGCAACGACGGCCGGCGTTTCATGGATCTCATGGACAAGCGGCTGCCGATCCCCATCCTCGCCGTGCGCGGCCACGACGACGAGTACATCCTCGACTCGGTGATGGTCCAGAGCCGCCACTGGGCAGCCGACATGGACTACCGGATCATTCCCGACACCGGGCACTTCGCACACCAGGAAGCACCCGGGGAGTTCAACGCGCTGCTGCTGCAGCTCCTCGGCCGGTGACGAACGCCGCCGCTCGAGAGTCCGATCGATCCCGGATCAGCCCGAGACGCATTGCTGCGTCGCCGCTTCGGAATCGCTCTGCTCCGAAGCCGCGAGATCGCGCTGAACCTGTTCCGCGGTGAGGACGAAGCCGGTGTCCTCTGTCGGGTCCTCTGCGGCGCCGAAGACCACGCCGAGGACTTTGCCGTCGGTGGAGATCATCGGACCGCCGGAGTTGCCCGAACGGATGTTGCCGCGCACCGTGTACACCTGGCGCTGCACCTGGCGCGGGCTCTGATAGATGTCCGGCCCGTTGAGCTCCACCACATTCCGCACGCGCAGCGGCGTGACCGTGAAGGGCCCGTTCTCGGGGTAGCCGAGAGCGATGGCGTCGTCGCCCGTCTGCGCCTGCCCGGAGGCGAACTCGAGGGCCGGCGCGCGCAGTCCCGGCACGTCCAGGACCGCGACGTCGTTGCGCGGGTTGAACCAGACGACGGTGGCCTCGTAATCGCCGCCCGCCGACGTCTGAACGCTCACGGTGTCGGTACCCGCCACGACGTGCGCGTTGGTCATCACGCGCTCGGGCGAGACCACGAATCCACTGCCCTCCAGCGCCTGGCCGCAACTGCGAGCCACACCGCTGATCTTGACGACGCTCCGCTTCGCCGAGCGCACCGCGGGCTGGTCGACCAGAGCCGCGTCGGGCGGACCGACGTTCGCCACGCGCGTCTGCCCGAACGGCCCGATCACCTCCTTGAGCCCGGAACTGTCGACCAGACCGGTGAACTCGTCGGGCAGGTCACGCACCCACTGCGGGGCCACCTTGTCGACCGTCTGAATCACCTTCGAGCCGTCGATCGCCGACGAGAGACGGAATTCGTCCGTACTCCGCAGAGGGAAGGCGAGCAGCCACGCAGCGATCACGATGGCGATCACCTGCAGCACCGAACCGATCCAGCTGTCCACGCGCCGCAGTCCCGGGGAGTGGATACTGCTGCGCACCGCACCGCCGAGGACCATGCCCGCGACTTCGCCGATGATGACGAACACGACGATCAGCACCACGCCGATCAACAGCCTAAGCCGGGCGTCGTCGAAGCGTTCGATGACGACGGGAGCCAGCAGAATTCCCGCGACCGCACCCAGGACCACGCCGAAGAAGGCCAGTGCGGACGCTGCCGCACCCTGGCGGTATCCGCTCAGCGCCGCCAGCAGGGCGACGACGAGGATCACCAGGTCGACCCACACCGATCCGCTCATCGATCTCCGTTCACGTCGGCGGCGAGGCCGCCGTCCCGGGGGTCGGAGAACCCCGACACCTGCCGACCGCCGGTCTCGGCGATCATCTGCTCCAGTGGGCGCACGTCGTCGGTGTCCCAGGGGACGTCCCAGCCCGCGGCTTCGCTGATCGCCGCCAGCAGTCCACCGGTGAATCCCCAGACCAGCATGCCGTCGTAGAGAAACGCCGGGCCCTTGTACACGGTGGTTCCCACGAGGGACCGACTCACCTGGAAGCGGTTCTCCGGTGCCAGGAGTTCGCGCAGGTTCACCCTGGTGACCCTCGCCGTCTCACCGTGGTCGACGGCGTACACGTGGCTGGGGCGTTCCCAGTGTGCGAGCACCGGGTGCACTTCGAAACCGGTCGGCACCGGGAAGGCGGGCAGATTCGCCAGCACTTTGACGCCGTCGTCGGTGAGGCCGGTCTCCTCCCGCGCCTCTCGCAGCGCGGTGCCGACGGGATAGTCGTCGCCGGGATCGCGGCTGCCGCCCGGAAAGGCGATCTGTCCGCTGTGCGTTCGCAGGGTGGCGGCGCGCTCGGTGAGCAGCACGTCCGCGTCGGCGGGCAGTCCTCCGGCCGCCAGCGGGTCGGCGGCGAACGACCCGGCGAAGAGCACCAGAACGGCCGCGGCACGGTGTCCGCGCAGGCCCGCGACGAGCCGTGCCCGACCGCCGCCTCGGCTGAGCACCTTCTCGTTGACGACCTCGGGGTCGTCGGTCACCGGGCGCAGCCACGGCGGGATCTGGTCCCGGGACACGAGCGGCCCCACCGGAACTCCGCTCACTGCGCTCCCCCTACGTCGACACCCAGCTTCTCACGGACCACCTCTGCGAGCTGCGCCTCCGAATCGAACACTCGCGGCAGCACATCGGCCACGGTGCCGTCCGACCGGATCAGAACGGTCGACGGGAACACCCGAGGCGCCCCGATCGCCTTGGCGACCGCACCGTTCGGATCGGTGACCACCGGAAGATGCACCCCGACCTCCTGCAGGAATTTCAGGACGAAGTACGGTTTGTCGCCGCCCTGGCTTGCGTGAGCGGCGAGCACGTTCAGGCTCTCGCCCGCGTCCTTGGAGAACTGGTCGAAGATCGGCAGCTCACGACGGCAGGGCAGACACCACACCGCCCACATGTTGATGACCAGAGGCTTTCCCGCCGTGGTCACGCCGAGGTCCACCGGTGCGCCGGTGGCCATGCACGGAACCGTGACACCGGCCAGGACGGAATGCGGGCCGGCCGGCCCCGTGCCGTCGGGACAGGGCTGCAGTGCGGCCGCCGCGCGCTCCTTGCTCAGCTCGTCCTCGGACACCTGCTGATCGGTCACACCAGAGGTGGAGGTCGCCGCCGTCGTCCCACCGCCGCCCGCGGTGTCGTCGGGCCCGCCACGGGGCCAGAGCGCCACGATTAGCGCGACCGCGACGATGACGAATGCCAGCGTGGCCCGGGCCGCGGGCTCCTTCAGGATCTTCACTGAGCCGCTCCCGACTGCTCGACTCCGGCCAAGGCGAGCAGATGCTCGGTCTCCGGCCCCTTCACCAGTGCCGCCGCCGCGCCCTTGTCAGTGGGCCCCTCACCGTAGGAGGGACAGTCCTTGGCGAGCACGCAGACACCGCACGCCGGTTTGCGCGCATGGCAGACGCGCCGACCGTGGAAGATGATGCGATGCGACAGGTCGGTCCAGTCGCGCTTCTCGAACAGCGCGCCCACCGCGTGCTCCACCTTCACCGGGTCGGTCTCCCGAGTCCAGTCCCAGCGGCGGACCAGCCGGCCGAAATGCGTGTCGACGGTGATCCCAGGCACGCCGAAGGCGTTGCCCAGGACGACGTTGGCCGTCTTGCGCCCGAAGCCGGGAAGGCTCACCAGATCCTTGAGATTCGCCGGCACCTCGCCACCGAACCGCGAGACCAGCGCCTGCCCCAGGCCGATGATCGAATTGGCCTTGTTCCGATAGAAGCCGGTGGACCGAATCATCTCCTCCAACTCGGTCCGGTCGGCCTCGGCATATGCGCGCGCGTCCGGGTACCTGGCGAAGAGCGCGGGCGTCACCTGGTTCACGCGCACGTCGGTGCACTGTGCCGACAGGATCGTCGCGACCGACAGTTCCAGCGGCGTTGTGAAATCCAGTTCGCAGTAGACGTGCGGGAAGGCCGCCTCCAGCGCTCGGTTCATCCGCCGCGCCCGCCGGACCAGGCCCAGCCTGGTCTCCTCCTTGCGTCTACTCACAACAGACCAGGTTAGCCGCCGTGCCCCCGGCCGCGCGGTCGGCTGACCTCGCCGGCCCGGGTAACCGCAGGTCACAACTCGGTGACGAGAGCCGTCTGGGTTTGCGGCACCCCCACGGCCCCGGTGTTTACTGTTCCTCATGCAAGGACTGGCCGGACTTCTCTTCCCCGCTGTGCTGATGCTCTTCGCACTCGCGATGGAGAGGGTGCAGGCGGGACTCGACCGACTGTCGGTGGGCCCGGCCCACGTCGAGGAGTTCCTGGAAGCCGCGGATGAGACCGACGTGAGCAACCTCGCGAAAGACGGGCTGCCCGCCGCACTCGACGAGCTCCGGAGCCGGCGCAGCAAGCCGATCGCGGAAACAGACGAACCGGAATCCAGTCGCGCGTCCTGAAGTCCGGTGAGCGTGCAGGCGGCCCGAGCCGCAGGTACGACGCGCGCTAGTTGCCTACTAATGCGAACAGTGATCAATCCAACATCTATGATCTTTCACGTAGTCTTTATCACTGGACGCGGCAAAAGCATTTGAGAGAGGTTCTTTAGGTGGAAGAAGTACTAGCACGGGCCGGCATTTTCCAGGGTGTCGAACCCACCGCCGTCGCAGCTCTCGCGAAGGAACTTCAGCCGGTCGAGTTTCCGCGCGGTCATGTCATCTTCCACGAGGGCGAACCCGGCGACCGTCTTTACATCATCCTGTCCGGCAAGGTGAAGCTCGGCCGCCGCTCGCCGGACGGTCGCGAGAACCTGCTGACCATCATGGGTCCGTCGGACATGTTCGGTGAGCTGTCGATCTTCGACCCCGGCCCCCGCACCTCGTCGGCGACCACCGTCACCGAGGTCCGCGCGGTCACCATGGACCGCGACGCGCTGCGCAAGTGGATCAAGGACCGTCCGGAGATCGCCGAGCAGTTGCTCCGCGTGCTGGCACGTCGCCTGCGCCGCACCAACAACAACCTCGCCGACCTGATCTTCACCGACGTCCCGGGTCGCGTCGCCAAGCAGCTCTTGCAGTTGGCGCAGCGCTTCGGCACGCAGGAGGGCGGCGCACTGCGCGTCACGCACGACCTCACGCAGGAAGAGATCGCCCAGCTCGTCGGCGCCTCGCGCGAGACCGTCAACAAGGCGCTCGCCGACTTCGCACAGCGCGGATGGCTGCGACTCGAGGGCAAGAGTGTCCTGATCGCGGACTCCGAGCGCCTCGCGCGCCGCGCACGCTGAGCAAGCGCAACAATCAGTACCGACAAACAGGTCCGAGGGCATTTCGCCCTCGGACCTGTTTGTCAGTCCTGATCTCCGCCGCACGCGCTCACAGCGTGCGGAGATACTCCAATTGAGTCTTCACCGACATCTTCGCGGCCGGCCAGAGCTTCTGATCGACGTCGGAGTAGACCTTCCGGACCACCTTCATCGGCTTGGCCTTCTCCGGTGAGACACCGAGTTCGTCGAGTGCGGCGACGATCTGCGCGAGACGTTCCTCGCGATGCGACTTGTAGTAGCGCGCAATGGGTTCCAGCTCCGGATGGTCGGGGCCGTGTCCGGGCAGCACGACCGCGTCGGAGGCCTCCACCAGCAGCCGATTGAGCGAGTTGAAGTAGTCCTTCAGCGAACCGTCCGACGGATCGAGCACGGTGGTGCCGAAACCGAGAATGGTGTCGGCGGTCAGGATCGCACGCTGCCCCTCCCACTCGACGAGGAAGCTCGTGGAGTCGGCCGTATGTCCCGGGGTGTGCATCACCGTGATGGTCACGCCCGCCGCCTCGATGACTTCACGGTCCCGCAACCGCGGGGCGCCCACCGAGTACTCGTCTGAGTAGGCCCGCTGCGGTGCGCCCGCGAGTTTGCGCATCCTCTTGCATGCACCGACGTGATCGTGATGGCGATGGCTGATGAGGACGAGTTCGACCTCCCCGGCCGCGGCCGCGACAGCCCGCACGTGTTTGCCGTGCTTGGTCGGTCCCGGATCCACGACCACCGCGGTCGACGAACCCGGCGCTCGCAGGATCCAGGTGTTGGTGCCGTCGAGCTCGAACGAGCCGGGATTGTGACACAGCAGCACGGAGGCGAACGGCGTCACCTCACGCACTACGCCGTATGCGGGATGGACCGGCTTGTCGTCGGCGGAAGCGTCGGCATGAAGGGGCATTCACCGAGCCTACCGAGCGACCGCCGCGTCACCACACCACCGGTGCCAGGAACTTCGTGGCGTAGGCCCGGACGGTCTCGACGTCCGCGATGTCCAGACGCGAGGTCCGGATCTGCGTGAGCGACAGCGCGACGCGTACGAAATGCTCCGACACCAGCAGAAGATCGTCGTCGGGCATGGTCGCGCCCGCACGACGCAGCGTGCCCGCGACCGCGGCGCCGGAGGCTTCCAGGAACTCTCCGGCGGTACGGGAAGTCTGGCTCACCAGAACGTCGGCGACGTCCGGCTCGTCCAGCAGCAGTCGGCGCACGAGCGGATCCTCGTCGACGATCCGCGTGCATTCGACGAAGGCCTCGACCACCGCCTCGCGCGGCGGCAGGCCGCGGACGGCCGCGGCGAGATGCCGCATGGTCGCGAGTGCGATCGCCTCGCCGACCTTCGCGAGCAATGCGTCCTTGTTCGGGAAACGCCGGTACAGCGTGCTGCGCGAGACGCCCGCGGCGCGCGCCACGGCGTCCATGCCGGCCCGCCGCACTCCGACCTCCGCGAACTCGCGGCGCGCCGCCGCCAGGATCACCGCTTCCTGTTCCTCGGGACGCACGCTGGTCCGCAGCCTCCGGGCACCGCTCCCCGGTCGGGTCATGTCACCTGGACGACGATTTCCACCTCGACGGGCACGCCCAGGGGGAGTTCGGCGACCCCGACGGCCGACCGCGCGTGGACGCCGGCCTCGCCGAAGATCTCACCCAGCAGGTCCGACGCTCCATTGATCACGCCGGGCTGACCGGTGAATCCGGGTGCCGAGGCGACGAATCCGACCACCTTGACCACCCGGACGATCGAGTCGATGCCGACTTCGGCGTGCACGGCCGCGAGCGCGTTGAGCGCGCAGAGCCGAGCCGCCGCGTTCGCCTGTTCCGGCGTGACGATGCCTTCCGCGCCCTCGGACACCTTCCCCGTGACCCTCACCTGACCGTCGGCCACCGGGATCTGTCCCGAGGTGTACACGAGATCGCCGACGCGGAGTGCGGGGGTGTAACTGCCGACCGGTGCGACCACCGTCGGAAGATCGATTCCGAGTTCCGCCAAGCGCTTCGACCACTGCCCGCTCATCGGTCAGGCCTTCGGACGCTTGAGGTATGCGACGTGCTGTTCTCCGGTGGGACCGGGCAGAACGCTCACCAGTTCCCAGCCGTCCGAGCCCCACTGGTCGAGGATCTGCTTGGTCGCATGCGTGAGCAGCGGAACGGTGACGTATTCCCAGGCGGTGACTTCACTCATGGTGCCAACCTTAACGGTTAACCGCGGTCACAGTAGACACGGTCGATAAGGTGATCGGCGTGGTCAACGAAGTTCGCAAGGACGGTCCCGGGGCGTGGCCGGCGCAGGCGGCGAGCGCGCGTCTGCATTTCGTGTCCGGCAAGGGCGGCACCGGCAAGACGACGGTGGCCTCAGCGCTGGCACTCACCCTCGCCTCCGAGGGTAAGAAGGTCCTGCTCGTCGAGTGCGAGGAACGGCAGGCCATCGCCCAGCTCTTCGACGTCCCCCCGCTTCCGCCCACCGACACTCAACTGGTCGGGATGGACGGCGGTGGCTCGGTGTGGGCGCTCGCACTTCAGATCGAGCACGCCCTGCTGGAGTATCTGGAGATGTTCTACAACCTCGGCTTCGCCGGGCGGGCGATCAAGAAGGTCGGCGCGATCGACTTCGTCACGACCGTCGCCCCCGGACTCAAGGACGTCCTGGTGACCGGCAAGATCAAGGAACGCGTCATCGCCACGGACAAGAACGGCGCGCGGACCTACGACGCGATCGTCGTCGACTCACCCCCGACCGGCCGAATCGGCAACTTCCTCGACGTGACCACCGCGATGCGCGATCTGGCGAAGAGCGGCCCCATTCGGAATCAGTCCGAAGGTGTTGCGGCACTGCTGCATTCGCCGGAGACCGCGATACACCTATGCACCCTCCTGGAAGCCATGCCGGTGCAGGAGACCATCGAGGCAGTCGCCGAACTGCGTGCCAAGAACCTCAACATCGGCGCCATCGTCGTCAATCGCGTCAACCCGTCCTATCTTCCCGAGGCCGAGGCGGACGCCATCGCCGAAGGCCGCATCGACTCGGCACGGATCGAGAAGAGCCTGGCGGAGGCCGGCGTCCACCTGTCCGACGACGATCTGGCCGGTCTGCTGACCGAGACCATCGACTACGCGGCACGGCTTCAGGCGCAGCAGATCGCGCGCGCCGAACTCGACGACGTCGACGCCGCGCAGGTGGAACTGCCGACCGTGGAGAACGGTGTCGACCTCGGCGCCCTGTACGAACTGTCCGCCGTGCTCAAGGAGGCTGGAGCGTAATGCCCGACCTGAAGATGGGCGCGGTGCTGGCCGACCCTGGAACCCGCGTCGTGGTGTGCTGTGGGTCGGGCGGCGTCGGCAAGACGACGACCGCCGCGGCGATGGCCCTGCACGCCGCCGAGCGCGGCCGCAGAGTGGCGGTTCTGACGATCGATCCGGCACGTCGCCTCGCCCAGTCGCTGGGAATGTCGGAGCTGACCAACGAACCGCAGCCGGTTCCCCTCGACAGGCTCGACGGCGCGGGCAGTCTCGACGCGATGATGCTCGACATGCGGCGCACCTTCGACGACATGGTGATCGAACACTCGACGCCGGAGCGCGCCGAGTCGATCATGAACAACAGCTTCTATCAGACAGTGGCGTCGTCGTTCTCGGGCACGCAGGAGTACATGGCGATGGAGAAGCTGAGCCGACTCCTCGACGAGCAGCGGTGGGATCTGATCATCGTCGACACGCCGCCCTCCCGGAATGCGCTCGACTTCCTGGACGCCCCCCAGCGCCTCGGCTCGTTCCTGTCCGGTCGACTGATGCGCATGCTCGTCGGCGGCGGTCGCGGCGTCGGCCGCGTGCTGACCGGGGCGATGAGCCTGGCGATGCGAGGCATCTCCACGATCGTCGGCGGGGAGATCCTGCGCGATGTGGCGACCTTCGTACAGTCCCTCGACTCGATGTTCGGCGGATTCCAAGAGCGCGCCAACCGCACCTACGAACTGCTCAAGCAGCCCGGAACCGAGTTCGTCGTGGTGGCCGCCCCCGAGCCCGATGCGCTGCGCGAGGCCTCGTTCTTCGTCGAACGGCTGTCGAAGGACTCGATGCCGCTCACCGGCCTGATCGTGAACCGGACCCACCCGACGCTCACCTCCATGACGGCCGCTGCGGCCGAGACCGCGATGACCGGCATGGACGATGAACTGACGCGCGGCGTGCTGAAAGTGCACACCGAGCGCGCCGCCACCGCCAAGCGCGAGGTGCGCCTGCTTCAGCGGTTCACCTCGTCGCACCCGAGCGTTCCGCTGGTGGGTGTGCCGGCGCTGCCCTTCGAGGTGGCCGACATGTCGGCCCTGCGCGCAGTCGCCGAACAGATCACCAGCCGCGGCTGACCGAAGGACCGCACAGCCCCAGACGACGAGGAGCCCGGCGCGTGCCGGGCTCCTCGTCGTTCAGTTCTGGTCGGGAACTGCGCCGAGACGCTGTCGTCGGCGCTGCGCTTCGAAGAACGCCGCCCACGACGTCACTTCGGGATGCTGACGGAGCAGCGCGCGACGCTGCCGCTCGGTCATTCCGCCCCAGACGCCGAACTCGACGCGATTGTCGAGCGCATCCGCACCGCACTCGAGTTGCACCGGACAGTGTCTGCAGATGGTCGCAGCCTTCCTCTGAGCAGCTCCGCGGACGAACAGATCGTCCGGGTCACCTCCACGACAACGCGCCTGGGAAACCCAAGCCAGTCGAGCCTCTGAGTCAACGGTGGTCAACGGCGCCAGAGTCATTGCGCAATCCCGCCTTTCACAAACCCATCGACATGCCCCTGGTTGAGCGCATGCATGAGATCCTGCTGTGATTCGTACCTACCAATGAGTTTCTTTGTTAGGTAACTCACGTTTCCAATCTATTGAGGCGGCCGATGCAACGCAAGTCGGTGGGCTATGGTCCTGAGTTCGACGCAGGTCGGGCCGACATCCGCGCAGGTGGATACGGCGCCCCGCGGCGAATCACACGTATCCTGGCCATCGTGCGCAAGACTTCGAACCTCGCAGGCCTGGCCGTCGCCGTCGTGATGGCCGCGGTCCTCGTGGCCGGACTCCTGTTCCCCGTCGCCACCGGAATGGGCGTGCTCTCGAACCGGGCCGCCGCCACGATGGAGAACTCGTCGTCCGAGCTGCTGGGCGGAACCGTCCCCGAAGTCACCACGGTGACCGACGCGAACGGCACACCGATTGCGCTCCTCTACGACCAGTACCGCTACCAGGTCGGATACAACGACATCTCGCAGGACATGATCCGGGCGATCATCTCGATCGAGGACCGGCGTTTCCTCGAACACGACGGCGTCGACTGGAAGGGCACCATCCGTGCGGCCCTGAAGAACTCGTCGTCGGGTGAGGTGCAGCAGGGTGCCTCGACGCTCGATCAGCAGTACATCAAGAACTACCAACTGCTGGTTCTGGCCCGGACCGAGGCCGAGCGCGAAGCCGCCACGGAGACGACACCCGCGCGCAAACTGCGGGAGGTGCGGATGGCCCTGACTCTGGAGCAGACGCTCACCGATCAGGCCAAGCGGGAGAAGGGACTCGACGACGCCGCCGCGAAGCAGGACGCGAAGAAGCAGATCGTGACCCGCTACCTGAACGTCGTACCCTTCGGCAACAACGCCTACGGTGTGGAGGCCGCGGCCCAGACGTACTTCGGTCACTCCGCGAAGGAGCTGACGGTGGAACAGGCGGCCATGCTCGCCGGCATGGTCCAGTCGAGCTCCGGGCTGAACCCGTACACCGATCCGCAGGCCACCATGGCGCGACGGAACACCGTGCTCGACACCATGATCGAGAACTTCCCCGAACGTCGCGCCGAACTCGAGGCGGCGAAGAAGAAGCCGCTCGGCGTGCTGCCCGCGCCGAAGACCCCCGTGCAGGGATGCATCTCCGCGCACAACAACGGCTTCTTCTGCGACTACGTCCTGCAGTACCTGGCCGACAACGGCATCCCGCGCGCACAGGTGATGCGGGGCGGTTACCTCATCCGAACCACCCTGAATCCCGAGGTCCAGGCCGATGCGGTGCGGTCCGCGCAGCAGCACACCGCTCCGGACACCGACGGCATCGCGACCGTGATGAGCATCGTCGCTCCCGGCAAGGACTCTCACGACGTGCTGGCGATGGCCTCGAGCCGCAATTACGGCCTCGACGCCAAACGCGATGAGACAGTTCAACCGCAGCCCTTCTCTCTCGTCGGCGACGGCGCCGGCTCGATCTTCAAGCTGTTCACCACGGCCGCGGCGATGGAGAAGGGGTTGGGCACGGGCAGCGTGCTGCCGATCCCGTCGAGCGTCGCGGTGTACGGCATGGGCGACAGCAACGGTGCGTTCGGTTGTCCGGTGAACGCGTACTGCGTCAAGAACGCCGGCGCGTATCCGCCGTCGGCGTCGGTGACGCAGGCCCTCGCCACGTCGCCGAACACCACCTTCGTCCAGCTGCTTCAGCAGGTCGGGGTGAAGCCCGCGGTCGACATGGCGGTGCGGCTCGGACTGCGCTCGTACAACGAGCCCGGTACCTCGGGTGTTGGCGATCAGAGCCTCGCCGAGTATGTGAAGAAGGGCAATTTCGGCTCGTTCACGCTCGGCCCGTTCGCGGTGAACGCGCTCGAACTCTCCAATGTCGCAGCGACCCTCGCCTCCGGAGGCACGTGGTGTCCGCCGAACCCGATCGCGTCGATCCAGCAGGTCAAGCGCGATCAGTACGGCAACGCGGTGCTCGACCAGAACGGACAGCGCGCGATGGTCAACGTCCCGTTCAACCCGCCCAAGTGCGAACAGGTCGTCGAGTCCGGGCTGGCCAACACGCTCGCGAACGCGATGAGCGAGGACGACAAGGGCGGCGGCACGTCGGCGGCCGCGGCTTCGGCGGCGGGCTGGAACCTGCCGCTGTCGGGCAAGACCGGCACCACCGAGGCGCACCGCTCGGCGGCCTTCCTCGGATTCACCAACCGCCTCGCCGCCGCCGTCTACACCTACAACGACGGTTCGCACCCGGCGGGCATCTGCACCTCGCCGCTGCGCCAGTGCGGCGACGGAAATCTATACGGCGGCTTCGAGCCGGCACGGACGTGGTTCTCGGCGATCGGACCGATCGCGACCAAGTTCGGTCCGGTCGCGCTGCCTCCCGTGGATCCGCAGTACGTCGCGGGCAGTGACCGCGGACGCATCCCGCAAGTGAGCGGACTGCCCGCCAGCCAGGCCACCTCGCGCTTGCAGGAGGCCGGTTTCAAGGTCACCGAACTCGAAGTCGACAGCACTCGCCCCAAGGGCACCGTCGTCTTCACCGCTCCTTCCGACAGCGCGATGCCGGGAAGCACCATCGCGATGTACGTGAGCAACGGCCGCGGCAAGACCTCCGGCGACGGCACGTCAGACAAACCGGCGGAGAAGACGGTGCAGGTGCCGGGAGTGGGTCCGGTGGTCATCGAGGTGCCCGGCGGCTGACGGCGCAGCGCGGGGTCGGCGGGCGTCTTCGGCGCGTATCCTGAAGTCCATGGTCTCGGTTCCCGGATTCGGTGCGCCCTCGCGCACCACACGTGACGCCTCAGCTCTCACCCGCGTCGTGGCCGGTGCCGCCGGTGCGGCCGCCGCCGGTCTCGTGTATTCGACGGTGATCGAGCGCAACGCATTCACCCTGCGTCACGCGACGCTGCCGGTGCTGGAGCCGGGATCGTCGCCCTTGCGCGTGCTGCACATCAGCGACATCCACATGATGCCGAACCAGCATCTCAAGCAGGCATGGATCTCCGAGCTGGAGCGACTCGAGCCCGACCTGGTGGTCAACACGGGCGACAACCTCGCCCATCCCAGCGCGGTCCCCGCTGTGGTGCAGGCACTGGGCGGGCTGCTCGCGCGCCCCGGCCTGTTCGTCTTCGGCTCCAACGATTACTTCGGCCCGAAACCGAAGAACCCGTTCAAGTACTTCAAGAAGAACCACACACGCACGCACGGCGAGCCGCTGCCGTGGCAGGATCTGCGCGCGGCCTTCACCGAACGCGGCTGGCTCGACGCCACGCACACGGTGCGCGAACTCGAGGTCGGCTCGGTGCGCATCGTCGCGGCCGGCGTCGACGACCCGCACATCGAACGCGACCGCTACGAGGCGATCGCCGGGCGACCCAACCCGCTCGCGCAACTGCGGCTGGGGCTGACGCATTCACCGGAGCCCCGCGTGCTCGACTCCTTCGCCGACGACGGGTACGACCTCGTGCTGGCGGGCCACACGCACGGCGGTCAGCTGTGCCTGCCCGGCTACGGCGCGCTGGTGACCAACTGCCATCTCGATCGTTCGCGGGTCAAGGGCGTCTCCAACTGGGGTTCGACGATGAAGCTGCACGTCAGCGCGGGCCTCGGTACCTCGCCGTACGCGCCCGCCCGGTTCTGCTGCCGCCCGGAGGCGTCGCTGCTGACGCTGACCGCGGTGTCGAACGGCGGCGACGTCGACAGCGTTCAGCAGTCGTTGCCCCAGCTCGCCGACCAGTTCAGCTGACCGAGACGGCATGACCACCGACCGGGAACGGATGCTGGCCGGCGAGTTGTACCGCGACGCCGATCCCGAATTGGTCGGGTTGCGCAAGGCCTGCGCGCGGCTGCTGGACCGATTCAACGCGACCGCCGCCGACGAGGACGGCGTGCGCGACGCACTGCTGCGTGAATTGCTGGGCGGCCTCGGCGAGGGCAGCTGGGTGATGCCGCGTCAGATGAGAGCCGGGAGCGTCGTCACTCGCGATCTCCCCGACCATGTATTCGCCGCGGGCAATCCCGCGCGAGTGATCCGCGAGTTGCCGATCGAGGCTTGAGGTCGCGGCGTAGTTCCCGGCGCACGAGACCGGCTATTCGAGGGCGGTCCGTCCGGCTCCCTCCCCTTAGACAGGAGCGGGACGGACCGCGTCATCGCACCCGTCCGGTTCACTACCCTCCCCAGAGCAACCGCCGGACGGGGCGGCGTCCGCTTGCATCAGTTAGCAACGGACTTTTTCAAGTGAATCAGGCTCACGAGTTCAACACAAGACTGGGTGCGTGAACTGCCACCGGAGTCCTCCTTCTGAACGACTCGAGTGGGTGCCTGTCCCATCGCTGATGAACTGGCCGGGCGTCCGCCGTCAGCCCGAATCCGCCCAGAAGGCGGCCGTAGCACGATCACTGACCGAGAGAACTCCGATGGAACAGTTACGCCGCGGTATCGAGCGTCGGGGTCGGCACGATCTGCTTGAGCAGTAAGCTCGCGGAAGCCTGACCTCTACCGCAAGGCCGGGTCTCAACGACGATCTGACACCTGAGCAGAACGGACACGCACGATACGAGGAAGCCCCCGGCTCGCATCTCTGCAGGCCGGGGGCCTCAACTGCTTCTCAACCAAAGCGTCGGGGTAGCGGGATTCGAACCCACGACCTCTTCGTCCCGAACGAAGCGCGCTACCAAGCTGCGCCATACCCCGTGTATGACCTGCAATAGCGTACAACGAGCTCGGCCGAACTACTAAATCGTCAGGTCAGGACGGGTTTTCGAGGGCACCGGAGCTGACCGACCCGTCGGCGACCGCGGCATCGAGGCGTCCGTGGTCACCGATGTTGATGCGGCTGTACTCCACCGAGAAGTCGGCGATCACCGCGTCGAAGGCCTTTCCCGCGTCGGCCAGGTATGCCGCGATCTCGTGGCGGGATGCGGTACGCGCGTGCGCCTGCGCCAGCACCTCGCCGCACAGCGCCCCGTAGTACTCCATCCCGGCCGGAAGCAGCGACTCCACGACCACCGACCCCTTGCCGTCGCGCAGCTGGCGCACGTAGAAGTCGGTGTCGACCGTCGCCTCCGCGCCGGCCGCACGGACCCATCCGAGGAAGATGTCGCTCGACGCCTGCAACAGTTGCTGACCGAACACGACACGCTGTCCCTGATTGGTGTACTCGCAGCCCGGCACGAACGGCGCGAGGACCGATTCGGAGGCCTCCTTGAATTGAAGAAAGAGCGGATCGGTCCCCCGCGCCCCGCCGAAGAGCGCGATCCAGCACCGGGTGCCGACGCTGCCGACGCCGACGACCTTTCGCGCCGCCTCGATGAAGGAGTACTGCGAGAACAACTCGGCGACGTGCGCGGGCAGGGTGCGCGCGTAGCGTGCGAAGGCCTCACCGAAGTAGTCGTCGAGTTGGACCTTCGACATC
This sequence comes from Gordonia sihwensis NBRC 108236, assembly GCF_000333035.1. GTDB lineage: Bacteria > Actinomycetota > Actinomycetes > Mycobacteriales > Mycobacteriaceae > Gordonia > Gordonia sihwensis. The sequence goes on from NZ_BANU01000027.1 coordinate 24,042, forward strand.
GACGGCGCGACCTCGGACGCCGGCACCAGCAGCGGCGGATCGCTCTTGATGTGCGCCCCCGCGAGATCGACGTAGCAGAGCTTCTCGAGCGCCTGCGCGCTGTCCCGGTGCCGCGCCTTCCGGAGCGCCTTCTGCGTCCGCTTCGACGCGGCGGTGTCGAAGCGGTCACCGAGATCGGCGACCACCTCGTCGGCGTCGACTCGCGCATACCAGCATTCGAGGGCGGGTTTGGCCTCGCTGGCGATCATCGTCTTCCGGTACGCCTTGGCCGCGAGGCGCGCCATGCTGCGGCCCGTCGTCTCGTCGAAGCCGTTCGCCTGCGACGCGATGACCATGCTGGCCGCGAGGCGCTTCACGTCCCACTCGAACGGGCCGGGGTGCGTCTCGTCGAAATCGTTGAGGTCGAAGACCATCGCGCGTTCCGGTGAGCGGAACAAGCCGAAGTTGCTCAGATGCGCGTCTCCGCACAACTGGGTCACGATGCCGGTGCTGGGAGTCGCCGCGAGGTCGGAGGCCATCACCGCCGCCGCACCGCGATAAAACGTGAACGGCGTGGCCGACATCCGCTGATGTCGCACCGGGGTCAGTTCCTGCAGCCGCGTACGGTCCTGTTCGAGGATGATCTCGAGCGAGTCCCTGCGGGTCGCGGCCTCCGGCACCGCAGCCAGTTGGTCGACGGGCAAAGCCATTGGCCGGTTCCCTTCTCTCTATTGATAGGAGACGAACCAGGGAACGGGGTCGACGTTCATGGTCCGGCGTGGAGAGAACATGGGCTTGTCCTCCGTGTAGAAATTCTTCCACCCGAGCCACGTCCGGGGAGGCAGGCCCGCGACAATCCGGTTCCACGTCTGCATCTTGACGTTCGGCACACCGTGGCCGTCGGCGTGAACGAGGAACGCGAGTTCGGTGCGCGAGGTGTCGATCTTCGATCTGTCACCCAGCATGTCGGCGTCGAACTGGTGCAGGACAAAGGCCTTCTGCGGCAGATTCCGACTCTTGACCAGGTCGGCGAGCCAGGTCGAGACCCGGTTCACCTCCGCGGGCGAGACGGACCCGATCTGCTGCAGGTGGACTTGATTCGGCTTCAGCCGCCACTCCGGGTCGAGGGCCAGGCCGACGTGCGGCTGCAGCAGCAGTTCCCGATACATCTTGGCCTGGTCGAGAAAGTCCATCCGGCCCGGTTGCAGGTCGAGGGTGACGTAGACGCCGGCCTTGCGCGCGGCGTCGACCCACGGCCGCACCGCCGCCACGTCGAGCGCCGAGGTGTAGTTGCCGCCCGGGCCGGGATCGGCGGACGCGACGGTCACGATGATCTCGAAGCCCGGGACCACCGGGACGGGCGAGAGGCGGTCGTACTGCGCTGCGACGGCTTTCGCGCGCCGGATGGACGCACTGATGCTCTGCCTGCCCAGAGGCCCCAGTTCGGGCGCACCGGGCGATCCGTAGAGCGCGACGACGCGGCGCCCCGGGAACATCAACTGTCCGCCGCCGGGGAGTTCCGGGAGGCTCCGCGCGAGTTCGACGCGGCGCGCCAGGAGCCGGGGGTCGCCGAATCCCGATCCCACCGCGAGGATCGGCGCCCCGGGCCGCGCCTTGACGAGGTTCACTGCGCGCCCGGAGCTTCTCGGATCGGGCGACGGCACGGCCGCGACCTCCGCGTGTGCCGCCTCGGCGGTCGCGATCGCGTCGTCGCCGGCCGCCGAAAGCAGCACCACGGTGCCCTCACCGCGCGTCGCGGCACCGCCGGCGAGCAACCGGACGTCGTCGGTGACCGGAACCGGCAGTGCCGGGACGCGGCCGACCCGGACCGCGCGCTCGACACCGAGTCGCTCCAATTCCGCTGCGACAGTGCGGGAATTCGTGTCATCGACCGCGAAGACCGGCACGCCATTGACGCGCGCGGCCTCCGCCGCGGCGCGGCGCTCCGACTCTCGTGCCGTCGGAGCGACCACGACCGCGGTCGGCGACGAGGCGAACAGTTCGCGACTCACGAGGACGGATCCGGGCGCACCGGCGTCGTCGACGACGCGGATCGACCCTCTCGCAAACGCCACGGCCGCGGGGTCTCCGACCACGGGAATCGCCGATGCCGTCACCAGTGCGGCGACCGCCAGCGTGACGACTGTGATGTAGAACAGACGAGCGCGGCCCGTGGTGGTGCGAGCCGGCGTCATTCCTTGTCGGACTCGTACGAGTCCGCGAAGGACACCCGCGGGGTGGTCAGCGCCGAGTATCCCGCCACAGCGGCGTACACCACCGCGGCGAGGGTGAATCCGATGGCGAAGACGATCGCGGCGGCCCAGGCCACGACGCCCACAGCACTGTCGATCCCATCCAGGAGCAGCACCGCGGACGCCGCGAGGACGCCCCCGAGCAGGGCCCAGACGGCCGATCGAATGCGCGGACCGATCGCTCGGCTGAAGAACAGCCGCTCGTAAACCGCTGTCTCGAACTCTTCTACCGCGGCGAGCCGGACGGCGTCGGTGCCCGCCAGCTCGCGCAGCGACGCGGCGAGTTCGGCGTCGCGTTTGAGTACCGCGGTCTCATTCTGCCGGTATCGCACGAATGCGATGGTCGCGATGGTGGCCGCCAGCACTGCGGCGGCGGCGACGATAGCCCAGTTGTTCACGAGAGTTCACCGTACCGGGCCCCGTGCCGCGAATCACACGCGCGATGTGACAGTGCTCGCGATATTGCCGCGCGTGGCCTTCGAGTACGGGCAGAAGGCGTGCGCGGCCTGTGCCAGTTCGGCGGCCTCGGCGGTGTCGAGCCCGGGCAGATACACCTCGATGTCGGCGGTGAGTCCGAAGCCGCCGTCGGCGTCGTCGCTGCCGATGCCGATGTTCACCTTCACCGACGTGGCGTCGGTGAGAGTGGCGCCCTTGCTCTTGGCGACGTGCCGGAGCGCACCCATGAAGCACGCCGCATAGCCCGCGGAGAACAGCTCCTCGGGATTGCTGCCCTCGCCGTTGCCGCCCATCTCGACGGGCGGAGCGAGCACCAGGTCGATCCGGCCCGACTCGGAGACCACCTCGCTGTCGCGGCCGCCGCCGGTCGAGGTCGACGAGACGTGGTACACGGGGGTGACGGTCATTGCGTTCTCCTTAGTTCGGTCAACTCGAAACGGGAACGGTTCCAGGCGCATGGCCGAACCGGACCCGCTGTCCCCAAGCTACCCGCCGGAGGCGCGCCGGAAGGGTTTCATGGCCATCGACTTCGGCAGCCACTCGTTGATCGGCCTGCGCAGGGTGATGAGCGCGGAGAGGACGAGCACCCCGCATTGCACCCACGCGAGCACTCGCAGCGACGCCGAGACCTCCGGATAGTGGAACAGCAGATCCGCACCGACGACGGTGAACAGGACCGTCACGGTGATCACCGAGAGATAGATGCTGCGCAGATTGCGGCTGTGCGCCCGCGCGGTACCGACAAGCAGCGGATATCCCAGTGCCGTGAACAGCGGGATGCCCACGAGCAGCGCGGGCGTCCAGAACGACGCCATCGAGGCCGCCTTCTCTCCCGGATCCACCCCCGGGACGTTCTGCAGACCTGGCTGCAGACGCTCGGCCATCAACCCCTCGAGCCAGGAGAGATTGGCGAATCCGTACACGACCCACGCCAGGCACGCCACCGCGGCGATCGCCCAGACCACGCGCGCGTCACGGACGAGCGCGACCGGCGGCGGGCCGGGGTCGACGGGACGCGCCGGATACCTGCCGCTGAGATCGCTGTCCTTCGACCGCCGCGCGATCTCGGCGAGGTCCTCGGCGTCGAGTTCGGCCTGCGTCGGAATCCGATCGCGGTCGGCGTCGTCGTCGAACGGTCCGGGAGTGGTCATGTCATTGATGATGGCACGACGCGCACGCCGGTCCGGTGGGCACTAGCCGGAGATCTTCAGCATCCGGGTCACGGTGCTCCGCCCGGCGCGATCATGCCGGTGAGCTGCATCGGCTCGTCGATCGGCGCGGTCCCCACGCGCCGCGTCGCCACCCGTCGACCGGTCTGGAAGTCGACAGCGACGTAGTCGACCGGTCCCGACTGCTGCGGTCCCGGCACGTACGGGCCGTAGGCGAGACCGTGAATCAGACCGTCCGCCCGGGACAGCCGCGGCAGCGTGGCCATTCGGTCGGTGGTGTTCTCCCATACTCTCGTGCACGCCCCGTCGCGGACGTCGATGCGCGTCATACCGCCGCGGAAGGGAGCGAACGCCGGATCGCTCGGCCCACCGCTCACCGCCATCGGCGGGTACTGGAATCCGTACGTGCTGGGGATCACCAGGCTGTCGCCCCACGCCATCGGGGAGTTCTCGGTCCCCTGGTTCGGTGATGCGAAGGCCCGCGTCCGGCATACCTGCGAACCGTCGTCGGAGCGGTAGACGATCAGGTTCGGCACCGCGGCGTTGTCGACGATCGCGACCCAGCCGTCGCCGCCGGGACCGAAGTAGGTCGGCGTGGTGCCCGATCCCCAGGTCAGCTGTCCCGGCCGGCGGGCGGCACCGCGATCGTAGGCGCGCCGCCACACCGTCCGCGGCACGCCGTCGGCGTCCGCGCGCATCTCGTAGAGTGCGTGCGTGGTCAGCACCGACGCACCGGAGCGACGGACGGTGAGCCCGTTGCCCAGTTCTTCGCCCTTCGGCAGGCGCGTGGCCCCGACCCGGCCGTCGGGCAGCACGGTGCCGATGACGCCCTCGGTGGTCGCGAACCAGGTGCGCCCCTGATAGTCGGGGGCCAACCCGGTCACGCCGTCGCCGCCGAGGTATTTCGACACGTCGGTGCTCTCGTCGACGCGCAGCGCCCAGCCGGACCGCGTCCGGTGGTGACCGACCCGCAGGATCTTGCCCGAGCCGTCGGCCACCACCACCCGGTTCCGGTCGTCGAGGAACCCGTACACCCCGCCGAGGAGCTTGCCCTTGGTCAGCGGCAGCCGCGCGACGACCTGGGCGGTCCGCGGATCGAACATGGTCACCACCGGGGTGGCGAACTGCGGCGGGGTACCCGCGACGTAGGCCGTGCACAACGAGACCGGGAAGCCGTCCGAGCCCACGAAAGTCGCGGCGCACACACCGCCGGGAACGCTCGACGCCGCGACATGCCCGGTCTTGCCCGGCCCGCGCAGGACGGTGCTGTCGGTCGATTCGGGATCACCGTGCATCAGCGAAGTGGAGGCCGGGCCGACGCCGGGAACGGCCGGGCTCGCCACGGCAGTCGTCGTCGACACCGTGACGAGACCGATGACCGCCGCCGACAGGGCGATCAGGAAGCGCTTCATGTCAGTCATGACCAGTAGTCGATCACATGATCGCCGATCACGGGCGACCACTTGCACACGACCGACTGGTCAGCTGTTCAACTCACTGAGGATGAAACTCGTCGCCGGCAGCATCTTGGCCAGCATCGGCAGTGCGTGATTCACGACCAGCCCGGGGAAGATCGGCGGCGTGAAATCGTTGTCGAGCCGCACGTCCGCCCCCTGGGCCTTCCAGTCGCGGTACAGCTGCACCACCTGTCCGTGCGGGATGACGTCGTCACTGACCCCGGTGGAGATCAGCACCGGTGCGTTCGGCTTGAGGCGGCCGATCCGCTGGTCGTCGAGCATCTTCTGGACGCGGGGGTACTTCTTGATGACCGCGCTCAGCGACTTCCCGTTGCGAGTCCACTGGTCGGTGCGCTGGAATCCGTGCGTGAGACCGGTGTCGGCGATGCATTGCGTCGCGACGTCTTTCAGGGCGCGGCGCCCGGTCGCGCTGGTCTCCTTCTTCAGGATCGGGTCGAGCGCCGGATACCGCGCCACGAGTCCGTTGATGGCGTAGCCGATCGCGCCCGAGATGAAGGTGCCGTCGATCTGGCCGATCACCTTGGACAGATCCGCGGGAGGCGCACCGGCGTAGGTGGCCTTCACGTTGAGGTCGGAGGCGTAGGTGGACGCCAGCTCGGCTGCCGACGCGGTCGCACCGCCGCCCTGGGAGTAGCCGGAGAAGGCGACAGGAGCGTCCTTGGGGGCCTTGGCCACCTTGAGTGCGGCGCGGGCGGCGTCGAGCACGGCCCGACCGGACTCGAGACGGTTCACGTACGTGTGGATGCCGGGCGTGCCCATGCCGACGTAGTCGGTGAGCACCACCCGCACGCCGTTGAGCAGGAAGAGGTTCATCTCGAGCCCGGAGTAGTTGACGCCGAGACTCGGCTTGGTCGGGTCGATGGACATCGGCAGCGAGAGCATCTTCGACCCCGCGCACTGGTCGCCTTGTCCGACGGTGCCGGGCGCCAATACGACGGTGGGCCGCGGCCCCCTGCCGTGCCACGGCGCGGTCGGCTCGACCACTGCGCCGGTGACGGCCGTCGGCTTCCCGTCCTGCCGCGTGGTCGTGTACATGATGCGGGTCGCGGTCCCCGGCCATTGGTTGCGAACGCCCGGGATCTGCAGCAGGAGCTGCGTGGGCTGGGTGCGAACCACCGATCCCGGGGCCTCCGACAACCGAGCGGGAGGGCGATAGAAGTCGCCGACGGCACCCGCGTCGCCGGTGCCGGCGACGAGCCCGGAGGCCGCGACCGCACCGACGACGGCGATCGAACCGGTGCGCCTGACGACGCTGGAAACGGATGAACTTCTGGACGAGACGAATCCCCGAATTTTTCTCACGAGAGTAATCTACGCCATAAGTTACCGCTTGGTAAGTCCCGATTTCGACGTTCGCCGCCGACGAGCGAACCCGCCCGCCGCCAGGCGCGCGTCGTCAGACCAGCAGTTCGGCGATCTGGATCGTGTTGAGCGCGGCACCCTTTCGCAGGTTGTCTCCGGAGACGAAGAGCGCGAGGCCACGCCCCTCCGGAGCGCCCGGATCCTGACGGATACGCCCGACGAGAGAGACGTCGCCGCCGGCCGCGTCGAGCGGGTTGGGCACGTCCGCGAGCCGGACCCCGGGCGCGCCGTCGAGGATCTCGCGTGCCTGCTCGGGGGTCACCGCTTCATCGAACTCGGCGTTGATCGACAGCGAATGGCCGGTGAAGACCGGGACGCGGACGCAGGTTCCGCTGACCAACAGCTCGGGGATGCCGAGGATGCGTCGCGACTCGTTGCGCAGCTTCTGGTCCTCGTCGGTCTCACCGCTGCCGTCGTCGACGAGGTTGCCCGCGAGCGGCACCACGTTGAACGCGATCGGCGCGACGTAATTGATCTTCTCGCCGAGATCGACGGCGTGCCCGTCGTAGACGAGCTGCTCGGCGCCGTCGACGCCGGCGCGCACCTGCCCCGCGAGTTCCTGCACGCCCGACAGCCCGCTGCCCGAGACCGCCTGATAGCTGGAGACGATCAGCCGGCGCAACCCCTTGGCGTCGTGCAGTGGCTTGAGCACCGGCATCGCAGCCATCGTGGTGCAGTTGGGGTTCGCGATGATGCCCTTGGGCGGGTTCTTCGCGAGCTCACCGTTCACCTCCGACACGATCAGCGGCACATCGGGATCCTTGCGCCAGGCCGACGAGTTGTCGATCACCGTTACTCCGGCGGCGGCGAACCGCGGCGCCTGCACCTTCGACATGGTTCCGCCCGCGGAGAACAGAGCGATGTCGAGCCCCGCCGGATCTGCGGTCGTCGCGTCCTCGACCACCACTTCACCGCCGCGCCACGGCAGCTTCTTGCCCGCCGACCGCGGCGACGCGAAGAACCGCACCTCGTCGGCCGGGAAGTTCCGGTCTTCGAGGATCTGACGCATGACGCCGCCGACCTGGCCGGTGGCGCCGACTACTCCGAGTCGAATACCCATCTGAGCGTCCTCCTATCGTCCGGTGCCGCCGTAGACCACGGCGTCCTCGTCGGCGCCGAGACCGAAGGCCTCGTGCAGAACGCGGACCGCCGGATCCAGATCGGATTCACGGACGAGGACCGAGATCCGGATCTCGGAGGTGGAGATCAGTTCGATGTTGATGCCCGCGTCGCTGAGCGACTCGCAGAAGGTCGCGGTGACCCCCGGATGACTCTTCATTCCCGCACCGACCAGCGACACCTTGCCGATGTTGTCGTCGAGCACCACCTCGCGGAAGCCGATCTCCGACTTGAGCTTGCCCAGTTCGGCCACGGCGACCTCGCCGAGCTCCTTCGGCAGCGTGAAGGTGATGTCGGTCTTCCCGGTCTCCACCGCCGACACGCCCTGCAGGACCATGTCGATGTTGATCTCGGCGTCGGCGACGGCGCGGAACACCTTCGCCGCGTAACCGGGCTTGTCTTCGATGCCGACCACGGTGACCTGAGCTTCGCTGCGGTCGTGGGCGACGCCGGTGAGGATTGCTTCTTCCACGGGGATGTCCTCCATCGAGCCGGACACAACGGTGCCGGGCTTAGTCGAGTACGACGAGCGCACATGAACTGGAACGTTGTATCGGCGGGCGTATTCCACGCAACGCAGCATCAGCACCTTCGCGCCGCATGCGGCCATCTCGAGCATCTCCTCGAAAGAGATGTGATCGAGGTGCTTGGCATTGCTGACGATGCGCGGGTCGGCCGTGTAGATGCCGTCGACGTCGGTGTAGATCTCGCAGACGTCGGCCTCGAGAGCGGCGGCGAGGGCGACGGCGGTGGTGTCCGATCCGCCGCGGCCCAGCGTGGTCACATCCTTGGTGTCCTGCGAGACGCCCTGGAAACCGGCGACGAGGACGATCTTCCCCTCGTCGAGCGCACTGCGGACCCGGCCCGGAGTCACGTCGATGATCTTGGCCTTGCCGTGGCTGCTCGTGGTGATCACGCCGGCCTGCGAGCCGGTGAACGACTGCGCGTTCTCCCCGAGGCCCTCGATCGCCATGGCGAGCAGCGCATTGGAGATGCGCTCGCCGGACGTGAGCAGCATGTCCATCTCACGGTCGGGGGGATTCGGGTTCACCTGTTCTGCCAGATCGAGCAGTTCGTCGGTGGTGTCACCCATCGCAGAGGCGACGACGACCACGTCGTTCCCTGCGCGCTTGGTCTCGACGATGCGCTCGGCGACCCGGCGAATGCGCTCGGCATCCGACACCGAGGATCCGCCATACTTCTGGACGACCAGTGCCACGTCGTGCAACCTTCCTTATCTGTACAGCTGTCTCGTCTACATGAGCTTCTGCAGCTTCTGCGGGAATCGCGCGGGGTTCACCTTACCCGCCGGACCTGGCGCGGCACATTTCGCGGAGGCCACCGTAGGATCACCTCCGATGACTACCGTGCGCCCGATGTCCACCATGCGACGCTTCGGCATCACCCACGAGTTCGCCCTTCGATGCGTCGGGGTGTACCTGACGATTCGCGTCGTCGGCATCGTGATCCTCACCGTCTTCGCCGGACTCCACCACACCGGTCTCACCGCGCTGCTGTCCATGTGGGACGGCGAGTGGATGCTCGGCATCGCCCAGCACGGCTACGGCGGAATCCCCCTGTGGTTCACCGACGGAAACGGCGTCCACACGGAGTTCACCGCGTACGCATTCTTCCCCGGTTATCCGATGACGGTGCGGACCGTCGCCCTGGTCCCCGGCCTGTCGCCGTTCGCCGCGGCCATGATCGTCAACGTGGTCGCGGGATGCCTCGCCGCGGTGGCGGTGGGTCGTATCGGAGTGATCTGCTCCGGGCGGATCCGTTCCTCGGTTCGGTCGACGCCCGACCAAGCCTCGACGGCCGGACTGGTCCTGGTGGGCCTCTTCGCCGCCACGCCCATGTCGGTGGTGCTGAACATGGCCTACACCGAGGCGGTGTTCTGCGCACTCGCGGGCTGGGCGCTCGTCGGAGTCCTGGAGCGGCAGTGGCTGCTCGCCGGACTCTGCGCCCTCGGTGCCGGACTCGTCCGGCCGACCGGCGTCGCGGTGATCGCCGCCGTGATGCTCGCAGCGATCGTGGCCCGGCGCGACGGCCCTCGTGCGTGGGCCGCCGTGATTCTCGCGCCGCTCGGTTACCTCGGCTACCTGGCAGTGGTGTGGGCGCAGACCGGCTCGGCGACGGGCTGGTTTCAGATCCAGACGACGGGGTGGAACACCACATTCGACGGCGGCGCGGCCACCTGGCGATTCCTCACCCAGACGCTCGGCAGCGGATCGGACTTCTCAGCGATCGCAACGGCCCTGTTGATCATCTCGGTGCTCGTGTTGTTCGGTTGGTCGGTCGCCGACCGCGTGCCGTGGCCGGTGCTCGTCTACGCGGCGGCCGTGCTGGCGTCGATCCTGCTGTCGGACGGCCTGATGATGAGCCGTGCGCGACTGCTCCTGCCCGCGTTCGTCCTGCTGATCCCGGTGGCCGTGCGGATCGCACGACGGCCGCGGACCGAGATCATCGCCTTCCTCGCCGTCGCCGCCCTGTTCTCCGGCTGGTTCGGTGCCCGCATGCTCACGGTCTTCCAGTACGCCATCTGACGACGGCGCGCGGCTATCCCTTGATCTGAAGCCACGCCTTCGACCAACCGTCGTAGCCGACGCACTCGACGTTCTTGCGACCGTCGACGCAGTCGCGCATCGGCGTGGTCCAGTACCAGATGTGCGAGGCGTACTCGGGGTCCGCGGAGTGGTACACCGCGCAGTGCGTCCGGTCCCGCATCAGTTCGCACGCCTTCGCGTTCGCGGGTGACTCGCCGAAGTACTCCGCGACGCGCGCGTTGACCCGCGCGCTCACGATGTAGTCGACCCAGCGGTACGCGCAGTTCGGATGCTCGGCCCGGGAACTGATCATCCACGAGTCCGACCACCCCGTCGATCCCTCATCGGGCAGCACCGTCGCCACCGGAGCACCGCCGTCGCGGGCGAGGTTGGCCGCCATCTGCCACGTGGAACCGATCACGCTCCAGCCCGCGCTGAACGCCTGCACCTCGCGGACGATGTCGTTCCAGTACTCGCCGACCGCTCTGCGCTGCTCCTCGAGCAGCGCGACGGCCGCGTCGAACTGCCTCCGGTCGAGCGCGTAGGGATTCGTGATGCCGAGATCGGGCCGGTGCCGCATCAGATACAGCGCGGCGTCGGCGATGTAGATCGGCGAATCGTAAGCGGTCACCCGGCCCGCATAGCGCGGCGCGTCCTCGAACACGGCCCGCCAGGACGTGGGCGCGGGTCGCACGACGTCGGTGCGATACATCAGGAGATTGGCACCCCAGCCGTGCGGCACACCGTAGGTGATCCCGTTCTTCGCATTCCACGGCTTGCCCTTCAAGAAGGGATAGATGTCGGAGTACGAGGGGACCAGCGCGGTGTTGATCGGCTGTACGTCACCGGCGTCGATCAACCGCAGCGACGCGTCGCCCGATGCCGAGACCACGTCGAACTGACCGGTCCGCATCAAGGACACCGCTTCGTCGGAGGTGCCGAAGGTCTTGACCTCCACCTGGCAGCCGGTCAGGTCCCGGAACGGCTGCACCCAGTTCACGGACCGGTTGTTGCTCCCGTCCTCGGCGTAGCCCGGCCATGCCAGGACGTTCAGCACGCGCTCTGCCGGACCGAGGACCGATCGCATGGGCACCGGGCCGGGACCGGCGGTGCCGCAAGCGGCCACGAGGGCGGTCGCCGCGACGAGGATCGTCGCGGCGGCCAGCCTGCCGATCGTGGCCACGCCTCTCCTTGCCGGCCGCCGTGGGCGGCCTCCACAGCCCGTTGTACTCCACCCGGGCCCGTCGCGGTCCGCGACCGAATCACCGGTGTGCTTCTGATGTCAATCGGCCGGAAACGAGGTCGCTGACCACCGCATATCCGGCGTAGCCTGAACGGGCCGCGGTCGCGCTTGCATCGCCGGCCGCGCACGCGATCCACACTTCACAGATCTGGAGCCCGCACGCATGCCCTCGGTCCCGCCGCCCACCGGCACCGCACCCGCGGCCGATCGGAAGACATGGTTCGGGCTGGCGGTTCTGATGCTTCCGGTGCTGCTGGTCTCGATGGACTTCTCAGTGCTGTACCTGGCGATGCCGACGATCACCGCGGCGCTCGACCCGTCGGCCACACAGCAGTTGTGGATCCTCGACATCTACGGGTTCCTGATCGCCGGGCTGCTCATCACGATGGGCAACCTCGGCGATCGGATCGGGCGACGGCGGATTCTGCTGTGCGGCGCGGGTGTCTTCGGCGGTGCGTCGGTGCTCGCCGCGTTCTCGCCCGGTGCCGGGGCTTTGATCGCGGCCCGCGCGTTGATGGGCGTGGGAGGTGCGACGCTGATGCCCGCGAGCCTCGCGCTGATCGCCAACATGTTCAAGCGCAGTCACGAACGCGCCCGCGCCATCGGGGTGTGGACCTCGGCCTTCGCCGGCGGTGCCGCCATCGGCCCGGTTCTCGGAGGCCTTCTGCTGCACCACTATTGGTGGGGAGTGGTGTTCCTGATCAACGTGCCGGTGCTCGCGGTGCTCTTCGCGGCGGGGCCGTTCGTCCTCCCCGAGTACCGATCGGCCCGCACCGGTCGGTTCGACGTCGTCGGTGTCGCGCTGTCACTGCTCGGCATCCTCCCCGCCGTCTACGCGGTCAAGGCGCTCGCGACCGAGGGGGTCTCGCCGCTTGCGGCGACGGCGGGTCTGGTCGGCATCGCGATGTTCGCAGTATTCCTCCGCCACGAGGCGCGCACGCGCGATCCCCTGCTGGACTTGAACCTGTTCCGCAACCCCACGGTGAGCGTGTGCCTCGCCATCGCGCTGGTGGGAATGATGGCCGAGGGCGGCGTCGCCTATCTCTCGAACGTCTATCTCCAGTCGGTGCTGGGCCACGACGTTCTGGCCGCGGCGCTCGCCGGACTCCCGATGGCGGTGACGATCGCCGTCTTCTCCGTCGTCGCCGATCGCATCGCCCGACTGGTCGGAAAGCGGTACGCCCTGGCCGGCTCGCTGGTGGTCGCCGCGACGGCGAATCTCGGATTCATCGCACTGGGCACCACGTCGTCGCTGTTGGTGTACATGGCCCTGAGCGCTCTCGCCGGAATCGGATACGGTGTGCAGTTCTCGCTGGTGACCGACGTGGTGGTCGGCGCCGTGCCGCCGGAGCAGTCCGGTGCCGCGTCGGGCATCTCGGAGACCTGTTTCGAACTGGGAACCGCCCTCGGCCTGGCTCTCTTCGGCTCGCTGGCCACCGCGGTCTTCCTGTCCCGCGGCGGCGACAGCGGGGTGACGGGATCGCTCGGTGAGACCCTCGTCCGCGCCGACGCCATGAGCACCGGCGGAGACGCCCTGGCAACGGCCGCGCGAGAGGCCTTCGTCGACGGACTGCACGCGACCACACTGGTGAGCGGACTGCTGCTCGCGGTGTTGAGCATCGTCACCGTCCTCGCGATGCGCCGCAGCGAGCACCGCGCCGAAGCAGTCGTCGAGGTGTGACGACGAAGACGCGGGCCCCGACGTCCACAGTCGAGACCCGCGCCCTGCCGCAGGAATGCGCCTACTCGGCGCATCCGTTCACGGATCAGCGGTGCCAGAGAATCTCTTGCCCGAGAACCGCATTCACACCCATGGCGAATCCGTCCCACACCGGCAGCCAGACGCTGTTGTAGAAATCGGACTGTGCGAAGGCGACCCCGAGGTCGCCGATGATCGGCACCTCATGCCACTGCACGCTTCCGCTGCTGCTGCCCATCTCGTCTCCATTCCTCTAAAGAATTTGTAAACAAGGTGATCCTAACCTAACTTTTCGTGATGGCAACCGGCCCCGGCATCGCCGGACTCAAGTGCTATCGTTGATGTCATGCAGCGTGCACTCCTCCTCGGTTGCCGCGGCGGGGTCTGATCCGACCGGCCCTCCGTCGCGGGGCCTCTTCACGCGCCGGTCAAAACCCCTTCTTTTGATCAGGAGATTGACCCCTCATGGCACCAGCAGACGCTTTCACCTCCGGTCCGAGCCGCATCGTCGAGCCCAACGGACCCATCCCGGACGGCCAGCCCAGCTGGAACCCGCAACGCAATTCGGCGATGCCCGTCCACCGCTACCGCAGCTTCGCCGATGAGGTCGAGAAGATCGCGCTGCCCGACCGCACTTGGCCCGACAAGGTGATCGACCGGGCACCGATGTGGTGCGCCGTCGATCTGCGCGACGGCAACCAGGCTCTGATCGATCCGATGAGCCCGGCCCGCAAACGACGCATGTTCGATCTGTTGGTCCGCATGGGCTACAAGGAGATCGAGGTGGGCTTCCCCTCCGCGAGCCAGACCGACTTCGACTTCGTCCGCGAGATCATCGACGAGGGCGCCATCCCCGACGACGTGACCATCCAGGTGCTGACCCAGGCCCGTCCGGAACTGATCGCCCGCACCTACGAGGCCTGCGCCGGCGCGCAGAACGTGATCGTCCACTTCTACAACTCCACGTCGGTCCTGCAGCGCCGCGTCGTATTCCGCGCCGACAAGGCCGCGATCACCAAGATCGCCACCGACGCGGCCGAACTGTGCCTGGCCGAGGAGCAGAAGTACCCCGACACCAACTGGCGCTACGAGTACTCCCCCGAGAGCTACACGGGCACCGAGTTGAGCTACGCCAAGGAGGTCTGCGACGCCGTCTCCGAGGTGATCGCCCCGACCCCCGACAAGCCGTTGATCATCAACCTGCCCGCGACCGTCGAGATGACGACGCCCAACGTGTACGCGGACTCCATCGAATGGATGCACCGGAATCTGGCGCGCCGTGACTCGATCATCTTGAGCCTGCACCCGCACAACGACCGCGGCGAGGGCGTCGCGGCCGCCGAACTGGGTTACATGGCGGGCGCGGACCGGATCGAGGGCTGCCTGTTCGGCAACGGCGAGCGCACCGGCAACGTCTGCCTGGTGACTCTCGGCATGAACCTGTTCAGCCGCGGTGTCGACCCGCAGATCAACTTCTCGGACATCGACGAGATCCGCCGGACCGTCGAGTACTGCAACCAGCTGAACGTTCCCGAGCGGCACCCGTACGGCGGCGACCTGGTCTACACCGCGTTCTCCGGCAGCCATCAGGACGCCATCAACAAGGGCCTCGACCAGATGAAGGTCGACGCCGACGAAGCCGACAAGGACGTCGACGACATCTTGTGGCAGGTCCCTTACCTGCCCATCGACCCGAAGGACGTGGGCCGCAACTACGAGGCCGTGATCCGGGTGAACAGCCAGTCCGGCAAGGGCGGCGTCACGTACATCATGAAGGCCGACCACGGACTGGATCTGCCGCGTCGACTGCAGATCGAGTTCAGCCGCGAGATCCAGAAGATCACCGACGGCGAGGGCGGCGAGGTGAACCCGAAGGCGATGTGGGACGTGTTCTCCCGCGAGTACCTGGAGCCCGTGAAGCCACTCGAGCGGGTGCGGCAGCAGGTTTCGGCCGCCGAGACCGACGACGGCGAGGACTCGGTGACCGCGACGGTTCTCGTCGACGGCACCGAGAAGGAGATCTCCGGATCGGGCAACGGTCCGCTGGCCGCTTTCGTCGACGCACTGTCGACCATCGGGTACGACGTCCGGGTCCTCGACTACTCGGAGCACGCGATGACGGCCGGCGGCGATGCCGAGGCCGCGAGCTACGTCGAGGCGGAGATCAACGGCGAGACGGTATGGGGCGTCGGCATCGCCTCGTCGATCACGACCGCGAGCCTGCGCGCCGTCGTCTCCGCGGTGAACCGGGCCTTCCGCACCGAGACGCCGGCCGAGACCGCCGCCGAGGGCGCCCGCACGTGGGCTCCCTGACGCGCCCGCGTCGCAGCCGAACCGAGCACTGAACCCCGAACGCACCGAACCCCGCGAGCCGAAGCTCGCGGGGTTCGGTGCGTTCACGCCCGGTGCCCGGCTGTCAGAAGAGTCCTCGGACGAGGTCGGAGACGACACCGCCGCCCAGACTGCCGCTGCTGCTGCCGAGGCTTCCGTCGCCGTCGGGAATTCCGGGAGTCGGAGGATCGGCGTCGTCATTCACCGAGACGATGACCGGACCGGAGATAGCACCGGAATGGCCCGCCGTGCCGCTGTAGACCGCGGTGACGGTGAAGTCGCCGGCGGCCGCGAACGCGTGCTGCAGCTTCGCCGCACCGCCGGAGACCGTCACGGGCCCGCCGACGTCGTCGCCGTTGACCTTGAACTGCACTGTCCCGCCGGTCAGGTCGGCCGGCGTCAGCTCCGCCTTGAGCTCCACTGCGGCACCCGGTTTCGCGGTCGCGGGAGCGATCACCTTCACGCTGGTCTCCGTCTCGCTCGGCTCGGGATCGGAGACCTTGATGGTCTTGGCCGCCGACGTCGAGCCGGAGAACCCGGCCGCACCCGAGAACACCGCGGTGACCTCCTTGTCCCCGGCCGAGGCGAACGAATGCTTCAGCACGGCCGCACCGCCGGAGACAGCCACCGGAGCACCCAGATTCGCTCCATCAGCCTTGAACTGCACAGTGCCCCCACCCGGATTCGGTGACACCGACGCCGACAACGTCACCTCGTCACCGGTCGTCGCGGCGCCCGGCACCGACAAGGTGGTCACCGTGTCCTCATCCACCGGCGCGGCATCCACGCGAATGGTGGCGAGCGGACCGGCGCCGGCATTGGTCGGGCCACCGTCACTGTCGCGCGGCGAGCAACGGGTCGGGGCCCACTGAGTACCGAACAGACTGGCCTTCGCCAACTGTGTACTGAAGTTCTCGTTCGCGTTCTGGTTCGCGGCGTTACCCGCGATCCGCACGGTGGGTTCGATGACGCCGGCGGTGCCCGCCTTCAGCGTCACGTCGATCGCCGGCATGCGGAACCACGTCTCACCGCTCGAATTGGTGGTGCCGTCGAGGTTCTTCTTCGTCTTCGGGATGACGATGCCGCCCTCGCTGTTCGTGCTCGACGTAGGGCTGTTCGCGATGACCTGGTTGTTGCCCGACAGCCTGATGACCGAGCCCGTCGGGCTCACATTCCCGCTGTTGTCGACCAGCAGAACATTCGGCGCCACGCCACTGAGGCCGACGGACGATCCCGCCACCACATCGGCGCTGACGAAGGTGGAGTTCGCCGGGACGGCGAAGTCGTACTTCAAACGCGACAGGTTGGTGGTGGTGGCACCGGAATCCTTGTCGGGGAACGAGGACGGGTTCGGCTGAATCCGGATCGTGAACTTCTCGCCCTCGGAGACCGACTCCGGAGCGTCGACGGTGATCGTGTTGCCGACAGGCTTCTTGACCGTCACGATCGAACTCGCCACGCAGATCGACTGGAAGGTGGTGTCGGTCGTCGCCGCCGAGGCCGGCGCGTCGACGACCACCATCGCTCCGGCTAGAAGTACCGATCCGCTCGCCACGGCGAGCACTCGGCTGGTGGACAGTCTCATTCAAGAATCCTTCACTGGGATGATTGACAACGTTCGTAGGACAGGTATGTCAGGAAAGCCGTGGCCGGGAATCGCGAAACGTGACCAGAGGCACAAAAGTCCTCTTTACCGGCGGGTCGTCGTCCGAATAGACGACAGAACTGGTCAATACAGTGCGAGTGCGAACACCGAATCCGCCGCCGTGGCTCGCCGGTGGGACGTACGGCCTGACGATCAGTCACGAGGTCGATTACGAGATCTCACCGCGAGGCGCCGCGTACCTGGATTGGCTCACAGCTCGCTGACCGGAAGCTATCGCTCCGACAGGTACAGCGCCCGAGCCTCCCGCACGTTGCGTCCACGCAACGCGCGCACGACGTCGGCCGGAACCTCGACGAACTCGTAGTCGGCGTCCAGTCCGCCGAGCGCCAGCGCGATCCACCCCGGATCGTCGGTCTGCATGGTGACCAGGCAGCCGTCGGGGTGCTCGGTGACCTCCGACCACCGGCCGATGCGGCCGCGCACCGCCTCCGGCTCGGCGTGAACCACGGCGCGCACCTGGAGTTGGTCCCGGCCTCCGCGCAGGCTCTCACGCACATAGGCCGCGGGGTCGCCGCCCGGCACCGCACGCGGCGCGAACCGCCGCTTCTGCGGTTGAGCAGCGCTGAGCCGGTCGAGCCGGAACGTGCGCCAGTCCTGACGATCGAGGTCGTACGCGAGCAGGTACCACCGGCGACCGACGGGAATCAACCGCAGCGGCTCGGTGCGGCGAGTGCCGGACGCACGTCCGGCCCGCGGTGCGGGCGCGTAATCGAAGGTGAGCTCCGTCGCGTCCCGGCACGCCAATGCCACTGTCGTCAGGGTCTCGGCGTCCACGGCCGGCGCCTGCTGTTCGCCGGGGAGCAACACGCTCATGGCCCGCAGCGCATCCGCACGCCGGCGCAGCCGAGGCGGCAACACCTGCATCACCTTGGCCAGCGCCCGCACCGAGGCCTCCGCCATACCGGCGGCCGAACCGTGCGCGGCCGTCCGCAGCGCACTCACGATCGCGACGGCCTCCTCCTCGTCCACCACCAGCGGCGGCAGCGACCCGCCGGGAGCCAGTTGGTATCCGCCGCCGCTGCCCCGCACCGACTGCACCGGATAGCCGAGATCCCGAAGCCGTTCGACGTCGCGGCGCACGGTCCGCTCGGTGGTCTCCAGACGGTCGGCCAGTTCCACCGCCGACCACAGGCGGTGCGCTTGGAGCAGCGCCAGCAGCTTCAGCGTCCGCGTCGTCGTATCGGCCATGACTGCATCATGCCCCAAACAACGGACAGAAACTGACCGGATTATCCGCCGCTCTTCCGGACGGGAATCGTCCGCAATGGTTCGTAGCGTCATCGGTGCAACAGACCCCCATCACCACAGGAGTTCCCGATGACCGTCACAGCCGAGCCCCCTCCCCCGGCAACCGCGTCCACGAGGAGTCCGGACAGTCCGCCGATCGTCGGGAGCGCCCGGACCGTCGCCTTGGTATGCCTGTTGGCGGCGTCGTTCATGGAGTTGATGGACGCCACGGTCGTCAACGTCGCACTGCGGACGATGAGCGCCGATCTCGGCGCGTCGCCGACCGCGATGTCGTGGATCGTCGCGGGCTATCCGCTCGCCTACGCGACCGGGCTCGTGCTCGGGGCCCGTCTGGGAGATCGGTTCGGTCGACGCCGACTGTTCCTCATCGGTCTCGTCGCCTTCGGCGTCACCTCACTGGCCTGCGGTCTCGCCGACACGCCGACGCAACTCGTCGTGTTCCGGATCCTGCAGGGTGCCGCGGCGGCACTGATGATCCCGCAGGTGCTGACCAACATCCAGGTGCTCTATCCACCCGCCGAACGCGGCCGCGCGATGGGACTGTTCACCTCCGTCATCGGGATCGCCGCCGTGGCCGGTCCGGTGCTGGGCGCCGTCATCACCTCGGGCGACTGGTTCGGACTCTCGTGGCGGCCGGTGTTCCTCATCAACGTCCCGGTGGCGCTGCTCGCCCTGGTCGCGGCGCGCGTCTTCATCCCGGAGACTTACGCTTCCCGTCCCGCGCCCATCACGCCGATCTCCGCGGCGCTGCTCGGCGGTTCACTGGCAGCGCTGATGGCGCCGGTCACACTGGGACCGGAGAATGATTGGCCCGCTTGGGGATTCGTCATGATGGCGGCGGGCGCCGCCGGCCTGGCACTCTTCGCTCGGCGGCAGGTCATCACTGCTCGCGCAGGCGGGGAGCCGCTGGTTCCGCCCGCGGTGTTCCGGACTCGTTCGTTCACCGCGGGGCTGACCGCGTTCACCGCACTGAGCATCCCGACCGGCGGGTACTTCCTCGTCCAGTCGCTGCACGTCCAGGCCGCGCACGGCTGGTCGGTCCTGCACACCGGCCTGATGTGGGTGCCGTTCTCGATCGCCGTACCCGTCTTCGCAGGTCTGTCCGCGACTGTCCTGGCCGCCCGATTCGGCAAGCACGTCCTGCAGGGCGGAGCGTGGGTGTTCATCGTCGGGATGACGTCCATGATCGTCGCCGACCGCTCGGCCCATCCGGCCCTGTGGTTCACCGTCGCACTCATCGTCGCAGGCGCTGGTTTCGGACTCATCGTCGGGGCCGCCGGCCTGCTGGTTCTGAACGACGTGCCGGTCGGGCTCGCCGGCGCGGCGTCCGGCGTGTTCAACACCGTGCAGGCACTGTCGGTGGCGACGGGTGCGGCGGTGATCGGCACGGTGTACTCGTCGGTGTCGACCGCATACGGCCTCGCCACCGGCTACCGGGTCTCGTTCCTGGTGATGATCGGACTGGTCGCGGTCGGTGCAGCGGCCGCCCAACTGATGCCGAAGCCCGTGCGGATCGCGGTGTAGCGGCCCAGGCGGGGCGAGGACGTCCGCCCGGCGGGAGCGCCGGGCGGACCCTCTATCCGGCCGAGGCGACCGCCTTCGCCACAGCCTCGCCCATCCGCCGGACGGTGGCCTGCGCGTCCGGGCTCAGCAGCGCCATATTCGCGAATCCGTGGATCATCGTCCCGGCGCGCTCCACGGTCACCGGGACGCCGGCCTGTTCGAGCGCAGCCGCGTACTCGAGGCCTTCGTCCCGCAGCGGGTCGAACCCGGCGACCACCACGTGGGCGGGCGACAACCCGGAGAGATCTTCGGCAAGCAATGGCGAGACCCGAGGATCGGACAGTTGGTCGCGCGAAGCCAGGTAGGTGTCGCAGAAGTAGTCGATCTGTTCCTCGGTGAGGTAGTAGCCGGTGGAGAACTCATGGACCGACGGCCGCTTCCGCGACATGTCGACCACCGGATAGATCAGCAATTGCAGACACGGGGTGATCTCCTCGCCACGCACCTGCTGTGCGACGACCGCAGCGAGATTGCCTCCCGCGGAATCACCGGCCACCGCGATCTGCCGCGGATCGACGCCCCAGTCCGGCGCCTTCTCGACGGCGTAGCGCCAAGCCGCCACGGAGTCGTCGACCGCCGCCGGGAAGAGGTGCTCGGGGGCCAACCGGTAATCCACCGACAGCACGTCGGCGCCCGAGGCGATCGCGAGCGCCCGGACCACCGAGTCGTGGCTGGCCCGGCTGCCCAGGACGAACCCGCCGCCGTGATAGAAGACGATCAGTCCTCGACCCTTGCCCTCGAGGCTGTATCGCGTGACGGGCACGCCTCCGGCGTCGGTGTCGATCACCAGATCCTCTTCGACGGCGAACGGCTCGAAGGCCTCCGCCATCATCGCGCTGTGATAGTCCATCGACTGCCGTGATCGGGAGACCAGATCGCCGACCAGCGCCAACGATGGAATGTAGGCCGCCGCGGTCACGACCAGTGCGAGCATCGGGTCGAGACGATCACCGTCGCCGTTCACCGTCGTCAGGCGGCTCATCGCCTTCCGCACGGCTGCGGGCAGTTTGGCCGACGCCTTGAGCGCGGTCCGCTGGATCTTGAATGACATGGGCAGTTCGACTGCTGTTGCGCGACTCACAGTGCAGAACTTATCACCGTCAACTCATCGGGTCACCCCTCAGATAAGAACAGTTGACTGTGCAGTTAGCTGTCTAATTGCTAGAGTTGCACTCATGGTCCAGCACTCGTCCGCCGAAGTCGGAAACCGTCTGCGCGCAACGATCGCCGAGCTGAACCGGAAACTGAGGGCCAATTCGTCGGTCCTGGACCTCACCCGTTCGCAGTCGGCCGTGATCGGCTACCTCGATCGCCACGGCGCCTGTTCCACAGCCGATCTCGCCCGTGCGCACGGTATGCGTCAGCAGTCGATGGCCGCGATCGTCGCCGCCCTCACCGACGCCGGCCTGGTGGTCGGCTCCCCCGATCCGACCGATCGCCGCCGCACCTTGCTCGCCCTCTCCGAGAATGCCCGCACGGAACTGACCACCGGACGGCTCCAGCGAGCGGACTGGCTCGCGCACGCCGTCGACGCGGCCCTCACTCCGGACGAGGTGGCCCGCCTGGCCGATGCGATCGAGTTGCTCGGCCGCATCGCGGACCAGCCCTGAAACACCTCCGCTCACGAAAGGATCACCATGCCTGTCACCGCAGTCGACCGCGACGCCGCCCTGATCGTCATCGACCTCCAGAAGGGGCTGTCGGACCGCGACCTCGCACCGCACAGCTTCGCGGACGTGGTCGAGCGTTCCGCGGCGCTGACCGACGCGTTCAGCGCGCGAGGGCTGCCGGTGGTCATCGTCACCGTCGACGCCGTGCCGCCCGGCCGCACCGACCTCTCCGGCCCGCCCATGGAGTTCCCCTCCGACTGGAGCGACTCGGTAGCACCCTTCTCCGACGCCCCGGACGCGTGGCGCGTCACGAAGCGGTCGCCGGGCGCCTTCACCGAGACGCCCCTGCACCGACTGCTGCGCGAGCGTGGCGTCACCCAGGTGGTGGTGGTCGGCGTGTCGACGTCGATCGGCGTCGAGATGACCGCGCGGCAGGCCTACGAGCTCGGATACAACGTCACCGTCGCCCTCGACGCCTGCTCGGACAGCGAAGGGTCGCGGCACGCCTACAGCGCCGCCTCCGTCCTGCCGAAGGTCGCCGAGACGGGATCGGCCGCGGACGTCATCGCTGCGCTGACCCGGGCGTGAGAACCGACACCGACCGCCGCCTCGACGCCCATCCGTTCGGCATCGGATTCACCGCGCCGCTGATCCTGGCGTCAGTCCTCAACCCGATCAACAGCTCGCTGATCGCGACCGCGATGGTGGGCATCGGCGTCGACTTCCACCGCGGCCCCGCCGACACCGCGATCCTGATCTCGGTGCTCTATCTGTGCAGCGCCGTCGCCCAGCCCACCATGGGCAAGCTGGGCCCGCTGTTCGGCGAGCGGCGCGTGATGATCGCGGGGATCGGGCTCGTGCTGACCGCCGGCGTCATCGGCGCAGCGGGCTGGTCGTTCGGGGCGCTGGTGGCCTCCCGCGCACTGCTCGGCGTCGGCACCTCCGCCGCGTATCCGATGGCGATGTCGCTGATCCGCAAGCGGTCGGACGCCGCCGGCGTCGGAGTGCCCAGCCGGATCCTAGGCGTCTTCTCGATCACCGGACAGGTGATCGCGATGGTCGGACTGCCGATCGGCGGCGTCCTCACCGGCGTCTTCGGCTGGCGAGCGGTGTTCTTCATCAATGTTCCCGCCGCCCTCGCCGCTCTGCTCCTGGTGCTCACCGGTGTGCCGAAGGACACCGTGGCCTGGCCGACCGACCTGCGTCGGACTCTGACCGCCGTCGACCCTCTGGGCATCGTGGCGTTCGCCGTGGCGATCGTCAGCGCACTCCAGTTCATCGACTCGCCCAGCGCGTCGACGTGGTGGCTCGCGGCGGTGACCGTGGCGGCGACCGCCGTCCTCATCGGATGGGAACGCCGGTTCTCGACTCCGTTGATCGACGTCCGGATGCTGGTGTCGAACCGCCCGCTGATCCGCACCTATCTGCGGCAGACGCTCGCCTCGCTCGGCATGTACACGACCATGTACGGCGTGAGCCAGTGGATGGAGGACGCGGCCGGCTACCGGCCGACGCAGGTCGGCATGCTCCTCGCTCCGATGTCGGCGACGAGTATCGTCGTCGCCGCCGTCTGTTCCCGGCGCAGCACCGTCCGCAGCCCGCTGATCGCGACCGGCATGGCGTTCTGCGCGGCCGGAGCCGTGATGCTCGCGCTGCGCCACGACGCCCCGGTCTGGGCGATCCTCGCCATGTCGCTGCTGGTCGGTCTGGCGAACGGCCTGAACAGCTTCGCCAACCAGGCGGCCCTCTTCATGCAGTCCCCGGCCGACCAGGTGGGCGTCGCATCCGGCCTGTACCGGACCTTCGCGTACATCGGCGCCATCACCTCCGCGGGCCTGATCGCCGCGGCGTTCGGCAGTCGGGCCACCGACGCCGGGTTCCACGTCGTCGGATGGGCCACCATGGCGATCGGCCTGTGCGCGGCGACCCTGACATTGACCGACCGCACGCTGCCGCGACACGCGTGAGCTGGGCTGTCACCGCCCTCACAGTCGGCGCCGGGCGATCGTGCTCCCCGGATATGGGAAACTCGTGGAATGTCGGAAGCCCGCCGCATCCCTGACCGTCCGCGCCCGCCCGTCCGCACTCGCGTGGCACTCACCGCCGCTGCCGCGGCCCGCTGGGCCTCGCGTGCCGCCGGCCGTGGGAAGGGCTCGATGATCGGCGGCCTCGTCGCTGAGAAGATCGATCCGCGCATCATGCTCCGGCTCGCCGCCGGCCGCGAGATCGCGCTGATCACCGGAACCAACGGCAAGTCGACGACCACCCGCATGACCGCCGCCGCCCTCGCCGGGCTCGGTGAAGTGGCGACCCAGGCCGACGGCGCCAACATGGACGCGGGCATCATCGCGACGCTCAGCCTCCAGCCCGACGCCCCGGTCGCCGCGCTGGAAGTGGACGAACTGCACGTGGCCCACGTCGCCGACAACACGTCGCCGCGTGTGTTCACCCTGTTGAACCTCTCCCGCGACCAGCTCGACCGCGTCGGCGAGATCAACATCATCGAGCAGAGTCTGCGCGGGGGAATCGCCCGCCACCCGGACGCGGTGGTGGTCGCGAACTGCGACGACGTGCTCGTCACCTCGGCGGCCTTCGACGCTCCGAACGTGGTGTGGGTGGCCGCGGGGGCCGGCTGGGTGGGCGACTCGGTGAGCTGCCCGCGGTCGGGAGAGCCGATCGTGCGCCACGGTGAGGACTGGTACTCGACCGGCGACGAGCGCTTCCGGCGCCCGGCCCCGCAGTGGTGGTTCGACGACGACAAGATCTACGGCCCGGACGGGTTCGTCGCACCGATGGCGTTGAAGGTGCCGGGCCGTGCCAATCGCGGCAACGCCACCCAGGCCGTCGCGACCGCCGTCGCGATGGGCGCCGACCCCGCGGACGCCGTCGCGGCCGTCGGCACCGTCGGCGAAGTGGCCGGCCGATACGGGACCGTGCAGCTGGGCGACCATCGGATCAGGACCCTGCTGGCGAAGAATCCGGCCGGCTGGCAGGAGGCCCTGGCGATGATCGACACCGACGCCGACAGTCTGGTGATCGCGGTGAACGGGCAGGTCCCCGACGGGGAAGACCTCTCGTGGCTCTGGGACGTGCGCTTCGAAGAGTTCGAGCAGGTCGAGGTGGTCGCCTCGGGCGAGCGCGCCGCCGACCTCTCGGTGCGTCTGCTGTACGCGGGCGCCGAGCACACGGTGACCGACGATCCGTTCGCGGCGATCGCCGCCTGTCCACCGGGCCGAGTGGAAGTGCTCGCCAACTACACCGCATTCCGCGACCTCGGCGTCGCACTGGAACGCGCCGGAGCCCGGCCGGTCGAGAACACTGTGGAGGACAACGCCCGATGAGCGAATCGACCCTGCGGATCGGTCTGGTGCTTCCCGATGTGATGGGCACCTACGGCGACGGCGGAAACGCCCTCGTCCTGCGACAGCGTGCGCGCATGAGAGCCATCGACGCCGAGATCGTCTCGATCACGCTCGACGACGAGGTACCCGAGTCGCTCGACGTCTACACCCTCGGCGGCGCCGAGGATTACGCCCAGCGGCTCGCCACCCGTCATCTGCAGCGGTATCCGGGGCTGCAGCGCGCGGCGGACGCCGGACGCCCGGTGCTCGCGATCTGCGCGGCGATCCAAGTGCTGGGTCACTGGTACGAGACCGCTGCGGGCGAGCGCGTCGCGGGGATCAGCATGCTCGACCTCACCACCTCTCCGAGGCAGTCCCGGGCGATCGGCGAGCTCGTGACCGCACCGATCATCGACGGTCTCAGCCAACCGCTCTCCGGGTTCGAGAACCACCGCGGCGCGACCTCCCTGGGCGCCGCGGCCGCACCGCTGGGCCGGGTCCGCCGCGGTGTCGGCAACGGCGCCGGCGCCGGCGTGGAAGGCGCCGTGCAAGGCAGTGTCGTCAGCACCTACATGCACGGCCCGGTCCTCGCACGGAATCCCGAACTGGCCGACTATCTGCTGTCGAAGGCGGTCGGCACGGAACTGGAGCCTCTCGACCTGCCGCAGGTGGACCGGCTGCGCCGGGAACGGCTCGCCGCCGCTCGCTAACCGAGCACCCGGCACCTCGCCCGCGTGTCGTCGACCGCGAACCAGCCCTCCTCGAAGTCCTGCCACCGGGCCAGATGATCGCGTTCGGCCTCGCCGTCACGCTGCACGGTTCGGCGCAACCGGTCGGCGGCGGGAGGACCGTCGATCCAGAACCGATGCGTGAAACGATCGGCCGTGCAGCGCCGCGCCGACGTCACGCCCTCGACGATCAGAATCGGCTGCCACCGCATCCAGACCTCCGGCCCCACCTCCGGTCGGCCGTCCACCCAGACCCGGGGCCGATAGAAGTAGTCGTGACGCCGTTCGTAGGCGCGGATCACATCGTGAACCAGTTCCGGCCACCACGAGGCGGGGTCGTCCCACGTCGCGTAGTCGTCGGTGCTGACCAGCACTGAGGCGCGACCGCGCTCGGCGAGCGCACGGACGAGCTGGGCTGCGAACGTGCTCTTGCCCGCCCCCGACGGACCGTC
This sequence comes from Gordonia sihwensis NBRC 108236, assembly GCF_000333035.1. Taxonomy (GTDB): domain Bacteria; phylum Actinomycetota; class Actinomycetes; order Mycobacteriales; family Mycobacteriaceae; genus Gordonia; species Gordonia sihwensis. The sequence continues at coordinate 50,284 of NZ_BANU01000027.1, forward strand.
GATCGCCACCATGGCGTCGGTCAGCCCTCCGCGGACCGCGATCTCGTCGGCCAGCCACGCCCAGTCCTGCGGTGAGGGATCGCGCTCCGCCGGTGGAAGGTGGTCGTCGGCCAACGCTCAGACCAGGATGCGCCGACCGGACAGCGCGCGGCCGAGGGTCAGTTCGTCGGCGAACTCGAGGTCGCCGCCCATCGGAAGTCCCGACGCCAGACGGGTCACGGACAGCCCGGGGAAGTCTTTGAGCATGCGCAGCAGATATGTCGCCGTCGCCTCGCCCTCGGTGTTGGGATCGGTCGCGACGATGATCTCGGAGACGTCCTGGCCGTCGGGCTGGTCGCCCAGACGACGCAGCAGTTCGCGGATCCGGAGCTGGTCGGGGCCGATGCCGGACAGCGGGTCGAGCGCACCGCCGAGGACGTGGTAGCGGCCGTCGAACTCCTTGGTCCGCTCGATCGCGTAGATGTCCTTCGGCTCCTCGACCACGCAGATCTTCGTGACGTCCCGGCGGGGGTCGCCGCAGATGCGGCACAGCCGATCGGCGGCGACGTTGCCGCACTCGACGCAGAAGGTGACGTCGTCGCGAACGTGTCCGAGGGCGGCGATCAGCCGGTCGATCTCCACGTTCTCGCCCGCGAGCAGGTGGAAGGCGATCCGCTGAGCACCCTTGGGACCCAGCCCGGGAAGTTTCGCGAGCTGGTCGATCAGATCCTGGATCGGGCCTTCGTACATGCGCCAGTCCGTCAGCCCAGGCCGGGCAGTCCGCCGCCCGCCAGCGGCCCCATCTTCTCCGCGACCAGGGCATCGCGCTGAGCCACGAAGTCGGCGAACGCACCGACGATCAGATCCTGCAACGTCTCGACGTCCGCGGGATCGACCACCTCCGGCGAGATCTCGACGGCGGAGACCGTCCCGGCGCCGTCGCCGGTCACCGTCACCAGTCCGTTGCCCGCCGACCCCACCACCGACGTCGCGGAGATCTCCGCGTGCGCCGTCTCCATCTGGGTCTGCATCTGCTGAACCTGGGCCATCAGCCCGGCCATCGGGTTGTCGCCGCCGGCGCCGCCGAACAGCGCACTGGGGTCGAATGCGTCAGTCACGACTCCCAGGGTAGTCGCCGGGACCGGCCAGGAGACGCTCGACGTGTTCGGCGAGTTCGGCAACCGTGGTGCCCGAACCCGGTACCACGCGGAACGACAGCACCTCGTCGCCGAAGAGTCGAGCCGCTCGCGGTGCGAGCGCGAACTCGAAACGGTCGTCACCGACACGGCGCCACTGCACGACGCCCCCGTACACCGGGGCGCTCGCGCCCGTGGTCACACAGTATTCACCGGCCCGGGGACCACCGGGAAGATCGCGCAGCAACTGGAAGCAGGCGTCCGAGTCCTCGTCGAGGAACACCACACCCTCGCAGCCGAGGTCCGGGTGCCGTTCGAAGGATCCGATGATCGCCACGACCGCGAGGATACGCGCCGGAGACCCCTGCGCTCGCCGCTCAGCGGGCGGTGCGGAACTCCCGGCGCTCACCGCTGAACGGATCGGTGAACTCCAGTGCCGCGGCGACGAGCCGGAGGGGCCGGGAGAAGTCACCGCGATCCGGTGCGGCCGCCAGGTCGGCGTCGACCTCGGGGTACAGCGGATCGCCGACGATCGGGACGCCGAGCTGAGCCATGTGCATCCTGAGCTGGTGGGTGCGGCCGGTGTGCGGCGCCAGGCGGTATTCGGCCAGCCCGTCGCCGAGCCGGGTCGACAGTTCGATGTCGCTGATCGCGTTCACCTCGCCCTCGACGACGCGGGCACGCAGGTCGCCCGCGGTCTTGACGATCCGGTTCTCGATCCGCACGCCGCCGGCCAGAGCGTCGTCCGCCGGCGCGATCGCCCGATACTCTTTGCGAACGCGTCGCTGCGCGAAGAGTTCCTGATACGCGGCCCGCACCTCGCGGCGGCGCGTGAACAGCAGCACGCCCGCCGTCAACCGGTCGAGCCGGTGTGCCGGGGCCACGTCGTCGGAGCCGAGTTCGCGACGCAACCGCACCAGCGCCGTCTGCGCCACATGCGCTCCGCGCGGCATCGTGGCGAGGAAGTGCGGTTTGTCGACCACCACGAGATCGTCGTCCAGGTGCAGGATCGGCATGTCGAAGGGCACCGGCGGCTCCCGCGGCGGGTCGCGGTACAGGTACACCGGAACCGGTCGGAGCACCGGCGCATCGAGATCGACCGGACGGCCGTCGGCGTCGACCAGTTCACCGGTGCGCGACCGCAACTCCAGATCGGCCGCAGTGACGCCGGTCAGGACCGGAGCCGCGAGGAGAGCCTCACGCACCGACCACCCGCCGGGGCCGTCCGGCAGACGCAGAACCACCCGGGTGGCATCGATGCCGTCCCGGGCGGTCAGCGGTTTGACGCGGCGGCGTCCCCTGCGGCTCAGCTCAGCTCTCGAGACGCTGCTTGAGATTGGTGAGAAGGGCCGTCTGGATGCGGTTGAGTCCCTTCGGGGCGAAGGTCTTCTCGAAGAACCCGCCGATGCCGCCCGCGCCCTTCCAACTCGTCGTGGTCTCGACGCGCGAGCCGGTGCCCTCGGCAGTGACGCGGTAGGTGGTGACCATCGTCGAATTGCGATCGGTCTCGGTGATCGTGTCGCCCGCGACCGTCACGTCGGCCAGCACGTCGCGCTTGCGCTTCTCGGTGGCCTGCAGAATCCAGTGGACCACCGTTCCCGAACCGTTGCCGCCCTCGTCGACGCGATAGTCGCGGTAGTTCTCGGGAAGAATGCCCTCGCGCACGTTCGCGTAGTCGGCCAGGGCCGCACTGACGGCCTCGGGAGCTGCGTTGATCTGGATTGCTGCGCTGGCTGTTACCTGTCCCACGTCGGAAGGCTCCTTCTGAACTCGTCTTGGGTCCGATTCACTTCGTTCACCGTACGGCGATCAGGCTACGGTAGGAATGTGGCTTTGAACGCATCCGAGTACGACGATGCCGCCTTCGCGCGCGGCAAGCAGAAACTTCTCGACAGCTACCGAGCTATCCCCGACGGCGCCACTGTGCGACTGGCGAAGAAGACGTCGAATCTGTTCCGCAAGAGGGCCGAGACGTCCGCTCCGGGTCTCGACGTCTCCGAACTGCATCGCGTGATCTCGGTCGATCCCGAGGAACAGACCGCGCAGGTCGCGGGGATGTGCACCTACGAGGACCTCGTGGATGCGACTCTGCCGTACGGACTCGTGCCCCTGGTGGTCCCGCAGCTCAAGACGATCACCCTCGGCGGCGCCGTCACCGGGCTCGGTATCGAGAGCACCTCGTTCCGCAACGGTCTCCCGCACGAGTCGGTGCTCGAGATGGAGATCCTGACCGGATCGGGCGAACTGATCGTCGCGACACCCGACAACGAGCACCGCGACCTGTTCTTCGGATTCCCCAATTCCTATGGGACGCTTGGGTATTCGGTCCGACTCAAGATCAGGCTCGAACCGGTTCCGCCCTTCGTCGAGTTGCGTCACGTTCGCGTGCACAGCACCCGCGAGCTCCAGGATCTGCTCGACCGGGTCGCGACCGACCGCGAATACCGCGGCGAGCGCGTCGACTATCTCGACGGGGTCATCTTCACCTCCGACGAGGCGTACGCCGTGCTCGGACGGCAGACCGACGAGCCCGGCCCGGTGAGCGACTACACCGACGCGAACATCTTCTACCGATCCATCCAGCACGACGGCGCCGAACCCAAACGCGATCGGCTGACCATCCGTGACTATCTCTGGCGCTGGGACACCGACTGGTTCTGGTGCTCCCGCGCATTCGGTGCCCAGAATCCGCGCATCCGCCGGTTCTGGCCCGCCAAGTACCTGCGCAGCAGCTTCTACTGGAAGCTGATCGGATACGACCAGCGGTGGAACATCGGCGACAAGCTGAACGCCGTCAAAGGTCTGCCGCCCACCGAGCGGGTGGTTCAGGACATCGAGGTCCCGATCGAGCGAACGGCCGATTTCGTCGACTGGTTCCTGGACGAGATCCCGATCGAACCGATCTGGCTCTGTCCGCTCAAACTGGCCGAGCCGTCGCCGATCGCCGTCGCCGGCGACGACGAGACCGTCCAGCCGTGGACCCTGTATCCGTTGGAGCGCGGGAAGTTCTACGTCAACATCGGGTTCTGGTCCGGGGTGCCCGTCACCCCCGGCCGGCCCGGGCACACCAACCGGATCATCGAGCAGAAAGTCAGCGAGCTGGGCGGACACAAGTCCCTCTACTCCGAATCCTTCTACGGCCCGGAAGAATTCGACGACCTCTACGGCGGCGAGGCGTACGACGATCTCAAGCGTCGCTACGATCCCCGCGGCCGTCTGCTCGGCCTTTACGAGAAAGCGGTGAAACGCGCATGAAGCTGGCCCAGATCTTCGAAACCCTCGTCGGCGACGATCTCGCCGTACGGATCACGGCATACGACGGCAGCACCGCGGGCCCCGAGGACGCCGAGTACGGACTGAATCTCAAGACCTCGCGCGGCACCACGTACCTCGTGACGGCGCCCGGCGACCTCGGGCTCGCCCGGGCCTACGTCTCCGGCGACCTCGAGCTGATCGGCGCGCATCCCGGCGACCCGTACAGCGCACTGCAGGCACTGGCCGCCGATCTGAAGTTCTCCAAGCCGAGCCCGCTGGAGATGGCTCAGGTGGCGAGGGCCATCGGGCTCGAGCATTTCAAGCTGATCCCGCCGCCCCCGCAGGAGAGCCTGCCCCGTTGGCGCCGGTTCGCCGAGGGGCTGCGACACAGCCGCGAGCGTGACGCCGAGGCCATCCACTACCACTACGACGTCTCGAACCGCTTCTACGAGCTGGTGCTCGGCGAATCGATGACCTACACCTGCGCGGTGTACCCGAACGCCGACGCCACCCTCGAGGAGGCGCAGGAGAACAAGTACCGGCTGATCTTCGACAAGCTGAACCTGCAGCCCGGCGACCGTCTCCTGGACATCGGCTGCGGCTGGGGCGGGATGGTCCGGTACGCCGCGCGCCAGGGCGTCCACGCACTGGGAGTGACCCTCTCCAGCGAGCAGGCCAAGTGGGCGCAGCAGGCGATCGAGGAGCAGGGGCTGTCGAAGTTCGCGGAGGTCCGCTTCAGCGACTACCGCGACGTCACCGAAACGGGTTTCGACGCCATCTCGTCGATCGGACTCACCGAGCACATCGGCGTCGCCAACTACCCGAAGTACTTCGGATTCATGCGCGACAAGGTCCGCACCGGCGGCCTCATCCTGAACCATTCGATCACCCGCCCCGACAACCGTTCGCGGAGCAAGGCCGGCCCGTTCATCGACCGGTATGTGTTCCCCGACGGCGAACTCACGGGATCGGGCACCATCATCTCGAAGATGCAGGACGTCTCGCGTCTCGAAGTGCTGCACGAGGAGAACTTCCGCCACCACTACGCGATGACGCTGCGCGACTGGAACGCCAACCTCGTCGCGAACTGGGACGAGGCGGTCGCCGAGGTCGGCGAAGGCACCGCCCGCCTGTGGGGGCTGTACATGGCGGGATGCCGCATCGGCTTCGAACGGGACATCGTGCAGCTGCACCACGTCCTGGCGACCAAGATGCAGCTCGACGGAACCACGAATCTGCCGCTGCGTCCCTGGTGGCAGCCGTAGGTCCGAGTTCGTGAACGAATCCCCGATTCGCCGTCCGGCCTGCGCGGCCGAGTAGTCGGCGGGTCGGGGATTCGTCTACTCGCGGCTACTCGACCGGCCGAGCGCCGAGCTCCGACTTGAGCAGTTCCAGGGCCACCTGGTCAGGGTCGAGACGGTCGTCCGGGGTCCCCGACTGGGCCTGCGCCACCATCTCGTCACGTTCGGCGTCGGTCAGCTCCTCGTCGGGCACCGGCGGCTCCGGTTCGGGTTCCTCCGGCGCGGGCGGCGGGGCCGGCTGCTCACCGTGCGTCTGCTCCGACCGTGGCCGACTCGGCCGGGTGTACGTCTGACGGCGGGGCTGTTCCCGTTCCGGGGTGCGCTGCGGGGTCGGCGCCGCCGCCGGTGCCGACCCGGGCTGGGCGTGCACGACGGCGACGCTGAAGCCCTCGCCGAAGACCTCGACCACCGCGGCGGTCAGGGCACGCAGTCCGCGATCGTCGGACAGGCGTCCCACCAGCGCGGGATGCGGATGTCCGAGCACCACCTGGGTGCCGTCGACCTGATGTACGAAAGCCGCCGAGAGCATCGCTTCGAGGACGGTGCTCTGCGTCCGCACAGCCGCACGGATATCCGGCCACCGAGCCGAGACTGCGTCCACCGTGAGTCCTGTCGGGGCCTGCGGTTCCGGTTCGGGAGCCGGTTCGGACGCGGGATCGGGCTGGTTCGGCTCGTCCGCCGGCGGGAGCTGATCGGCGTCCATCGGCGGTTCGGGCGGTGGCGGGATCTCCTCGTCCGCGGCGGAGCGCTGCACCTGTTCGCGCTGCGTGTGCTCGCGTCCGACGGGCTCGCGCTGCTGCGGCGGCTCCGGAGCCCGTGGATCAGACACCTCCGGCGGATGCGGAGCCGAGACCGCGGGCTCCTCGGCGCGCGGCGCCTCAGCGGACTCGGGGGCGGGAGTGCTGGGTTCGGGTGCGCTGGGTTCGGGAGCGCTGGGTTCGGGTGCGGGCGTGCTCGGCCGCGGAGCGGGAGGCTCAGGCGCGCGGGGCTCGGATGCCGGCGCAGGCGCACCGGCCGTGTCGACGGCCGCACGCGCTTCTTCGACGGCCTTGCGCTGCGAAGGCCGGACGAAGCGCGGCGCGGGCTCGTCCGCGGCGGGGGCGGCGGGAGCGTCCGTCACCGCGACGGGCACGGAGCCCGGGCCGGATGCTCCCGCGGGACGCCGTTCCAGTGTCTCGATTCGCTGCAGCAGCGCAGCGTCGTCGGCCGAGGCCGCAGGCAGAAGCAGACGGGCGCACATCACCTCCAGCAACAGTCGCGGCGACGTGGTACCGCGCATCTCGCCGAGCGCGGTGTGCGCCACCTCGGCGTACCTCGTCAGAGTCGCGGGCCCCAGTTCGGCCGCGGCCTCGCGCATCGCGGCCAGTTGATCCTCGGGGGCCTCCACCAGCCCGCGCTCGGTGGCGTCCGGCACCGCCTGCACCAGGATGAGGTCGCGGAAACGGTCGAGCAGATCGATCGCGAAGCGTCGCGGATCGTGCCCGGCGTCGACCACCCGCTCGACGACGCCGAACAACGCTGCGCCGTCGCCCGCCGCGAGGGCCTCCACCGCGGCGTCGATCAGCGCCGAGTCGGTGACACCGAGCAGGGCGAGCGCGCGGTCGTAGGTGACGCCCTCGTCACCCGCACCGGCGAGGAGCTGATCGAGGATGCTGAGGCTGTCGCGCGGGGAGCCGCCGCCGGCGCGAATCACCAGCGGATACACCTCGGGCGCCACCACCACGCCCTCCTTGGCGCAGATGTTCTCCAACAGACCGCGCATCACCGGCGGCGCGAGCAGACGGAACGGGTAGTGGTGCGTCCGCGACTTGATGGTCGTCAGCACCTTCTCCGGCTCGGTGGTCGCGAAGATGAAGATCAAGTGCTCCGGCGGCTCCTCGACGATCTTCAGGAGCGCGTTGAAGCCGGCCGACGACACCATGTGCGCCTCGTCGATGATGAAGACGCGATAGCGCGACTCGGCCGGCGCGTAGAACGCGCGGTCGCGGAGATCGCGGGTGTCGTCCACGCCGCCGTGGCTGGCCGCGTCGAGCTCCACCACGTCGAGATTGCCCGGTCCGCCGGGACCGAGCGAGACGCAGGACGAGCACGTGCCGCACGGGGTCGACGTCGGGCCCTGCTCACAGTTGAGTGAGCGGGCCAGGATGCGGGCCGACGAGGTCTTGCCGCAGCCGCGCGGACCGGAGAAGAGATAGGCGTGATTGATGCGGCCGGTATCGAGGGCTCGGCTCAGAGGCGCGGTGACGTGCTCCTGGCCGACGACTTCGGCGAAGGTTGCCGGGCGATAGGTGCGATAGAGAGCCACGACGCAAGACTACCGGCGAGCCCCGACAGCCGTGCCGGCGCTCACGACCGGCCGGCCGCGGGCGCCGGTCGCCCGGGTCCGGGCCGTCGATACGCCACGATCGTCACCACCGAGGTGACGACGAGGATCAGTGTCAACGGCTGGGTGGTGAACCAATCGAACGGCGGGGGGTGCTTGAAGAACAGGCCCGTCAGGTACGCCTCTTCCACGCTGCGGTTGGCGTACCACATCGGGAAGGCGAAGTGCGTCCGCCAGGCGATCGCGGATGCGAACCCGCCGAGGGCGAGCGCGGCCAGCGCGAAGGCGCCCGGGCCGGGGATCCGTTCGGCGATCTGGTGGATCGCGACGACCAGCAATGGGACCAGCCACACCCAGTGGTGCGACCACGCGACCGGGGAAACCGCGCACGAGGTCATCCCGACGATGGAGAGCGCCAGCAGTTCCTGACCGTGCCGATGCGCCAGGACGCAGGCACGGCCCGCCAGCAGCACCAGCGCGGCGGAGAGCACCAGCCACAGCAGGGTGCTCGGGTGGTCGGTGTGGGTGAAATTGGCGATCGCGCCGCGAATGGACTGGTTGCCATAGGTCTGCGGCGAGGAGACCCGGTCGGAGTCGAACATCGTGCCGAACCAGAAGTCCTTCGACGCCGACGGCATGAGGGCGAACCCGAGCACCACCGACGCCGCGAAGCCGGCGGCCATGCGCGCCGCGGTCCGCCATTGCCGGATCGCCAGGAGGTACGCACCGAACATCAGCGGTGTCAGCTTGATGCCCGCGGCGATACCGGCGCCGACGCCCCGAAGCCGGCTGCCCTCGGGCCGCGCCAGATCGGCGATCACCAGCAGCATCAGGAAGACGTTGATCTGTCCGAACCAGATGGTCGACCGTACCGGCTCGAGCAGCGCGCTCAGCAGCACGATCGACACCGCGATCGCACGCAGCCGCCAGGTGACCTCGTGTCCGAGACTCTTGAACCCGAGCACCACCACCAGATACAGCGCGACGAAGATCGCGATGGTCCAGACCAGGTGCGCCGGGCCCGCCGCCATCCACGCGAAGGGAGCGAAGAGAACCACCGACAGCGGCGCATAGGTGAAGTCCATCTGGCCGAGCAGCTTGGCCTGGTAGAGATCACCGCCGTCGAGCACCACCTGGGCGCCCGCCCGGTACACGTCGAGATCGAGGAAGTTCTGGAACAGCCCCCAGTACGGCTCGGTGAAGGGGATCAGGGAGTGCTGTGCCCAGACCGAGAGCAGCCCGGCGAGGAGGAATCCGACGACCGCCGGCGTCGACCGTTCGAGCTTCACCGGGAGTCGCTACTCGGAGCCCAGCAGCACCTCGGTCGCGGCGAGCAGCGCGCAGGTGGCGACGCCGTCCATTGCGGTGGCGAGCTCGTCGATCGACGGGAAGGTCGGGGCGAGACGGATGTTCTCGTCGCGCGGATCCTTCTTGTACGGGAAGGTGGATCCGGCGGCCGTCAGCGCGATGCCGGCATCCTTCGCCAGCTCGATGGTGCGTTTCGCGGTGCCGTCGATGACGTCCAGGCTGATGAAGTAGCCGCCCTCGGGGTGAGTCCATGAGGCGATCTTGCTGTCGGCGAGCCGGTCCTCGAGGATCTCCAGCACCTTCGCGAACTTGGGTGCGATGAGCTCGCGGTGCCGGGCCATCAGTTCACGCACGCCGTCGGCGTCGCGCAGGAACATCAGGTGCCGCAGCTGGTTGAGCTTGTCCGGACCGATGGTCGAGACGCTGACGTTCTTTGTGAACCAGTCGAGGTTGGTCTTCGACGACGCGAAGAACGCCACTCCGGCGCCGGCGAAGGTGATCTTGCTGGTGGACCCGAAGACGTAGACGCGGTTCGGGTTGCCGGCCTCGGCGGCCAGATCCAGGATCGGCAGCGGTTCGGGTGCGCGTTCGACCAGCGTGTGCACCGCGTATGCGTTGTCCCAGTAGATGCGGAAGTCGGCGGCGGCGGGCATCGCGACCAGCTTGCGCGCGACCTCCTCCGACACCGAGTACCCGGTGGGGTTCGAGTAGGTCGGGACCAGCCACATGCCCTTGATCGACGGATCGGCGGCGGTCAGCGCCGCGCAGGCATCGACGTCGGGGCCGTCGGGGTTCATCGGGACGGTGATCATCTCGATGCCGTACCGCTCGGTGATGCCGAAGTGGCGGTCGTAGCCGGGGGCAGGGCAGAGGAACTTGATCGGCTCGGCCGACCACGGCTTGTCGGAGTCGGGGTTTCCGCCGAGCAGTGAGTGCACCGTGATGTCGTGCATGATCTGCAGGCTGGCGTTGCCGAGGGCAAGGGTGCGGTCGGCGCCGGTGCCGAGCAGTTCGCCGAAGATCGCACGGAGTCCTGGCAGACCGGTGACGCCACCGTAGTTGCGGCAGTCGGTGCCGTCCGGGCTGGTGTACGTCTGCCCCGGCAGCGACAGCATCTCGTTGGAGAGGTCGAGCTGGTCGGGGGCCGGCTTGCCGCGTGTCAGATCGAGCTTGAGTCCGGCTGCCCGGAGGACCTCGTAGCGCTTTCGCAGATCGTCTTGGGTGGTGCGGAGTTGGTCGACACTCATCGAGTGAAAGTTCAACGTGAACCTCTCCCACAGACGCGGCCTCGCGGCGGCTGCAGATGTAACGCGCGAAAAAAGTTAAGCGGACCCCGCGCACCCGAGAGAGCCCGTTGACCCTTGCTGCCTTCCGGCCCTGGGGGAGTTCACAGGATGCACGCCGCGCGGGATCCGTAGAACAGTGTAGCGGGTCGTTTTGGGTTCCATGCACCCCACCCGCTACGATCGTTCTGCCTGGAGGATTCGCCTAGTGGCCTATGGCGCTCGCCTGGAACGCGGGTTGGGTTAACAGCCCTCAGGGGTTCGAATCCCCTATCCTCCGCAGATGTGGTCCCCTGCCCGTTTCCGGGCAGGGGACCACTTGAATTTCGCGCGCAGAATCCTGTCGAGTCGGCACCCTCTCAGGTACTCAACTCGACAAGATTCTGGCGCTAGCTCAGAAGAGCCGCTTGAGCAGGTTCGTCTCGGCGAGGTCGACCAGTTCGTCGCCGCGGCCAGACATCACGGTCCGCAGCGCGTACAGTGCGAAGCCCTTCGCCTGAGCGGCGGAGATCGCTGGCGGAATCGACAGCTCCTGCCGCGCGGTGGTGACGTCGAGGACGGCGGGGCCGTCGTGCGCCAGGAAGTCGCGCACCGCGGCGGGCAGGGCCGAGGCATCGGTGACGCGGCGGCCCCAAATCCCCACCGACTCGGCCAGCGCGGCGAAGTCCGGATTCTCCAGATCGGTGCCGAACGTGACGAAGCCCGCCGCCTTCATCTCCAGCTCCACGAAGTTGAGCGACGAATTGTCGAAGACGACCACCTTGACCGGCAGCGAATTCTGGACCAGCGTCAACAGCTCGCCGAGGAGCATCGCCAGTCCGCCGTCACCGGCCATCGCGATCACCTGACGCGCGGGGTCGACCGCCGAGACTCCCACACTCTGCGACAGCGCGTTGGCCATCGATCCGTGGTTGAACGATCCGATGAGACGACGCCGGCCGTTCATCTTCAGGTAGCGGGCCGCCCAGACCACCGGCGACCCGACGTCCGGGACGAAGACGGCGTCGTCGGCGGCCATCTCCGACAGCAGCTTCGTCAGGTACTGCGGATGGATCGGATCGCCGTCGGCGGACGACGTCGCCAGTTCGTCGAGCCCGGCGCGAGTGCGCGCATAGTGGTCGAGTGCCGTGGTCAAGTGCTCGTCGCTGCGGCCGCCGGAGATGAGCGCGGTGAGCAGGGGCAGTGTGTCGGCCGCGGATCCGATGAGCGGGAGATCCACACGGCAGCGCCGACCGATCTGGCTGCCGCGGACGTCGAGCTGAATCGTGTACGCCTTCGACGGCAGGAACTGGGAGTACGGGAAGTCGGTGCCGATCATCAACAGCGTGTCGCAGTGCTCGATGGCGCGGTAACCCGACGAGAAGCCGAGCAAGCCGGTCATGCCGACGTCGTAGGGATTGTCGTACTCCACGAACTCCTTGCCGCGCAGCGCATGCACGATCGGCGCCCGCAACGCCTCGGCCAGCGCCACGAGCTCGTCGTGGGCACCCGCCACTCCCGCGCCGGCGAGAATGGTCACGCGCTCGGACTCGTTGAGCCGGACGCCGGCGAGCTGCAGCGACTCGTCGTCCGGGCGCATCACGGTACCCGCCGCCCGAATCCGGGACACACGGTCCGGCCTGTCGATCTTCTTCAGGAACAGTTCGCCCGGAATCACCAGGACCGACACGCCGCGCTCCTCCACCGCCGTCCGGACGGCGATGTCGAGAAGGTAGGGCAGCTGGTCGACGGTGCTCAGCGTCTCGCAGAAAGAACTGCATTCGGCGAAGATCTGCTCGGGATGAGTCTCCTGGAAGTACCGCGTCCCCACATTGCCCGCCGGGATCTGCGCCGCGATCGCCAGTACCGGCACCCGCGACCGATGCGCGTCGTACAGGCCGTTGATGAGATGGAGGTTTCCCGGACCGCAGCTGCCGGCGCACACTGCGAGCCCGCCGGTGATCGCGGCCTCACCCGCCGCCGCGAAAGCGGCCCCCTCTTCGTGACGGACATGCGTCCATGTCACGTCCTTCGACGTCCGCAGGACGTCGGTGAAGCCGTTCAGCGAGTCACCCGGGATGCCGTAGATCCGTCGCACCCCGGCTGCCGCGATGGTGTCGACGATGAGGTCTGCGACCGTGTAGCTCATGGATTCTCCCCTCCGGAGACGTCGACGGGCTCCTCCAGGAGCCAGTCCTGATCGAGGCCCTCCTGGGGCCGGAAACTCACCGCGGTGTTCGCGAAGGCCAGCAGCGGGACGGCGAGCAGGCCGCCGACGATTCCCGCGACCATCAGGCCGATCGCGATCACCAGGATCACCGCCACGGGGTGCAGCTTCACCGAACGCCCGAGCAGGAAGGGCTGCAGCACATGCCCTTCCACCTGCATCACGACGATCAGCACGACCACCACCAGCACCGCGGTGAACCAGCCGTGCGTGGCCAGCGCGACGAGGACCGCGAGCGATCCCGCGGCGACCGATCCGACGATCGGGATGAACGCGCCGAGGAAGATCAGCGCCATCAACGGCATCACCATCGGCACCCGCAGGATCGCCAGGCCGATGCCGATGAATACGGCGTCGATGAACGCCACCAGCACCGTCGCGCGGACGTACGACTGCAGCGTCCGGTAGCCGGCGTCGCCCGCCCCGCGCACGTGCTCCCGGTGCGCCGACGGCACGATCCTCGTCACGAACTCCCAGATGCGGTGGCCGTCGTACAGGAAGAAGATCAGCAGGAAGACCGTCAGCAGTGCGGCCGTCACCAGTTTGGTGGCGACGGTTGCGGTGTCGAGGGCTCCGGTCGCGATGCTGGCCTCGTGAGCCTTGAGCCAGTCGATCATGTCGTTGCTGACGTTGCGCAGGTTCTCCGAGTCCATGTGCAGCGGCCCGGTCTCGAGCCAGTTGCGGGTCTTGGAGATGGAATCGGCGATGTCGCCCGACATCCGAGGGATGCCCACGATCAGCTGCTGAACGACGAAGGTGAGTCCGGCGGCGATGATCGCGAAGGTCGCGACCACCGCGGTGAGAACCCCCACTGATCGCGGGATCCGGTGCCGCTCAAGCCATCCCACCAACGGCACGAGGAGCGCCGAGAGCAGGATCGCGACGGCGACCGGGACGAAGACCTCCTGTGCGAAGAGGAAGAGCTTGCCGAGCGCGTACAGCCCCGCGGCGAGGATCAACAGACGCCAGGTCCACGCGGCGGCCGCGCGAACGCCCGGATGGACCTGTGCTGCGGCCCACGACGGGTCGTTCGGGGACGGGCGGTCGCCCGGTTCGGCGCTCACACGGCGAGCTTACTTGGGCTCGGCGATCCGCGAGCGGTGTCGAGGCCGCCGATCCGCCGTCAGAACCGCACGGTCACCGGCGACGCCTGCCCCAGCGACAGCGCGGCGAGGGAGACGGGAGTGATCCCCGAGCGGAAGGCGGCGGCGATCGCCGTGACGTCCTCACCGCGCGAGAGCCGCTCCACCTGCGACCGCGTGAGCGTCAGATCGGCGACATCGACACGCCGCAGAACGTCGTCACCGTTCATGTCGGTGGTGGACGTGCGCATGCTCAGCACCGCGCGGGTGCCGTCGACACGGATGATCGGATCGGCGAGCGCGATCTCGAGCAGGTGGAACTTCGTGGACGCGACGACGGTTCCGCGGTACCGCAGTTCTCCCCGCCCGTTGCGGACCGTGTTCTCGGCGAGCGCGAACAACATCGCTCCCGCGTCGTCCACCCCCGCGCCGCCGCTCCCCGACAGCGCACCCGAGGTGGTGCCGCGGACGGTCTGCGCGAAGCTCGGCGAATACGCCCACACCAGGTTCTTCGGTGCGGGCTGAGGCGTGTTCGGGCCCGGCTGCGTCGAATAGTCGAGCGGCACCGACAGCTCCTGGGCCGCGTTCACCGCGTCCGCAGCGCCGAAGGTGTAGATGCCCCAGCGGCCGCCGGCCGGCGAGGTCTTCGGCGTGGCCAGCGTGATGCGGGCGGTGAACTCGCCGCTGCGGCTCAGCGGCACCCACTGCTGCCGGACGGTGCGGCGCATGTCGAACGGAACGTCGGGCACCCGGTCGAGCGCGTCGCGCGAGAGCACCCACTTGGTCTGGGCTCGGACGGTGGTCCGCGACGATTCGGGAGCTCCCTGCGACGGCCGCCAATCCGGCGCGAACGCACCGAAGGTCACGAACGTCCCGTGCGGCACGCCCGGCGGGACCGGAACCGGAAGACCGGAGGTGTTGGCGCGCGGATCGAAGCCGGTGCCCTTGACGACCACCTGATCGCCGGGGTGCAGTCGCGTCGCGCCGGCCGGGGTGACCCCGTCGGCGAGGAACACCTCGATGGCGGGCTTCCACGTCTTGGCGTCGGCAGTCCCTACGCAGAATGCGGTCAGCGACAGTGCCGTCAGGCCGGCGGCGAACAGCACGGCCACCCGAAGGAGCTTGTTCATGAGCCGAGCCTAACCTATGTCCACTTCCGGTCGAATGGGGCTTAAGTCCCGCGACCGAGACTGCACCGCGTGCCGATTTCTTCAAGAACGCGGCGACGCACGGGCCGACACTGGAGACATGAACGAGAGAAAAGACACCAACATCTGGGCAGGCATCACCTCCGACGACCCCGTCGCACTGCGCGAATGGCTCGAATCCATCGGCTTCGAACCCGGAATCCTCGTGGAGGGCGACGGCGACGGCGAGGTCCTGCATTCGGAGATGCTCTGGCCCGACGGAGGACGGGTCATGGTCCACTCCGCGTGCAAGAAGGACACGACGTTCTCCACTCCGGTCGGATCGGCCTCCCTCTACGTGGTCGTCACCGACCCCGACGCCGTGTACGCGAAGGCGACGGCGATCGGTGCGCGACTGGTCCGCGACATGGCGGAGGAGGACTATGGATCACGAGGGTTCTCCGTCGCCGACCCGGAGGGGAACACATGGAGCTTCGGAACCTACGCGGGCTGACCGGCGTCGGGATCGTCCCCTACGACGTGACGGGCAGCGCTCCAGGCGAGCACCTGGGGCTGCCCGGCACCAGCGCCACCCTGGTCGTCGACCTCGCCGACGGCCTCGTCCTCAGTTCCGGCGACAGCCCGGTCACCACCACCTTCCGGTGCTGTATCGCCGGGATCCACCTGCGACCGGTCACGATCCACCACAACGGCGTCCAACGCGGCGTGCAGCTCGACCTCTCGCCGGCGGCGGTACGCGCACTGCTCGGGATGCCCGCCGGCGAGCTGGCCGGGCAGATGGTGGAACTGTCACAAATCGACACCGCGTTCGCCCGCCTACTGCACGAACGACTCGCGCAGACTCCGGCAGGCGAGCGGGGCGCGGTGTGCGCCGCGATGCTCGCCGAGACGGTCTCCGAGGACACACCGCGGTCGGACGCGTTGTCGGTCTGGGAGGTGATCGCTCGCCGCCGCGGTGATGTCACCGTTTCCGAACTGGTCGAATCGTCGGGCTGGTCGGCGCGACACCTCACCGCGATGTTCAACGCAGAGTTCGGCATCGGCCCCAAACAGGCGGCCCGCCTCACCCGATTCGAGACCGCCCGCGCACGGCTGGAGTCCGGGCACCGGGCCGTGGACGTGGCCGCATCGTGCGGTTACGCCGACCAGGCCCACATGTCACGGGAGTTCACCGAACTGACCGGATACTCGCCGCGCGCCCTGCTGAAGCGCAGGGCCGAGGAGTTCGCGTGAGCGCTGCTCCGACTGCCGGTCACTCCACCCGGTTCCCCGCCTCATCCCAATGCTCGGCCACCTTCTTGCTCGGCTGGACGCGCGGCGGTTCGCCCGGCATCTTCGGGTAGTTCGGCGGGTAGACCATGTCGCCGAGACCGTTCGCCTCGTCGCGCTCGACCATCTCGAGCAGGCGCTCGAGCCCCGAGTGGTGCTCGTCGATGCCCGACCACGGATCGCCGCGCCGCTCCACCAGAGCCGGGACGGTGGCGACGGTGAGATCATCGGGATCGACGTCGACCAACTCCTCCCACGTCACCGGTGCGGAGACGCGGGCGCGCGCGGACTTGCGCACCGAGTAGGGCGAGGCCATCGACCGGTCGCGCGCGTTCTGGTTGTAGTCGATGAAGATGCGGTCGCCGCGCTCCTCCTTCCACCACGACAGGGTCACGGCGGCGGGGTCGCGCCGTTCCAGTTCGCGACCGAACGCGATCACCGCGCGCCGCGTGGCGATGAAATCCCACTCCGGGCGGATCGGTACGAAGACGTGCACCCCGCGACTGCCCGAGGTCTTCACGTACCCGGTCATCCCGAGATCGTCGAGCAACGGTCTGACCAGATCGAGCGCCACCCGGCGGACGTCGTCGAAACCCTTGCCGTCCGGCGGATCGAGGTCGATCCGAAGCTGATCGGGATGGTCGTTGTCGGGCGCCATCGTCGGCCAGGTGTGGAATGTGACAGTCCCGAGGTTGGCGGCCCATACGACGTCGGCCGGGATCCGGGGGCAGAAGGCATCGCCGGTCCGCTTGGACGGGAACACGATTCGCGTGGACTGCACATGATCGGGGTGATGCTTCGGCAGGTGCTTCTGATAGATCTGCTCACCGTCCACGCCGTCCGGGAAGCGCTGCAGGAAGGTCGGGCGCCCGCCGATCGCGCCCAACAGCGGTCCGGCGAGCGCCACGCTCCGGTAATAGTCGACGAGATCGGCCTTGCGACCGCCGTGCTCGCCCAGTTCGGGGAAGTAGATCTTGTCGGGGTTGCTCAGCTTCACCTCGACCCCGTCGACGTCGAGCAGGACCGGCTTCGGTTTCGGCATGTCACTGTCCTCCGGTCACGAGAACGTCGAAGACGTCGTAGGTCAGGGGCACGTCGAGCTGGTCGTAGCCACAGCTCTCCGGTTCCCGGTCGGGGCGCCACCGGAGGAACTTCACCGTGTGCCGGAATCGCTGATTCTCCATCTGGTCGTAGGCGAACTCGGCCACCAGCTCCGGCCGGATCGGAATCCACTCGCCGCTGCCGGCCGCGCGCCAGCGGCTCACCTCGCCTTGTGCGACGCGATCCGGATCGAGCCGCATCGGCTCGAGCATCTCCTGCAGTTCGATCCGCTTCTTGTCGGAGAACGCACTGGAACCGCCGACCATCCGCAGTTCCCCCTCGGCGTACAGCCCGAGCAGCATCGACCCGAGTCCGGTGCCCGACTTGTGAATGCGATACCCGATCACCACGCAGTCGGCGGTGCGCTTGTGCTTGACCTTGACCATCTCCCGTTTCCCCGGGACGTAGACGCCGTCGAGCCGCTTGCCCACGACGCCGTCGAGCCCGGCGCCCTCGAACGCGGTGAACCAGTCGGTCGCGACCGCCGAGTCCCGGGTGACGCGGCTGACCTGGATGCGGTCGTCTCCGGATTCGGCAGCGGCGTCCAGCAGCGCGCTGCGCCGGACCTCGAATCGCTCCGCCGTCAGGTCCATCGAGTCGGTGGCCAGGGCGTCGAAGCCGATGAACACGGCCGGTGTCTCCTCCGCCAGTCTCGCCACGCGCGACGCCGCGGGGTGGATGCGTTGCGAGAGCGAATCCCAGTCGAGCCGGTTCACCCCGCCGATGGGCCGGGCGACGGCGACCTCGCCGTCGAGGACCACCCGCTCGGGAAGCACCGCATGCGCCGCGTCGACCAGCTCCGGAAAATAGCGGGCCAGATCCTTGCCGCCCCGCGAGGACATCACGACCTCGTCTCCGTCCCGGAAGATCAAGGCCCGGAAGCCGTCCCACTTGGGTTCGTACGACCACACCGGCTCGCCGCCGGGTTGGTCGGGCACGGCGGTGACCGCCTTGGCCAGCATCGGTTGCACGGGCGGGTTCACCGGGAGGTCCACCCGTTCATCGTCGCCGAGCAACCGGTGGTTGGCAATCACCCCGGCCGTCGGCGGCACGGCTCAGGCGATGTCGGCGCGTTCCCGCCCGGCGCCCACTGCTCGCCGGACGAACTCCGCCACCCTGGCCACAGCGTCCCTGGTCTGCGCCGAACCGGGGACCGCGGCGGGGAAGGCGTGGATCTGACCGGCGTACAGGTGGAGTTCGTTGGTCACCCCGGCGCGGTCGAGGGCGGCGCACAGGTCCATCGCGTCCTTCTGCAGCGCCTCGCCGCGACCGCAGACGACGATCGCGGGCGGGAACAGCCGCGCCACCGCGTCGAGCGTCACGTTCAGCTCGCCGTCCAGCACCTCCGGGCCCTGGTCGTAGAACTGTCGCAGCTTCTCGATCTTCTTGATCGGCAGCATCGCGTCGTGACGGCTCGTCCGATCGGCGCCCGGCGAGAGGTTGAGCAGCGGCGACAGCCCGACGTACGCGTCGGGGCAGGCGAGGCCGTCCCGCGCGGCGTACTCGACGATCTTGGCCGCGATGTAGCCGCCCGCCGAGTCGCCCGCGACCACCACGGCATCGAACTCGCCCGACCGCCGCAGTTCGCGGTACACCGCATAGCCGTCGCGCACCGACGTGCCCACGCCGACTTCGGCGCACTGCCGGTAGGCGACGTTGACCACCGGCGCTCCGACCGCCCGCGCGATCGCGGCGGCGATCGGCCGGTGGGTGTCGAGGCCGCCCGCGAGGAACGCGCCGCCGTGCGTGTACAGCACGGCGATCCGCGAATCCTCGATCCCGTCCGGCGTGATGCGCTCGACGCGAACCTCGGCGATCGTCTCCGGCGTCACGACGACGCCCCGGATCGGGCGGGCGTTCCGCGCCGCCCACTGATCGAGGACCGCCAGCCGGCGGAGGGTGGAGGGCGTCGCCGGAATGATGCGCATGAGCGTTTTGACGATCAATCGACAGAGCCAGAACACCAGGAAGGAACGGGCGTCTCGCTCATCGTGTTCAACCAACGGCATCGTCTCATCCTCCCCCACCTGCGCGCGGCGGAGTCGATCGACCCCAACCCGTCCCCTTCGCCAACTCCGCCAGCGCCGGCACCGCACGGCGCGGCAGCGGCTCGGTCAAGGTGAGCCAGGTGGTGGAGTGGATCACGCCGGGGTACCCCACGATGGTCTCGATCAGCTCCAGCAGCTCGGGCTGAGTGGCTGTCGCGACTCGCACGAGCAGATCCTCCCGCCCGGTCACCGTGTGCACCTCGATCACCTGCGGTATCTCGGTGACCTCGCGCGCGATTCTGGTGAGGCTGCCCTGCTCGGTCTCCAGCGCGAGGAAGGCCTGCACCACCAGACCCGCCTGCGCCAGGTCGATCTGTGGACGGTAGCCGGCGATCAAGCCGCCTTCTTCGAGCCGCCGGATCCTCGACTGCACCGTGTTCCTCGAGATCCCGAGAGTCGTCGACAGACTCGCCACGCCCTGGCGGGCATCCCGCTCGAGCAGTTTCAACAACTCCACGTCGAGCTCGTCGATGCTGAGCATATTCGTCACCTCTCACTGAGATCCACGTCACCAACTGAACAAATCTACCAGTTGCAGATCGATCAGTTGACCACCTTGCCACCCGATGGCCACCATTTAAGCATCATCCGGTGATCCGCCTCACAGATGCGGACCGACAGATTGGTGGCCCATATGACCTCCGTCGCCGAACCGCAGGCACCGACGTTCGATCTGGCAGACAAGTACCGCCCCAATTCGGGACCGGTCCTGCTGACGGGCGTCCAGGCCGTGGCACGCATGCTGATCGAGAACCACGAACGCGAGCGCCGCGCCGGCCGCGACGTCGCCGCCTTCGTCTCCGGCTATCAGGGCAGCCCGCTGGCCGCGGTCGACAAGGTCTTCGGCGAGGTACCCGATCTCGCCGGGCACGGAATCCGGTTCGTCCCCGGCCTGAACGAAGAACTCGGCGCGACCGCCGTCTGGGGCAGCCAGCAGGAGCTGCCGAAGGGCAAGCGGACCCACGACGGCGTGGTCGGCGTGTGGTTCGGCAAGGGCCCCGGTCTCGACCGCGCGAGTGACGCCTTCCGCCACGCCGCGATGTACGGCGCGCACCCGAAGGGCGGCGCCCTGGCGATGGTCGGCGACGACCCGGCCGCCAAATCGTCCACCGTGCCGGCCGCCAGTGAACGTTCCCTGGCCGCGCTCTCGATGCCGGTCCTGTTCCCGCGCAACGCCGAGGAGATCATCTCGTTCGGCATGTTCGGCATCGAACTCTCGCGCGCCTCCGGCTGCTGGCCTGCGATGAAGCTCGTCGCCGATGTGTGCGACGGCCTGTGGACCCTGAACCGCGACTTCGCGGACCTGCACATCGAGGTTCCCGACCTGGAGTGGGAGGGCCGCCCCTGGACGTACCGCCAGCGCGTCATGGCGGCGCCGCCCGACAGCGTCCTGGCCGAGGCCGACCTGTACGGCCCGCGCTGGGCGATGGTCGAGAAGATGACCACCGCGAACGACATCGACCGCATCGAGGTCGATCCGGCGCACGCCTGGCTCGGCATCGTCGCCGTCGGCACCGCGTACGACTCCGTCCGCGAGGCACTCGGCGAACTCGGACTCACCGAGGACGACCTCCTCCACGCCGGCATCCGCATCCTGCGCGTGGGCATGCCCTACCCGCTCGGCTCGGAGAAGGTGCGTCGTCTGGCCGACGGCGTCGAGAGCGTTCTCGTGATCGAGGACAAGACCTCGTTCGTCGAGTCCCAGGTGATCGACATCCTCTACGGCCGAGCCGACGCGCCCCGGATCCTCGGCAAGCGCGACGCCGACCGCCGGCCGCTGGTGCCCGCCGACGGCGAGCTCACCGCCGCCCGTCTGCTCGCGCCGCTGCGCCGGGTGCTCGACGGGCGCGTCACGATCACCGTGCCGAAGCCGGCACCGCCGAAGCTGACTCTCCTCGACACCAAGCGCACGGCCTACTTCTGCTCGGGCTGCCCGCACAACCGCTCCACCGCGGTGCCCGACGGCTCCCTCGCGGGTGGCGGCATCGGCTGCCACACCCTCGTCACCATGAGTTCGCGTACCGACTCCCAGGTCACCGGCCTCACGCAGATGGGCGGCGAAGGCGCACAGTGGATCGGCCAAGCGCCGTACACCGACGTCGAGCACATCTTCCAGAACGTCGGCGACGGCACGTACTTCCACTCCGGCCAGCTCGCGGTCCAGGCGTGTGTGGCCGCCGGGGTCAACATCACGTACAAGATCCTGTTCAACGCGGCCGTCGCGATGACCGGCGCGCAGGACGCCGAGGGCGGTCTCACCGTCGGACAGCTGACGCACAAGCTGCGTGCCGAGGGCGTCGCCAAGATCATCGTGTGCGCGGAGGATCCGTCTCGCCACCCGAAGGGCTCGCTCGCCGCGGGCACGCTCCTGTGGGACCGCGACCGGCTCGACGAGGCCCAGCGACTGCTGCGCGAGGTCAAGGGCGTCACCGTCCTGATCTACGACCAGCAGTGCGCGGCCGAGGCGCGCCGCAAGCGCAAGCGCGGGACCCTGCCGACGCGTCGCACCCGCGTCATCATCAACGAGGCGGTCTGCGAGGGCTGCGGCGACTGCGGCGTGAAGTCGAACTGCCTGTCGGTGCAGCCGGTGGACACCGAGTTCGGCCGCAAGACCCGGATCGACCAGACCAGCTGCAACACCGACTACAGCTGCCTCGACGGCGACTGCCCGTCGTTCGTCACCGTCGAACTGCCCGAGGACGGCGCGGGGGCGAAGGCGCCGAGCAAGCCGGCGCCGGTGCCGCCGGCGGTCGCCGACCCCGAGGTCGACACCCTGCGCGGCACGCACAACATCTTCCTCGCGGGTATCGGCGGCACCGGCATCGTGACCGTCAACCAGGTGCTCGGCACCGCCGCCCTGCGCGCCGGGCTCCACGTGGAGGGCCTGGACCAGACCGGCCTGAGTCAGAAGGCCGGTCCGGTCACCTCGCACCTGCGGCTCAGTGACGACACCGCGTCCAACGGAACGGCCCGGACGACTGCCGGCGCGGGATCGAACCGGATCAGCCCGGCCTCGGCCGACTGCGTCCTGGCGTTCGATCTGCTCACCGCCGCCGACGCGAAGCACGTGGGCGTCGGCGACGCCGAGCGCACCCTGACGGTGGCCTCCACCAGCGCGGTCGCGACCGGTGAGATGGTCTACGACCGCAACGTCGCCTACCCCGAGGACGACACGCTGCTGCGCCGCGTCTCCGACCACGCGCGACGAGTGGTCTCGTTCGACGCGCTGAGCGCGGCCGAGGCGATCTTCGGCCACACCGCGGCGGCGAACTTCCTGCTGGTGGGCGCCGCCTACCAGGCGGGTGCCCTGCCGATCCCGGCCGCCTCGATCGAAGAGGCGATCGCGGTCAACGGCGTCGCGGTGAAGGCCAATCAGACGGCCTTCCGCTGGGGCCGGGTGGCCGTCGCCGATCCGGAGGCGTTCGCCGCGGCCACCGCGGCCGCCGAGGTGGTCTCGCGCAGCGACACCGTGGTGCCCACGCATCTGTTCACCCGCACCACGCTCACCGGGACCGTCCTCGAACTGGTTCAGCGGCGCGCGGCGCAGCTGATGGCGCACTCCGGAGAGCGGGCCGCCGCTCGGTACGTCCGGGATGTGGAGCTGGTGTGGCAGCGTGAGCGGGCGGTCACCGACAGCACCGAGCTGTCGGCCGCCGTCGCCGAGAACCTGCATCGCCTGACCGCCTACAAGGACGAGTACGAGGTGGCGCGCATGCTCACCGACCAGGCGTTCATCGACTCGGTCGCCGCCGAGATCCCCGGTGCCACCGGCCTCACCTACAAGCTGCATCCGCCGGTGCTGCGCGCCATGGGCCGCGAGAAGAAGATCGGTCTCGGTCCGCGCTCGCACGTCGCGCTCCGCGTGCTCGCCAAGGGCAAGTTCCTGCGCGGCACCAAGCTCGACCCGTTCGGCTACGCCGAGGTGCGCAAGATCGAGCGCCGCCTGCTCGCGCACTACCGCGATCTGGTGACCGACCTGGTCGCCGGCCTCACCGCCGCTCAGTTCGACGAGCAGCGGTACGCGGCCGCCGTCGACGTGGCCCGCGCCCCCGAACTGGTGGTCGGCTACGAGGACGTCAAGCTCCGCAACATCGACCGCTATCGCGCCCGTCTCGCCGAGCTCGGCGTCGACACCACCCCCATCCGCTGAAACCGACCGTCTCAACCGCCCCGGAGGAACCACCATGACCACTGCGCACTCATCGTCGGAAGCCACTCGCGTCCTCGCCCAGACCAGCGTCTTCTCGCACCCGGACATGTCGATCGATCCCCCGCACGAGCAAGTGGTGTTCTGCCGCGACGCCGAGACCGGACTGCGCGCGATCATCGCGGTGCACAACACCGCCCTCGGGCCGGCGCTCGGCGGAACGCGCATGTATCCCTACGCCGCGGAAGCCGATGCGGTCGGCGACGTGTTGCGGCTCTCGCGCGGAATGACCTTCAAATCGGCCGCGGCCGGACTCGACCTGGGTGGCGGGAAGGCGGTCATCATCGGCGACCCCGCGGTGCACAAGTCGCCGGATCTGCTCCGCGCCTACGGCCGGTTCGTCGACACCCTCGGCGGGCGCTACATCACCGCCGGGGATGTCGGCACCACCTCCGACGACATGGACCTGATCGGCGAGGGCACCTCGTATGTGGCGTCGAAGACCGTCGCGGGCGGCGGTTGGGGCGACACCGCGCCGATGACGGCTCTCGGAGTCTTCTACTCACTGCTGGCGGCCGCCGAACGCGTGTGGGGTTCGGCTGATCTCACCGGCCGAACGGTCGGCGTGGAGGGCGTCGGCAAGGTCGGCGTCCAGCTGGCCGACCTGCTGACAGGTGCCGGAGCGACCGTGTTGGCGGCCGATCCGTACGCTCCCGCCCGCGAGGCCTTCGCCGCCCGCTTCCCGCAGGCGCGCATCGTCGACGACGTCCGTTCGGCGCAGCTCGACGTGTACGCGCCGTGCGCGATGGGCGGCACCGTCACCGAGACGCTCGCAGGCGAGACCGCCGCGGCGATCATCTGCGGCGCGGCGAACAACCAGCTGACCAGCCCGTCGGTTGAGCAGGTTCTCGGCGCACGCGGCGTCACCTGGGTTCCCGACTACATCGCCAACGCGGGCGGCGTGATCCAGGCCTTCGGCGAGCAGCAGAACTGGACCCGCGACCGCGCCCAGGAGAAGGTGGAGGCGCTGCGCGACCGTGCGGGCCACGTCCTGGACACCGCGGCGTCGAAGAAGATCACCTGCGGCGACGCCGCCCGGCTGATCGTCGCCGAACGGCTGTCGCAGGCACGGTAGTGCCGTGCTCCCGTAACGGGAGCCGGGAGGAGACGCCGGGCGATACACTTGCGCACTCATGGCGACTCCTCCCGAACGGATCTCCGAGTACTCCCGCAGGCACTTCCTGGGCCTGACCGCGAGCGCGGCCGGAATCGCAAGCGCCGCAACGCTTCTTCCTCCTTCGTTGGTGTCGGCAGCGGCACAGGACCGGCCTGCGGGATCGCTCGAGGATGTCGAGCACATCGTCGTCCTGATGCAGGAGAACCGTTCCTTCGACCACTATTTCGGGACGATGCGCGGGGTCCGCGGCTTCGCCGACAATTCGGCGAAGCCGGGGGTCTTCCTGCAGAGCGGCGTCCACCCGTTCCTCGCCCGCGAGGCCGCCAATCGCGGCTCCCTGTCGGTGGAGTACCTCGCATCTCTGCCTCACGAGTGGGCCGACGGACAGCAGGCCCTGGCCGGCGGGCGGTGCGACGGCTGGGTCGCGGCGAAGGGCAAGGCCACGATGGCCTGCTACGACCGCCGCGACATCCCGTTCCACCACGCGCTGGCCGAGACGTTCACCGTGTGCGACGGCTACTTCGCATCGTCGCCGACCGGGACCGGCACCAACCGCAACTACCTGTTCTCCGGCACCAGCGGATTCGAACCGTGGGGCGCGAGGTCGGTGGGCAACGAGATGTACGCACCCGTCCATCCCGGTCTCACCTGGGAGACGTACGCCGAGTCGCTGCACCGCGAGGGCGTCGACTGGCGCGTGTACCAGGAATGGGACAACTTCACCGACAACAACCTCGACTTCTTCGCGCACTTCCGAGGCATAGGACGCGACGCCGTGGCGCGCGCCGGACAACCCGGAGTGGATCTCACCGGCTTCTACACTCTGCTGATCGAGACCGGGACCAAGGGCGCGCACGGCAACGTGGTCCCGTCGGCGGATCAACGCTCCCGGGCGCGGGCGGTGCATCGGGCCGCCCGCGGCCTCGGCGAACAGGCCGCAGAGCTCTACGATCGCGCGCTGTATCGCAGCGAACCGGGCACTCTGGTCCCGCGCTTCCGCCGGGACGTCGAGAGCGGGCGACTCCCGGCGGTGTCGTGGATCGTCACCTCCGAGGCCGACTCCGAACACCCCCGCAGTTCATCGCCGGTCCAGTCGGCGGGCATCACCTACCGACTGCTCGACGCGCTGGCGTCGAACCCGGAGGTGTGGCGCAAGACGGTGGTGCTGCTCAACTACGACGAGTTCGACGGCTACTTCGATCACGTGGTTCCGCCGCTGCCGCCGGTCGGGGAGGCCGACGAGTGGTGGGAGGGAAAGCCGATGGGGCTCGGATTCCGGGTGCCGATGACCATCGTGTCCCCGTGGACCGTGGGCGGCCGGGTCTGCTCCGAGGTCTTCGACCACACGTCGGTGATCCGGCTGATG
This sequence comes from Gordonia sihwensis NBRC 108236, assembly GCF_000333035.1. Classification (GTDB taxonomy): domain Bacteria; phylum Actinomycetota; class Actinomycetes; order Mycobacteriales; family Mycobacteriaceae; genus Gordonia; species Gordonia sihwensis. Next base: position 76,413 of record NZ_BANU01000027.1, read on the forward strand.
GAGGCGGTCACCGGCGTGCGCTGCCCCAACATCTCCGCCTGGCGCCGCGCGGTGTGCGGAGATCTGGTGTCGACCTTCGATTTCGGCCGCACCGACGGACTGCGGGTTCCGGCACAGCCCGCACCGCCGCCACCTTTCCGTCGCCGCTGGACGGCTCGGCCGGGCGGCGCCGCTCCGACGCAGGAGACCGGAACCGCCACGGCGCTGCCCACGCCGTACCGGCTGTCTGCGAACGTGGTCGACGGTGTCCTGGAACTGGTGAACACGGGCCGTCGCGCCGCCGTCTTCGGCGTCTTCGCAGACGGCGACGCCGCTCATCACACGGTGCTCGGACGCCGCCGGGTCCCTCTTCCTCAGCGCGCGCGACGGGTCGTCGTCACCGGTCCCGACCGCTTCCTGCGCGATCTGTCCCTCCGCCCGGGAGGATCGTCGGCGCAGGTGATGCCCGACCACGACCGCGGGCGCCTGTCGGTCGACGGGCGTGACGTCACCGCAACGCGCGTGCACGGCAGCTGGTACGAGGTGACCGTGGTCGGCCCCGAGGGGAGGCAGTACTTCACCGGCCGCCTCGAGAGCAGAGCCGTCACCCGTACGAGTCCCCTGCGCCGCCCACCCGGCTAGTCGAACCGTCGAGACAGCCTCCACCGCCCACACCATCCGATTGACCGAGACCACCCAGCGTCATATAGTCCACATGGACTAATTGATCTGGAGCATTCGATGTCGGCTGAACAACCGCGGCTCACGCCGCTCGGTGTGATGGTCCTCGCGCTGCTGCGCGAGGGCGCCATGCACCCGTACGAGATGGTCCGCCTGCTCAGGCAACGGCGCGACGACCGCATGGTGTCGATCACGAACGGCACGCTGTACCACACCGTGGACCGGCTGAATCAGCAAGAACTCCTGGTCGAAGTCGGAGTGGACCGCGAGGGCAACCGCCCCGAGCGGACCACGTACCGACTCACCGACGCCGGGCGCGACGCCGTCACCGAGTGGGTTCGCCGAGAGCTGCCCCGGAACGACCGCACGGCGCAATTCCGGGTCGCCCTCGCCGAGGCCCACAACCTCGACCGCGACGAGGTGATCGCTCTCCTGACGCTGCGGCGCGAGGGGCTCGCCGCCGATCTCGAGGTCCACCGCCGAGGCCTGAGCGATGCCACCGGCCGCGGTGTGCAACCGCAGTTCCTCATCGAAGTGGATCGTCAGGCCGATCTGATCGAGACCGATCTCCGCTGGACCGACCGCCTGCTCCAACGCCTCGCCGATCCCGACTACGCGTGGGGCGTCGACTCCGCGACATCACCGACACCCGTGCTCCGCACCGACTCGAAGGACTCGAAATGACAGTCTCGTCCGGCACCGCCGACTCGCAGCGGAGCCCGTGGCCCGCACTGTGGGCACTGGTGATCGGCTTCTTCATGGTCCTCGTCGACACGACCATCGTGTCGGTCGCGAATCCGGCCATCAAAGAGGCGCTCGACCCCGACACCGACAATCTCGACAACGTCGTCTGGGTCACCAGCGCCTACCTGCTCGCCTACGCCGTGCCGCTGCTGATCACCGGGCGGATGGGCGACCGCTTCGGTCCCCGCAATCTCTACCTCATCGGCATCACCGTCTTCACCCTGTCGTCACTGGGCTGCGGTCTGTCGAACTCCCTGGCCATGCTCGTCGCGTTCCGCGCCGTCCAGGGTCTCGGCGCCGCGATGATCACCCCGCAGACCATGGCCGTGATCACCAGGACGTTCCCGGCGCATCAGCGCGGCGCGGCGATGGGTCTGTGGGGTTCGGTGGCGGGTGTGGCGATGCTCGTCGGCCCGCTGGCCGGCGGTCTGCTGGTCGATCACGCCGGTTGGGAGTGGATCTTCATCATCAACGTCCCGGTGGGCGTCATCGGCTTCGCCGCGGCGTGGCGCTTGGTTCCCCGACTCGAGACCCACCAGCACCGGTTCGACGTCGTCGGCGTGACGATCAGCACGATCGGCCTCTTCCTCATCGTCTTCGGTCTCCAGGAGGGCGAGAAGTACGACTGGGCCGCCTGGGTGTGGACGATGGTGATCGGCGGTGTGGCGATCATGGCGCTGTTCCTCTGGCAGCAATCCCGCACCGCGAGCGAACCGCTGGTTCCGCTGGCACTGTTCCGCGACCGGAACTTCTCCATCTCCAACCTCGGCATCGCCGTCGTCGGCTTCGCGGTCACGAGTATGACGCTCCCGATGATGTTCTACGTCCAGGTGGCACGCGGACTGAGCCCCACGAAGTCGGCGCTGCTGCTGATTCCGATGGCCGTCCTCGCCGGGGTGCTCGCCCCGCTCGCCGGCAAGCTCCTCGACCGGACCGATCCCCGATTCCTGCTGGTACCCGGCCTCGGCCTCTACAGCGTCTCGCTGTTCTGGTATGCGTCGATGATGAACGCGGACACCGCCATTCCGATGTTCCTGCTGCCCGCCGCGCTGATGGGCATCGCCAACGCCGGCATGTGGGGACCGCTGGCGACCACCGCCACCCGCAATCTCCCGCCGCGGCAGGCCGGCGCCGGAGCCGGCATCTACAACACCACCCGACAGATCGGGTCGGTGATCGGGTCGGCCGCCATCGCCGCCGGCATGCAGTCCCGGCTGGAGGCCAACGTGCCCGGCGCGGGCGACACCGGCTCGGTGGGCGTCGGGCAACTGCCGGACTTCCTGGTGGCGCCGTTCTCCACCGCCATGGCGCAGTCGATGCTGCTGCCCGCATCGATCCTGATAGTCGGTGTGGTCGCGGCGCTCTTCCTGGTCCGGCCGGAGAGCACGAGGCCGGGGTACCGGGCGGAGACGACGGCGGCGGTCGACACTACCGTGTAGACATGCTGCCGCCGAGCCCCGCGGGCCGCTTCGCACCGTCGCCGTCGGGCGATCTGCACATCGGAAACCTGCGCACCGCGGTCCTGGCATGGTTGTTCGCCCATGCCACGGGCCGCGGTTTCGCGATCCGGATGGAAGACCTCGACCGCGTCCGGCCGGGATCGGACGTCCGGCAGCTGCGGGATCTCGCGGCGCTCGGCCTCAGCTGGGACGAGCCTGTCGTCTACCAGTCACAGCGGCTCGAGGAGTACCGCGCCGTGGTCGACGAATTGGTGGCCGCCGGACGCACGTTCGAGTGCTACTGCACTCGCCGGGAGATCCTCGAAGCGCCGAGCGCACCGCACGCGCCGCAGGGCGCTTACCCCGGAACGTGCCGCGACCTCAGCGAGGCGCAGCGCGCGCAACGACGGTCGGAGCGGCCCGCCGCGATCCGCCTGCGCGCCGAGGTCTCGTCGTTCACCGTCCACGACCTGCTGTACGGCGAGTTCACCGGCGACGTCGACGACTTCGTCCTGGTCCGGAACGACGGAACCCCGGCGTACAACCTGGCGGTGGTGGTCGACGACGCGGCCACGGGTGTCGACCAGGTGGTCCGCGGCGACGATCTGCTCAGCTCCGCACCCCGGCAGGCCTTCCTCGCGACTCTGCTCGGTCACCGCCCGCCCGAATACGCCCACGTGCCGATGGTCCTCAACCGCTCCGGGGCCCGCCTCGCGAAGCGCGACGGCGCCGTCACCCTGACCGATCTCGCCGGCCACGGGGTGGACGCGGCATCGGCGCTGTCGATGATGGCGGAGTCGCTGGGACTGGCCGCCGCCGGTGAACCGGTCACGTTGAGCGTTCTGGCGGAGCGATTCGACCCGTCCACGCTGGTTCGCACACCCTGGGTGTTCGTCCCGCCGGAGTGAACGGCGGTCCCGGCCGCGTTTCCCGGGGCCGACCGCTGCGACGAGAGGCCCGACCGGGCGAACCGGTCGGGCCTCTCGTCAGCGGACTCTGAGCGTCAGCCCAGGCGATCGCGCAGGTGCTTGAGCTGGTCGGCGAGCTCGGCGGGGAGCTTGTCCTTGCCGTCCTCGACGAACTCGAACCACTCCTCGATGGTCGGCAGTTCGTCGCGCCATTCGTCGGCGTTCACCGCGAGTGCCTCGGCGAGATCGGCCTCGGAGACGTCCAGTCCGGTGAGATCGAGCTCGCCCGGCGCCGCGACGATGCCGATCGGGGTCTCGACGCCCTCGACGTTGCCCTCGATGCGATCGACCATCCACTTCAGGACGCGGCTGTTCTCGCCGAAGCCCGGCCACAGGAAGCGGCCGTCCTCGCCGCGGCGGAACCAGTTGACGTAGAACACCGCGGGGAGCTGCGCGCCCTCCTTGCGGCCGATGTTCAGCCAGTGCTTGAAGTAGTCACCGACGTGGTAGCCGAGGAACGGCAGCATCGCCATCGGATCGCGGCGGACGGTGCCCACCTTGCCCTCGGCCGCGGCGGTCTGCTCGGAACCGACGGTCGCGCCCATGAAGACCGCGTGCTCCCAGTCGCGGGCCTGGGTGACCAGCGGCACGGTGGTCTTCCGGCGACCGCCGAAGAGGATCGCCGAGATCGGCACGCCCTGCGGGTCGTCCCACTCGGGAGCCAGCGTCGGGCACTGCGACATCGGGGTGCAGTAGCGCGAGTTCGGGTGGGCGGCGTTGGTCCCGGACTCGGGGGTCCAGTCGTTGCCCTTCCAGTCGATCAGGTGCGCCGGGGTCTCGCCGCCGATGCCCTCCCACCACACGTCGCCGTCGTCGGTGCGCGCGACGTTGGTGTAGATCGTGTTGCCTGCCTCGACGGTCTTCATCGCCGTCGGGTTCGAGTCGTAGCTGGTGCCCGGTGCGACGCCGAAGAAGCCGAACTCCGGATTCACCGCGTACAGCCGGCCGTCCTCGCCGAAGCGCATCCAGGCGATGTCGTCGCCCACGGTCTCCGCACGCCATCCGTCGAGAGTGGGGTGGATCATCGCGAGGTTGGTCTTGCCGCACGCCGACGGGAACGCCGCGGCGACGTAGTAGACCTTGTCCTCGGGGCTGATCAGCTTCAGGATCAGCATGTGCTCGGCCAGCCAGCCCTCGTCGTGCGCCATCGCCGAGGCGATGCGCAGCGCGTAGCACTTCTTGCCCAGCAGCGCGTTGCCGCCGTAGCCCGAGCCGTAGGACCAGATCACCCGGTCCTCGGGGAAGTGGACGATGTACTTCTCGGTGTTGCAGGGCCACGGCACGTCGGTCTGTCCCGGCTCCAGCGGGGCGCCCACCGAGTGCAGGCCCTGGACGAAGAAGCCGTCCTCACCGAGCGCCTCGAGCACCTTGGGGCCGACGCGGGTCATCACGCGCATCGACAGCACGACGTACTCGGAGTCGGTGATCTCGATGCCGAGCTTGGGATCGTCCGATCCGAGGGGACCCATGCAGAACGGGATGACGTACATGGTGCGTCCGCGCATGCAGCCGCGGTACAGCTCCGTCATGGTCGCACGCATCTCGGAGGGCTCCACCCAGTTGTTGGTGGGGCCTGCGGCTTCTTCGGTCTTGCTGCAGATGAAGGTGCGAGATTCGACGCGGGCGACGTCCGCGGGGTCCGAGAGCGCCAGATACGAGTTGGGCTTGCGCTCGTCGTTCAGCTTGGTGATGGTGCCGGACTCGACGAGTTGCGCAGTGAGGCGATCCCACTCCTCGTCGCTGCCATCCGACCAGACAACTCGGTCGGGCTGCGTCAATTCGGCAACCTCGGCCACCCAGGCGATGAGCCCGGCGTGCTTGGTAGGGGCGCTCCCGGGCTCGACGCCCGGAATTGTCGCAGCGGTCATGCGGATCTCCTCATCGAAAACTCACGGGTGCCTGCGCGCAGTGGCTGTGCGAACGCATACTGGCCCCAGGATACGCCCCATACGCCGTGGACCGAACCCCCGGGCATCGCGACCAGCGGCTATTCGAGTCGGCCCAGCGTCGTCGGACTCCACTCGGCGTCATGCTCGCCCAACGCCCCCGCATCGACTCGGCAATCTGTTCGCAGAACGGACACCCGGTCCACTCGCCCGTCCCCGTCGGTATCGGCGACGATCGCCGGGGAACCATCGACCTCGCAGGTCAGCGAGTCACGGACACCGTCTCCGTTCGCATCGAACTCCGCGGGCCCGAGGTCCCACAGGGCACCGTCCGAGTACCACCACAGGTGGTCGTGAACATCGACACCCGGCGAGTTCTCAGCGTCGGACATCACACCGAAGCCGGACGGGTGGTGCACCCCTCCCTCCGGGGAGATGAGACCATCCTCACTGTCTCCGGCGAGTCCTCCGGTCAATTCGTCCATCGGTTCCATCAGACGCGAGCGGGTCGCGTCCGGTTCCATACCTCTCTCGTGAACTGAGCTTCGGCCGCGCCGGCCCTGGTGCCGATGCGGTGTTCCATGCCGAGCCGCCTCGACGCGATCACCTCAGCGGCCCACCGTTCCAGCCGCGCGCGATCGGCGGATGCGCGGCGGACGGACACCACCCATGCGGCGAGCGCGACGCCGCCCAGGAGGGTGAGCACGGTCCCGGCGATGCCCAGTCCGGCCCACTGCAGGGTCGGCGCGATCACCATCCGGCCGATTCCGAAACCCATCGATGCGCCGAGGAGCAGCACCATGACGTCCTCGGTGCGGCGACCGCCCTGCGGTCGAGGCACGACCCGCGTGCCGTTCCCGAACGGCTCGGGCGGAGACGGCGGAGACGAGCCGCCGGCCAGTCCGCCGACGGCCGCTGCCCGTACCTGATCGAGCCGCTGCGCGAAGTGGTCCATCACCCGGTGTTCGAGCGCGTCGAGCAACGACGGCAGCCAGTCGGTGAAACCGGGAGCGGCGCTGGCGTCCGGCACGCAGCGATGCACATCGGACGTCGCGGCCCGCAACGATTCGATCGCCTCCGCCCTGGAGGCGACGATGCCCGCTCGCAGTCCGGCGAGCCGATCGGCACGGATCAGCGCGACCGACTCCGAGGGCGGCTGCGCCCTCTGTCCGCTCTCGGCCTGTCCGCTCTCGGCCCGCGCGGGAGCCCGGGGAACGGCTTCACCGTCGGCCCGATCGCGGCACCAGCGTGCCAGTTCCGGGACACCCGACGCGGAACCGGACGCGCTCGCGAGCGCCGCGGAGGTCGCGAACACCGGAAGTCCGCGCTGCGGATCCAGGCGGCGCCGCGTCTCGGCCAGCGCTTTCGGCCATGCCGGGAAGGCGTCGACGCGACATGCCACGAGTGCCGTCGGCAGGCCCGCCGCGGCGAGTTCGGCCAGCAGCAGGTCTTCTTCTTCGCACGCCGGCATCGACGAGTCGATCGCCAGCACGGCCGTCCGCGCCCGCGCGGCCTGCGACGCGGCATCGGCGGGGCTGCCCGCGACGAGGATCTCCTCCCGCAGCCCGGCGGCCGCCAGTGCGGCGGCGAGTCCCGCCGGGTCGGCTCCGGCGGTTCCGGCGATCAGCAGAGTCATCGGACCCGCTCCCCCGCCAGACGCCGTTCGACCGCGACGCGGTCGAAGCCGCGGGCCGCATGCAGGCGCAGTCCCGAGAGTCTGCGCACCCGGCGGCCGCGCGCGATCTCCGCGGATGCGGCGGCGATCGGCGCGACCAGCGCGTCCAGACCGCTCGCCTGCCGCAGCCGCACCGCCAGCGCCTGCGCGTCCAGGTCGGGGTCGGTCGATACGGCGGCCAGCGACTCCACGAGGCCGGCGCGACCGAGCAATGCGAGGAGCCGCGCTGCGGAGCCCTGGTCGGGCGCGGCTGCGGCGAACGCCGCCGCGGACTCGGGAACGCGGACCCCGGCGGCCGCCCACGACCGCAGGACGTCCACGTCAGCTGAAGTGATCCGCGCCGCGGCCGGCAGTGCGGACACCGGATGCACCGGACAGGCGAGATCCTCGCTCGCGTTCGCGGCGAGCCGGTCGGCGTCGGGCCGGGTGTCGGCCTTCGCGGCGACGACGACCACCGGCACCTCCGCTGCCCGGATCGCGGCGCGATCACAGGCGCGCGCCTGTGCGCCGATGACCCGGATCAGCAGATCCGCGGGGTCGTCGAGGCGCCGGTCGTGATCCGGACCGTCTCCCCGGTCCTGACCGACCGGTCTGGCGACCACTCCGAAGCGAGCGGCGAGCGCGGCGGCCATCGTCGAACTGCCCGCGCCGGGCGCCCCGGAGACGTCGACCACCAATGGTGTGCGTGCGAAATCCGGCCCGTCGAATGCGAGGCCGCTGAGAATGAGTTCCACCCCGTCCACCTCCCCCAAGGTGTCTGCGTGCACTGAACCTACCCCGCAGGTCCGACATTGTGCGGCGGTCGCCGGAATCGGGCGGCCCGAGGCGGCTGATCGGGGTGTCCGTTGTGAGCGAGCACCGTAAATAGGACACCATGGAACGGTGAACACCGACGCCGCCGATGGATCGGCGCCCGACACCGACCGCTCCCGCCTCTACCCGAGAGTCACCAGCTTCCGGTTCCGGCGCGGGACTCTGACCCCCGGACAGCAGCGCAATTGGGAGACTCTGTGGCCCCGGCTGGGGCGCGACCTGCGCACCGGACCCGACCGCGCGGACGAGCCACCGCTCGAGGCGGCGGAGTGGTTCGGACGGCAGGCTCCCCTCATCGTCGAGGTCGGCAGCGGCACGGGCATCTCGACCGCGGCGATGGCCGAGGCCGAGCCGGACGCCGACGTCGTGGCCGTGGAGGTGTATCAGCCCGGGCTCGCGCAGTTGGTCGGCCTCGTCGACCGAGCCGGACTGACCAACGTCCGCATGGTCCGCGGCGATGCGACCGTCGTCCTCTCCGAGCTCATCGGTCCCGACACCCTCGCCGGCGTCCGCGTGTTCTTCCCTGACCCGTGGCCCAAGTCGCGCCATCACAAGCGGCGTTTCCTGCAGTCGGGCACAATCGAACTGATCGCCGATCGACTCAAGCCCGGCGGCGTCCTGCACATCGCGACCGATCACGCCGATTACGCGCTGTGGATCGCCGAACTGCTGGCGACGCAGCGTCCGGACCGGCCGCATGTGGTGCCGCTGACCTTCGACTCGCCGATTCTGCTCGACCGCCCGACCACCAAGTTCGAGGGCCGCGCCCAGGAGGAGGGCCGAGAGGTCAACGAGTTCGTCTACGTGAAGCCGCATCCCAAACCCACGCGCACGGAGACCAGGGAGGACGACGCATGAGCCCCGAGTTCGCGGAGACGATCTCCGGCGCGAGCAGTGCTCGCCGACTGCTGCTGGTGTGGGACGCCCCGAATATGGACATGGGTCTCGGAGGAATCCTCGGCGGCCGCCCGACCGCCGCGCACCGGCCGCGGTTCGACGCCCTGGGCCGCTGGATTCTCAAGCGGAACGCCGCTCTGGCGGCGAGTCTGCACGCCGAGGTCGAGCCCGAAGCCACCGTCTTCACCAACATCGTGCCCGGCAGCGCCGACGTGGTGCGCCCGTGGGTGGAGGCGCTGCGGAACGTCGGTTACGCGGTGTTCGCCAAGCCGAAGCTGACCGAGGACAGCGACGTCGACGCCGACATGCTCGACCACATCCAGGTGCGACGTCATACACCCGGCCTCGCCGGTGTGATCGTCGCCTCAGCCGACGGCCAGGCCTTCCGGGAACCGCTGCTGGAGATCGCGGCCGAAGGTGTGCCGGTCACCGTCATCGGTTTCCGGGAGCATGCGAGCTGGGCGTTGACCTGCGAAGAGATCGAGTTCATCGATCTCGAGGAGATCCCCGGCGTGTTCCGCGAACCGCTGCCGCGGATCAGTCTCGACTCGCTGCCGGACGAGGGCGCCTGGCTCACCCCGTTCCGTCCCCTCACGGCGTTGCTCAAGTAGACAGGTCTTCAGAGACCTGAAGCCGTGCGCAGGTTTTCTCAGTTTAGGCTGCGAGAATCGCACTTTCGGTACCCGCAAGTAGGAAGGACACCGGCGTGTTCGGATCCATCGGCTCATTCGTCTACCGAATGCGCTATACCGTCATCGCCGTCCTCGTCGCATTGATGGGCGGTCTGGGGCTGTACGGCATCAACCTGCCGCAGTACCTGTCCCAGAGCGGATGGTTCGACCCGGGCTCGGAGTCGGCCCAGGGATCCGTCATCGCCGACACCGCCCTCGGGCGAGACCACAAGTCCGACGTGATCCTGCTGATCACGCCGCCTGCGGGGACCAAGGTCGACGATCCGGCGTTCAGCGCCAAGATCGAGAACATCGTCGACGACCTGGTCAAGGAGCATCCGGACATCGTCAGCCGGGAGTCCGGCGACGGGCACGCGGGCATCATCGATCCGTTCGAGAAGGCCGACGCGGGCGCCGGTCAGACCGCTGCCGAGATCAAGCAGTCCCGGATGTGGACGGCCGACCGAAAACACGGTTTCGTGTCCATCGGCGTCGCGGGTGACGACGACACCACGATCCTGAACAACTACAAGACCATCGAGCCGTTCTTCGACGGGCTCGCCGACCGGTACGACCTACCGGGAACCAAGTTTCAGCTGGCCGGTCTGCAACCGATCGCGGCCGCGATGAGCAAGGGTATGGAAGACGACATCTCGCGCGCCGAGGTGATCGCGCTACCGGTGGTGGCGATCATGCTCCTGTTCGTCTTCGGCGGCGTGGTGGCGGCCGTGCTGCCGGTCTTCATCGGCGGTCTGACGATCGCCGGCTCCCTCGGCATCATGAAGGTGCTGGCGCAGCTCACCGAGTTGAACATCTTCGCCCAGTCGGTGGTCACGCTGATCGGTCTGGGCATCGCGATCGACTACGGCCTGTTCATCGTCAGCAGATTCAGAGAGGAACTGGCCGAGGGATACACGGTCAAAGCCGCGGTCCGAAGAACCGTGATGACCGCGGGCCAGACCGTGGTGTTCTCGGCGACCATCATCGTCGCCGCGCTGGCCTGTCTCCTGATGTTCCCGCAGGCCTTCCTGAAATCCGTGGCGTACGGGGCGATCGCGTCGGTCGGTCTGGCCGCCATCCTGTCGATCACCGTCCTCCCGGCGATCCTGGCGATCCTGGGCCGCCGGATCGACGCGCTGAGCCTGCCCTTCCTGCGTCGGACCAAGACGCGCGAAGAGATCGAGGCCGGATTCTGGGGCCGCCTGTCCGGATGGGTGATGCAGCACCCGGTCAAGACCGCGGCACCCACGGTCCTGCTGCTGCTGGCGCTGATCATCCCGTTCGGCAACATCCAATTCGGCGGCATGACCGAGGCCTATCTCCCGCCCGACAACGCGAACCGCGTCGCGCAGGAGGACTTCGACAAGTACTTCCCGACCGAGCGCACCGAAGACCTCAAGCTGATCGTCACCTACGACCAGAACACCGACGACGCGGCGGGCAAGATTCAGCGGATCGCCGACGAGGCCAACCAGATCCCCGGGTTCACCAAGCAGTTCTCGCCCACGGCCGACGGCGGAGCCCTCGAAGGCGTGTACGGCGACGACGAGACCGGGCTCGGCGTGACGCAGATGTCGGCCGGTCTGGTGGACCGCAACACCGCACCCGAGGCGATCAAGAAGCTCCGCGAGATCGACGACCAGGGCATGACCGTCTACGTCGCCGGCACCCCGACCCTGACCCAGGACTCCATCGACGCGCTGATCAAGCTGCTCCCGTGGATGGCCATCCTGCTGGTCCTGGTCACCGGCCTGCTGATGTTCCTGGCGTTCGGTTCGGTCATCCTGCCGATCAAGGCGGCGCTGATGACCGCGCTGGGTCTGGGCTCCACGCTCGGGATCCTGACGTGGATCTTCATCGACGGTCACGGCTCGTCGATCGCGAACTTCACTCCCGGGCCGCTCTTCGCGCCGGTGCTGGTTCTGATCATCGCGATCATCTACGGCCTGTCGACCGACTACGAGATCTTCCTGCTCTCCCGCATGGTCGAGGCCCGGCAGCAGGGCGCGTCGACCACCGAGGCGATCCGGGTGGGCACCGCGCACACCGGCCGCATCATCACCGCGGCCGCGGCCATCCTGGTGGTGGTCACCGGCGCGTTCGGCCTGTCGGACATCGTCATGATGAAGTACATCGCCTACGGCATGATCGCAGCGCTGATCCTCGACGCGACGGTGATCCGCATGCTGCTGGTGCCGTCGATCATGAAGTTGCTCGGCGACGACTGCTGGTGGTCGCCGCGCTGGATGCAACGACTGCAGCAGAAGATCGGCCTCGGCGAGACCATCCTCGAGGACGACCCGAGCCAGAAGCGCCCCGACTACTTCGACGCGGTGCCCGCGGGCACCTCGGGCGGTGTCGTGGCCGCGGCGGAGGCACCGACCACCGCGATGCGGGTACCGGCCGGAGTGGCCGAACGTCCAGTGGCCGGACGGGCCGAGCCGACGGGGCCCCGCCGCGCGCTCTCGCGGCACGAGACGCCGGGTGAGTCCGACAGCGGACCCCAGCCCACCGCCGACAGCACGCTCGACGAACTCGTCGACGACGAGGTGGTCGCGCCGTCCGCCGCGCGCACCGACCGCCGCGGCTCCGGCCCCGACACCGGCTCGTGGAAGCTCGGACTCGGCGGCGTCCGCCAGGTGAGCCCGGATCAGCGCCCACGACCGCAGGCAGCCCCGTCGGCACGACCGCAGACCGCACCGCCTGCACCGCAGCCGCGTCCGGTGCGGACGCCGATCGCACCGACGACGGGCGGTGCGACGCCCGCTGCACGGCCACAGGGACCCGCTCCCACCGCCCCGGCGACCGCGCGCCGCCCGATCGGTGCACCGCCGGTACCGCCGCGCCGGGTTCCGCCGCGCCCGGTGGTACCGGGTCAGAGCGGCCCGCAGCCCGTGGCTCCTCGCC
>NZ_BANU01000026.1 GCF_000333035.1 Gordonia sihwensis NBRC 108236
CCGTTGAGCGAGCGCAGCGAGTCGAAACTCCAGACAGGCAGTCTCGACACGGCATGCTCGCTGCGCTCACAGGCCTACTCGACAACCCTGAAACAGACCACCGAGCGACCCTCCAAGTCTCGATACGGCCTACTCGACGAGCCGGATGAATTCAGCCGCCGACGACACCCAGTGGATCGGCGTACACCGCGGAGAGCGCCACGGCCACGGCCGCCGCCTCGGGTACGTGCACTCCGAAGCAGGTCGGGACGATCTCCAGCGGTCTCGGCAACAGGCTGGCCGCGTCGAACGCCGCCTGCACCGGAGCCAGCCCGTGCGGATGGGCCGAGAAGGCATCGCCGGCGACCGTGATCGCATCGGGATTCAACACATCACGCATCATCGCCACCGCCTCGCCGAGCACACGCGCGCGATCGTCGGCGACCACGCCGGCCGACTCGTCCACGTCCAGCCGGGCGGCCGCGGCCTTGACCGCCGCCGTGCCGATCACCGACTGCAACGGCGCCACCGGCTCGACGGCCAGCACCCCCGGTTCCACCCGGAGCCCGGCGATGGTCCCCGCGCCGTGCGCGGGCTGGTGTACTTCGCCGTCGATGATCAGGGCCATGCCGACCGTCTCACGGGCGTAGAAGAACAGGCTCGATCCGCTGCGCTGAACGGTCGACGCCAGCAGTAGTTCCGCGGCCGCCATCGCCTGAACGTGTTCGGCGACCGACACCGGCACGCCGAGGGCCGCGTGCAGACGCTCCCCCAGCGGCTGCCGATGCCAGCGCAGGATCGTGTGATCGACGAGGCCGGTGGCGTCGTCGACCACCCCACCGAGCGCTGCGCCCGCCCAGAGGACCCGCCGACCGGAGAAGCGCCCCGCGAGTTCGGCGAGCAGTTCGCACAATCTATCGACGGCCGACGCGGCGTCGGCGTTCGCGAGTTCCTTCGTACGGATCGCGTGACTGTACAGCGTGCGGCCTCCGACGTCGGCGATGACGAGCGCCGTCCGACGGGCACCGATGTGCATGCCCGCGACGCAGAACCGGTCGGGGTCCAGGGTCAGTGGCAGCTTGGGCCGTCCGACTCCGCTGTGCCCGAGCAGATCGGGTCGCTCGATCACCAGGCCCGCCTCCAGGAGTGCGTTCACCTGCCGGTTGACGGTGGCGGCCGAGAGCCCGGTGTCAGCGACAAGTCGGTCCCGGGTCGCCGGAGCACTGATACGGACAGCGTTGAGAACGGCGGCGGCAGGGCCGGATCCGAAACGAAGTGGCGCGGCCACCACGCCGGCGATGGTCATGCGTCGAACCTATCAGCAGACGAGTTCGGGGCCCGCGGACTCCGGGCATCGCCGGCACCCGCCGCCACTAGACTCGATGCCATGACTAGCTCCGAGAGTTCCAGCAGCAAGGGCAAGATCGCGGTCGTCACGGGGGCGAGTTCGGGTATCGGTGCGGCGACGGCGCGCAGCCTGGCCCGCGATGGCTACACCGTGGTGCTGGGCGCGCGGCGCGTCGACCGCATCGACGCGCTCGCCCAGGAGATCGGCGGCCGCGCCAGGTACCTCGACGTCACCGACGCCGCCTCGGTGGAACGCTTCGCCGCGACGCTCGACCGCGTGGACGTCCTGGTCAACAATGCGGGCGGTGCCAAGGGCCTGGCCCCGGTGGCGGAGGCGGACCTCGAGGACTGGCGCTGGATGTGGGAGACCAACGTGGTCGGCACACTGCGCGTCACCAAGGCCCTGCTTCCGAAGATCGAGGCATCGGGCGACGGTCTCATCATCACGATCACCTCCACCGCGGCACTCGAAGCGTACGACAACGGCGCGGGCTACACCTCTGCGAAGCACGCGCAGGGCGTCCTGCACCGGACGCTGCGCCTGGAACTGCTCGGCAAGCCCATCCGGCTGACCGAGATCTGCCCCGGGATGGTCGAGACCGAGTTCTCTCTCGTCCGCTTCGGCGGCGACGCCGCGAAGGCCGAGTCGGTGTACGAGGGGCTGACGCCGATGGTCGCCGAGGACATCGCCGAAATCGTGTCCTTCACCGCGTCCCGGCCGTCGCACGTCGACCTCGACCAGATCGTCGTCCGCCCCCGCGATCAGGCCACCTCGCGCCGCAACATCAAGACCGGATAGGCGCCGGGAGTCGCGGACTACTGGAAGACGACCGTCTTGCGGTCGTGCACCAGCACGCGGTGCTCCAGGTGCCAGCGCACGCCGCGGGCGAGCACGAGCGTCTCGATGTCTCGGCCCTGACGCACCATGTCGGCCGCCGAGTACTCGTGGTTGATCCGGCTGACGTCCTGCTCGATGATCGGGCCGGCGTCGAGATCGGCGGTGACGTAGTGGCAGGTGGCGCCGATCAGCTTCACCCCGCGGTCGAACGCCTGATGATACGGCCGAGCCCCCACGAAGCTCGGCAGGAAACTGTGGTGGATGTTGATGGCCTTGCCGGCCCAGGCTTCGCACAGGTCGGCGGGCAGGATCTGCATGAAGCGCGCGAGCACGATCGCGTCGGGGTCGTAACCGTCGACGATCGCCCGCACGTCCGCGAACGCCTCTTCCTTGCCACCGGCGGGAAAGGGCACGTGGTGGAACGGAACACCGAAGCGCGTGGTCATGGTCTCCAGGTCCCGGTGATTTCCGACCACCGCACTGACCCGAGCCGGGAACTCGCCGCGCTCGGCACGGGACAGGAGATCGGTGAGACAGTGACTATCCTTGCTGACCAGCAGCACCACTGATTTCTCGGCACCGGTGTCGGACACCTGCCATTCGGCCTCGGGCCCGAACATCGCGGCCACCTCGGCGAAACGGCTGCGGAACTCCTCCACCGGCATCCCGATCGAATCGGCACGGACGGCCTGCCGGGTGAAGAACCAGCCGGTGGTCTGATCCGAGTGGTACGCCGCCTCGGTGATCCACCCGCCAACGCCGGCGAGGAAGCCGGAGAGGGCCGCGACGATGCCGGTGCGGTCGGGGCAGCCGAGGGTCAGGACGAAGCGACGGTCGTCGCCGGAGGAGATCTGCGAGTTGCTCACAGTTCTCAGTGTGCCAAGCTCGATTCCGTGACGAACACCAACCTGACCCGAGCGGATGTCGCAGCGATGGTCGACCACACGCTGCTGAAGCCCGAAGCGACCCGGGCCGATGCGCAGACCACCATCATCGACGGTCTGGAGCTCGGCGTGTATTCGATCTGCCTGTCACCGTCGATGCTGCCCATCGACACCGGGTCCGCGCACACCTGCGTCGTGGCGGGATTCCCGTCGGGCAAGCATCACTCGCTGGTGAAGGCATCCGAGGCACGCCTCGCTGTGGATTCCGGTGCGGATGAGATCGACATGGTGATCGACGTCGGCGCCGCGGTCGACGGCCGGTACGACGAGGTCTTCGCGGACGTCCTGACCGTCCGCGAGGCGATCGGCCGCGACCGGGTGCTCAAGGTGATCGTCGAGTCCGCGGTCCTGCTCGACGCGGTCGGCGACGACTGTCTCGTGCAGGTCTGCCGGCGCGCCGTCGAAGCGGGCGCCGACTTCGTCAAGACCTCGACCGGTTTCCATCCGGCGGGCGGTGCGAGCGTCCGCGCGGTCGAATTGATGCGAGCGACAGTCGGCGACGGCGTCGGTGTCAAAGCCAGCGGCGGCATCCGCACGGCGGCAGCAGCCGCCGATCTCATCGCCGCGGGCGCGAATCGCCTCGGGCTGTCGGGCACCCGCGCGGTGCTGGACGGCTTCCCCGAGTAGGCCGCAGCAGAACGGCTGCCGAGCGGCACGGCTAGACCGCGCAGCCTCCGGAACCGCTGGACGCGTTGGTCGACTCCGCGGCCGACTTCAGGTTCACATCGTCGCCGGCGAAGGCGAAGTCGATGCCCGACTTGCCGACGTCGAGCTTGGTGACGTGGATCTGCTTGAACAGCGGACCGAACATCGCCGCGGTGACCTGATCGACGATCGGCTGAGCGAAGTCGGACGGGAGACCGAACATCAGCGCCGTCGCGTCCTTCACCTCGAACGAGACCGCACCGTCCTTCACCACCGGCTTGAGCGTCACGGTGGCGGGGATCGGGATGATCGTGATGTTGACCGTCGTGGAGATCTTGATGGTCCCCGCAGACGGATCGGCGCTGATGGACTCGATGGTCGGGCTGCCGTTCTGGCCCTCCTGGCTCATCGTCTGAATGCGCTCGTAGGGAAGGAACCCGTTGCCCTGCAGTGACTGCACGGTGCCGCCGTCGGTGCTGATCCCCTCGGCCCGGGCGTGCAGTTGCATGGTGGAGTCGCCGCCACCGGTGGTGTCTACCTGGACCCACGGGACGTCGCCGTCGACCACCGACATGAGCATCGGTCGCCGAGACACCGAGACGTCGGTTCCGGTTCCGGTCAGGTTCTCGAAGGAGGTCTGCAGACAGCTGGTGACCTTGTGCCGGACGTAGAGTTCGGATCCGACGCCGGCGATCACCACGAGCAGTACCACGGCGGCCACGATGAGGCCGATCGTCCGGCCGCGTCCGCGCTTGGCCGACGGCGACGACATCACCGGCGCACCGGACGACGGCGGTGGAGCTGCCGCGACCGGCGTGAACGCCCCCGAGTCGAGTGCGTCCATCTGCTTGGTCGGCGGCTTGCCGGACTCCGAGTAGGCGTGTGTGGCCGGGTCCGAGGTGTAGCGGATCGGCCCGGTGATGACTTCCCCGGTCGGGGTGTCGTCGGGAAGAGCGCCGTCGGTGTCCGGGACGCTGTGCTTGCCCGTCGCCGCGGGCTCCTCGGACCCTGTGGACTCGTCGGACCCCGCGGCCTGGGCGGGCTCCCCCGCCGCATCCGACTCCGGAGCGACGTGCTCCCGGGTCTCGGATTCGCCGACGGCGGCCTCGTCGGAGGCTTCGTCGTCGGAGGAATGCGACGAGCGCGGAGAGTCAGTCATGCGGGTTCGTCCGATCCAGGCGGGGAATGTCACGGGCATTGGCCAGCACGGCCAACGCGCTGCGCGCCTTGTCTGTCAGGGCGAGATCGATGTCATGGACACCCATCTGCACCGCGGAGTCATAGTCGGCGATCACGCTACCGAATGGATCTGAGAGTCGGCTATGACCTATCCCGGTGGGAGCCAAGGAGTCTCTGATGGCGGGGTCGGAGGGTTCGGCCTGACCGACGCCCGCGACGTAGGCGGTGGAGTCCAGCGCCCGAGCGCGAGTCAGGATCTCCCACTGCTCGAGTTTGCCGGGTCCCGAACCCCACGACGTGGGGACCACGATCATCTGTGCTCCGCGTCGGGCGAGTTCGGTGAACAGCGCGGGAAACCGGATGTCGTAGCAGGTGGCGACGCCGACCGTGCAGTCACCGACGTCGAAGACGAGCGGCCGGTGTCCCGGCGCCACGGTCCGCGACTCGGCGAAGCCGAAGGCGTCGTACAGGTGGATCTTGTCGTAAGCGAGGGGTGCGCGTCCGGGTCGTGCCACCAGGACCGTGTTGCGGATCCGGCCGTCGGGCGCGGGCGTGAACATCCCCGCCGCCACCGCGACTCCGTGAGCGTCCGCGGCGGCCGCGACCGCCGATGCCCACGGGCCGTCGAGTGACTGCGCCACATCGCGGAGGGAGACTCCGAACCGGCACATGGCCGCTTCTGGAAACACCACCAGGTCGGCTCCGGCCGCGGAGGCGTCCCGCACGCCGTCGAGCACGATCTCCAGATTGGCGTCCGGGCTGTCGGTGGAACTCATCTGGGCCATCGCCAGTCGCATGCAGTCTCCCTCGGGCACGAGAACATCACTTCTGATAAAGCGTAGATCCCTCCGGCCCGCGGCTGCTGCTGATGAGCTTGGCGAAGCAGTGGTCCTTGTCGAGCCCGTTTCCGCGGCACCAGGCCAGTGCGTCGTCCGCGCTCGCGAAGCCCTGGGCCGACACCGTCACCCACCAGCCGCTTTCGGAGAACACCGGCCACTCACTCGAGTCGAGCAGCCGCACCTGCGGGTACCGGGACCGAGACGACTCGAACTCCGCCAGGATGGTCTGGTTGTCCCAAGTACGGCCGTCGGCGTACAGGCCCGGGCGCTTCGCACTGATCTGCGCAGCCCAGCGATCGGCGAGGGCACCGCGGAAATCGGCGGCGTCGGCCGTCGCCTGATCGCGCAGGCGCCCGGCGGCATCGGTCTCCGGATCGGCCACCACCGATGTCACGGTGTGCGTGGGAGGTGCCTGCGTGACGACCGTCGGGGCCGGGTCCGCGGTCTTCTCGTCGGGGGCGTTCACGACCTTCATCCAGACGACGACGGCGGCCACCGCCAGACCTATCACGCAGGCGATCGCCAGACCGAGAAGGACCGCACGCCCCGCCCCGCCGGCCGGTGCCGGTCCGTAGCCGGGCGGCGGATACGGGCCGCTCGGATACTGCGTCGGAGCGTAGAGCGGTCCCGAGGATGCGGGGCCGGCGTAGTGCGGACCCGAGCGGTACGGGTCCTCGAGACCGGGGGTGTCGTAGGTTCTGGTCGGCTCCCGCAGCGGCGGCACCGACGGAGGGTCGGGCACCGGCCGCGACATCGTCTCGGCGTAGTGATCGACGTCGGGCGCAGTCTGTGCGGTGTCATTCCGTGCGGTGTCATTCCGTGCGGGGTCATTCCGTGCGGGGTCATCCGGCCGGCCATCTGTGGACATGCCGGAAGCGTATCGGCGAACTCCGACATCTTCGGGAAACCCGACCGAACGGACGACAGTCGCAGCGCGTGGCCTCGGGGCTTCCGCCGCGTGCGGAACTCGTCAGGTCAAGCGGGAGCGACGGCGCCCCACGGCACGGTCAGCAGGTTGTCCACGCGACGGCCGCGAGGCACGCGGACGTCGACCCCCGAGTCCCGGAGCATGTCACGCGCGTACCGCCAGCGGTCGCGCGGGCCGAAGACCTCGCGCCCGGCCGCCCGGTCCCAGCACTGATCGGCGGTCTCCAGGAGCCGATGGATCGCCTCACCGTCCACGTTGCGGTGGATCAGTGCCTTCGGCAGCCGTTCGGCCAGCTCCGACGGGCGGCGGGTGTGTGCGGGCGACCACGCGAGAGTCAGTTCGATCGGTCCGTCGCGGTCGAGGAGGATCCAGCAGCATCGGCGGCCGATCTCGTCGCAGGTGCCCTCCACGATCAGGCCGCCCGGGGCCAGCGCGCTCCGCATCTGCGCCCACGCCGCATGCACCTCGTCCTCGCCGTACTGCCTGAGCACGTTGAACGCCCGAACCAGATGCGGCCGCATACCCGCGAGTTCGAAGCCGCCGAGCGCGAAGCGCACCCCGTGACGCGGTTCCACGATCCGGGCGGGGTCGATCTCCAGGCCGACGAGGTCCAGGTCGGGTATCACCCGGCGCAGCCGGATCGCCATCTCCACCGCGGTGTCGGGGCGGCCGCCGTATCCGAGGTCGACGGCCAGCGGCCGCGGAACGTCGCAGGCGGCACGGACACGGGGGTCGGCGGCCATCGCGCGGTCGACGCGACGGAGCCGATTGATGTTCGTGGTACCGCGGGTGATGCGCCCGCTGGGTCGTCCGGCCGCGAGGCCGGCGCCTCTCACGCGAGGTTGTCCTCGACCCAGGTCGACGTGAACTCGGCTTCGCCGCGGAACAGGTCCACCAGATTCACCAGCATCAGCTGTTCGAGCTTGGCGTTGACGAACGGGATGTACACCTTCACCTCGGTCGTCTTGCGGATGGTGCACCCGGTGTCGGTCGGGAACAGTTCCTGACGCCCGGTGAGCGAACCCGGACCGGCCGGGATGGACGCGCTGTAGCTGCCGTCGGTGTTCACCGGATCGAACACGCCGTAGTTCTCCGTGCGCGTGATCATCATGTCCTTGAGCATGACGGTCTGGGCGATGGGCGGCAGCATGTCCCGCGTGATGGTCTGCTGCAGGACCACGCGGATCCCGTCGTCACCGGTCTCGAACTCCTCGACGTTCGAGATCGGGGTCAGCTCGCGGAACTCGACCATGAGATCTTCCCAGTACTTCTTCTGCGACAGTGCCTGGTAGATCTTCTCGGCCGAGTGCGGGTACCGAGCTGAGTAGCTGAGCCGTCGTGCCATGTGGGACAGCGTAACGTCAGATTCAACCCTGCCGAAATTCGACGGATGCGTCACGTTCGGCGTCGAGCAGCAGTCCGACCTGCTCGATGATCGCCTTCTCGATCTTGCCGCCGACGAACGGGATCGAGACATCGGCCTGTCCGGAATACCGCGCGACCGCCGGGTCCCCGCTGATGACGATGTCACCGTGGATCTTCGCCGGAGCACCGGAGACCGCCGCCTCCATCGAGCCGGTGATCTGCTCGCCGGCCAGCCGGAACACGCTGGTCCGCGGGATCTCCAGGTCGCCGGGCCGGACCGCGGTCACGACGGACGGCAGGTTCTCCGCACCGACGCCCTGCTTGCTCACCACTGTCACCTGATCGCCGTCGAGTGCGAACGACTCGATCGAGCCGTGCCCGGCGTTGGTCGCCTGCACCAGGTCCCGCCAGTACTGTTCGGTGCTGATCAGCGACCACAGTGCGGACACGGAGAACGGATAGCTGACCGAATGCTCGAACTTGCTCGACATGGCAGCCAGGTTACCGTTACTGACGTGACCGACCCACAGCAGACCACCCGTGTGCGCGACGCCTCGAGCGTCCTCTTGGCCGACTTCACCACCCTGCGGCTGGGTGGACCCGCACGCGCCGTCGTCCGGTGCGAGACGACCGACTCACTGGTCGCGACGGTCGCCGGTCTCGACGCCCGGCGCGAGCCGGTGTTGCTGATCGGTGGCGGCTCCAACCTCGTGATCGGCGACGACGGTTTCGAGGGCACCGCGGTCGTCATCGCGAGCGCCGGAATCGAGTACGGAGACGAGGACGGACGGCCGTACGTGACGGCTGAGGCCGGAACCGATTGGGACTCCCTGGTCGCCGACACCGTCGCCGCGGGCTTCGGCGGGTTGGAGTGCCTCTCGGGCATCCCCGGCGCCGCAGGCACCACACCGGTTCAGAACGTCGGCGCTTACGGCGTCGAGGTCGCCGACGTTCTGCGGAGCGTGCGATTGCTCGACCGCGCCACCGGAGACATCCGCTGGGCCGCGCCCGACACACTGGGCCTGGCCTACCGGACGAGCGACTTGAAGGGCCGCCACGATCAGGTGGTGCTGGCCGTCTCGTTCTGGCTCAATCCGGGCGGCGTGTCGGCGCCGATCCGGTACCGCGAACTGGCCCGCACGCTCGGCGTGGACGAGTGCGGCACCGCCGGCGCCCGCGACGTGCGCGACCGGGTGCTCGGGCTCCGCGCCGCGAAGGGCATGGTGCTCGACCCCGCCGATCACGACACCTGGAGCGCGGGATCGTTCTTCACCAACCCGATCGTTCCCGAAGAGCGTGTGGAGGCGATTCTCGAGCGCATCGCGGCGCACGTCGGCGCCGACGTCGCGGTCCCCCGCTATCCGGCGGACGCCGGTGTGAAGCTGTCGGCGGGGTGGCTGATCGAACGCGCCGGTTTCACCAAGGGCTTCCCGGGCGACGGAGCGCCCGTCCGGCTGTCGACCAAGCACACGCTGGCGCTGACCAACCGCGGCGGCGCCGACACGGCGGATCTACTCGAACTCGCCGGGCGGGTGCGGGACGGGGTGCGGGACGTCTTCGGCGTCGAACTGCACCCCGAACCCGTCTTCGTCAACTGCCGGTTGCCGCGCTGACCCCGGAGAGCAGATTGCCGAGCAGTGCGTCGAACTCAGCGGACCGCTCGTAGGGAACCATGTGTCCCGCACCCTCGTACACGTTGTACGAGTACAGGAAACCGCGTCGGCTCAGCACCTTGGCCATCTCCTGGGCGTGTTCCACCGGCGTCAGGAGGTCGGCACTGCCGACGACCACCGCCGTCGGGACCGTCACCTTGTCGAGTCCGGACAGCACGTCGAGCGAGTACATCGCCGAGCCCCACGCACCGCGCGCCTTCGGCGAGCAGGAAGCGATCATCTCGTCGGTGAAGTCGACGTGGGCCTGGCGGGCGACGGGACCGGTCGTCACATAGTGGGAGAACTTCTCGGTCAACGAGTTGCTCGGCAGGGGCAGCCGCGAGGAGGTGAAGGTCCGCTCCAGCACTCGCTTGCCCGGACCGGCTACGGCCGGCATGTCCTCGGGGATCAGATGCTGTCGCTGGACCACTCCGCGTGCAGCCGTGGAACACAGGACGATGGCCGAGACCCGGTCCTCCATGCCCGCACCGAACTGCTTGGCCCACGACATGATCGTCATGCCGCCCATGCTGTGTCCCACCAGCACCGCGCGCTTGCCCTCGGGGATCATCGCTTCGAGGACTGCCTGCAGGTCCTGACCCAGCATCTCGATGGTCGCCGCGGCCGTTCCCATCTCCGAGAGGCCGTGGCCGCGCTGGTCGTAGGCCACCATCGGGCGGCCGCTGCCGAAGTGGTTGAACTGTGCGTTCCAGAATCCGGTGTTGCAGGTCCAGCCGTGAATCAGCACGACGATCTCGTCGGCGTCCTCGACGTCACCGGAGGCCACCACGTGCAGCAGCGTGCCGTCCGGGGTGCCGACCACCGACGACCGCATGGGGTGCGTCGGCGGAGCGAGCATCGGGTCGGGGCCGTCCTGAACGGGATCGGGGTACTTGAACACCTCGCGGACCATGAATCCGCCGGCGACCGCCAGTTCGGCAGCCGCCACTCCAGCGGCGCCCACCGCGCCGATCGTCGCCCAACGGCGCGCTCGCGTCCATGTGTTCTTCGTCGTCATTCGTCGACCTCCGTCTGGCCGCCGGTCGCCCGGCTGCTCTGCGCAGACTGCTGCTGCGTCGCATCGAAATAGGTACTGGCCTCGCCGATCGCCCGCGAGATCTCCTTGTCGAGAGCCCGGCTGAAGGTGGTCTCGACGATCTCGTGGGCCATCGGCCGAACGGTCTGGATCAGCTCGGCCATCTTCGCCAGCTTCTCCTCGCCGAGGTTCGGCAGATTCTCGTCGAAGTACTTGTCGGTGATGATGGATACGAAGCTCCGAGCGACATCGGTCAGATCCGACTCGACTCGCATCCATCGATCGAGCAGGTCATCGATGTCGATGCCGCCCTTCACCAGCACTTCGGCGCCTTCGAGCAGCTCCGGATTGCGGATTGCGTAGTGGGCGCCGTCCTTCGTGAGCAGTCCCAGCTTCTGACTGAGATTGATCGACCGCTCGTCGGCGCCCAGCGTCTTCTTCAATTCGGTGAAGGTGATGGTGGCGGCCCGCTTGATGTTGCGGAACCTTCCGCCCTTCGGAGCCGCGCGCAGCACGTGCTCCACCTTCATTCCGTAATGCGCGGCGTGCAGGAGTTCGCTGATCGTCGCGAACGTGTAGCCGCGTTCCAGCATGCGTGAGATCAGGTTGAGCCGGACGAGGTGCTCGTCGGAGTACCAGCCGGTGCGCCCACGGATCGTCGGCGGCGGGAGCAGTCCCCGGTCCTGATAGACGCGGATGTTCCGGACGCTGACTCCGGAGACCTGCGCGAGGTCGTTGATGCGGTATTCGCTCACCGGTGGGGTCCCCGCGTCCCTACGCGTTCTTCCGGAACCACGAGCGGCCCAGGATCTCGTCGGTCCGAACCCGGACGTCGACGACGTAGACGAGGACCGCGGTGATCGCGGCGAGGAAGAACATCAGTCCGAAGCCGAGCGATGCCTGCACCAGCCAGATCAGCAGCGTCGACACCGCGAGGACGGCCACCCAGAAGGTCTTCGTCTGCGCGTCGACGGCGGTGAAGGCGTCGGGTCGCGTGATCGCGGCGTGCACCAGGGCCACGGCCGCGGTGACGCCCGCGATGACGGTGATGGCCAGCAGGATGTACTGCTGGGCGTAGATGACGAAACTCGCTGCGCTCACGACTCCACCTTAATCACGCGCCGGCTCGGCCGAATCGGCCCGGAGGACGTCGACCGTGCCGGCCGCGGACGCTCCGTCCGACTGCTCGCTCGCTCCGTTCTCTCGGCGGAACGAATCGTAGATCTCCAGCAGCATCTGCTTCTGCCGCTCGCTGATGGAACTGTCGGCGAGCAGTGCGTCGCGCACCGGGCTCGCCGGCCGCGCCTCCAGGATTCCGGCGCGCACGTAGAGCACTTCCGCGGAGACGCGGAGTCCCTTGGCGATCTGCGAGAGCACGTCGGCCGACGGCTTGCGCAGCCCGCGCTCGATCTGAGAGAGGTACGGGTTGCTGACGCCCGCTCGCTCGGCCAGCTGCCGGAGTGAGACCTTGGCGGACAGCCGCTGACTGCGGATGAACTCGCCGATGTCCTGCGCAGCGGTGGCCATGGCCTCGACGGTTCCCGTCTCGGACTGGCCGTCCTGGTGATCATGCTCGGATGTCATACGAAACTCGTGCCTCCCGGATTCCATTATCCGCACCGGGCGCTAACAAGTGCAAGCGCGTCAGGGGAACAGCAGAACCGAGACCGTGTAAATGGCCAGGCCGGCCAGCGATCCGACCACCGTGCCGTTGATGCGGATGAATTGCAGATCACGCCCGACCTGCAGTTCGATCTTGCGACTGGTCTCCGCGGCATCCCATCCCCGGACCGTCTCGGTGATCACCGAGATGATCTCCGCCGAGTAGTTGTCGGCCACGTGACGGGCCGCCCGCACCGCCCAGCCGTTGAGCTTGGCCTGCAGCGGTTCGTCGTCGCGGATCCGTTCCGCCAACTGCACCACCGCGTCGGAGAGCGAGGTACGCAGCGTCGACTCCGGGTCGTCGAGCATCTGCTCGATGACCGCCTTGCCCGCCTGCCACGCGGTCGACGCCGCTCCGGTCACCTCGTCTCGTCCGAGGAGTTCCTCTTTGAGGTTCTCGAACTTGGCGATCGTCGCCTCGTCCTCCTGCAGTTCCCGGGCGAAGTCCTCGACGAAATCGTGCATGGCGATCCGCAGCTCATGCTGCGGATCGGCGCGGACCTTGTAGGTGAACTCGGTCAGTTCGCGGTAGATCCGGTCGCCGACGAGATGGGTCACGAAGCGCGGTGCCCACGCCGGACCGTCGCGGTCCACCACGCGGTCGATGAGCGGCTGACTGCCCAGCGCCCACTCGTGCGCGCGGTCGCAGGCGAGTTGGATCACCGGTTCGAGACGGTTCTCGGCGACGAGCTGCTCGAGGATGCGCCCGGCGGGCGGTGCCCACAGCGGTTCCGCCGCCCATTTGAGGGCGGCCTGTATGAGGCGTTCGACGTCCTCGTCGCGCAGCATCTCCGAGCAGAGCTTGAAGATCCTCGAGACCTCGTCGTTCACCCGCGGCTTGTTCGCCGGGTCGGCGAACCACGTGGAGACTCTGCGCGGCAGGTCGAGCGAGGCGACACGATCCTCGATCACCTCGCGGGTCATGAAGTTCTCCTGGACGAAGCCGCCGAGCTGGTCGCCGATCTGGTCCTTCTTCCGCGGGATGAGCGCGGTGTGCGGAATCGGCAGTCCGAGCGGCTGACGGAACAGCGCGGTGACCGCGAACCAGTCGGCCAACGCACCGACCATTCCGGCCTCGGATGCGGCGCGGACGAATCCGACCCACGCGGCCACGTCCGCTCCGTCCCGGTGTTCGAGCCAGCGCATGCAGAAGTAGATCACCGCGGCGCCGACCAGCAGGCCGGTCGCCACGATCTTCATCCGCCGCAGGTCGTGGGCTCGTTTCGCGTCCGCCTGCGTCAGTCCCGCGGGCACCGCCGGAGACTTCGGGGTGCGCTGTCGATGGTCCAAGGTTGACGACACTCGTCCAGTGTTCCGTACGAGCTACTAGGGTTTCCAGGTGATGCCGAACCCTCCGATACCCACGAGTGCCGCGCGCGCCGCCGTCAACGCGGCGGCGACGCTGACGCGCGAGCTCGAACAACGCATCCTGACGCCTGCGGTGGAAGCCGTCGCCTCCGACGGCCGTAAGCAGCGCTGGGAGAAGCACAAGCAGGAGCGACGCGCCGAGCTGACCGCGGGCACGGTGGAAGCGATCCGGGCTCTCGGCCCGGAGGTCGGAATGGACGACATCGCCCGCCACATCGGGGTGTCGAAGACCGTGCTCTACCGGTACTTCGCCGACAAGAACGACCTCGCCGCCGCCGTCACGCTCTGGTATGTGGAGACGACCGTGATGCCGCGACTCATCGACGCGCTGTCGGGCGACATCGGCGACTACCGCCTGGTTCAGGCCGTCATCAGCGTGTACGTGGAGACGGTGTCGTCGGATCCCAATGTCTACCGGTTCACGATGGCGCGGCCGTCGGGCAGCCGTCCGGTCGCCGCCGAGGCCGAGAAGATCTTCGCGGGGGCCCTCGAATCGACGCTCGAGGCGCGATTCGCGGCCCGCGGCGCCCAGACTCGCGGCGCCCGCACTTGGGCACGCGCGATGGTCGGGGCCACCACCGTCGCCGTTGAGGAGTGGATCGCCGTCCCGGACCGGACCTCGCAGGATCTGGCCGAGGAACTGACGATGCTCGTCTGGGGCGGCATCGTCGGCGTGGTGGGCGCGGGTGGCGATCCGGCCTGCTTCGCAGCCGATCCCCCACAGCTCCCTCCGGACGAAGGGCATCCGCCCGCCGGGTGACCGGGCGCAGACCGGGAGGCTCTCCGCGACCACGGCTCAGGCCGCCGCGTGTCCCGGCCGGGACTCGCGATCGGGTTGGGCCGCGGCCTCCGGCGGCGGATGCTCGCGGCGATGCGGAACGGGAACTTGTTGATCCTCCCGTGGGTGCAGGTGCCGTGCCTGCCCGGCGTGGTGGACGGGGTTCAGGCGCCAAGGTTGATCGGTGGTGGCCGGTCGCCAGCCCATGCGTCCGGCATCGGGTCCGTCGGGGAGGATGGTGGTCTCCCATTGGCCGCGGTTGGTGCCGACGGCGCGGTTGTGGCGCCCGCACGCGGCGCCGAGAGCATCGATGTCGGTGCGCCCTCCCGGGGTGATCCAGTCCGGTGC
>NZ_BANU01000025.1 GCF_000333035.1 Gordonia sihwensis NBRC 108236
GGCGAGCGCCCCCCACAGGCCGGTTGAGCGAGCCCCCAGGCCGGTTGAGCGAGCGAAGCGAGTCGAAACCAACCCGCACACACCATGTCTCGACACGCCGCGCTCGCTACGCTCACACGCCTACTCGACAAACCTCGGAACGACGGCGAGCGCCCCCCACAGGCCGGTTGAGCGAGCCCCCAGGCTCGTTGAGCGAGCGAAGCGAGTCGAAACTATCCCGCGCGCAGCATCTCTCGACACGACGCGCTCGCTACGCTCACACGCCTACTCGACGAACCTCGGAACGACGACGAGCACCCCCTCCAGGCTCGTTGAGCGCGGCCCCCAGGCTCGTTGAGCGAGCGAAGCGAGTCGAAACCAACCGCACACAGCATGTCTCGATACGACGCGCTCGCTACGCTCACACGCCTACTCGACGAACCTCGGGACGACGAGCACCCCCTCCAGGCTCGTTGAGCGAGCCCCCCAGGCTGGTTGAGCGAGCGAAGCGAGTCGAAACCAACCCGCACACACCATGTCTCGACACGCCGCGCTCGCTACGCTCACACGCCTACTCGACAAACCTCGGAACGACGACGAGCCCCCCGGCTGGTTGAGCGAGCGAAGCGAGTCGAAACCAACCGCACACACCATGTCTCGACACGCCGCGCTCGCTACGCTCACACGCCTACTCGACGAACCTGGGGACGACGGCGAGCGTCCCCAACCACCACGCGCGCAGACCCGCCCAGACAGCGCACCTACGCGAACGTCAGACCGATCAACACCACGTTGAGCACGACGATGGCGACTGCGGCGACAGCGGAGGCCCAGCGCAACGGGCGGCCGTCGGCGAACTCGCCCATCAAGGCCCGGTCTGCGGTGTAGCGACGCAGGGGAACGATTGCGAACGGGATCCCGAAGCTGAGCACCACCTGCGAGATGACCAGCGCCATCGTCGGATTCACACCCAGCGCCAGGACGACGATCGCCGGGATCAGCGTCACCGCGCGGCGCACGAGAATCGGAATCCGCCGCTTGAGCAACCCTCCCATGATCGCGCCACCGGCATACGCGCCGACTGACGTCGAAGCGATACCGGACGCGAGCAGACCGACGGCGAACACCGCCGCCACCACCGGCCCGAGCGCATCGCGCACCGCATCGTGCGCCCCCTCGATGCTGTCGGTGCCCTCGCGTCCATACAGACTCGACGCAGCGAGGACCAGGAGCGCGATGTTCACAGTGCCCGCGATCACGAGCGCGATGACGACGTCGATCCGCGTGACCGCGAGCAGCCTGCGCGTGCGGCCGGCGCCGATCGGCTGACCGTGCCGGTCGATCACCAGGGACGAATGCAGATAGATCGCGTGGGGCATCACCGTCGCCCCCAGCATCGATGCCGCGAGCAGCACAGTCTCGGCGCCGTCGAGCCGGGGAACCATGCCGTTGATGATCCCGCCGGCGTCGGGCGGATTCACGAGCAGTCCGGCCAGGAAACCGAAGACGATCACGGCCAACAGCGCCACGATCGCAGTTTCGAATCGCCGCTGTCGGCGTCGATCGGCCATCGAGAGGATCGCCATCGACACCAGGCCGACGATCACTCCGCCGATCGGCAACGGCAGTCCGAAGAGCAGGTTGAGGGCGATCGCACCGCCGATCACCTCGGCGATGTCGGTGGCTCCCGCCACGAGTTCGGCCTGGGCCCAGAACAGCAGACGCGACCGCCGCGACAGGCGCCGCCCCAACGTCTCGGGCAGCGTCTTCCCGGTCACCACCCCGAGTTTGGCCGACTGATACTGCACCATCACCGCCATCACGTTGGCGACGACCAGTACCCAGACGAGGAGATACCCGTACTTCGCGCCAGCGGTGATGTTGGCCGCGACATTGCCGGGATCGACGTAGGCGATCGCCGCGACGAACGCCGGTCCCAGCAGGCCCACGGCGCGCAGACGAGTCCCCGAACCCCTTGTGCGAAGCATGTAATGAGGCTAGGCGTTCACAAATAATTCGGTCAACCGAACTCTAATGTGCGGATGCTCACCACTGGCGTCGACACCTGCTCGATTCCGGCGCGCACGACACCCCACCCACGCGGACGACTCCGATATGTAGTACCCACAAGAGAGGAAATCGTCGCATCGGAAGGCCGCCATCATGACCGTCACAGTCCCGCAGTCCTTCGCTGTCGAAGTCGGCGACCTCACACTGCGCGGCGACCGCTGGCGCGCGAACGGTTCCGGCCCCGCGGCCGCTCCCGCGCTGCTGCTGCACGGCGGAGGGCAGACCCGCCATTCGTGGGACCGCACCGCCTCCGCCCTGGTCTCGCGCGGACGCGATGTCTACACCATCGATCTGCGCGGACACGGCGACAGCGACTGGGCGCGCGACCACGACTACGGGTTGGAGGCGTTCGTCTCCGACCTGCGCGGCGTGTTGCCGACACTGTCTGGCGCCCCCGTGATCGTCGGTGCGTCACTCGGCGGCATCACCGGCCTCTGCACCGCGGGCGAGGACCAGTCGGCCGCGGCGGCGCTCGTGCTGGTGGACATCGTGGTGAACGTGGAGCAGACGGGCATCGACCGCATCAAGGCGTTCATGACCGATCACGTCGACGGATTCGCGAGCCTGGAGGAGGTGGCCGACGCGGTGGCGGCGTACAACCCGGCACGAACACGTCCGGCGACCCTGGACGGACTGCGCAAGAACGTGCGACGCCGCGACGACGGACGCTGGTACTGGCACTGGGACCCGCAGTTCATCCGATCGGGCGACGGCGACGAACCGCGCCGGCACACCGATCCCGAACGCCTGGCCGAGGCCGCCCGGAACGTCACCGTTCCGACGCTCATCGTCCGCGGCGGGAAGTCGGATGTTGTGAGCGACGCCGGCGTGCAGCACATGCGCGCATTGATCCCCCACGCGGAGACCGCCGACGTCAGCGGCGCAGGCCACATGGTTGCCGGAGACGACAACGAGGTCTTCGCCGCGGCGATCGAGGGATTCCTGGACCGTAGCGGTTTGTAACCCAGGCCTTGTCGTACCCCCGCGATAGGCTTCGTACATACAATCGGATAGTGAGTGATCGACGACACGGATAGGGGGTGAGTCGGATGGATGCAGATCAGACGGAAGCCGAGCCGTCAACGGTGCTGCCAACGGATCCGGCCGCCCTGGTCGCCATGATCGAGGGGGCGACGGTCGCACTCGCCACTGCCCGGTTCACCGCCGCCACCGAGGAACAGCTCCTCGAGATCGCCGAGGTTCTCGAGCGAGTGCACCGTCGGCTCGACGCCGTCGACGCCGCGCTGCTGGTGGAGGTCTCCGACCGCGGCGCCTACCGCAAGGACGGCTACCTGTCACTGCATCAGTACCTGTCCTCGGGACTGCGTCTGGGCGACGGTGAGGCCCGCCGCCGACGGACCAGCGTTGCCGCGATCGGCCGCTTCACCGGCCTACAGGGCCAAACCCTCCCACCGTCGCGCCCGGCCA
The DNA here is from genome assembly GCF_000333035.1 of Gordonia sihwensis NBRC 108236. Taxonomy (GTDB): domain Bacteria; phylum Actinomycetota; class Actinomycetes; order Mycobacteriales; family Mycobacteriaceae; genus Gordonia; species Gordonia sihwensis. The sequence goes on from NZ_BANU01000025.1 coordinate 3,478, forward strand.
CCGCCGATGCGGTCACCGACGGGGTCATCGGTGCGGCCCACGTCCGGGAGATCGATGCGATCATGGACAGGATCCCGGCCGCCGTCGACCCACTGACGCGTGAACAGGCCGAGGCCCAGTTGGCTGCTGTGGCGCGGGAGCTGACCCCGGACGGCGTCCGAGCCGCCGGGATCCGGCTGCTAGCGCACCTGGACCCCGACGGATCACTGACCGACGAGCGGGACCGCAAGCGGCACCGCAAGTTCGCCTTGATGCCGCAGGACCGGCGGCTGATGAGCAAAGTGACTGCGTCCCTGACCCCGGCGCTGCGGGCCCGCTTCGAACTCCTGTTGGGTTCGTGGGCCGCACCCGGCATGAACAACCCGGCAGATCCGGAGTCTCCACGCGGGGCGTGCGAAGTCGCCGACCCCGCCGCGGTCGCCGCTGCGGCCGAGCGCGACGACCGCACCGCCGGACAACGCGGCCACGACGCCCTCGTCGCGCTGCTCGACGCCGAACGCGCACTGACCGCCGCCGCAACCACCGGGAACGGCCGGCTGTCGTCGCAGATCGTCGTCACCGTCACAGACAAAGAACTGCGCGAGCACGCGGGTGTCGCCTTGACCGCGACGGGTACTCGGCTGCCCGTCGCTGAGTTGATCGAAGTCGCTGCCGACGCGACTCCGCATTTGGCGGTGTTCTCTCACCACACCGGCCAGGCCCTCTACCTGGGTCGGGGACGACGCCTCGCGTCGAAAGCCCAGCGGCTGATGCTCTTCGCCCGCGACCGCGGGTGCACCGCCCCCGGATGCTCAGCACCGTTCGCCCGCACCCAGGCCCACCACTTCCCCGATTACGCGGACGGCGGTCCCACCGATGTCGACCACCTCGGGGCGGCGTGCGGCCGTCACAACCGCTCAGTGGGCAAGGCCCTCGGCGACTGGGAGACGATGCTCCTCATCGACGGTCCACACGCCGGGCGCATCGCGTGGCGACCCGTCGCTGCTCGCTACCCTCGGAAAGGGTGGAGGGTCAACCAGATCCACCACGCCGAACTCCTGCCCGATCAGGGTCCGCACGCCCCGCCCGCACCGGGCGACTCCCGCGGCCAGGCCTACCTCGCCCGCCTCATCGCCGCCTGACCGGCGGAGCACCGCGCCCCGAGGATCTGAGCGTGGACCGCTCCTACGCGAACGCCTTGCGCACCTGATCTGCGGTGAGCCCGTAGTCCTCGAGCGCGTACTTGTGCTGCGGCCGGCGGTCGCCCGACTTGGAATCCTCGTCGAGCGCGGTCATCGCCCCTTTGGCGGCGTCGGTGAACTCGGCACCGATCGCGTCGTACACGCGCTCCACGGTTCCGAACGGGTCCGCCCTCAGATCGGTGAAGTCGACGTCGACGAACTGCGCCGGGTCGTACTTCTCGCGCGCCCGAGAGAACGCGTGCAGACCGCGCGACCACAGATCGAGTTGCGTCTGCCCGATCCGGTCCCTGGTGAACGCACGCGAGTAGCCCGCCGTCGCCTGCTCCGCGAGGCTGCACATGGATCCGATGATCGTCTCCGGCGCACGATGCGTCTGCACGATGACAGCGTCGGGATACACCTCCATGATCGCGTCGAGCGCGAAGAGATGGCTCGGGTTCTTCAGCACCCAACGCCTATCGACGTCGTTGCCGCCGATGAGCTGGAGATTGCGCCGGTGGCGCTCGTAAGCGGGCGTCCAATCCTGCTGCGCGAGCCACTCCGAATACTCGGGAATGTGCGCGAGCGATTCGTACGAGATCGACATCAGCGACTGCCGCAGCAGTTGCCAGCACTCCTCCACCTCGGCCGCGCCCATGTAGTGCAGCCCCATGAACTCCGGGTTCTCCACGTGATGCTGCGACAACCCGGCGTCTATCTGCTGAAAGACCGGGTTCGCGTCCCATGTCTCGCGCGGAGGCCGCGGCTGCGGGAACTCCGTCAGCCACATCTCCAGCCCCTGATGGGCGGGGTCGGCGGCCAGCAGCCTGTGCAACGCGGTGGTGCCGGTCCGCGGCAGTCCGGTGACGAACACCGGCCGTTCCACCGGCACCCGCACGTAGTCCGGGTTGTTCTTCCACCCCGCCTCGCTGAGCAGCCGTGCGATCAGCGCGCCCTTGAGGAAGTAGCGGAACATCTTGCTGCCCAACGGTTCCAGATCGGCGGACTGCGCGTACGACGACAGCAGCACCTCGAGACCTTCGAGGTAGTCCGTGTCGCCGAAGTCCTCGAGGCCGACGGCGCGGATCGCCGCCTCGTGCAGTTCGTCGACCGTGCCGACAGTGGTTCGGGACTCAGTCATGGTATTCACCGCAGTTCACGTCGAGGGTGTGTCCGGTGATCGCCCGCGCGAGGTCCGAGGCGAGGAACAGCACCGCGTCTGCGATCTCCGCGGGCTCCGGCAGCCGTTTCAGATCGCTGCGCGACGCGGTCTGCTCGTAGACCTGCTCCGGGGTGATCCCGTACTTCTTCGCGACCTCGCCGAAGTACCACTTCAGCTGGTCGTCCCAGATGTATCCGGGCGCGACGCTGTTGACCCGAATCCCCTCGCGGCCGAGCTCGGTGGCCAGTGTCTGCGACATCGACAGCAGCGCCGACTTAGCGATCTTGTAGCTGCCGTAACGCGGCTCCGAATGCCGGATCACCATGGAGTTGACGTTCACGATCGACCCGTTCGCCTCGCTCAACGCGGGCGTGAACGCCTTGATGACTCGAAGTGTGCCGAGCACGGTGAGGTCGAGACCGGAAGTGATCTGGTCGAAGTCGGTGCGGCCCAGCGGCTTCATCGACGGGACCGCGAAGGCGTTGTTGACCAGGACGTCGACCCCGCCGAACTCTGCCACGGTCCGATCGACGAGGTTCGCCACCGCGGCATCGTCGGTGATGTCGGTGGGGACGGACAGCGCCTCGCCGCCCGCCTGCCGGATCTCGGCCGCGATCTCCGCGAGCCGCGACTCGGTCCGTGCCGCGAGCACCACGCGAGCCCCCTGGGCCGCGGAACGCACGCACACCGCACGGCCCAGCGCCGGACCCACTCCGGAGACGACGACGGTCTTTCCGTCGAGAAGACCTGCCATTACCCGTCCTGTCTATCCGAGCCTGTCTAGCCGAGCATCCGGCGGGCGAATGCCCGTTGCCGGACCGCGATCCGCTCTGCCCAGCCGACGGCGTCGATCCGGTTGTCCCGGTAGTACGGCAGATGCGAGGGAACGTCGGCATCGTCCACCACCACGGCCGTGGGACCCTGCTCGGCAGTGATCGGCGCATCGGTCCGCTGCCACCGGAACTGCAGGATGCCGCGCCGCCGGCCGGTGGTCTCCACCCAGTTCGCGATTCCCGGATCGTTCGCCGCAATCACCATCCGGATCATTCCGTCCGGGTCCACCTGAGCCTGAGCCGAGTTCAGCGACGTCTGATGATTCACATAGTCGAGCGAGATGTACCACATGCTGCCGAGCTGAAAGCCCTGGTAGGGCGCATCGGAGCACGGCACGGTCACCACCATCGACCGGCCCGCGGGCAGATCGAAGTGACCGACCGACGAGTACTGAGTCGCCAACCCGCCCGGCGTGGTGCGCGGCGCCGTGAAGGTGTTGACCGGCTCATCGAGGTAGAACCACTTGGGGAAGTTGAACCATGTGTTCACGCGCGAGGTCAGCATCTTCGCCGCCACGGCGTAGCGCTTGGCGATCCGGTCGGTGGAGAGTTCCGCGGGTGGAAGTCCGACGGTGTCCACCCGCTCAATGGTGATCGAACCCTTCTGCTCGGCGGCCCAGTCGCTGTACACCTCCCGGACCGAGAGCATGGTCGCGCCCTCACCCAGCACGAAGTGGGTGCCGTCGGGCACTCCCGGCCGCTCCGGCCCGAACGTGATCTCGAAACTCCCGTCGTCGGCGATCGGGATCACGCGATCGTCGAAGGCGGTCTCTCCGCCGGGGACCTCATCCGCCGTGTAATTGCCCCGGATCACCTGAAAGGCCAGATCAGCGGTGGTGCCGCGCACGCCCCGCACCACGTACGTGGCCTCGGGGACCACCGTCGCGTGGTAATAGAGCGTGTCCGGGTTGTCGAGCCCCATCTTGGAGTACGGCCCCGTGGAAGTCACGAAATAGGGATGCGTCTTCTCCCCCGCGCGTGCCACCTGGAGAATCGACGAGATGCCGCCCGCCAGATAGTCGAGACCCTCCGCGCGCTCGGCGTCGGTCTCGGCGAAGTCCGCACTGCGCACCAGCGCCTCGGCTTCGGCGATCGCCGCGGTGAACGGCGCGGTGACCGACTCCGTGGGCTCGGTCACAGCCACGTGTCGCCTCCGGTCCAGGTGAGGAAGTTGTCGAGTTCGGCCTGAGCCGGCGTCACCCGCGGATGCTCGGTGGACAGGTAGCCGCCGCGATAGAACAGCAGAGGCTTGTCCTGCAGCACGTCGCCGAGGATCTGAGCCCGCCCGATGACGATCCAGTGGTCGCCCCCGTCGGTGACCGAGTCCACCGAGCACTCCACCCAGGTGAGACTGTGCCGCAGCACCGGCAGCCCCGCGGGCGACGGATCCCAGGTGATCGACTTGAACTTGTCGGCCCCCGGCGCGCCGAAGGTCGCGCTGACATCCTGCTGCCGGTTCGACAGCACGTTGACGCAGAACTGCCCCCGCGCCTCGATCACCGGCCAGGTTCGCGACGTCTTCTGCGGACAGAACAGGACCAGCGGCGGGTCCAGCGACAGCGCCGCGAACGACTGACAGGCGAAGCCGACCGGCTTCTCCTCCTCGTCGAGCGTGGTGATCACCGTGACCCCGGTGCAGAACTGGCCCATCGCGGTCCGGAACTGCCGGGAGTCGAAGTCGTCGGTCCCGTACGGGGAGTGCGGAGTCATGTCGGTTTCCCTTCGGTGGGGTCGGATGCAGTGGGTCGGATGATCGGGCCGAGCGGACGGAGTGGGCGATCGACTCACTCCGCTCGCTCGACCGGCGGAACGGGCTCGGACCTACTTCATACCGATCGTGAAATCGTGACCCCAGAGGCTGACCGCCGTCGATTCGCGGGCGATCCAGTCGGTGTCGTCCACCTGCCTGCCCTCGCAACCGAACTCGACGTCGAAGCCGCCGGGCGTCTTCATGTAGAACGAGAGCATCAGGTCGTTCACGTGGCGACCGAGCGTGGCCGACATCGGCACCTTCTTGCGCAGCGCGCGGTCGTGGGCCAGGCCGACGTCGTCGGAGTTCTCGACCTCGACCATCAGATGCACGATGCCGGTGCTGTTCGGGATCGGCAGGAACGCCAGCGAGTGGTGCCGGGGGTTGCAGCCGAAGAACCGCAGCCACGCCGGCTCCTCACCCTCCTGACGCCCGACCACCTGCGGCGGGAGCCGCATCGAATCGCGGAGCCGGAAGCCCAGAACGTCCCGGTAGAACGTCAGCGCCCGCGCGTCGTCGGTGGTGGTGAGGACCACGTGACCCAGGCCCTGCTCGCCGGTGACGAAGGTGTGGCCGTACGGGCTCACCACCCGGCGATGCTGCAGCGCCACCCCGTGGAAGGCCTCGAGGACGTTCCCGTCGGGATCGGAGAAGACGATCAACTCGTCGACGCGGCGGTCGGCGATCTCCTCCGGGGTGCCCTCCCGGAACTCGACGCCCGCGGCGCTGAGCCGGTCACGGACCTCCTGCAGCCCGGCCGCGGTGGCGCACTCCCAGCCCGAGCACGCGAGATGATCGCGATCGGAGGGCACGATCACCAGGCGCGCCGGGAAGTCGTCCATCCGCAGATAGAGGGCGCCCGGGATGGACCCCGAACCCTCCACCATGCCGAGCACCTTCAGCCCGTACTCACGCCACGCGTCCATGTCCGTGGCGTCTATCCGCATGTAGCCGAGAGACCGGATCGGGCTCTGGTCGTCAGTCATGTGTTCGTCGTTCCTCGTCAAGTAGTCGGGCCGTCGCGCTATACCATCGTGTCGCCGATGGGGATGCCGAACTCGCCGTTGCCGAAGGCCTGGTAGGCCCGTTCCGGGTCGTTGGCCGCATGAACGCGGCCGGCGTGGGCGTCGCGCCAGAAACGCTGGATCGGCGTCCCGTTCTCCAGTGCGTGCGCGCCGGAGTTCTCGAAGAGCAGATCGATGGAGTCGATCGCACGCGACGTCGCTCGGACCTGGTCGCGGCGCGCGGCCAGACGCAGTTCCATCGGCACCTCTTCACCGGCGACGATCAGGTCGTACTCGGCCTGCAGATTGCCCGAGAGCTGACGCCACGCGGCGTCGATGTCCGAGGCGGCCTCGGCGATGCGAACCTTGGCGAACGGATCGTCCTTGGCCTTCTCGCCCGCGTAGGCGGCGCGGACGCGCTTGCCCTGATGCTCGACGTGGGCGGCGTAGGCGCCGTAGGCCATGCCGACGATCGGGGTCGAGATGGTCGATGGGTGGATGGTGCCCCACGGCATCTTGTAGACCGGCGCCGTGTTGCGCTCGAGCCCGGGAGCGGCGCCCTTGCTCATGACGCCGAAGCTCAGAACCCGGTGCGTGGGAACGAAGACGTCCTTGACCTCGATGGTGTTGGAGCCGGTGCCGCGCAGGCCCACGACGTTCCACACGTCCTTGATGTTGTAGTCGGTCCGCGGGATCAGGAAGCTGACGAAGTCGACCGGCTTGCCGTTCTTGATGACCGGTCCGCCGACGACCACCCAGTCGGCGATGTCGCAGCCGGACGACCATGCCCAGGAGCCGTTGACCTTGTAGCCGCCGTCGACGACCTCACCCATGCCCATCGGTGCGTACGAGGACGAGATGCGGACATTGGGATCCTCGCCCCAGACGTCTTCCTGCGCCTGCTGGCTGAACAGCGCGAGATGCCAGTTGTGGACGCCGACGATGCCCGCGACCCACCCGGTGGAACCGCAGGCGGTGGCCAGACGGCGCACCGCCTCGTAGAAGGTGACGGGGTCGGTCTCGTGACCGCCCCACTGCGCGGGCTGCAGGAGCTTGAAGAAGCCGGTCTCCTGGAGCATGTCCGCGACCTCCGCGGGGATGCGTCGCGCATCCTCCGTGGACTGCGCGCGCTGCGCGAGATCCGGCAGCAATGCATCGATCTTGTCCAGAACCTGCTGCGCGGCTTCGCTCCGCTGTGCTGACATGAGTCACTCCTGTTCGTGTGCCGTCATCGACTTACGACCAATATTAGAACACGTTCTCGTTTTGGACTAGAACACGTTCTCATTCTAGTGGAACATGTTCTACTATCGAGTCAGACGGGCCAGAGCCCGAAACGAGACCGACGAGGAGGCCGAGAAGATGGCTGACACCGACATCCGGGAGATCGACACCGGCACGCCCCCCACCCGATTCGCGCGAGGCTGGCACTGCATCGGCCTGGTGGACGAGTACAACGACGGCGAGACCCACTCGCTGGAGATCTTCGGTACCAAGCTGGTGGTGTGGGCCGACAGCAAGGGCGACATCCACACTCTGGACGCCTACTGCCGCCATATGGGCGCCGACCTGTCCATGGGCACCGTCAAGGGCGACAACGTGGCGTGCCCGTTCCACGGATGGCAGTGGAACGGCAAGGGACGTTGCGCCGAGGTGCCCTACGCGAAGCGGCACCCGAAGCTGGCCAAGACCCGTACGTGGCCGACGATGATCCGCAACGGCCAGGTCTTCGTCTACAACGATCCCGAGGGCAACCCGCCGCCGGAGGACGTCATCATTCCCGAACTCGCCGAGTTCGGCACCGACGAGTGGACCGGGTGGACCTGGAACAAGCTCGTGATCGAGGGCTCCAACTGCCGCGAGATCATCGACAACGTGGTCGACATGGCGCACTTCTTCTACGTGCACTACGCGCTGCCGGACTACTTCAAGAACGTCTTCGAAGGTGAGACCGCGGCGCAATACATGAACAGCCACGGCCGCCCCGACGTCGGCATCTCGACCGCCTACGGCGACACCCGCCTGGAGTCGATCGCCGCGTATTACGGCCCGTCTTACATGCTGAACCCGATGGTGCAGTACTACGGCAAGTACTCGGTCGAGACGATTCTGACCAACTGCCACTACCCCATCGACTCGAACTCGTTCGTCCTCATGTTCGGCGTCATGGCGAAGATCCCGCAGGGGCTCTCGCCCGAGCAGACCGACGGCATGGTCAAGACGATCACCAAGGGCGTCGAAGTCGGGTTCATGCAGGACGTCGCGATCTGGAAGCGCAAGACCCGCATCGACAATCCGCTGCTGGTGGAGGAGGACGGACCCGTTTACCAGCTGCGACGCTGGTACGAGCAGTTCTACGTGGACGTCGCCGACGTCACCGAGGAGATGACGGGCCGCTTCGAGTACGAGATCGACACCGCCAAGGCTCAGGAGACCTGGAACAAGGAAGTCCAGGAGAACCTGCGGATCCAGGCCGAGAAGGAGGCCGCCGAGGCCGAGGCCAACGATTCCGAGGGCGCGTCGGTCTGATGACTCGCGCCGACGAGCGGGCCGCGGTCCCCGGCTGGGCGAAGGCCCCGCAGTGGGCCGGCGATCCCGAGCGCGTCGCCGCGATCGCCGACGCCACCGCCCGGGACCGCAAGCACTACCTCACCGGCGGCATGACGGACATCGAGTGCCGCACATGCCACGCACACGTGATGGTGAAGAAGACCAGCGCGCACCACACCAGCGTCCAGTGGAACGACGACGCGCTGGCCCGGTGCTCGCAGATCTCCGAGATCCGGGCCTCGGGCGGCAATGCCGCACTGCTGCCCACGTGCCCGCGGCTGTCGGCGAGCATCGATCACGGGGTCGCCGAGGGCATCATCCCGAGCGAGTCCCCGGAAGAGGATCCCGACGGCTACTGGTGAGGTCGGTCTCCCCACAGCCACGCCGCCGATTCTGCTCTGAGCAGAGTCGGCGGCGTCATCTTCGCCGCCTGGCCTAATTTGGAGTCATGGGAGTCGTCGCGATCGTCCGCACACCATTGCTCCGGGAAGCGCTCGGAGAACATCTGCGCAGCCTTCGGCTCCGGCGGGGCGAACGTCTCGCCGACACCGCCGCCCGCGCCGGAGTGTCGGTGCAGTATCTGTCGGAGATCGAGCGTGGACGAAAGGATCCCTCCAGTGAGATGATCGCCGCCGTGGTCGGCGCCCTGGACACCACATTGGGCGACGTGACCGTAGCGGTCGGCGAGCATCTCCGCGAGACGCAGCCGACCGCGACGGCCCCGGCGCCGTCGCGTCCGACCGCGCTGGCCTGCGCGGCCTGAGGTCACCGCTCGTCGACCACTTGATCGATCAACCCGTAGCCGACGGCGTCGGCGGCGGTGAACACCCGCGTGTGATCGGTGTCGGCGCGCAGTTCCGCCTCGTCGTGCCCGGTATGGCGCGCCAGGATTCGCTCCATCTGCGATCGCACGCGCACCAGTTCGTCGGCCTGGATGATCAAGTCGGGGATCGTGCCGCGTCCCTCCGCCGCAGGCTGATGCAGCACCAGCCTCGAATGCGGCGTCGCGGACCGCTTGCCCGGCGCCCCGGCCGCGAGGAGCACCGCTCCCACCGACACCGCCTGCCCCACGCACGTCGTGGCCACCGGCGGCCGGATGTACTGCATGGTGTCGTAGATCGCGAGCATCGCCGCCGGGTCGCCGCCTTCGCAGTTGATGTACAGCTCGATATCCCGGTCGGGGTTGTCGGCTTCGAGGTAGATCAACTGCGCGACGAGGGCGTTCGCGACGCCCGCGTCGATCGGAGTGCCGAGATAGACGATCCGGCTCGCGAGCAGATGCGAGTAGACGTCGGTGAACCGTTCGCCGGCGGGCGTCCGCTCGACGACGTTCGGGATCGGGTAGGAGCTCATCGCGCAGCCTTCCCCGTGAGGCCGAAACCGGTCCGATCGGCGTGCGGGACCACGTCCGTAAAGTTCCCGACCACCTCGTCGACGAAACCGTAGTCGCGTGCCTGCTCCGCACTGAACCACCGATCGCGGATCGAGTCCTCGAAGATCTGTTCCAGCGGGCGGCCGGTGTCCTCGGCGATCAGGCCCAGGACCGTGTCCCGCGTGTACCGCAGGTCGTCGGCCTGCAACTCCACATCGGCAGCGGTTCCGCCGATACCCGCCGACCCCTGGTGCATGAGGATGCGAGCGTGCGGCATGGCCCGGCGTTTGCCCCGGGCCCCCGCCGACAACAGGAACTGTCCCGCGCTGCAGGCGATTCCGAGAGCCAGGGTCGAGACATCGCACGGCACCACGTTCATCACGTCCCGGATCGCGAGCATCGCCGGAACCGACCCGCCGGGTGAGTGGATCCAGAGCGAGATGTCGGCGCTGTCGTCGGCCGCGGCCAGGGAGAGCATCTGCGTCGCGAGAAGGGTGCCGTTGTCGTCGTCCAACTGGCCGTCGAGTACCACGACCCGCCGCCGATACAGGTCTTGGCGATCGTCGCGGGTGAAGTGTTGGGATTCATCGGGTTTCGTCATGGCACCAGCGTGCGTCACCGCCGATCGCCGGTGCTCGCGGATCTGCCTGCAGCCGATCTGCCGTCAGCAGAGACTGACCTCAGTTCACGCAGGGGACGCCACTGCTGCTCGACAACGAGGTCCCGGAATCCGGCGGTGGGGCGTCAGAGACCGTGGCCGTCGCGGGATCGGTACTCGCACCGGTCTCGGACCGATCCGGGGAACTTTGATCGGGTGAACTCTGGTCCGTCGACGACGGCTCCACACTCGACGTGATGGGCGCGGGCGTCGGCTTCACGCCGAACGCCTTCTGCACCCGAGACCGGATAACGGCCGGGTCGACGATGTTCACGTCCTGCCCGTCGAACGTGTCGTAGCGGACCACGGGAAGTGTCGTGAACGTGATGCGCTGGTCGGAGACCGACCCCATCTGCTGAATCCAGTCGACGAGGTTCCAGCCGTCGGAGAGGACCACATTTCGCTGGGCGACGTCGACGAGTGCGTTCACCTTGTCGATGCTTGTGAAGGTTCCTGCGTCGCGGAGCTGGTTGAGGACCGACAACATGAACGCCTGCTGCCGGTGCGTCCGATCGAGGTCGCCGTTGTCGAGTCCGTGACGCTGCCGGACGAACGCGAGCGACTGCTTGCCGTCGAGCGTCTGCTCGCCCGCCTTGAACTTCGCGCCCGAATAGCTGTCGGACACGGCGTGATTCAGGCAGACCTTGACGCCGCCCAGTGCTTTGGCGACATCGTAGAAACCGAACAGGCTGACCTCGGCGAACCTGTCGATGGGCACCCCGGTCAGGTTCCGAACGGTCTTGATCGTCTCGGCGCGACCGGCCTCGCGGCCACGCGTCTCGAGTTCCTGCGGGTCGGTCACGCCCTCCTTCTGGAGTTCGTCCTCCGTAATGGCCTTCTTCCGGCCGTACGCCTCTTTGATCTTCGCCTCCGGCACGTCGACGTCGTCCATTCGGACCAGGTCGTCTCGCGGGATCGAGAACGCGACGATGTTCTTCCTGTCCGCGGGGATGTGGACCAGGATCATCGTGTTCGTGTTGTAGCCGCCGTTGCTGCTGTCGCCCGCGTGCAGTTGCTTGAGGATGCCGTCGGGCAGGTCCTGTCCGTTCAGATCCTTTCGGGTGTCCAATCCCATCAGCAGAATGTTCTCGCCGCCGCCGGAAGAATGCGGCGCATCGGCCCCGAGCGCGTTCGACATGGTGAAGCCGTCGACGAGGTGATGGGTCTCGGCCCACACCAATCCCGAGATCGCGACTGCTCCACACGACACCACTGCGACACCCGTGCGGGCGAGCCACAGAAGGCTCGTGGACCGACCGCCGCGAGGCTTCGCAGTGACTCTGCGCGTACGGGAGCTCGACAGGTCCGGCGCGGACGAAGTCATCGAGCGGGGACGACTCCGTCGCGACTCGGTGACGTGCCACTGCTGCACATGTTGCCCCGCAGCGATCCGTTGCCGGACGACGTCGCCGGCGGTGGGCCGCCCCGCCGGGTCTCGTGGTACGCGCCGCACGACTATTTCCCTTCACCAGATCGCACCTGGCGGATCCATGGCGCGACACCCCAGTGTCCGCACGGAACCTTGGGGTTTCCTTATTTCGACATCCGGGCGCGCGAAGCACTCAAATATTCCCTGGCACAGGCATTAGACGGATCAGTTGGCACCTGCGACGATAGGCGGGTGCCCGTGAGTGAGCTGACCGTCTCCTCGGCACTGACCACCTGGAACGTCGACGCGCTGTCGACCCTGCCGGCCTGTGTCTGCGCCGTCGCGTATCTATTACTCGCGCGCGGCACTCGAGTGGGTATCGGCACCCGGATCGCCTTCGTGACCGGGTGCGCGATCTGGTGGCTCGCGACTAACAGCTTCACCGCCGTCTACGGCGAGGTGCTGTTCTGGGTCCGCTCTCTCACATTCGTTCTGCTCACTGTCGTCACAGGTTTCCTGCTCGCGGCGGGGCGACCGGTGACGGTGATCGCATCTCATCGTCGAGCCGGCAGGACTCTGATGCGGATCGGCCGCACCCGCATCGTTCGCGTCCTCCTATCGCCGCTCGCGACGTCGGCACTGATGCTCGTGACGCCCTGGCTGCTGTTCTTGACCCGTGGTACGCCGCCACCCTCGACATTCCCGCGGTGGACCGCGCGACGCAGACTTTTCTGGTCCTGGCCGGCTCGATCTACTTCTATGCGCGACTCCAGGTGGACCCGGTGCCGCGGCATCGGCACGCAGGACTGTCGTTGCTGACGTTGCTGATCGCCGCCGGGGAGACCCTCGGCGACGGCGTCCTCGGCGTGATCCTGTGGCAGGGCGGCGTGCTCGGCGCGGTCGCTCAGCAGGCGATGCAACGAAATTGGGGACCGCCGGCATCCGCCGTCGCCACCGACCGCCCGTGGTTCCTCGACGACCCCGAACTCAGCGAGCGGTTCCGCAGGCGCTGAACCGCTCGCGAGAACCGCCTACCTGCGGTGGACACCGAGGCGCTGATCGACAACGATCGAAGGTGACGTCCATTTCAGCGACAGCCACCGCGAACGAAAGCGAGACCGTCATGCCCTCCTATTCCGCCGCGCCCGGCGCCCCGATCTGGTTCGACTTGATGACCAGCGACGTCGACCGCGCCTCCGACTTCTACGGCACGCTGTTCGGCTGGTCGATCGAGGAGCCGTCCCCCGATTTCGGCGGCTACCGCAACTTCACCGCCGGCGGGTCGCGCGTCGCCGGCCTGATGCCCATGACCGGCTCCGACAACGGGCCCACGAACGTCTGGTCGGTGTACTTCCGCAGCGACGACGCCGGTGCCACCACCGACTCGGTGACCGCGGCGGGCGGCAGCGTGGTCGTGCCGCCGATGCCGGTCGGCGACATGGGAACCATGGCCGTGTATCTCGATCCGGCGGGCGGCGCGTTCGGCGTCTGGCAGCCCGGCACGCACCCCGGCTTCGTGCGACGCGGCGAGCCCGGCACACCGTACTGGTTCGACGAGATGTCGATGGACTACGCCGCGTCATCGGCGTTCTACCCGCGGGTATTCGACTGGAACTGGAGGAGATCGGCGGCGGCTCAGACGGGCCGGGTCGCTACGCGCAGGTGATGGTGACCGGCGGCGACGGCCGCGAAGGCACCGCCGGGATCATGGACGCGGCCGGGATGCTCGGCGACGGGCACCCGTCGTTCTGGCAGGTGTACATCACCGTCGACGACGTCCCCGCCACGCTCGCCGCTGTCGGGAGGCTGGGCGGCGAGATCCTGATGCCCGCCGATGACACGCCGTACGGCGTCCTCGCCTCGTTCAAGGACCCGATGGGCGCAGCCATCTGCGTCGCGACCCCGCCCCCCGGGATGTGACTCACGATCCGTTGCGGACCGAGTGTCGCCGCCGATAGCGTCCCAGACATGGCGAAGGACTCTCTGCGACCCGACTGGACTCAGCACGGGGCGGCGTGGGCTGAACAGGACGCGATCTTCGATGCGATCTTCGCTCCGGCCACCCGAGCGCTCGTGGAAGCCGCCGACCTGACCGGCTCCGTCCTCGATGTGGGATGCGGCGGAGGCACGCTCCTGGAGGCGGCGGTCGCCGCAGGCACGGATGCCGTCGGCGTCGACATCTCGCCCGCGATGGTCGACGCAGCGAACCGTCGGGTTCCCGGCGCACGGGCTGTGGTCGCCGACGCGCAGACCGCGGATCTGCGCGGGCTCATCGGCGACCGCGGCTTCGACCGCATCGTGTCGCGATTCGGCGTGATGTTCTTCGACCGTCCGGTCGAAGCGTTCGAGAACATCCGCCGAGCGGCGGTGCCGGACGGTCGACTCGCGTTCATCTGCTGGCAGGAGGGCTCAAGCAACCGGATCTTCAGTCTCGGCACCAAGACACTCGTCTCCGCGCTCGACGAGCCGCCGGAACGTCCGGCGCCGGGCACACCGGGCCCGCTGGCCTTCGCCGACCGCGACTACCTCCGATCGATTCTCGACGGTTCCGGTTGGTCGGAGATCTCCATCGACCCCTTCACATTCGAGAGCGACTACTCGACTCCCGACGGCGCGGGCGGTCGCACGGACGGGGTCGAAGAACGTCTCGCCGTCATCCTCGCCACCAGCAGCGGACAACTCGTCTCCGACCGAGTCCGCGGCACGCTCGGCGAGGCGGGCTGGGCCGAACTCCTCGACCGCGTCCGGGCCGATCTGCGCGCCAACCTCGTCGACGGTGCGGTGAAGCACCCGAATCACTGCTGGCTGGTGACGGCCGCCGCCTGAGTCACGGCCACCGTCAGTCTCGAGCCGCCCTTTCAGTGCGAACGTGTTCTAGTTTAGGCTGTTCTGCAACACGTTCTACTTTGGCGCGATGAGCGCAGCATGCAGACGAAGGGCAGGAAATGACCACCGAAGCCATGAACACCGAAGCCGGCGAGCCGGAGACGTTCGACGTCATCGTGGTCGGTGCCGGCGGCGCCGGTCTCGCGGCCGCGCTGACCGCGGCCAGCAAAGGCCTCAAGACCGTCCTCATCGAGAAGTCGCCGTACTGGGGCGGATCCACGTCGCGGTCCGGTGGTGGCGTCTGGATTCCGAACAACTCGATCCTGCGCCGAGACGGCGTCGAGGACACCCCCGAGGAAGCACGCAAGTACGCCCACGCCATCATCGGCGAGCACGCTCCCGCCGAGCGGATCGACACCTACATCGACCGCGGACCGGAGGCTCTCGACTATCTGATCGCCCATGCACCACTGGAACTCGAGTGGGTCAAGGGATACTCGGACTACTACCCCGAGGCCCCCGGCGGTCGTGCGATGGGACGTTCGGTGGAGCCCAAGCCGTTCGACGCCCGACGCCTCGGCGACGATCTCGCGACGCTGCATCCCCAGTACACCAAGGCACCGCTGAACATGGTCGTCCTGCAGTCCGATTACCGCTGGCTCAACACCGGATTCCGGCACTGGCGCGGCCCCGTCCGAATGGCGAAGGTCGGTGCACGCTTCTTCTGGGCCCGCAGCCGCGGCAAGAAGATGATCGCCATGGGAGCCGCCCTGGCCGCGGAGCTGCTGCTCGGTTGCCGGCAGGCGGGCGTCGACATCCGGCTCAACACTCCGTTGACCGATCTGGTGACCGACAACGGCGCCGTGGTCGGAGTCAAGGTAGGGACGGGTGACGGCGCCGCCACCGAACTGCGTGCCCGTTACGGTGTGATCCTCGGCAGCGGCGGCTTCGAGCACAACGCCGAGATGCGCGCGAAGTACCAGCGCGCGCCGATCGGCAGCGAGTGGACCACCGGTGCACCGACCAACACCGGCGACGGCATCAACGCCGCGCTCGCGGTCGGCGCCGACGTCTCCCTGATGGACGACGCCTGGTGGGGACCCACCATTCCGCTGCCCAAGGGTCCGTGGTTCGCGCTCTCGGAACGCTCGGTGCCGGGCACCTTCATCGTGAACACCCGGGGCGAGCGCTTCATGAACGAATCGCTCCCCTACGTCGAGGCCGTCCACCAGATGTACGGCGGCCAGTTCGGCCAGGGCGACGGCCCAGGCGAGAACGTGCCCGGCTGGCTCATCTTCGATCAGCGCTGCCGCAACCGATACCTGTTCGCAGGCGTCACCGCACGACAGCCGCTGCCGAAGAGCTGGCTCAAGTCGGGCGTCGTCGTGAAGGCCACGACCATCGCCGAGCTCGCCGAGAAGACCGGCCTGCCCGCGGACAAGCTGCAGGCCACCACCGAGCGCTTCAACGGATTCGCCCGCAGCGGCAAGGACGAGGACTTCCACCGCGGCGACAGCGCCTACGACCACTACTACGGCGACATCACCAACAAGCCCAACCCGAGCCTCGGCGTCGTCGACAAGGCGCCCTTCTACGCCGTGAAGATGGTTCCGGGCGATCTGGGCACCAAGGGCGGCGTCAACACCGACACCGCGGGACGCGCACTGCGAGCCGACGGCAGCGTGATCGAAGGCCTCTACGCCGCGGGCAACACCAGCGCGCCGGTGATGGGCCATACCTACGCCGGTCCCGGCGCCACGATCGGCCCGGCCATGGTGTTCGGATATCTCGCCGCGCTCGACGCCGTCGAGAAGGCCAAGAACGCCACCGTCTCGCACGCAGGAGCCTGATTCATGCCCATCGATCCCTCAGTCGCCGCCGGCGCCGACCTCGGTGAAGTGACGTTCTCGTGGACGCCGCGCGAAGTGGCGCTCTACAACCTCGCCGTGGGCGGGGCCCACGACCCGTTGGACACCGCGGGTCTGCAGTACGTCCACGACTCGGAGCCGAAGGTACTGCCGTCGTTCGCCACCGTCGCGGCGACGTTCAACGCCACCGAGGCACCGAAGGTGTCGTTCCCCGGAGTGGACATCGACCTGTCGAAGGTGGTTCATGGCGCCCAGCAGGTGCGGGTGCACCGGCCGCTGCCCGCGACCGGCACCGCGACCACCCGCACGCGCATCGCCGAGGTGCAGGACAAGGGCTCGGCCGCGGTCGTCATCCAGGAATCGGTCACTCGCGACGAGAACGGCGAGCCGCTCTGGACGGCACGATCGTCGATCTTCGCCAAGGGCGAGGGCGGATTCGGCGGCGAGCGCGGCTCGTCGACCCGGGTGGATCTCCCCGACCGCGCCGCCGACCGCGAGATCCTGGTGCCGACCCAGCCGAACCAGGCGCTCCTCTACCGACTGTGCGGTGATCGAAACCCCCTGCACAGCGATCCGGAATTCGCGTCCGAGGCCGGCTTCCCGCGGCCGATCCTGCACGGGCTGTGCACGTACGGCAGCGTCTGCCGGGCCGTGGTCGACGAGGTCTTCGGCGGCGACGTCTCGGCCGTGGCCGATTACGGTGTGAGCTTCGCCGGAGTTGTGTTCCCCGGCGAGACGCTCCGAGTCCGCGCCTGGGAAGATGGCGACCGACTGCTCGTGGCCACCACCGTCGTCGACCGCGACGACGCACCGGCCCTGAGCAACGTCGTGTTCCTCGAATCCTGACCGAAAGGCTCTGCATGACCGCCTCGCTCCTGCCCCTGCTCGACGCCAACCGCGAAGCCATGGCTTCCGACTTCGCCGACGTCATCGACGCGGAGGTGAAGAAGCAGTCCGGCCTGTCGGGCGCGGCGATCAAGACCGCGTACTCCGCGGCTCAGAAGTTCAAGCCGGGCGTGGTCCAGGTGGCGACGAACAAGATGCTGCCCGACTTCATGACCGCGCTCTCGCCGCTGTGGGATTCGAGGCCCGCGGGCACGCCCTTCGGCGCTCACCTGGCAGCCAACGGCGACCAGGCCGCCGAGGCGCTGCTCGCCGTCACCGACGGACAGGCGCAGAGCGCCCCGTCGGTCCTCGCGAAGGCGTACAAGAGCGTCCGCGGCAAGGCCAAGGGCCACGTCATCGACGCTCTGGACCCGGTGGGCGCGGTCGTCGAGAAGTACGCGGGCTAGTTCAGTGACGACGCGAGCGCGGCTTGATCGTGAAGACGATCAAGCCGCGCTTGCGACTATCAGGAGCAGGACGGTGAGGATCGCGGCGAGAACCGCGACCATCGCGAGCAGACGCCAGATGTGGATTCGGCCCTGCCGGATCTCGGTGACGCCGGACGTCAGCTGGTTGGAAGCCATGGTGATCAACTCTCCCTCGAGATCGTGATCTGTTGTCCGTGTGACCAATGTGTCACAAGTTACAAAAGAAGGCGATGAACAGACTGTGCGTGTCGGGCAAAGAACCAGCAACGATTCGATGACCTTCGCGACGGCGTGGCTGATCCTCGTCGCCTGTCTCGCGGTGAGCCTGGTGGTGGCGGCGATGGCCGCGCTCAACACCGCGCTGCCCGACATCGCCCGCGCCACCGGCGCCACCACCGCGCAGATGACGTGGATCATCGACGGCTACACCTTGGTACTGGCCGCGCTGCTGCTGCCCGCGGGTGCGATCGGCGACCGGATCGGACGCAAGCCGGTTCTGATGATCGGTCTGGTGGTCTTCGGAATCGGCTCACTGGCCGCGGTCTGGGTGGACACCCCCACCCAGCTCATCCTCACCCGCGTGGTCGCCGGCGTCGGCGCCGCGATGATCATGCCGGCCACACTGTCGCTCATCACGGCCGGTGTCCCGCGTGAGAAGCGCGCGCTCGCGATCAGCATCTGGGCCGGCGTGGCCGGGGCCGGCGCGATAATGGGCTTCTTCGTCACCGGGGTTCTGCTCAACTTCTTCGGATGGCATTCGGTCTTCATCACGTTCGCGGCGTCGTCGGCGGCCACCCTCCTGCTCACCGTCACGATCGGCAGTTCGAAGGACGACGCCCCGGGACGGTTCGACTACATCGGCTCGCTGACGTCGATGACCGCGATCGCCGCCGTCGTCTACGGCCTGCTCGAGGCGCCGCATCGGGGATGGACGAACCCGCTCATCCTGATCTGCCTGATCGGTGGCGCGGCGATGATCGCCGCGTTCATCGTGATCGAACTGCGCAGATCCTCGCCTCTGCTCGACGTGAACCTGTTTCGCAACCGCGCTTTCGCCGCCGGTTCCCTGTCGGTGGCGCTGCAGTTCCTCGCCTCCTTCGGCGTCTTCTATCTGCTGCTCCTGCAGTTGCAGCTGGTGTTCGGCTACTCGGCACTCAAGTCGGCGGTCGCGCTGTTCCCGATGGTGGTCGGCGTCGGCGTCTTCGCCATGATCGGGAACCTCGTGGCGGTCCGCTACTCGCTGCGTGCGGTTCTCGCCACCGGCATCGCGATCGCCGCGGCCGGCGTACTCGCGCTCGGGATCGTCGACGCCGACGTGTACTGGAAGCTGGGCGTGATGCTCGGCGTGTGCGCTGTCGGTATCGGGCTGGCGACGGCCCCGTCCACCACCGCGATCATGTCCAATACCCCGTTGGAGAACCAAGGCGTCGGATCGGCTGTCAACGACACCGCCCGCGAACTCGGTGCGGCGATCGGTATCGCCCTGGCGGGCAGCATCCTGGCGGCCGGGTACGACAGACGCATCACCGGCACCGCGCAGGACGTCCACGACCAGCTGGCGACGATCGACCCGGACGCCGCCGAACGCGCCGCCGACGGGGTGCGCGGCTCGCTGGCGGGTGCCGTGGAGGTGGCCGGTCACCTGCCACCGCAGGCGTCTTCGCTCGCCGAGAAGATCACCGAGGGCGCGTATGCGGCGTTCCTGCCTCCGCTGCAGTCCGCCTGTCTGGTGCTCGGTTCGATCCTGCTCGCGGGCGCGGCCTTCCTCGGCTGGTTCGCTCCTCGCGCGGTCCTCGCACCCGAACCCCGCCTCGACGACTGAGCACCTCCGTCCGCCGGGGCCTCTCGCTTCGACGGTCGCCGAGGGGCAGACTGGACTCATGCGCTTCTCGTTCCGCCGGCACCGACCCGTTCAGATCGCAGGCACCACCGTGGCGATCACCGGCGCCGCGCGGGGTATCGGCTTCGCGATCGCCGACCGGTTGACGGCCCTCGGCGCTCGCGTGGCGATCGGCGACCTCGACGCCGACGCGGCTCACCGTGCGGCGGACAGACTCGGCGGAACCGCCCGCGGCTACCGCCTGGACGTCACCGACGACGACTCGTTCGCCGCCTTCCTGGCCGATGCGGCAGCCGACCTCGGTCCGATCGACGTGCTCGTCAACAACGCGGGCGTGATGTGGGTCGGCCCCTTCGACACCGAACCCGCGATCGCCGCCGAGCGGATGGTGGCGGTGAACCTGCTGGGAGTGATCCGCGGTGTGCGCCTGGCCGCGCCGGAGATGCGGCACCGCGGACGCGGCCACATCGTCACGGTGGCTTCAGCGGCGTCGCGTCTCGCTCCGCCGGGCGAATCCTCTTATGCCGCAACCAAACACGGGGTTCTCGGCTACCTCACCGGCGTACGGGAGGAACTGCGCGGCACCGGCGTCGCGATCACCGCGGTGATGCCGACCGTGGTCGACACCGAGTTGGCGGCCGGGACCTCCTCGGGATCGGTGAAGCGGCTGAGTCCGGACGACGTCGCGGCCGCGGTGGTGTCGGCGATCGAGACCAGGCGCTTCCAGGTATGGGTGCCGCGGACCGTCGGAGCCCTGGTCGCGATCTCCGGCGTTCTGCCGCAATCGGTGCGCGACCGCGCCCTGCGTGCCACGGTGCCGAACCAGGTCGCCGCGGTGACGGGATCCTCGGTGCGGTCGGCGTACGAGAAGCCGCTCACGGACGGCGAGTGACGTCCGGCCGATGACATGACGGAGAGGATCGTCCGAATCGACCTGCTCCTGCGGGTAATCTGACGGGCATCGCAGGGGCACCGACCTTCAGGGGGCACGGATGAAGTGCACCTTCACGGCCGACGCGCGAGCGTTCACGATCACCGCACTGGCACTCCTGACGGCAGCGGCGCTGTCGTCATGCACACCGGGCGACGAGTCCGCACCGACCAGTTCGCTGAGCGGCATCTCGGCCATCGCACCGCCGCCGGCGCGCACCTCCACCGTCATCGTCACGTCGATCCCGCTCACCGGCGAGACCACCTCGTCGGCCACCACCGTCGACACGGCCCCCTACGCCGTTTCCGGGCAACCGGGAAGCTACCGATGGAGCTATGCGCGAGATCCCCTTCGCGAATGCGTACTGCAGCCGGCGGGGTCCCGCCTGCCGCAGCGCATCACCTGCGCCGCCCCTTACCCCGAGGACGCGCCGAGTATCCGCATCGGCGCATTCGACGGGCCACCGAACGCGATCACGTTGACCGCGCAGGGAACCGAACCGACGATCACCGAAGGCGGGCCGACCCCGGCCCCCGCGCTGACGGCCGGACACCGGCTGACCTTCGGCGACCTCTCGTGCACCGCGCTGCCCGGCGACGCGATCACGTGCACCTCACCGGACGGCTGGTTCACCGTCGCGAACGGCGTGCTGACCACGTCCTGAGCGGATCAGCCACGGCGGTCGGCGTAGACGGCCTCGTAGCGCTCCTTCTCCCGATCGGCTCGCGCCTGCTGTCGCTGGGTCAGCGGTGAGTTGCCGAGCCCGTGCTTACGCATGCGGAGAACCCGGTTCTGATCCATGTACGACGCGGAGAAGATCAGCGCGAGCAGCACCGCCAGCAAAACCATCAGGCCGCGGATCCACATCTCGCCGCCGAACGCGAAGAACATGACGAGGTAGAGCGGCAGAAAGCAGAACTGCGAACGGATCAGGTGACGGAGGGTCGCGGTCCGGCCGGTGAGATCGTTGCGCACCCACTCGCGCTTCGACTCGGGGAGCGTGCCCCCGTAGGCGTAGACAACCCATTGAATCGGATTCGGGCGACCGCTCATCCTGAAAACCTCCGTCTTTAGATCGTGCACTACTCAATATTGCACTATCTATCACGCGATTCAATAGCGCCCTATGAAATAGTCGTAGACTCGTGTCATGGCCCACATCCCCGGTAATCCCCTCCTGCTGGAACGGCAGGTCTGCTTCGCGCTCGCCCTCGCCAACCGATCGGTGCTCCGGGTGTATCGACGGCTGCTGGAACCGCTCGGCCTCACCCACCCCCAGTACCTGGTGATGCTGGCGCTGTGGCAGCACGCACCGCTGCCGGTCAACGAGATCGGCCGGTTACTGCAGCTCGACTCGGCGACTCTGTCCCCGCTGCTCAAGCGCCTCGAAGCCGACGGCGTCATCGAACGACGACGCAGCGACGACGACGAACGCAAGGTGGAGATCCATCTCACCGAGGCCGGTGTGGCACTGCGCGAGCAGGCACTCGACATCCCGCCGCAGGTGGTCGACGCCCTGGGCGGAGACCTGGAACTGCTCGGCGAACTCCACGCCGTTCTGACCAAGGTGAACGCGGCCGCGGTGGCCGCCGAAGCCAGGTGACCGGAGATCACCGACCGCGACCGACGCACTCGTACACCGCCGCCAGATACTCGTTGGGCTTCGCAGCGCCGACGAGTTCCGGCGACATCTTGTTCATCACGTAGGCCACGGCGAGGTCGCGGTCGAGATCGGCGACCACCACCGAACCGCCGAACCCGGTCCACCAGCAGACCCGTCCCTCCGGGACGCCTGGCATCACCGCACCCGGAAGCGCCCAGCCGAGACCGAAACGCACCGGTACACCGAGGACTCTGTCGACGCCGTCCGCCTGGACGTCGAAGATCCGCTCGAGAGTGGTGCGCGACAGCGCCGCTCGCCCGCCGACGGCACCGCCTCCGGAGACGAGCGACGCGAGCCGAGCCACCGACCGGGCGTTCCCCTGGCCGTTCGCCGCTCCGATCTCGGCCGCGAGGAAATCGGGGTCGGTGACGATCGACGGCGCGAACGCCGGGTTCAGGAGCGTTCGGCGGATCAGGCTGTCGGGCGGAATCGACGAGTAGTCCGCCGCCGCGGATGACGGAGCGACCATCGAGGCGAACCGCTCCGGCGCCTCGTCCGTCACTCCGATGCGGTAGTCGGCGCCGAGCGGACCGGCGAGTTCCTCGGCGAAGAACCGTCCGAGGCTCGAGCCGGTGACACGCCGGACCACCTCCCCGAGCAGGGTCCCGAAGGTGAGCACGTGGTAGCCCGAACCCGCGCCGGGCGTCCACCAGGGCTCCTGCGCGGCCAGCAGCGCCGCCGCCTCCTCGTGCGAGTAGATGTCGCTCAGGCTGATGTTCGCATCCCAGCCTGCGACGCCGCTCGTATGTCCCAGCACCTGCCGGACCAGGACGTTCTGCTTGCCCGCCGCCCCGAACTCCGGCCAGTAGCGGGCGACCGGCGCATCGAGATCCACCTCCCCGCGATCGGCGAGCAGCAGGACCGCGAGCGCCGTCATCGTCTTGGTCAGCGAATACGTGTTCGCGAGGGTGTCGCGTTCCCACACACGTCCCGAGGGCACGTCGGCCGTGCCGCCCCAGAGATCCACGACCATGTCGTCACCGGAGACCACAGCGAGGCAGGCACCCACCTCTTCGCCCGACTCGAGCTTGGCGGCGAACAGATCCCGCACCGGCTCGAACGCGGACACGCACGTTCCCGAGACCGTCATCGTGCGGCCACCGGGCGCTTGGCGCGTTCTCGCCCGGCCGCGAGTTCGGCCAGCAGATCCACTTTGTACCGCGCGAAATCGACCTGAATCGTGTGGCGCGGCGCGTTGTAGTACTGCCCCAGGTGACGACGCTCGTCTTCGACGATCGCCTTCCGCATCTCGGCGCGGGACGGCAGCACGTACCGGCCCAGAAGATGATCGGCGATCAGTTTGCTCTGCTGCTCGGCCAGATTGACGATCGTGGGAGACGACTGCGCCAGGCCGGCGTAGTACAGATCGTCGACGTCCGGATGAACGATCCGCTTGAACAACGGGAAACGATGCTGCGCATCGGGCATCAGCGCGGGATCGTCGAAGAACGGGAACGCCATGCGATAGCCGGTCGCCATCACGATCACGTCGACCGTCACCCGGCGGCCGTCGGTCAGGATCACGGCGTCACCGTCGAGACGCTCGATCGCAGGTACGCAGGTCAGGTCACCGGAACCGGACTTGGCCAGGAAGTCGATGCTCACCGAGGGGTGCGCCGACAGCGGTTCGTGATCGGGCTCGGGCAGACCGTAGTCCTGCATCCTGCCGATCGACTTCTTGATCGACCGTCGCGCGATCGCCAGACCCAGCTTCTTCGGCATCCACGGCGGCATCATCATCTTGTCGGCGGGCTTGCCGCCGCGGTACTTCGACAGCACCCATACGCCACGCCGCGCCGAGACCCAGACGTGTTCGGCGACGGAGCGGTTGGAGAGTTCGGAGGCGATGTCGAGCGCCGAGTTGCCCATCCCGACCACCATCACGCGCTGACCGTGCATGTCGATCGGAGCGAACGGGCTGCGGTAGTCGTGGCTGTGGATGATCTGCCCGTCGAAGCTGCCGGGGTACTCCGGGACGAACGGATTCCAGTGGTGACCGTTGGCGACCACCAGGGCACCGTACTCGCGGCGCTCCCCGGTGCTCAGGGTCAGCGTCCAGCCGCCTCCCGGTTCACGGTCGGCCTTCTCCACCGCCGTGTTGAACGTGATGGTCTCGCGCAGCCCGAAGTGGTCGACGTAGTCGCGGAAGTACCGGTGCATCAGCGTGTGGTGCGGAAAATGCGGCCAGTCGCGCGGCGCCGGGTAGTCGTCGAACTTCAGCCGGCTGGTGGACGTGTCGATGTGGAGCGACTGGTAGCAGGCCGACATTCCGTTCGGGTTGTCGTAGTACCAGTTGCCTCCGACGTCGTCCGACATCTCGAAACAGTCGTACTCGATGCCTTCGTCCTTGAGTCGCTTGGCCGTGGTGAAGCCGGAGCAGCCGGCACCGATGATGGCGACGCGATCGCGTGTCATGCTCTGTCCTCTCGTCAGCGGCCGTACGTGTCGACCGTCACAGACCCACCGTAGGGATCTCACTGACACGTGTCTAGTCAGTGGTCACATTGTCAATCGAGATGAGCGGCGAGCATCATGGTCTTCATGCGGGAGGACACGGTCGGGGCGCAGCGGCCCAATCTGCGGGACGAACAGAAACGCCGAACCCGGCTGGCCCTGCTCGAGGCCGCGCGCGGTCTGTTCACCGAGAACGGCTACGCCGACGTGACCGTCGACGACATCACCCGAGCGGTCGGATGCAGTCGTGCCACGTTCTACCTGCACTTCACCAACAAGACTGACATCCTGGCGAGGATCAGCGCCGAGACCATGCAGCAGCGCGCAGCGTCGGTGTACGGCGACCTGGACGCCGTCCTCCGCGACGGTTCACGAGCGGCGTTCACCGCGTGGATCGAACGGGCCCTCGAGTGGTTCGACGCCAATCGCGACATCCTCCCGGCCTGGGACGAGGCCCTCTCCGCCGATCCCGAGTTCCGGAGCGTGGGCCGCGCGTCGATCACCGCGTTGACCGATGCGATGCCCGACTACCTGTCGCGGTGGCCGGACGACCGCCGGGAAGAGGCCCGCTTCCGCATCGAACTGCTCGTGACCCAACTGGAGCGGTACTTCACACGCTCCACCGTCCAGCGAACCATAGAGTTCGCGCCGGACCGAGCCGCCGACGTCCTCACCGACATCTGGTACCCGGCGCTCCAGCCTCCCGGCACCCGCTGAATCTCGGATGCGCCGAGCACCCGACACGAGTAGCCTCACCGTCGTGGATTGCGAGATCGAGGTCGACAGGGCCTGAAGCCGGTTCTCCGGCACCAGTGTGTCCTCATCCGCCTCGCCGGCGCATCACCTCGCGCGGCGACTCTCGTGAATCGAGCTCCACCATGCCTCACACATCCACCACGCCTGAATCGTCCGTCACGATCGTCTCGCTCTCGTTCTCCTGGCCCGACGGCAGCGTCGCGCTGTCGGGCGTCGACGGCTCGTTCGGCGCCGGCCGGACCGGTCTCGTCGGCCGCAACGGCTCCGGCAAATCCACCCTGCTCCGGCTCATCGCCGGGAGGCTCACGCCGTCGTCCGGCCGGATCGAGACCGCCGGCGACGTCGGCTATCTGCCGCAGACCGTCACGCTGACCGGCGACTCCACCGTCGCCGAACTCCTCGGCATCGCCGACGTACTCGAAGCGCTGCGAGCGATCGAGTCCGGCGACGCGGATGCGCGCCACTTCGAGACGATCGGTGATGACTGGGACGTCGAAGCGCGCGCGGCCGAATCGCTCGATCGTCTCGGATTCTCCGCCGCCGACGTCGACCGTTCGGTCGCGGAACTGTCCGGCGGGGAGGCGATGCTGATAGCGGTGGCCGGTCTGCGGATGCACCGCACGGCCATCACTCTGCTCGATGAGCCCACGAACAACCTCGACCGCCCGACGCGCGCTCGCCTCGCTGAGATGATCGACGACTGGCCGGGTGCACTGATCGTGGTGAGCCATGACCTCGAACTCCTCGAACACATGGATGCGACCGCCGAACTGCACGATGGCGCGCTGGAGACCTTCGGCGGTCCCTACAGTGCGTGGAAGGCTCACGCGGACCAGGAGCAGGCTGCCGCCGTACAGGCCGCGCGAGCGGCGCAACAGGTGTTGAAGACGGAGAAGCGGCAGCGGGCGGAGGCTGAGACCAAGCTGGCCAGGCGTGAGCGGACGGCGAAGAAGGCCCAGCGCGACGGCGGCGTCCCGAGGATCGTCGCGGGCATGCTCGCCGACAGCGCGCAGGGATCGGCCGGTGCCATGCGCTCGGTACTCGATCAGAAGGTCCGGGTCGCGCAGGCCGCACTCGACGCGGCCGACGCCCGGGTCCGCGACGACGACCGCATCAGTCTCGACCTTCCCGACCCGGCGGTCCCGCGAAGCAGGCGCATCGCCGAACTCACCGCCGGCGAGCGGTCGGTGTTCGTCCAGGGACCCGAACGCCTGGCCATCGTCGGACCGAACGGGTCGGGCAAGTCGACGCTGCTCGGGCACATGATCAGCGGCGCCGAACCCACTGCCGGCCGCCCCGGCGGACGCCTGTTCACCGACCGTGTCGGCGTCCTCCCCCAGCGGCTCGACGGTCTCGACGAGAGTGCCGGCGCACTCGCGAACCTCCAAGCCGCCGCACCCGGCACCGCCACCGGCCAGATCCGGAATCACCTGGCGCGGCTCCTCCTGCGTGGCGACACCGTCGACCGGCCGGTGTCGACGCTCTCGGGCGGCGAACGGTTCCGCGTCTGCTTGGCGAAGCTGCTCTTCGCCGATCCTCCGCACCAGGTGCTCGTTCTCGACGAGCCGACCAACAATCTGGACACGACGAGCGTCGACCAGCTCGCCGACGCTCTCAATGCTTACCGCGGTGCCCTGATCGTCGCCAGCCACGACTACCCGTTCCTGAACAGGCTCGGCCTCGACACCGTCGTGGAACTGCCCGGGGACGGGACCCTGAGGCAGCGGGACGATCTGCCGGAGTGAGACTCGATCCTCAATGAGACACGACCACCTGATACCCGGCGAGGCACGCGACAACGAGAAGGACTGGGAGGAAGTAGAGCATGAATGAAGCAATGAGAATGCTGGACCCGATGACGAGGCAGGCGATGACGGAGAACGCGGGCGTTCGGATCCCCAGCGCCAACACGCATGCCAATGGCGGCACAGAGGCCCTGACAAGGAAGTAGCCGCCGTAGAAATCGAGAACGCTTCCCTTGCAATCGGGATCGCTCGCGTTCCATACCTCACAGTCGGTGACTTGCATCAGGGGCTCTGCTGCCGCGAATACAGCGGTAAGAGTAGCCAGCAAGAGTGCAAACAGCCATGCCCAAGCGATCCCGGGACCTCGGGTACGAGCGAACCAGGTATGCCGCGGGTAATCAGCCCGTCGTTGGTGCATTCAGTTGAACCGATCGCCGTCTATCGTGATTCGATGGCTTCGCAGGGTGGGCCAGGACTCAAGAGAACGGCTGAGAACAATCTCCTCAGCACGAGCCGAATCTGCGCCGATATACGTCGAGTCCAGCTCGACGTTCGAGCATACGAACCAACTTTGGTCGACGGCCCACCACATGTTCGGACGGATCCCTTCAAGTACCTCTGACGCACGGCCCACATCCCCCATGGTGAGGTAGTAGTTGAATGCACCGATCCGGACGGTCGGACACATCGACGAAATCTCTTGAAACGCCGTATTTCCTTCCCAGAAGGCAAATACACAACGGGTGTTCAGTCCGCGCCCCAGATGATGTGCGATCTCGTCGGTCACCATCGGCCGAAGAGAGTTAATTCGATGAGGGCCTTCATTCCACCATCCCCCGCGGGGTTCGAATTCACCCTGCGAGATCTTTGACCATTGCATCTCGGCATGAGCTACCTTGCCATTGACTCGCGCAACGTCGGACCATCGATAGTTCCCGATCAGAGCACCGTTGACGACCCTTTCCGCTGGGTGCAACACACGAAGATACCTCTCGTATCCGCCGGGGACAAGTGATCCGACAGTGCCCGAGTATGGCTGAAAGAGCAGCGAATCAACCCATTCAGCCACTTCGGTATCGTGAATCACTTCATCTCGAGCCCACTCAGAAGCCATTGGCTACTCCCCTCGGCAACTGTCTACTTGGAGCGTAGTCCGATTCGAGTACGGACTTGTCCGCTTGGGAGCGAAAACTCGGCTACTGGCTGTGGCCTTGCCCTCTTGAGTGGAGCCGGTGAACGAGACGTTATCGACGCCGGAGAAACCGCGCCGACGTCGAGCGTGCTGCGCAGAGGTTCTCGACGCGGCGTGCAATAATCTGGCCGGCAGATCGCGCGTGGATCCTCACGAAAACGTTGACTACGACTTCATTTCCAAGTGATCGATGGAGACGATGCGGTCACCGAGATGGCTCGTGGCCCGCGTAAACGCGCCCTGTCGACATATGGCTGGTCGAAGGCGTGGACGATTCGCAGTTGCTCACATCGACGCAAGGCTACCAATTCTACCCAGGCGTAATTCCTCCTGGGCGACTACTCCTGGTCAAGACGGACATATCAGAAGATCGTAGGGATGCGGCGCTTCCCTACGAAGGGAACGATGACCTGTGAGTCGTAGATGTGGGCGACATGAAAGACAGTTCGCCGTCCGATCGCCGATCCGTCTACCCAGAACCGCCCCCCGGTTTCACTGACCGTCAGCGACATCCCCGGCGGGCGGGACGTCCGAGGCCAGCCTCGATCGGATCACGCCGCCCTTGATCGCATCGATGTCGACGATCACCTGACCGCCGTACGGTTTGGTGGGAAGCTGATCCATCCGCAGTCCGTCGAGCCCGATCGCGCCGGCCGTCCCCTCCTCCAGAACGGCCGGCGCACGGCGACGCCGAGTCTCCACCCGAGCCACCTGCACCAACACGACGCTGTCGCCGATCACCAGCGAGGCCGCCGCACCGGTCACCACCGTCCCGGACTCCACGGTCCCGGTGAACAGCCGTCCCTTGCCCGTGACGGTGAACATGTCCTCGATCCGGAACTGGAACGGTCCGACCACGTCCGCTTGGGCTGCCGCAGACTCCGACTGCCGGTTGAAGAATCGCATCCTCCGACCCTAACGATCCGAGACGCCGCGAGGAACTAGCTGCTGGGTCGCAGCTGACTCGGCAGAATCTTGTCCTTCTGATCCGGGCAGAACGCGGGAATGGCTGCGCCGACCACCGCGGCGGCCTGCCCCTTGCCTCCCGCCTCGGTGTTCATCGAATCGATAACCTCCATCATCGACTTGCCCGACGCCAGTTCCGAACACGCCTTCTTGCCTGCCGCGACGGCCGCGTCGTCGTCCTTGTACGACGACCCCGACGATTTCACCACCTGGAGATAGACGCTGGTCCGCGCCTCCGACGTCGACTCGTTGGAACTGCTGTTGCTGCTGTCATCGCCGCTGCACGCGGAGAGGAAGGCCGCGCCCGCGACCAGCGGGGCGATGACGAGGTATCGAAGTCGCATGAACAGTCCGTTCGGTCGTGGGTGGGTGCATCGAGCGGTCGTCTTGAACAGTATCGCCCGACAGGCCTCACGTCAGCGGACCCTCACACCGCATCGAGGACGAGGCATGAGGGTCCGCTGACCGACGAAAAGAGCTAGACGGCCGCGCCTTCTTCAGCGGCGGTGGCCTTGGCCCACTTGTAGTCGGCCTTGCCGGCCGGCGTCCGCTTCACCTCGTCGACGAAGACCACCGTGCGCGGAACCTTGTAGCCGGCCAGCGTCTGGCGGCAGTGCTCCTGGATCTCCTCGAGAGACGGCTCGTCGAAGCCCTCGTTCAGCGACACGACTGCGGCGACGCGCTGGCCGTACTTGGGATCCGGTGCAGGCACCACGAGGGCGTCGGCCACGGCCGGATGCGCGTGCAGAGCGCCTTCGACCTCTTCGGCGTAAACCTTCTCACCGCCGGTGTTGATGCACTGGCTGCCACGGCCGAGGAAGACGATGCTGCCGTCCTCGCGCAGGTATCCCATGTCGCCGAGCACCGAGATGCGTGTGCCGTCGGCCAGCGTCGGGAAGGTCCGCGCGGTCTTCTCCGGATCCTTGTAGTACCCCATCGGGATGTTGCCGATGCGGGCGATGTGGCCGACCTCGTTGGGAGTCGTGATCTTGTTGAACTTCTCGTCGACCACCATCATCCGGTCGGTCGGCGGCACCATGAGGTTGCCGTTCTCGTCCATCTTGATCTCGCCGTCGTTGCCCGACTCCGAGGCGCCGAAATTGTCACGCAGCATCAGATCCGGCTTCACCGCGAGCATCCGTTCCCGGACGCTCTGACTCCACAGCGCGCCGCCCGAGGTGATCGAGAACAGGGTCGAGAAGTCGGCGGTGTCCTTCTGCTTCTCCATCTCGTCGGCCAAGGGCATGCCCATCGCATCGCCGACGATCAGAATCATCTGCGTCTTGTCCCTGCCGATGTTGCGAACGATCTTGGCGGCGTCGAAGTCGCGCTCCAGGATCAGACGCCCGCCCAGCGAAATGAACGTGAACAGCGAGTACGAGGCGGCTCCGTGCATGAGCGGCGCGGCGATCAGGAACGACAGCGACGGGAAGTTCTGGACCTCCTTGGCCAGCTCCGCGAGATCCGCGCGCGGCGGTCCGTAGGGGTTGCCGCCGGAGATCGGCTTGCGGAAGAAGTCGTCATGCTGCCACATGACGCCCTTCGGATAACCCGTGGTGCCGCCCGTGTAGATCAGGTACAGCTCCTCACCGGTCCGCTTCTCGAAGTCGCGCTCGGTGGACCGGGCGATGTAGCCGTTGAAATCGACGATCTCGACGGTGCGGCCGTCGAGGGCGGCCGCCGCGGCGGTCAGCTCGTCCACCGCCTCGCCGATCACGAAGACGGTACGCAGTTCGGGCAGCGAAGCCATCAGGTTCGCGACGCTGCGCTGATGTTCGGGAAGCTCCACGACGATGGCGGCCGAGTCGGAGTTGTCGAAGATGTACTCCAGCTCGGAGTCGGTGTAGCGGTAGTTCACGTTCACCGGCACCGCACGGACTTTGATGAGGCCGATCAGCGAGGTGACGTGCTCGACGCTGTTCTTCAGGAACAGCGCGACGTTGTCGTCCTTGCCGACCCCGTGCGCCGCGAAGTGATGCGCCACCTGATTGGCGAGCCTGTCGAGCTCGGCGTACGTGTAGTCGTGGCCCTCCCAGGTGAGGACCACGCGCTCGGGAACAGCGTCGACGACGGTCTCGAAGACGTCTGCGAGGTTGAACTTCATCTTTGTTGATCTCCTTGGGAGGGAACCGACGGGGTCGGGGTCAGGCGGACAGGATCAGGCCCGAGGTGGGCACGCCGGTGCCCGCGGTGACGAGGACGTGCTCGGCGCCGTCGACCTGGTTGACGGAGGTACCGCGCAGCTGACGGACCCCTTCGGCGATGCCGTTCATACCGTGGATGTACGCCTCGCCCAGCTGGCCGCCGTGTGTGTTGAGCGGCAGCACACCGCCCACTTCGAGTGCACCGGGCTGTGAGACGAAGTCCTTCGCCTCTCCGCGTCCGCAGAAACCCAGTTCCTCGAGTTGAATGAGCGTGTAGGGCGTGAAGTGGTCGTACAGCACCGCCATGTCGATGTCGGACGGCGTGAGTCCGGACTGCGCGAACAATTGCCGCCCGACCAGTCCCATCTCCGCCAGCTCGGGCAGCGCGTCCCGGTAGTAGCTGGTCATGATGAACTGGTCGGTACCGCTGCCCGATGCGGCACCGGCGATCGTCACCGGCTTCTGCTTGAGGTCCTTCGCTCGCTCGGGCGACACGACGACGATGGCGACACCGCCGTCGGACTCCTGGCAGCAGTCGAGCAGATGCAGCGGCTCGGCGATGTAGCGCGAGGCCTGATGGTCTTCGAGGGTGATCGGCTTGCCGTAGAAGAAGGCGTTCGGATTGGTCGCCGCGTGCTTGCGGTCCACCACCGCGATGCGCCCGAAGTCCTCGCTCGTGGCCCCGTACTCGTACATGTACCGCTGCGCGACCATCGCGACGAACGCCGCGGGCGTCGAGAGTCCGTGCGGGTACGAGAAGGCGTTGTCGGTGCCCGACGAATTCTCCTGGTTGGCGACAGCCGCGTTGACCTGGCCGAATCGGTTGCCCGACCGCTCGTTGAAGGCGCGATAGGCGACCACCACGTCGCATACGCCGGTGGCGACCGCCATCGCCGCCTGCTGCACCGTCGACGCCGCGGCGCCGCCGCCGTAGTGGATGCGGGAGAAGTACTTGAGTTCGGGGATGCCCGTCGCCCGCGCCACCGCGATCTCCATATTGGTGTCCATCGTGAAGGTCACCAGGCCGTCGACGTCGGTGGCGCACAGGCCGGCGTCGGCCAGGGCCGCGTTCACGCACTCCGCGGCCAGCCGGAGTTCGCTGCGGCCCGAGTTCTTCGAGAAGTCGGTGGCGCCGATCC
The DNA here is from genome assembly GCF_000333035.1 of Gordonia sihwensis NBRC 108236. Classification (GTDB taxonomy): domain Bacteria; phylum Actinomycetota; class Actinomycetes; order Mycobacteriales; family Mycobacteriaceae; genus Gordonia; species Gordonia sihwensis. The sequence continues at coordinate 36,173 of NZ_BANU01000025.1, forward strand.
CGGCGATCGCGGCCTTGCCGGAGAGCGTCCGGTCCGTCATCACGCCTCCTCGCGGGTGAAGGTGACCTTGGAGATCACGTGCTTGCCAAGAGAATTGGTGCCGGTCACCGCGACAGTGACGGCGACGTCGTCCACCTGCGTCACCTCACCGGTGAAGGTGAGCGTGTCGTAGGCGTACCAGGGCACCCCGAGCTTGAGTTCGATGGCGCCGATCCGCGCCCGCGGACCCGCCCAGTCGGTCACGAAGCGCTCCACCAGACCGGTGTCGGTCAGGATGTTCACGAAGATGTCCTTCGAGCCCTTCTGCTGGGCCAGGTCTCGATCGTGATGGACGTCCTGATAGTCGCGGGTGGCGATCGCCGATGCCACGACGAAGGTCGGCGACGCGTCGATCACCAGCGGGGGCAGCGTCTGGCCCACCTGGATGGTCTGCACGGTCACTTCGCCGTCTCCTTCGCTCGCCATGCATAGAGCGACCACGGCTCGCCGCCGGAGTCGTCGTCTCCCGGGAAATCGAGGAACTCCACCTCGACGGGCATTCCGATCCGCACCGCGTCCGGATCGACGCCGCGCAGCTGTCCCAGCATGCGGACGCCCTCGTCGAGCTCCACGAGCGCCACCACGAAAGGCAGTTCCCGTCCCGGGACCCGCGGCGCGTGGTGGACGACGTAGCTGTACACGGTGCCGGTCCCGGCCGCGACCACGTAGTCGGTGTCGGGGTACTCGCCGTCGGCGCCGCGTTCGGTCCAGACCGCGGGAATCGGCGGATGCCGAAGCGAGCCGTCCTGCACCTTCTGAATGCGCAGTTCGTGGGCGGCCACGCCGTCCCAGAAGAAACGGGTGTCGCGCGAGGCCGACGGTCGAATGAGCTTGGTGGGATCGAGACCGGCGAAGTCGGCGGTCTGTTCCCGCGGTGTCTCCGACACCGGTGCGGCGGGACGGAACTTGAGGATCCGGAAGTCCATCTCGGCGACGGTCTCCTCGCCCACACGCCAGGTGTTGCGCGTGGTGAAGAACCAGCCCTCCCCGAGCGCGGTCTGCTTCGGCCCCACCACCTCGGTCAGTTCCGAGGTGATCGTCACCTCCTCACCCGGACGGGTGTACCGGTGGTACACCGTGTCGCAGTTGGTGGCGACCACCGAGGTGTAGCCGGCCGCGTCGAAGAGTTCAGTCGCCAGACCCAGCGGATCGTCGTCGGTACGGACACCGTGCAGCCCGCGCATCGTCCACACCTGCGCCATCGCCGGGGGCGCCACCACGCCGGGATGACCGGCGGCGCGCGCTGCGGTGTCGTCGACGTAGATGGGGTTCTCGTCGCCCATCGCCTCCAGCCAGTTGTTCACCATCGGCTGGTTGATCGGGTCCCGGCCGGTCCGGGGAGCGCTGGCGCCCCGGGCGGCGATCTCAGCCGCCGCGGCACGGATCTGCTCAGGCGTCGACTGCCCGGTGATCGACTCTCGGGTGATCGTCATCCCGCCCCCTATCGCTTCGTCCGCGGCAGGCCGAGGCCGGCCGTGCCGATCATGTCGCGCATCACCTCGTTGACACCGCCGCCGAAGGTGATGACGACGTTGCGCTTCGCCTGCATGTCGAGCCATTCGGCGAACTCCGACGTGACCGGTTCGGTGAAGTCGCCGAAGCGTCCGACGACGTCGTCGATCAGCCGGTAGATCGTCTGAAGCCGCTCGGTGGAGAAGACCTTCGTCGCCGCGGCGTCCGCCATGGAGATCTCTCCGTTCGACGCGACCTGCCAGTTCAGCAGCTCGTTGAGCCGCTCGTATGCGCCGATCTGCGCGAGGAGCCGTCGCACCTGTTCCTGCTCGATCACCGGGGCGCCCTCGTACTGGGCGGACCGGGCCCACGCGCGCAGTCGGTCCTCCAGCCCGCCGATGCGCCCCGACGGCCCGAGCATGACGCGCTCATGATTGAGCTGGGTGGTGATCAGCTTCCAGCCATCGCCCTCCTCTCCGACGCGCATGCTCGCGGGCACGCGGACGTCGTTGTAGTAGGTGGCGTTGACATGGTGCGCACCGTCGGCGGTGATGATCGGCGTCCAGGTGAAGCCGGGATCCTTCGTGTCGACGATGAGGATCGAGATGCCCTTGTGCTTCGGCACCTCGGCATCGGTGCGGCAGGCGAGCCAGATGTAATCGGCGTCGTGGCCGCCGGTGGTGAAGATCTTCTGACCGTTCACGATGTAGTCGCCGGTGGCCGGATCGACGACGGCCCGCGTGGTCAGCGAGGCGAGGTCGGTACCGGCGTCGGGTTCGGTGTAGCCGATCGCGAAGTGCACCTCGCCGGCGAGGATCTTCGGCAGGAAGAAGTCCTTCTGCTCCTGAGTCCCGTAGCGCTGCAGGGTGGGGCCGACGGTCTGCAGAGTCACCGACGGCAGCGGAACGTCGGCCCGCACCGCCTCATTGGTGAAGATCTGCTGTTCGATCTCGCCGAAGCCCTTGCCGCCGAACTCCTTCGGCCAGCCGACACCGAGCCAGCCGTCGGCGCCCATGCGGGAAATGACGTTGCGGTAGCTCGGACCGTGCCGCTCGGTGCGCATCGTGCGCTCCTCGTCCGGGCTGATGAGGCCGGCGAAGTAGGCGCGCAATTCGTCGCGCAGGGCGATCTGCTCGTCGGTGAACGCTACGAACATGCGAGCGCCTCCTGTCCGGCGGGAACGGTCTCGTCGGCCAGCTTGTCGAGCGTGGCGTGTGCGCCGCCCGCCAGACGAGCGGCGTCCTTGACCAGTGAGAAGTAGCGGTGCAGCGGGTAGGTCACGTCCACGCCGACGCCGCCGTGCAGGTGCGTCATGGTGCGCAGAGTGGCCGGCAGTTCGGCGGCGATCCAATACATCGCCGTGGCGAGATCCTGCTCGGGATCGACTCCGTTCGCGATGTCCCACGCCGCCGCCGTGGCGACCAGATTCATGGTCCGGGAGATCACATAGACGTCCGCCAACTGCTGGCCGACGGCCTGGAATCCGGCGATCGGCTTGCCGAACTGGTGGCGGGTCGAGACGTGCTCGGCGGTCCGCTTGACCGCGCCGGCCACCAGTCCGTCGACGTACGCGGCGAACAGCGCCCGGTACGCGTCGACGGCCGGGCGGGGATCGTCGGCGACGACGTGCGAGTGCGGCACGGCGACACCGTCGAACACGACCGTGTACTCGCCCCAGCCCGACGACGCGGTGGTTCGGCTGATCTCGACGCCGGCGGCGTCGGGCGTCACCACGGCGACGCCTCTGTCGGCCACCACCAGCAGCGCCGATGCGCCTTCGGCCGCGAGCACGCCGGTCTTGACGCCGTCGAGCCGGGCCCCGTCGACGGTGTCGGTGAGCGTGACCGTCGGGGCCTCACCCAGTGCGCGACCCCGTTCGCCGATCGCGACGGCGTGCCAGCCGCCCTCGGCGATGGCGCGAGCGTGCTCGGCCGCCGAGGACGACCGAGCCAGCACCAGTCCGGAGACCAGGGTCCCGATCAGCGGAGCCACGACGGCGTCGTGACCCGCGCGGGTCAGCAGCGGCACCAGCGAATCGATCGCCAGCCCGTCGCCTCCGAGCGACTCGGGCAGCGGAAGCACGGTGACTCCGGCTCCGGTGAGCGCCTCCCATGCGGCGGCGTCGAAGCCGCCGGCTCCTTCGGTGAACTTGCTCTCCCAGTCCGGCTGCAGTCGGCGCATCACCTCGTCGGCGACGTCGCGGACCGCAGCAGCGGTGGGCTCCAGGGTGAAATCCACCCGGCTCCTCCTCCAGCAGTATTAGAACTTGTTCTATTTTATCAGAGACCCAGAGACCGGTGTCACATCTTGCCGATGCCCTGCGATTTTCATGCCGTTGTCGACGCGTTTCCCGCTCAGCCGCGGGGTAGACCTAGAATCCGTTCAGCCGCTGCGTTCTTCAGGATCTGGGTGGTTCCACCGGCGATCGAGAGGCAGCGATTCAGCAGCAGCAGGTCGGTGGCGGCGGTGGCGCCCAGCCCCTCGCACCCCAGCAGATCGGTGGCGAACTCGGGCACCGACTGCCGGTGCACCACACCGATCAGTTTCCGGACACTCGACGTGGCGCCCGGGTCGGTGCCACTGAGCCGCTGAGCCACCGACCGCGCGTCGAGCACCCGTCCGATGTGGGCGTCGGCGATGATCCGGCCCAGTTCGAGCGTCTGGGCCCCGGTCAGTTCGGCGCCGCTGCTGTCGAGTTGCCGGAGCAGCGCATCCACCTCCTTGCCCAGCCCGGACCCGCCCATGGCGACACGCTCGTTGGCGAGGGTGGTGCGCGCCAGGCGCCAGCCGTTTCCGACGTCGCCGACCACCATGGAATCGGGCACGAAAACGTTGTCGAGGAAGACCTCGTTGAACATCGCCCGGCCGGTCAGCTCCCGCAGCGGACGGATGTCGATGCCCGGTGCCGACATGTCGACCAGGAAATACGTGATGCCCTTGTGCTTGGCCACGTCCGGATCGGTCCGCGCCAGGCACACCGCCCACTGCGACATGTGCGCCTCCGACGTCCAGATCTTCTGTCCGGTCAGCAGCCAGCCGCCGTCGGTGCGGACCGCGCGCGTGCGCAGTGATGCGAGATCGCTGCCCGCCTCGGGTTCGCTGAACAGCTGGCACCAGCGGATCTCGCCCGCGAGGGTGGGCGAGACGAACTTCTCGCGCTGCTCGTCGGTGCCGTGCTCCAGGATGGTCGGCAGCGCCCATCCGGCGATCACCAGGTCGGGGCGGACCACGCCGACCCGGTCGAGCTCCGCGTCGATGAGCAGCTGCAACGCCGGATCGGCCGACAATCCGTAGGGCTCCGGCCAGTGCGGGGCGAGGAATCCGGTGCGAGCGAGCTCGGCGCGTCGCTCCGACTCCGGTACCGCCGCGATCGCCTCGGCGGTGGCCGCGATCGCGGGCCTGCGGGCCTCGGCGTCGGCGAGGTCGAGCGAGAACTCTCGGCGGCCGCCGGCACGGCCGAGCTCGGCCAACGCCGCGCGCTGGGGCTCCCCGGCGGCGAGCTGCATGCGCGCGGCGAGCGCGGAACGCAGATACAGGTGCGCGTCGTGCTCGAAGGTGAAGCCGATGCCGCCGAGGACCTGAATGGCGTCCTTCGCGTTGGCGGGCGAGAGATCCGCGGTCAGCACCGCGGCCGCCAGCCTGCTCAGTTCCACCTGGTCACGACCCTGATCACCGGTACCGGTCCGCGCGTCGTCGAGCGCGCGAGCGAGGTCCCATGCGGCGGCGGCGAGCTGCTCGCTCCGGCAGAGCATGTCCGCGCAGATCTGCTTGATCGCCTGAAACGACCCGATCACCGCACCGAATTGGGTGCGGACCTTCGCATAGTCGACCGCCAGGTCCAGGACGTGCGCGGCGACCCCGGCCTGATAGGCGATCACGCCGACGTGCAGGAGGGCCACGAACAGCTCACCGTCGTCCAGCGCGAGCGTCTCCTCCTCCGAGAGCTCCGACACCCGCACCCGCACCGGGACCGCCGTGCCGTCCAGGGGCCCGGCGACCGCGTCGGTCTCCATGCGGCACGATGCCGGATCGATGAGGCGCCACCGCACGGTGCCGCCGTCGAATGTCAGCGGTGCGGCGACGAGTGCGTCGGACACGTACGCGGGGATCAGACCGAGGTCCACTGAGCCGTCGACCACGCCGAAGCCCGCGGACTCGGCGACCGCGGTGGCGGGCACCACCACCGGGCGCTGTCCGGCCATCACCTCGTCGGCGAGTTCCGCACCCTGCGTGGCCAGCACGTATCCGGCGGCCATCGTCGGCGCAAGCGGACCGGGAACCAGCTCCGAACCGCAGGCGGAGAACATCACGGCGACGTCCTCGACGCTGCCGCCTGCACCTCCCGCACTCTCCGGAACACCGGCGGCGAACAGCCCGAGGTCCGCGATCTGCGTCCACAGCGGACGCCAGGAGTCCGCCGAGTGGTCGAGATCGCCCCGCACCGCGGAGCGAACATCGCGCGCCTGAGCCCAAGCAGCGATACTGTCACTTACAACCCTTTGGTCCGCTGACGTGGCGATTGTCACCGAGACCTCCTCCGAGATTCTGTTGGTAACGTCAATTAGAACCTGTTCTAATATCCATTGGGTGTACACCATCGGAGGGCGGCTGCCAACTGGCGGCCGATGGACGTGACGTAACGGAGGAGACGGAAACCTATGGCTGGCGCGGGAACGACGAAGACCGAGACCGATATGCCGGCGCCGCCTCCAGCCCCCGCTCAACTGTCCGGTGCCGAGGTCGGATCCGCCGCACAGCGTGAACGACGCAGGCGCATCCTCGACGCCACCCTGGCGCTCGCATCGAAGGGTGGATACGACGCCGTCCAGATGCGAGCCGTCGCCGACAAGGCCGACGTGGCCGTCGGCACGCTGTACCGCTATTTCCCGTCCAAGGTGCACCTGCTGGTGACCGCACTCGCCCGCGAACTCGAGAAGGTGGAGTCGCGCGCCGACCGCAGCGTCCTGCAGGGTGACACCGCCGTGGAGCGACTGCGCTTCGTCCTCGACATGATCACGTTCGCGATGCAGAAGGATCCGCTGCTCACCGAAGCGATGACGCGGGCCTTCATGTTCGCCGACGCCTCGGCCACCAGCGAGGTCAACCGAGTCGCCACCATCATCGACCGACTGCTCGCAGGCGCGATGATCGACGACGCGGACCCGGCTGCCGAGCCGACCGCCCAGGATCTCGCGATCGCCCGCGTCATCTCGGACGTGTGGATGTCGAATCTGGTGCAGTGGCTGACCCGGCGCGCATCGGCCACCGACGTCACCAACCGGATGGAACTGACCGTCCGATTGCTACTCGACCGCGACTGACACCGCGTCACACACTCGTGCCGATCAGGCCGTTCCCAGATCCTTGGCGATCATCGGCCACGTGGTGTGCAGATCCTGCTGCCAGTACTCCCAGGAGTGGGTGCCCAGCGGCCGCGAGATCACCTCGGTGTCGACGCCGGCCGTCTTGAGCGCCTGCTCCATCTGCACGGTGCAGCTGCGGACCGCGGCCTCGATGACGCCGCCCATCACCACTTGATCCACCAGAACCGCCGGGTCCCCCTTGATCAGTCTCGCATCCAGGGTGTCGTACCGGCCCGGCAGTCCGCTGCCGGAGGTCATGTAAACCTTCACACCGCGCAGTGCCGCCGCGTGCAGGTAGGGGTCGTTGGCCCGCCATCCCGGCCCGTCGAGCGGTCCCCACATGTTGGTGATGTCACCGCGGCCGCGGTCGCCGATGACGGTGCGGATGTACGCCTGGCCCAGCGGATCGCTGGTCCGTGCGCATCCGCTGTACGCAGCCACCGACCGGTACAGCTTGGGCGCCGCGATCGCGAGGTTGAACACCGAGGTCCCCGACATGGAGATGCCCGCGATCGCGTTCGCACCGCTGGTGTTCAAGGCCTTGTCGACCAGCGGCGGCAGTTCCTCCGTGAGGAAGGTCTGCCACTTGTTCCGGCCCAGCACGGGATCGTCGCGCTGCCAGTCCGTGTAGTACGAGAAGGCCCCGCCCACCGGCGTCACGACATTGACCCGCTTATCGGCGAAGAACTTCTTGTAGTCGGTCTTGGCGCGCCAGGTGGCGCTGTCCTCGCCGCCTCCCGCACCGTTGAGCAGATACAGGACCGGCGCCGGGGCATCGTCCTCGGGCCGGAGCACGTTGAGCGAGATAGTCCGCCCCATCGCGGCGGAGTACACCTCCAGGAGTGACTCCTGGGGTGCCACGTTCGTCAGCGACACGACACGCGCGGGAAGCTGAGCCGTGGCGGGTTCCTTCGGTGCGGACGTCGCCGGATCGGCCGAGGCCACCCCGGCGCCCGTCAAGAAGAGAGCGCAGACTCCCGCGACCACCGCGGCTCGTGAACTGAATCGTCGCACTGCAAACCCCTTTTGCCCCACCAATCACTTCTGTCACAGAGTATCCCGTCATGGCCGACATACCGAAACCCTGGGCGGACGTTTCGGAATCAGAACGTTGCAAATCCCCAGGGACGGGCCCGGCGAACGTGACCGAACGGACATCGACGCCGTTGCTGATGTGTGTTTACCCAGCCTGGGCTAGTACCCTCGCCACAGCAGCAGCACCAGAGCCAGGTGAATGAACGACAAGACAGGGTAGCCAGGTGGTAAACGCCCAACCGAAGATCGACGACGCGCCCGAGCGTCGGCCCGACGCAATCGAGGAGCCTTCGGCGCCGACGGACACGCAGACACCGCAGCCCGCGGACACCGCTGAGGTGCCGGCCCCCGTCAAGAAGAAGAAAGACGGGCATCTCTACCAGATCGACTTCGTCCGTCTCTTCACCTTCGGCGGCGTCATCCTCGACCACGTCATCCTGGGGCTCGCCCCCGCGACGGCGATGGCGGCCCAGGGTCTGGGTCTGCTCCTGCGGTACACGCGCTACTGCTTCTTCGCGCTCACCGGCTTCGTCCTCACCTACCAGTACCGCAACCGCGAACTGCACGCACCGACCTTCTGGCGCAGACGCTACAAGCTGATCGGCCTGCCCTTCGTGGTGTGGTCGCTGTTCTACTGGACCAATCGCCACTACCAGCAGGGCGGCTGGGACGCGATCCGCGGCATCTTCACCGACGGCGCCTCCGAGCGCCTCGCACTCAAGAGTCTCGCGTACGACCTGATCACCGGCAACGCCGCCTACCACCTGTACTTCCTGTCCGTGAGCATGCAGATCTATCTGGTGTTCCCGGCGGTCCTGTGGGTTCTGAAGCGGACCTGGGGATACCACCGGTACCTGCTCGCGGCCAGCCTGACGTTCCACATCTGGCTGCTGTTCCACATGGTGCGTCCGCCGCTCTCCTTCTTCGAGAGCGGTGTGCCCGGCCTGATCTGGCGCTACCTCGGCGTCACGCTGTTCCCGTATCAGTTCTTCATCCTCGCGGGCTGCCTGGCCGCGTATCACTACGAGGCCTTCAGCGGCTTCATGAGGCGCTTCCGCCGGCCGTTGGTGCTCGTCGCCCTCGTGACGATCATCGTGACCCTGGTGTACTTCGTCTACAACGTCGACCAGGGCGAAGAGATGTTCCGTGCCACCAACGTCTTCATGGTGCACAACGCGTTCGCCTTCGTCGCGATCATCGTGATCCTGTACGTCTGCGGAACCATCTGGCAGGACAGGCGGAGCTCGGGCTCGATCGCCGACAGGTTCATGCGAACCGCCGCGGACCGGTCGTTCGGCATCTATCTGGCGCACGTCATCGTGCTCTCGACCGTCCTGGTCAGCTCACGCGAGCACCTCGACGCCCCGCTGTGGATCAATCTCCTGCTGACCTACCTCGTCACCGTTCTCGGCACCGTCTACCTCGTCGAGGTACTCCGCCGCAGTCCGATCAGCCTCATCACCACCGGACGCGAACGGATCGACTGGCGCATCCAGCGCTGGGGCCGGTCGTCGTTCGTCGCAGTGGTGGGCGGAACGATCGGGTTCGGCGTGTACGAGTCGGTGAACACCGAACTCGGCGTCCTGATCACGGCGACCAGCGCGCTGCTGCTGCTCTCCGCGATCGTCGTGGGCGTCAAGCAGAGCAACGCGGCGCACGACGCGAAGCCCGCGCGTCCCTGACGGCCTGATCCACTGCATCGAGAAGGACCCCGGCTCGGCGAGCCGGGGTCCTTCTTCGCTGAACGTTCTTCACTGAACGGGCAGTTCCCGCTTCCCCCGGGCGTTCACGCTGGGTGCGCCCACATCGTGGTCATCACGAGTCAACGCACGGCCGCGGCCACGAGATCGGCGATGCCGGTCTTTCCCGCGGCATTCGGATGAAACACCATCTTGTTGCCGTAGCCGCGGATCCACGGTTCGGCCGCGCAGGCCGAATGCAGGGGCGCGAGCGAGGCGGTCGTGACGTGCTGGGCGCCGGTACGGTCGGCGACCCGCTGATTCACCGCGGACATCTCAGCGGCGATCTGGGCGTCCTGCTCCACCTCCCACGGCAGCAGCGGCAACAGTTGGCAGGGCGGTGCATCGATCGCCACCACCGGCGTGTAGTCGACGAGCACCACGCGAGCCAGCGGAGAGCGCGCCCGCACCGCTTCCACCGCGTTCACCAGCGACTGCTCGAGACGGCCGAAGTCGGCCGGGCCGGGCGGCGGCGGAGGCATCCGTCCCGACCCGCAGTGAGCCAGTCCGAGCGCACGCATGTTATTGCAGGCCTGAGCGATGATGCGGCCGACGAAGTCGATGTCGTTGCCGCCCGTCGTGATGGTGACCAAGCGGGTGTTGTGATCGACGGCCTCCACCTGCGGACGGATCTTGCCGTGCTTACGCACCGGTCCGGTGACCAGTTCCGCCGCGGTGGAACCCGAGCATGTCACGTCGATCAGGCGCATACCGAGCCGTGCGGCCACCTGGTGCGGATAGTTGTCGCCGGTACGGAGGCAACGCCGATCGACCACCGGCCCCTCACCCGGGCCCGCCGCGAAGGAACTGCCCATCGCGACGTAGTTGACCGGCGGCGCGGTACGACCTGCCGTTCCGACCACCGATGCCGAGCTCGGGCCGGCCGCTCCCCGGGAGTTCGACAGGGCGAATCCGACCACCGCGGTCACCACGACCGCGACGACCACAGCGGCGACCGCCGCGGGACGATTGACCGAAGAGCGCATGGAGGAGAGTTTCACATATTCAGCTGTGGAATTCCCTAATCGGATCCGGTTGTCGCCGTTCCGTGTAAGCAATCCCACCCCCGGTTCGTCATCAGACGTCCGGGCTCTACTGCTGCGGCGGAACGCCACCCTGTCCGTGCGGCGGTGTCTGCGGCGGCTGCTGCGGATACGCGCCCGGCTGCGGCGGCTGCACCGGCGGGTACGGGCCGGGCTGCGGCGGCGGGAATCCACCCGGAGCCTGTCCGTAGCCCTGCTGCGGCTGCCCGTAGTGCCCCGGTCCCGGCTGCTGGGGTCCGGGCTGCTGGGGCTGCCCGTACTGGGGCTGCCCATACTGGGGCTGGCCGAAAGACTGTGCCGGACCTGCAGCGCCTGCGGCGGGCTTACCGCCGAACAGGCCCGGACGGATCGTGAGCAGCACCGCAGCGGCCCCCGCCGCCAACGTCACCAACGCGCCCGCGAGCACGAGCCACAACCCGTACGCAGCGCCGAGTTCGGCGCCGGGCGGCATCTCGCTGCTCGTCTTCATCCCGACCGCGCCCGTCGGGTCGGCGACGAACACGATGCCCGCGATCGTGGCCGCGAGACCGCCCACCGCGGCCACCAGCGCGCCGATGCCGGAGTAGCGCCCGATCAGCAGCAGCACCGCGCCCACCGCGACGATGACTCCGAAGACGATCATCCAGATACCCGGTTTCTTCGCCTTCTCATCGGCATCGGAGGAGAACGAGTCCTCTTGCGCCGAGATCTGGTTCTCCATCGCGGCGCGGGCGATGTCGGGCGCTTCGATGACGTACAACGACGCGTCACCGGAGCCCATGCCGGTCACCGTGAAGTCCATTCCCACGGCGATCCTCGCCGTACCGAGGCTCTGCTCGCTCTTAGCGGACCCCGAGACCCACGCCAAGAAGCTGCAGACAATGAGAACGAGAGCCCCGACAGCGGCGACAGCACCCACGATCGTCCGAGTCGACGACGGCGGCGCCGTCGGTGCCAGCAACGCGGCCACCGGTGAGGCGGGTTGTGCGGGCGGCGGCTGCGGAGGTTGGAACGGCTGCTGTCCGAAAGTCATGAGCTCCCCTGATGTCTGCGACTGATGTCGCGGCTTTCGCATCATCGTAAGGCCGCGGACGCAAAAATTTCGGCTCCCGCACCGGTCTGTGAGACCCGTGCGGGAGCCGAAATTCTGTATCAGACGGTTGTCAGCCCGCCTCGCCGTCGGCTGCCTCGGTCAGTTCCGCCGGGGCATCCGGGATCGCCCGCGGGCGGTCGGATCCGGTGAAGGTGAACGTGGCGTCCTCGCCCGTTCCCTCTCCGTCCCAGCCCTCGACGTCGATGACGACGATCTGGCCGGCCTTGATCTCCTCGAAGAGGATCTTCTCCGACAGCTGGTCCTCGATCTCGCGCTGAATGGTGCGGCGCAGCGGCCGCGCACCCAGCACCGGGTCGAATCCGCGCTTGGCCAGGAGGTTCTTGGCCTTCTCCGTCAGCTCCAGATCCATGTCCTTGTTCTTCAACTGCGCCTCCACGCGGCCGATCATCAGGTCGACCATCTTGATGATCTCGTCCTGCGTCAGCTGGTGGAAGACGATGATGTCGTCGATGCGGTTGAGGAACTCAGGCCGGAAGTGCTTCTTGAGCTCGTCGTTGACCTTCTGCTTCATCCGGTCGTAGTTGGAACCGCGGCCGTCGTCCTTGCTGAAGCCCATGCCGACAGCCTTGGAGATATCGGACGTGCCCAGGTTGGACGTGAAGATCAGCACCGTGTTCTTGAAGTCCACGGTCCGGCCCTGACCGTCGGTGAGGCGACCGTCCTCCAGCACCTGCAACAGCGTGTTGTAGATCTCCGGGTGGGCCTTCTCGATCTCGTCGAACAGGACCACCGAGAACGGCTTGCGGCGCACCTTCTCGGTGAGCTGGCCGCCCTCGTCGTAACCGACGTAGCCGGGAGGGGCTCCGAACAGTCGCGACGCGGTGAAGCGGTCGTGGAACTCACCCATGTCGATCTGGATGAGTGCGTCGTCCTCACCGAACAGGAAGTTCGCGAGCGCCTTCGACAGCTCGGTCTTACCGACACCCGACGGTCCGGCGAAGATGAACGAGCCCGACGGACGCTTCGGATCCTTGAGTCCGGCACGAGTACGGCGGATCGCACGCGAGACCGCCGCCACGGCGTCCTCCTGGCCGATGATCCGCTTGTGCAGCTCGTCCTCCATGCGGAGCAGACGAGTGGTCTCCTCCTCGGTGAGCTTGAACACCGGGATACCGGTCCAGTTGCCGAGGACCTCGGCGATCTCCTCGTCGTTGACCTCGGCGACCACGTCGAGGTCGCCCGCCCGCCACTGCTTCTCGCGCTCGGCGCGCTCGGCGACCAGTTGCTTCTCCTTGTCGCGGAGGCTCGCCGCCTTCTCGAAGTCCTGGGCGTCGATCGCCGATTCCTTCTCCTTGCGCGCTTCGGCGATGCGGTCGTCGAACTCGCGCAGGTCCGGCGGAGCGGTCATCCGGCGGATGCGCATCCGCGCGCCGGCCTCGTCGATGAGGTCGATGGCCTTGTCCGGCAGGAAGCGGTCGTTGATGTACCGATCGGCGAGGGTGGCCGCAGCCGCGAGGGCACCGTCGGTGATCGACACCTTGTGGTGCTGCTCGTAGCGGTCGCGCAGACCCTTGAGGATCTCGATGGTGTGCTCCACCGACGGCTCGCCGACCTGCACCGGCTGGAAGCGGCGCTCGAGCGCGGCGTCCTTCTCGATGTACTTGCGGTACTCGTCCAGAGTGGTGGCACCGATGGTCTGCAGTTCGCCGCGCGCCAGCTTCGGCTTCAGGATGCTGGCGGCGTCGATCGCGCCCTCGGCTGCGCCCGCGCCGACGAGCTGATGCAACTCGTCGATGAACAGGATGATGTCGCCGCGGGTGTTGATCTCCTTCAGCACCTTCTTCAAGCGCTCCTCGAAATCGCCGCGGTAGCGGCTGCCCGCGACCAGCGACCCGAGGTCGAGCGTGTAGAGCTGCTTGTCCTTGAGCGTCTCCGGGACGTTGCCGTTGACGATCGCCTGCGCCAGCCCCTCGACCACGGCGGTCTTGCCGACGCCGGGCTCACCGATGAGCACCGGGTTGTTCTTGGTGCGGCGCGAGAGGACCTGCATGACCCGCTCGATCTCCTTCTCACGGCCGATCACCGGATCGAGCTTGCCCTCGCTCGCGGCGGTCGTGAGATTGCGGCCGAACTGATCGAGGACCAGCGAGGTCGACGGTGTGCCCGACTCCGACGACCGCGCGCCGGTACCCGCCTCGGCCGGCTCCTTGCCCTGGTAGCCCGAGAGGAGCTGGATCACCTGCTGGCGGACCTTGTTCAGGTCGGCGCCCAGTTTCACCAGCACCTGCGCGGCGACGCCTTCGCCCTCGCGGATGAGACCCAGCAGGATGTGCTCGGTGCCGATGTAGTTGTGACCGAGCTGCAAGGCCTCGCGCAGACTCAGCTCCAGCACCTTCTTGGCGCGCGGAGTGAACGGGATGTGACCCGACGGCGCCTGCTGGCCCTGGCCGATGATCTCCTCGACCTGGCTGCGAACCGCCTCCAACGAGATGCCGAGCGACTCGAGCGCCTTCGCCGCGACGCCTTCACCCTCGTGGATGAGTCCCAGGAGGATGTGCTCGGTACCGATGTAGTTGTGGTTGAGCATCCGCGCTTCTTCCTGCGCCAGGACGACAACCCGGCGTGCGCGGTCGGTGAACCGTTCGAACATTGTTCTCCCTCTATTGCTTGCGCCCCGGCCGCTGTCACGAAAGTGTGACGTACTCCGGCGACCAGCCCTGCCTCCACTGTAGTGGTCCCGGGAGGCGACGAGGCAGTTACATCTGTCCTCAGTCCTCGGCTGTGTACTGCGACGGGGTTCTGTGGTTGACAACGCAACGCTCAAGGGGGATGTTCCCGGCCCGATACGCCCTGAGCGAACGGTGCTCCGACCACCCGGCCGGAGCCCGTGATTGACTGTCTTGCATGTCCTCGCGCTCCTCGTTCGCGGGCCGCCTGTCACACCTGCCCGGAGGCATGGCGGCGGTCGCAGCCCTCGGCGCCGCGGCGCTGGTCGTCACCGCCGGGGTGGTCCTGTCCGGTACCCCGGAATCCGCACCGGACGCCTCCATCGAAGGCGTGCTGCGCTCGTACTCCGCCGAACCCGACGCGGCGTGGACGCTCGACGACGGCACGCTGCCGGGGATGAGCGGGCCGGCGACGGTCGCGGCCACCGACGGCCACCGCTGGCTGATCTCGTACCCGGTCGGCATCAAGCACGAGTTCATGCTCATCGACGCACGGTCGGGCGAGCCGCAGTGGAACTCCCCGGTCGACGCGGGTTTCGGCGACTGCTCGATCAACGACCGCCGTCAGATCGGCTGCGCCGTTCGGTTGCGCATCGACGGGCCGGAGAACGGGTTCTACCTCGTCGATCAACACGACGGATCCCTCACCCGCACCGCCGACGGCGACGACACCGCCGCGGTTCTCGGCCTGGGTCCCGACTTCGTGCACGTCAATCAGAGCGGCTACCAGGTCAGTCTGCGATCACCGGACGGCGCCACCGCGTGGAGCCGCACCTTCGCCGGCGCCGCCGAGGTCCGCAAGGCGCACGGCGCTCTCATCGTCGACACCTCCGACGACGCACATCACGTCATCGACCCCGCCGACGGTACCGACCGGATCTCCTGCACCCAGTGCACGGTGGACGTCTTCGAATCCGGCATCGCGGTGACCGACACGGCGTACGGCGCCGAGTCGGTCTCGTTCCATCCCTTCACCGAGGCCGGCGTCAGCGACGAGGCCGTCGGAACGGCGCGGCGCATGCGTGTGCTCCGCGGACCGTCGACGCTCCCGGTGATCGCCCCCGCCGGCGAGGGGTCGTCTCTCGACGCCGCCGGGCACTACGAGATCGTCGATCCGGCGACCGGCGACGGGCTCTGGCAGATCGGAGATCCCGAACTGTCGAAGGCGAACGCCCGGCCGTGCGGCCGAGTGCTGTCAGTGGCGCGCAAGGATCGCTCACGCGTGTTCTTCGACCTCGCCGACGGTGCGCGGCGCGGCGCGATGCCGCCCCCGGCGCTCGATGATCCCGACGCCGCCATCGACGCCTCCTCCTGCGTGGGCGCCTCCGACGATGTGGCCGTGTTCGCGAACCCCAACCAGTTGACGGCCTACGACATCGACTCGGGCGCGCAGCTCTGGAACCGGACTGTGCTGGGATCGGCCCGTGACGTCGACGGCTACATCGTGCTGAGCGAGGGCGCGACACTCACCGCCTTGCGACCGAACTGACATCGACGCGGATTCAGCGCCCGTCGTAGGCGGCACGCGCCCCGGCGACCTCGTCCACCTGGGCCTCCACGAGTTCGATCAACCCGGAGAGCCGCTGCGCCACCTGCGTGCCCGCCTCGGTGAGCGAGTACTCCACCCGCGGCGGAATGGCTTGCAGCATCTCCCGCCGCACGTAGCCGTCTCGCTCGAGCGATTGCAGGGTCACCGACAGCATTCGTTCGCTGACGCCGTCCACCCGCCTGCGGAGCGCGTTGAACCGGAGCTCGCCGTCGAGCAGCGCCACCAGTGCGAGCAGGCCCCACCTGCTGGTGACGTTCTGGAGGATCTCGCGCGAGGAGCAGTTCCGCGAGAAGACGTCGGCCTCGAGAGACGGGTCGACGATGTTCTCCGTGGGCTGCGCGTCGTTCATGCGGCCATTCTACCCTCCTGGACGCTATGTGCTTACCATCACCATTGCACATTACTATTAGTAAGTGCATGATGAATTGACAGCGCAAATTCATCGGCGTCATCATTACGCCGACCACGAGAGGACTCCCCATGACCAGGTACGCAGTGACCGGCGCGACCGGCGGACTCGGCTCCGCCGCCGTCCACTCCTTGATCGAGCGAGGCGTCACGGCCTCCGACATCGTCGCCGTGGTCCGCGACGAGACGAAGGCGAGCGGCCTGGCGGCTGCGGGCGTCACCGTGCGCGTCGCCGACTACGCCGATCCGCCGGCCCTGCGCACCGCGCTGGCGGGCGTCGACAAGCTGCTGCTGGTGTCCGGTTCGGAGGTGGGTCGACGCCTGCCGCAACACACCAACGTGATCGAAGCGGCCACGCACGCCGGGGTCGGCCTGATCGCTTACACGAGCATCCTGCGCGCCGATTCGTCACCGCTCGTCCTGGCCGACGAACACCGCGAGACCGAGAAGCTCCTCGCGGCGAGCGGTATTGACACGGTGCTGCTGCGCAACGGCTGGTACACGGAGAACTATGCGCGCTCGCTGGCGCCCGCCGTCGAGTCGGGAGTCTTCGCGGGCAGCGCCGGAGACGGTGTGGTCGCACCCGCGGCGCGTGCCGACTACGCCGACGCCGCTGCCGCGGCGCTGATCAACGCTCCGGCGGGCGCGGTGTACGAACTCGCCGGCGCCGAGCACCTCACGTACGCCGACATCGCGGCGACGTTCGCGGCGGTCTCCGGTCGCCCGGTGACCTACCGGGATCTCCCGGAGGCCGAATACGCCGCGGCGCTGGAATCGGCCGGCGTTCCGGCCGGATTCGCCGCCGTCCTCGCCGATTCCGACACCGGGGCGGGCAAGGGCGCCCTCGACTCCGATTCGACGGATCTGGCCGACCTCCGAGGCCGACCCGGCACACCGTTCACCGAGGTCATCGAGGCCGCACTGAACTGAGCCCCGGGCGGCTACCGACGCAGGAAGGCCGCCAACGCCGCCGAATACATCGGAACGTCGTCGGCTCCCATCAACTCGCGGCAGCTGTGCATCGCGAGCTGAGGTGCGCCGACGTCGACGGTCAGCAGCCCCGTACGCGTGGCGGTGAGCGGCCCGATCGTCGAACCGCACGGGAGGTCCGCGCGATGGATGTATCGCTGCAGCGGCACGCCGGCGTCTCGGCACGCCAGCGCGAACTCGGCCTCGCCGATGGCGTCGGAGGCGTACCGCAGATTCTGATTCACCTTGAGCACCGGACCGCCGTTGACCGCGATGCGGTGCGACGGTTCGTGGCGATCGGGGTAGTTGGGATGCGTCGCGTGCGCCATGTCGCCCGACACGCAGACGCTGGCGGCCATCGTGCGGAGGAAGTCGTCGCGATCACCTCCGGACGCGGCGACGATCCGTTCGCACACCGTCACGAGGAAGTCCGACGACGCCCCGCGCTCCGACCCCGAGCCGACCTCTTCGTGGTCGAACAGCGCCAGCATCGAGATCGCACCCGACCGCTCGCCCGATCCCGCGTCGAGCAGTGCGCGCAGTCCGGCGTAGCAGGTGCCCTGATTGTCCAGTCGCGGCGCGCTCAGGAGATCCCCCGCCGCACCGACGATCCGCGACGGCGCGACGTCGTGCGTCATCAACTCCCAGCCGAGCACCGCGTCGGCGTCGAGCCCGGCACGGTCCGCGACGAAGGCCAGCAGTGGCTGCGCCTCTCCGACGCCGCGGATCGCGTCGACATGCCGCTGCGGGTCCAGGCTCACGCCCTTGCGGTCCTCCGACAGATGGATCGCCAACTGAGGGATGCGCAGGATGGGCTCGTCGATCCGGACCAGCTCGAAGGCCACCGTTCCGCCGGCGTCGTAGGCCAGCCGGCCCGACAGACCGAGGTCGCGGTCGAGCCACGAGTTCAGCCAGGCGCCGCCGTACGGTTCCAGCGCGACGGTCGCCAGACCCGCGCTGACGCGATCGGGATTCTGCTTGACGCGCAGGTTGGGGCTGTCGGTGTGGCCGCCCACGATCCGGAAGCGCGGGTCGTCAGCGGCGGCCGAGGCATCCCAGGCGATGATCGAGCCGCCGCGGACCACGTAGTGCCTGCCCGAGGCGGGATTCGACGCGGCTCCGTCCGGTCCGGCCCAGGAATCGGTCTCCGACAGCCGCTGATACCCAGCGGCGTCCAGGGTCGCGGCGACGGTCGCGCAGACGTGAAAAGGCGACGGCGAGGCGTCGATGAAGTCACCGAGCCCCGCCGCCGTCGCAGTCGTGTCGACCGTCATCAGACGGCCGCGAGCACCGCGTCCAGTGCCGAGTAGAAGAGACCGAGACCGTCGTCGCTGGGGCCGGTGAGCGCCTCGATGGCGTGCTCCGGGTGCGGCATGAGACCCACCACGCGACCGTCGGCGCTCGCGATGCCCGCGATGTCCAGGCTCGAACCGTTCGGGTTGTCGCCGGCATACGTGAACGCGATCCGGCCCTCACCCTTGAGTTCTTCGAGTTGGCGCTGGGAGGCGACGTAGCGTCCCTCGCCCGACTTCAGGGGAATGAGGATCTCAGCGCCGACCTCGTAGCGCGAGGTCCACGCCGTGGTGTTCGACTCCACACGGAGCCACTGGTCCCGGCAGATGAAGTGCAGTCCCTCGTTGCGGGTGAGCGCTCCCGGCAGGAGCCCGGCCTCGCAGAGGATCTGGAAACCGTTGCAGATCCCCAGGACCGGCATGCCGCGCTGAGCGGCCTCCACCACTTCGCCCATCACCGGGGCGAACTTGGCGATGGCCCCGCAGCGCAGGTAGTCGCCGTACGAGAAGCCGCCGGGAACGACGACGGCGTCGACCCCCTTGAGGTCGGCGTCGCCGTGCCACAGGCTCACGGCCTCGCCGCCGGCCGCGTCGACCGCGCGAGCGGCATCGACGTCGTCGAGGGTGCCGGGGAAGGTGATGACTCCGATGCGAGCAGTCATGTGGCCGCTACTCCGCGACGCGGGTGACGTTGAAGTTCTCGATGACCGTGTTGGTCAGGAGCTCTTCGGCGATCCGCTCGAGGGCGGCGTCGTCGACGGTGCCGTCCACCTCCAGCTCGAACCTCTTGCCCTGACGGACGTCTGCCACGCCCGCGAATCCGAGGCGCCCCAGCGCTCCGACGATGGCCTGGCCCTGCGGGTCCAGGATCTCGGCCTTGGGCATCACATCGACCACTACACGCGCCATTCGGGCACTGCTCCTCACACCGATGGTCTCGAATGTCCCACCCACGCGGGCAGAACGGTTACGCGCCTACTCTACCTGGCTCAAGAGGCGTCGCTGAGCGCCGCCTCGATGGCCCCGATCACTTCCGGGGAGCCCGGTTCGGTGCGCGGACGGAAGCGGCGCAGCACCGTGCCGTCGGCGTCGACGAGGAACTTCTCGAAGTTCCATTGGATGTCGCCGGATTCGCCGTCCGCGTCGGGTGTCTGGGTCAGCGCGGCGTACAGCGGATGCCGATCGGCGCCGTTCACGTCGGTCTTCTCCAGCAGCGGGAAAGTGACGCCGTACGTGGTGGAGCAGAAGGTCGCGATCTCGTCGGCACTGCCGGGCTCCTGACCCATGAACTGATTGCACGGGACGCCGACCACGGTGAGCCCGCGGGGACCGTAGTCCTTCTGCAACTGTTCGAGCGCCGTGTACTGCGGAGTGAGACCGCACTTGGAGGCGACGTTCACCACGAGCAGCGGGCCGGGCAGGCCGGCGAGGCTGAAATCGCTGCCGTCGAGGGCACGGACGGGGATGTCTTTGATGTTGGAGTGACCCATGTCCCACAGCCTAAACACCGGTGAGGCAACTCACCACTCATTGCGTTGCAGCAATAGTTGCGCCAGCGTAAGTTCTTCGAGGTGTCCGAATCCGATACTTCCGTCGAGGCCTGCACCCGAGCTCTTGTGGCATTTCTCGAGCGGGTCGCGGCACGCGCCTCCTGCAACACCGTCGACCGCGTGGCGGCCACCGACATGACCCTCTCGCAGCTCCGGATGCTGATGGTCCTGTCCCGCTGCGATCACGACCTGTCGGTGAACGAACTCGCCGACGCCGTCGGCCTGTCGCTCGCCGCGGCCGGCCGCGGGGCCGACCGGCTGGTGGTGCTCGATCTCGTCACCCGCAGGGAGGACGAGTGCGATCGCCGGGTGAAGCGCCTGTCCCTCTCCGATCACGGGCGCGAGATGATCGCGACTCAGTTCCGGATGCGGGACGACGACCTCGCCGACCTCGTCGCCGAGATTCCCAGTGACGTCCGCGGCGACCTCGCCTCGGCGCTGTCGAGCGCACTGGATGCGCTTCCTCCCACCCCATCCTTCGCCGACTCTTCACGAACCTAGAAAGAGAACCTCATGACCTCATCCCCACCGGGGACCGCGAGCGACAAGCTGGGACGTGACGTCTTCATCGTCGCCGGCGTGGTGGTGCTCGGCGCGATCATGTCGATCCTCGACGTGACCGTCGTCGCCGTCGCTCAGCCCACCTTCATGTCCGAGTTCGACACCACCTCGGCCGGTGCCGCGTGGTCGATGACCGGTTACACCCTGGCGCTGGCCGCGGTGATCCCGACCGCCAGCTGGGCCGCATCGCGTTTCGGCACCAAACGCGTCTACATGGCCTCGCTCATCCTGTTCCTGATCGGCTCGGTCCTGTGCGCGATGGCCTGGAACATCGGCTCGCTCGTCGCGTTCCGCGTGCTCCAGGGCTTCGGCGGCGGTCTGCTCATGCCGATCGGCATGATGATCATGACCCGCGCGGCCGGGCCCGAGCGCGTCGGCTCGGTGATGGCAGTTCTCGGCATCCCGATGCTGCTCGGCCCCATCATGGGCCCGATCCTCGGCGGATGGCTGATCGAGATCGCCTCGTGGCACTGGGTGTTCCTGATCAACGTCCCGATCGGTGTCATCGCCCTCGTGTACGCCTTCTTCGCGCTGCCCGGCGGCGGCGCCGAGCCCGGCAAGAAGATCGACTTCCCCGGCCTTCTCATGCTCTCGCCCGGTCTGGCGTTGTTCCTGTTCGGCGTCTCCTCGAGCGCCGAGGAGCGGACCTTCGGCACGCCGCGCGTGTACGGCCCGATGATCGTCGGCGCGATTCTGATCATCGCCTTCGTCTGGCACGCCTTCCGCACCACCAACCCGCTGCTGGACCTGCGCCTGTTCCGCAACTCCACCCTGCGCGTATCGGTGATCACGATGTCGCTGTTCGCGATCGCCTTCTTCGGCGCGTCGCTGCTGTACCCGCAGTACTTCATCGTGGTGCGAGGAGAGTCGACGCTGATGGCGGGCCTGCTCCTGGCGCCGCAGGGCCTGGGCGCGATGCTGACGATGCCGATCGCGGGCAAGATGACCGACAAGATCGGTCCCGGCAAGTTCGTCCTCGCGGGCCTGGTCCTCATCGCCGTCGGCGTGGCAGCGTTCATCACGCTGGGCACCGACACCTCGTACTGGTTCCTGTGCCTCGCGCTGTTCGTCCAGGGCCTCGGCATGGGCATGACGATGATGCCGATCATGTCGGCGTCGCTGGCCACCCTGCGGGGTTCGGAGATCGCCGACGGCTCCACTCTGATGAACGCGATTCAGCAGACCTCGTCGTCCATCGGCACCGCCGTCATCACGGTCATCTTCACCACCATGCTCGCCCCGCTGTCGCGGGCGATCATGCAGGCCGGAGGCGACCAGACCAAGACGATGAACGCGATGATCGAGAACGGCGTCGATGTGCGGGATCCCGCCGCGGTCGGCGCGGCAGGCCAGAACGTGATCTCCGACATCGCGTCCACGTACGGCAACACGTTCATCGTGGCGACGGCGCTGGTGGCCCTGACTCTGATCCCCGCCTTCTTCCTGCCCCGCAAGAAGATGGTCGCCGCCGACACCGAGGAGCAGCCGGTGCCGGTCGCGCTCCACTGATCGCGATCAGCCGACCGACAGTGACGCCCCCGGGAGACCGGGGGCGTCACTCGTCTGCGGACCCTGCAGGCCGGTGTCAGCCTCGACCGGCCGGCGCCCCCGACTGCTGGAGGATCCAGGCCAGTTCGAAGGCGGTCTCCTCCCACTGCTTGTACCGGCCGGAGACGCCGCCGTGGCCGGCGGTCATCTCGGTCTTGAGCAGCACCGGGTTCTCCGACGTGGTGCACTCCTGCAATCGCGCCACCCACTTCGCGGCCTCGACGAAGAGGACGCGGGTGTCGTGCAGAGAGTTCTCGGCGAGGATCGCCGGATACGGCCGCGGCGCGACGTTCTCGTACGGCGAGTACGACTTCATGTACGCGTACACCTCGGGATCGTGGAGCGGATCGCCCCACTCGTCCCACTCGATCACCGTCAGCGGGAGCGACGGATCGAGGATCGAGGTGAGAGCGTCCACGAAGGGCACCGCGGCGAGTACTCCGTTGAACAGTTCGGGAGCCAGGTTCACCACGGCACCGACGAGCAGACCGCCGGCACTGCCGCCCTCTGCCACCAGGTGGTCCGGCGAGGTCCAGCCCGTGTCGATGAGGTGCCGGGCGACGTCGATGAAGTCGGTGAAGGTGTTCTTCTTGGAGAGCGTCTTGCCGTTCTCGTACCAGAGCCGTCCCATTTCGCCGCCTCCCCGCACGTGCGCGAAGGCCATGACCATTCCACGGTCGAGCATCGACAGCCGTGCCACCGAGAAACCGGGGTCCAGGCAGGTCTCGTAGGAGCCGTAGCCGTACAGCAGCATCGGCGCGGGCGCGGAGCGGTCGAGGTCGCGGCGGAACACCAGCGAGACCGGCACACGGGTGCCGTCGCCTGCCACCGCCCACTCCCGGACCGCGGTGTAGTCGTCGGGGTCGTACCCGCCGAGCACCGGCTGCCTCCGCAGCAGTGTCCGTTCACCGGTGGCGACGTCGAGGTCGAACACCTCGGCCGGATCCACGTAGCTGGTGTACACGATCCGCAACCGGGGGGTGTCCCACTCGGCGTTGGCGCCGAGCCCTGCCGAACGCAGTTCCTGGGGGAAGGTCACCTCGACGAAGTCGTCGGGCGCCGGGATGCCGTCCACCCGCCGCAGGTCGGCGATGGCCAGTCGCGGCAGCGCGTCCGCCCGGTACGACAGCACGAGGTAGTCGCGGAAGCAGTCGACGTCCTCGATACGGCGGCCGGGACGGTGCGGGATCAGTTCCCGGCGCGCGCCGAAGTCTCCCACGGGAACGAGGTCGACCGCGAAGTCGATCGCCTTGACGCCGTCGCGCTCGCCGTTGTGGACGATGACGAACCAGTCCTGGCCCGCGATCCGCGCGTGCTCGACCGAGTAGTCGACTCCGTCGGTACGCCCCGCCACGGACACGAACTCGCCCGTCGGATCGTCCGCACTCAGGACCAGCGCCTCGGACGTCACCTTGGAGCCCACGCTCAGCACGAGGTAGTCCTCGCTCTGCGTGGTGCCGATGCCCACCCAGTAGCGCTCATCGGGTTCGTGGAACACCTGCACGTCCGGCTCCGCCGATCCCACCTCGTGGCGCCAGACGGTGTCGGGACGCCAGGCGTCGTCGACCGTGGAGTAGAAGACGTACCTCGCATCGCGCGACCAGGTGGCGCCGGCCGCGATGCCGGCGATCGTGTCCGGGAGGAGTTCCCCGGTCACCAGATTCCTGATGCGGAGGGTGTAGCGTTCGTCGCCCTTGACGTCGGTGCTGTAGGCGAGCCAGTCGCCGTCGTGGCTCACGGACGTGGCGCCCAGGCTGAAGAAGTCGTGACCCCTCGCCTCGGCGTTGGCGTCGAAGACGATCTCCTCGCCGGGCAGCGCGACGCCCGGAGTCACCTCGGGCGGCGTCCAGTCGTCGGGCGAGGCGATCGGGCAGCGGCAGCTGACGGCGTACTGCTGTCCTTCGGTGGTCCGGGTGAAGTACCAGAAGCGTCCGCTGCGCGTCGGCACGCTCATGTCGGTCTCCTGGACGCGCGACTTGATCTCGCCGAAGATGTCGCGCCTGAGCTGCGCCAGGTGCGCGGTCTCCTGCTCGACGAACGCGTTCTGGGCTTCCAGGTAGGCGATGACCTCCGGGTCCTCCTTGTCGCGCATCCACTCGTAATCGTCGACGACGACGTCACCGTGGTGGACGCGCTGCGTCGGAACCTTCTTCGCGACCGGCGGGGCCGCCCGATCAGCCATGCTGGGCGTCCGGCCAATCGGCGAAACTCTGCTGCGAGATCCGTTCGTACGCCTCGATGTACCGCGCCCGAGTCCGCTCGACGACGTCGGCGGGCAGGGCCGGCGGCCGCTGTTCGCCCGTGCGGTCCCAACCCGAATCCGGTCCGGTGAGCCAGTTGCGGACGATCTGCTTGTCGAAGCTCGGCTGCACCCTGCCCGGCGCGTAGGTCGCGGCGTCCCAGTAGCGGGAGGAATCGGGGGTCAGCACCTCGTCGGCGAGGACCAGTGAGCCGTCGGCCGCCTGTCCGAACTCGAACTTGGTGTCCGCGAGGATGATTCCGCGCTCAGCGGCCAGCTGGGATCCGCGGCCGTAGATGTCGAGGGTCGCGTCGCGCAGCCGTTCCGCCAGGTCGGCGCCGACCGTCTCGGCCACCTGGTCGAAGCTGACGTTCTCGTCGTGGTCACCCACGGCCGCCTTGGTGGCCGGGGTGAAGATCGGTTCCGGGAGCTTGTCGGCCTCACCGAGCCCGGCGGGCAGCCGCACGCCGCAGACGGCGCCGGTGGCCTGATAGTCGGCCAGGCCCGAACCGGTCAGATAGCCGCGAGCAACGCACTCCACCTGCACCATCGGCAGCTTCTTGACGACCATCGACCGGCCGACGAGTTCGGCCGGGATGCGTTCGTCGGCGGGACCGCCGTCGAGATGGTTCGGCACCCCGAGGTGCTCGAACCAGAAGAAGCTGGCCGCCGTGAGAATCCGGCCCTTGTCCGGGATCGGGGTGTCGAGGATGAAGTCGTACGCCGAGATGCGATCGGAGGTGACCAGCAGCAGCGTGGCGTCGTCGATCTGGTAGATGTCACGGACCTTGCCCGACGCGATGTGCCGGTAGTCGGCGAGGGTGGGACGCATGCGGGGCTCCTAGAGAATCGGGGCGGGCGTGTACGCCGCGGCGGCGGGGTTCGCGTCGATCCAGGCCGCGGCGTTCGCGATCACCTGGGCGACCTGTGCCTCCGCGGCACCGACAAAGGCGGACTTGTCGGCGATGAGCTCGTCGAGTGCCGCGCGGTCGAGGGGGATCCGGTCGTCGGCGGCCAGCCGGTCGAGGAGATCCGGTTCGCGGCCCTCCTCGCGCATGGCGAGTGCCACGGCGACGGCGTTCTCCTTGATCGCCTCGTGCGCCGTCTCGCGGCCGACGCCCGCGCGCACCGACGCCATCAGCACCTTGGTGGTCGCGAGGAACGGCAGGTACCGGTCCAATTCGTTGGCGATCACCTCGGGGTACGCGCCGAACTCCGCGAGGACCGTCAGGAAGGTCTCCATCAGCCCGTCGATCGCGAAGAAGGCGTCCGGCAGCGCCACACGGCGGACCACCGAGCAGAAGACGTCGCCCTCATTCCACTGGTTGCCCGCGAGTTCGCCGGTCATGGACGCGTAGCCGCGGAGGATCACCGTGAGACCGTTGACGCGCTCGCAACTGCGGGTGTTCATCTTGTGCGGCATCGCCGAACTGCCCACCTGGCCGGGCTGGAAGCCCTCGGTGACCAGTTCGTGGCCGGCCATCAAGCGGATGGTGGTGGCCAGCGACGACGGCCCGGCCGCCAGTTGCACGAGCGCGGAGACGACGTCGTAGTCGAGCGAACGCGGGTACACCTGGCCCACCGAGGTGAAGGCGTTCGCGAAGCCGAGATGCCGGGCCACCTCCCCTTCGAGACGGGCGAGCTTGGCGGCGTCGCCGTCGAGCAGATCAAGCATGTCCTGGCTGGTACCCATCGGGCCCTTGATTCCGCGCAGCGGGTACCGCGCGATCAGCTCGTCCAGGCGGGTCAGCGCGGTCATCAGCTCGTCCGCGGCACTGGCGAACCGCTTGCCGAGGGTGGTGGCCTGCGCGGCGACGTTGTGGCTGCGGCCGGCCATCACGATCGACGAGTACTGCGCGGCCCGCTCGGTGATGCGCGCGAGGGTGGCGACGGCGTGGTCGCGGACGTGGCGCAGCGAGACGAGCACCTGCAGCTGCTCCACGTTCTCGGTGAGGTCGCGGCTGGTCATGCCCTTGTGGATCTGCTCGTGACCGGCGAGCGCGTTGAACTCCTCGATCCGCGCCTTCACGTCATGGCGGGTCACCCGCTCGCGGTCGGCGATCGAATCGAGGTCGACGTCGCCGACCACTCGTTCGTAGTCGGCGATCGCCTCGGCGGGGACGTCGATCCCGAGGTCGCGCTGCGCCTTCATCACGGCGATCCAGAGGCGGCGCTCGAGAACGATCTTGTTGCGCGGCGACCAGATCTCGGCGAGGTCCGCAGACGCGTAACGGTTGGCCAGGACATTGCTGATGGCAGGTTTACCCACGTCTACGCAGTGTAGTGCCCGGACGGGCGCCCCCGGAAAACGACAGTGCACGACAGATACCCCTCGGGGTATGCTGGAGACGGTACTCAACCGGACTCCAGGAGAACAGCATGCGCAGTGACGACGAGTCGACCACGGCCGTACTGAACCGGCTGCGCCGCGCGCAGGGACAGTTGGGCGGCGTGATCGCGATGATCGAGGACGGGCGCGACTGCAAGGACATCGTCACGCAACTCGCAGCGGTTTCCCGCGCCCTCGACCGCGCCGGTTTCAAGATCATCGCCACCAACCTGCGCGAGTGCCTGAGCGACCAGAACGACGACGCTCCCGACATGGAGACCCTCGAGAAGCTCTTCCTCACCCTCGCCTGAACTACCCGCCCTGCCCCGACCGCACCGACCGAACCCCGGAGGAAGACATGAAACTCGCCATCTCCACCACCGTCGACGCCCCGCTCGACGAGGCCGTCGCCCGAACGCGCGAAGCGTTGTCCGCCCAGGGCTTCGGCGTCCTCACCGAGATCGACATGGCGGCCACCCTCAAGACGAAGATCGGCGCGGAGATGGAGGATTACGTGATCCTCGGCGCGTGCAACCCTCCCCTCGCCCACCGAGCGGTGACCGCCGAGCGGCAGATCGGGCTCCTCCTGCCCTGTAACGTCGTCGTCCGCGCCGACACCGACGATCCGGGACGCAGCATCGTCGAGGCGATGAACCCGCAACTGATGGTGACCGTGGTCGACAACCCCGGCCTCGCCGACGTTGCGGACGAGGCGACCGCCAGGCTCACCGCCGCCGTCGAATCGCTGTCGGCCGGCGCCTGAACGAGCAGTAGTCAACGATCAGCAGACACCCCCTGAAAGGACTCGACATGTGTTTCCCCGTCACCTGCGGTAAGTGCGGAAAGATCACTTGGGACGGCTGTGGTGAACACGTCGCCGACGTGATGGGCCCGGTCCCCGCCGACCGCCGCTGCACCTGCCCCGATCCGCGGTCGGCCGCTCACTGAGCCGGCCCGCGTCCGAGCGCCGAGGGCTGGGAGGGACCGCTCGTTCGTCGTCGGAACCGAGTCGCCCCACGCGGTAGACTCGCTTCCCGACATGGTCTTGCGCGATCCCTCCCGCCAATCCGCCGCGACTGTCGCCGACGATTCGGCGACGTCGCGGCGTGCGCTGTCCCGGCGTTCGCTGCTGACCGGGGTCGCCGGGCTGGCCGCGCTCGGCGGGGTCGCGGCCTGCAGCACTTCCGATCCGCTGGTCCCTCGCGATGCCGCGAACGTCGGCGGCGACGACCGACTTCCAGTGCAGACCGATCCCCCGGAGATCCCGAACGATCCGCCCGTACTGACCGGCAGCTTCGTCTCGACGAAGATGGCCGGCCGCGACACCCGGTGGGCGGTGAGCCGCCCCAACGGTGTGACCGGCGAACTCCCGGTGGTCGTAGTGGCCCACGCGCTGAACACCGACGAGCGCAGCATCTTCAGCAAGGCGCTCAACATCCAGGGCGTGGTTCAGCAGTACGTGGACGCGGGGAACCCGCCGTTCGCGGTGGCGAGCGTCGACGTGGCACGCAACTATTTCCACGCTCGCACCGACGGCACCGACGGCGCCGCGATGATCGTCGACGAGTTCATTCCGATGCTGGACGGCGACCAGCGGCTGAACCTCCGGACCGACCGCATCGGTCTCTACGGCTGGTCGATGGGCGGATACGGCGCGCTCCGACTCGGCGCTCTCATCGGCGCACCGCGGGTCGCGGCGATCGCCGTGAGTTCCCCGGCGATGTGGGCCGACCCCGCGAACTTCCCGCCCCGGGCGTTCGATTCCTACGCCGACTACCAGGCCAATTCGTTGTTCGGGCAGCAACACGCGTTCAGCAAGATCCCGCTGATGATCTCGATCGGCATGGCCGACCAGTTCTACACCTACACCCGGCAATGGGCCGCAGACCTGCATCCTCCCGCCGCCTTCTCCACCACGCCCGGCGGACACACCAACCGGTTCTGGCGGTCGGTGCTGCCCGATCAGGTGGAGTTCCTCGGCCGCAATCTCGCGCGCTGATCGAGATCGACGAGCGGCCCCGGCGTCAGACCGAGGGCGGGAACTGGCCGCTTCGAACCACTGCCCCGCCGGACAGTGTCGCGGTCACATCGGTCGGACCGCCCTGCGGGCAGCAGAACGGATCGTCGTCGCGCAGCCACCGGTACCGGACGGTGACCGAGTTCAGGGTGTCGCCGGCGACCGAGGTGTACGAGTACTCGTGCGGCTCCACGGTCCCCAGATACTGGCCGCCGGCGAACAGCAGAACCCTCGAGGTGTAGGTGGCGTCGTTGAATCCGCTGCCGTCCACGAGCATCCAGTCCAGTCCGCAGCCGTGCGCCAGCGGGTGCTCGCTGGCACCCCGCGGCACCCACGATCCGCCGTTCGAGTCCGGTCCCAGCGTCGCGATCGCATCCCGGGCGAGCGCCGAGTTCAGGTCGAAGCACAGCCCGCGACCACTGCCCGGCCGGCCGGCGTCGGTATCGGAATCGGTATCGGCGACCGATGTGGTCTGGGCGACGGGCGTGCTCCGGACGTCCCGGTCGGACCCCGCCGGCGGCTGCACGCCGGGTTCGTCGACCGTCTCCTGCTGCTGTGCGGTCGGCTGCTGTGCATCCGGCTTCGGGGCGGAACCGTGTCGCGACTGGCTCGGCACCGTCGACTCCGCGGTGGTCGCAGAGCGTGCCGCGTCGGTCGCCGTGCCGGCGGTGGTGCATGCGGTCAATGCCAGGCCGAGCGCCGCCACCGCGGTCACCCCTCGCACCGATTGACTGATCCTCATCGTCGCCTCCCTCGAATCTCCCGACCTCACGGGATAGATCGACGGCATGCGAAGCGGCGTGACCCCGCGTCATTCGGGCGGTGGACGCGGCGCGATCAGATGGAGATGAGTCCGTCTTCGGCGGCCTTGCCGATGTCGGTCCGGAAATGCGCGCCCGGCAGCCGCACTCCGGCCAGCCGCTCGTAGGCCTGCGCCCGCGCGGACGCCAGATCGGCGCCGCGGCCGACCACCGACAGCACACGCCCCCCGGAGGAGACGATCCGACCGTCGGCGGAGACCGCTGTTCCCGCATGCAGCACGCCTTCGGCTGTGGCGCCGGTGATCGCGTCGCCGGTCCGGGGGCGGCCCGGGTAGTTCTCCGCCGCGAGGACCACCACCACGGCCGCACCGTCATGCCACCGCAGCGGCGGCAGATCGGCGAGCGTACCGCGAGCGGTCGCGGCCAGCGCCTCGCCCAGCGGCGATTCGAGCAGTTCGAGCACCGCCTGTGTCTCGGGGTCGCCGAAGCGGCAGTTGAACTCGACCACTGCGGGCCCGTCGGAGCCGATCGCCAGGCCGGCGTACAGCAGACCGGAGAACGGCGTGCCCCTCCGGACCAGTTCCGCGGCGACGGGTTCGCACACCTCGTCGACGATCCGATCGACCATCGACTGCGGCAGCCACGGAAGCGGCGTGTACGCGCCCATTCCGCCGGTGTTGGGTCCGGCGTCGCCGTCGCCGACGCGCTTGTGATCCTGCGCGGGCAGCAGCGGGACCACCGTCTCACCGTCCACCAGGCAGAACAGCGACACCTCGGGACCGTCGAGGAAACTCTCGAGCAGCACCGGATGTCCGTGTTCGAGGCAGTCGGCCGCGTGGGCACGCGCCGCATCGCGGTCGGAGGTCACCACGACGCCCTTGCCTGCGGCCAGACCGTCGTCCTTCACCACCCAGGTGGGACCGAAGCGGTCCAGCGCGGCATCCAGGTCGGCGGGGTTGTCGACGATCTCCGCTCGGGCGGTGCGCACGCCCGCCGCGGCCATCACGTCCTTGGCGAAGGCCTTGGACCCCTCGATCTGCGCGGCCGCGGCACTCGGACCGAAGGTGTCGAAGCCTGCTTCGCGCAGGGCATCGGCCACCCCGAGGACCAACGGGACCTCGGGGCCGATCACCACCAGATCCGCGTCGATCTCCCGAGCCAGTGCCACGACGGCGTCGGCCGACGCGACGTCGACGGAGTGGTTGGTGGCCAGCGCGGCCGTACCGGCGTTGCCGGGCGCCGCATGCAACTGCGTCACCGACGGATCGCGGTCGAGTCCGAGGAGAAGGGCATGTTCGCGGCCGCCCGAGCCGATCACGAGTACGCGCACGCCGTTCAGGGTAGTGGGTCGGGCCCGACGGCGATGCCACCGCCCGGCGACGGGGGCGCGATGCCGTCGACCGGGTGGATCAGCGTCGGCGAGCCGACGCCTCCACCAACAGCAACGGCAGGACCGGAGTCAGGCACCCCACCACCACGCAGGCGAGCAGCCCCACGCCGGACACGGCCAGCACCCCGCCGGCGATGAGCGGCACCGACGCCGCGAGGAACAGCGGGATCAGCAGCCGGTCGGCGCCGGCCAGCAGATAGAACATGACGATCGTACCCAGGCAGAACACCGCCAACGGCACCGCGACGGCACCGTAGACCGCAGCTTGGGAGATCTCGGCCTCGCCCTCCAGCCACATCGCCACCACGTGCAGGCCGGCGCCGACGGCCGCGCAGCCGATGACGATCGGCATGCTGCCGTAGCCGAAAACGAAGGCCATTCCCGGCCGCGCCGCCAGCGGGCGCCCCACCTCGAGTTGGAAGTACAGCCACCACATGGCGAACGTGACGCCCATCGCTGTCAGGCCCAGCACCGCGGTCTCCGTGCTCCAGCCGGTTCGTCCGATGACCGCCTGCAACACCGCGACCGTCCCGACCACACCTTCGCCGAGGGTGATCACCACCAGCGTCGAATACCGTTCGACGATGTGCCCGGGGTGCCAGGGAGTGGCCCGGAACCGCGTCTCGGCGATCGCGGGCCCCAGCAGTTCGGCCACCATGCACACCGCGATCGCGATGAGCGTGGGCCCGAGCGTCATCGAGACCGCGGCGACCGCCACCCAGCCCACCTGCGCGACGGTCGTCATCAGCGCGTACGTCAGACACGTGGCGCGGTATTCGGGAGCCTGTACGGCCGCCCGCAGCCACTGCACGATCATTCCGGCGCGCATCACGATGTAGCCGATCACCACCACCGCGAGGTCGACGTGGCGGTTCGCGTCGATCGACGCGAACACCGGCGGCAACCCGATCGCGATGATCGCCACGCCGACCATCTGCACCAGTGTCAGCAGCCGGTACACCCAGTCGTCGGTGTCGAAGGCGGAGGAGAACCAGGCGAAGTTGATCCAGGCCCACACCGCGGCGAAGGTGGCGATGGCGTAGCCGATCACGGCCGCACGGTAGTGCCCCTCGGCGAGGTACTCCGCCAATTGGGCGCCCGCGATCGAGAAGGCGACGACGAAGACGAGGTCGTAGAAGACCTCCAGATCGCTGGCGGCCCGGCCGTCCTCGGCCGGATCGCGTCCGGACATGCGCCGGATGGTGGTCGACACGCTCACGTCGAACACCGTAGAGCCCACCGCATCGGGGGCCAAGGAACCGGCGGAGCGACTGCGCGCCGCGCGCGGTCGCCCCCGCATCCGCCGATCGCGCTACTGCGTCACGTTCTCCTGGTACCCGGTGATCCGATCCACCAGGAGTTCGGCGAACCGGAGCAGTGGTGGGCGAGCCGCGAGCGCGGGTTCGCCCGCGGCGAGGAACACCGTGCTGCTCGGCGGGTCCCGACGGCGGTCCAGTCGCACCAGGGCCCCGCTCCGGACCTCCTCGTGAACCAGATAGCTCGGCAGGACGGTGACGCCGAGCCCGGCGAGCGCCGCGGCCTTCATCGCCACCAGATCGGGCAGGACGATCGTCGGATCGAACCGCGGATCGACTCCGAACACCGTGTTCCAATACCGCCGCAGCAGCGGGAGGTGATCGTCGTAAGCGATCAGACCGGCCGCATCCAGTTCGGCGGGCGGCTCGGTCCCGTCGGTCAGTCCCGGTGCCGCGACCAGCCAGAACCGCTCCCGGGCCACCGGCCACGCCCGGACTCCGGCTCCGGTCGGCCGGATCCCGGAGACCACCGCGAGGTCGAGCCGCCCGGCGTCGAGTTCGGCAAGCATCCGCCGCGAATCACCGAATTCGAAGGCGATTCGCGGCAGACGCACAGTGTCGCCGGCGAGCGCCGGAAGCAACTGCTCGGTGACGAACTCGCACGGTCCGCCCAGCGAGACCATGAGACCGCCGGTCGGAGACCGACGCAGATCACCGGCGATCAGGCGGTCGATCTCGTCGAGATGCGTCGCGATCTGTGCGGCGATCTCGTGAGCCGCGACCGTCGGCACCGTGCCGTCGGCGCTCCGCTCGAACATCCGGACGCCGAAATGGTCCTCGACCAGGTGGATGTGGTTGGCGACCGTCGGTGCCGAGACCCCCAGGTGCCGAGCGGCCGCATGAAACGACCCCGACCGGTACACGGCCAGCATCGTGCGCAGGTGATCCTGCGAGAGGCGTCTGGTGGACGACACACAACCATCGTCCCACCCGGGCGAGAAGAACGACGGTGCTCCGGCGACGCGGCGTCCCCGGAGCACCATCGGTCAGTTCTTCGGCGACGTGAGGTCGTAAAGAGTCACACCGTCGACCGTCGTGGCGGTGAAGTGCTCCTTGACCCACGAACTGATCTCCGACGACGTCCCGCTCTCCCCCATGCCGGGCATTCCGCCGAAGCCCTCACCACCGCGATCACCCCGGCCGCCCGAGATGAAGTAGTGAATCCTGCCGTCGGCGACGTACTGCTTGAACTGGTCCAGGGTCGGCGACGGGTCGGTCCCGTTGAACCCGCCGATCGGCATCACCGAGTATCCGCTGGCGATCTGATAGCCGGAGGCCTCGTTGGAACCGATTGCCGCCGCGACCCACGTGTACCGATCGGCGTCGTTCCGCAGGACCGCGACCATCTCGTCAGACGGCGTGGATCCGTTCAGCAGGCCGCCCGCCGGTGAGGCTCCGGGACCTCCGCCCGCCTGGCCCGGGGCGCCCATGCCCGGCGCACCGCCCATGCCGGGGAATCCGCCACGTGCACCGGCCTGCGTCCGGCCCGCTCCCAGTGGCCCGAACGCGCCGTTGAACCGGCCGTGCCGACCGTGCCCGCCCCCCGGCCCGAATTCGCCTTCGACCTGGGGACCGGCGCTGATGATCGAGCCCTGCTTAGCCGTGGTCACCGTGTCGACCGTGTAGGCGAGCGGACCCGCCAGGCCGGCGAGAACCGCGAGCGACGCTGCGACCGCGGCGAGCACGCCACGCTGAGCCCCCAGCATCAGCGCTCCCGCGACGATCCCCACGACGAGGACGACGAACCGCAGCCACGGGACGAAATCGGCCGAGCGGTTCAGCAGCACGAATCCCCAGATCGCCGCGGTCCACGTCGCGGCGGCCAGCACCAGCCGAACCCACAACGCGGCCCGTTCGCGCCAGCACACGACCGCCGACACCGCGATCACCGCCGCCAGAGCGGGAGCGATGGCCGCCGTGTAATAGCTGTGGAAGATGCCCGCCATGAAGCTGAAGACGCCGACCATGATCAGCATCCACAGTCCGAAGACGCTCAAGTAGGCACGCCGCAGATCGGTACGTGAGGCCCGCCCGATCAGAACCAGCGCCGCCACTCCCAGAATCAGGGACGACGGGATCAGCCAGGCGATCTGACCGCCCTGCGCCGGCTCGAACATCCGGAGCCAGCCGGTGGAGCCCCACATGCCGCCGCCCGGGCCGCCGGCGCCGGGACCCCCCGGACCGCCCTGGCCGAACATCTCGGCTGCCGCGCCGCTCATCTCGCGAGCGCGTCCGCCACCGCCCACGCTGCCCTTCTCGTTCCCGTCGAGCCGGCCGAGACCGTTGTAGCCGAACGTCAGCTCGAGGATCGAGTTGTTCTGCGAACCGCCGATGTACGGACGGCTCGACGCCGGCCAGAGCTCCACGGCCAGGACCCACCAGCCGGCACTCACGATCAGCGCACCCAGTGAGGCGAACAGATGCCCGATGCGACGCAGCCACCGTCCGGGACCGAACGCCAGGTAGGTCACGGCCATCGCCGGAACGATCAGCATCACCTCCAGCTGCTTGGTGAGGAAACCGAATCCGACCGCCGTGCCTGCCGCGACCATCCACCACACGCTCTTCGCGCCGGGCTCCATCGCGCGCAGCACCGCGCCGCACGCCGCGATCATGAGCAGGATAAGCAGGGCCTCGGGGTTGTCGAACCTGAACATCATCGCGGCCACTGGGGTCAGCGCCAACACGGCGCCCGCACCGATGCCGGCCCAGTGGCCGAAGTAGCGGCGGGTGATGAAGTACAGCAGCGCCACCGACCCGACACCCATCAGCACCTCGGGGACCAGCACCGACCACGAGTTGAGGCCGAAGACTCGCACCGACAGCGCGGGGATCCACAGGGATGCGGGCGGCTTGTCGACGGTGATCGAGTTCGCCATGTCGGACGACCCGAAGAACCACGCCTTCCACGACTGCGAACCCGCCTGGATCGCAGCCGTGTAGAAGGAGTTCGCCCAACCGTTGATCGAGAGATTCCACAGGTAGAGGACGGTGGTCCCCACCAGCAGCGCCGCCAGCGACAGCCGGCGCCACAGCGCACTGCGCGTCCGGTCGGGATCATCGGGCAGGGGTTCGGCCGGTTGCGGCCGATCGAGGACGGTCGCAGTCATGCGGCACTCCGTTCGATAGAGGTCTGCTCGGCCGGCGCCGCGACGGAGGGGCGCCGGCGGAACACCCACCGCAGCCCGACGAAACGTGTCGCGGTGGCGACGAGGTTGGAGGCGACCAGGACGGCCAGTTCCAGTGCGCGGCCGGCATCCGGGTTCCAGCGGTGCAACGCGAAGAGCGAACCCGCCGTCACCGCCCAGCCGAAGAGGAACACACCCCACCCGAACAGGTGGTGCCGCGCCCGGTCCTGGCGCCCGCGGACGCCGAAGGTGAAGCGGCGGTTGGCCGCGGTGTTCAGCACCGCGGTGATCGCCAGCGCCAGGAAGTTGGCGGCCTGTGCACCGGCCGGCCGCAACAGGAGATACAGAAGCGCGAACGCCACCGTCGACACCAGGCCGACGGCGCAGAACCGGGCCAGCTGACCGACCATTCCGTGCGGCACACCGTCGATCACCGGCCCCGGCAATCGATCCCGTCCGAGTGTCTTGCGCAGTTCGGCCACCGGGATCCGACCGGTGGCGAGCGCCCAGCCGACGCGTGCGCACCCGCGCAGATCGGCGATCGCGGTGGCGACGATGTCGACTGAACTGTCGGGATCGTCGATCCAATCCACCGGAACCTCCGCGATTCGCAGACCGACGCGTTCGGCGAGAACCAGCAGTTCGGTGTCGAAGAACCATCCGGTGTCCTCGACGTACGGCAGCAGTCCGCGGGCCACATCGGTGCGCATCGCCTTGAAGCCGCACTGCGCGTCGGAGAAGCGGGCGCCCATCGCGGTGCGCAGGATCAGGTTGTACGAGCGCGAGATGAACTCCCGCTTGGCGCCCCGGATCACCCGGGACGAGTGCGACAGCCGAGTGCCGATCGCGATGTCGGAGTGCCCCGAGATCAAGGGGGCGATGAGCGGCATCAGCGCATTGAGGTCGGTGGAGAGATCGACGTCGCAGTACGCGACGATCTGAGCGTCATTGTCGCGCCAGACGTGGTTGAGCGCCCGCCCCCGCCCCTTCAAGTCGAGGTGGACCACGCGAACGCCCGGGATCTCCGCCTGCAGCCTCAGCGCGATCGCGAGGGTCGAGTCCGTACTCGCATTGTCGGCCACGGTGATCCGCGCCGGATACGGCACGCTGTCGGCCAGATGGCGGTGCAGCCGGCGAACCGACTGCTCCAGATCGTCTTCTTCGTTGTAGACCGGCATCACCACATCGAGGACCGGTCGGTCGGGCACCGACTCGCCCTCGGTCGATGCCCGGCTCAGAACTTCTGTCATGGCTACGAGAATCGTGCGGTTCGCTCCCGCGGCCCTGGGCCACTGCTGGGAGATTCCTGTGGATGACGGAGTCGTTACAGTCCGGGAGCGGCGATACATTGGGCGCCATGGTCACGTCCCCACCGCAGCAGCTCACTCCCCCGCAGCGGGAGATCGCCGATCAGGTCATCACCTCGCTCGCCGGCCCCGACGCCCGGCTGCGGGCGGACCAGGAGACTGCGGTGGCAGCCCTGGCCGCGCCCGGCGCCCGCGTGCTCGTGGTGCAGGCCACCGGCTGGGGCAAGTCCGCCGTGTACTGGGCGGCCACGGCCGTCATCCGTGCGGCCGGCGGCGGACCGACCCTCATCGTCTCGCCACTGCTGTCGCTGATGCGCGACCAGGTGGCGGCGGCCACGCGCGGCGGACTGCGTGCTGCCACAGTGAATTCGGCGAATATCGACGAATGGTCGGCCATCGAGGGCGCGTTGCTCGACGGTTCGCTCGACGTACTGCTCGTGTCGCCCGAACGACTCGCCAATCCGGGTTTCGGTCGCCGCGTGCTCGAAGCTCTCGCCGGGCGGCTCGGCCTGGTCGTGATCGACGAGGCCCACGCCATCTCCGACTGGGGACACGACTTCCGTCCCGACTACCGGCGCGTGTCGGACGTGCTTCAGCGGCTGAATCCGCAGACCTCCGTGCTGGCGACCACTGCCACCGCCAACGCCCGCGTCACCGACGACGTCGCGGCGCAGCTCGGCGACGCCACGCTTGTCCTGCGCGGCCCGTTGGCACGGAAGTCATTGCATCTCAACGTGATCGATGGACTCGACCCACTGCAGCGGTACGCCTGGGTGGCACAGGAACTACCGATGCTTCCCGGTTCCGGAATCGTCTACGTGCTCACCGTCGCGGACGCCGATCGCCTTGTCCGGGCGATCCGCGCCGTCCACGGGGACGAACTCGCGGTCGCGGCCTACACCGGCGGACTGCCCGCCGAGGAAAGGCATCGCCTCGAAGACGATCTGCTCGCGGGCCGCGTCAAAGCTCTCATCGCGACGTCGGCGCTCGGGATGGGTTTCGACAAACCGGATCTGGGGTTCGTCGTGCATGTGGGAGCACCGCCGTCTCCGGTCTCGTACTACCAGCAGGTGGGCCGTGCCGGCCGTGCGCTCGACGAGGCGGTGGTGATGCTCCTCGCCTCCCGGCTCGACGACGCGATCTGGGAGCATTTCGCCACCGCGACGATCCCCGACCCGGCGCGCATGGAACGACTGCTGCAGACGCTGGGCGACGCCGACGGCCCGATGACGGTCCCGGGCCTGGAGTCCGCGACCGGTATCCGCCGCGGCCGCGTGGAACTGATGTGCAAACAGTTGGCGGTCGACGGAGTGGTCGAGCGATCGAGCGAGGGGTGGTCGGTCACCGGGAAGCCCTGGGTGTACGACGCCGAGCACTACGAGGGCGTCCTCGCCGTCCGGCGTCGCGAGGCCGACATCATGCGCTCGTTCATCCGCGGCGAGAAGTGCCTCATGCGTCTGCTAACCGAGTCCCTCGACGATCCTCGCTCCCAGGACTGCGGGCGCTGCTCGGTGTGCCGGGGCGAGATCACCCCCGGGCTCGCCGAGGCACCGGAGACCCGGATCGTCGCCGAGGTCGGAGCCGTGCTGCGGCGCGACGCCGAACTCCTCGAACCCCGCAAGATGTGGCCGGGCGGCGCCTTCGGCAGCCGCGGCCGGATCCCGCCCGGCGCCATGGCCGAACCGGGACGGGTGCTGGCCTTCGCCGACGCACCCCAGTGGCGCGATGTCCTCGACGCCGCGAAGGCGGGCGACTCGGAGGCGTCGAGCGCTCTCGCCGAAGCCGCCGTGA
Organism: Gordonia sihwensis NBRC 108236; assembly: GCF_000333035.1. Classification (GTDB taxonomy): domain Bacteria; phylum Actinomycetota; class Actinomycetes; order Mycobacteriales; family Mycobacteriaceae; genus Gordonia; species Gordonia sihwensis. The sequence goes on from NZ_BANU01000025.1 coordinate 74,758, forward strand.
CCGTGGTCGCGCAGTGGGGACGGTCGTCGGGAGTGCGGCCGGACGTGATCTACTCGCTCGACCTCACGGGCGGCACGCTGGCCGCTACCCTCGCTCAACGACTGCGCGAGGTGGGCCGCCGCACCGGCGACGCGCTCCCGGTGCGGCCCGGCCCGCGGCCCGGTCGAGAGGCCACCGGCGCGGACGAGGCGGCGTACTGGCGCGACCACCTCGGGCCCATGCCCGCTGTGTCGGGCGCGGTGCTCCTGGTGATCGACGAGACCGGGTCCGGCTGGCCGGTCACCCTCGCCGCCGCGGCACTGCGCGAGTCCGGGGCCTCCGCCGTCCTGCCGCTGGTGGTCCACAAGACCGCGTGAGGCGCGGCCGCGACGCCTCAGTCCGGGACGTTCTCCCCGTAGCCGAGCGCGCGCAGGCTGACGCGAATCCGCTCGGCGGCGTCGTCGAGCGACTCCGGCGAGGGATTCTGGTCGGCCTTGGTCAGATCGAACGACTCCAGCGAGTGCGCCGGGAACACGTGGATGTGCAGGTGCGGCACTTCCAGACCGGCGATCAGCATGCCCATCCGCGGGGCGTCGAAGGCGTCCTTGACCGCTCGGCCGATCTTCTGCGACACGTCGGTCATATGCGTGAACGTGGGCGTGTCGATCTGCTCCCAGTGATCGATCTCCTTGCGCGGCACCACCAGCACGTGCCCCGGAGTGACCGGCGCGATGGTCATGAAGCCGACCGAGACGCCGTCCTTCCAGACGAAGCGGCCCGGCAGATCGCCGTTGATGATGTGCGTGAAGACCGAAGGCATGACCCGAGTGTAGGATGAGCCTCAGACCTCCGCAGGCGGGTGGTCCGGCTCGTCGGTTCCGGCGGCGCCGGCGAATCCCGCGGTGTCGATCCGGGGCAGGATGAACCAGAATCGCGCGCCCTCGCCCGGTGCGGTGTCGACCCCGACCCGGCCGCCGTGGGCGTCGACGAGCGCCGCCACGATGGAGAGGCCGAGTCCGTTCCCGGCCCCCGGGACCTCTCGGTGGCGGGAGTGATCGCCCCGGTAGAAGCGCTCGAAGACATGCTCGGCGTCCTCGGCCGTCATTCCCGGTCCGTCGTCGGCCACCGTGACCCGCACGTCCGACGGCGACGATTCCACGACCACCCGGATGTGCGCGTCCGGCCCCGCGTGGGCGACGGCGTTCCCGACCAGATTGCGCACCACCTGTGTCAGCCGGGCGACGTCGCCGACCACCACCGGATCGCCGGTGGCGGACGGAACGTCGAAGGCGATGTCCGATCCGGGCGCGCCGGCCCGCGCCCCCTCGACGGCGTCGGCCACCAACGGCACGATCTCCACCTCGCCGCGGTTCAGCGGGCGCTGGGCGTCGAGCCGCGCGAGGATCAGCAGGTCCTCCACGAGCAGGCTCATCCGGTCGGCCTCCGACGAGATCCGGCGGACCGCGTCGCCGGAGTCCACCGCGCCCATCGAGAGCAGCTCGGAGAACCCCTTGATGGACGTGAGCGGTGTCCGCAGCTCATGCGATGCGTCGGCGACGAACCGGCGCATCTTCTCCTCCGACCGCCGGGCCTGCTGCTCGGATCGGGCAGTCGCCGCGAAGGCCGCCTGGATCTGCGTCAGCATGGCGTTCACCGACCGGCCCAGACTGCCCACCTCGGTGTTCTCCGGCGCTTCGGCGACTCGCCGGTGCAGGTCGCCTCCCGCGATCGCGTGCGCGGTCTCCTCCACGCGGCGCAGCGGGCGCAGGCTCGACCGTACGAGCAGCGAGCTGAGCACGCCGATCACGATCACCACGACGGCGCCGATCCCCACCTGCAGCCAGATGAGACGGTTCATCGTCTCCTGGACGTCGGTGAGCGGGATCGCCACCACCGTGGACCCGAAGTCCGACTGCCGCTTGATGACCCTCCACTGCGGCCCCGGGCCGGCGGAGTCGACGGTCGTCGGCGCCGCGTCGCCGTCGGGCAGTGAACTCAGGTCCGGGCTCGACGAGAAGTCGCTGATCGTCAGGGTCATTCCGGTCGGCAGTTCCGTGGACACGTAGTACTGCGACGGCGGGCGCTTGGGGCCGGGCGGGCCGGTCCGGTGGTCGGTGGAGAGATCGCGGGGCCGGGCCCAGCCGTTGACGGCGTCGTCCAGCCCGGCGTCGGTACGCGAGATGAGGTTGCCGCGCATCGCCGAGGTGACCGCGAAACCGGAGAACACCAGACCGAGGGCGACGAGGACGGCGGTCAGCACCACCAGCGAGATCCGCAGCGGCACGCCGCGGCGCCCGCCACGGTGCGGCAGGTGCGGATGCGGAGGGGGTGGGCCGGGCGGTTGCGGAGCGGGGCCGACGCCGGGCGGATTCATCGTCATTCGCGGGGCTCACGCATCACGTATCCCACGCCGCGCAGCGTGTGGATGAGCCGCTTGGGCCCGGTGTCGATCTTGCGGCGCAGGTAGGAGACGTACGATTCGACGACGTTCACGTCACCGCCGAAGTCGTAGCTCCACACGTGGTCGAGGATCCGCGGCTTCGACAGCACGGTCCCGGCGTTGACCATGAAGTACCGGAGCAGGGTGAACTCGGTCGGTGAGAGCGAGACCAGTTCACCGTTCTTGAACACCTCGTGCGTCTCGTCGTCGAGTTCCAGATCGGAGAAGACGATTCGGGTCGGTTCCGCCTCGCCTTCGCCGAAGCCGCTGCGCCGCAGCAGAACGGCCAGCCGCGCCACCACCTCCTCGAGACTGAACGGCTTGGTGACGTAGTCGTCGCCGCCGATCGTGAGTCCGTTCACCTTGTCCTCCACCGAGTCCCGGGCCGAGAGGAACAGGGCCGGGGCGTCCACACCGTCGGCCCGCAGGCGCCGGAGCAGGCCGAACCCGTCCATCCCCGGCATCATCACATCGAGGACCAGGACGTCCGGCCTGAAGGTACGGACGACGTCGAGCGCGCGCGGTCCGTCGGCGGCGGCGACGACCTCGTATCCCTGGAATTTCAACGACACCGACAGCAGTTCCCTGATGTTCTCCTCATCGTCGACGACGAGGACCTTGGCGGGTTTGTCAGCAGAAGTCATGGTTCCAGCTTGCCTGCCCCTCCGGCGGTCCGACTGGCAAGAACCTGGGAGATCACTGTGAGGGTCGCGCCCGGCCGTGCTGCCGCATCAGCGGCGACGGGAATCCCGGCGCCGGCCGATCGTCCCCCAGCCACCGGGTGAGCTCGTCGGCCCGCTCGGCGAGCGCGTCGCGGGCCTCGGCGGGAAGGTCTTCGAGCGGAACCACCCTCACCCCCTGTTCGGTCAGCACCCAGCCGCCGACGATCCGCCCGTCCCACCAGGCCGTCTGTCCTCCGTTGCCGGTGCGGTCGAACAACTCCGGACCGTGGGATCCCAGATAGAAGTCGCGCTCCCGCCAGCCCATGGTGGCCGGGTCCAGGCCGGGCAGCAGCAGTGCCCGCGGCGGCACCGGCTCCACCTCCGCGAGATCGTCGGACATCAGATAGCCCGTGGCACCCGAGTCCAGTTCCACCTCGGTCACCGGCAGCGATGCCAGTGCGGCGCGCACCGCGGTCTTGGTGGTGCCGAGCCACCACACCAGATCGGCTTCGGTGCCCGGACCGTACCGGCGCAGCCACCGCTCCACCAGTGCGACGTGCCCCGCCGCCTCGTCGACATGCGGCAGGGGCGCCCCCAGCCACGACGACATCGACGTCCACGACGGCCGCGAGCGGTGCCAGTCGGCGGCGTTCGGGCCGCGCACCACCTCTCCCCGCGCGGCCAGATGGTTGAGCATTCGGGGCAGCATCGGCGACGGTCCGCCGTACGACTTGCCGTGGTCGCGCATGATCTCGATGTCGAACTCCGGCAACCGTCTCCGCAACTCCGGTGCCGAAAGTGCGGCCCCGTCGGAGAGCTCCGCGAGAATCGCCTCGCGCGCCCGCTCGATCCAGGCCTCCGGATGGTCCGGACCGTCGTCGCGACGCAGATCGCGAAGGATGTTCGTCCGTTCCGAAGCTGCCACCCGGGGCCCGATCGCGCCGACCGCCTCGGCGAGCACCGGCCGGGTCATCACGAACAGCGTCCGGCGCATCACGAGCTGTTTGACCACCGAGCGCTCGTCGTACAACGCGGTCTCCACCGTCTGCGGGTCGGGCGCCGCACCCCGGGCCCACGCCGCCAGGTGGACCGTCGACGGCACGGTGGCATGAAGTCCGATGACGGCGTCGGCGACCTCGGTGACCCGGTGTCCGGCGGAGCCGTCCAGCAGATGGCGACGCAGCAGCCGAGCGCGCCGCTGACCGTCGCCGACGCGCGGTCGGGCGGTCACACCGAGCCCCGCTCGACCGGGGCGTGCGGGATGTGGCCGCCCGAGACCGCGACGACCGCCTCGATCTCGACCCGCTGCCCCGGGTAGGGCAGCGCCGACACCCCGAGGACTATCGACGGCGGAGTCGCGTCGAACGCGGTGTCCAGCGCGAGCCACACGGCGCCGAGCTCGTCGGCACCGGCGGCCGCGACGTAGACGGTCAGTTTCACGATTCCCGATCGCGCGGCGCCCCGCTCCGCGAGCAGGACGTCGAGACACTCGACGGCGCGGCGGACCTGCGCCTCGGGGTCGTTCGCGCCCACGATCGCGCCGTCGGCGTCGAGTGGCGAGATTCCCGCGGTGAAGATCAGCGCTCCGGGTGCCGTCTGTGCGCCGTAGGCGAATCCGCCGTCGTGCAGGGTCGCGGACCGGAAGTACTCGGGTTCGGTCATCGGAAGCTCAGCACCTCGTCTCCCCACGCGCGCAGCGTGCTGTCGTCCAGTCCGGTCACCGAGGTGTCCTCGGTGCCGCCGATCAACAGCGAACTGTGGCGCTGCGGCACGTACGCCTCCCAGAGCGCGTCGCCGTCCTCCCCGGTGTTCGGGTCGCCGTCCGCGGCGAAACCGAGCCAGCGGTACTGCATCCGGTGCCGCACCTTCTCGCCGGTGGCCCGTCCGCCGAGCGCGTACATCGGATCACGCCGGCTCGACGCCGGGTTGCCCCACACGTACGGCACCTCGGTGGCGTGCGCGGCACCGTAGCCGAGGACGCGGAGGAGCGGTGTGGCCCAATCGAACCGGTACAGGTACACCGGCGCCACCTGGGCGTGCGACTCCGCGATCCACACCGCGGGCATCCGGAATCCGATGTCGCGGGAGATGGCCATACTGCGCACTCCCGAGGGCACGTGACGGTAGGAGGAGTCGAGGCGGTCGGGTTCGGGGACGCGCAGCGTCGGCCGCTCGGTGCCGATCAGGGTGAACATCGCGTCCACACCGTCGTTCTTCACCGGAAGCAGCGGCGTCGACATCCAGCGGAACAGCGAGGTCTCGTGCCGGTTGGTCCCGATGAGCAGCGGGACGCGGTGCGCCTCACCCGAGACGATGGCCTCCATCGGATCCAGCGGCACCAGATCGCCGTCCACCACGGGGGCGAACGCGATGGTGCCGGGAAACCGGTTGGGCACCAGGTTGAAGATCGCCGACGACGCGTTCACCAGATCCAGCGCAGGCGTCCGGCGCAGTTCGCTCGGCCGCACGTACTCGGGCGGGAGCTCGGCCAGCAGCATGTTCGCGTAGCGCTCGGCACGCTCGGCGTCGTACACGGTGGTGGCCGGGGAACTCTGGGCGATCGCCCGATGGAACAGTCCCTTCGCCGCGGGCGAGGCCAGCAACGTGGTCACCACACCGGCGCCGGCCGATTCGCCGAACAGCGTGACGTTGCCCGGATCGCCGCCGAAACGCTCGATGTTGTCGCGCACCCAGCCCAGCGCGGCGAGCACGTCCGAGAGACCGCAATTGGCCTGGAAGGTCTCGTCGCCGGACGAGAGATGACGCAGATCGGCGAACCCGAACGCGCCCATCCGGTAGTTGAGGGTGACGATGATCGTCGGCGTCCCGCGGGTGACGGACGACTGCACCAGGGACCCCGGGTCGTACAGCGGCTGCGACCCCGATCCGCAGAGGTAGGCGCCGCCGTGGACCCACACCATCACCGGCAGGCGTGCGTCGGTGCCGGCCACGCCGCGCGGCGTCCCGACATTCAGATACAGGCAGTCCTCGTTGGCGAAGGCCTCCGGCCCGAGATCGATCACCTGCATCACCGGCTGCGGGCACACCGGGCCGAAGTTGCGGGCGTCGATGACCTCGCTGCGCTCACGGGGCGGCTGCGCGTGCAGCCAGCGTCGCGGCCCGGTCGGACGAGCCGCGTACGCGACTCCCAGCCACAGGTCGGCCGATGGTGTGCTGGTGCCCCGCAGCGGACCGTAGACGGTGTCGACGACGTGAACGGTGTCAGTCACGCCTCCATCTTGCCGGGCGATGGACCGGTGTGCAGCATGTGCCGACTCCGGGCCGCGCGGCCGTAGCATGGATTCATGACCAGTTCACTGCCCCTGATCCTGCGCGAGGAGCCGTTCTTCGAAGCCACCGAGGTGTCCCTGCCGGACGCGGTGCGGGTGGTGACCATGGAATTTCCCGAGGTCCGCATGGACGACCTGCCGGAGATCTTCGACGGCCATTTCCACCTGCTGGCGCAGGCTCGGCCGATCGGACCGGGCTTCGCCGTCTACGAGGGCGACGTCACCGACGAGTTCGACGTCACGATCGGTTTCCCCGTAGCCGAGCCCACCGACCTCGAGGGCATCGACAACGGGACCTTCCCCACCGGCCGCGCCCTGGTGATGTCGCACCTCGGCGGCTTCGACGGTCTCGGGTCGGCGTGGGAGCTGCTCATGGAGACCCATTTCGCCAAAGGGGGTGCGGTGCCCCGCGCGGTGGTCGAGATCTACGTGACCGATCCCAGCGTCGTCGCACACGACGACCTGCGGACCGATCTGCTGGTCCTCCTCTGAGGACCGCACCGCCGGGAGAGTGGAGCGGGCCCGACGCATCGGATGCGTCAGGCCCGCGGCGGAGCCCCCTGTCAGGATTGAACTGACGACCGCTCGCTTACAAGGCGAGTGCTCTACCACTGAGCTAAGGAGGCCTGCGGCGGAAGTATATAGGGTCACACCGCGAACCAGTAACGCCCGGTCCCCGGGCCGACGACTTACCTCGGGCACCTCCGCGGGACAACCCTCGCGGGCCGGTGCGTGCGATGCCACGATCGAAGGCGGCGGCCCCACCGGACCGCCTCCGCGACTGACCTGTGAGGAGGCAGGGTGCGTGTGAAAGCGATGTTCCGTCAGGGACTCGACAAGATTCTCGGCGACGCCACGGCCACGATCGACACGATCGAGCCGGGCAGCATCGTCGTCGCACCCCGCAAACCGATCCCGCTCGACGACGAGGCCGCGATCACCGAAGTCCTCGATCTCGCCGCACGTATCGGCGCGGTGCTCCTCGACTCGGGTACCGGCGCCATCGACACCGGCAACCAGATCGCTTTCGTCGCAAGCATTTACGGTCTCGAGGACGTCGTCGTGGACGTCACGTTCAACCGTATCCTGGTGAGTGCCCGGCGGGGCCCCACGCTGCCGCCGGTCACCACCGTGCGCACGGTCCACTACCGGTCGCTCGACTTCACCCGGCTCGCGCACGTCGACCGCCTGGTGCGGCGCATCCGGCAGTTGGCCATCACCCCCGGAACCGCGCACCGGATCGTCGACGGCATCGTCAGCGCCCCCCACCCCTACCCGTACTGGCTCGCGAATCTGGCCTGGGGCGTTCTGGCGCTGGGTATCTCGATCCTTCTCGGCGGTACCACGCTGGTGGTGCTGACGGCTTTCCTGACCACCGTCGTCATCGTCGCTCTCAACCGGCGGCTGGCCCGCATCGGAACCCCGATCTTCTTCCAGCAGATGCTCGGCGGGTTCATCGCCGTGCTCCCCGCGGCCGGCCTGTACCACTGGCGCGAGGCGCTCGACGTGAGTTTCGCGCCGTCGCAGATCATCGCGGCGGGGATCGTGGCGCTGTTGTCGGGACTGTCGCTGGTCGGATCGGTGCAGGACGCGATCACCGGGGCGCCGATCACCGGCACCGCCCGATTCTCCGAGGTCGTGCTGATGACCGGCGGGATCCTGGCGGGCGTGGCCATGGCGATCCGGCTGGTCGAGGCGCTGGGCGGGAGTCTGCCGGGCCTGACGACGACGTCTCCGTTCGGACCGTCGGATGTGGCCGCGACGGTGATCGGCGGAGCGATCGCCGCGGGCGCCTTCGCACTCGCCAGCTACGCCGAGCGTCGCGCGATCCCGGTCGCGCTCGGCGCGGGCGTGCTGGCCTCCGGGGTGATCAGCGGGCTCTCGCTCACGGACGCGGGAGCCATCGTCTCGGGTGCGGTCGCCGCGATCGTCGTCGGCCTCATCGGTGGTCTCGCCGCTCGTCGAGCCCTCGTCCCGCCACTCGTGGTCGCCGTCGCCGGCATCACCCCGCTGCTGCCCGGTCTGGCGATGTACCGCGGTCTCTACGGTGTGATGAGCGGCGAGACGCTGGCCGGCTTCGGCGAGCTGGCCACAGCCATCGCGGTCGGCTGCTCCATCGCCGCCGGAGTCACCCTCGGCGAATTCATCGCACGCACGCTCAAACGGCCCCGGCTGCCCGCGGCGCTGGCGCGCCAACGCGACGCGCTGCGCGACGGCCGGCCGCACGGCTTGACCCTCACGCGACGTAAGCCTCCACGCTGGAATCCATGACGGCGACGAACGGGGCCGACGGCACGTGGACGACCACCTGGACGGTGGGACGTCTGGCCGATCTGACCGGAGTCACGGTGCGCACTCTGCACCACTACGACCGGATCGGACTGCTGTCGCCCGCCAAGCGCACCGGAGCCGGCTACCGCCTCTACACCGAGGCGGACCTCGACCGGCTCTGGCGCATCGTCCTCTACCGGCGGCTGGAGATGCCGCTGGACGAGATCGCGGCACTGCTCGACGGCGACGGCGACCCAGTCGATCACCTGCGCAGGCGACGCGAGGCCGTCGTGTCCAGGCTGGGCGAGTTGACCGAACTCGTCGCAGCCATCGATCGAGCGATGGAGACGCAGATGCAGCAACGACCAGCGACCGCCGAAGAGATGCGAGAGATCTTCGGCGACGGATTCCGCGACGAGTACCAGGCCGAAGCCGAGGAGCGGTGGGGGCAGACCGACGCGTGGAAGCAGTCGGCCCGCCGCACTCGCGACTACACCAAGGCGGACTGGGAACAGATCAAGGCGGAGACCGACGCGATCCACGCGGCGTTCGCCGCGGCCATGCGGGCGGGCGAACCCGCCGACAGCACGGCCGCCATGGACGCCGCAGAACGGGCGCGCAAGCACATCGACGAGCGCTTCTACGAGTGCAGCCACGAGTTCCACACCTGCCTCGGCGAGATGTACGTGAGCGACCCGCGGTTCACCGCGTCGTACGAGGAGATCGAGCCCGGACTGGCCCGGTACGTACGGGATGCGATCGTCGCGAACGCCGACCGGCACCGCTGATCGGCTCGGGTAGAATCCCGGCCATGGCAGCTAAGACGACCGACGACATCGCCGATGACGAACTGGAGCCGGTGACCGACGAGACCGCACACAAGGCCCGCCGCGTGGTGGCCGCTTACGCCACCGACGCCGACGAATGCCGCATGCTGCTGTCGATGCTCGGAATCGCTCCCGGCGAGTCCGCCTGACGCGGATGACGGCCCCCGGGCACCCTGCGACGGGTGCGGATTTCGTCGTCGTCGCAAATCGTCTTCCGGTCGACAAGAAGGTCCGGCCCGACGGCTCCGTGGTCTGGAAGCGTTCGCCGGGCGGACTCGTGACGGCACTGACCCCCACCCTGGAGACCCGGTCGGGCGCCTGGGTGGGGTGGTCGGGCAGCGCGTCGCAGGACGGGTCCCCCGAGGAGAAGCCCGACGTCGAGGGCATCGACATCCACCCGGTGCCGCTGAGCGCCGCAGAGGTCGAGGACTACTACGAGGGGTTCTCGAACGCCACTCTGTGGCCGCTGTTCCACGATCTACTCGTCAAGCCCGAGTATCGGCATGACTGGTGGGAGGCGTACGTCCGGGTGAACCGCCGGTTCGCGGAGACCGCCGCGAGTGCTGCGGCCCCGAATGCGATGGTCTGGGTTCAGGACTATCAGCTGCTCCTGGTGCCCGCGATGCTGCGCGAGACGCGTCCCGACCTGCGGATCGGGTTCTTCCTGCACATTCCCTTCCCGCCGACCGAGCTGTTCAGCCAGCTCCCCTGGCGCACCGATCTCCTCGAAGGCCTGCTGGGCGCCGACCTGCTCGGCTTCCACCTGCCCGGAGGCGCCGAGAACTTCCTGACACTCGCGCGCCGGCTCCTCGGCACCCGCACCTCGAACGGCCCGATCACCGCGCGGGAGGATTTCGGAGCGGTGGAGTACGACGGCCGCACCGTCAAGGTCGGCTCGTTCCCCATCTCCATCGATTCGGCCGATGTGGCGGCGCAGGCCACGGCCGCCGCCGACCGCGCGGTCACGATCCGCGCCGAACTCGGTGACCCCGAGGTGCTGCTGCTCGGCGTCGACCGGCTCGATTACACCAAGGGAATCGACGTCCGGCTGGCCTCGCTGGAGCGGCTGTTCGCTTCCGGCCGGCTCGATCCCGCGAAGACGGTGATGGTTCAGCTCGCCAGCCCCAGCCGCGAGCGCGTCGACAGTTACATCGACATGCGCAATCGCATCGAGCAGATGGTCGGTCACCTCAACGGCAAATACGGGACCGTCGCGCGCCCGCCGATCCGCTACCTGCTGCAGCCGGTGGCCCGCGACGAGTTGCTCGCCTATTTCCGCGCGGCCGACGTCATGCTCGTGACCCCGATGCGCGATGGGATGAACCTTGTCGCCAAGGAGTACCTCGCCGCGCGCGCGGATCTCGGCGGCGCCCTCGTCCTGAGCGAGTTCACCGGCGCCGCAGCCGAACTCGGCGAGGCCTACCTGCTGAATCCGTACGACGACCGCGACGTCGACGACGCGATCGAGGCCGCCGTCACCGATCCCGCCGAGGCCCGCCGTGAGCGGATGCGCATCCTCCACGATCAGGTGATGACCAACGACGTGGATCTGTGGGCCACCAGCTTCCTCGACACCCTCGCCGCCGACGCATGACCGAGACGATGCTCGACGACGCCCTGCGGGCCGCGCTCGAAGCGTTCGCCGCCCGTCCGCGGGTGCTCGTCGCCTCCGACTACGACGGGTGCGTCTCACCCATCGTGGCGCGGCCCGAGGACGCCGTCCCCGAACCGCGCTCGATGGCCGCGCTGGAGCAGTGCGCCGCGGCGCCGCGGACCGCGGCGGCACTGGTGTCCGGCCGGGCCCGCGCCGACCTGCGCGCGCTCTCCGGTGCGAGTGAGAACATCACGCTGGTCGGCAGCCACGGCGCCGAGTTCGCCGAAGGCTTCGACGATCCGGTCACCGACGGGCAACGCGAACTGCTGCGGCGGATCGTCGCCGAGTTCCGCGGTCTGAGTGCCCGGTTCCCCGGCACCTCGGTGGAGGTGAAGCCGGTCAGCACCACCCTTCATGTGCGCAACGCATCCCCTGCCGACGCCGACGCCGCGCTCGCTCTCGCCGAGTCCGGTCCGGCGTCGTGGGACGGGGTGCAGGTGACCCACGGCAAAGCGGTCATCGAACTCGCGGTGATCGAGACCAGTAAGGGACACGCCCTCGACCGCCTGCGCGCGGCGCTCGAGGTGGACGCCGTGCTCTACCTCGGCGACGACGTGACCGACGAGAAGGCCTTCGCGCGCCTCGGTCCGGACGATGTGGGAGTCAAGGTCGGAGACGGCCCGACGGCGGCGCACTTCCGCGTCGCGGATCCGAACGGGGTCGCGACAGTCCTGGAGACCGTGGCCGCTCTGCGCCGCTGACGGTCGTGCGAAGGCGCACTGAGCGCCCCTCCCCCAGGCTGGTTGAGCGAGCGCAGCGAGTCGAAACCCCAAACAGGCGGTCTCGATACGGCATGCTCGCTACGCTCACAGGCCTACTCGACAACCCTGAAACAGACCACCGAGCGACCCTCCAGGCTCGTTGAGCGAGCGCAGCGAGTCGAAACTCCAGACAGGCAGTCTCGACACGGCATGCTCGCTACGCTCACACGCCTACTCGACAACCCTGAAACAGACCACCGAGCGACCACTCAGGC
>NZ_BANU01000024.1 GCF_000333035.1 Gordonia sihwensis NBRC 108236
GGGGTGCCGGTGCGGCTCGACGAGCCGGGGCCCCTACTTTCTTCGGAATCCGCTCGCGATCAGGCCGACGCCCACCACGATTCCGATCGCGAGCAGTGCCCAGGGCAGGTAGGTCGTGTCGAGGAGGAAGGGGCCGTCGGCCAGGCACCAGGCGGCCACCAGGAGGGTCACCAGCGCCGAGAGACCCATCACCACTGAGCGGTGGCGCTCGGGTTCGGCGGTGCCGGTCTGGTCGGGAGTCTCGTCGATCATTGCTTCATCTCCACGGTTCCGAGGTTGAGGTTCGCCTTCACAGTCAGCGTCGGTGTCTTGGCGTCGGGGTTGACGATCCCGTCGGGGCACGTCTGATCACCGACCACCGTGCTGCACTCGGTCTTGACGCGGATGTCGTCGGGCAGCCAGACCGTCATATCGCCGATGCCCTGGTGGATCTCGATGGTCCGGTCGTGGTCGAGTCCGCCGAGATCGCGGAGGTCGAGGCTGGTGGTGCCGATGGTCAGCTGGTAGGTGTCGCTGAGCTGCTCGGCGCTGCGCGGATGCCACGACCGGTCGCCGATCCCGCCGGAGGCGAAGGCCGGCCGATCGCCGGAGAACGCGGTGGCGGTGACTGCCACGACGCCGACGATGATGGCGAGCGGCACCAGTCCGGCCGCGCGCGTATTGCTCTGCCTGCGCTGCAGCGCGTCGATCGCCATGCCGACACCCAGCACCGCCAGCGCGAGTCCGGCGATCCGGCCCACGGTGAACCACTCGACGTCGTCGAGTACGCGGGCGGCGGTGCCGACGGTCGCGGCGATGAGGGCGAGACCGGCGAAGACCGACGTCAACGGAGACCGGGGAGGCTTCACCACGGGCGGCTCGGGCGGTGTCGGTTCCGGCAGATCCCAGGCGAACCTCGCGGTCCCGAGCGGATCCCACGACGGCGGTGCGTCGGGCGGGGCGGGCGCCGGCGGTTCAGCGGCCGCGAACGGGATCGTCTCGGACGCGGGCCGGACGGCGGTGTCGGCGAGAACGTCGTGCGTGACCACCTCGTCCGCGATGAGCGTCGGCGCGGGCGTCGCGGTCGTCGATCCGTCGGACGGCCTCAGCTGATCCGCGCTGGTTCCGGCGGGCGCGGTCGGGGTGCGCTGATAGAGCAGCCACCAGCCGCCCAGCATCAGCACGAGTCCGAGCAGTCCGCTGGTGCCCCAGAACGGCGACGAGCCCATGTTGCTGAAGACGATGACCGCGATGACGGCGACCACGATCCAGTACCAGGGCATGTCGTGCCGAACGCGGTGATGTGCGCGATGCGACTGATGGATCTTGCGGGGTGCCGTCTCGTCTTCGGCGGGAAGAGCGATCAGCGCGGCGATGTAGAGCAGGATTCCGCTGCCCCCGAACAACGCCGCGACGACGAATGCGACCTTCACCAGCGTCGGATCGACCCGGTAGCGCAGACCGATGCCGGTGCAGACGCCGCCGACGGACTTTCCGGTCCGGCGGCGGACCGGCCGGGTGTTCCAGATGTCGATCAGAGTCTTGGTGTCCATGCAGTCAATCTTGGACGCCTGATCAGCGAGGCAAATCGGGTTAAACCCTGAGATGCTCCCTGATGTGCACGCGGTCCGGTTCGTGCCACTATCGAATCAATGACTCACGTGACGCAGACCCCGCAAGTCGACCGTGTGCGCCGGCGCAACGGCGGCAAGGTCGTGGGCGGAGTGTGCGGCGGCATCGCCGACCACCTGGGCGTCGACGTCTTCCGCGTCCGCGTGGTCTTCGTCGTGCTCGCCGCGCTGGCGGGGGCGGGCGTGGCCGCCTACGGACTGCTGTGGTTCTTCTGTCCGACGGGCACCGACGTGGAGCGGCCCGCTCCTCGGGAGCGCCGGCAGGCGCAGGGGTTGATCGTCATCGGCGTGGTCGCCTTGCTGCTCAACGGTTTCGCAGCCTCGAGCGCGCCGGCGTCCACGCTGCTGGCACTGGTGGTGGTACTCGGCGGTGCGGCGCTGGTGTGGCGCGAGGTGGACGTCACCGGCGTCTCCTCGCGCGGGGGCGTGGTGACGTGGCTCCGACTGGCCGCCGGCGCCGTCCTCGTGGTCGGAGGACTGGTGGTGCTGGTGACCGCCCCGGACACCGCGCTGGCCGGAATGAACCCGACCCTGCTCGCGGTCCTCGGGACCCTGTTCGGCGTGCTGTTGCTGACCATCCCCCTGTGGATGCGGATGTGGCGGACGCTGAACGCCGAGCGTGCCGCGCGGATCCGGAACCAGGAACGCGAGGAGATCGCCTCGCACCTGCACGACTCGGTTCTTCAGACGCTCGCGCTGATCCAGAAGCGCGCCGACCAGCCCGACGCCGTCGCACAGCTCGCCCGTCGCCAGGAGCGCGAGCTGCGGCAGTGGCTCTTCGGCGACCAGGCGCGCAGGCGCGAGTCGCTCGCCGCGGCCGTCTCGGCGGTCTCGGCGGAGGTGGAGGACGCGTACGGTGTCGAGATCGAGACGGTGACGGTCGGCGACGTGACTCCCGACGAACTGCGCGACGAGACGGTCTCCAACGGATTGCAGGCGGTGGTCGCGGCCGCTCGTGAGGCATTGGTGAACGCCGCCAAGCACTCCGGCGCCGACAAGGTGGACGTCTACTGCGAGGTGGACGACGACCACGTCGAGGTCTTCGTCCGCGACCGCGGCAAGGGGTTCGATCCCGACGCGGTGAGCCAGGACCGCCAGGGCATCGCGCGGTCGATCCACGCGCGCATGGAGCGTGTGGGAGGGTCGGTGCGGATCACCTCGACACCGGGCCGTGGTACCAATGTGGCGCTGATGCTGCCGCGTGGCCGGCGGCACGGGCCGTCGGCGTCCATCGATTCGGAAACTCAACGGACACAGGAGTTCTCATGACCGCCGACAAGACCTACCGGGTGTTCCTGGTCGACGACCACGGGGTGTTCCGCTCGGGGGTGCGCACCGAGCTCGCCGGCGAGGCCGGACTCGAGGTGGTCGGCGACGCGGGCAACGTTCCCGAAGCGGTCGCGGGCATCGTCCAGGCGCGTCCCGACGTGGTGCTGCTCGACGTCCACATGCCGGGCGGCGGAGGTGTCGCGGTGCTCCGCGGGGTGACCGACGCGCTGGGTTCGGAGGCGCCGGTGTTCCTCGCACTGAGCGTCTCCGACGCCGCCACCGATGTCATCGCCACCATCCGCGCCGGCGCGCGGGGGTACGTCACCAAGACCATCGACGGCACCGAACTGGCCGACGCGGTCCGTCGCGTCGCCGAGGGCGACGCGGTGTTCAGTCCGCGACTGGCCGGATTCGTCCTCGACTCCTTCACCGGGCGGTCGCCGGTGCCCGAACCGCAGCTCGATCCCGAACTCGATTCGCTGACCCGCCGCGAGATGGAGGTGCTGCGCCTGCTCGCGCGCGGCTACACCTACCGGGAGATCGCGGAGGAACTGTTCATCTCGGTGAAGACGGTGGAGACTCACGCGTCGAACGTGCTGCGCAAGACGCAGCAGTCCAACCGCAACGCCCTCACCCGCTGGGCGGTGAACCGCCAGATCGGATGAGGCGGGCGCGGGTCACATCACCAGGATGATGATGCCCGCGGCGATCGCGGTGAGCAGTGCGAATACGGCGAAGACAGCGGCCGCGAGACCGGCGTGACTGCTCGGCCCCTGCTGCTGGTAGTAGGTGGGCGGGGGCGTGTACAGGCCCGGCGCCGACGAATACTGCGTGGGAGCGTAGGGCACCGGTTCCGGCGTGGTTCGCGGCGCGTAATAGCCGGAGGCGACCTGAGTCGGGTTGTGGGGCGCCGAGCCCTGCGACGTGTCCGGGGCCGAGTGCGTCTGCGGGGCGGACGTCTGCGGAGTGGACGGTTGCGATGTGGATTGACCGCTGATCGGGGGCAGTGTGGCCGACCGGTTCCGCGCCGACAGCGGTTTGGTCGCCACCAGCCCGGTGAGCACGTTGTCGGTGGTGCCGAGGGTGTCGGCAGCGTACTTGGCGAGCAGATCTCGGGCCTGGGCCATCGTCGGCCGATTGGCGGGATTCGGCTCCAGCAGCCGCAGGAGGATCGGCGAGAGCGCGCCCGCCCGGGTGATCGGATTGATCTGACCGAGCGCCACCCGGTGCAGCGTGGCGATGTAATTGTCCTCGCTGCCAAACGGGGGACGCCCCTCGATCATCGTGTACAGGGTGGACCCCAGCGAGTAGACGTCCGAGGCCTCGCCCGGTTCATCGCCTCGGGCCACTTCCGGTGCGAAATACGCGGGCGTGCCGGTCACGACACCGGTCTGAGTGATGGAGACGTCGTCCTTCGCGCGGGAGATGCCGAAGTCGGTGATCTTGACCAGGCCGACGTTGCGGCCGGTGTTCGCGATCAGGATGTTGGCCGGCTTGATGTCGCGGTGGACGATGCCGGAGGCGTGCGCTTCGGCGATGGCGTCGGCCACCTGCGCGCAGATCTGCGCGGCCTCGACCGGATCGATCGTCCCGTTCTCGTGCAGGACATCGGCCACGCTGTGGCTCGGCAGGTACTCCATCACCAGCCACGGCTCGTTGCGATCGAGCGCGACGTCGTGCATCGCAACGGCGTTCCGGTGCGAGAGCCGAGCTGCCAACCGGCCCTCACGCAGCGCTCGGGCCCGGGAGGTCTCGGCGACTGATTCGTCCATCCCGCTGGTGGTCAGGACCTGTTTCACCGCCACCTCGCGGTCGAGGAGTTGATCGTGCGCCAGCCACACCGCACCCATGCCGCCGTGTCCGATCCTTCGGATCAGCCGGTAGCGTCCGGCCACCAGATACGACGGGCCGGGTGTGGCAGGAGAGGTCATGGCCCGATGATAGCCGCAGGCGGTGACGGCGATCGGGGCCGCACTCACTGTGCGCGCCGGCCCTTGACGAGTCCATCGCACGTATGTTCGGATAGGTGGCATGGCAGCACTGACCGAACTGGTGTGCGGCGACTTCATGCGATCGACCATGATCCCGGAGGCGCCGGGCGTCCGGGTGCACGAGGTGCTGGCGCGGACAGTGCTGGAATCGGTCACCGGCGACCGGAGTCATCGGCACTCCTTCGCGGCCTCGGCTCTGCGGCGGTCGGGCGAGGCGATGCAGGTGAAGATGAACGCCCCGGCGGTGCTCCGGAGGGAGCTGCGGCGTCGGTCGTGGCGTCGCGACACCGTGGCGATCGGAGTGGCCGAGGATCCCTACGATCCGGTGGAAGAGCACTACCGGATGATGCCTCAGGTCCTGTCGGTCCTGTCGGAGTCGCAGACGCCGATCGCTCTCTACACCGCGTCGACGCTGCTGCTGCGCGATCTGCCGTTGCTGCGGTTGATCGGGCGGGCGGTGCCGGTGACGGTGTCGATCTCACTGGCCACCCTCGATCCGGGACTGTCGGCGCGGGTCGATCCTTCGGCGTCGTCGCCACGGGCGCGACTGGACATGGTGGCGCGGCTGTCGGAGGCGGGACTCGCGCCGCATATTCGGATCGCGCCGCTGCCGCCGCTGCTCGCCGACGGCACGGCGCAGCTCGACGAACTCCTCGCGGCGTTGTCGGCCGCGGGTGCCGCCCGGGTGTCGGTGTCTCCGCTGCAGTTGGGCGGTGACGACGGTGCTGACTTCCTCGGCTGGCTGGGAAATGAGCACCCTGCGCTGGTGCGCAGGTACCGCTCCCTCTACGGCCGACGGAGCTTCGTGTCGGCGGAGTATGCGCTCGGTCTCCGGGCACGGATGACGCCGCTCGTGGAGAAGTACGATCTGGGCAGTGACCCGGAGTCGGAGAGTGTGAATCCGGCCGAACCGTCGGTGCTTCCGCCGGCGGGGACGGCTCCCTCGCCAGATCTGACGTTGTTCTGATCAGGTTCGGATCGGGTCTGCGGCTGCGGTCGCTGCGTGCGGAATCGAGGTACCGCCAGGAAGCGGGCCGGGTCAGGCGCCGGAGTCGTCGATCAGGTTCTGTTCGCTGCGGTCGATGAAGAGTGCGCCGCACAGTGCGGCCAGGATCAGCAGTATCACGATCAGTCCGATGAGGATCGCTTTGCTGACGGTGACGAGCTCCTGGGCGTCACTCAATCCGAGTCCGTCGAGGAATCCGGCGAAGTACCAGGACGGCCAGATCCACACCGCTATGGGGACGAAGGCGGCGGCAGTGGATCCGACGGCGGCGACTCCGGCCAGGACTCGGCCGATGTTCTGGGCTTTCGCGGCGGGCAGCAGTGCGACGATTCCGGCGAGGGCGGCCAGCGCGCATGCAGCGACGATCAGCCAGCCGCGGCCGGCCGGTGCCACGCCGAGGTCGCTCTGGCTCACGGTGCC
The DNA here is from genome assembly GCF_000333035.1 of Gordonia sihwensis NBRC 108236. GTDB lineage: Bacteria > Actinomycetota > Actinomycetes > Mycobacteriales > Mycobacteriaceae > Gordonia > Gordonia sihwensis. The sequence goes on from NZ_BANU01000024.1 coordinate 6,297, forward strand.
GATTCCGAGTCCGTTCCATGAGGCGTCCATGCCCAGTCGGCGCAGGTCGAACCACGGCAGCGCCGTGACCGCGATTCCGGTGACGGCGGCGGCGATGACGGCGAATGGAAGGGCTCGGGACTGCATGGATCCGAATGGTAGAGCATGGTGCACCGACGGTCGCTGTTGCGACTGAAGGGACGCAGATTCTCGCGTGTGGCGGGTGTTTCCTGCTCCGTTGACGGTTGTCAGAGGGTGGGCTTAATATCGAACACAAGTTCGAACACCGGCATCTTCCCTGCCGCTTCGGACGAGAGGTGAGAACACGGGCGCAAGCCCGGAACGACGAGGGGAAGCGCCATGAATGCAGCGGAGAAGGCCGAACTGGAACACCTGCGTCGCAAGCTGAGCCGGCTGTCCGGCCAGTCGGGCGCTCGTGCGGGAACGGCCTCGGGAGTGGTGTCGTCGGGAGTGATCGCCGTGCCGGAGTCCGTGGCGTCGTTGTTTCCGAAGCGCGGGCTCCCGCGTGGCTCGGTGGCCGCGGTGTCCGGTGCTTCGGTGGTGCCGATGTCGATCATCGCCGAGGCGAGTCGGACGGGGGCCACGGTGGCTCTGGTCGGGCTGCCGCGACTCAATCTGGCCGCGGCGGTGGAGATGGGGGCGGATCTGAGCCGGATCGCGGTGGTCGCCGAGCCGGGAGCCGATCGACTGGAGGTGGCTGGGGTGCTGCTGGACGGAATGGACCTGGTGGTGCTGGGATTCGAGGATCGACTGGGTCCGACGGGGTCGTCGGTGGCACCGGCCCGAGCCCGGGTGCTCGGGGGCCGGGCGAGGAAGCAGTCGTCCACGCTGCTGGTCCTCGGTGACTGGCCGGGGACGGCCACGCGTGTGCAGGGGCGAGTGCGGGAGTACCGGCATCTGCCGGTACGGCGAAGCGGATACGGCCGCATCGGGGGTTTTCGGGTGGAAGTTCAGGTGTCGGCGCCGGGGGCTCGCCCAGTGAGCGACGTGTTCGACCTCGTGGTGCCGGGACTGGGAGAAGAAGGAGTGATGCGGCTGGTCCGGCCGACGATGCCGAAGGCGGGGTCAGGTGCAGAACACGGGGCCCGGGTGCCGGCGGCGCTGGCGGTGGCGAATTGACCGCCGATTCTCCCGGCAGGCGAGTGCTGGCACTGTGGTGTCCGGACTGGCCGACGACGGCGGCCGCCGCGGCGGCCGGGCGAGTTCCGGGCGATCCGGTGGCGGTGCTGCGGGCGGGACGAGTGGAGGCGTGTTCGCATGCGGCCCGCGTCGACGGGGTGAGACGGGGGATGCGCAAACGGCAGGCGCAGTCGTCGTGTCCGCGGCTGACCGTGTACGACGCCGACCCGGCACGCGATGGGAGATTGTTCGAGCCGGTGGTGGCGGCGGTGACCGGCGTGGTCCCGATGACCGAGGTGCTGCGGCCGGGACTGCTGGTGGTGGCCGCCGATCGTGCGGCGCGCTTCTTCGGCGGGGAGGAGCAATTGGCCGAACGGCTCACCGATGCGGTGGCCGAGGTCGGCAGGGGCCGCGACGCAGACGGTCTCGGAAGGACGGTGGTCGGGGGAGTCACGGCCAGAGTCGGGGTGGCCGATGAGCTGTTCACCGCGGTGCTCGCCGCGAGATCGGGGCAGACCGTCCCGCCGGGGACGGATGCCGCCTATCTCTCGGCGAGGCCGGTCGCCGACCTGGTGGCAGAACCCGCGCTGAACGGCCCGGGACGTGAGGATCTGGTGAGTCTGTTGTGGCGCTTGGGGATTCGCACCCTGGGCGCCTTCGCTGCGATGGATCCCGCGGATATCGCATCACGTTTCTCCGGCGATGCGATCACCGCGCATCGGCTGGCCCGAGGTCTGCCGGGCCGGCGGCCCAGCCGGGCACCGATCCCGCCGGGTTTGGCGGTGGAGCACAGCTGTGATCCGCCGGTCGATCGGATCGACGCCGCGGCCTTCCTGGGACGGCGAATGGCGCAGGAGCTGCACGAGCGACTGTCCGCAGCCTCGCTGGCCTGTATGCGACTGACGATTCACGCGTTCACGGAGCGAGGGCAACGGCACTCACGGACCTGGCGATGCGTGGAGCCGCTCACGCCGGAGGCCACTGCCGACCGTGTGCGCTGGCAGCTGGAGGGGTGGCTGACCGGCCGGGCCGGCAGCGTCGAAGCGCCTGACTCACCGGTCGTCCGACTGGTGCTGGAGCCGGTCGAGGTGGTGAATCCGGGAACGCTGCAGTCGGCGCTGACGGGCGCCGGGCTTCCGGGCGACACCGGTGGCGGTCTCGGCGATCAAGCACGTCGGGCTCTGGTCCGGGTCCAAGGGCTGCTCGGCGGCGAGTCGGTGCGGGTGCCGGTGCGCAGCGGTGGTCGGGGACCGGCCGAGCAGGTGGCGCTGGTGGCCTTCGGCGACGAACTGCGACCGCCGCGCGATCCGGCGGCCGCCTGGCCCGACCGCCTTGCCCGGCCGACGCCCTCGCTGTTGGTGCAGGCCACAGCGGAGGTCCTCGACGCCGAGGGGCGGTCGGTCGCCGTGAGTCCGCGCGGTGTGTTCAGTGCGGAGCCGGTGACCGTGCGGCTCGGGGCGCGGTCGCATCGTCTGCACTGGTGGGCGGGACCGTGGCCGTTCGGTCCGGGGAGGGCTCGGGCACAGGCACTGCTGGAAGACGGCCGCGCACTGCTGCTCTGCTGCCGGGAGGAGGTGTGGGTTGTGGAAGGAGTCTATGAGTGAGGCGAACCCGTTCCGGCGATCCCGGAGGAGGACTCAGCTGTTCGCGCCACGCGCCGCGACCGGCCACGATTCGAGTTCACCGTACGGGTCCGGACCGGCGAACAGTTCGTCGACCAGGTTCACCGCGGTACAGACGTGGTTGGGTATCACCCGCACCCGGTCGCCCACCTCGGGCACGACGGCAGCCGGTGGGAACTCGGCGACGGCATGATGCTCGGACAGCGAGACGAGACGGGCGTCGAGATGATCGGCGAGCCGGCCGAAACCGGTGGTCCAGCCGGGGCGGTCCGCCCCGAGGATCTTGCTGCCGGCGTCGAGCACCACCCGGGAGCCGGATGCGCTGACCACCGTGGACACCGCGGTCAGTGCGATGTCGTCGATACCGCAGCTGCCGAGTTCCAACTGCTGGGCGTCGTTGAAGACGTAAACGCCCGGACGCAACTCGGTGACCACGCCGGGATCGGCGAGTCGTGCGGTCGGCGTCGACCCTCCGCTCACCACGGAGACGTCGATACCGTTGTCGCGCAGAGCGTTCGCAGCGACGGCCAGGGATCGGGCCTCCTGCTCCGCGGCGTCGGCTCGCGCTGTGTCGAGTCCGTAGCCGTGGCCGGGGAAGGTGAAGACACCGGCCACGGTCAGTCCCGCGTCGCGAGCCGCGTCGGCGACCGAGACCACGCTATCGGCGGGTACACCGCTGCGGTGCATGCCCGAATCGATCTCCACGAGCACTCCGACGGGAGCGCCGCCGAGTCCTTCGGCGAGACGGCGCACGCCCTCGACGGAATCGGCACCGACGGTCAGCGTCACCCGACCGGCGAGTGCACGCAGGCGGCGGGCCTTGTCCTCCGACAACCACAGCGGATAGGCGACGAACAGATCGTCGAACCCGGCGTCGGCGAAGACCTCCGCCTCGCCGATCGTCGCGACGGTGAGTCCGACGGCACCGGCGGCGAGCTGCCGCTGCGCGACCCGAACGCACTTGTGCGTCTTGGCATGTGGTCGCAAGCGCACGCCGTGCCGTTCGGCCCACCCGGCCATCGCGGCGAGATTGCGGTCGAGGCGAGCGGGATCGACGTGCAGGAACGGAGTGTCGGGCATACCTGATGGTGGCATGGACGACGGCTTTCGTCGTCAGCCGGTGCGGCCGAGCGCGGCGTCGGACTCCTCATGCAGAAGGAAGTCCTGATGGAGCAGTCGGTTGGTGAGCCGCGGTGCGGCGTGATGACCGAAATCGATGAGGTCGCCGAGTAGCGTGTTCACCCGCTTGGGGCGCTCGACGATCGCGTGCAGCACCCGGTGGGCGGCCTTGTCGACGCTCCAGATCCCCCGAGCGCTGTCGTAGGCGTTGGTCGGAACGATCATCCGCGTTCGGGTCAACGGGATGCGCACATTGCTGAACGTGACGTGATCGGAGAGGGTCTCGGCACCGGTGGCGTCGCTGAACGCCTCCAGTGCGGCCTTCGACGCGGCGTACGCGCCGAATCGCGGTGCGCGGCTTTGGACTTCGATCGAGGACACGTTGACGATGTGTCCGGACTGCCGCTCGATCATGTGCGGCAGCAGGGCGAGCGTGAGATAGACGGCGCCGAAGTAGTTGACGGCCATCATCCGGTGATAGTCGTGCGACCTGGTCACCGCGTTCGCGGTCGCCCGTCGGATGGACCGGCCTGCGTTGTTGACCAGCACGTCCACATGGCCGTGCTCGCAGATCACCGACTTCACAAGGGTCTGCACCGCGGCCTCATCGGTGATGTCGACGGGATAGGCGTACGCGCGTCCGACGGGCAGCCCGGGTTTGGGAACCTCCGCGTCGAGTTCGGCGGCGGTCTCGATCAGCCGATCGGCATCGCGGGCCACCAGGAAGACGTTGGCGCCGCGCCGCACGCACATGCGGGCGGTCGCGCGGCCGATTCCCGACGACGCCCCGGTGATCAAGATGTTCTTGCCGACCAGCGGGCCCCGCGAATCGTTGCGGCGGTGACGGGCCGGATCGAGGTTCTCGTACCAGTACCGCCACAGTCGGGGTGCGTACTCGTCCAGATCGGGCAGTCTCACACCGAGCGTGTCGAGTTCGGCGGCGGTCGCGTCGCTGCGGAACACCACGGGAAGGGAGGCGACGTCGAGGATCGCGGGTGGGACGCCGGTCTGCTCGGCGATCAGGTCGCGGCCGGGCCGCAGCAGTCCGCGACCGATGGCGGCCAGCATCGGCCTCACCAGCCCCGAAGGCAGTGCGGTGAAGGCCCACGGTCCGTCGAAGGCCGGTGACAGGGCGTTGAACAGGTCGGTGATCGAGCGTGGGTCGGGGTCGGCGAGATGGAACACGAGCCCGCTCCGGCCGTCCTGCACATCGGTCAGCGCGACCATCGCCTCGGCGACGAAGTCGACGGGGACGACGTTGAGGGGCCCCGGATCGGGGATCGGCAGCGGCAGGAACGAGGGCAGCTGACTGAGCACGGCGAGGTGACCGAAGAAGTAGTAGGGGCCGTCGGCCCTGTCGACCTGTCCGGTGACGGAGTCTCCGACGACGGCCGACGGCCGATACACCCGCCAGCGCAGGCCCTCGGTCTCCCGCACGACGCGTTCGGCGTCGAACACGGTGCGGTGGCATTCGGTCGGCAGGCCTTGGCCGAGGTCGAAGTCGGTCTCGGTGAAGTCGCCGCGATGGTCGCCGGCCACCGCGATCGAGGAGAGATGGTGCAGGAGCGCGCCGCGGGCGAGAGCGAACTCGGCGACCCTGCGGGTCCCGTCGACGTTGACCGCCCGCAGGTCGGCCTCCTCGGCGGTGAGGTCGTGCAGTGCGGCCAGGTGGATCACGTGGTCGACCTCGTCGACGTCGGAGCCGTGCAGGCCGAGGCCTTCGTGTGTGAGGTCGCCGGCGACGGCGACGACGCGGTCGCCGCCGTCGATCCTCTCCATGGCGGCGGCGAATCGCTGCAGTGATCCGGTGCGCACGAGCGCGTACACCCGGGCCTGCTCGTCGCGGGCCAGCAGGCGCGCGACGACTCGACGGCCGATGAAGCCGCTGCCGCCGGTCACGAAATAGCTCGTCACCGGCCCAGAGTCTCACAGAGAGATACCGATGTGAATGATTGACAGCGGTAATTCGTGCGTCGGTCCGGTCTCTGGCACGCGTTTGGGGTGTGGCCGGGGCGGGCCACGGCAAGGCAGATATCGAACATATGTTCTATCATCGGTGTGTGGGATGGAACAACGGGCCTCCGACCTGGTCGGAGATGGAGCGAGTGCTGTCGGGGCGTGCGCCTGCGCGCGGCGACCGGCTCGGTGAGACGTTTCCGCCCACGTTCAACGGCGCGGGGCCGCCGGGGGACGGCGGCGATTCGCCGGCATGGTCGCGTAAGCGGGGCCCGTACCAGGCCACCGACATCGAGTTCGGCGCATCGACGGTGCCGTACGCCGAGTTGCACGCGCACAGTGCCTACAGCTTCCTCGACGGCGCGTCGATGCCCGAGGCCATGGTCGAGGAGGCGCAGCGGCTGGGGCTGCGCGGGCTCGCGCTGACCGATCACGACGGCTTCTACGGTGTCGTCCGATTCGCCGAAGCGGCCCGCGAGTTCGGCATGCCGACGGTGTTCGGCGCCGAACTCTCGCTGCAGCGAGACAGTGCCCGCGCCGGTGCGGTGGACCCGCCGGGGGAGCACCTGTTGGTCCTCGCACGCCGCGCCGAGGGCTACCGCCGGCTCTCCCGCGTCATCGCCGACGCGCATATGAGCGGTGGCGAGAAGGGGCTGTTGCGCTACGATGCCGACGCGATCACCGAGTACGCCGCCGACGGCGACTGGCTGGTTCTGACCGGGTGCCGCAAGGGTGCGGTGCGCCGGGCGCTCGACCGCGGCGGCCGGCGGGCCGCCGACACCGCGCTCGGGACGATGATCGACCGTTTCGGGGCCGGGAACATCGCCGTCGAGCTGAGCCCCGGTGCCGGGTCGGACGACGACGAACGCAATGCGATTCTGGCGTCACTGGCCGCATCCCATCGGGTGCCGACAGTCGCGACCACCGGCGCGCACTTCGCCGCGCCGGAGAACGGCCGACTCGCGACGGCGATGGCGGCGGTGCGCGCCCGGACCGATATCGCGACCATCGACGGCTGGATGCCCGGGGTGGGCGGGGCGCACCTGCGCAGCGGAGACGAGATGCTCCGGCTGATGCCCGCCCACCGTGAAGCCATCGACAACGCCGTCGCCTTCGCGGAGGAATGCGCCTTCTCGCTCGGGCTGATCGCCCCGAACCTGCCGCCCTTCGCCGTCCCCGACGGCCACACCGAGGCCAGTTGGCTCCGCGCACTCACCGAACGGGGAGCCCGCGAGCGTTACGGCACCAGGGATCAGCGTCCCGACGCGTACCGGCAGATCGACCACGAGCTGGCGATCATCGAGACGCTGACCTTCCCCGGCTACTTCCTCGTGGTGCACGACATCGTCTCGTTCTGCAAGGACAACGACATCCTGTGTCAGGGCCGGGGCAGCGCGGCGAACTCGGCGGTCTGCTACGCGCTCGGGATCACCAACGTCGACCCGGTCGCCAACCATCTGCTGTTCGAGCGATTCCTCTCACCCGAGCGGGACGGTCCGCCGGACATCGACGTCGACATCGAGTCCGACCGCCGTGAGGAGGCGATCCAGCACGTCTACGCCAAGCACGGGCGCAGTCACAGCGCACAGGTCACCAATGTCATCACCTACCGCGGGCGGTCGGCCGTGCGCGATATGGCCCGGGCGCTCGGGTACGCCCCCGGACAGCAGGACGCCTGGAGCAAGATCCCCGACTCCGCGCCCGACGACGTCCGCGAGCTCGCCGCGCAGATCTCCTCGCTGCCGAGACATCTGGGGATTCACTCGGGCGGAATGGTGATCTGCGACAGGCCGATCGCCGACGTCTGCCCCACCGAATGGGCCCGGATGGAGAATCGCAGCATCCTGCAGTGGGACAAGGACGACTGCGCGGCGGTCGGCTTGGTGAAGTTCGATCTGCTGGGCCTGGGCATGCTGTCGGCACTGCACTACATGATCGATCTCGTCGCCGAGCACAAGGGCGTGCGGGTGGATCTGGCACGGCTCGACCTGGCCGAGGAGGCCGTCTACGACATGCTGTGCCGCGCCGATTCGGTCGGCGTCTTCCAGGTGGAGTCACGGGCGCAGATGGCGACCCTGCCGCGGCTGAAGCCGCGGAACTTCTACGACCTCGTCGTTGAGGTGGCGTTGATCCGGCCGGGGCCGATCCAGGGCGGTTCGGTGCATCCGTACATCCGCCGGCGCAACGGGCTGGAGGAGCCGCACTGCGATCATCCGTCGATGGAGGACGCACTCGGGCGCACCCTCGGCATTCCACTGTTCCAGGAGCAGCTGATGCAGGTGGCGCGCGATGTCGCGGGTTTCGGCGCCGCGGAGGCCGACCAGTTGCGTCGTGCGATGGGATCCAAACGGTCGCCGGAGAAGATGCAGCGGCTCCGCACACGGTTCTACGACGGGATGCGCGAGAGACACGGCATCACCGGCGACCTCGCCGACCGCATCTACGAGAAGATGGCAGCGTTCGCGAATTTCGGTTTCCCGGAGAGTCATTCGCAGAGTTTCGCGTCGCTGGTCTTCTACTCCGCGTGGTTCAAACTCCATCACCCGGCGGCGTTCTGCGCGGCGCTGCTGCGCGCCCAGCCGATGGGCTTCTACTCGCCGCAGTCGCTGGTCGCCGATGCCCGGCGGCACGGCGTCCAGGTGCACCGACCGGATGTGAACTCCTCGCTCTCCCACGCGAGTCTGGAGAACGACGGGCTCGACGTGCGGATCGGCCTGAGTGCGGTGCGCGGACTGTCCGACGACCTCGCGACGAGGATCGTCGAGGAGCGGACCTCCGGCGGTCCGTTCGTCTCGGTGGCGGATCTGTCCCGGCGTGTGAATGCGACGACGGCGCAGCTGGAGGCTCTCGCGACCGCGGGCGCGTTCGAGAGCCTCGGTCTGGATCGCAGACAGGCGCTGTGGGAGGCCGGTGCCGCCTCGGGACTGCGCGACGACCAGCTCGACGTGCCGCCACCGCGGGCGACCCCGACGCTGCCCGGCATGTCGGAGGTGGAACTCACGGCCGTCGACGCGCTCTCCACCGGCATCTCACCCAAGTCCTATCCCACCGAATACCTGCGGCCCCGGCTCGATGCGATGGGTGTGGTCCCGGCCGCCCGGCTGCTGTCGGTGGCCGACGGCAGCCGGGTGCTGGTCGGGGGAGCGGTGACGCATCGGCAGCGGCCGGCCACCGCTTCGGGTGTCACGTTCGTGAACCTCGAAGACGAGACCGGCATGGTGAACGTGGTGTGTTCGGTGGGGTTGTGGGCACGCTATCGGTCACTGGCGCAGACGGCGTCGGCGTTGCTGATCCGGGGCCGGGTGCAGAACGCGGAGGGAGCGGTGACCGTCGTCGCCGATCGGCTGCAGCGACTGGATCTGAAAGTGGGAACGCGGTCTCGGGACTGGTGCTGACGACTCGCCGCACCACCGGCCGAATCGGGATATCGTCGCGGTGACGACGGAGGCGCACAGAGAGCGGGGAGACGCATGGAGGTCGTGATCGTCGATCGTCCGGAGCTGGTGATGGCCGACATCATCGCCGAGGCGATCGAAGGCGGTGCATCGACGCTCGGCCTCGCGACCGGATCGTCGCCGCTGGCCACCTACACCGAGCTGATCCGCAGGCACCGCGAGAACGGGCTGTCGTTCGCGGGCGTCGACGCGGTACTGCTCGACGAGTACGTCGGGCTTCCGCCCACGCACCCGGAGTCGTACGCCCGGTTCATCCGCGACAACTTCACCGATCACATCGACATCGGCACGGTGCACTCGCCGGACGGCATGGCTCCCGATTTCAAGGCCGCCGCCGAAGCCTACGACGCGCTCATCGGCCGCCTCGGCCCGGTGGACGTGCAGATCCTCGGCATCGGCAGCAATGGGCACATCGGATTCAACGAACCGTCGTCGTCACTGACCTCACGCACCCGGATCAAGACGCTGACCGAGAAGACCAGGCAGGACAATGCCCGATTCTTCGACTCGTTCGACGAAGTGCCGATGCACGTGATCACCCAGGGGCTCGGCACCATCTGCGATGCCGAACGGCTCGCGCTGGTCGCCACCGGCGAGGGCAAGGCGGACGCGATCGCGGCGGCGGTGGAGGGACCGCTGTCGGCGTCGTGCCCGGCATCGATCCTCCAGTGGCATCGTCACGCGACGGTGGTGATCGATCCCGCGGCCGCGAGCAAGCTGGCCGACGCCGACTACTACAAGTACGTCTACGCCCACAAGCCTTAGGCGTCCGCAGTGGTTCGCGAACTCGCGGTGCGGCTCGGCTCCGGTCCCACGTAGCGGGCCACCGGACGGATGATCTTGCGCTCGGCGGCCTGTTCGAGGATGTTCGCGGTCCAGCCGACGATTCGCGCGACGCCGAAGGTCGGCGTGAACATCTCCGGCGGCAGACCGACCTCGCTCATCAGCACACCGGCGTAGAACTCGACGTTCGCGTACAGTCGCCGACCGGGCTTGAATTCGTTGATCGCGGTTTCGATCTCGGCCTCCACCGCGGCCGCCTGCCGGACCAGGGGTGAGTCGTAGCGCGTGGTGACCACCTCTTTCAGCAGTTCGGCGCGGGGGTCGTGCGTGCGGTAGACGGCATGACCGAAGCCCATGATGACCTCGCCGCCGGCCACCTTTCCCCGCACCCAGTCCCGGGTGTTCGACGGATCGCCGATCTCCTCGAGCGCCGCCAGCGCCCGTCCGGGCGCGCCGCCGTGCAGCGGGCCGAGAAACGCACCGAGCGCGCCCAGGATCGACGAGGTCATGTCCGACCCCGATGAGGCGACCACACGCCCGGCGAACGTCGAGGCGTTGAAGCCGTGGTCGATGGTGGTCACGAGGTAGGTCTGCAGGGCGCTGACGGCGTCGTCGGTGGTGTTCCCGGTCGCCATCCGCAGGTAGTCGGCCGCGTGTCCGGCGGCGGGGTCGGCGTCGACGACGTCGAGTCCGCGCGCGAGCCGGTGCGCGGCGGCGATCACGGTGGGAGCGATGGCCGCGTAGCGCAGCGCGGCGTGTATGCGGTCGGCTTCGGGCAGGTCGAACAGCGGGCGTTCGGTGATCCCCGCCGTCGCCAGTGCCACGCGCAATGCCGCCAACGGCTCCACATCGGGGGTGACGACGCTGCGCAGCAGATCGACGGTGGTGCCGTCGAGGACGCGGAGTTCACCGATGCGGCGCGCGAACCGCTCCGACGCCGCCGCGTCGGGAAGCTCGCCGTAGATCATCAGATGCCAGACGTCCTCGAAGCGCGCCGTGCGCGCCAGCTCCGTCGCGTCGTACTGCCGGTAGTGGTAGAAGCCCTCCTCGCCGCGCACGTCGCCGATGGCCGTGTCGGTGACGATCACATTCTTCAGTCCGCGGGGAACGGTGATGGGCGTGCTCTGAGTCATGCGGCCGAGTCTGCGCCCATTGATCAACATCTGCAATGTTGATTGAATCAACCCGTGGACCAGTGGATCACCACGTCGGAGGCGGCGGCCCGGCTCGGAGTCAAGCGCGGGACGCTGTACTCGTACGTCAGTCGCGGCGTCCTGTCCTCGCGGCGGATGCCGGGCCAGTCGGAATCGCTGTTCGACCGCACGCAGATCGACTCCCTGGCCGCCGCCAAGCACGACGGACGCCGGGCGGGCGACCGACTCCTGCGGTTCCGCGCCGTCGCCAGCGGCGTGTCCGCGATCCGCGACGACCGCCTGTACCTGCGGGGCCGTGACCTCGCCGAACTGTGCGCGGAGACCGATTTCGCGGGGGCGGCGAAGTTGGTCCTCGGAGCCTCGTCGGCCGTGACTCCGCCCGACGTCGACGGTTCCGTGGTGTCGGGCGTGCCCGTCGAGCGCCGCATCCCGTTGACGGTGGCGTTGATCGCCGCGGCCGACCCGCTGCGGGCCGATCTGTCGGACATCGGCGACCGCGTCGTGGGACTGCTTCCGCGTCTTGCCGCATCAGTGCCCGAAATCGACTTCACGCACCCGTGGATCGACCTGCTCGCGACCGTCCTGATCGACAACGGGCTCGCCGCGTCGACGACGGCGGCCCGGGTCGCGGCGTCGGCACGCGCCGGGGTGTTCGACGCGCTGCTCGCCGGATACGCGGCGCTGTCGGGTCCGCTGCACGGTGGGGCGCCGGCCACTGCCCGGGTGCTGCTCGACGTGGTGGTCGGCGGGACGGCGGTCGATCGCGCGCTGGCCGACGCGGTGGTCGGAGGCCGTGTGCCGGGGTTCGGGCACGTGATCTACACCGGGGTGGATCCGCGGGCGCGGATCGTGCTCGACCGTGTCCGGGCCGACCGGCCCGACTCGCAGGCAGTGGCTGCGGCCGAGTCGATCGCCCGCCGGGTGGGGCGGCCGATGAACATCGACTTCGCCGGTGCTGTCGTCACCCACGAACTGGGGCTCCCGGTGCGGTCGGGGGAGGTGCTGTTTCAGTACGGGCGGACGGTCGGGATGGCCGCGCACGCGGCCGAGGAGTACGGCGAGGCGCCGCTGCGGTGGCGAGGCAGCAGGACGGGGTGACGAGCGAGACGTGCCGGACGCGACCTCGTCACCGGCGTCACACCGCGCCGTCGAACCCGTGCTGACGCCACGCCTCGTACAGCGCGACGCTGGTGGCATTCGCCAGGTTCATCGAGCGCCGCCCCTCCAGCATCGGGATGCGCAGCCGGTCGGTGATCCGCGGATCGGCGAGGACCTCGTCGGGCAGTCCCGTGGGTTCCGGTCCGAACAACAGCACATCGCCGGTCTCGTAGGCGACGTCGGTGTAGAAGCGGGTGGCGTGGGCGGTGAAGGCGAACACCCGTCGGGGAGCGAGCCGTTCCCACGCGGTGTCCAGGTCCGGGTGGACGGTCACATTGGCCATCTCGTGGTAGTCGAGACCGGCACGGCGCACCTGGGCATCGGTCATGGTGAACCCGAGCGGCTCGATGAGGTGCAGTTCGCAGCCCGTGTTGGCCGCGATCCGAATCGCATTGCCGGTGTTCGGAGGGATGCAGGGCTGGTAGTAGACGATTCGGAACACACGAGGATCCTATGCTCCGGCACCTCGGAAGCCGGAGTCGAGGGACGGGCGCTTGACGCGTCTCGAATGAATGTGCGAGGATGTTGTATCCGCGATTCGCTGGCGTAGACCCTCTCACGGTCCGCCGGAAGCGATCCGCGAATCTCCCGAGGAACTCTGGGTCAAGGATCGGCGCATCGATGCAGCCGAACCACGAGAGCCTCATGAAGTCCGTGACTGGGCCGATATCGGAGCCCCAGACCCATGACATCTCCCGCGACGGCGTGAGCCGTTGCCATCTACCCGAATGCCAGGAGGCATCACATGAACAGCACTATCGACAACAACAACATCACCATCACCTCGATCGCGGGACGGGCCGGGCTCGATCCGAAGCAGACCGTCTGGTTTCAGATCGACGACGCCACCGGCTTCTACGTGACGGTCGAGGAGTTCCTCGCCGTCGCGCGGTCGCAGCAGATGGCCGCCGCCTGACCTCTGTTCGCGGCAGGGACCGGGCGGTTCAGCACAGGCTGGGCTCGCCGATCTTGACGACCGACAGAACGGCGTCGCCCTCACCGATCGGCGTCCCGGGGGACGGAGTCTGAGCGACGACCACCCAGTTCCGATCGCGGATCTGGTGCCGGCCCCTGCCGGTGGCGTCGTTGCTTCGCGAGTAGAAGACACCGGCCCGCTGGATCTCGTTCTGAGCCTCTTGGAGGTTCATGCACACGACGTTCGGCATGATCGCGTTCGCGGCCGAGCTGACTGGTGCCGCAGCGTGCTGGGTATTCATCTCGGTCGTCTCCGGCGCCGTCGCGCCTCCGGCGGAGACGTCGCCGGTGGAACAGCCGACGAGCAGTCCAGCTGCGACGACTGCCGCAACGACACCGGTCACAGAGCGGAACATGGGGCGCCTCTCGTTCTGATGAATGGGACGATACCGACTCATATCGGCCGGCGGCGGGGAACCACCCCGCGTCCGCCGCCTCAGATTCGTCGCGACAGCACCACGCGCCCGCCTCGTGCGGGCGCGTACGCGACGCCTCGGGAGTGCCAGCGTTCGCCCTTCGCCGCGGTCGGCTGGACGGCGAACGTGCGCAGCAGTTCTCGGAGCACCACATCCATCTCCATGTGCGCGAACGCTGCTCCGATGCAGCGCCGGGTGCCGCCGCCGAAGGGCAGCCACGCCTGCCCGGGCTTCGCGTCGACGAAGCGCTGCGGGTCGAACCGTGCCGGGTCGGCGAACTGCCGGCTGTCGTCGTGCAGCAGTGAGATGGCCACCACCGCGTTGTATCCCTTGGGGATTCGGTAGTCGCCGAGTTCGAGACCGTCCTCGGCGATGACGTGTCTGCCGAACAGGTCGATCACCGGCCGGCTCCGCTGGACCTCGTGGATCGTCGCGATCCGGAGTGTGTTCTCCTCCGACCGCGCCTCGGCCGCGAGGTCGGCGAGAATCCGCGGGTGCCGGCTCAGACGCTCCATCGCCCACGCGAGCGTGGTCGCGGTGGTCTCATGACCGGCGGCGAGCAGGGTCAGCAGTTCGTCGCGGATCTCCGCGTCGGACATGACCGTGCCGTCGTCGTAGCTGCTCTGCACCATCAGCGCGAGGATGTCGTTGCGCTCGGCGAGGTGGGCGTCAGCGCGGGCCTGAGTGATCAACGGCGAGATGACTGCGTCGTACTCGGCGCGCTCGGCGTCGAATCGGTTGCGCGGGTTGGCCTTTCCTCCCAACCGCGGCAGTTCGGGAAGCGTGGCGAGCCGCGACCCGTTCGTCACCAACGGAGGCATGAGGTCGGCAAGCGCGTCGAGTCCGCTGCCCTGCGCCCCGAACACCGCGCGGAGGATGACGTTCAGCGTGATCCGCATCATCGGCTCGAGCGTCGCGAAGGGACGTCCGACCGGCCAGCGCGACGCCTCCGAGGCGAACTCCTGCGCGACGATCGCCTCGTACTCCTTGATTCGCCGCCCGTGCAGCGGCGGAGTGAGCAGACGCCGCCGGCGCCGGTGCTCGTCGCCGACGAGTGCGAACATCGAACCGCGGCCCAGGGTGCGCCCGAGGTTGGGCCGGACGTTGACGACGGTGTCCGACTTCGCCATGCACAGTTGCTTGGCCATCGCCGGATCGCTGATCAGCACGGTCTCGCCGAAGAACGGAAGGGCCAGCGCGGCGGCGTCGCCGTAGCGGTGCGCGATCCAGCGCAGGGATCGACGTCGGTCGACGAGGAATCCGGCACCCTGCACCGCGCGCGGCAGCCGAGGGCCGCGTGGAAGACGGTGCGGCCCGTCGGCGCGTGTGCGTTCCGGATCGGAGACTTGGAGATCCACGACATCGTCCTTTCTCGGGAGCGGGCACCGGCGGAACGCGGCCGCGTCACCGCCTGGTACCGGTCGGTACCAACGGTACGATGAAGTACCGAACTTGCCAAGGGGACCCGTGAGGTGGGAGATGCCGACGACCGCGCAGGAGAGCCCGACCGTCCGCGGACGGCTGCTCGACGCGATGCGCCAGTGCCTGACCGATCGCGGCTACCAAGCGACCACCATCGCCGACATCGTGCGTGTGGCACGCACGTCGAAACGTTCCTTCTACGCCGAGTTCGCAGACAAGCAGGAGTGCTACGTAGAACTGCTGGGCGCCGTCAACGTGGAACTGCTGGCGGCCATCGAGACGGCCGTCGACCCGGCGTCCGCGTGGCCGGCGCAGGTGCGACAGGCGGTGCACGCATACATCACGGTGTGCGAATCGAATCCCGGCACCACGCGCAGCTGGATTCGGGAATTGCCGGCTCTCGGTGACGCGGCCCGTGCGGTGCAGCTCGCTTCGCTGGAGGCGTTCACGGCTCTGATGGCACGCCTGACCGGCACGGACCGGTTCCACGCCGCGGGCATCCCGCCGATGTCTCGCGAGACCGCGGTGATCGTCTGGGGCGGCATTCGGGAACTCGCGGCATCGACGATCGAACGCGGCCTTCCGCTGAGCTCGCTCGAGGAGCCGGCGGTGGCGGCGTGCGTCGCCCTGGTCGGCGGCACGGCCGCTGCGCGCGCCGTCGACTAGGGGGTACGCGCGATCGGCGGGGATAGTGGAACAATAGAGACCCGTGACGGCGATTCGACTGGACGGCAAACTCACCCGCGACGAGATCTTCACCGATCTGAGCGCCCGCGTGGCGCGGCTCAACGCAGCCGGGATCACTCCCGGACTGGGAACCGTGCTCGTCGGCGACGACCCGGGTTCGCACTCGTACGTGAAGGGCAAGCACTCCGACTGCGCCAAGGTCGGCATCGCGTCGATCCGCAAGGATCTCCCGGCCGACGCGACCACCGAGCAGCTGAACGCCGCGATCGACGACCTCAACGCGGACCCCGCGTGCACCGGCTACATCGTGCAGCTGCCGCTGCCCAAGCACCTCGATGAGAACGCGGCGCTCGAGCGCATCGCACCGGAGAAGGACGCCGACGGTCTGCATCCGATCAACCTCGGCCGCCTCGTGCTCGGTAAGGAGTCGACCCTGCCGTGCACGCCGCGCGGCGTGATCCACCTGCTGCGCCGCTACGACATCCCGCTCGACGGCGCGCGCGTCACCGTGGTCGGCCGCGGCGTCACCATCGGCCGGCCGATCGGCCTGCTGCTGACCCGCCGGAGCGAGAACGCGACGGTCACGCTGTGCCACACCGGTACCCGCGACCTCGCGGCCGAGGTGAGCCGCGCCGACATCGTGGTCGCGGCAGCCGGCGTGCCGCACCTGATCACGGCCGACATGGTGAAGCCGGGTGCCGCCGTCATCGACGTCGGCGTCAGCCGCACCGAGGCGGGACTCACCGGCGACGTGCACCCCGACGTCTGGGAGGTCGCCGGCGCGGTGTCGCCCAACCCGGGCGGCGTCGGTCCGCTGACGCGCGCGTTCCTGCTGGCGAACGTCGTCGAGCGCGCCGAAGCTCAGCTGGCGGACCTCGAGAGCAAGTGATGGCGGCCGAGGCGTCCGGGGGTGCCGCGCACGACGGGCCCGTCCCGGTCGACTCGGAACGGGTGGAATCGATGCGCCGTGCCCGCAAGCTGCACGGCTTCATCGCCAACGTGCCCTACTACACCGTTCTGGCGGTGATAGCCGTCGCGGCGCTGCTGGTGCTGATCGACCGTTGGCGACGCGGGGCATTCGTCTTCGGCTCGGCGATGCTCCTGGGCGCGGTGTTCCGTGCGTTCCTTCCGGCGAATCGCGTCGGCCTCCTGCAGGTGCGCAGCCGCGTCTTCGACATCTGCGCCATGGCGGCGCTCGGCGGCACCGTGCTGTGGCTCGCCACATCGATCGACTCGCTCGGAACCGCTTAGCACCTCCGCCGGGTCGGCGCCGTGATGTGTCACGGTTGAGGCATGACCGAATCTGCCGACGCATGCGATCTGTATCGCCGCTGGATCGATGAATTGTGGAACGGGCCGACCGACCGTGAACGTCTCAAGGCGGTCGCCGAGGAACTGGTGAGCGAGGACTTCCTCGGACACTGGCCGAGCGCGGAGGTCGCCGGTCCCGGCAAGCTCGCCGCACTGGTCGACGCCACGAAAGCCACCTACCGGGACCTGGTCTTCGAGGTGGAGGTCGGGCCGTTCGCCGCCGACGGCTACGTGGCCGGGCGGTGGGCAGGTCAGGGTATGACGTCCGACGGACAGATCTCGTATCTGACGGGCAACGACATCCTGAGCGTCCGCGACGGACGGTTCACCGAGTACTGGGTGGCCTCGACGGAACTGTGAGAGTGAGCGCTGCGGGTTGCGGCTCAGTCCGCCGACCGCCGCAGGCGCGCGACGTCCATCGTCTTCGCGAGGAGTTCCCGGATCGGCTCGAACTCGGTGAGGAATCCGTCGTGGCCGGCGTCGGAGCGGATCACGTGCAGCCCGCCGACGCAGTCGCCGAGCTCGCGGGCGATCTCCTCGAGTTGGTACAGCGGATACAGCCGGTCGGAGTCGATCGCGCCGACGACGGTCGGCACGCTGCATCCGGCCAGGGCCGCCGCGACGCCGCCGCGGTCGCGGCCGACGTCGTGGTTGTTGAGGACGTCCGAGAGCACCACGTAGGCGCCCGGATCGAAGCGCCGCTTGAGCTTCTCGGCCTGGTGCTCCAGATAGCTGGCGATGGAGTAGCGGCCGTCGACCAGCGGGTTCTCCTCTCCCTGGGGGCGGTTCTCGAAACGCTGGTCGAGCTCGCGGTCGCTCCGGTAGCTCAGATGCGCGATCCGGCGCGCGATACCCATTCCGGTGCTGGGGGAGCGGCCGGTCCCGTAGTAGTCGCCGCCCTGCCACGCGGGATCGGACTTGATCGCCTCGATCTGGGTGGTCTGCGTGCCGATCTGATCGGCGCTGGCCCGCGCGCCCACCGCCAGCACCAGCGCGGCGCCGACCGCGTCGGGGTAGGTGACGGCCCATTCGAGGGCACGGGCACCTCCCATCGAGCCGCCCGCGACGGCGGCCAGCCGGCTGATGCCGAGTGCCTCCAGCGCGAGCGACTCCGACCGGACGAGGTCGCGAACGGTGAGCCGCGGGAAGCGTGACCCCCACGGCCTGCCGTCGGGAGCGAGGGAGCCGGGACCGGTGGAGCCGAAGCAGCCGCCGATCGCGTTCGGCGCCAACACGCACCATTCGTCGGTGTCGACCGCGCAGCCCGGCCCGATCAGTCCGTCCCACCATCCGGTCATCGAGAACTGATCGTCGGCCGGGCCGGCGACGTGCGAGTTACCGGTGAGCGCGTGCAGCGCCAACACGATGTTGTCCCGGGCCGCCGTCGGCGTGCCCCACTTCTGGAAGGCGACGGTGACGTCGGCCAGCGTGGCCCCCGAATCGAGAGTCAGATCGCCGATCGAGACGCTGACCTGAGCTCCGTCCGGACGGGTGGCCCAGTCGGGGTCGCTCACCGTCGTGGCCGGGTCGATACTGACCGACACCTGGCCTCCCTTCAGTGGACGAGACAACGGCAGTGGACGAGACAACGGCTACTTGACTCGCGCTGCCGCGGCGAACCCGGTGGTGAGGTCGGCGAGGATGTCGTCGATGCCCTCGATGCCCACGGCGAGCCGGACCAGACCCGGCGTCACACCGGCGGCCAGCTGCTCCTCCGGGGAGAGCTGGCTGTGCGTGGTGGACGCGGGGTGGATCACCAGCGAGCGGACGTCGCCGATGTTGGCGACATGGCTGTGCAGGGTCAGCGCGTTCACGAAGGCCTTGCCCGCCTCGACGCCGCCCTCGATCTCGAATCCGATGACCGCGCCGGCGCCCTTCGGCAGCAGCTTCTGCGCCCGTTCGTAGTACGGCGACGACTTGAGACCGGCGTACGAGACCGAGGTGACCTGGTCGTTGGCCTCCAAGAACTCGGCCACCTTCTGTGCATTGGAGACGTGGCGCTCCACGCGCAGGCTCAGCGTCTCGATGCCCTGAGCCAGCAGGAAGGCGTTGAACGGGGAGATGGCCGCGCCCGTGTCGCGCAGCAATTGCGTCCGCGCCTTGAGCGCGTAGGCCGGAGCCCCCAGGTCGGCGAAGACGACGCCGTTGTAACTCGGGTCCGGGGTGGTGAAGCCGGGGAACAGGTCTTCACCGTCGCGCTGGACGCGCCAGTCGAAGGTGCCGCCGTCGATGATGACGCCGCCGATCGCGGTGCCGTGGCCGCCGATGTACTTGGTGGCCGAGTGCACGACGATGTCGGCCCCGTGCTCGATGGGATTCAGCAGATACGGCGTCGCGACCGTGTTGTCGACGATCAGCGGGAGGCTGTGCGAGTGTGCGACGTCCGCCACTCCGGCGATGTCGAGGACCTGATTGTGCGGGTTCGCGATGGTCTCACCGAACAGTGCGCGGGTGTTGGGCCGGATCGCCGACGTCCACGACTCGAGATCGTCGGGATCGTCGACGAACGAGACCTCGATGCCGAACTTCGGCAGCGTGTAGTGGAAGAGATTGTATGTGCCGCCGTAGATACGGGGGCTGGAGACGACGTGTCCGCCGGCCTCGACGATGTTCTGAATCGCGTAGGTGGTGGCGGCCTGGCCGGAGGCCACCAAGAGGGCCGCGACGCCGCCGCCGAGAGCCGCGAGGCGCTGCTCGACGGTGTCCTGCGTCGGATTCATGATCCGGGTGTAGATGTTGCCCGGCTCGGCGAGCGCGAACAGGTTCGCCGCGTGGTCGGTGTTGTCGAACACGTACGACGTGGTCTGGTAGATCGGCAGTGCGCGTGTCTTGGCGGTCGCGTCGACTACCTGCCCGGCGTGCACCTGGGTGGTCTCGAAGCTCCAATTCGCGGCGTCAGACATGAGACGTCATTCTCTTTCTTCGGTCGGCGGCCCGGGGCGGGCCTCGTATGTTGGGTCCGACCCTCGGACCCGCGCTTGCTGCGGCGACTTCCGTCGCAGCCAGGTCATCACCCGGAGCACCCCACCGCGGATGGAGGGTTGCCGGTCAGCAAGCCGGGGCTGTGCGCTGACACTCATGACCTGTTGCTGAGGATATATCAACTCGATGCGGCTGTTGAAACGGCTTCACCGCCCCTGGTCGTAAATCTGTCGACTCGGTGGGCGATGTGGTAGGACCGCGCAAAAGCGGCGACCGGTGCGAGCGGTCGGTCTCGGCGCGTCGGCGCTGTGTACAAGGAGAACTGCTGCCGCACAGGGCATTCGGCGCGGATCTGCGGTGGCACGGCGGTGCTTGCACGATCGCTCGGTCGCTGAGCTGCTCATGGGATATGCTGGATAAAACAGTACGCGCGTTCTGTTTGGAGCCCGCCGCGCCGAACGACCGTCCGTATTACGTTTGAGGACGAGTGGCCGGCGGTCTACTGCTGAGGAGGGCACAGAGCCATATGGGCAAGATCAAGGTCGAGGGCACCGTCGTCGAACTCGACGGCGACGAGATGACGCGAATCATCTGGCAGTTCATCAAAGAGAAGCTGATCCACCCCTACCTCGACATCGATCTGGACTACTACGACCTCGGGATCGAGAACCGCGACGCGACCGACGATCAGGTCACCGTGGACGCCGCGCACGCGATTCAGAAGCACGGTGTCGGCGTCAAGTGCGCCACCATCACCCCCGACGAGGCCCGCGTCGAGGAATTCGGTCTCAAGAAGATGTGGCGATCGCCTAACGGCACCATTCGGAACATCCTCGGCGGCACCATCTTCCGGGCTCCGATCCTGATCTCGAACGTGCCTCGGCTGGTACCCGGCTGGACCAAGCCGGTGGTCGTCGGGCGTCACGCCTTCGGCGACCAGTACCGCGCCACCGACTTCAAGGTGCCCTCGGCGGGCACGGTCACCATCACCTACACGCCCGACGACGGAAGCGAGCCGATCGAGCACGAGATCGTCCGAATCCCCGAGTCGGGTGGCGTCGTGATGGGCATGTACAACTTCAACAAGTCGATCGAGGACTTCGCGCGGGCGTCGTTCAACTACGGACTGCAGCGCAACTATCCGGTGTACCTGTCCACCAAGAACACCATCCTCAAGGCCTACGACGGCGCGTTCAAGGACATCTTCGCCGACGTCTTCGAGCGTGAGTTCAAGGCCGAGTTCGATGCCGCGGGGCTGCACTACGAGCACCGGCTGATCGACGACATGGTCGCCTCGTCGCTCAAGTGGGAGGGCGGCTACGTCTGGGCGTGCAAGAACTACGACGGCGACGTCCAGTCGGACACCGTGGCCCAGGGCTACGGCTCGCTCGGACTGATGACCTCGGTTCTGATGACACCCGACGGCCAGACCTGTGAGGCCGAGGCCGCGCACGGCACCGTGACCCGGCACTACCGGCAGCACCAGCAGGGCAAGCCGACGTCGACCAATCCGATCGCGTCGATCTTCGCCTGGACGCGTGGTCTGGACCACCGCGGCAAGCTCGACAACACCCCCGAGGTGCGCGAGTTCGCGGAGAAGCTCGAGGACGTCGTCATCAAGACCGTCGAGTCGGGGAAGATGACCAAGGACCTGGCACTGCTGGTCGGCGGCGACCAGGCGTACCTCACCACCGAGGAGTTCCTGGGCGCCCTCGACGACAATCTGCAGGCCGCGCTGCGGTAGTCCTCTCCTCCGGGTGTCGGAGGTCACCGCGGTCTGTGGAATGGCGCTCGGTGTGCGGGTGTTGCGCATCGGGTGGACACCGAGACTCAGGACGTGGCGGCATCGTGCGACGGCGAGCATCCGGCTCGGCGGGTAGGCTGGGTGGTCGGAGCACTCGCGCTCGGCGGGTTCGGCATCGGAACCACCGAGTTCGTCGCGATGGGGCTGCTGCCGAACATCGCGTCGAGCCTCGGCGTCAGTGAGCCGACCGCCGGGCACCTGATCTCCGCCTATGCGCTGGGCGTGGTGGTGGGCGCTCCGCTGATCGCGGTGCTCGCGGCCCGGGTGTCGCGACGGACGCTGTTGATCGCACTCATGGTGGCGTTCACTCTCGGCAATGCGCTGAGTCTGGTGGCGCAGAACTATCCGACGCTGATGGCCGCACGCTTCGTCGCCGGGCTGCCGCACGGGGCGTATTTCGGCGTGGCCTCGTTGGTCGCCGCCCACCTCGCCGGCCCCGGCCGCCGTGCGCAGGCGGTGGGGCAGGTGATGATGGGACTGTCGGTGGCCAACGTCCTCGGGGTGCCGGCGGCCACCTGGCTGGGCCAGGCGCTCGGGTGGCGCGCCGCCCTCGCCCTCGTCGTGGTGATCGGTGCTGTGACGGTGCTCGCGCTGTGGCGCGTGGTGCCCGATCTGCGGTCGATGCGCACCACCGATCCCGCCACTGAACTCGGCGGACTCCGCCACGGGCAGATCTGGCTGACGCTGCTGGTCGGCGTGGTGGGATTCGGCGGCTTCTTCGCCTTCTACACGTATCTGAACACCGCGCTCACCTCGCTGGGCGGACTGTCGGAGGCCGCGGTGCCGATCGCGCTGATGCTGTTCGGCGCGGGAATGGTGAGCGGCAATTACCTCGGCGGCCGTCTCGCCGACCGCCTGGGCGACAAGGCCATCGCCATCGGCATGGCGAGCGCAGCGTCGGCGCTGGTGCTGTTCGCGCTCCTGGTGTCCACCGGGTGGCCGGCCGTGATCATGACCTTCTTCGTCGGCTGTTCCGGATCGGCCGCCATCCCCGGGCTGCAGACGCGACTGATGGACGTCGCGCACGATGCGCAGACGATCGCGGCCGCGCTCAACCATTCGGCGCTGAACGTCGCCAACGCTCTCGGCGCATGGGTCGGCGGGCTGGTGATCGCCCACGGTCTCGGTTACCGGGCACCGTCACTGGTCGGTGCGGTCCTCGCGGTGGGCGGCGTGCTGGTGCTCGCGGCGGCGGTGGCGGCTGCGCGGCGGTCCGGCGAGGAGATGCCGCAGCGGGAGGTCGCGGTTCCGGTCGGAGACGAGCCCGTGGGCGATGTCCGAAGCGGTCGCTAGGGTGGTCCCGTGACCACACCGTTCTCCATCACCACGATCAACGTCAACGGGATCCGTGCCGCTGTGAAGCAGCGCTCGGACGACAATCCGGGCATGCTCCCGTGGCTCGAGGACGCCGCACCCGACGTGGTGCTGATGCAAGAGGTGAGGGCAGGCGACGCGATCGCTCGCAAGGCGCTGCAGCCCGCGCTGGATGCCGGGTGGCACTTCGTGCACACGGAATCGTCGGTCAAGGGCCGCGCAGGCGTCGGGATCCTGTCTCGCCGCGCACCCTCGCAGGTGCGGGTCGGTTTCGGCAGCGACGAGTTCGACACGGCGGGACGCTATATCGAGGCGGACTTCGACTTCGGCGGTGAGACGGTGACCGCGGCGAGCCTGTATCTGCCGACGGGGGCGGCGCCGACCGAGCAGGAGAAGGACATCGAGAAGTACGAGGAGAAGCGGCGCTTCCTCGAAGCGTTCCGGCCCTACCTCGACAAACTGCTCGGCACCGGGGGACTGGCGGTGGTGGCGGGCGACTGGAACATCGCGCCCGACGAGCGTGACATCAAGAACTGGAAGGGCAATCTCAAGAACGCGGGTTTCCTCCCGCACGAGCGGGCATGGGTCGCCGGGCTGCTGGAGGCCGGCTGGGTGGACGTGGCGCGCGAGCATCACGGCGACGTCGCTGGGCCGTACGCGTGGTGGTCGTGGCGGGGCAAGGCGTTCGACAACGACGCCGGCTGGCGTATCGACTACCACCTCGCGACGCCGGCATTGGCTGCACGAGCGCAACGGACGTGGGTTGATCGAGCCGGCGCGTACAACCTTCGGTGGTCCGATCACGCCCCGGTGACCGCGGTATTCGGCTGAGCGGTCCGCGGCCTCCGGGGCGCATCCGTCAGCTGGCCGATTTGCTTCCGCTGCCGATGCCGCCGATCACGCCGCCGACCAGTCCGGCCACCACCTCGCTGATGATGTCCTGGGTGGACCCGGAACTGGACAGATCGCCGCTGACGCTGCCGATCGCCTCGCCGGGAGACATCGGGCGAGTCAGGAAGCACGCGGTGAGACCGGGGAAGTCGCCTTCGACCCCGACAGTTCCGGTGACGGCGATGCCGCCGCTGGTGACCGGGAAGCCGGGAAACTTCGACAGCGGCATGTCGTAGGTGAACGACGCCGTGACGGGATGGCTCGAGGTCACCGACCAGCCCGTGTTCGAGACCTTCCAGCCGGTACCGGACGCAGTCACCGGAACCGCCTCTTCTTTGAGGCCGGTGAGGAAGTGGTACGCCCTCACCTTCGCCGTCGGCTTCCCGAATCCGGCGGGCGGGGTGTCGGTGATCGAGTTGACGTACGGATTGCCGGCACCGGAGGTGCCGACGTCGATCGTGTAGGTCACCTTCGCGAGCGCACCGGCGGTCTGGGTCACCGACTTGGAGTAGTTATGCGTCGCTAGGGTGGCCTTCTTGGTGGTGCGGCTGGCCGACGAGCAGGTCGCGGCGTCGGCGCCACCTGCCGCGCCGACGGAGGCGGCGGTGAGGCCACCGCAGATCAGGGCGGCTGCGGTGACGAGAGAAGTCGTGCGGGACAAGGGGATTCGCTTCATGCGGGACCACCGTTCAGAGAGAATCATCAGTGACTGCGCCGAGGGCGCTTCGGTGCGATCCTGGCACGCACGCAGCCGAGGAGCCGATTCGCGGCGCGGGCGATGGCACGAATCCGAGGTCGGACTTCATCCCTCTCATGTCGAGAAACCGACGACGGGCCCGCTCCCATGGAGCGGACCCGTCGCCTATGTGTCGGTGTCGGTGTCGGTGGAGGTCAGTCGTCCTGTCCGCCGACGGCGCCGCCGATGATGGCCGGAATCATGTCGGTGAGCGAGCCGGTGCTCGAGAGCTGACCCTCCGAGGAGCCCAGGCCTGCCGAGTCCAGGCTGCCGGTGATCGCCTCGCCGGCGTTGGGTGCGCGCACCGTGGTGCAGGCGGTCAGGTTCGGCATCTGCTTCGAACCGATCGACCAATCCGGCGTTCCTCGCACGGCGGCACCGCCGCTGGTGAGCTGCTTTCCGACTCGAACGCTGCTGGGGAGCTGGTAAGTGAAGCTCGCCGTGTATGCCTGACCAGCGAAGATTGCCCACCCGGTGTGGCTGATCCGCCAGCTGGCGTTGTCTTTGGTGACGTCGCCGGGTGCGACGGCCCGTTCCTGGATGAGTTTGTCGAACGCACCGCCGCCGCCGAGAATGCCGCCGAGCAGGGTGAACGCCTTGACCTTGACCGTCGGCTTCACATCACGTAGTTCCGCCGGCGGGGTGTCCCAGACGCCCTGCACGTACGGGTTACCTGCGCCGGTTGTGCTGACGGAGATCGAATAGGTAATCGATGCACCCTGGCCGACCTCAGCGGGTGCCGACTTCTGGAAGATGTACTTGATGCTGGGAATGATGGCGTCGCTGACAGTCTCGGTCGACTCCGACTTGCAGGTGGCGGCCGAGGCGCCGCCGACGGCACCGGTGACCGCCGGGGCAGCGGTGAGTCCGGCGCCCGCGACGGCGGCGGCAGCAGCGACGATCGCGCCGCGCTTGACGAGGGACAGCTTCATGGGGGCTCCGTTGTTCGGAAGGGATTGACCAGGAGGGAGAGGCCGGTGCGGTGACCGGTTGAAGCCTGAAGCTAACAGTGGTGGTGACCACGTGACGATCCAATGACCGGACATGTCACATATGGCGACACGATTTCGGTGTTTCGTCGGCCGATCGACCGGCGCGGAAGCCGGTCCGCGACCGTCGGAAACTCGATTGTCCGGGTCTGAAACAATTGAGGTCATGACATCGCCTGTATCGCGGCCCGCACCGCGCCGCCGCGTCCTGTCCGGAATCCAGCCGACCAGCGACTCGTTCCACCTCGGGAACTACCTCGGCGCGGTACGGCAGTGGGTGCAGTTGCAGGACGAGTTCGACGAGGCCTTCTACTTCATCCCGGACATGCATGCGATCACGGTTCCGCAGGACCCGAAGGTGCTGCGGGAGCGCACCCGACGCAGCGTCGCACAATTGTTGGCGGTCGGCGTCGACCCGAAGCGCGCGACCATCTACGTGCAGTCGCACGTTCCGGAGATCGCGCAGCTGACCTGGGTGCTGTCGTGTCTCACCGGGTTCGGCGAGGCCAGCCGGATGACGCAGTTCAAGGACAAGTCGGCGAAGTCGGGAACCGATGCTGCCGGCGTAGGCCTGTTCACCTATCCGATCCTGATGGCGGCCGACATCCTCGCCTTCCAGGTCGACAGTGTTCCGGTGGGCGAGGACCAGCGGCAGCATCTGGAACTGACGCGCGACCTCGCCCAGCGCTTCAACAAGCGATACGGCAAGACGCTGACGGTGCCGAAGCCGTACATCGTCGAAGAGTTCGCCAAGATCTACGACCTCCAGAACCCGACGGCGAAGATGAGCAAATCGGCCGACTCCGACTCGGGTCTGATCTCTCTGCTCGATGAACCGAAGCGGTCGGCCAAGAAGATCCGCTCGGCCGTCACCGACAATGACAGGGTCGTCGCCTTCGACCGCGAGAACAAACCGGGCGTCTCCAACCTCCTCACCATTCAAGCGGCGCTGACCGGGCGTGCGATGGACGAAATCGTCGCGTCGTACGAGGGCAAGGGATACGGTGAGCTGAAAGTCGATACCGCCGACATCCTCACGGAGTTCGTCACGCCGTTGCGCGGTCGCGTCGAAGAGATCCTGGCCGATCGGGCTCACCTGGACGGCATCCTCGCCGACGGAGCCGCACGCGCTCGGGAGATCGCGTCGGACACCGTCGCCGCCGTCTACGACAAGGTCGGATTCCTGCTGCCCGGCTGATCACCGGGTAGGGTCCGAGCGACGACGCCGCGGGGAGTGACGTGGCCGAGACGAAGGGGAGCATGGACCGCATCAAGGAGATCATCGCCCGGCTGAAGGCGCTGTACGACGCGTCGATCGACCGGTGGGGCCTGCTGCGCCACGTCGTCGCGACGCTCGACCGGTACAACGAGCGTCGCGGAAATGCCTACGCCGCGGCGATCAGCTTCATCGGCATCCTGGCTCTCGTCCCGATCCTGATGGTGTCGTTCGCCACCGCAGCCTTCGTGCTGGTCTGGAATCCCGCGCTGCTGACCGATATCACCGATGCGATCGTCGAACACGTGCCCGGCGAGCTCGGGGATCAGCTGAACTCGGTGATCGACTCCGCCATCGCCTCGCGCCGCACGGTCGGTGTGATCGGTCTGGTGACCGCGGCGCTGACCGGTATCGGCTGGATGACGTTGATGCGCAACGGTCTCACGGAGATGTGGGGCGGGCGCGTCAAGAACAACGCGATTCTCGGCAAACTGTACGACCTCGGCACGTTCGTGGCGCTGGGACTGCTGTTCCTCGTCACCATCGGACTGAACATCGTGTCCACCGGGCCGCTGGGCTCGCAGATCACCGACTATCTGGGTCTGCCCGACAACTGGCTCATGACTTTCCTGCTGCGCGCGGCGTCGGTGATCGTCGGGGTGGCCGCCACCTGGGTGCTGTTCATCGTGGTTCTCGCGTGGATGCCGCGCTGCACCGTGTCGGCACGTGCGATCCTGTGGCCGGCCCTCGGCACGGCGGTCGTGTTCGAGATCCTGAAATCGGTGAGCAGCCTGTATCTGCAGAAGGTGTTGGGGAGCCCGGCGGGCACCGCGTTCGGGCCGATCATCGGTGTGATGGTCTTCGCCTATCTCGCTTCCCGGATCGTGCTCTACGCGGCCGCCTGGAGCGCCGCCGACCCGAACAACGAGCGGTTCCTGATCGTCGACGAGCTCGAGCACCCGGAGGAGCCGGAAGCCGAACCCGTGGTCCTGGCGCCGGTGTATGAGGCGGAGCCGGAGAAGCAGGCGCGCCGTCTGATCGCCGCGGCCGGGATAGGCGCCGCGGCGGCGGGGCTGGCCGGCTGGCTCGGCCGTCACGACCGCTGAGTCAGCGCCGTGATCGCTTCCGCCACAGGACCGCCGCGGCGGTGAGACACACGGCGGCGAAGGCCACGAGCCCTGCCGTCCAGACCGAGGCGGGCGAGGGATCGTCGTGGCCCGGCTCGGCGGTCGTGGCAGCGGCCGATGGCGGATCGGCGACGTCGAGTGTTCCGACGGAGGTGTCGGGCGGGGCCGCGAACCCGTAGTCGAACATCCGCTCAGCCTGCTGCGAGTACATGTTGTCGGCTTCGTTGAGCCCGTACATCTGAGTCACGATCACCCTGCGGCCGTCGCGCTCGGCGGCGCCGACGAAGGTCTTCAGGGCGTCGTCGGTGTACCCGGTCTTGCCGCCGAGCATGCCGGGCCAGCCGTCGCGGAGCAGGGTGTTCGACGTGTGCATCGTCCATGCCGGATGGTCGACGTCGCCGGGAACGTCCGGCCGTTTCGGATAGCCGGGGAAGGTGAAGGTCCTCAGTGCGACGATCTGACGGAACACCGGATTCCGCATCGCCTCTCGGAAGATCACCGCCAGATCGAACGGCGAGGTCGACATCCCCGGTGCGTCCAGGCCCGACGGGCTGGCCGCACGGGTGTCGTCGGCGCCCAAGTGGGCGGCCTTCGCGTTCATCTTCGCCAGCGCCGCGTCATGCCCGCCGAGACGCCCGGCCAGCGCGGAGGCGCAGTCGTTGCCGGAGACGACCAGCAGGCCGGTGAGCAGGTCGCGCACCGTGTAGCGGCCGCCCGGGCCCATCCCGCAGGAGTCGCCCTCCATCGACCAGTCCGCGGGCGTCGGTTCCACAGACGAGTCGAGGTCGAGTTCGTCGAGGACGACGAGCGCGAGCAGGACCTTGATGGTCGACGCCGGGCGGTACCGGCCGTGCGGATCCTTCGCGGCGATCACTCGACCCGAGTCGAGGTCGGCGATCAGCCAGCCGGAGGAGTTGAGACGGTCGGGCAGCGGGCCCGCCGCGGGGTCGGCGACTACGCCGCATCCGCCGAGCGCGTCACCGCCGACTGGCCGCTGGGGCACCGGCAGCGGCGAGGGCGAGGGGACGCCGGGAGCGACCGCTTCGGATTCGTCGACCGCGGGCGGCGGATCGGTGCGATGCGGGCATGCGTCGGTGTTCGGGGTGGTCATCGGCACCGGAGGAGTGACCGCCACGGCCGGATCGGCCGACGAGGGCGGTGCGCACAGCGCCGCGACGACGCCGAACGCGGCGACCGTCGCCGCGGCGCGCTTCAAGACGGACATGCTCATGACGAGCGTCACCCTACAGGGCGGTCGTCGGGCGGTCCGCGCTCGGCGTCCGGGTGCGGGTGGTTTCGACTCGCTCCGCTCGGCGTCCGGGTGCGGGTGGTTTCGACTCGCTTCGCTCGCTCAACCAGCCTGGGGGAGCGTTCGACAGTCCCAGGCCTTCTCCAGGCCAGTTGAGCGAGCGAACTCCAGGCCAGTTGAGCGAGCGAAGCGAGTCGAAACAAACGCCACCCAGGCCAGTTGAGCGAGCGAAGCGAGTCGAAACAAGCGCTGCCCGCGGCGCAGACGACGAGGCCCCCGGAAGTAACCGGGGGCCTCGTCGGGGCTGCAGAGAAAGGTCTGCTTCTAGCGGGCGAACATCAGGGCGCGCTTGACTTCCTGGATCGCCTGCGTCACCTGGATGCCGCGGGGGCATGCGTCGGTGCAGTTGAAGGTGGTGCGGCAGCGCCACACACCGTCGACGTCGTTGAGGATGTCGAGACGCTCGGCGGCGCCCTCGTCACGGCTGTCGAAGATGAACCGGTGAGCGTTCACGATCGCGGCCGGTCCGAAGTACGATCCCTCGTTCCAGAACACCGGGCAGCTCGTGGTGCAGCACGCACACAGGATGCACTTGGTGGTGTCGTCGAACCGGGCGCGGTCGGCCTGGCTCTGGATCCGCTCGTACGTCGGCTCGTTGCCCGAGGTGATCAGGAACGGCTTGATGGCGCGGTACGCGTCGAAGAACGGCTCCATGTCGACCACGAGGTCCTTCTCCACCGGGAGGCCCTTGATGGGCTCGATGGTGATGGTGATCTCCTTGGACGAGTCCTTCGGCAGCAGATCCTTCATGAGGAGCTTGCAGGCCAGCCGGTTGACGCCGTTGATCCGCATCGCGTCCGAACCGCAGACGCCGTGGGCGCAGCTGCGGCGGAAGGTCAGCGAGCCGTCCAGGTAACCCTTGACGTACAGGAGCAGGTTGAGCAGGCGGTCGGTCGGCAGCGCCGGGACACGGAAGCTCTCGAAGCCCTGGGCGTCCGGGTTCTCCGGGTTGAACCGGTAGATCTTCAGCGTGACCATCGTCGCCTCGGCCGGAACCGGAGGCAGCGGGGGCTCATTGGTCGCCGGGGTGGATTCGAGTGTGGCAGTCATCAGTACTTACGCTCCATCGGCTCGTAGCGGGTCTGAACGACGGGCTTGTAGTCGAGCTCGATGTCGGCGAGCAGGCCGTCGCCCTTCTTGTACGCCATGGTGTGCACCAGGTAGTTCTCGTCGTCGCGCTTCGGGAAGTCCTCGCGGGCGTGACCGCCGCGCGACTCCTTGCGGTTGAGCGCACCGGCGACGGTGACCTCGGCCAGTTCGAGCAGGAAGCCCAGCTCGACGGCCTCGAGCAGATCGCTGTTGAAGCGCTTGCCCTTGTCGTGGACGCGGATGTGGTTGTACCGCTCCTTGAGTGCGCGGACATCGGCGAGCGCCTTGTTCAGGGTCTCGTCGGTGCGGAACACGGACGCGTTGTTGTCCATGGTCTGCTGCAGTTCGGTGCGGATGTCGGCCACGCGCTCGTTGCCGTGCTCGGACAGCAGGCCGGCGAGCCAGCCGTCGACCATCGCCGTCGGGTTCTCCACCTGCTCGGTGAAGTCGGTGGAGTTGGCGTACTCGGCAGCGGCGATTCCGGCGCGGCGACCGAAGACGTTGATGTCGAGGAGCGAGTTGGTGCCCAGGCGGTTCGCGCCGTGGACCGACACGCAGGCGCACTCGCCGGCGGCGAACAGACCGTGAACGATCTGCTCGTTGTTCGCGAGCACCTGGCCGCGGACGTTGGTCGGGATGCCGCCCATCACGTAGTGGCAGGTGGGGTACACCGGGACCAACTCGGTGACCGGGTCCACGCCCAGGTAGGTGCGCGAGAACTCGGTGATGTCCGGGAGCTTCTCGTTGAGCACGTCCTCGCCCAGGTGACGCACGTCGATGTAGACGTAGTCCTTGTTGGGTCCGGCGCCGCGGCCTTCGAGCACCTCGAGCACCATCGACCGGGCGACGATGTCACGCGGGGCGAGGTCCTTGATCGTGGGTGCGTACCGCTCCATGAAGCGTTCGCCGTCGGCGTTGCGGAGGATGCCGCCCTCGCCTCGGACCGCCTCGGAGATCAGGATGCCCAGACCGGCCAGACCCGTCGGATGGAACTGGTGGAACTCCATGTCCTCCAGCGGCAGGCCCTTGCGGAAGATGATGCCCATGCCGTCGCCGGTGAGCGTGTGCGCATTGGACGTGGTCTTGTACATGCGACCCGAACCGCCGGTGGCGAAGACGATCGACTTGGCGTGGAAGACGTGGATCTCGCCGGTGGCCAACTCGTACGCGACGACACCGTTGGCGACGGGCTCGCCGTTCTCGTCGGTCGTCATGTTGACGTCCAGAGCGTAGAACTCGTTGAAGAACTCGACGTCGTGCTTGACGCAGTTCTGGTACAGGGTCTGAAGGATCATGTGACCGGTGCGGTCCGCGGCGTAGCAGGCGCGGCGGACCGGCGCCTTGCCGTGGTCGCGGGTGTGACCGCCGAAGCGGCGCTGGTCGATGCGGCCCTCGGGGGTGCGGTTGAACGGCAGACCCATCTTCTCCAGGTCGAGCACCGCGTCGATGGCCTCCTTGGCCATGATCTCAGCGGCGTCCTGGTCGACGATGTAGTCGCCGCCCTTGACCGTGTCGAAGGTGTGCCACTCCCAGTTGTCCTCTTCGACGTTGGCCAGAGCGGCGCACATGCCGCCCTGTGCCGCGCCGGTGTGCGAGCGGGTGGGGTAGAGCTTGGTCAGGACTGCGGTGCGGGCCCGCGGTGCGGCCTCGATGGCAGCGCGCATACCGGCGCCGCCGGCGCCGACGATGACCACGTCATAGCGGTGTTCCTGCATGGGTTTCTAGTTCTCCTTAGCTGGCGCTGCCGAAGGTGAGGATCGCGTAGGTGCCCAGCACGAGGATCAGGATCATCGACAGGGCGAGCAAGGTGTTCAGCCAGAAGCGGGTGGAGTCCTTGCGCGAGTAGTCGGCGATCACCGTGCGGACGCCGTTGCCGCCGTGCAGCTGCGCGAGCCAGAGCATGAAAAGATCCCAGACCTGCCAGAACGGCGACTTCCAGCGGTCTGCGACGAACGACGCGTCGATGCGGTGCACGCCGCTGTCCCACATGAGCATGATGAACATGTGGCCGAACGTCAGGACGATGAGGGCCAGGCCCGAGAAACGCATGAACAGCCACGCGTTCTTCTCGAAGTTGCCGCGGCTGCGGATGCGCGGGGCACCCGGCGCGTCCAGGCTGGCGGGGCGGTCGTAGGCGGTGCCGAGGGTCTTTGCTTCAGTCATTGTTTCTCAGCTCCCTTAAAGCGCGTGCGTGATCAGGATCTGCAGCATGCGCACGGCAGCCGCGATGAACACGATCGCGAAGACGGTGAGGATGGCCCACAGCATCTGGCGCTGGTACTTGGCGCCCTTCGACCAGAAGTCGACGAGGATGACGCGCAGACCGTTGAGGGCGTGGTAGAGCACGCAGAAGACGAGACCGATCTCCATGAGGCCGATGATCGGTGTCTTGTAGGTGTCGATGATCTCGGTGTACGTGTTCTCGTTGACCCGGATGACGGCGGTGTCGAGCACGTGCACGAAGAGGAAGAAGAAGATGGACACGCCGGTGATGCGGTGCAACACCCACGACCACATGCCTGGGTCACCTCTGTAGAGAGAGCGCTTGCGCACCGGTGCCGGTGCAACCTCTGTGGGGGTGCTCATCGCGAAACTACGCCTCCGTTGTCGTGGACTTGGGGTGGGACCGCAAGCGCACGCGTAGGTCGCTGCAAGACCCAATGCTCCTGACTTTAAACCTAAGCTGAGTGTTGTCGTAAATTGCCGGAGCAATGTGACCAAGGTCCACCGATTTAATTAGGTGTGCCTTACCTACGGTGATTTGTGTGGAGAGGGGATCAATTGACTGCGGGAATCGACTTCGATTCATTGCGAAACGCGGCGTCGACGGCGATGACCAGGGCATACGCCCCCTACTCCGGCTTTGCGGTCGGTGCGGCGGGAATCACACTCAGCGGCCAGATCATCACCGGAAGCAATGTGGAGAATGTCTCATACGGCTTAGGGCTCTGCGCCGAGGTGTCGATGGTCGCGGCGGGCATTTCTCTCGGTCGTATGGACGCCGATCGCGCCTCGCGCGAACGACTGATAGCGGTGAGCGTCTGTGACGCGCGCGGCAGCGTGCTGACCCCGTGCGGCCGCTGCCGACAGGTGCTCCTGGAGTTCGGCGGCGAGGAGCTTCTCGTCGACTCGGCCGCGGGGCCTCGGCCGCTGCGGGAACTGCTGCCGGACGCCTTCGGCCCGGGCCACCTGGAGGCGATCCGGTGACCGCATCGCTCGAGCCGGTCGACGCGATCCTGGCCAAGAAGGACGGCCGCGAACTGACCGGTGAGCAGATCCGCGGGATGATCGCCGGATTCACCGCGGGCGACGTGGCTCCGGAGCAGATGTCGGCGCTGCTGATGGCGATCGTCCTGCGCGGGATGACCCGTCGCGAGATCGGAGACTGGACCGCCGCGATGATCGACTCCGGCATCACGATGGACTTCTCGGACCTGCGGCGCGGCGGCCGGCGGGTGCCGACCGTCGACAAGCACTCCACCGGCGGCGTGGGCGACAAGATCACGCTGCCGCTCACGCCGCTGGTCGCGTCGTACGGAGTCGCGGTGCCGCAGTTGTCCGGCCGCGGGCTCGGTCACACCGGCGGCACCCTCGACAAGCTCGAGTGCATACCGGGATGGCGGGCCGAGGTGTCCGTGGACGCGATGCGCAGTCAACTGGGCAGGGTCGGTGCGGTGATCTGCGCGGCGACCGCCGACCTCGCGCCCGCCGACCGCAAGCTGTACGCACTGCGCGACGTGACCGGGACCGTCGCGTCGATCCCGCTGATCGCCAGCAGCATCATGAGCAAGAAGATCGCGGAGGGCACGCAGTCGCTGGTGCTCGACGTCAAGGTGGGCTCCGGCGCGTTCATGAAGGACATGGCCGACGCGCGGGAGCTCGCCGAGACGATGGTGGCGCTCGGTGCGGACGCGGGCGTGCGTACCAGCGCCCTCCTGACCGACATGGCGACGCCGCTGGGCCGCACCGCGGGCAACGCCGTCGAAGTCGCCGAGTCCCTGGAAGTGCTGGCCGGCGGCGGTCCCGCGGACGTGGTGGAACTGACGGCGGCGCTGGCGTCGGAGATGCTCGACGCCTCCGGGATGCACGACGTGGATCCGCTCCGCAACCTCGCGAACGGCAAGGCGATGGACACCTGGCGCTCGATGATCGAGGCGCAGGGCGGAGATCCGGATGCCCCGTTGCCCGCGCCGCGCTGCACCCACGAGGTGATCGCCGACCGCGACGGCCGATTGGCGAGGCTCGACGCGCTGGCCGTGGGGCAGGCGGCCTGGCTGCTCGGTGCCGGGCGCAGCAGGCCCGGTCAGGCCGTGTCGGCGACCGCCGGCGTCGTGTGGCACGCCGCCATCGGCGACCAGGTGCGCCGCGGGCAGCCGCTGCTCACCCTTCACACCGACGACGAGACACGCATCGAGGGTGCGCTGGCCGCCCTCGACGGCGGGGTCGATGTGCGCGTCGAGCCCGTGTCCCGGCCCGCTTCACGCATTCTCGACCGGGTCCCGGCCGCCGGGTGAATCGACGAGCGGCGACTGGCTTTCGGCGCTACGTTGGATCGCATGGTCGACAAGCGGATTCGCATCGGATACCAGATTCCCAACTTCACCTACCCCGACCCGCTCGAGCCGGAGAACGCCGGACCGGTCGCGGACATCTTCCCGACCGTTGCGGCGCAGGCGCGGGAGGCCGAGCGCTCCGGCTTCGACACCGTCTTCGTGATGGATCACTTCTACCAACTGCCGGGACTGGGCGCGCCGAGCGAGCCGATGCTGGAGGCGTACACCACGCTCGGTGCGCTGTCGGGTGCGACATCCGAGATCAAGCTGTCGGCGCTCGTCACGGGCAACACATATCGCAATCCGGCGATGCTGGCCAAGACCGTCACCACCCTCGACGTGGTCAGCGGCGGCCGGGCGGTGTGCGCGATCGGCGCGGGTTGGTTCCAGCTCGAGCACGATCAGATGGGTTTTGAATTCGGGACCTTCACCGATCGGTTCGAGCGGCTGTCGGAATCGCTCGAGATCCTCTCGCCGATGCTGCGCGGCGGGCGGCCGGAGCTGACCGGCAAGTGGTACTCGGCGCACGACACGCTCAACCAGCCTCGGTTGCGCGACGACCTGCCGATCATGCTCGGCGGCGGCGGGGAGAAGAAGACCTTCGGTCTGGCCGCGCGCTACGCCGACCACCTCAACGTCATCTGCAACGCCTCCGAACTGCCGCGCAAGATGGACGCGCTCGCGGCACGGTGCGAGGAGGCCGGACGCGATCGCGACACCCTGGAGACCAGCTTCCTGAGCTTCGTGATCATGGACGCGGACGGCGACCGTGCCCGGAGCCTGGCGCACGACTACCTCCGCAAGACCGGCGTGGACCCGGAAGTGATCGACGACGAGACCTACGCGCGCGCCACCGACCGGATGTTCATCGGTACTCCGGACGACGTCGCCGACCAGTTGCAGCGGCGGGTACTCGACCAGGGGATCGACGGGCTGGTGATCAACATGGTCCCGAACGGGCATCTGCCCGGGAAGGTGGCTGAGGCCGGGGCGATGCTGACGGCGCTGCTGAACTGAGCGGTCGCGCTCATCGCGCGCGGCCGCCGGATCGGCGCTACCGTCGAGGCCATGGTCACTTCCGCCACGATCACCGTCGAAGAATGCCGGTTGGCGCCGAAGGTGCTGCTGCACGATCACCTGGACGGGGGACTGCGCCCGGCCACCGTCGTCGACCTCGCTCGCAGGGGCGGCTACGACCGCTTGCCCGCCGATGACGCCGACGAGCTGGCGGAGTGGTTCGCCACCGCCGCTGACAGCGGATCGCTGGAGCGCTACCTGGAGACGTTCGCGCACACCGTCGCCGTGATGCAGACCGCCGACGCCCTCGAGCGGGTGGCCCGCGAATGCGTGGAGGATCTGCACGCCGACGGTGTGGTGTACGCCGAAGTGCGGTTCGCTCCCGAGCTCCATCTGGAGCAGGGACTGTCCCTCGACGAAGTGGTGGAGGCGGTGCTGCGCGGCTTCGCGGCGGGGGAGGCCGCGGCGTCGTCGGGAGGAGGCCAGCCGATCATCGTCCGATGCCTCGTGACGGCGATGCGGCACGCGGCGCGTTCTCGCGAGATCGCCGAACTCGCGGTCCGCTTCCGTGGCCGCGGTGTGGTCGGGTTCGACATCGCGGGCGCCGAGGCCGGGAATCCGCCGAGCCGACATCTCGACGCCTTCGAGTACCTGCGCGGCGAGTGCTCGCACTTCACCATCCACGCCGGCGAGGCGTTCGGGCTACCGTCGATCCACGAGGCGGTCGCGTTCTGCGGCACCGACCGGCTCGGCCACGGGGTGCGGGTGATGGACGACGTGGTGCTCCCGCCCGGCTCCCGGCCGACCGACTCATCCTTCGACGGCGCGAAGCTGGGCCAAGTCGCCGACTACGTCCGCGACAAGCGGATTCCGCTGGAACTGTGCCCGAGCAGCAATGTGCAGA
Organism: Gordonia sihwensis NBRC 108236; assembly: GCF_000333035.1. Classification (GTDB taxonomy): domain Bacteria; phylum Actinomycetota; class Actinomycetes; order Mycobacteriales; family Mycobacteriaceae; genus Gordonia; species Gordonia sihwensis. The sequence continues at coordinate 43,345 of NZ_BANU01000024.1, forward strand.
CCGGTGCCGTCGCGTCGCTGACGGATCACCCTTTCAACATCCTCGCGAAACTGCGGTTCCGGGTGACGGTGAACACCGACAACCGCCTCATGAGCAACACGTCCATGAGCCGTGAGTTCATGGTCCTGCATCGTCAGTTCGGCTACGGGTGGGCCGATTTCGAGCGGTTCACCGTCAACGCGATGAAGTCGGCGTTCCTCCCGTTCGACCAGCGTCTGCGCCTGATCGACGACGTGATCAAGCCCGGGTTCGAGGTGCTGATGGGCTGAGCGGGGTGGGGTGGGGTGGGTTTCGACTCGCTTCGCTCGCTCAACTGGCCTATTAGGAGGGGAGGCTCGCTCAACTGGCCTAGGAGGCTAGGAGGGAGGCTCGCTCAACTGGCCTAGGAGGGAGGCTCGCTCAACTGGCCTAGGAGGGAGGCTCGCTCAACTGGCCTAGGCGGGCGTAGAGGCGTGCTCGCGTTACTGGCCGTGGGGCGGGGCGGCGGCTAACCCCGCCGTACCAGGCGGTCCTCGAAGTCGTGGACCAGCGCGCGCCACACCTCGGCCTCGTTGTCGAACGGGCCCGACGGGGCGAGCCGCTTCGGGTCGGGATTGATGGCGTAGTCGACGAACCAGCCGAGCGGCGTGGTGGTGGCCAGCGCCTCGTTGACCGTGTCGATGCCCGCGTAGTCGGCGGCGTCGGTGAGCAGTTCGACGGCCAGATCGAGCTGGCGGCTGTCGATCCGGCGCGGGCCGTCCAGGATGTCCTCGCCGATGCCCTGGAGCGCGTAGACGTTCTCGGGGAGGACGTCGTACTCGATCTCGTTGGTGTCGGCGGCGGCCTGCACGTCATTGAAGGTCGACAGCTTCGCCAGATCGTGGTCGTCGTTGTCGGCCAGGAAGCGAGTGAGCGCCCGTTGCGATCCGAAACCGTAGATGGTGCCCTTACGGCCCAGGAACACCGGATCGTCGCCGAGGTAGCAGCGCAGGGTCAGGAACTCGCCGGCGTCGGTGTAGATGCGGATGGGATCGATCCCGACGCCGGCCCAGAAATCGTCCTCGTCGATCTCGTCTTCCTCGTCGTCGTCCTGCTCGTCATCGTCGTCGGCGTCGTCGAGGACCACTTCTTCGGCATCGAAGTCGGGCTCGTCCTCGTCCTCGGCGGAGGCCGCCGCGGCCAACTCGTCCTCGGCGATCGTCACCGCGTCGGCGTCGACCTTCGGCACGGTGATGACCGCATCGAGAGCGTCGATCACATCGTCCCAGTGCTTGGCGATGAGACGCCCGATGCGGACCCAGAGGTCGACGCCGTCGCGGCCCTCGAAGTTGTTGGTGCCGACCGTGACGGCGCCCAGGATCGGGTTGCCCGTGAAGAACTTGGTGACCGGGGCCAGTTCGCAGACCTCGCCGATGATGCGGACGATCTCCAGCGCGTCCTCGAGCTCGCCGAGGACCTCCGGTCGCGGGTCCTCGGCGGCCAGCTCGGGGACGCCGATGAGGTCGTAGCTGTGCCGGTCGTCGGGGACCAGCTCGGCCGCCTGCACCTTCTTGATCGTCTCCCACGCGGGGTGATCGACGAGGTCGTTGTCGTCGTCTGTGCGCACGAAGGCGACGAGTTCGGCGACGCCGGGCAACGCGTACAGGTCGTCTTCCAGACCCAGGAACGCTTCCCACTCGTCATCGCCCTCGCGCCACCGCGGAGCCCACAGTGTGAAGAGGTTGCCTTCGGTCAGTCCGAGTTCGATGGGAACGATGTCACCGGCCATGGTCACTGAGCCTAATCAAGAACTCGTTCGCGTGCTGCACGGGGCCGGTCGACGTCGTGAATTCGGGTCAGTGGCCGGTCATGGCTGGACCGTTCTCGTCCGTCATCGCACCCGGCGGAGTCATCATCTCGCTGGTGGCCGGCGGCGCCATCGTCGGCGACATGGGTGCCATCTGCGAGGACATCGGCGGTGACATGGGCGTCTGGGACATCGGCGGGGACATCGGGGTCTGAGACATGGGTGCGGGGGACATCTGCGAGGACATGGTCGACGGGGTGGTCGGAGTCTTGTCGTTGTCGTCGCCGCACGCCGAGAGCACTGCGACCAGGGCGGCGGCGCCCGCGAGCGTGACCACGGCGGTGCGACGGGTGGAGGTGGAGATCATCGGAGTTCCTTTCGTCGACGGGGTGGCCGGCTCGGCCGCCCTCGCTGATGATTCGTCGCCGAGACGGCCGAGTATTGGTTTCGATCGAAATCGGCAGTGACACCAATCCGTGACGCATCGGGTGTCGAATGGTTGGTGTGGACCACACGAATCAGTCTGTCGTGACCGGCACGGTGTCGTTCGACGACCTCCTCGAAGCGGTCGGCGAAGGCGACCGCGACGCCTTCGACGTACTCTTCGACGAACTCGGCCCGCGCACGTTGGCGCTGGCTCGACGCGTGGTCGGCAGCAGCGCCCGCGGCGAGGAGGTGCTGCAGGACGCGTGGCTGCAGGTATGGCGCACCGCAGGCGCCTACGACCGCGGCCGCGGCAGCGCGCGGGCCTGGATCACCACGCTCGTCCACCGCCGCGCCGTCGACACCGTGCGCCACGACGTGGCCGAACACCGGCGTGACGAGCGGTTCGAGGCCGCGCGCGTCCCGGACTTCGACTCGGTCAGCGACGACGTGGTGGCGCGTGACGAACGGATCCGGGTGCGGGCCTGCCTGGACACGCTGACCGTCAAACAGCGCGAGGCGATCGACCGCGCCTACTTCGGCGGACTGACGTACTCGGAGGTCGCGGCGGCCCTCGCGCTGAGTCCGGCCACGGTCAAGACACGTATCCGTGACGGGCTGCAACGGCTCCGGACCTGCATGGGAGGACGGTGACCATGAGCGATCCACGATCGGGAAGCACCCGCGACCACCCGCGTGATCTGCTGCCCCTGCACGCGCTCGACGCGCTCGACGAACTCGACAGGCGCCGGGTGGAGGCGCATCTGCAGACGTGCCCCGAATGTGCGGCCGCATGGGCCGCCTGGCAGGAGACCGCGGCAGATCTGAGCACCGACGCGGACCCGGTACCGCCGCCGGTGCGGGCCGCGCTCATGCGCGCCGTGGACGGTGAGGCGTCCGCCGCGCCGTCCGCC
>NZ_BANU01000023.1 GCF_000333035.1 Gordonia sihwensis NBRC 108236
ATCCCCGCTCGCGCGGGGAGCACACCTGCATGAACCCCTACAAGAGTGCGCGGCTGGGACCATCCCCGCTCGCGCGGGGAGCACGCGGCGAAGCCGTCTCGTCGGACCCATCCACTGGGACCATCCCCGCTCGCGCGGGGAGCACATCGGAGGCCAGGTTGCCCCGATGATCGCGCAGGGACCATCCCCGCTCGCGCGGGGAGCACGTCGACGGCGCAGGCTTCCTCTCCGCGATCTGCGGACCATCCCCGCTCGCGCGGGGAGCACGATGAAGGCTGGTGACAACACTCGGCCCCAGTAGGACCATCCCCGCTCGCGCGGGGAGCACTCACCGAGGTCGAGAACGACTCCGCTGCCGGTGGGACCATCCCCGCTCGCGCGGGGAGCACGCGTCGGTGACGTAGGTGTCGACGTACGACACCGGACCATCCCCGCTCGCGCGGGGAGCACCCGTTCGGGACGATCGAATCGTTCCCGACGCCGGGACCATCCCCGCTCGCGCGGGGAGCACGCGATCGCAGATCCGCTCAGCATGCGACTCGAGGGACCATCCCCGCTCGCGCGGGGAGCACTTCCGGGATGACTTCGGGTGCCTCGTCATCAACGGACCATCCCCGCTCGCGCGGGGAGCACCTGGCGTCGGGGATCGGGCAGATGGTCCGGATCGGACCATCCCCGCTCGCGCGGGGAGCACTGGGTGACCGGGGCACTCATGCCGGCACCGGGGGGACCATCCCCGCTCGCGCGGGGAGCACTCGGGGTCCCGCCAGCGCTACCGTCTGCCCATGGGACCATCCCCGCTCGCGCGGGGAGCACGACCGCGTACGACTGCCGACCGGCGTGCTCGTGGGACCATCCCCGCTCGCGCGGGGAGCACCCGATACCGCCCGCACCGTGAGTGCCGTAGCCGGGACCATCCCCGCTCGCGCGGGGAGCACTCGGTCGCCGGGCGCGTCCACACCAGACCCGAGGGACCATCCCCGCTCGCGCGGGGAGCACCCCGTGCGGACCGAACCCGGCTTCGGTGTACAGGGACCATCCCCGCTCGCGCGGGGAGCACAGATGCAGGGCATCCCGAAGGAGTCGCGCGACAGGACCATCCCCGCTCGCGCGGGGAGCACCGAAGGAACCCCGGTAGGCATCGCCTCCCGGGGGGACCATCCCCGCTCGCGCGGGGAGCACGACAAAGTCGTTACTGGTCTTGTTCTGTCACGGGGACCATCCCCGCTCGCGCGGGGAGCACCCCTTGGCGGTCGGCTTGCGGTGGTCGTAGCCGGGACCATCCCCGCTCGCGCGGGGAGCACCCCGACGTAGCCGACGCCAGGTCGGCGCCAGTGGGACCATCCCCGCTCGCGCGGGGAGCACTGCGATCCTCGGCAACTACCAGTCCGGTATCCGGGACCATCCCCGCTCGCGCGGGGAGCACGGTTCATCACCAACCCCGACTCCGACGAGGAGAGGACCATCCCCGCTCGCGCGGGGAGCACTACTGGTCCTGGAACGGCTTGAACGGATCGAACGGACCATCCCCGCTCGCGCGGGGAGCACTCCGTCGTATCTGGGTTGGATGCTCACCGGGGCGGACCATCCCCGCTCGCGCGGGGAGCACGAGTCGATCACCTGCTGATACGGACCAGCCTGCGGACCATCCCCGCTCGCGCGGGGAGCACACACTGCTTGCGGCTGGTCAGTGGATCGCCGTAGGACCATCCCCGCTCGCGCGGGGAGCACTGCATGCTGATGAGTTCGTGATCCGGAAGGAGTGGACCATCCCCGCTCGCGCGGGGAGCACGAAGATCGAGGCCGCGCATCCTGGTGCGCTGGAGGACCATCCCCGCTCGCGCGGGGAGCACGGAATTGACCGATGCGCACTACAACACCCAACCGGACCATCCCCGCTCGCGCGGGGAGCACGTCGATGTCGTGCCGTGGATGATCACGTTGTCGGGACCATCCCCGCTCGCGCGGGGAGCACAAGCGAGAGATACTGCCGCAGGGCCCACCTTGGGGACCATCCCCGCTCGCGCGGGGAGCACCGCGATCAGCGACGGCGGGTCGTTCCCGTCAAAGGACCATCCCCGCTCGCGCGGGGAGCACCACCGGTGCTGTGTCGTGATGTCCGGGTCTGGGGGACCATCCCCGCTCGCGCGGGGAGCACGCCGGTCGATGTCCGACGGGACGGAAACGGGAGGGACCATCCCCGCTCGCGCGGGGAGCACTGGAAGTGAGGACCTCGATGATCGCTGACCTGCGGACCATCCCCGCTCGCGCGGGGAGCACTATCGCCACCCCGACTCGATACTGTCGATCAGAGGACCATCCCCGCTCGCGCGGGGAGCACACGGTGCGGACGACGACGTCGTTCACGCCCGTGGGACCATCCCCGCTCGCGCGGGGAGCACGAGGAATAGGTCGGCATCGGACGGTTCCCCGTCGGACCATCCCCGCTCGCGCGGGGAGCACTCGAGGACGCTCGACAGGATCACCGGCGCGCTCAGGACCATCCCCGCTCGCGCGGGGAGCACCGGGGCGACAGCTGCTTCAGCAGGCCCTTGTTCGGACCATCCCCGCTCGCGCGGGGAGCACACGGACATCATCTCCGGGTTGTTCAATGGTTGGGGACCATCCCCGCTCGCGCGGGGAGCACGCCGGGGTCAAAGCCGCGGTACAGGAGGCGATGGGACCATCCCCGCTCGCGCGGGGAGCACTCATCGAGGGCTTGGGTGGTGGGTCGCTTCCGAGGACCATCCCCGCTCGCGCGGGGAGCACGGCGTAGGCAGCCTCGGTTCGATCCTCAACGCGGGACCATCCCCGCTCGCGCGGGGAGCACTGTGTCTGCGGCAGTCCGTGCTGACCGATCACCGGACCATCCCCGCTCGCGCGGGGAGCACCGAACCTTGACCCCGGACCAGCGACAGTCAGGAGGACCATCCCCGCTCGCGCGGGGAGCACTCGGCTGGCCACCGTGTCCGCACATACGCCGACGGACCATCCCCGCTCGCGCGGGGAGCACATCTGCTGACGCCACGCCGCCTCCGACAAACCAGGACCATCCCCGCTCGCGCGGGGAGCACTCGGATCGTCGGCGTCGACGAAAACGTGGATCGGGACCATCCCCGCTCGCGCGGGGAGCACCATGAAGTCGATCGCCGGCGTGTTCGGGAAGCGGGACCATCCCCGCTCGCGCGGGGAGCACTGCACGACCTATTGCAGGCGATGGGTGTCGAGGGGACCATCCCCGCTCGCGCGGGGAGCACGAGAACTGCGACCTGACCGATCCCGAAGAACGCGGACCATCCCCGCTCGCGCGGGGAGCACCCTTGGCGCGGTCTATTGCGGACCTCCTGGGCGGGACCATCCCCGCTCGCGCGGGGAGCACCCCGCGCCGCCGTTACCGCCGTCGCCGGACGCGGGACCATCCCCGCTCGCGCGGGGAGCACATCTGCTGACGCCACGCCGCCTCCGACAACCCAGGACCATCCCCGCTCGCGCGGGGAGCACGAGGATGACAACATCAACGTCCTCGAGACTGTGGGACCATCCCCGCTCGCGCGGGGAGCACCCTGGATGGGATGCAACACCGATCCCGACCCGGGGACCATCCCCGCTCGCGCGGGGAGCACAAGATCCGCACTGGTGGCGAGTATTTCGGCACCGGACCATCCCCGCTCGCGCGGGGAGCACCAGTTCACGTCTCTGTCGCAGCGCGCGACGTCGGGACCATCCCCGCTCGCGCGGGGAGCACTCGTCCACGCTGCCGCCGAGGAACGGTGCGATGGGACCATCCCCGCTCGCGCGGGGAGCACGGAGGCGATGCCTACCGGGGTTTCGATTCGATGGGACCATCCCCGCTCGCGCGGGGAGCACTGGGATTCGCGGCGGCGCGCGGTTGCTGCGGCGGGACCATCCCCGCTCGCGCGGGGAGCACGATTCTACGATTTGAGGCGTGATCCCGGCGTGGGGACCATCCCCGCTCGCGCGGGGAGCACACGGTCGCTGCTGACGCGACCCAGTCGGGCCAGGGACCATCCCCGCTCGCGCGGGGAGCACAACGTCTTACCGCCGAACATGCTGATCTTCGTGGGACCATCCCCGCTCGCGCGGGGAGCACTTCTTGTCGATCAGCGTCCCACCAGTCTTGGCGGGACCATCCCCGCTCGCGCGGGGAGCACCTCGCCCCGATCATCACTGAGATCATCAAGCTGGGACCATCCCCGCTCGCGCGGGGAGCACAGGCGAGCTTCTTAACCCAGTCGGGGAACCCGCGGACCATCCCCGCTCGCGCGGGGAGCACTCGAGTGCGCGGAGGATGGACACTTGCCACGGCGGACCATCCCCGCTCGCGCGGGGAGCACCCCCGCAGTTCTGGCACTCGGTCATCGCTTCTCCGGACCATCCCCGCTCGCGCGGGGAGCACCGTGCCGCACCGCCCATAATCATGGCGTTACCGGGACCATCCCCGCTCGCGCGGGGAGCACATCGGCAAGCCGGAGGATTACTCGAAGAACCCGGGACCATCCCCGCTCGCGCGGGGAGCACACTTCCTGACCTGCATGTTCGCACGCCGGGAAGCGATTCTTCAATCACTTTAGCCGACCGCGATCGCGAATTCCCCACGGTGTCCGGCCCCATTTCGGTTTCGAATCGTTGATCGGCGTCGAGCGGAACCAGGGGAGCTAACAGAGGCATCGCAACGGCTTTCCGGAGCAGGAGGTTGGTTCAGAGCGCGTCGATCCACGCATCGATCGCACTGCGGTGCGATCGATGCGACGTCGGAGCCCGTGCACCGCCACTGAGCGCGGCTGGTCCGGACCACCAGCGACGATCGCGCGCAAGATAGACTTCACGTCGTGACGGAAACATCCCCCGACCACCCGCGTCCCGTACTCGTCGTCGACTTCGGAGCCCAGTACGCGCAGCTGATCGCTCGCCGCGTTCGCGAGGCCCGCATCTACTCGGAAGTGATCGCGCACGACGCGACGCTGGAAGAGATCAAGGCCAAGAATCCGGCCGCGCTGATCCTGTCGGGCGGACCGGCGTCGGTGTACGCCGACGATGCGCCGACCATCGACGAGAAGCTCTTCGACCTCGGAGTTCCGGTATTCGGCATCTGCTACGGATTCCAGAAGATGACGGCCGCTCTCGGCGGCACCGTCGCGAACACCGGCGGACGCGAGTTCGGCCGGACAACGCTCACGGTCGCCGACGGCGGCAAACTGCACCGCGGACTGCCGGAGTCGCAGCCGGTGTGGATGAGCCACAACGACGCCGTGCAGGTGGCCCCGGAGGGCTTCACCGTCACCGCGTCCACGCCGGGCGCGCCGGTCGCCGCGTTCGAGTGCGCGGAGCGGCAGATGGCCGGCGTGCAGTACCACCCGGAGGTCCTGCACAGCCCGCACGGCCAGGAAGTGCTGACCCGCTTCCTCTACGAGATCGCGAACCTCACGCCGACGTGGACCGCGGCGAACATCGCCGAGGCGCTCATCGCCGACATCCGGGAGCAGGTCGGCGACGAGGGTCTCGCGATCTGCGGACTGTCCGGCGGCGTCGACTCGGCGGTGGCGGCAGCACTGGTGCAGCGCGCGATCGGCGACCGTCTGACCTGTGTTTTCGTCGACCACGGACTGCTGCGCGCCGGTGAACGCGAGCAGGTGCAGACCGACTTCGTCGCGGCGACGGGCGCGCGGCTGGTGACGGTGGACGCCGAGGACGTCTTCCTCGGCCACCTCGACGGCGTCTCCGATCCGGAGACCAAACGCAAGATCATCGGCCGCGAGTTCATCCGCTCCTTCGAGGGCGCGGTGTCGGAGGTGCTGGGCGACCAGGCCGCCGCGGGCAAGAAGGTCGACTTCCTCGTTCAGGGCACCCTGTACCCGGACGTCGTCGAATCCGGCGGCGGCAGCGGAACCGCGAACATCAAGAGCCACCACAACGTCGGCGGCCTGCCGGAAGACCTCGAGTTCAAGCTCGTCGAACCGCTGCGCCTCCTCTTCAAGGACGAGGTCCGTGCCGTCGGCCGTGAACTCGGTCTGCCGGAGGAGATCGTCGCCCGACAGCCGTTCCCGGGCCCCGGTCTCGCGATCCGCATCGTCGGATCGGTCACCAAGGACCGCCTCGAACTGCTGCGCAAGGCGGACCTGATCGCGCGCGAGGAACTGACGTCCGCCGGCCTCGACGGCCAGATCTGGCAGTGCCCAGTAGTCCTGCTGGCCGACGTCCGCAGCGTCGGAGTGCAGGGCGACGGTCGTACGTACGGTCACCCGATCGTGCTGCGCCCGGTGTCGAGCGAAGACGCGATGACCGCCGACTGGACGCGCGTGCCGTACGAGGTCCTGGAGACGATCTCGACCCGCATCACCAACGAGGTCCCGGACGTGAACCGCGTGGTGCTCGACGTGACGAGCAAGCCGCCGGGCACGATCGAATGGGAGTGACCTCCCGCTGAACCGCGCCGAGTGCCGCCCGCATCTGGATGTGGGCGGCACTCGGTGGTTTCGGGGCGGGTGGTGTGTGGCGGTGGGTGGTCTCGACTCGCTCCGTCGCTGCGCTCCGGTGCGGCTCGACGAGCCTGATGTGGTGC
>NZ_BANU01000022.1 GCF_000333035.1 Gordonia sihwensis NBRC 108236
CCCCGCTCGCGCGGGGAGCACGACGTTCTACGGTCCGACGATGGAATCGATGGAGGACCATCCCCGCTCGCGCGGGGAGCACGGAGTGCCGCCAGCACTACCGTCCGCCCACGTCGGACCATCCCCGCTCGCGCGGGGAGCACTACGCGAAGGTCGATGAGATCGGCGAGATGCCGGGACCATCCCCGCTCGCGCGGGGAGCACGACTCCGTGCTGACCAAGAAGGAGCAGGGCGCGGGACCATCCCCGCTCGCGCGGGGAGCACGCGGACCCCATCGTCGAAGAGCCTGCAGCCGCAGGACCATCCCCGCTCGCGCGGGGAGCACCGCCGATAGAGTGCCGAATCCGGCTTGAGGTTGGGACCATCCCCGCTCGCGCGGGGAGCACTTACGATGCTCGGCTAGTGCCTGGTCCTCGGCCGGACCATCCCCGATCGCGCGGGGAGCACCGCGAGGGCCTACGGCTTTTCGAGGGCACCGTGGGACCATCCCCGCTCGCGCGGGGAGCACAGAGTGAGATCGTGAGCACCCGCATGGAGAAGTTGGACGACGGACCATCCCCGCTCGCGCGGGGAGCACCCCAACTCGGGCTCGAACATCCTCGGCGCGACGGGACCATCCCCGCTCGCGCGGGGAGCACCAATGAGTCGTACGGGATCAACGCCGCAGCTAGGGACCATCCCCGCTCGCGCGGGGAGCACCCCTTGAAGCGCATCCCATCGCCCGGGTACACGGGACCATCCCCGCTCGCGCGGGGAGCACCCGTTCGATCCGAGAATCACCCGCGGTGCGAAGGGACCATCCCCGCTCGCGCGGGGAGCACGCAGCAACGTTATCAAGACCATCACACAGCGCGGGACCATCCCCGCTCGCGCGGGGAGCACGTGGTTGAGGTTGAGATGATCGTGCATCCCGACGGACCATCCCCGCTCGCGCGGGGAGCACCCCAACTCGGGCTCGAACATCCTCGGCGCGACGGGACCATCCCCGCTCGCGCGGGGAGCACCGACACGCGCGAGACCTCGGAATCACCATCGAGGGACCATCCCCGCTCGCGCGGGGAGCACACATGGACTTGGCGGCATCGATCGACTCCTGGGGGACCATCCCCGCTCGCGCGGGGAGCACCCGGTCACCGAAGGTGATCTTGGCGGCGGGACGGGACCATCCCCGCTCGCGCGGGGAGCACGGCACATTCCCGCCAGCCACATCGCCGGTGATGGGACCATCCCCGCTCGCGCGGGGAGCACGAGAAGTCCGCGATCGAGAAGCTGGTCGACCCGGGACCATCCCCGCTCGCGCGGGGAGCACCTCCTGATCCGCATCGACACCAGCAACGCCGGCGGACCATCCCCGCTCGCGCGGGGAGCACCGGTACCGACCAGGTGCTCGAGCGGTTGGATCGGGACCATCCCCGCTCGCGCGGGGAGCACGCCGGGGACAGCATCTACAGCATCTGCTGTGACGGACCATCCCCGCTCGCGCGGGGAGCACTCACAGTTCTTCTCCTTGTTCGGTGTGTGGTGCGGACCATCCCCGCTCGCGCGGGGAGCACGCACTCCACGCGGTCTTGTCGGACGACCCGCTAGGACCATCCCCGCTCGCGCGGGGAGCACGTCCGTGTGAGGATCGACTGGAACGTCAAAGGAGGACCATCCCCGCTCGCGCGGGGAGCACCCAGACGTGGTCGTCGCATCCGTCACCTCGACGGGACCATCCCCGCTCGCGCGGGGAGCACGCGCTGATACGAACTGAGGTCGAAGACTACGACGGACCATCCCCGCTCGCGCGGGGAGCACACCGAGACCATCACCCCGTCCGAGCTGACCGGGGGACCATCCCCGCTCGCGCGGGGAGCACTGCAGAGTTCGTCGAGGAGTCCGCAGCCAAGGGGGACCATCCCCGCTCGCGCGGGGAGCACAGCCCCACCGTCCGGTTGAATCCCGGAGCAGCAGGACCATCCCCGCTCGCGCGGGGAGCACGGGACCGGAAGTTCATGCGGCGGTGGTGCGCCGGGACCATCCCCGCTCGCGCGGGGAGCACGACCCCGCGAGAAAGCCGCTGTACGCCAAGACCGGACCATCCCCGCTCGCGCGGGGAGCACCGCATGACCGACGACGACCGCACACTGCTCGACGGACCATCCCCGCTCGCGCGGGGAGCACGCAGCGCCGAGACGACCGAGCGCGGCGATCATGGGACCATCCCCGCTCGCGCGGGGAGCACATCGTCGGAGTCAGCTTTCAACGCGCTGGACAGGGACCATCCCCGCTCGCGCGGGGAGCACCGTCTTACGACATGCCGACCGTCGAGCAAGCTAGGACCATCCCCGCTCGCGCGGGGAGCACAGGTTGGGCACTCGTAGTCCTTGGCGGACAGGGGGACCATCCCCGCTCGCGCGGGGAGCACCTCGCGCCGATGCGGCCGAGAGCAGCGTTCATGGGACCATCCCCGCTCGCGCGGGGAGCACGGATTCGCCTTCAAGAGGTTAAGGAGGTTGACGGGACCATCCCCGCTCGCGCGGGGAGCACACCGCGAACGGCAACAGGATGTCGCGTTCCGGGGGACCATCCCCGCTCGCGCGGGGAGCACACGGTCGCTGCTGACGCGACCCAGTCGGGCCAGGGACCATCCCCGCTCGCGCGGGGAGCACGTCGGCAAGACGTACATCATCGGCTGCATCATCGGACCATCCCCGCTCGCGCGGGGAGCACGTCGGTTGCTGAGATGGCCGCGTCAGAAATGCGGGACCATCCCCGCTCGCGCGGGGAGCACTTCGGATCCTGATTCGCCTCATACCACTTCGACGGACCATCCCCGCTCGCGCGGGGAGCACTTCCGCCGCATCGAGGTCCACGAGGCACCGCGGGGACCATCCCCGCTCGCGCGGGGAGCACGGTGACAACACTCGTCCGCAGTATTCGAATGAGGGACCATCCCCGCTCGCGCGGGGAGCACGGGTTCCTGCCCCATCTGCACCCGCAGGCGGCGGGACCATCCCCGCTCGCGCGGGGAGCACACAGCAACGGCCCCCGCGCTCGGACGGACTTCGGGACCATCCCCGCTCGCGCGGGGAGCACGTGTTCGATCGGGTCGGTGCGACCGAGAAGCCGGGACCATCCCCGCTCGCGCGGGGAGCACGAGACGCTGTACCTGCCGAATGAGACGATCCGGGGACCATCCCCGCTCGCGCGGGGAGCACAAGCGCAACGCGATCATCGGTGTCGGTGCCCTGGGACCATCCCCGCTCGCGCGGGGAGCACGCGCCCACCCACCACGGGGCACCGTCGATGATCGGACCATCCCCGCTCGCGCGGGGAGCACATGCTGTCGAGGCGGCCTTCGATGGTGCCGGTGGGACCATCCCCGCTCGCGCGGGGAGCACCGGCCAAGGGTTAGACCCAGGGTTAGCGCCGGGGGGACCATCCCCGCTCGCGCGGGGAGCACGAACTCCTCTACGGAGCAGCGAACGTCGAGTTCGGACCATCCCCGCTCGCGCGGGGAGCACGTGGGATCACCTGGTGCGGGGCGTGGATGCGGGGGACCATCCCCGCTCGCGCGGGGAGCACCGGGCCCGATGGCGACAGCTTCACTGGTGCTGCGGACCATCCCCGCTCGCGCGGGGAGCACCCGCGGTATCCGGCGTCGATCACGCCGATGCCGGGACCATCCCCGCTCGCGCGGGGAGCACAAGAAGCCGTCGACACCCGAGCGTCGCGCCGAGGGACCATCCCCGCTCGCGCGGGGAGCGCCTGCGGGACAGCCGCGTCGACCGCCGCGGACACGGACCATCCCCGCTCGCGCGGGGAGCACGAAAGGGCGCTCGGCATGGACGACGGGTCCATCGGACC
>NZ_BANU01000021.1 GCF_000333035.1 Gordonia sihwensis NBRC 108236
GCCGCACCCAGGGCCGAGACCGCGAGGACCACCGGAGCGTCGCCGGCGGCCGCCGCCCAGCGGCCGGCCGGGACGGCCCCGACCACCGCGACCAGGAAGACCAGATAGCTCACCATGCGTGAGGCGTCCGACGACCAGCCGAAGCGGTCCCGCTGCAGAGCCGCCGCCACACCGTCGGCGACGTCGTCGATCAGCACCGTCCCGGCATCGGCCGGCGCAGTGCGGATCACCAGCAGATCGCCGTCGCACACCCCGCACTGCGCGAGAGTGTGCTCGGCGGCCAAGGCGGTTCCGTCGATGCGGGCGAGTGTCCAGTTCGCGGGTTCAGCGCTGTCGTCCACCCGGACCCGCAGAGCGTCGAGAAGATCGGGCATCAGCGCCGCGATCGGCACGCCGGCCGGAAGGCCTGCGTCGAGTTGAGTGCTCCCACCCACGATCGATGTCCGGATCATGTCCGGTTCGGTCAACACGGTCATTCGGCAAACCTTCCCCCAAGGTTCCTGATACAACCTCTTCCATCGCCCGTGAGGCGAGGACGTCGTCGAGATAACCATGTCGGGAGTCGTCGCGGTCAGCGATTGGGGGAAATCGCTCAACCGGCCTCACGCGGCGGCCGAATCAGAGCTGGGGGGCTCGAATGGGCAGTGCAACAATCGGTTTCGCGCGTCGTCCGCGGATCGTCGTGGAGGCTCCGCCGGACGGGGAGATCGAGCTGACCGCGCCGCCGGAGCTGTCGCGCGCAGTGCCGCCGAATCTGCTGGTGCGGCTTCTGCCGGTGGTCATGGTGGTCGCCGTCATCGGCATGGTCGCCATGATGGTGATGACCGGAGGCGCTGGGGCACTGGCGAATCCGATGTTTCTGATGTTCCCGCTGATGATGGTGATGTCGATGGTGGGAATGCTGGCATCCGGCGGGCGAGGCGGTCCCGAGCGGGCAGCCGAGGTGAATGAGAACCGCAAGGACTATCTGCGCCATCTCGGGCAGCTTCGCGACGATGTCGCCGAAACGGCTGCAGCGCAACGAGAATCGGCGCAGTGGCGGCATCCGGATCCGGGAGCGTTGATCGGCCTGGTCGGGGGCCGCCGGATGTGGGAGCGCAGATTCACCGACGACGACTTCGGCCATGTCCGCGTCGGCCGCGGGACACACCGCCTCGCGACCGCGTTGGTGCCGCCGGAGACGCCGCCGGGCGACGACCTGGAGCCGGTGTCGGCGGTGGCGCTGAGACGTTTCGCTGCCGCGCATGCGGCCGTCGACGGACTGCCGACGGCGATCGCGCTGCGCGGATTCCCGGCGGTCAGCCTGCTCGGGGATCCGGTGCAGGTGCGCGCCCTGCTGCGGTTCATGCTGTGCTCGTTGGCCGTACTGCACGGTCCGGACCACCTGCGGATCGCGGTCGTCGCCGACGATCCGCTCGACGCCGAATGGGATTGGGTCAAGTGGCTGCCGCACATCGGCCATCCGGCTCGTCGGGACGGGCTCGGTGCCGTGCGCATGGTGTACCCGACGCTCGGCGCCCTCGGCGACGACCTCGCCGCCGATCTCGCGGCCCGAGCGGGTTTCAGCCGGACGGCCGACTCTCCGGCGACGTCCCATCTGTTGATCGTGGTCGACACCGATCGAGTCGATGTGGACGACGAATTGATCGGCGGCGTAGGCCTCGACGGCGTGACAGTGGTGAGTCTGGGCACCGCGCCGAGCCCGCTGGCGGTGCGTCGCGGGCTGCAGCTGACGGTGTCCGGCGGTCGTGTCGCCGCCCGCACCGCCGCCGGACTGGAGGAGTTCGCCGTCGCCGACCGGCTGTCCGGGCCGTGCGCCGAAGCCGTCGCGCGCAGGCTCGCCCGGTACCGCCCGGCGTCGCTCGACGCCCTGCTCGATCTCGACACGCCGGTTCTCGCGAGCGATCCCGGACTGCCCGCACTGCTGGGTCTGGGAGACGCGGGCCGCGTCACCCCGGAGTCGGCCTGGCGCGGGCGCCTCGGTGCCGAACGACTGCGCGTGCCGATCGGCTACACCCCGGAGGGCGCTCCCGTGCACCTTGACCTGAAGGAGAGCGCGCACGGCGGAATGGGGCCGCACGGGCTGTGCATCGGCGCCACCGGCAGCGGCAAGAGCGAACTGCTGCGCACCCTCGTCCTCGCGCTGATCGCGACGCACTCCCCGGACGAGTTGAACCTGGTCTTGGTCGACTTCAAGGGCGGGGCCACCTTTCTCGGTCTGGAGCAGGCCAAGCACACGGCCGCGGTGATCACCAACCTCGAGCAGGAACTCGCGATGGTGGACCGGATGGGCGACGCACTCTCCGGCGAACTGAACCGCCGTCAGGAACTGCTGCGCGCCGCAGGCAACTTCGCCAATGTCACCGACTACGAACAGGCCCGCCGGGCGGGGGCGCCGCTCGACCCGCTGCCCGCCCTCTTCATCGTCGTCGACGAGTTCTCCGAACTGCTCGCGCAGAAACCGGAATTCGCGGACCTGTTCGTGGCGATCGGCCGGCTGGGGCGCTCCCTGCACATCCACCTGCTGCTCGCGTCCCAGCGTCTCGAGGAGGGCAGGCTGCGCGGGCTCGACAGTCATCTCTCGTACCGGATCGGATTGAAGACCTTCTCCGCCAACGAGTCCCGGACTGTGCTGGGCGTCCCCGACGCCTATCACCTGCCGAGTGCGCCCGGCGCGGCCTACCTGAAGTGCGATTCGTCGGCGCCGACACGCTTCAACACGTGCTTCGTCTCCGGCCCCTATCGACCACCGGCGGGGCCGTCTGCCGGTTCCGCGTCGTGTGCGCAGACCCGGCCGGTCGCGTTCACCACCGCGGAGGTCCCGCTCGCCGAACCGGCCACGGAGCAGCCGGACGGCCAGGCCGACGAGGGTCCGTCCGCGACGGTGCTCGAGACGGTGGTCGCGGCACTGGCCGGGCACGGCCGCACCCCGCATCGGGTGTGGTTGCCGCCGCTGGAGCGGGCGATCACCCTCGATGCGCTGGCACGCGACACCGCACCCGGCACCTTGACCTTTCCGTACGGGGTCATCGACCTGCCGTTCGAGCAGCGGCGCGACACCGCATGGCTCGACGTCGCGGGTGCGGCCGGGCACGTCGCTGTCGTGGGCGGTCCGCAGTCGGGCAAGTCCACCACGCTGCGCACCCTGATCTGCGGAGCCGCCAGGACCCACACCCCCGAACAGGTGCAGTTCTACTGTCTGGACTTCGGCGGCGGCACGCTCGCCGCACTCGATGGTCTGCCGCACGTCGGCTCGGTGGCCACCCGAGTCCAGCACGACCGGATCCGCCGCACGCTCGCCGAGATCCTGGCGGTGAAGACGAGCCGGGAGGCGTGCTTCGCCGAGCACGGCATCGAGTCGATGCGGGAGTACCGCGCGGCGCGCGCTGCGGGCCGCTTCGCCGACGACCGGTACGGCGACGTCTTCCTGGTCATCGACGGGATCGGCGTGCTCCGGGCCGACTTCGAGGCGCTGGAGGAGAAGGTCGACGCCCTCGTCTCGACGGGGCTGGCGTACGGCGTGCACGTGGTGGTCAGCGCGTCGCGGTGGGGCGAGATCCGGCCCGCCATGAAGGACCTGATGGCCGGTCGCGTGGAACTGCGGCTCGGTGACGCCCTCGATTCCGAGATGAGCCGCCGCGCCGCGGCCGGAGTGCCGGAGGGACGGCCGGGCCGCGGGCTGACCGCGCAGGAGAAGCACCTACTGGTGGCGCTGCCGCGGGTGGACGGCGTCGCCGACGCGACCGATGTGTCCGCCGGAACGGCGAAGCTGGTCGAGGCCGTCGCGCGGGAATACGGCGATCGCCGGGCTCCGGAGGTGCGGACTCTCGCACGAGTGGTGGACGGTTCCGTGCTCGCGGAGACCGTCGCCGCGCAGGGAGCCGGGACGCGGGCCGGTACGGTAGCGCTCGGGCTGTCGGAGACCGACTTGGGGCCGTGCGTCCTCGACTTCGACGCCCAGCCGCACCTGCTGGTGTTCGCCGACGTCGAATCGGGCAAGACCGAGACGCTTCGCACGCTGGTCCGCGGACTGGTGGCCGGCGGAGATCCGGACGAAGTCAAGCTCGTCCTCGTCGACTACCGTCGCGGACTGCTCGGAGAGGTGCCGGAGACGCATCTGGGCGGCTACGCCAGTTCCGAACGCACGGCGCGGCCGATGATGGCGCAACTCGCCGAGTACTTCGCCGCGCGGCTGCCCGGCGACGACGTGACACCGCAACAACTCGTCGACCGCAGCAGGTGGTCGGGGCCCACCGTCTATCTGGTGGTCGACGACTACGACCTCGTCGCCACGGCGTCCGGGAATCCATTGTCGCCATTGATCGAGTTGCTCGGGCACGGTCGCGACATCGGTTTCCGGCTGATCCTCACGCGCCGATCCGGCGGTGTCGGCCGAGCGCTGTTCGATCCGCTGATCGCCTGTCTGCGCGACCTCTCGTGCGATGTCCTCCTGATGAACGGCGACCCCGACGAGGGCTACGTGGTGGGCAGGCACCGCCTGCAGCGGCTGCCGGCCGGCCGCGGCGAACTGGTGTCGCGCAACCGGTCGCCGGAGATCGTCCAGGTCGCGCTGGGAGAACGGGCGTGAGCGGCCCGGTGATCGATCTCGCGTACGGACGTGTGACCGGTCCCGGCGGCACCGTGGACCTGACGACGCTGCTGGAGGACATCGACTGCGCCGAACGGCGGGCCCTCGCCCGGCAGGCGCTGCGCGAGGTGATGCGGCGCGCCGCCGGCGCCTCCCGGATCCTGCTGCCCACCGTGTGGGGACCGGTCCGCACCGAGGCTCTGGTCGGCGAACTCGCCTCCGTGGGCGCCGCCGCCGAACCCGTTCCACGGGCGGTGGCGATCGCCGCTTCGCACGCCGACGCGACCGTGCACCGCTGCGCCGTGGTGGAGACCCGGATGCTGCCGGCCACCGGCGGACACTGGAGCGTGCACACGGTGACGCGCACCGACGGCCGGTGGTCGCTGGGGCGGGGCGCGGTGGACCTCCCGCGCCGGATATCGGCCGAACCCGGGTGGTCGGCTCCGCTGCGCGCCGCCGACGCGGTCTTCGTCGACGGTCCCGATCCGGAATCGGTCGCCGCCGCCCAGCGGTTGCTGCTCGAAGCCTTCGGTGTACGCGCGATGGCCGTCGACAGAACGGTTCTGACCAGGCACGGAGGTCGGCTCGGTCCGGTGAGCGCCGCCGAGCTGCTCGCCGGCCTGCCCGCGCCGCCGATCGCCGCGTCGCGCCGGGGACTGCGCGCGCCGGCAGTCGTCGCCGCGGTGCTGGTGCTGGCCGCAGCCGCGACCGCCGGGTGGGCGCATTGGCCGCGGCCGGAGCGGTCCGCGCAGCAGACAGTCCGGGTGGGCCGGGCCGAACTCGCCGTTCCGGGCCAGTGGCGGCGCAGTGACGGGGACGATGCGACCGCCGGAAGCCGCACGGTGTTCGCGGCCCCCGACGACGGCAGGCGGCTGATCGTCGTAGTCTCGCGGCTGCGGGGCGGTTCCACCGTCGCGACGGTCGCGGAGAGCCTGCGGAACCGCATCGCGCAGCGCGGGGACGACGCGGTGGCCGAGTTCGCGGCCGACGTGAGCTATGCGGGCCGTCGCGTGATCGGGTATCGCGAGACGCCGGCGTCGGGTTCTCCCGTGGCCTGGTACGTGGCCGTCGAGAGCGGCACGCAGATCAGCATCGGTTGTCAGACGGGCACGGGGGAGGAGTCGGTGGACGGTCCGTGCCGCGGGGCCGTGGGTTCCCTGCGTGTGGTGAGCGATTAGGAGACGGTGACCGACGCCTCCAGCGTCACGACCACCTCGTCGGCCACCTTCAGGGCGCCCATCATCAGCGAATACGGCTTGATCCCGAACGTCGTCTGCGTCACCGCGGACTGCCCGGAGACGGTGCTGCCGTCCACCGCCACGTCGACGGTGTGGGGCTCGGTGACTCCACAGATCGTCAGATCGCCCGACAACCGGTAGCCGTCGCCGCTCGCCGACACGTCGCCGGCCCGGAAGACGATCTCGGGGAAGGCGGACGATTTCAGCGACTTGAGAGCGTTGGCGCGCGCGACCAGCCGTTCCGGACCGGTCATCGGAGTCAGCCCGCCCTCGCCCGAGAGCACCTGCAGGGAGTCGACGTCCACCCGCAGCGCCACGGAGACCGGAGTGTCGCCGTCGAAGGCGATGTCGGCTCGCCACGCGTCGAACCCGATCGTCAAGCTGTGGCCGGTCCGCGCCGCCCGCCCGGCGACGCCGGTGCGCAGGGTGAGGGCGCCGTCGCCGGGACCGATGCTGATCACTGAAGTCATGCTCTCGACGATACGGACCCAGCCGGACGCGCGTTTTGACCCGCGTCGACGAGCCCGCGTAAGCTAGATCGCTGGTGCCCTGCGTCAACAGAGTGCCCGGGTCCCCACTGGTCGCCGGGAGCACGCTCTGCAGAAGTGCCTGACCAGCAGCAAACGAGTTCAAAAGAGGACTACTGTGCCTACCTACACCCCGAAGGCCGGTGACGTGACCCGCGAGTGGTACGTCATCGACGCCACCGACGTGGTGCTCGGCCGCCTCGCCGTCGCGAGCGCCAACCTGCTCCGCGGCAAGGGCAAGCCCACGTTCGCCCCGCACGTCGACGGCGGCGACTACGTCATCATCATCAACGCGGAGAAGGTCGCCGTCAGCGGCAACAAGCTGACCGACAAGCGTCTCTACCGCCACTCGGGTCACCCGGGCGGCCTGAAGTCCCAGAGCATCGGCGAGCTCCTGGCCACCAAGCCCGAGCGCGTCGTCGAGAGCGCCGTCAAGGGCATGCTCCCGAAGAACAAGCTGGGCAACGCCATCGCAGGCAAGCTCAAGGTCTACGCGGGCCCCAACCACCCGCACACCGCGCAGAAGCCGGTCAACTACGAGATCAAGCAGGTGGCCCAGTGACCAACGAGAACCTGAACGACGTCGACGTCGAGGTCATCGAAGAAGAGACCCTGAACGAGGACGGCAGCTACACCACGGAGTCCGTCGAGGTCGTCGAGACCGAGACCGCCACTCGCGGACCGGTCGTGCTCGACCGCCCGATCCAGACCGTGGGCCGCCGCAAGGAGGCCATCGTCCGGGTCCGCCTGGTGCCCGGCACCGGCGAGTTCACGCTCAACGGCCGCACCCTCGAGGACTACTTCCCGAACAAGGTGCACCAGCAGCTCATCAAGGCTCCACTCGTCACCGTCGAGCGCACCGACGCCTTCGACATCCACGCTCGTCTGGTCGGCGGCGGCCCGTCGGGTCAGGCGGGCGCGCTGCGTCTGGCCATCGCGCGCGGCCTCATCGAGGTCAGCCCCGAGGATCGTCCGGCACTGAAGAAGGCCGGCTTCCTGACCCGCGACGCGCGTGCTGTGGAGCGTAAGAAGTACGGCCTGAAGAAGGCCCGCAAGGCCTCGCAGTACAGCAAGCGCTGATCGCTTCGGCTACTGTGGCTCGCCTTTTCGGCACCGACGGCGTCCGAGGCCGGGCCAACGACCAGCTCACCGCAGAGCTGGCGTTGGCCCTGGCCTCGGCCGCCGTTCGCGTTCTCGGTGCAAACGCTCGTTCCCGTCCGCGCGTCGTCGTCGGACGTGACCCCCGCGCCTCCGGCGAACTCCTGGAGGCCGCGCTGTGCGCCGGTCTGGCCGCGGCGGGCGCCGACGCCATCCGGGTGGGAGTGGTCCCCACCCCGGCCGTCGCCTTTCTGACGGCTGACTATCGGGCGGATTTCGGAGTGATGATCTCCGCCTCGCACAATCCCATGCCCGACAACGGCATCAAGTTCTTCGCCGCGGGCGGCCACAAACTCCCCGACGACGTCGAGGACGAGATCGAGGCGGCGATGCACGCCGACCAGCCCCGTCCCACCGGCGCCGGTGTGGGCCGGATCCGCGACGCCCAGGACGCCGCCGAACGCTACCTCGCTCATCTGGCCGAGTCGGTCCCGACCTCGCTCGACGGGTTGACGCTCGTGGTCGACTGCGCACACGGTGCGGCGTCCCATGTGGCTCCCCGCGCGTATGAGGCCGCCGGCGCCAAGGTCATCGCGATCCACGCCGAGCCCGACGGCCTCAACATCAACGACGGGTGCGGCTCCACGCACATGGACAAACTGCGGGCCGCCGTCCTGGAGTACGGCGCCGACCTCGGCCTGGCCCATGACGGTGACGCCGACCGGTGCCTGGCGGTCGACTCGACCGGTTCGGTGGTCGACGGCGACCGGATCATGGCGATCCTGGCGCTGGCGATGCACGAGGCGGGCCACCTGACCGACGGCGTCCTCGTGGCCACCGTCATGAGCAACCTCGGCTTGCACCTGGCGATGAAGAGCGCGGGAATCGAGCTCAAGGTGACGGGCGTGGGCGACCGCTACGTCCTCGAGGAACTGCGCTCGGGCGGTTACGCCCTCGGCGGTGAGCAGTCCGGCCACATCGTGGTCCCGGCCGTCGGAACCACCGGCGACGGAGTGCTCACCGGTCTCATGCTCGCCGCGCGGGTGGCGCAGACCGGACAGCGCTTGGCCGATCTGGCCGGGGTGATGACGGTTCTGCCGCAGGAGCTCATCAACGTCCCCGTCTCCGACAAACACGCCGTCGCAGTCGCCGAAGAGGTGCTCAGCGCGGTAGCGGCCGCCGAGTCCGAACTGGACGGATGCGGGCGCATCCTGCTGCGTCCGTCGGGAACCGAGCAACTCGTCCGGGTGATGGTGGAGGCGCAGACCCCCGAGTCGGCGCGCGGAATCGCCGAACGCGTGGCCGCTGTGGTCGCGGGCGTCTGACCAGCACCCCGCGATAGACACGCCCGACCCGGTCGGGGACGCGACATTTTCGGCGTGTCGCGGAACCGTGCGGGCGGCGCGTGCGTCCAATAGGCATGGACGCCGGAAGCAATGACTCGATCCACGTCGATCTGGACCAACTCGCGGACTTCACCGCCGCCCAGCAGCACATCGTGACGACGCTCGCGGAATGCGCCGCGGAACTCGACGGCGGCGGGATGTGCGACTGGGCCGATCACGGTCCGCCGCGTCGTGCGGCGGACGCCACGCTGGACCGGCTCCTCGATCTCGCCGCCCGGCTCCGTGGCTGCGGAGTCGCGGTGGACGCGGTGGCCGCGGATCTGGGGCGGGCCGGTGCGGCGTTCGCCGACGCGGAGTCGGCCGCGGCGTCGTGGGCGACGGGCCGGCCGGCATGACGGGCTCGTGCGCGGACGGTTTCGCGACGGTGATCGCCGCCTGCCGGGAACTGGGCCTGACCGCGGTGGACGAGGCGGCCGTACGCCGGCCTCATTCAGCGGTGGACGAGTTTCGGATGCCGGCATTCGTGGCGGATGCGCAACGGTTGAGCGACCTGGCCGACCGCCTCGCCCGCGCGGAGGGAGCAGCGGGTGCGACGGCGACAACGGTCGGGGAATGGTCCGGCAGATCCGGACACGCGGCGGGCAGCGCGGTACGGGTGGTGGCAGGCGACGTCGCCGATCTGCGGAGCCGGCTGACGCAGGGGGCGGCCGTGACCACCCACGCCGCTCGGGTCCTCGAAGAGGTGCTCGCACGCCACGCGGCGGTACTGGAGACGGTGTCCCGTCGCAGGCTGGGCGGGGTGGACCTCGACGCGGTACCTGCCGCTCTGAATGCCGGCGCGGTCACCGAAGGCGAACTGCGAGCCGAAGTGCATGCGCGTCTTGACTACGCCGACTCCGCGGGGGCGCTGGCCGCCGACGCCATCGCCGCAGCCCTCGCGGAGGTGGCCTCGGCATGGACGACCGACACCGGCTCGGCGGGCGAACTCGTACTGGCGGATCTGCGGTGACGTCTCCGGAGAACCGACTCGAGGCATTGTCCGCCGAATCCGCGAGCGGGTTCGAACAGGCCGGCCGACGCTACCGCGACCGTTTGGCAGCGGCGGCGCCCGCACCGCGCGAGGATCCGGTGCGCGTCCAGCGGCTCCGCGCCCGGCTGCGCGCCGACGCCGATGCGGCCGACGCCGTGCTCGGGCGGCTGATGCTGGCCGCAGGACTCGACGCGGCGCGGCCGCGCACGCGCGGACGGTGATCGGTCGGCACCGAGTCCTATCCGCGATCGATGTCATAGGGTGGGAGCCGTGTTCGGGAACAACAAGGTCGTGGCGCCTCCGCCCGACAAGCTGATGAAGGAACTCGCGCGCCGCGGACCCAACAAGGTCGATCGCGGCGATCTCGGGATAGTCGGCATGTCCGGTCAGATCTTCGCACCACGCACCGGCAGCGACCTTCCGGCAGTGGCGTTCGCGCACGGCTGGCTGGTGGGAAGTGCCCGCTACCGGGATCTGCTGTTCCACCTCGCCTCATGGGGCATCGTGGCGGCCGCGCCCGACGGCAGCCGGGGCCCGTTCCCGTCCGACATCTCCCTGGGCACCGACCTGCGCGCCGCGGCGACCGTCGCCGGAAGCGTGCAACTCGGCACCGGCCGGGTCCGCGTCGATCCGAACCGGATCGGGCTCGCCGGACACGGGTTCGGTGCCGCAGCCGCGGTCCGGGCCGCATCCGACGCCGTGCTGCTGGGCAGGCCGCCGATGAACGTCAAGGCGCTGGCGACCGTGTTCCCCGCGCCCACCACCGCCGACCTGCCTGCCGCGGCCGCGACCGTCCGGGTGCCGTCGCTGGTGCTGGCAGGCAGCGGACACCTGGCGTCGATGACCGGCAACGCACTCGACCTGGCGGAGAACGTCGCAGGCGATGTGGTGTTGCGCACACTCCCCGGAGCGGACGCGGGCGACCTCGTCGAGACGCCCTCGGTCAAGTCCCTAATCGGCATCAACGGCGCCGATCGAGCCGTCCACAAGGCGGTTCGGGCGCAGCTGACCGGCTTCTTCCTGCATCGGCTGACCGGCGACGAGAAGTACGCCGCCTTCTCCGACCCCGAGCTCACCATGGGCGACGCGCTCGCCGTCGACCTCGAGTCCGCCGACCGTCCCGAACTGGACACCGTGTCCCAGTTGCTCGGCGCTAAACCACGCTCCGCCTGACGCTATTCTTGGTACCCATGTGTGGAATCGTGGGATATGTGGGCAAGCGCGACGCGCTCGACATCGTCGTGGACGCCCTCCGCCGGATGGAGTACCGCGGCTACGATTCGGCCGGCGTGGCGATCCTGGACGGCAACGGTGCGGTGACGGTCGAGAAGAAGGCCGGCCGGCTGGAGAACCTCGACAAGCAGATCGCTGAAGTCGGCCGTGCGGCGCTCACCGGTCACACCGGTATGGGCCACACGCGCTGGGCCACGCACGGTCAACCGACCGATCGCAATGCGCACCCGCACCTCAGCACCGACCACAAGATCGCCGTCGTGCACAACGGGATCATCGAGAACTACG
Organism: Gordonia sihwensis NBRC 108236; assembly: GCF_000333035.1. Classification (GTDB taxonomy): domain Bacteria; phylum Actinomycetota; class Actinomycetes; order Mycobacteriales; family Mycobacteriaceae; genus Gordonia; species Gordonia sihwensis. Next base: position 11,349 of record NZ_BANU01000021.1, read on the forward strand.
CGCCGCTGCGTGCCGAACTCGAAGACTCCGGCATCGAATTCTCCTCCGACACCGACACCGAGACCGCGGTGCATCTGATGGAGCGCGAATACACGTCGGGCCGGCACGCGGGCGACTTCGTGGCCGCCGCGTACGCCACGCTGCGGCGTCTGGAGGGCGCCTTCACCCTGGTCTTCACCCACGCCGACCACCCGGACACCATCGTCGCCGCACGCCGGTCCACCCCGCTGGTCGTCGGGGTCGGCGACGGCGAGATGTTCGTGGCCTCCGACGTGACGGCGTTCATCGAGCACACCCGCGACGCGATCGAACTCGGCCAGGACGAGGTCGTGGTCATCACCGCCGACACCTATGCGGTCACCGACTTCGACGGCAACCCGACCGGCGGCACCCCGTTCCACATCGACTGGGACCTGGCCGCCGCGGAGAAGGGCGGCTACGACTACTTCATGCTCAAAGAGATCGCCGAGCAGCCCGCGGCGCTCTCGGACACCCTGATCGGTCACCTCCGCAACGGCCGGATCGTGCTCGACGAACAGCGCCTGAGCGATCAGGACCTGCGCGACGTCGACAAGGTCTTCGTCGTCGCCTGCGGCACCGCCTACCACGCCGGACTGATCGCCAAGTACGCGATCGAGCACTGGACCCGACTGCCCGTCGAGGTGGAACTCGCCAGCGAGTTCCGCTACCGCGACCCGGTGCTCGACCGGTCGACGCTGGTGGTGGCGATCAGCCAGTCCGGCGAGACCGCCGACACCCTGGAGGCCGTACGCCACGCCAAGGACCAGAAGGCCCGCGTCCTGGCGATCTGCAACACCAACGGCGCGCAGATCCCGCGCGAATCGGACGCCGTGCTCTACACCCACGCCGGCCCCGAGATCGGGGTCGCGTCCACCAAGTGCTTCCTCGCGCAGATCGCCGCGGCCTACATGGTGGGCCTCGCACTGGCTCAGGCCGTCGGTACCAAGTACGCCGACGAGGTGACACGCGAGTTCGAGGCACTGGAACAGATCCCGGCCGCGGTCGAGAAGGTGCTCGAGCAGATGGAGCCCGTCCGAGAGCTCGCCCGCGGCCTCGCCTCGGCCGACACGATCCTGTTCCTCGGCAGGCACGTCGGCTACCCGGTGGCGCTGGAAGGCGCGCTCAAACTCAAGGAACTCGCGTACATCCACGCCGAGGGTTTCGCGGCAGGCGAGCTGAAGCACGGCCCGATCGCCCTGATCGAAGACGGGCTGCCGGTGATCGTGGTGATGCCGTCCCCCGAGGGCCGGGCCCTGCTGCACTCCAAGATGATCAGCAACATCCGCGAGATCCAGGCGCGCGGTGCCCGGACGATCGTGATCGCCGAGGCCACGGACACCGCGGCGGCGGAGGTCGCCGACCATCTGATCCCGATCCCGCACACCGCGACCCTCCTGCAGCCGCTGGTCTCGACGGTCCCGTTGCAGGTGTTCGCAGCCACCGTCGCCCAGGCGCGCGGCTACGACGTCGACAAGCCGCGGAACCTGGCCAAGTCCGTCACCGTCGAATAGCGATGAGGACCTCGTGGTGACCGGCTACTACACCGCCGCGCAGATCCGGGACGCCGAAGCCGCGACCGGCGATCTGCTCAGCGGCGGTGTGCTGATGGCCCGTGCCGCGAATGCGGTGGCGGCGCAGGTGAGCGCCGAACTGCGCGAGCGGACCGGCGGCGTCTACGGCCGGCGGGTGCTGCTGGTGGTCGGCGCGGGAAACAACGGCGGCGACGCGCTCTACGCCGGCGTTCGTCTGCGGCGGCGCGGCGTCCGTGTCGACGCACTCCTGCTCGATCCCGATCACGCGCACGGTGCGGGCCTGGCGGCGTTCCGGAGCGCCGGCGGCCGCGTGAGCGCCACCGTGCCGGACGGACTCGACATCGCCGTCGACGCCGTGGTGGGGCTCGGCGGCCGCGGCCCGCTGCGACCGCCGGCTGCGGAGGTCTTCGCGCGGATCGCGGACACGGGCGCGGCGGTGCTCTCCGTCGACCTTCCGTCCGGCGTCGATCCCGACACCGGCGTGGTGAACACACCGTCGGTGCGGGCCGACGTGTGCGTGACCTTCGGGGCGCCGAGGCTCGCCCACCTGCTCGCCGCGCCGGCCTGCGGCCGGGTGGTGGTGGCCGACATCGGCATCCCGGTACCGGCTGCACAGGTGACCAGTCCGAGCGATGCGGAGGTGGCCGCGCTGTGGCCGCTTCCCGGGCCGGGCGACGACAAATACTCGCAGGGCGTGGTCGGCGTGATCGCCGGGTCCGCGGTGTTCCCGGGGGCTGCGGTGCTCGCCACCTCGGCCGCGGTGGCCGCCACATCGGGCATGACCCGCTACGTCGGTCCGGCGGTCGACGAGGTGCTGGCGAAGTCGCCGGAGGTGGTCGCGGCGTCCACCGTCGCCGATGCCGGGCGAGTCCAGGCGTGGGCGATCGGCCCCGGAATCGGCACGGGTGAGCAAGCACACGATCTACTGGCAGATGTGCTCGGGACCGACCTTCCGACACTGGTCGACGCCGACGGGCTCACCGTGCTGGCGCGTGCGCCCGAGCTTCTGGCGGATCGGACCGCACCGACGCTGCTGACGCCGCACGCCGGGGAGTTCGCCCGGCTCGCCGGAGCCGAACCGGGGCCGGACCGGCTGAGCGCAGTGCGCGGCCTGGCCGAGAGGCTCGGGGTGACGGTGCTGCTCAAGGGCCGGATCACCCTGGTGGCCGACCCGGACGGTCGGGTCAGCGGCAACGACGCGGAGTCGTCCTGGGCCGCGACCGCCGGGGCGGGCGACGTGCTCACCGGCATCGCCGGATCGTTGTTGGCGGCGGGACTCCCCGCTCGTTCGGCCGGCGTCTGCGCTGCCCGCGTGCACGCGCGCGCCGCCGCGCTCGCGAGCGGGGGAGCGCCGATCAGCGCCGCCGCGTTGCGCGACGCGGTCGCGCCGACGCTCCGCCGTCTGCTGGATTTGCGAGAATAGGTGCGATGGACTCGCACGCTAACCTCTACGCCACTGTCGATCTCGACGCCATCGCCCACAATGTGGGCGTCCTGCGGGAGCGCTCGGGCTCCGATGTGATCGCGGTGGTCAAAGCCGATGGCTATGCGCACGGGGCGGTCGCCGTGGGCCGCACCGCGCTCGGAGCGGGTGCCATCGCGCTCGGTGTGGCGCAGATCAGCGAGGCCCGCGCACTGCGCGCCGCCGGCATCGACGGGCACCTGATCGCCTGGCTGCACACCGCGGAGGCCGATTTCGCCGGGGCGATCGCCGACGGGATCGACATCGCCGTCTCCTCGCCGCGGCAGCTGGAGCTGGTGCTGGCGCAGGCGCGCAGACTCGGCCGGACCGCCACGGTGACGGTGAAGCTCGACACCGGGCTCGCGCGCAGCGGCGTCAGCCCGGAGGAATGGGCGCAGACCGCCGACGCGGTGGCTGCCGCATGTGCGGAGGGCGCGATCAGCCTGCACGGTGTGATGTGTCATCTCGCCTTCGGCGACGTGCCCGACCATCCGCTCAACTCACAGCAGGCGCAGCGTGTCGACGATGCCGTCGCCGACCTGCGTGCGCGCGGCGTACGGCCGCAGCTGGTGCACATCGCGAACTCTCCGGCGGCGCTCACCCGGCCCGACCTGGCGCGCGACGCGGTCCGTCCGGGACTCTCGATCTACGGCTACTCGCCGGTCCCGGACATCGGCGACTTCGGGCTGATTCCGGCGATGACGCTGGAGACGCGGATCTCGCTGGTCAAGAGGATTCCGGCCGGGCAGGGCGTCTCCTACAACCACACGTGGGTCGCTCCCGCCGACACCGTTCTCGGCGTGGTGCCCGCGGGCTACGCGGACGGAGTTCCGCGCCTGCTGTCCGGCCGGTTCGGCGTGCACGTGAACGGCCGGATCTTCCCGAACGTCGGGCGGGTCTGCATGGATCAGCTGGTGATCGACCTCGGACCGGACGGCGGCGGCGTCGCCGAGGGCGACCGGGCCGTGCTGTTCGGACCCGCGGGCGCCGCGGGCGGCGCGCCGGTGCCGACCGCGACCGACTGGGCCGACACCATCGGCACGATCGATTACGAGATCATCTCCCGAATCGGTTCGCGCGCGGTGCGACGGTATGTCGGCGGTCCCGGGGGAGACGTCGATGCCTGACCGCGAGCGTGCGAAGCCGCGACGGAAGGCCGCATGGCGCTCGGGATTGTCGGAGGCGCGCTCGCTCGGCGCGGTGACGGCGGGCGGCGCCTTCCGCCGCCGCAAGCTCCGCAAGGCCGACGGGCGGATCGATCCGCATGCGGGCGTCGACTTCAAAGCGATCTACGCCGACGAAGCTGCGACGGTCACCGCCGACGACGGCGTGTGTCTCGCGGTCCGCACGGTGCTCACCGGCGGTCCCGACGTGCGCGGCGACCGCAAGTGGGGGCGCACCGCGACGCCCGAGCTGACCGTGGTCTTCGTGCACGGGTTCACCCTGCGGATGGCGGCCTGGCACTTCCAGCGGTTCGGTCTCGCCGAGCGCTGGGCGGGCCGGCACATCAAGATGGTCTTCTACGACCAGCGCGGCCACGGAGCGAGCGACCCGGCGTCCGCCGAGAGCTCTACGATGGCGCAGCTCGGCGACGACCTCGCCGCGGTGATCCGCACGATGGCGCCGACCGGACCGGTGGTTCTGGTGGGCCATTCGATGGGCGGGATGTCGATCATGTCGTTCGCGCGACGTCATTCGCGGATGTTCTCTCACAGCGGTCGCATCGCGGGCGTCGCACTGGTCTCCACGGCGGCCAGGGGCATCACCGAGGCCGGGCTCGGCGAAGGACTCAACAACCCGATCGTCGATGCGCTGCGCCTGTCGGTCCGCTACATCCCGGGCGCCGTGCAGGCCGGCCGGGGGATCACGCGCCGGGCGGTGGAACCGGTGCTCGTCGCGGCGAGTTTCGGCCACGACCACTACAGCCCGCGCGCCGGCCACGCCGTCGAGTCGATGATTCAGAACACGTCGATCGCGACCATGGTGAACTTCCTGCACGTCTTGGAGAGCCACGACGAGGCGACGGCGCTGCCGGTGCTCGCTCAGGTACCGACGGTGGTGATGTGCGGCGACGAGGACCGGCTGACGCCGCTGCCGAACTCACTGAGCATGTACGGACAGCTCGGTCACGACTCCCGCATGGTCATCGCGGAGGGCTGCGGGCACATGCTCCCCATGGAGGACCCGGAGCTGGTCACCGACGCCATCGACGACCTGGTCTCGCGGTCGCGCCTGGCGCTGGGCCGGCCGGTGCTGCCGTGGCGGCTCTCCGGCCGCGCGCGTTCGGACAAGCACGCACGATCGGAGCGACAGGGATGACGCCGCAGCGCACCTCCGGAACCCGCGACCTGCCCGAGGTAGCCGACACCGAAGACCTCGGCCGCGAGCTCGCCGCCGACCTCGGCCCGGGGGATCTGGTGATCCTCGACGGTCCGCTCGGTGCGGGGAAGACGGCGCTGACGCGCGGTATCGCCGCCGGGCTCGGCGTGGCCGGCCGTGTCTCGTCGCCGACCTTCATCATCGCTCGTCAGCACGCTCCCGGCGTGCCCGGCGGCACCGGCCTGGTCCACGTCGACGCCTACCGGCTGGGCGGCCTGGACGATCTGGACGCCCTCGATCTCGACACCGACCTCGACGACAGCGTGGTCGTGGTCGAATGGGGCGAAGGCGTCGTGGAGCGACTCGTCGACGAATACCTCATCGTCCGGCTGCGCCGCGACGACGACACCGAGACACGACATGCGACCTGGGAGTGGGTGAACCGATGACCGCGCAGCCGCCGATTCGGGCTCTGGCGCTGGACACCGCGACTTCCGCCGTGGTGACCGGCGTGGTGGAACTGCGCGACGAGGGGCCCGTGACGCTCGCGGAGCGGATCGTGACCGATCAGCGCCGTCACGCCGAAGTGCTCACGACCCTGATGCGGGACGTGCTCGCCGAGGCGGGTGTGGCGGGCGACGCCCTCGACGCCGTGGTCGTCGGTTGCGGTCCCGGACCGTTCACCGGGCTGCGCGTCGGAATGGCCACCGGAGCGGCGTACGCCGACGCGCTCGGCCTTCCCGCCTACGGGGTGTGCACCCTCGATGCGATCGACCGCGGCACGCCTGCGCCGGAGGCGGGGACGCGACTGGTGCTCACCGATGCCCGTCGCCGCGAGGTGTACTGGGCGCTGTACGAGGCCGGTCGGCGTGTCGCGGGACCGGCCGTCGACTCACCCGACACGCTGGTCGCGGAACTGGCGGGGCGCACGCTCTCCGACGTGGTGGGGGAGAGCAGATTCACCGAGCGCTTCGGCGCGGCGGGCGCCGACCTGGTCACACCGACCCCGGCCTCGCTGGTCGCCGTCGCCGCCGAGCGACTCACCGCTCGGGCTCCGGCCGAGCCTCTGACGCCGTTGTACCTGCGCCGCCCGGACGCCGTCGAACTCAAGGACCAGAAGCGCAAGTCGCTGCTGCCCTCGGCGACACATGAGTGAGGGCCCCGGCCCGGTCGTCGACGAACTGACTCCCTCCGACCTGGCCCGATGCGCCGAGATCGAGCGGGAACTCTTCGCCACGGATTCGCCGTGGCCGCTGACCGGCTTCGTCGCCGAACTGCGGGCGCCGCACAACACCTACTTCGCGGTGCGCACCGTCCCGGGCGCCCCGGTCTCCGGCTACGCGGGTATCAGCGTGCTGGGCCGTGCCGGCGACCACGAGTGCGAGGTGCACACCATCGCGGTCGACGCCGCCTGCCAGGGGCGCGGCTACGGGCGGGCTCTGCTCGACGCGTTGCTGCGGGTTGCCGACGCCGTCCACGCGCCGGTATTCCTGGAAGTGCGCACCGACAACGTCCCGGCGATCGCGCTGTACGAGCGCAGCGGATTCGAGGTGGCGGGAGTGCGACGCAACTACTATCAGCCGTCCGGCGCGGACGCGTACACGATGGTGCGCGCCGCGCGCCGGGACGGCGACGAACACAGCAGCGGCGAACACAGCAACGACGAACCGGGCAATCACCGGCCGGAAGGGCACGCGACCTCATGATCGTGATGGGTATCGAGAGCTCCTGCGACGAGACCGGAGTCGGTGTCGTCGAATGGGACGGCGAGACGGCGACGCTGCTGGCCGACGAAGTGGCATCGTCCGTGGACGAGCACGCGCGGTACGGCGGCGTGGTCCCCGAGGTCGCCTCGCGGGCCCACCTGCAGGCGATGGTCCCGACGATGCAGCGGGCGCGTGAGGCGGCCGGGATCGACCGGCCCGACGCCATCGCGGTGACGATCGGACCGGGACTCGCCGGAGCCCTGCTGGTCGGCGTCGCCGCGGCCAAGGCGTACGCGCTGGCCTGGGATGTGCCGCTGTACGCGGTCAATCACCTCGGCGGACATGTCGCGGTCGACACCCTCGAGCACGGTCCGATGCCGCCCGCGGTGGCGCTGCTGGTCTCCGGCGGGCACACGCATCTGCTCGGCGTGCAGAACCTGTCACAGCCGATCGTCGAAATGGGCACCACCGTCGACGACGCCGCGGGGGAGGCCTTCGACAAGGTGGCGCGGCTGCTGGATCTCGGCTACCCGGGGGGTCCCGCACTCGACGCGGCCGCCCGTGACGGCGATCCCGCCGCGATCGCGTTCCCGCGCGGCATGACCGGGCCCCGCGACGCGCCGTACGACTTCTCCTTCAGCGGTCTCAAGACGGCCGTCGCGCGATACGTGGAGGGCCGGGTCCGGTCGGGTGCCCCCGTGTCGGTGCCCGACGTCGCCGCGTCGTTCCAGGAGGCGGTCGCGGATGTGCTGACCGCCAAGGCGCTGCGCGCATGCCGTGATCGCGGCGTCGACACCCTGGTCTTGGGCGGCGGTGCGACCGCCAATTCGCGGATCCGGTCGCTCGCGGCCGAGCGGACCGCCGCCGCGGGTATCGAACTGCGCGTGCCGAAGCCGAGGTTGTGCACCGACAACGGCGTCATGGTCGCCACCCTGGGAGCCCACGTGATCGGTGGCGGCGCCCCTCCGTCGCCTCTCACCGTGGCGACCGATCCCGGGATGAGCGTGCAGATCAGCAAGCTCTGAGCTGCCGCGACCGGCTCGGACACCGGGGCCCTTGATGTGCTGGCACTCTCATGGGTAGAGTGCTAGTTGGCATCCGAAATGCAGCGCCGCGGCACCCGCGACGACGTGGCAAAGCGACCCGGTGCCGCGAACTTCCCATCAGTTACATGAAGGAAAAGGAACTGACATCGTGGCGAGCGTGAACATCAAGCCGCTTGAGGACAAGATCCTCGTTCAGGCCGTCGAGGCTGAGACCACCACTGCTTCCGGCCTGGTCATCCCGGATTCGGCCAAGGAGAAGCCGCAGGAGGGCAAGGTCATCGCTGTCGGCGAAGGCCGCGTCACCGATCAGGGCAACCGTATCCCGGTCGACGTCAAGGAAGGCGACGTCGTCATCTACAGCAAGTACGGCGGCACCGAGATCAAGTACGCAGGTCAGGAATACCTGATCCTGTCGGCCCGCGACATCCTCGCGGTGGTCGGCTGACGCCAGTCGGCGGACAGACACAGATCAGCCCCGGTTGAGTCCGATCTCAACCGGGGCTGATCGCTGTCTGAGGCTCGATGTCCGGGGCGTTCGGGGCCTCGTACAGGGACCGGCGCTCCGGGACGCTCAGCCGGCCAGGCGCCGGGGATTGCGTCGCCGCATCAGATTCCGCTCCGACTCGGTGAGGCCGCCCCAGATCCCGTACGGCTCGTCCACACGCAGGGCGTGCGCACGGCACTGCTGCAGCACGGGGCAGTCGGCGCAGACCTGCTTGGCACGCCGTTCGCGCTGCATCCGCGCCTGGCCGCGCTCACCCTCGGGGTGAAAGAAGACCGACGATTCGAGCCCTCGGCATCTGCCTTGCATCTGCCAGTCCCAGAAGTCGGAGTTGGGGCCGGGCAGTCTGTCGATTGTGGTCGTCAATCTTCGCTCCTGAATGAGAAACGCTCTTACCTACGACGCTCACGGTATGTGCGTCCGGAAAAGCGAGTCAACTCGTTCTCCGGTCTCGAATCACTGCGATTAAAAGCGAACAAGTGAACGCCCGGTGACGTGACGGGGACCATGGCGGTCTCGGCGGGCGACGGATACTCCGACTCTATGTCGCCCTTTACCTGCGATTTTGTTGATCGAGGGCGGAGGCGCTGGGCCGGTCGAACGGCGCGGCGCCTCGGTGGGAGGATGGACTGCAATCGTACGAAGGTTACGTCGGAGATAACGGGAGTTGTCGACTGCGGCAATTCTGCTTCCACGTGATCATCTTTTGTTAGTCGAAATGAAATCTTCATTCTGCGCGCAGGCGCCGGTAGTGAAAGGTGAATTGCGAATGTCGGATCAGTGGAACGACGCATTCGGCGTCGACGCACCGCCGGACTGTCCGCCGGGGGGCGATCGCTGGGCGCGTGCGGTTCGGCTCGGAGCGCTCGGCAGGGCCGCCGCGGCGCGTGCGCTGATCGCCGACCTGCTCGCCGATCCGGCCACCGGCGCCGGGGTCACCGCACTGGCACTGGCGACTCGCGCGTCGCTCACGCGGCAGGCCGGGGGTCACGGGTACGCGCGAGCCGATGACGGTGCGGCACTGCGCGTCGCGGTGAGCGCGGGAGCGGAGGAGAGCCGCTGGGCCGCCGTCGCTCGAGTGGACGCCCTCGTCGGGCTGGCCGCGGACGGGTTGGGGATCGGCGACTTCGCCGGCTCGGCCCGGCTCCTGGAACGCGCGGCGGCAGAATCGGCGGGCACAGTATCGACGGCGGCCCGCGGGAACTGGGTGCTCGACGGCCGTCCGGCACTGCGCCTGGCGTGGGTGCGTACCGAACTGGCCCTGTACACCGGCCGGTCCGACGCCGCGGACCTCGCGGCGCGGGCGCTCGAGTTGTCCGCCGGGGCACCGTCGGTGCGCCATCGGCTCAAGACCGCACTGATCGCCGCTGCCGCCGACGCGGCCTCGGGCCGGGTCGAGGCGGCGGCGCAGACTGCACGGAACGTCGCAGGCGACTGCGCGGCGGCCGGACTGGCGCCGCTGGAGTGGGCAGCACGCAGCATGCTCGCCTCGTTCGCCGCCGACCGGAACGAGCAGAGCCGGGCGGCGGCCGCCATCCAGGAGAAACTCATCGGCCTGGGCATGGGCTTCGCGCCCTTGGCGGGTTCGGCGCACGCGGCTCGGTACGCTTGATTGATGACTGATCTAGGCGAACCACACGGCGCACCGCGGTCAGTAGTCTCCCGAATGCGTAACACCCGGGCACCTAAGCGGCGATGAAACTTACAGGTGATGCGTTGGGCCAGGCGGTCCGTGCGGCGGCCGATGGTGACCGCGCTGCGCTGACCTCAGTGCTCGACAGTGTGCGGGAACCAGTCCTGCGCTACTGCCGAGGACGAATCGGTGCCGGAGAACGACACTTGTTCTCCGCTGACGACGTGGCTCAGGAGGTGTTGATGGCGGTGATGACGGCGTTGCCCCGGTACGAAGACCAGGGGCGTCCCTTCATGGCGTTCGTATATGGCATCGCCTCGCACAAGGTCGCCGACGCGATGCGTTCGGCGGCCCGCGTGAAGTCAGATCCGGTAGAAGACGTCCCCGACTCGCTCGACTTCTCGAACGGGCCGGAACAGGCTGCCCTCGAATCAGATGCCTCGAGGCAGATGCGAGATCTTCTCGGCACCCTTCCCGAGAAGCAACGCGAGATTCTGGTGCTTCGGCTCGTCGTCGGTCTCTCCGCTGAGGAGACCGCGGACATGGTCGGCAGCAGCCCGGGAGCGGTGCGAGTGGCACAGCATCGGGCGCTCACCAAGCTCAAGAAACTCATGACCCCAGGAGGTGAACGTCGATGACGGAGGACGAAATGCCTACCGGTCCCATCGACGTGGGCGCGGTGCACCACGACGACGAATTCATCGACGATCTCGCGGCAGGCAGGGCCGCCCGGATCGGCGACGACGCCGAGTACCGGCTCGCCGGTCTGCTCGCGCAGTGGCGCGCGGAGTCGTTGGCCGGGCCGGTTCCGAGCACGCCGACGATCGCCGACATCGAGACGGCCATCGCTCGGGCCAACGAGCGGGAGCGTCGCGGCGGACTGGCGCGCAGGCTCCGGGTGGTCTCGGGTGCCGCCGCCATCCTGGCGGTCGCCGGTGCCGGCCTGCTCGTGCTGTCGGAGGGATCGCAGCCCGGCGATCCGCTGTGGTCGGTGAAGCAGGTGGTGTTCTCCGAGCAGGCGCAGCAGACGCAGTCGCGGATGAACGCGGAGCAGAACATCGCCGAGGCCAAGAAGGCGCTCGCCGCGGGCGACACCGTCAAGGCCCGCGAATTGATCGCGAAGGCCGAGAAGGACATCGGCCCGCTCAAGGACAAGTCCGAGGCCGATCAACTGCGCAGCCTGATCGAGGACGTGCGCAGGCAGGACCCGAGTGCGCTGATTCCGCCGCTGTCGTCCCTGCCGTCGCTGCCGTTGCCGACCTCCGCCACCAGCCCCGACGTCCCGGACCCGACCGTGATGCTGAAGCCGCCGGGCTCCTCCAGCGGTTCGAGCAGCCCGAGCACCGCGCCGTCGACCACGCAGGAACCGTCCACGAGCAAGACGGACACGGACAAGCCGACGACCACCACGTCGTCGGCGACGGCGTCGGCGTCGGTGACGACCACCGCGCCGTCGGAGAGCATCCGCTGACCCGAGGGGCCGCGAGGTAGTCCGAACAGCGAGAGGGACCGTGATCGACGATCACGGTCCCTCTCGTGTGTCCGGAGTTCGTTCCCCTGCGGATCAGTAGCGTTCGTGATAGCGCAGTGAGGCGTCGGCGTACCCGCGGCAGTAATCCCAGGTGACGTAGTCGTCGGGCTCGGGATCCACCGCGGGCTCGTGCGGTCGGACCGTGCCGTCCACGAGCAATTGGCGCAGATTGGAGCGCAACATGTCCCAGTCGTGGTAGTGATCTTCGCGACAGTCCTCGCACATCACTACCAGGCCCCGCACACCGCGCGGCGCGAGGAGGCGTTCGTACACATCGAGGTCGGCGAGATCCTCTTCCACCGCGGTGCGTTCACCCTCGTCAAGAGGGATTCCCGGGTCGAGCGCGTCCAGGGCCGACGCAGGGTCGTTCGGGTCATCGGCGAAGGGGTCCGGCGGGAGTCCGGGGAACTGGTCATGCACGTCCTCCACCGTAGCCGATAACCGGGCGGACAGGCTTCCTCAATCCACAGCGGATACGATGTGCAGATGACGCAGGTTCGCACTGGTGGAGATGATCCCGACAAGGTCGCAATGCTCGGCCTCACCTTCGACGACGTACTGCTGCTCCCGGCGGCGTCGGATGTCGTCCCGAACGCCGTGGACACCTCGTCCAGGCTGACCCGGGAGATTACCCTCCGGGTCCCGCTCGTCAGTTCGGCGATGGACACCGTCACCGAGGCCCGGATGGCGATCGCGATGGCGCGCGCCGGCGGTATGGGCGTGCTGCACCGCAACCTCTCGATCGAGGCGCAGGCCGCCGCCGTCGAGACCGTGAAGCGCTCGGAAGCGGGCATGGTCACCAACCCGGTCACCTGTCTGCCGACCAACACGCTCGCCGAGGTCGACGCGATGTGTGCGCGGTACCGGATCTCGGGTCTGCCCGTCGTCGACGCGTCCGGCGATCTGGTCGGCATCATCACCAACCGCGACATGCGCTTCGAGGCCGACGAGACCCGGCCGGTGTCCGAGGTGATGACTCCCGCGCCGCTGATCACCGCGTCCGAGGGCGTCTCCGCCGAGGCGGCGCTCGGTCTGCTGCGCAGGCACAAGATCGAGAAACTGCCGATCGTCGACGGCAACGGCAAGCTGACCGGACTGATCACGGTCAAGGACTTCGTGAAGACCGAGCAGCACCCCGACGCCACCAAGGACGCCGACGGCCGGCTGCTGGTGGGCGCGGCCGTCGGAGCGGGCGACGAGGCGTGGAATCGCGCGCTCGCCCTCGCCGAGGTCGGCGTCGACGTGCTCGTGGTCGACAGCGCCCACGGCCACTCGCGCGGGGTGCTCGAGATGATCGCCAAGCTCAAGGCGGAGGTCGGCGGCCGCGTCCAGCTGATCGGCGGCAACGTCGCGACTCGGTCGGGTGCGCAGGCGCTCATCGACGCGGGCGTCGACGCGGTCAAGGTCGGCGTCGGCCCCGGCTCCATCTGCACCACCCGCGTCGTCGCGGGCGTCGGCGCGCCCCAGATCACCGCGATCCTCGAGGCCGTCGCCGCGTGCAAGGCGGCCGATGTCCCGGTGATCGCCGACGGCGGTCTGCAGTACTCGGGCGATGTCGCCAAGGCGCTGGCCGCCGGTGCCTCGACCGCCATGCTCGGCTCGCTGTTGGCGGGTACCGAGGAGTCGCCGGGTGAGTTGATCCTCGTCAACGGCAAGCAGTTCAAGAGCTACCGCGGCATGGGCTCGCTGGGTGCGATGCAGGGGCGTGGCCAGGGCAAGTCGTACTCCAAGGACCGCTACTTCCAGGACGACGTGCTCGCCGAGGACAAGCTGGTCCCCGAGGGCATCGAAGGTCGGGTGCCGTTCCGCGGACCGCTGTCACAGGTGATCCATCAGCTCACCGGCGGCCTCCGCGCGGCCATGGGCTACACGGGGTCGCAGACCATCGCCGACCTGCAGAACGCGCAGTTCGTGCAGATCACCGCGGCGGGTCTCAAGGAGTCGCACCCGCATGACATCACCCTCACCGCCGAGGCGCCCAACTACTATGCACGCTGAGCCGGTTTGCGGCGCGACCGCCGCAGCCCGCTCGCCTGAGTTTCCACTAGAAAGGCGCAATGGTGCGTGACCTCGTCGAATTCGGCATGGGCCGGACGGCTCGCCGAACGTACGAACTGGAAGACATCTCGATCATCCCGTCCCGGCGGACGCGGTCGTCGAAGAACGTCTCGACCGCATGGCAGATCGATGCATACCGCTTCGAATCGCCGATCCTGAACCATCCGACCGATGCGCTCGGCTCGCCGGAGTCGGCCATCGCGATGGGGAAGCTCGGTGCGCTCGGCGTGCTGAACGGCGAAGGCCTCTGGGCCCGCCACGAGCACGTCGAGGACAAGATCGCCGAGCTGGTCGAGATCGCGGAGAAGAATCCGGACCCGTCCGCGGCGATCCGTCGCCTGCAGGAGCTCCATCGCGCCCCGATCAACCTCGACCTGCTGTCGCAGGCCGTCGCCCGAGTGCGGGAGGCCGGTGTCACCACGGCGGTCCGGGTGAGCCCCCAGCACGCCCCCGAACTGACACCCGCGCTGATCAAGGCGGGCGCCGAGATTCTGGTGGTGCATGGCACGATCATCTCCGCCGAGCACGTGGTGCTGGTCGACCGCGGCCACGAGGACGGACTCGTCGCCGAACCGCTCAACCTGAAGACCTTCATCTCCGACCTCGACATCCCGGTGATCGCCGGAGGCGTGCACGACCACCGCACGGCACTGCATCTGATGCGTACCGGCGCCGCGGGCGTCATCGTCGGATACGGCTCCACGGAGGGATCCACCACGACCGGTGAGGTCCTCGGCATCGGGGTCCCGATGGCGACCGCGATCGCCGACGCGGCCGCGGCCCGTCGCGACTACCTCGACGAGACCGGTGGACGCTATGTGCACGTGATCGCCGACGGCGACATCCACACTTCGGGCGACCTCGCCAAGGCGATCGCGTGCGGTGCCGACGCCGCGGTGCTGGGCACACCGCTCGCCGCCGCCGACACCGCTCCGGGCCGCGGCTGGTTCTGGCCGTCGGCTGCGGCGCACCCCGACACTCCGCGCGGTGCGTTGCTGCAGGTGGCGATCGACGAGGAGCGGCCTTCCCTCGAGACCGTGCTGAACGGACCGTCCGACGATCCGGACGGCCTGCTGAACCTGGTCGGCGGCCTCCGCCGGTCCATGGCGAAGGCGGGTTACTCCGATCTCAAGGAGTTCCAGAAGGTCGGCCTCTCGGTCCGAGCCTGACCTCGCGACGCCAGGCGTCGCCCACTCGGTGAGCCGAGACCCCGGAGTACCGGGGTCTCGGCTCTCTTGGTCTGCGACATGGTCGTGAACCGTCCTGAGTCGTTTCGGGCTGATACCGATCAGTTTCGGTGCCGGCGGCTGTCAATACTGGTGACAGCATCCGACGACAGGAGAACCGTCATGTCATTCCAGGCATACCTCGACACCATCGAGATCAAGACCGGGCACACCCCACGCGAACTCGTCGAGCAGGCAGCCGAACGCGGTTTCGGCCCGGGCACCAAGGCCGGGCCGATTCTCGAATGGCTGAAGGACGAGTACGGGCTCGGCCGTGGACACGGCATGGCGCTGGTCCACGTCATCACCAAGGGGCCGAAGATCAGCGCGAAACACGTCGGGACGTCCGGCCCGCACCGCGATGCCGGCGACACGCTGTGGCTCGACGGGGCGGCGACGAACCCGTCACGCTGACGCGGGCGGGAGGCGGAGGCATCGTCCGTCGTTGACAATATGTGTGAACTGTCTCATAGTTGGGACATGAAGAACGATCTGTCTCCGGAGTTCACCTTGCGGTCGGGTCCGTCCTGGCGCGATCCGTTCGAGATGTACGCGCTCCTGCGCGACCGCGACCCTGTCCATCACGTGGTGCCCGAGGGGGATCCGGCGGCGGACTACTACGTCCTCACTCGCCATGCCGACGTGATGGCCGCCGCGCGGGACTGGGAGACCTTCTCCTCGGCGCGCGGATTGACCGTGGCGTACGGCGAACTGGAGAGCATCGGCCTGCAGGACAACCCGCCGATGGTGATGCAGGATCCGCCGCGGCACACCGCCTTCCGTCGCCTCGTGGCGCGCGGCTTCACGCCGAGACAGGTGACGACGTTGGAGCCCGAGGTTCGCGAGTTCGTGATCGAGCGGCTCGACGACCTTGCCTCCCGCGGCGGCGGAGACATCGCCGCGGACCTGTTCAAACCGCTGCCGAGCATGGTCGTCGCCCACTACCTCGGCGTGCCGGAGTCCGATCGCGGACAGTTCGACGCGTGGACCGACGCGATCGTCGCGGCCAACCCGGGCGCCGACATGGCCTCGGCCGTCGAATCGGCGTCAGAGGCGGTGATGGGGCTGATGGCGTACTTCGCCGACCTCATCGAATTCCGCAAGCGCAGTCCCGGCGACGACACGGTGTCGCATCTGGTGGCCGCCGGCCTGACCGACGACCCGGCGGACCAGTCGGGCGTCCTGTCGGTGCTGGCGTTCGCCTTCACAATGGTCGCCGGCGGAAACGACACGACCACCGGCATGCTGGGCGGCTCGTCGGCGCTGCTGACCATGCATCCGGATCAGCGTGCGATTCTTCGGCGGGAACCCGAGCTGCTGCCGTCGGCCGTCAACGAACTGCTGCGGCTGACCTCGCCGGTGCAGGGGCTGGCCCGTACGGCGACGCGCGACGTCGAGGTCGAGGGGGTGACGATCCCGGCGGGCCGCAAGGTGCTGCTCTGCTACGCGTCGGCCAACCGTGACGAACGCGTGTACGGCGAGGACGCCGCCGACCTGGACGTCCGCCGCGACCCCGCGAACATCCTCACCTTCAGCCACGGATCCCACCACTGCCTCGGCGCCGCCGCCGCACGGATGCAGGCGCGGGTGGCGCTCGAAGAACTGCTCGCGCGGTGCCCGGACTTCCACGTCGACGTCGACGGAATCGAATGGGCGTCCGGAAACTATGTGCGGCGACCGGTCTCGGTACCGTTCTCGGCATGACCGACGATCAGGATCTCCGAGTGCGCGGGGCGGATTGGATGCGCGGCACCCGGCGGCCCGCCGTACAGGACGCGATCCTCGAGATCGCGGGCGAGGTGTTCGCCACGAAGGGGGCCAACGCCTCCATGGGGGACATCGCCGCCGCGGTGGGGTGTTCCCGGGCGACCCTGTACCGCTATTTCGACGGCCGGCGCCAGTTGCAGCTGGCGTACATCGAACGGGTCGCTCGCCGTATCGGCGCCGTGGTGGCCGAGACCGTCTCCGGCCGACCGGAGCCTGCGGACCGGCTGACCGAGTCGATCGTCGTGGCGCTGACGGAGGTCCGCCGGGATCCCGCGCTGGCCGCCTGGTTCACCGCGGCGGGTGCGGGAGTGGCCGGTGAACTGGCGCTGTCGTCGGAGTTCATCGAGACGGTGGCGACGGCCTTCCTCGGCACCGGCGGTGAGGAAGGGGGAGAGGCGGCGCGATGGGTGGTCCGGGTGATCGTGTCGCTGCTCGCGGTGCCAGAGGGGTCGCCGGAGCGAGAGCGCGCAGTGATCGCTCGTTTCGTCACGCCGACCGTGCTCGGATTCACCGAGACCAGGAGTTAGCGTAGCCTACACTGGCTTTCGATAATGAGACAATGATCATTAGTATGGTCGGCTATGGCGCAGACTGATTTCGACGTCCTCATCATCGGTTCCGGATTCGGCGGCAGCGTCAGTGCGCTCCGCCTCATCGAGAAGGGATATCGCGTCGGCATCGTCGAAGCCGGTCGCCGCTTCGAGGACGACCAGTTCGCCAAGACGAGTTGGCGTCTCAACCGATTCGTCTGGGCGCCGAAGTTCGGTTTGATGGGCATCCAGCGCGTCCACATGCTCAAGGACGTCATGGTTCTCGCCGGCGCCGGCGTCGGCGGCGGATCGCTGAACTACGCCAACACGCTCTACAAGCCGCCCACACCGTTCTTCACCGATCCCCAGTGGAACCACATCACTGACTGGGAATCGGAGCTGACGCCCCATTACGAGCAGGCTCGCCGGATGCTCGGTGTGGTGACCAACCCGACGTTCACCAACTCGGACCGCATCATGAAGGAGGTGGCCGACGAGATGGGGGTCGGCGACACCTTCACCTCCACCCCGGTCGGCGTCTTCTTCGGAGCCAAGACCGGCGGCGAGGGCGCCCCGGGTGAGACGGTGCCCGACCCCTACTTCGGCGGCGCGGGTCCCGAACGCACCGCCTGCACCGAGTGCGGCGCGTGCATGACCGGCTGCCGCGTCGGCGCCAAGAACACGCTGATGAAGAACTACCTCGGTCTGGCCGAGCGGAACGGCGCGACGATCATCGACCGGACCACCGTCGATCGCCTGGAGCAGCGGGCCGACGGCTCATGGCTGGTGTCGGCGCACGGGTCGTCGTCCTGGGGCCCGTTCGGCGCCCGGCGGCGGCAGTTCACCGCCGACCAGGTGATCGTCGCCGCGGGCACGTTCAATACGCAGAAGATCATGCATCGCGCCAAGGGCTCGACCCTGCCGAGGCTCTCGGACGCGATGGGCGTGCTGACACGCACCAATTCCGAATCCATCCTCGGAGCGCAGGCGCGGTCGTACGATTCGAGCCGCGACTTCACCGAGGGCGTCGCGATCACCTCGTCGTTCCACCCCACGTCCAACACTCACATCGAGCCGGTGCGGTACGGCAAGGGCAGCAACGCGATGGCCTACCTGCAGACGCTGCTCACCGACGGTGGCAGCGTCCCCAACCGACTCGGCCAGTTTCTCAAGAACGCCGTCACCAACCCGCTGATGCTGCTGCGGCTGTTCTTCGTCCGCAAGTGGAGCGAGCGGACGGTAATCGCGCTCGTGATGCAGAACAACAACAACTCGCTGACGACCTTCGTCCGCAAGCGCGGTCCGTTCAAGTACGTGACGAGCAAGCAGGGCATCGGCGAGCCGAATCCGACTTGGATTCCGGAGGGTAACGAGGCGACCCGCCGGATCGCGGCCAAGCTGCCCGGCGGACTGGCGGGCGGCACCTGGGGCGACATCTTCAACATGCCGCTCACCGCGCACTACCTCGGCGGATGCGTCATCTCCGACGACCCGGCCACCGGCGTCATCGACCCCTACCACCGCGTCTGGAACTACCCGACGCTGCACATCACCGACGGCGCGGCGATCACCGCGAACCTCGGCGTGAACCCGTCGCTGTCGATCTGCGCGCAGGCCGAGCGTGCGATCTCCCTGTGGCCGAACAAGGGTGAGGCCGACCCGCGTCCCGCGCAGGGCGACGCCTACCGGCGGCTGACCCCGGTGGCGCCGAAGGCGCCGGTGGTTCCGGCGGACGCGCCCGGCGCGCTGCGCTTGCCGATCACCCCGGTGGAGAAGGCCTGACCGATCTGAACGCTTATGCCGTTCTCCGTGACTCGAATCGGGTCACGGAGAACGGCATAAGCGTTTGAGCAGGAAGAATCAGATGTAGATCGCCGGGTCGGCGTACGGGTCGTGCACCGGTGCGCCGGCCGCCCGTGTCGTCGCGGCGACGCCCACTGCGACGAATCCGGCCGGAACATCGTGCACCACAACGGCATTGGCGCCGATCTTCGCGTCGTCACCGAGCGTGATGGGACCGAGGACCTTGGCGCCGGCGCCGATCAGCACGCGGTCGCCGACGGTGGGATGACGTTTGCCCTTCGACATGCTGACGCCGCCGAGGGTGGATCCGTGGAACATCACGACGTCCTCGCCGACCTCGGCGGTCTCGCCGATCACCACACCCATGCCGTGGTCGATGAACATGCGGCGGCCGAGCCTCGCGCCGGGATGGATCTCGATGCCCGTGACGAACCGGCCCAACTGCGAGAGCAGGCGCGCGGGTAGACGCGCCGCCCCGCCGGAGTTCCACAGTCGGTGAGCCACCCGGTGGAACCAGAGTGCATGGACTCCCGGGTAGGCGAGTGCGACCTCGATCATCGACCGGGCCGCCGGATCCCGCTCCTGCGCGACGCGCAGATCTTCGCGCAGCAGGCGCAGTAGCGGAACCGGCTCGGACATCAGTCGACCAGCCCTTCGAAGAGCAGCGTCGACAGGTAGCGCTCGCCGAAGTCGGGGAGCACGACGACGATGGTCTTGCCCTTGAGCTCCGGACGCTTGGCGACGTCGACGGCGGCGGCCAGCGCGGCACCGGACGAGATGCCGACGAGCAGGCCCTCCTCGGTGGCCGCCCGGCGGGCCCACTTCACGGCGGTGTCGACGTCGACGTCGATGACCTCGTCGTACACGGTGGTGTCGAGTACCTCGGGGACGAAGTTGGCGCCCAGGCCCTGGATCTTGTGCGGTCCGGGCGCGCCGCCGTTGAGGATGGGCGACTCGGCGGGTTCGACGGCGTAGATCTTGATCTCGGGCTTGCGCTTCTTGATGACCTGGCCGATACCGGTGATCGTGCCGCCGGTGCCGATGCCGGCCACCACGGCGTCGACCGCGCCGTCGGTGTCGTTCCAGATCTCCTCGGCGGTGGTGCGACGGTGGATCTCGGCGTTGGCCTCGTTGGCGAACTGGCGGGCGAGGACCGAACCGCGGCGCTCGGCGGCGATCTTCTCCGCGGCGTTGACGGCGCCGGCCATGCCTTCGGCGGCCGGGGTCAGGACGAGTTCGGCGCCGAAGGCGCGGAGCAGGGCGCGGCGCTCCTTCGACATCGACTCGGGCATCGTCAGGACGACATTGTAGCCGCGCGCCGCGCCGACCATCGCCAGTGCGATGCCGGTGTTGCCGCTGGTGGCCTCGATGATCGTGCCGCCCGCGGGCAGTTCTCCGGAGGCTTCGGCGGCGTCGACGATCGCCACGCCGATGCGGTCTTTCACGGAGTTGGTGGGGTTGTAATACTCCAGCTTGGCCAGGATCGTGGCGTCCATGCCGTCGGTGATGCGGTTGAGGCGCACCAGCGGGGTGCGGCCCATGAGAGCGGTGACGTCGTCGAAAATGGTGGGAGACATGACTTTTCCTTTGCGAAATGGGTCCGTGAGGGTCGGTTTGCAGACACTGATGGCCTGGATCCGGTGCTCAGGTGCCGACCTTGAGAACGGGACGGCACGGTGCGATGAGCCCTACTGACAGTGATCGGTGAGGAAGTACACCGAGTGGGCGAAGAGGGCGCGCGACAGGTGCGGGAAGGGGTCCACCGCATCCTCCTTGAAGTCGTCAAGCCGTCTGATTGAAGGCTAACAGACCGCGGTGACCGACAGATCGGGGAAGGGCTGCTCGTCAGTCCATTCCGCGTGCGGCGAGGGTCTCGGCGAAGCCGTCGGCCGTCTGCAGGGCGGCGAGCACCGTCGGTGCCAGGAGAACGCGCGGGCCGGCGCGCAGTCCGCGGGCGCGACGCGCCTCGTCCACCTGGGCGAGCACTTCGGCGATCAGTGGGATGCTGCGGATGGTGAGCGCGAACGCCATGGCGATGAGGTCGGTCCGCACGCCGAGCCGGCGCAACGGCGAGAGGCCGGTGATGATCGCGTCGAGCATGTCGGTGGTCCGGGTGGTGAGTGTGACGACGGCGGCCAGCCCCACCGAGGCGAGCAGGACCGCGCACACCACGAAGGCTCGCGCGGCGTCGGTGATGATCCACTGGAAGACGAAGAGCGCCGCCAGTACCCAGACCACGCCCTTGACCTGCGACCAAGCGTGGCGGGGCGGAATCCAGGCGAGGGCGAACGTCGCGACCGTGACCGCCAGGGCGATCCCGGCGGCGATCGGTGTTCGGACCACCACGGCGAGCGTGATGATCGACGCCATCAGCGCGACGATCTTGAACCCCGCCGGGAGCCGGTGCAGCAGGGAGCGGCCGGGGACGTAGACGCCGATCATCGGCTCATCAGGTCGCGGTAGAAGGCGAGTGCGGGGGCCGGTTCGTCGTCGGCCACCACCCGGCCGTCGTCGAGGACGAGCACGCGGTCGAAGTCGTCGAGCATGTCGAGGTCGTGCGTCAGTACGATCAGCTGTTCTGCGAGGTCGGCGAACACTCTCCGGAGCATGAGCGCGTTGCGGAGGTCGAGCATGGTGGTGGGCTCGTCGGCCACCAGAATGGTCGGTCCGACCACCATCACTGCGGCGAGCGCGAGCAGTTGCTTCTGGCCGCCGGAGAGCTGATGCGCGGGCTGGTCGGCGTGGCCGTCGAGGCCGAAGTCGGCGAGTACCTCGCGCGCCCGGGCGCGACGCTGGGCCTTGTCGGAGACGATGCGCGAGAGCGAGAGCTCGATGTCCTCGGCCACGGTCGGCATGATGATCTGCCGGTCCGGATCGGAGAAGATGAAGCCGACGTCGCGCCGGACCCTGCGCTTGTTCTTGCGGACGTCGAGCCCGTTGACCGTGACCGTCCCGCGGTCGGGGAGGACGAGCCCGTTGATCATCCGTGCCAGCGTCGACTTGCCGCTGCCATTGGCGCCGACGATGCCGACGCGGCGTTGCGAGATGGCCAGGTCCACTCCGCGCAGTACCACGCGGTCGCCGAAGGCGTGCTCGACGCCGTCGAAGACGATCGACGACGGGGCGGGCTCAGGCACGGCGGAGGAACGACGGCCGCAGCGGCGCGATGAGACCGGGACGGCCGCGATGCACGGGGGCCGCGACGAGAGCGGTCACGAGCGCCTTGAGCACGTCGCCGGCGACGAAGGATCCGTTGGTGGCGATGGCCGCGCCCAGCGACATGTCGGTGCGCAGGAGCAGGCCCACGATGCCGCACGCGTAGATGATCAGGACGCCGCCGAAGAGGTTGATCACGATGCCGGCCACGATGTTGTACTTCGGCATCATCAGCGCGGTGAGCAGGCCGATCACGATCACCGCGGGCAGGAAGCCGACGAAGTAGCCTGCGGTCGGGGAGCCGAGCGCCACCATGCCGGTGCGTCCGCCCGCCAGGATCGGCAGCCCGGCGATGGCCAGCACCATGAAGATGACGACCGCGAGCGTGCCCTTCTTCGGTCCGAGTACCGCCCCCGCCAGCATCACGCCGAGCGTCTGCAGCGTGATCGGGACTCCGCCTGCGAGATTGATCTGCCCGGGGAGGCCGAGGACCGCGATGAGCGCGGCGAAGACGGCGGCCTGAGCCAGGTCGGCGATGGTCAGCGACCAGCGCGAGCGGCGGCCTTCGGTGTCGGAGGAAAGGTGCGTCACAGGGTCAAGGGTATTTGGCGGGTGGCACAGATACCTATTGCGGGCTGGGCGGGAGCGTGGCGCGGGAACGAAAACGGGTGGGGTGGCGGGTGGACCATCCTCGTCGGGCGGACATCGAGGAGTTCGCGACCGAGTCGACGTGGCGTCACGGTGCCGCTCTGACGGGACCATCCCCGCTCGCGCGGGGAGCACGCACGGGGTCCAGAAGAACGACTACCTGCAGATGGGACCATCCCGCTCGCGCGGGGAGCACTGGATCGACCGCACCGATAGTGACCTGGCCCCGGGACCATCCCCGCTCGCGTGGGGAGCACCAACATGCCGATGCGGAGGATCGCTCGACGCGGGGACCATCCCCGCTCGCGCGGGGAGCACGCAGTAGGTACGCCAGAAAAGCCTCCGGGGGCGGGACCATCCCCGCTCGCGCGGGGAGCACTGCTCGAACCGACCTCGGCGAGCGCTGCTGAAGGGACCATCCCCGCTCGCGCGGGGAGCACCAGCCCTACATGTCTACGTCCGACGCATGGGAGGGACCATCCCCGCTCGCGCGGGGAGCACTGGTGGAACCGCCGGATCCACCGGATGCTGTCGGGACCATCCCCGCTCGCGCGGGGAGCACGCGGTGTACTTGCTCGCAGTCGGCGCGAGCTTGGGACCATCCCCGCTCGCGCGGGGAGCACCCGGTCTGATCCAATCGAGCGGGCCGTCCACGGGGACCATCCCCGCTCGCGCGGGGAGCACCTCGCGGTTGGCGCGCATCGACCTCATGATTCGGGACCATCCCCGCTCGCGCGGGGAGCACGACGCCGCTCGCGTCGGGAGGCACCGCGGGCAAGGACCATCCCCGCTCGCGCGGGGAGCACAAGCCACGCCGCACCGAACGACGCCTGACGCCGGGACCATCCCCGCTCGCGCGGGGAGCACGATGAAGGTGCAGGCGGCGCACGCCGATTCGAAGGACCATCCCCGCTCGCGCGGGGAGCACGTGGTGATCTTCGGCGTACCAACCGACGACACAGGACCATCCCCGCTCGCGCGGGGAGCACGAATGGAGGCCGGTGTTGCATGATCATGCGGCGGGACCATCCCCGCTCGCGCGGGGAGCACATGAGGACTGCCGTCAATGCGACGGCGACCCAGGGACCATCCCCGCTCGCGCGGGGAGCACTTGCCCGTCGACCATGTCTGCCAGTCGTCCGTGGGACCATCCCCGCTCGCGCGGGGAGCACCTGTTCCCGCTGCCGCAGTCGGTGCGTGCCACCGGACCATCCCCGCTCGCGCGGGGAGCACCCTCTGCCAGTACCGCGTGACCGACAGCCCGAGGGACCATCCCCGCTCGCGCGGGGAGCACCGGGGATCGGTGGCCGGCTGGGGAGGACCGAGGGGACCATCCCCGCTCGCGCGGGGAGCACTTCGGTGAGACTGTCAGTTCGACGTCGGCGACGGGACCATCCCCGCTCGCGCGGGGAGCACCCGAGCACGCGGCTGGCGAACGTCGGCTGGGAGGGACCATCCCCGCTCGCGCGGGGAGCACAAAGCCGGGGTGCCGGCGGCGCAGATCGGTGAGGGACCATCCCCGCTCGCGCGGGGAGCACACCATCGGGACGAGACGTGTCGATCCGCTCGTCGGACCATCCCCGCTCGCGCGGGGAGCACCGACCCACAGAGACCCTGTATGGGCGTGAGCAGGACCATCCCCGCTCGCGCGGGGAGCACGTAGGAGGTAGTGCGGACCAGCACGGTCCACACGGACCATCCCCGCTCGCGCGGGGAGCACAGCACGTATGACCCGGCGGGCAGCTCCATGCCGGGACCATCCCCGCTCGCGCGGGGAGCACAGACGATTTGGAGGCATATCTATGACGCTGCCGGGACCATCCCCGCTCGCGCGGGGAGCACCGCGAAGCCGATGGATGCGGGCACTGCTTTCAGGGACCATCCCCGCTCGCGCGGGGAGCACGCGGACAGAGCGGCGATCTTGGCGTCGTACGCCGGACCATCCCCGCTCGCGCGGGGAGCACCGACTTCTCCCACTTGGCATGGTCCGCATCCCAGGACCATCCCCGCTCGCGCGGGGAGCACGGATGAGATCACCAGACTGATGCGCGGGCAACGGGACCATCCCCGCTCGCGCGGGGAGCACGGCCAGGCCCCCGGGCATTCCGGGGCCTGGCCCGGACCATCCCCGCTCGCGCGGGGAGCACGAAGCTGTTTGCTCGCGCCTCCGGTCTTCCGGATGGACCATCCCCGCTCGCGCGGGGAGCACCGGGGACCGTATCCACGTGCAGCACTACGGGAGGGACCATCCCCGCTCGCGCGGGGAGCACGTCCCCATCACCAGCGGTGTCATCTGTCCCTTGGGACCATCCCCGCTCGCGCGGGGAGCACACTTCTTGAACAGCGACTACGTAACTCGAGAAGTTGTTCTGGAATCACTTTGCGCGGTCGTGCTGCGGAATGCGCGCGGAGCGCTGATGTGCGTCTACCCGCGTCGACGCCGCCGCATCTGCGACGCTGTGCTCCATCCTTTGCGGACGCGGCCGCGCGTGGTCGCATTGTCGGTCGGGCGGCGGATCAGGGTGATTCCATCCAGGTCGACGGGCTCCCATTCATGGAGGTGAGTTCTGAACGCAAGCCGTTGTTCTCCATCTGAACTGTGCACCATGATGGCCTTGCCGTTGCTCACGTACTCGATGATCTGCGACCACAAGAGGTCCCTGACTCGCGCGGGCACGTGACCGACGTATACCCCCGCACTCACCTCGAGCAACCACCGCGTCAGATGACCGCGCAGCTTCGGCGGGCAACTCGTGAGCACGACGACTACCACGGCGGTTCCATATCCTCGGGCGCGAAGTTGGTGCCGCCGACGACATTCCCCTGCCGGTCATCCCACAATTCGATGACGTCGGCGTAATCCTCCCGTGCATCGCCGCGATCGTCTCCGGGAAGCAACAGGGTGTGGATGTCGCGCACACAGCGCGTGAGAATCGCTCCGGACTTCACCGCGTCGCGTACCGCCCGTCGAGTGATGCCGCCGACGTCGTCCTCCGGAAGATCCTCACGCTCGATGGTCTCGGCGACGTCGAACGCCACCGGAATCGTGATGTCAGCCTTGTAGAGGTCGGCGATGTCGTAAACGAACGAGCGGTCGTGACCGGTGTGGACGAAGCCCAGACCCGGACTGCAACCGAGAGCGACCACCACCGAGTGCACGATTCCGTAGAGACACGAGTGAGCCGCTGACAGCGCCTGGTTGATCACGTCGGAACTCGCGAAGTCGTCCGGCTTGTAATCTCGGCGATTCCACTCGACGCCGGTGCGATCGGAATGGGTCCGGTACAGACCTCGCACCCGCGCGCCTTCACGCCCCCGCAGCTGCTGCATCGAGCATTCGGACACGTCGTCGTCGGGAAATCGCATTTCGTACATCGCCCGCGCCACGGCCACCCGTGACCGTGTATTGGTCACGGCCCGCGCCTGCGCGTCCAGCAGGCGGGTGGTTCGCCCGAGTGGACGTCCATGCGCGTAGTAGCGAACGCCGCGCTCACCGACCCAGACAGCAGTCGACCCACTGTCGGCGAGCAGCAGCATCGCTTGATGGGTGACGCGAGTCCCCGGCCCGAGTAGCAGCGCGCCAAGCGATGCTGCCGGGATGTGGATGACGCCGGCATCGTCGGTCGCGGTAATGGCGCTGTCGTCGCGGCCGATGGTCGCGCGCTCGACGTACACGAACGAGAGTCGATCCTGCACGCGAACGAGTTCACTCGGCCGCGACGGGCGAACGCCGGGGATATCCATGTCAGCTCGCCGGCAGCAAGGTCATGAGCCCGCAGCCGTAGCCTTTGGCGCGTCCGATGCCGTGAGTGAGTGCTCGGCGGAGCAGGTCCGCGTCGGCGACGCGCAGACGTCCTTCGAACGAGGCGGTCACCAGGGTCACCTGCCGTTGGCCGCGTCGGAAGACTGCGGTGTCGCGTTCGCTCACTACCAGCTCCTCCCGAGGGTCTTCGACGTCGTCGCCGGCGCTCGCGACGAGTTCGAAGCCGTGGCGCTCGGCGCGCTCTGTGAACCACTGTCGCTGATACGCCGAGGTGACGTGTCCGACGATCTGTTTCCGCCCGTCGTCGGCGGTCATTCGGTGAGTCGGGTTGGCGGTCAGCCTGAACACGTACTCCTCTCCTGCGGACAACGACTCCAGAAAGGTCGTGTAGTCGCGTGTGGCCCACGGTGATCCGGTGGTCCACCCCGCCTGCTCGCCGATGTGTACTAAGCAGGGTTCCGACGGACTGACGATCAGCAGGTCTACCGCGTCATCGCGCCGATCCACACGCCACAGGACGCGCCCCTCCGCCGACTCCGTGGTGGTCCCTGGCGCGAACGCGGACATCACAGCCGCGTGCATTGCGTGTCGACTGCCGAGGAGCTTCACAGCTCCACGTCGCCGATGATTGAGGGCGATTCGAGACATGTACATTCAGCTGCCTCCTAGTGCGGCCAGCCAGTCCGGATGCGACGCCGGACGCTGAGAATCGGGATTGTCGACGGGCACCAGATCATGAACCACGTCACGCCACTCGTAGCGGCGGTGCTCGGGGTCGAAGCTGACGGGGTAGTCGCGGACCGACTCCGCGACATCGTCTCCCGGACCGGCGTCGCGGACGACCGGCAGATGAACCGTTGCACCCTGAAGCCGGCGGTGGCGAGCGCTTGCCACCCACGGCGCCGTCGCAAGCGCCTCCTTCACTGAAGCCTCGACGATCCGACCGCGCAATGGCCCTGCGGGGGGAAAGGCCCTCCGGCCGAGGTAGAGCGGAAACGTCGGATGGCGCAGACTCTCCGCCAGACCGTCGAGCAATTCACGCGGACCTTCGACAGCGGCGAGGAATCGTGCGTCGGCGAGGTAGTAGCGATGCGTCAGAGGCCTCGACTTGCCGTTCCGCCAATCGATCTCGGTTTGGAAGTCGCGCTCGAGCCGGCCGGGCTGGTCGGTCCGGACTCCGAAGGTCAGGGCGGCCAGATCTTCGATGGGGTCGGTGCGGCGCCGACCGAGTGCCGCAGCGAACAGTCCGACCACCCCGCTCTTGGTCGGCTCCGGTCTCGTCTGCCGTTGAGTGAACCGGCTCGAGTCACCCCACGATTGCTGCGGCCCGGCGAGTTCCAGAAGCAGCGTGCTCACTGTCGGCTGTCCAACTGGTCGCGGACCTTGTCGCCGAGCGCGGACACCAACTCGCTGATCGACACCGCCTGCGCGAAGTCGTCGAGTCCGTCGACGTACTTGGTCGACAGGACGTACGCCGACTCGGGCGCGGCGTCGAAGGATTCGTAGACGCGCTGGGCCTCGTCGACCAGCGCAGTGATCGACCGCTGTGTCAGGCTTCCCTCGAGCTTGACCGGGTCCGTTCCGGCGGCCCGCGCGGGACGATGCTGCGCCTGTACGGGCTCAACCGCTTCTTCGAATGCCGCAGCGAAATTGATCGGCTCGTCGGTGCGGACCGTTGCGAGCACGAACGACGGCAGGGTCTTATTGGCGAAAGTGTTGCGCTTGCCGGTCGGCATCGACCGGATGAAGGCACGAGCGAAGGCTTCTACTCCTCGTGCGGAAGCGTCAGCGGAGCCCAGATTCTCCTGTAGGAGCGAGACATTCACCGTGGCGTAGCGGTACAGGGTGGCCGTGTTGAACTCGACGGTGCCGATCATCCCGGCACCCGCGTTGTCTTCGGACTGCTTGTCGTCGACGGCGGTGAAGTAGTCGAATTCGGGAACGACGGTGTGGGTGCCGATGGCGTGCGCCACCTGTGCGGCGGCGTCGACGTTGACGTCGGGAGCGTCGGCGAGGTCGGCGAGTGCGTCGATCTGCGGATTGCTGAGGAATAGGAGAGCGCCGGTCTTCGAGTACTCGGTCTGGTCGGGGTCCGACTTGCGGGGCTTCACTTTCTCGACCTTGATACCGCTGGCAGTGAGCACATCGACCGCGAGCTTCTCGGCGGCTTCGCCGACGATGGACGGGTCGCGGTCGGTGATGCGGGCAGCGATCTGATCGATCATTCGGAGAGTCCGTACGCCGAGTTCGGTCTGGTCGAGGTGACTGTCGAAGTCGTGTCGCATCGCACGCTTCCACGCCTGACTCGAGACGCGTGCACGTCGGGTGCCGCCGAACACAGTGGATTTGGGACTGCCGTCCTCATCGCGGTTGATGTTCGACGGCGGGACGGCCTGGATGGCATGAAAATCGATGAAGAGGGACATGGTTTCTCCTGTTATTCGAGGGACGTGTTCAAACAGATTCGGCGGTGGTTTGGGGAGTGCGGCTGAAGTCACGAGACCACTGGAGTTGCACTCTGCGCCTGGACTCGCCGGGGGCGGTGCCCTTGCGTTGCTTGCCGGCCAGGGCAGCGAGATCATCGGCGAAACGGCCGTAGTCCAGTGGAATCCCGTGGGCGCGGAGTTGGCCGACGAGACTCCGCAGATGCCATCGGGTCTCCTCCGGACTGTCTGCGGTAACCAGTGCATTGAAGCGCTTGAGCACCGGTTCGCTGGGGCCGTCGGAGGACTCGGTGTGGGCGAGCCGGCTCAGGGCGGTACCGAAGGAGGGGCCGTCGACGTGCATCGGCTCGTTCTTCGACTGCTGGTGGAGCGCATACAGCCGGAGTGCGTCGTAGACGGCTTGTTCGTCGAAGGTGGGAAACGGGAAATCGCCGTCCGGCGTCGGATACCCGAGAAAGGCGACCTGCCAGGCCGCGGGATCCTCGCCGATCTGGCTGGTCGCCGCTCGCCGGAGCTTGGCGAACGCGGCCACGGCCGGGCCGCTGTTCCTGCGGGCCCCCGCGTAGAGGTCGGCGGCGCGCTTGGCCACATGCCTGTTGATGCCGTACCGCTCTCGGGCTTCGGTGCCATCGGTCATTTCGCATGGTCCTTTCGGGCGTCGGGGAGATGTTTGAGCAGGTTGTACCGGAACCAGTTGGCCGACGTGCCGGCCGAGACCTGTCGACCGTCGACGGTTCTGACTGCGCGTGATCGCGGTGTGGCGGAATCGAGGAGTTGGTCAGCGAGATCGGAGAGTGCGTCGCGGGCCAGTCCGTACCACGCCTGCGACAGCTCTTCGCTGTCGCGATCATTGTCGACGAATCGGATCCAGTCCCGGAAGCGTGGGTCGAGGGCGGCGTACGCGGCGGACCGCGCGGCCGATGCGGCGCCGGCCGGTTCGCCGCCGTCGGCGACGGCGAGATCGCCCGCCAGTCGCGCCAACGCGCTGACCGCGTCGTCGGCGCGCTTGACGGCGTCGATGACGCAGGCGTACGAGGATCCCTCGGGGTCGGCGATCGCCGGGTAGACGACGAGACTGTCGGTGAAGATCTCCGAATAGCTCGACATCTGCGCGCCGTACTCGACGCCGACGGATACGACGTCGACGAGGCTGTTGGGGATGTCACCGATGGACACGCGCTCGCCGAGGCGTGCCACGATCGTCGACGGATGGGCCAAGACCACGCCGTTCTTGTCCTGCTGCGGCCTGGGCGACGGCAGGAGTGCGGTGAGTCCGCGCCACAGCGACCTCTCCTGGGAGTGAGCGCGCGGCATGTACAACGGGGTCTGCGATTTCTCCTTCTTCGTCTGAGGATCGCTGTAACGCCACGATGTCATCGGCTCGATCCCGTACTGGAACGCCTTCGCGATCGGATCACCGACGCAGATCAGCACTCGGGTCACTTGGTCCCCGTCCGCGAAGAGTCTGATGTGACGGATCGGCCAGGTGAACAGACCCGCGGGACCGAACGGCCCGATCGCCGATGCCGGCCGCGGCTCAGGCGTCAGCGGCTCGAGCTCCCACAATGCACGATCTCGCTGCAGATGATCATTGTCAGGCACCCAGTTGTGGAGAAGAGTCTCACGGAGATCGCGACCCTCGAGATACAGCCCGCCCAGCCATCCGGCCCAGCCGATGCCAATGGGATAGCCGCGCCCGCCCTTGGTCCGAGGGTCGTCTGCCGCACCGGTCTTGATGCCGTCGAAATCGTAGGCCTGACAATGGACGAGCCACCGTGCGGCCTCGGCGAACGGCAACGATGCAACGTCTCGCCGCATGGTGAAGAGGCTGTCGTCGCCCGGCGAGTCGGGAATCAGAATGCCCAGCGGCTTAGTGTCGCCGGAAGTACTCCGCAACCCAGCGACCTGCATGAACGGTTGTGTCGGATGGAAGAGGTCGAAGCGGTCGTGCCACTGGTCGAGGTATTCGTCGATGCGATCCAGCGGTAGCGAACCGGAGGTCCAGACGTCATGGATCTCTTCGTCCGTGCCCAGCGTTCGGTACATCACTGCGAGCGCGATGCGCAGAATCGCGAAGTCCTGTGTCGGGAGTTCACCGGCGATGCGCCGGATTTCAGTGCAGCGGTGAAAGAGCGCTCGGAGCGAGACCGTGTCGGACCGGCCGTCGCAGAGGCGCACGCGAATCCACGGCTCATCGACCAGATTGAAGTTCGGTTCAGTCATAGTTTCTCCAATGGGGTGACGACCAGCCCAAGGTCGTCGTCGTAGTGGAAGTGATGGTCGGCGTGTTCGGCGTTTCCATCGCGGTCCAGAACTAGGGGCAGCACGCCTCGAAGCCAGCGTGAGTTCTGCCAGGTGTCGATGCAGTTGTCTTCGAGTTCAGCGATGAGTGCGTCGCCGATCCCGGCCGAGCCCAGGAATCCGGGGAGTCGGAGAGTGTTCATCGCGGCGGCGCGCGCGATGTCGTCTTCGATGACGGTTGCGAAATCAACGTCTTCGCCTGCCATCTCCGTCGCCCACTCGGGAATGATGCGGCGGCCGGCCATCCGTTGGATCACGACAACTTCGATCGTGTCCTCCGAGTCCCGGACCTGTGCCACACTGCGTTCGCCTGTGGGATCGGATGCGAGCGCAGCTTGATCGGCCCAGCCGACGAGCGGGCGTTTCGCCGGAGCCGGGATCAAGAACGAGCGTGCGCGCTGTGCCTTCTTGGCGCGTACTTCGTCAGCAGATGCCTCGGCGTCCTCCCACTCGGTCTCCCATCCGGGCGGTGCGGTCACCGATTCGTATGCGTGCGAGACGAGACCGGAGACATGGTCCGGGCTGACGATCACGTCATGACGGGCGAAGTGCTCGTCGAGTGTGGCGATGCAGCGCAACAGCGCGGACTTGCCGTAGACGGCCCGGCAGCCGGCGTCCAATTCCGGTGCCGCGTCGTCTCTGCGTGCGAATCCGGTGATCCGAAGCCGTGGGGTCTGATGTGCCGACGGTCGGGAGGCGTCCTTGTGACCGTGACGATGCAGTCGACCGGCGCGCTGGATCAGGAGGTCGATCGGTGCGATGTCGCTGAACATGGCGTCGAAGTCGATATCCAGCGACTGCTCGATGACCTGGGTCGCGATCACGATCAACGGACCGTCGCGCCGTTCGGCGTCGGGTCCGAGCCGCTCTCGGAGACGTTGCTCCTTCCGCATCCTGTCCGGAGTGAGGAACCGCGAGTGCAAGAGGTCGATCTCAACCTCCGGTGGCACGATGTCGGTCAACAGACGATAGAGGTCCTGGGCGCGACGAACGGTGTCGCAGACGACGGCGATGTTGCCGCCGCCCATAGCCGCCGTGAGTACGGCGTCCGCGATTTCGTCTGTATTGCCTGGCAACTCATCGATCGTCAACCGTGAGCTGCGCCCAGACGAGGGCACCGCGATCACTGTCGATCCGCTGTCGGACGTGCATGTGAGCCGTGGATAGGTGGCATCGTTTGCGGGTTTCGGAGTCTGCCTGCCGAGCCCGTCGTTGTACGCACTGACCAATTCGTGACGGATCGACGGTGGGAGAGTGGCCGACATAGCGACGACGGGCACTCCGTATGCGGCGAGCCATGTAAGCATGCGGCACAGATACTGGCGCATGAAGTGGTCGGCCGCGTGGACCTCGTCGAGGACAACGACCTTTCCCGCGACTCCGAGGTGTCTGAGCACCACGTGCTTGGCGCACAGTGCCCCGAGCAGAAGCTGATCGATCGTGCCGACGACGAAGTCCGACATGGTCGCGAGCTTGTTGCGGCCGGTGAGGAACCAGTGAGCCACAGCGCGGCCGTCTCGACTGTCGTCGAACACCGAGGACATGCGCGGCACGGCCTGGAAGTCGGAGTTGAACTGTGCCTTTCCGTGGGCCAGGCCGAGAGAGACATCGTCGTCGCCTTGAATCAGATCGAGCCATTCGCGCACGGTGCCGAAGATCCCGTCGGACGTCGCTTGCGTCGGGAGCGCGAACAGGACGCCGCCGAGCCCGAACCGTGCGGCGAGGACCTCGCTTCCGCCGAGCGCGGCCTTCGTCTTCCCGTCGCCGGTCGGCGCCTCGATGATGATCAGTTCCGGACGTTCGATGGACCTGGTGAGGTCCACTAAGCGAGTCTGAAGCGGTCTCGGCGCGGAAAGTTCGAGATGGGCGGCGAATAGTTCGTTGTCGTCCGGGAGGTCGGCTGACCACGGCGGAGGAAGCCTCAGGGCGCGCATAGCGTCGGTTGCTGCATGTGCGGGACGAGGGCTGGTACGCAGGGGGAACGAGTCGGAACTGGAGGCGATCCAGTCCGCCATGATCGTGAGCCCGGTCGCGACGACCGCCGCTGTTTGGGGGATGAGGCGTGAACCGAGTTCAGTGAAGTCCTCAGTGGTCAGGCCGGCGAGGGTCTCAGTGAATGCGACGAGTTCTCGCTGAACCGTCTCCCATTGCGTGCCGGTGCCGAGGAGTTCGACGCTGCCGCCATCGTAGTGGGGTGGCGGGGTAGCGAAGGTGCCGTGGTGGCCGAGGGAAATGGCCGCCAGTGCTGCAGCCTCCCGCTTGCCCAGACCGTGTGTGCGTGTCAGACGATCTCTCAGGACGAGGTAGCCGGCCATCGAGTGAGGCAAGGCCGACCGGTTCCGGCAGACAGACGGGTGGAAGGGCAGTCCGGCGTCCTCGGCCTTCGCCCGCAGGTGCTCTACCTGTACGCAGAACGCGGGGCTCGCCTTGCCTGAATCGTGTGATGCTGCGAGCCATACGAGCATCCGGCGGGCGAGGTCAGCGTCGTCGCCGAGCGCCGCTGCGACCTCCCGCTTCACTGCGTTCGGAAGGAACTCGTCCCACAGGATCCCGGCGACGGCGGCTGCGTCGGCCATGTGCTGATAGAGCGGCAGCCACTCGACGCCTTCGGTGTAGTCGGACTTGGCCCACAACGACCGCGCGGCGTCGGAGAGGCCGACGACCGCGGCGGAAATGTCCGACCCGAGTGCTTTGCTAGGCATGAGTCAGGTTTAGCAGGTGGGTGTGACGCATGCAACCGAGTCCAGAAATGGGCACCCAATTATTGATTTGAATCGTCTCAATTAAGGAGGGCTCGGCCTGCCGCTGCAGGCCGAGCCCTCCTTAGCAAACCCCGCGCTGGCGGGGACCACCTCGATCCGAGGATGCCAGACATAGGTACCCACGGATCATCCCTGATGGAGGGCTTGGTTGAAGTCGGGTTCAACCAAGTATCAGCGTATTAGGCTTTGCTAACTTGCGCAGTGAGAAGAGGTTCCGTGCGTGTTGCGTAGAGGATCGTCGAGCTCAGCGGCCGTTCTCCGTAACGGGACTGGCTGCGGCTTCGGGCCGGAGGTATCGGATGCATAGCGGCAGCGTCCGCTTCCGTCCCTCCCCGCTCGCGCGGGGAGAACTTGAACGTGCCGGTCGACTCGGAGTATGCCTCGCTGACACCACGGAACGCGACACCGGGCAGCGTCTGCTCCTGGTCGTCGCGTACGCGTTGCCTTCGATCGGCATCAGCGGGAGCCGGTCCAGGATCGGGGACTCCTGCACGAACATCTCGTGAATGGCGCGCGACAGCTGATTCTCGAAGAGAACCGCGGCTTCGGCCAGAGTGACAGCCATGAGCTGTTCCTTTCTAGTGATCCCGACGGCAGCCGCCGCCGGGGGTCGTTACTTGCTGGTCTGGTAGTACACAGACGCACGAGCGGCACCAGGTGCCGCCGTCGCCGCCGTGTCGTTGGCGCCCGCCCCACCGACGCCCGCACCGTCCGTCCGGTGTCCGGCGGCGGACTGAGCGTCCATGTCGGACTTGAGCTGCTGCGCATCGGCGAGCATCTCCTC
This sequence comes from Gordonia sihwensis NBRC 108236, assembly GCF_000333035.1. Lineage (GTDB taxonomy): Bacteria > Actinomycetota > Actinomycetes > Mycobacteriales > Mycobacteriaceae > Gordonia > Gordonia sihwensis. The sequence goes on from NZ_BANU01000021.1 coordinate 46,343, forward strand.
CGGGGTCGCCCCCGCGATCCGCTTGGCCCACGACAGCGGCAGCCCCGCCTTCTCGGTGGCCTCGTACTGGTCGGCCTTCAGCTGAGCGGCGCGGTGATCGGCGTCGCGCTTGGCCTCGGCCTCCTGCTTGCGCTGCTCGTCGGTCTTGTTCTTGTCCTCGATCTCGGCGAGCCTCTGCGCCAGAGCGTCTCGCTCCTGCTCCGCAGCAGCCCGCCCCTGGCGCTTCGACACCAGATCCGTCGGGACAGCGTTCTTCGAGTGCTCCGACTTGAAGACATCGCCACCGTCTCCACCGCCGCCGCCTCCGGCATCGTGCCCACCGTCGCCGCCGCTGTTGTCTTCGCCCATCGCGAAGAACCGCAGTCGCGGATGGCGCCCCTCCGGAGCGCACGGAGCGATGATCGAATGCAGGGTCCTCGGAAGGTGCGATGCGACATGACAGGCTCCATCTCGGATGAGTCCGGATCTCCCGGACAACACAAAGAAGGCCCGACCGCATCTCGCGGTCGGGCCTAGAAACGGACGAAACCTCCAGCCGTTCAAGGCATAGGGGTAACCACCGACATCAGTCGGCCTGTGGATAACTCAGGACGCAAGGCGACGCGCGATGTTCCGCACCACCACGACGTCCTGCTCATCGAAGTCGGCGGACAGCGCCAGCAACTGCTCCATCTCCTCAGCCGAGACGTCCGCAGCGTCCTCTGCGACGATGATCGCCGCGACTTCGAACTCGCCAGCGTCAAGGGCACCTGTGGCCATGTCTCGGGAGGCGTCGTCAAGCGCGGTGCCATGACGGCGCACCAGCGTGGTCGCGAACTCCTCGATGTCCATGCTCACGAGTCTATCCCCGCGCTGGGTATCCGGACCAGAACCGCGGTCCCGGTGGATCGGTTCTGATCATCACCCGAACCTCCACACCGTCGACTTCCCGAGTGAACTGGAGCTTGTCTCCGCCCCTGGTCACGCGGTCCGGCGCGCGAACAGTCAACTCCAACGCGTCTTCGATGTCCTGATCGGACCACGACCGCGGGAAGTGCGACTTCTTCGGAACAGTCGATCCGTGCCGGTGCTTGTGCAACACCCTGCGCATATCTCCAACAGTCGGCATCGGAGCATTGCGCGGCGTGAAGGGAATCGAGGAACCATCGCCCAACGGCGGGTACTCCTCCGGCACGTCCATGCCCCCAGGGTTCCACCTGTTCGGAGGAACGCGACCGCCGCCCCCCGGGTAGATCCTCCCTGAGTCACAGGTCTGCGCGCTGCCTTCGGTCGAGTCATTTCCGCGCCACCGCGAACGGTGCGAGACCTGCCTGGCCGGTCCATCATGTACCCGTGCTGATGCAGCAGTTCCACCGCAAGGTCGCGATCGCCGCCCGCGGCCCGATAGATCGCATCCGGCATCACCGACCGCGCCCGAGCTCGTCCTCCGCGTGAGTTTCGGATCGCCTCGGCTTCGGCCTTCGTGATCCGCCCTCGATGCCCGCGTGCATTTCGACGGGCTCTCGCGCGCGCAGCAGGATCGGCTGTTCACGAAGGCCGGCGCGCAGGCGATCCGTGATGCGCGGACACCGACGCGAACGACAATCCTTGCGGAGCTCGAGGTACTCGACACTCACACCCTCCGGCACGTACGGCAGAGCTTGGTTACCGACGGAAGATCCTCGAGGAGGTCTACATCTCGTCGCCGTGGGTGACGCTCGCGTCGATCGAGGCAGAGATCGATGACCTGATAGAGACCGACCCGGCGCAGGCCGGGCCATCCCCGCTCGCGCGGGAGCACGACCAGGTTGTTGCAGACGAGAACGTTGTCTCGGGACCATCCCCGCTCGCGCGGGGAGCACCCGCGAGGACCGACCTGGATCGGCAACGCGAAGGGACCATCCCCGCTCGCGCGGGGAGCACATGGCTTGATCATGGTTAAGCATCATGATTCCGGGACCATCCCCGCTCGCGCGGGGAGCACACTTGATACGCCGCCTTGACGGTGGTTCCGAAGGGACCATCCCCGCTCGCGCGGGGAGCACGAGCCTCGAGATGCGCGCATCGCAGAAGCAGTGGGACCATCCCCGCTCGCGCGGGGAGCACCCGACACAGGTCGCGCTCGTGGTCCTCAACGGGGGACCATCCCCGCTCGCGCGGGGAGCACATGCGGCCGTTGTCGCCGTCGCTGCCGCGCTTGGGACCATCCCCGCTCGCGCGGGGAGCACATCGGGCCGTGTGCGTCGGATGTCTGTGTCGTGGGACCATCCCCGCTCGCGCGGGGAGAACCATCGCGAAGGCTGAAGCGCACACCGCCTCCGAGGACCATCCGCGCTCGCGCGGGGAGCACCGCATCGCTACCGCACTGAGCCCCACCGTCCGGGGACCATCCCCGCTCGCGCGGGGAGCACGGCGAGGTACATGATGGGGCTCCTTCCAGGGGGGACCATCCCCGCTCGCGCGGGGAGCACCGGTAATGACGTAATGCTTAAACAGGATGGTTGGGACCATCCCCGCTCGCGCGGGGAGCACATGGTGTCGAAGGGGAAGGTCTCGTTCAAGGACGGACCATCCCCGCTCGCGCGGGGAGCACACCAACGTCGAGTGCGTCGAGTGCAAAGAAGAGGGACCATCCCCGCTCGCGCGGGGAGCACACGTACCGCTTGGTGAAGCACCACTCCGAGAACGGACCATCCCCGCTCGCGCGGGGAGCACTAAGTCACTCAGCGAAAACCGTTTCCTATGCCGGGACCATCCCCGCTCGCGCGGGGAGCACGAGCAGGCCACCATGCTGTGGCTGCTCCGCAAGGGACCATCCCCGCTCGCGCGGGGAGCACCGCAAGAGCGGCGACAGCCTGAATTTCGCGCTGGGACCATCCCCGCTCGCGCGGGGAGCACCGATCCGGAGCCGTGGCCTGGCGCGGGGACGAGGGACCATCCCCGCTCGCGCGGGGAGCACCCGATCATGGACTTGGCGCGATCGATCACTTGCGGACCATCCCCGCTCGCGCGGGGAGCACGATACGCACCACCGCCCAAGCATTCGGACCATCCCCGCTCGCGCGGGGAGCACTCGATGGTGCTGGACCACCGTATGCTCCGGAGTGGACCATCCCCGCTCGCGCGGGGAGCACTCATCCTCTGTGGAGGCGGCAATGGCTGACGGAGGACCATCCCCGCTCGCGCGGGGAGCACACTCCCGCTATCCGCAAACGCCTGTACCTGGCGGGACCATCCCCGCTCGCGCGGGGAGCACAGAGGAATTCCGGCGATTGGTCCGGGCAAAAGGGGACCATCCCCGCTCGCGCGGGGAGCACCCGATCTGCTTATCGAAAGGGATCTTGCCCTTGGGACCATCCCCGCTCGCGCGGGGAGCACGTTTTCGAGGAGCCAACATTCGAGCCTCCCGAGGGACCAT
>NZ_BANU01000020.1 GCF_000333035.1 Gordonia sihwensis NBRC 108236
CATGCCGGTGTTTCTCCTTGGGGCGCTGGCCACGGAGATCACCGCAACAATCCGCGTCCCGGCCTACGGGATCGGCCTGGCGGTAGGGGTCTACTGGGCTGCGGCCGCCCTCACCTCCGCGTGCACCGGTGTGATTGGTCGTGTGCTCAGCGAGAAAGGCATGGGCATCGCCGCCTTGCTTCTGGCGGTCGTGAGCCTGACCGGCAGCGCGTCCTGGATCTCTGCGTGGCCGTGGCTAATTGTATGGGCATCCCTGGGGGGACTCGGGAACGGTCTCGGGCACCCTTCCTCCAACCACTTGCTCGTCACGCACATCCCAGCCGCCTCGTGCGGGCTGGCCTTCGGGGTGAAACAGGCCGCGGTCCCTGTGACGGGGTTGGTCGCCGGCGTTTCGATCCCGTTGGTTGCGTTGACTCTGGGATGGTCCATGGCCTTCCTGCTGATGGCTGTACTGGGCATGCTCGTACTGGTCCCCGTGGCCCGGACCCGGACCATGCCGGTCGTTATGGGTACGACCCGGCCGGCGGGGCAATGGGATACCCAGATGCGTTCGGCGTTGGTGCTGATGGCCGCGATGACGATGTTCGCGGGCGGTGCCGTTACGTCCGCCGTGGCCTTTGCCGTGATCGGCGCGCTGGAGCGGGGGATTGCAGTCGGCCCGGCTGGTGTGATTCTGGCCGTCGGCAGCGCCTTAGGAGCCGCGACCCGTATCGTCATTGGCGGAGTCGTCGATCGAGGCGGCGTGTCAGCACTTTCTCTGATCCAGACAGCACTCATCGTCTGCGCCGTCGGGCTTTCACTCATGGCGATCCCCACCACCTGGAGCTACGTGGTAGGTGTCCTGCTAGCGGTGGGCCTGGGGTGGGGGTGGCCAGGTCTGGTGCACTTCCTCATCTCGCACATGGCGCCTGGGGCCACCGCAGCGGCCACCGGCATTGTCCAGACCGGCACGTACATCGGCAATACCATCGGCCCCGTGCTCACCGGGGTGGCCCTTAGCCCCGCTGATTCACGGGCCGGTGTGACTGCTGCTGTCGGGTGACGGCGGGATCGATTTCGTGGGTGGGCGTGCGTGTGTGCCGGCTGGCGCTGCCGGTGGGCGGGTCCCCGGGTGGTGATGTCGTGGGCGGGCATGTGAGGTCAGGCTGGTTTGGGGATCGCGGCGATCGTGTTGAACACAGCGACGATCGCGACGGCCCAGGGCCATGTTTCCGGGATCTTCACTTTTCGCCGTCGGCCGCTGCGGACCAGCCGGGCTGCCACGTGAAGGAAGCGGTAGCGCAGTGCCTTGGGCTCGCACAACGCCAGGACTGCGGCCTCGCCGGTGCAAGCGAGCATCCGCGTCCAGGCAACGAGGTCCGCTGCGATCATCACCGCGACGAGCCAGGCCTGGTTGAGCGCGAACCCCCGCGAAGGTAGCCGCCCGAGCCCGGTGTCCTTGGCGTGGCGTATCCGGTCCTCGACCCGGGCGTGAGCCCGATGCCTGGCCTCGAGGAATTGCAGCTGACCCGTGGCGGTGGTGTTGGTGACAAAAGCCTGGTAGCGCCATCCATCGATCTCCTCGAACATCGACAACTGAGCACCCGGATGGGGCCGCTCGCGGCGCACGATCACCCGCATCCCGTCTGGCCACTTGGCGAGCATCCGTTGGGAGAGGAATCCGGTCAGCTCCGCGATGTCGGCCCCGTCACGAATGTCCCCGTTGGGGTTGAGCGCTGGTCCCCACGCGGCTTCGGGGCAGGTCGCGATGGCCCGGCGAATCGGGGCAGTGATGGAGAAGCCGACCGAGTACTCCACCTGTCGACCACGGACGCGGTTCTGCTCGGTGATCCAGTCGATCAGGTCGTGGGAGGCGCCGGCACCGTCGGAGCGGATCAGCAGATCACGCCGATGACTGGCGGGGATCTGCGCGATTGCCTGGCCCAGGACGTCGATGTGGTCGGCGGCGGTGTTGGACCCGGCGTTGCCTGGGCGCAAGCTCGCGGCGAGGAACTCTTCTGTGTTGTCGCACCACACGCCGATCGGGTGGTACCCGAACGTGCGCTTATACGTCGGCGCAGCAAGCTCCTTCTCGCTGTGAGTGACCACAATGGTGGCGTCCACATCGAGCACGACCGTCGATCCCAGATCCCGCCCCGCACACGCCGATGCGGGCACTCCGCCGGGCAGGTGGGACCACACGTGCCGCCGCGTGCGAGCCCGCGCCACCTGGATCTTCTTGCGCTTGCCGGCAGTGACCTCATCGAGCGTGCGCCACACCGTCGGCGCCGACGCCACTGGGCCCAGGGCGCCGGACTGGTGGCGCAGGACGCCGATGTCGGAGATGGACTCGCCGCCATCGGCGAGCATCACCGCGGTATCGATCAACACCCGGCCGCGATCGTGGATCGGGATGAACCGGCGGCGAGCCATGGCCCCTGACAGCTCGGCGGTCAGACCGACCTGATCAGCCAGAAGTCGAGGCACGATAGCCCCGGCATGCGAGACCACCCCGACACCATCTGCAGTAACGGACAGACCGGCCGACCACGAAGTACGCTTCACCTACCGAGTGCTTTCTGCTGGAGAACATGGAACCTTAGACAAGTCCCAGTTTCCCCTGTTCAGGAAGCACTTCGGTCTATTTTCGCCCAGCGATCCGCAGATTCCCATGAATCACCCGGGTTAGCCTCGGTAACTCGACACTGACCTGGGCGATGCTCGTCACTATGGCAACCGTCGCCGTGGTCATTTCCTTCTTCTTCGGGCTCCGACTGCGGAGAATCGACTCTCTGGAATCGCCGCTGGCCTGAGGTGGTCCTGTCCACAGCACCACCGTCACCGGCCGTCGAGATCCTTAAACGAGCAAGTTCTGGATTTCTTTGGCGACTGTCTGGAGCATAGCTCCGAGTTCTGTGCGGAGTTGTTCAGTCATGCGGTGAGCGGGCACGGATACATTGATCCCGTAGTATCCTCCGCTCGGGCTGGTGATGGGAACAGCGACTGACATGACGCCGTCTTCGCTTTCTTCCTGGCTCGTTGAGTACCCGGTTTGCCGAATCGTTTCGAGGGCACGCTCCAGATCGGAACGGGAAATGATAGATCCCTTGGTGAGACCCGGGAGCTCCTCATACGGGTACAGGGCATGCAGTTGTTCCGTGGTGAGTAGGCTCAGCATTGCTTTGCCCGTTGCAGTGCAGTTGGCAGGAAGCATCGCACCTTGACGTGAGGCAACGCGGACGGCACGTTGGCTTTCGATGGCCTCCAGAAAGTGTGCGTTCGAGCCTTTGAGCTCGGCAAAGTGCACCGTCTCTCCGGTTGCCTCGAATACCCTTTCCATTGCTGGACGAATTAGCGTTCCGATGTCGACGTGGCGCCGTATGGCGAAGGCGATGGAGCTGAGTGCTTGTCCGGGTTCGTACGCTTTGGTCTGAGGGTTCTGCCGTACGAAACCTCGGTAGAGGAGCATCCCCATGAGGCGATGGGCCGTAGATGACGCCACTCCGAGGTACTTGCTGGCATCGGTGAGCCGGATGCTCGGCCGAGTCTCGAAGAGCAGCAACAATCGGAGTGCGTTGTCGACGGATTCGATGGGGTACTGCGGAGGAGGGCCGTATCTGGAGTCGTCCTCCGCCCGTGATGCGGACATGAGCTTCATGTTACTGACCGGGGGTTCAGTCTCTGTCCGGCTAGGGCGCAGGCCATCAACGAGGCTCACCAAGTCGTGCGAGTTCATGTCTCCAAGCAGTCTCTGTGTTGAATGCTCCTCCGAGGTCGGGCAGTTCGGCCATATCGGCGTCGGGCAGATCGACGAGGTGCCCACCAGCCGAAGTCACTTGCAGTGCCAACCCGGACAGGCCGTCCACGCTGATGGCCTGGAGAACTGCTTGCTCGACGGTTTCGGCCGCGCTGGTGAGGCCGTGGCCCCGCAGCACAACAACGGGCCTTGTTCCCATAGCATCGGCCATTTCGGTGGCGAGCCGACGGTCGCGGATGAGTACTCCGCGGGGATAGACGGGCACCCCGTTGGCGGCGAGGCGGGCTCCGGGAATGTCGTACGCCCCTACGATGGGGCGTACTGCAAGCCCTGCCAGGTCGGCGGCAACCACTCGCGGGGGATGGGCGTGAACGACAGCCCGGATGTCTGGGCGGCGCCGGAAGAGCTCGGTGTGCAGCGGCAGTTCGTTGGGGACCGTGTATCCGCCCGCGAGCTCGCCGTCGGCGGCGGGATTGCCGTCGAGGTCCACCATGCGGATGTCTTCGGCTTGCGTATACGCCAGTCCGCGTTCGTACGGGCCGCGACAGCGCACCAGCAATGTGCTGTCGGTAATTTTCAGGCTGATGTGACCCAAGATTCCATCTGCAAGGCCCCGATGGGCCAAGACCCGGCAGGCGAGGGCGATACGTTCCCGGCTGACGCTCTCGGTCTGGGGCAGCAAGTTTCCGGGTGTCATGACGCCCTCCTCGGCGGTGGCTCCAACTGGGGTTCGAGCTTGGCGCGCAGATCCTGCACCGTGATGCCCCTGGCCATGCCCAGACGGCAGGCAATGAGGGCTTTGGGCCAGTTCACGATGGCTGCGCCCCGGACGGTGGTGCCGTCGATGGTGTAGAGGGCGGCGAACTTGCCGTGGACCTGCGGGTGTCCGATGAGGACGTGGTCGACATTGCCTCCGACGCGTCCCACGACCTGGATCTTCCAGTCGTGCTGGTCGCTCCACACGTATTCAATGGGCGTGTAGGCGCGCGGCTGTTCCGGATGGATGATGTTGTAGGCCACGCAGGCGGCCTGTTCCACCGCGTTAGTCCAGTGCTCGGTCCTGACGTCCTCGCCGTGCTTCTGGTGGCGCCAGCGGGCTACGTCGCCGACGGCGTACACGTTCGCAGCGTCGAGGGCTTGACAGTACTCGTTGAGCACGACCCCGTTGTCCACCAGCAGGCCGGATGCGCTAAGCCAGGAGTCATTGGGGATGACGCCAATACCGATCAGCACGGTGGCCGCCTGAACGCTCTCACCGTTGGTCAGGTGGAGGGAGAAGTTGCCCTCCTCGCCTTCGATAGCTTCCACTCCGGTGCCGAACATGGTGTCGACCCCGTTGTCCTGGTGAAGGTCTGCGAACCACTGGCCGATCTCAGGGTTAAAGAGGCGGCTCATGGGCACGGGCACCGGGTCGATGACGGTGACCTCCAATCCCAGGCCGCGGGCGGTGGCTGCCGCTTCGGCGCCGATGAACCCTGCCCCGATAACGGCCAGCGCCCCACCCCGGAGAAGGTCCCCACGTAGTTCGCGGGCGTCCTCAAGGGTGCGCAGCACGTGAATCCCTGGAGACTGGCCCCAGGGAGAGGGCCGGGGTGATGCTCCGGTGGCAATGACGAGGTTGTCGTAGCGAAGGGGGTCATGCCCTTCAAGCTTCAGCAGGTTCTCGGCGACGTCCAGATCGACAGCGCGGTGCCCCAGCAAGAGTTGGATGTCCTCGGCATCGGCCTGCTCCTGTGTCAGCAGCCGGATAGAGTCCTCGTCGGCGGATCCCGCAAGAACGGATTTCGACAATGGCGGCTTATCGTAGGGAAGTTCGGTCTCTTCTCCCACGAGGATGATCTCCCCCTTATAGCCTTCCAGCCGGAGGGACTGCGCGGTGCGCACCCCGGCAATGGAGGACCCGACGACGACGACGGTGCCCGGGCTCATGCGTCCTCTACCACCAGTGCGGAGACCGGGCAGCTGCGCGCGGCTTCGGTGACGCGGGCGCGGTCGGCTTCGGGGACTTCGGTCTGGAGCAGCACGACGATCCCGTCGTCGTCCAGGTCGAAGTAGTCAGAGGCTCCGACGACGCAGTTCGCGTATCCCTGACAGGCCTGCAGATCGGCTTTTACAACGGGCATGGTCGAACTCCTTAGCTTGAGACGGTGGTGCTCTGGCGGTTGGGGTGTTTATTCGTCTTCGGCCACGAGCGGCCCGAAAGGGTGTCCGATCATGGCCGAGAACGTGGCCGGGGCCTGCCAGGTCAGGGACTCCAGTTCCAGCGGACAGAGCGTTACCCACTGGCCCGAACGAGGAGATTGAATCATCAGCCGCGAACCGTTGCGGGTCTCGATGCGGGTGACCTGGACCTCCGAGAACTCGTTAGCGATCACGATCGGCTTGCCGGTGACGTGCTCTTCGAGCCGGCGGCGTTCCTCGGTGGCCTGGATCGCCGCGAGGCGGTCTTCCTCCTCGCCTTCCCATTCCAGTTTCACAGGAAGATCGCCAGGTTCTGCATGCGGATGACCGACTCGTCGACCATGATGGTGCGACGGGCCAGCTCCCACCCGGACCCGGATGAGGTACGGCGGAGGAGATCCTCGCGTCCTGCCGAGACAGTGGAGGACTCCCCGACGTCACCACGGCTGCGGAAGAGAAGAACCGCCGAGTCCACGATGATCTCTTGCGGGTCGGGGGTGCGGAAGGTGCGCACGTTGGTGATGTAGTGGCGCAGCCGTGATGGGGGGTCTTCGGTCCACGCGTGCTCGGTGGCGAAGCGTGCCACGCGGCGACTGAGCGAGTACTTGTTCTCGTCCCAGTGCGCCATCCCCGGTGAGGTGGAGTATCCGGCGCCCAGGGCAGTGGTGACGCGGACGGGCATGAGATAGTGCACGTCATCGGCGATCCGGGAGAGCCACTCGTCGTAGTCCTGGGCGTCCAACAGGTACGCCTCATCGACCAGCCAACGATGCGCCTCCAGGTGAAGTTCATCGTTGAAAGGCAGGGTCTGCCCCGTCCGCTGAGTACGCGGGGCGTGGGCTCCCAGCGCCGATTGTTCGGACAGCGTCAAGTTCTCGTTCTCGTGTGCCGTTCCAACACTCATGATCAGACCTCCTCGTGAAGGGTTGCTGCGGGCGCGGTCTCTGCGCTGCCGCAGGCCGGGCGGGCGGGCCCCGATCCGGCGGCCGGTGGCGCTTGCACCGGGTCCGAGCCCACGTGCACCTGCGCTGCGGCTTCTACCGGACGTTCGAGGTGATCGGCCCACCGGCGCAACAACTCCCGCTGGTTGTACTCGCTGTAGCCGACACGGGTGGCGCCGGGTCCCGAGTATTCCTCGGGGGACAGGGCCTCGACGACGTTCTCGCCGTTCTCGAGCATGCCCATCCGGCTGTTGAGCAGCAGACGCCGTGCCATGGAGCCGGCGGCAGTATTGGTGAGGGACACCCAGTTCTCGACGTCGTCCTGCTCGAACATGCCGCCACTGCCGAAGCACATGAGATACGCCTTGTAGGAAAGCGCTTTGTACTCCTCCGGCGCGTTCTTGTCGACGGCGAACCACGAGAGGACTTCCGTCTCGTTCTCGCTGATCGGCTGCCACACGCGGATAGAGATGAAGGGGAGCACCTCGTCGGAGCCCTCTTCGACCCGCGGCCAGTTATGGACGAAGCTCATGTTCGGGAACAGTGAGGCCGCCGAGATCATGAACCCGTCCTTGCCGACCACGTCGAGCTGCTCCTGGGTCCACTGCTCCTTCATCCGGGCGATCATCTCGTCCGGGTAGCCCACGTAGCGCAGGCGCTCCTCCAGGCCACCTTCGGGCAGCTTGTAAGTGGTGCCGCCACCGTTGCCAGCCCAGTACGTGGTGCCGTCCTTGCGCTTCTCCGCCTTGGGCTCGCGGAAGAGGCCGATCTCCACCACCGAGGTGTGGGTCTGGGGCGTGTGGTACATGTCCCCGGCGAAGTTCTCGGCCCCGATCTTCCAGTTCGCCTTGACCCGCCAACGCTGAGGGCCACGCAGCTCGATGCCGTCCGCGCTCTGCTTCGTGTAGTAGTCCAGGTAGAACTTGAAGTCCCCCAGGAACTCCTCCAGGGGCTCGGCATCCGGGTCCATGCTGATGAAGATCAGACCGTTGTACGTGGCCAGCGAGGGAGCAGGCAACAAGGTCTGGCCCTTCTTCTTGAAGCCTTCCTCCCCGCCGTATGCCTCCTTGTGAAACGGCAGGCCAACGAGGCGCCCGTCATTGCGGTAAGACCAACCGTGGTACGGGCAACGGAAGTGGGAGGCATTGCCCATCTCCGCCCGGCACACCTGCATGCCCCGGTGGAGGCACATGTTGAACAGGGCCCGGACCTGGCCCTGTTCGTCCCGAGAGATAATGAACGAGTCCTCGAGGACCCTGCGGACCACGTAGTCACCAGCCTCGGGGACCTCCGACTCGTGGGCGACGAACAGCCAGCTGCGGCTGAAGAGACGTTCCTTCTCGAGTTCGAAGAGCTCTTTGTCGTTGTAGATATGTGCAGGGATCATGCCCCGCCGTACGTCCTCGAGGACGCCGTGATGGTCTGCCATGGGAGAGCTCCTTCTCGATCATCGATCAGTCAGTCTGTAGAGCAGAGGTCCACTCTGTCGTGAAGAGGTTTCCGCATTTTGTGATCTACGTCAACCCCTCCCACTCTTCGTGCCAGGTACGGGTGGGTGCGGCAAGGGTCAGTGGCCGTTTTCGGGGGAGTCGGAGTCGCGGGCGGCGTTCTCTCCGCGGTCCAGCCTCGCCAGGGCGGCCATTTCCTCGGCAGTCAGGGAGAAATCGAACACCGAGATGTTCTCGACCAGCCATGCGGGTTTGGCGGCCTGCGGGATCGGGACGATTCCTTGCTGGACGTGCCAGCGGAGCAGAACCTGCGCCGGACTCTTTGCTGTCCGTTGCGCGATCTGCACCACGATGGGGTGGTCACGCAGTCCCGATTCGCGACCAATAGGGCTCCAGGCCTCGGTAATGATGCCCAGGTCCTGGTGCACTGCCCGCGGGGGTAGCCGTGCGAGATCGGGGCTGAGCTGGATCTGGTTCACGTCAGGAACCACGCCGGTCGCGGCAATGACCTTCTCCAAATGGTCCGGCTTGAAATTGGAGACACCGATCGCTTTGACACGGCCTTCGTCCAAGAGCTTGACGAGGCCTCTCCATGCCTCGGTGTACTGGTCCAAGGCCGGCACGGGCCAGTGGCACATGAACATGTCCAGGTAGTCCAGGCCCAAGGCTTGGAGACTGCGGTCGTAGGCCCTCTGCACACCGTCGACGCTGTGGGACTCCTTGTTGAACTTGCTGGAGACGAACAGCTCTTCACGCGCAACGCCGGCAGTGCGGACACCGCGTCCCACCGCGTCTTCATTGCGGTACTGGAACGCGGTGTCGACGAGCCGGTAGCCGCTTTGAATGGCGTAGCGGACGGCCGTCTCGCACTCTTCCCCCACCAGTGGCCAGGTGCCCAGGCCCAGATGCGGAATGCTATGCCCGTGCCGCAGTCGGAGCCTCGGGACCGTTGCGGGGTCATCGCTCGGATGGGTTTTCGTCGTCATGGACAGCCTCTCGTCGAAACGTCTTGCTTTCTTGTCACCGGAGGCAAATAGCGCGAGCCTCGGGGTCTGTGTCGGTCAGTCGACATCTTTGTTGGATCTCCAGGTGGTTGCAGCTGGGGTGATGATGAGCAGGCCCGCGGCCAGCAGGGCCGCGGTCACCGGAACGAGGGTGACCAGCCCGGCCATGCCCAGCGGTGAGAGGAAGAGCGCCGTGGCGCGGAAAGTGCCCGTCAATGCGAGGGCGTCTCCGCGTTCTTCTGGGTGCACCTTCTCCGCTGCGATGGCCGGACCGACGGTCTGCAGGACCCCGGCACCGATGCCGGAGATGGCCAGGGCAATGGCCACCGGGGCGGTCAGACCGGCGAACGGTCCCACTGCGGCCAGTCCCAGCCCTGTAGCTATCATCCCGATGACCAGAGACGCCCTGACGCCCCGGCGCCGGACCCACCCGCTGGCGGTACTACCGACGAGAACGGTGGCGTTGGCGATGGAGAGCAGGATACCGATGACTGCAGCCGGTTGGCCTGCCAGGGACAGGGCCAAAGGGACGTAGGAGTTTAGAAGGCTTTTCCAAACCCCTGCGCCCGTGTTCATCCAGCAGGCAGCGTTGACACCGGGTCGTCGCCACAGACGGACATCCCTGCCAGTGGGTGAAGAAGGCCTGGCCGCGAACGGGGGAAACCTGATCAACAAGGCCGCGGGGACGACGGCGACGGAACCTGCGACGATCCCCATCATGAGTGGCAGTTGCACCGAGGCCTCCCAGAGGTATCCGGCCACCGTGGGGCCGAGAAGCGCACCGATCCCCGCCGCCAGATTGACGTCCCGGAGGCCACTGACCGGTGCGGCGGATGTACGAACGGCGTGGGTCTGGCTGCTGGTCCAGAAGAACGCCCGGGCTATTCCCTGGACCAACTGGGACGCGACAAAAAACACGACCGCGGGAGAAATCGCGAGCAGTGCGCACGAGATCGCGATCATCAGCCCGGATCCAGCTTCCTCTTCGAAGTTGTTTGTATCAGACATCTGGTCTTTCGAGCACGAAAGACCGACGAAGGGTTCTGCTAAAGCGAGATGAACGCACCAACCGCGGCGTTGAACTTTTCGCGCTGGTCACTGAACACGTGATGACCAGCGTTGTTGATGAGATAGAGCGAGCTATCCAGGGTGTTGGCAGCGATCAGATCGAAGAGCCCCTTACCCATCGACACCGGCGCCGATCGATCATTGACTCCCCACACAACCAGCGTCGGCACCGGGATTCCTGCGTCGGCAAGCCGTTCCTGAACCCAGCGCCTGCCCTCGCTGAGGCTAGGCAACCAGTGCTCCTCCGCATTGCGTGCATATCCGGCGACAGCGTCGCGCTGCTTTTCGCTCTCGAGCCACTTTGTGGCGATCCCGATGTAGTCCTCGGGCAGATCTCCCTCATTAACCGCCTGGGCAGCATGATAGTGACGGATCAACTCGGCCGAACCTCCGGGGGCAGTCCTTTCGACTCGCTCGTAGAAGTCCATGTCGGTTCCGACGGGCGGCGCCGGTGCCGCAGTCGCACTGCTGATGATGACCAGCTTCTTTACCATCTCAGGGTACTTCAACGCGAGAAGGACCGCCGTCATGCCGCCGCGCGAGTGACCCACCAGGGTCAGGTTCTTGAGCCCCAACTGAGTTGCAAAGTTCGCAACGTGTTCGGCGACCGCGTCGACAGTCCAGTCTTCGTCATTCAGCGGGAGACCAGTCTCGCCCTGACCGAGTTTGTCGACCGCGAGGACACGGCCGTACTCGCCGAAATCCTCTAGAACGTTGCCCCAGGATTCGATTCCGGCCGGTATGAAGAACCCGAAATGCCCCCCATGGATGAGGAGGATCGGATCCTTGTCCTGGCCGTCGTCGAAATAACGCGTCTGAACCCCTTTCACATCGACGAAATGGAACTTCTGGGTGATTGAAGAGCTTGGCACGGATAACGCCTTTCTGTGCACGATAACGATTGAACAATTCATCGCAGTTCGACCCCTACCGACGTGGTAGTTCTGGCCAGTAGAAATCTCTTCTGCGTGTGCCTGAAAGCTACGCGCCTCCGCATCGACTGTCAATAGAAAGGGCCCTTCCGGATTCAGAGTGCATTGATCCGATCCTGAAGCTGTCCGGAGTGGATCAGTGACCGCAAGATGTAGTGCTTGAGGTTGCGGAAGCCCAGGGCGATTCCGCGGAGGTGTTCGAGCCTGCCGTTGATGGCCTCGACGGGGCCGTTGGAGGCACCCACGTCGAAGTAGGCGAGGATCTCGCGGTGCCGCTTCCATAGCGACCGGCCGAGCTGGGCGAGCTCGGGCAGCTCGGTGGGCACCCCGGTCCGGATCGAGCGCAGGAGCTTGTACATCGCGATCTTGCCCTCCCGCTTGCCCGAGGCCTCGTAGGCGGCGATGAGTCGCTGGTAGACGCCGTAGGTGACCTCCACCGCCGCGTGCGCATCGTTGGCGGTGAACGCCTTGAACAAGCGCACTTTCTGTTTGTCGGTCAGCAGCCCTGCCCGGGTGTTGAGCGTCCTGCGGATGCCGTACAGCGGATCGCCGGTGCGGCCCCGGTGCCCGGTGGTGGCCTGCTGGATGCGTTGGCGGCACACGGTGAGCTTGTCGGCGGCAAGATGCACGACGTGGAACGGGTCCATCACCGTGCGTGCTGCGGGCACGGCCTTGGCTGCGGCGGAGTGGTAGCCGGCGAACCCGTCCATCGTGACCACCTTGACTCGGTCTCGAAATGCCTGGTCGCGGGCGTTGAGCCACTCGGTGAGGACCTTCGCCGAACGGCCCGGGACCATCCTTTGGCGCGGCCGAGGAACTTGTGCCCGCCGCCGTCGGGGATGCGTCCGAGCTTCTTGATGTCCACGTGCACCAGATCGCCCGGTGCGGCGTGCTCATAGCGCTGCGGGCGTCGCTTGGTGGCGCGCACCGGGGCGCCGGTGGCCGGGTCGGTGAACGCCAGGCGCACGCACCCGAAGCGGGACAGGATCTTGTGCACCGTCGAGGGGTGCATTCCCAGGTGGTAAGCGATTCGGGCTGGCCCCCACCGGCGCGATACGCGCAGGCCGATCACCCGGCGCTCCCGACGACGCGGGGTGCGGTGGGGGCAGGTGTGCGGCCGGCTGGAGCGGTCAACCATGCCGGCCTTGCCCTGCTCGCGATACCGGCTGGCCCAGCGTCGGGCCGTGGTGACCGAGACACCGAACCGTTCCGCAGCTCGGGCCGGGGGCCAGCCGTCTTCGACGACACACCGGGCCAGGCGCAGTCTTCCCGTGGGCGTCAAGGTCGCGTTAGCGTGGGACACGAAGACCTCCGTTGTGGGTGTGGTTGCTTGGTCGCTTTCACACCTCACACGGAGGTCTTCCTCATTTCATCTCGCCATGCCGACCGGAGACACAACCTCCGTGGTCAGTACATCTAGCCGACTGGGCCAGTGCCCGAGGTGCGGCAGGAAGGCAGGCCGGTATCCTCTTGGGCGTCAACGATATGCCCGCCGCGGCGACCAAATGCTGTACGCGTGGCAGCCCGGGATGCTGGCATCGAGCCCCGGATCGCGAGTCGCCCGGTCTGACAACGTGGTCGTTGACCCGCTCAGCGATCGGCCATTGCGGCTGCCACCCCTCCAACCGAGAGCGCGAGCGGAGAGAACCTGCTGAACGGCGCAGCCGGCCGCTAACGTCGGTGGTAGCACGTTCACGAACCGGGGCACAGGGCGTACCGGCCACCGCCGCCCGACGGGGTTCGTTCTCGACCGCGGTTGCCACCGCGTCCGGCGAAACTCCGTCGGTCACCGGCCGCGCCGCGGCAGCGATGGTTCGTCCACCAGGGGGTCGGAGACGGTGATGGCCCGCATCGGGCAGCTCGCGGCGGCCTCGAGCGCTAAGGCGCGGGTGCGGGGGCCACCGTCAACAGGCTCCAGAACGACGGCGACGCTTCGCTCGTCATCGAGGTCGAAGAGCTCGGGCGCGGTCACAACGCACGAGGCGAAGCCCTCACACCGCTCGAGGTCCACCGTAATGTTCATCATGTTCATCGTCCCTCCGTGGTTAAGTCATGGGCAGTCTGTTCGGCGGCGAAGCGCCGCATCGGATCGATCCTGAGCGCGCCGGCCAGCTGCATGATCAGCAGTGGGTGGGCGCCCCTTTGCTGGAGGGTGACCAGGTCGCCCTCCAGGACGGCCGCAAGATCGGCCAGCCGTACGCCTGCGAGGTCGGCCGCGAGCTGGCCCGACTCTTCCGCAATAGAACGAAACTCCGGATCCCGGACGACCCGGCGGATGACCTGGTCCAGGGGTAAGTTCACGGTTCCTCCTCGGGGGCCAACCGAGCCAGCGCGATCCCGGTCGCCCAGTCCGGGACGGACTCGTATGCCAGGACGACCCCTCTCGGCCCACGGGCCGTCCGCTCAGGCTCCGACACTCCCCAGCCCTCCTGACGGGACGCGGCGGCCATCGCGGTGACCCAGTTGCAGATCTCCGGGGCACCATTGCCGGCCTCAGCGAGGACGTCGGCGGTCTTCATGGCGAGGATCGCGCCGAGGTCCCCTGCGCGCACGTGCTGCAGGAATCGCTCGTCGAAGGCGGAGTTGATCTGGCCCATCTCCGGCGTGCCGACCCAGTGGGAGAGCCCGCCGGTCCCGAGCACGACCACTGTTTCGGCTGCGGGCCGCCGCGTAATGACGTCGCGCAGCAGTTCCCCCAGTTGGGCGCTGCGCCACAGGGGTGGCAGAGGCTCGGTGTTGGCGTTCTGGAACACCGGGACCACCGGGATGTCCATCTCTGGTCGGATCAGGGTCAATGGTGCCATGAACGCATGGTCGATCTTCGGGTTGGCGGAGAACGCGAGGTCGAATCCGGCGGCCACCCCTTCGGAGAGCAGCTGGGCAGCGAAGGCGCCAGCAAGTGGGACCTCGGCGCTGGCCACTCCTCCATCGCCCCAACCGGTGGCTATCTCTCCGATTCCGACGCATATCTGCGGAAAGCTGTCGTAGCTGAAGGATGCTAGGTGCTCGCTGCTGACGACGACGAGCACGTCAGGGGACAGCCGGTCAATTTCCGCACGCACCTGAGCGAAGGCCTGATGGACTGCGGCGTGCACGTCGTTGTCCGGTTGGAGCTTTCGGATCATCATCGCCGTGTGGGACGTCGCGTACGCACCTACCAGCCTGCCCATCAGCGGGCCGCCCGTTGCCGGTTGGTGGCCGGATCCGTGGGGCCGCCGTCGCCGTCGCCGTCGGTGCGCCCACCTCGGCGCCCCGCGGTGACCGAACGCACGAAACCGCCGACGACAGCGTGGAATTCCGCCGGCTTCTCGAACTGCGGCCAGTGACCGGCGTCCTCCATCAGACGGAACGTTGCATCGGGAATGATCCGGCTGGCCGCCTCCCCCACCGTCCACGGCATGGTCGGGTTCTGCCGGGTCCACAGCACGAGCGTCGGGCAGTTGATCGTCGCGAGCCGCTCGGCGGTCAGCAGTTCCTCCGGCCGGGGCCGGGAGGTGAATGCGGCGACCATGTCACCGGCGGTGGCGGCGAAGTCCGGGCTGGCGTAGATCCGGTACCGGGTCTCCACCAGTTCGTCGGTGACCACGGACGGGTCATGGACCAGCCATTCCAGCCGAGTCCGGACCTTCTCCCGGGTCGGGGTGTCCAGAGCCTTGGTGGTAGCCTCCGCGACCTGCCGGCCGACGTTCTCGGTCAGCGTGGCACCGTCGGCGTCCACCTGCAGCCCCGCCCCGGTGACGCTGACGAGCGAGGCGACCCGCTCGGGGTGGTGGACGGCGAGAAACGCCGCGACCCAGCCACCGAGAGACTGCCCGACCAGGTGGGCTCGCGAGGCGCCGATCTCGTCGAGGAAGCCGAGCACGTGCTCGGCGAGCGCGCGGATCGAGTACTCGATCTGCGGCTTGTCGGTGAAGCCATGACCCAGCATGTCAATGGCATGCACGCGGAAGTCCCGGCCGAGGACGGCGACGTTGCGCACCCAGGTCTCGGCGTGCCCGCTCACGCCGTGCAGCAGGACTACCGGCTCACCGGCGCCTGCCTCGATGCTGCGGGTGCGGTAAGAGCTCGCCTGGCGGTACCGGACCTCGGTTCCCAGCAGGTCCACCCAGAACGAGTTCCCCTGGGGCTGGGCCATTCCCCCTTCAGTGCTCGTCACGTTGAAGCTCCTCTCTGTTCGGCCGTGCGGCCGGTGCGGGATGGTCGGTCACTCCGGTCCGAACGGCTCGGAGAGCAATGTCGTGTAGGCCCTCTCGTCGAGCCAGGTGAGGCTCTCCAGCTGCAGCGCGTCAAGGAAGACCTCGCGGCCGGTGCGCAGGCTACGGATGGCCAGGCGAAGGTCGTTGCCGTCTCGGTCGGCGCGTACCCGCACCCGGGCGAACTCGTTGCGGACTACGAGCTCGCCGTCGGCAGAGCCGATGCGCAGCCAAGAACTCGGCTCTGGTGCGCCATCAGCCCCGACGTCCCGACTGCCGTCGAGGTCAGCCGCCTGGGCCTCAGAAGAAGATGGAGATGGCACGGGGCAACACCCGGTGGTCGAGGAGCACGGTCCGTTCGGCGATCTTCCAGCTCTCACCGGAGGTCACGATCCGGTCGCGACGGGAGCCGACGAAGAACTGCTCGGAGTTGGCTCGCCGGGACTGGAAGATGATGAAGTTGCACTCCGCTACCAGGTCGCCGTCCGGCCCGGGGGTGACCAGGACGTTGCTGATGAACCGGCGCGTCCGCGACCGCGGCTGCTCCGCGTGGGCAAGGCCACCGGCCAAGCGCTCCATCCGCTTGGCGAGGAAACGGGCGTCCTCCTCCATGAGCGACCACTCGCCGGGGACGTGGTCCCGGTGCTGCCGCACCTCACGGGTCTCCGTGATCGGCATCCAGTAATGGACATCCTCAGTGAACAGGTCGAGCCACTCGTCGTAGCGTTGCTCGTCGAGCATCTTGGCCTCGCTGTAGAGGAAGTCCTCGACGTCGCGGCGCAGATCGGTGAGGGAATTGGTCATTTCTGCTCTCCCGGGGTGGTCATGAGTTCGAGCCAGTAGCGATAGAAGTTGCGGTGGTTCTGCTCCGAATAGTGGGGCCCCAAATGGCCGGGGTATCCCTCCTCGTGGATCTCGCCCTCGTGCCCCAGGCCCATCGCGTAGTTGAAATCCCGGGTCTGGGAGACCACCCCTCGGGCGGACTCGGTGATTTGCTCGAAGTTCTCGCCATCGTCCTGGCCAAAGATCCCGGCCGCGGCGTTCTCCTGGGACATCTGGGTGCGGGCGAAGTCCTTGACCGACTGCGGCGCGTCGCGGTCGAAGAGCGCCGTCTGCCAGACCTCGATCTCACCCGGTCCCCTCGGGTGCCATTGGAAGAGCCCGAAGACGTGGAAGACGCCGAACTTGATCCATGACAGGTTCGGGAAGATATTGCCCTGACCGAGCCCGTGCATCTCCGCCTGCAGCGGGGAGACCCGGGCCTTGAGCCGCTCGTGCACGGCGTTGACGTACTCGATCGCCTCCGGCCCGAGGAGCTGAGCCATCCCGACGTCGTTCTGATAGGCCCGGCCGGGCTTGCTGATGTCGCCCATCCCGTGGCCGTGGTCGAAGTATGCGATGTAGTCGCCGAGCGTGTCGTAATCGGGGAGGAAGCCGATCTGGAAGGCCGACCCATGTGTGTAGAGCACGTGGTAGTCGTCGCCGGCGAAGTTCTCCGCCGCCAGCTTCCAGTTGGCCTTGATCCGGAACTTCATCGTGGGGCCGATCACCTCGAGCCCGCCGAGCGGCGCCTCGAAGGCCAGGTCCAGATACCAGAGCTGGTCAGCGCCGAGGTAGTCTACCAGCGGGATGGCGTCCTCGTCCCAATTGGCGAAGATGAAGCCCTTGTAGTTCTCCACCCGCGGAACGGCCTTCAGACCTAGGCGCGGCTTGTCCAGCTCGCCATGGTAGACGGTATCTGCGCGCGGTGCACCGATCAGATCGCCGTTGTTGCTGTAGGTCCAGCCGTGGTAGGGGCAGCGGAAGAACTTCGAGGACCCGGCGTCGGTGCTACACACGGCCATGCCCCGGTGGGCGCAGGAGTTGAGCATCACCCGGATCACTCCGTCCGCACCGCGAGTGGCGATCACAGGGTCCTCGCCCATGAAGTTCGTCAGGTAGTCGCCCGGCTCACTCAACTGGGACTCGTGGCCGATGAACAACCACGTCTTGGTGAATACCCGGTCCAATTCCTTGCGGTAGGTTGCCTCGTCGACGAAGACTGTTCTGCTGACGGCACCCTCGTCGGGCTTCACCAGGTCGTGCAGTCTTGCGGCGGCCACGTCAACGGGGCGTTCGCTAATGCTGGTCATGATCGGGTCCTCTCGGGGTCTGACGGGTTGCGTGAGGTGAGATGGGAGGGCGGACCCGAACGGCCCACCTGTAGGCGGATCGTCTGGGCGTCTGCGGTATCACTGAGCGCTGTCATTGCTGGTCCAACTGTTCTGGGCCCCGAGGTTTGCCATGCCCGCGGCGTACAGGGCACCCTGCGCGTCGAAGGGGAGGTGGGCCACGCCGGCCCGCTCGTATGACGGGGTCGCGGCTTCCAGCCGGCTGTAGATCTCCTCCATGTCCGGAGGCAGCTCATGGTCCTGCCAGGCGGCGTAGTCCCCGTAGCCGTGGTCGTAGTTCCACTCCGGCACGTAGTAGAGGCGCCCGGACGTCCCCGCGCTGTCCTGGGCGGCGAGGAAGAGCGAGATCGGCAGCAGGTGCTCGGGAATCGCCGGGCGCATGAAGTAGGCAATGCCCTGCTCGTTGAAGGCCCGGGCGGTGGCGTCGAACCACGACGCTCGGGTGTGCCCCGGCATGATCGCGTTAACCGCGACCCCGTCGCCGCGCACTTCCTCGGCGAGGTAGAAGGTCAGCGCCATCACGGCGGCCTTGGTGGCCTGGTAAGGCATCTCGACCGTCCACGGGCGCAGCCCGTGGTAGCCGCCGCCGGCGGCGACGGCCAGGACGCCACTGCTGACGACGTTGACGATGCTGCCCCGCTGCTGGGCCCGCATCGGCTCGATGAACCGGCGGATGGCCTTCAGCGTGCCGAACACGTTGACGCCGAACATCACCTCCCAGTCGCGGTCGGTCGTGTCAAGGGTGTTCCGGTGGCCTGTGGGCGGGAAGAGGGTTTCGGAGACCAGAGACGCGTTGTTCACTAGGACGTCGACGGTCCCGAACCTGTCGATTACAGCGTCTCGGGCGGCGTCGAGGGCGTCGTCGTCGGTGATGTCCATGTCGACGGCCATGCCGCTGCCGTCCGACTCCAGCTGCTTGCGGAAGTCGTCAGCGTCGTCCCACGTCAGGTCCGCTGCAACGACCTTGGCGCCGGCGCGCAACAGTCCCTCGCAGAGGGAACGGCCGATGCCGCGGGCTCCACCGGTGACAACGATGACTCGACCCGCCGCCTCGCCCTGCCACTCACCGAGTGCCCGCTCGACCAGCTGACGCTGCCGCGCAGTGGCCACGGTTTCTCCACCAGACTCCGACATCCAATTCTCCTCAAGTTAGGACGGCTTTCTGCATTGCAGTACACATAAAAGAGTATGACCTTCATCACAGGCTGTCTATGGGCTATTTTGGTATCGAGCTATTCACTGGTGAAACTAGGAGCCGTGCGTGGAGCTGCGTCAACTCAGGTATCTCGTTGCGGTGGCCCGCGAGGGGTCGTTCCTCCGCGCCGCCGCCACCCTCGATGTGCCGCAGCCCTCGCTGTGGCGTTCGATCAAGGCGCTGGAGGCGGAGCTGGGCATCGCCCTCTTCGAGAGGTCCGGCCGCGGAGTACAGCTCACCGGTGCCGGGAATCAATTGCTGCCCCGCGCCCATTACCTGCTGAATCGAGCGGAGTCGGTCTCCCAGTTTGCCCACGAACTCGCTCGCGGTCGAGCGGGCGTCGTCACGGTGGCCTGCGCATATCCGCACGTGTCACGGTTCCTCGCGCCCCTGATCGGCACCTTCCGGTCGGCGCATCCCGCTATCCACGTCGCCGTCCACGAGTACTCGGGCCTGCCCGCGATCGAACAGGTGCTTAACGGGGACGTCGATCTCGTGACGGGCCTCGGGCAGGCCGACCAGCGTCTTGCGGGCCACCAGCTCGGCGACGTGCGGCTGGCGGTGGTGACCTCCGACGACCACCCGTGGCGGGGCCGGAGCCACGTCTTGGTCGCTGAATTGCGTGGCCAGCCGGTGCTCACCGGGCACGCCGATAGCCTCACCCGGCGCCTGCTGGAGCCGGCGCTGCGGGCAGGGGGCTTCGGGCTCGACATCACGTCGGAGAGCGTCAACGCCACCACCATCGTTGCGCTCGCCCGGGCAGGGCTGGGCGTGGCCGTCATCGCCGACGACAACCTCAGTGCCGACGACTCGGCCAGATGGCCAGTGCTGGTCGACGAGCACACCCCGATGAGCGCCCCGCTGTGGATCTACTGGTCACGCGAAGGAGGCATCGCCCCGGCGGTACGGTCCTTCGTGCGCCACGTCCAGGGGACCGGCAACCGGCTGGACCGGGACGGCGGGCAGCCCAGTCCAGCCTGAGGCCCAGCCGACTTCGGCCTGACCACGCCGATCAGAGCAGGAGATGGTCGATCTCCTCCGCCGCAGCTACCAGCCGAGTGAGGATGTCCTGCTCGGTCGCCGAGCTCATGCGACTGAGCGGCAGCGAGGCCTTGACAGCCAACCGCGGAGAGCGGGTCGAGGCCAGTGCGACGGCGAGGGAGGCGACATCCTCCTCGCTCTCCTCCTTGCTCGACGCGAACCCCCGGGAACGGATCGTGCGCACCGCGTCGAGAAGTTCGGTCCGGGTGCCTAGCGAATGGGCTTTACCGCCTGGTGGACGCCGCCTACGAGAAACGTGCCATCGCGATCAGCTCGAACCTGCACCCGGCCGGTTTCGACGAACTCATGCCCAAGACCATCGCCACCGCGACAGTGGATCGGCTACTGCACCGCGCCCACGTCTGCCAGACCAGCGGCGACTCCGTCCGCCTCTCCGAAGCACTCGCAGGCCAGGGAGTGAAGCCCTTGTCCTGACAACCCGAAAACCCGAGATGGCCAACTTCTGGGCAGATCCCATTGAAGTGCCCCGGGTAATCGATGTCTCCATCAAACCCGGGGCACTTCAGCGGTCAGGTCGTCGGTGAGGCAGCATCGTGCGCACAGTCCTCGGCGGTGGGGTTCGTCCTGGTCTCCGCAGCGGGTGCAGGTCAGTCGGGGGTCGTCGATTCCGGCACAGTCAGTGCAGATGGGCTGGTCGTTGGCGAGGCCAGGCAGCAGTCGATCCGGGCGTTGGCAGCGGGGGCAGGTGCCGCGTCGGCGGGTGGCCTGTTGGTAGCAGCGGCGGCAGACGAAGCCCTCGGGCCAGCGCACTCCGCGATGCTGCTGCTCGTCGTTGCACCGTGTGCAGTGGTACTTCGATGTGTCAGCCATGTGTCCGCCGCCTGCCTGGGGGTCTACGCCGTCGGTCCGGGTCGGTGGATGTGTGCCCGCTTCGGTCGCAGTGGCACGTCGGTTGCGGGGGAGGCGTCGGTGGCTGTGGCGGTGCGTCTGGAGGGGGAGGTGTCGACGTGGAAGACGCAGAGGTCTTCGACGGTGCAGTCCAGGACGTGGCACAGCGCTCCGAGTAGGGCCAGGGGCAGTCGCTCAGGGGTGCGTCCCAGGAGGCGGTAGAGCTGGGAGGCGGAGAGTTCGATTCCCACGTCGTGCAATGGCGTGATCAGGTCGGACAGGGTGTGCATATCTCGGTCGGTCATGACCTGGCGTAGTCGCCACTGGTAGGCGATCCGGTGTTTCATTGCTGGTCGGTCCTTTCGGGCAGGCGTTTGGCCGCGGCGCGAAGTGCGGCGGCCACGACACGGCTGCGGTAGTCGGGGGAGACGAAGGTGTAGAGCGAGGTGGTTGAGGCGTACTTGTGTCCGACTTGTTCCTGGATGAAGCGGGTGTCGTATCCGGACTCGACCAGCAGCGTGACGTAGCTGCGGCGCAGGGAGTGAAAATCCAGTCCGGGATCGGTCAGGCCGGCGGTGTCGCAGAGGTCGGCGAAGCTATGGGACAACGCGCCGTTCGAGATGCGCTCGGATCGCTCGGTCGGGAACAATGCGGTCCCGACCGGGTGGTCAAAGGTGGTGCGGCCCTGGTCGATCCATCGTTTGAGGCAGTCGATCGCCCAGGCGGTCTCCGGGACCGTCAGGACGCCACGCCGCTTGGCCGCAGATCCCTTGCCGGGTTTGCCGTGGCGGACGTAGCAGAACCCGAACTGGCCGAACTGTGGTGCTCGAGGGTTCGGTCCGAAGTCTGTCAGATCCAGCATGCGGACTTCGTTGCGACGCAGGCCCCACGCGTAGGCGACCTTGATGATCGTCGCGGTCCGCAGGGCCACCATCGCGCCCTTCGAGCCAGCCTCGAAACGGTGGTTGACCTGATCGTCCGCGAAATCGCAAAGGTCCTGCAGTTCATCGGTGGTGTAGGCCCGTTTGAGTGGATTGTCGGGGCCCTCGTAGGTGTGGCGGGCCGAGTTGGCCTCGGTGATGATCTGTATCGGATGCGTGTCGAATCGGTCCTGGCATTGCTGGGTCCACTCGTAGGCCGGATCGAGCAGGTAGTCCATGAAATGCCGCAGTGCACCCTGGTAGCTCAGCACCGTGCCCAGGGCCAGGCCGTGGACCCCGCGCAGTTCGGTGAACCAGTCATCGACCATCGGGGCGTCCAGTGCCAGGGGCCGGCGACACCGCAGAAGTCCTGGAACCGCCGGATCGTGGCGACCTGGGCCGCGATCGTGCCAACGGACAGGTTCCGGGCCATCTGCTGGTGCGACCACCCGGTGACCATCGCCTCGAACACCGCGGCTTCCGGCCGCAGGACAGCGATGCCGTCGGCCAATTGCAGCCGCGCCGACCCCGGCGGAGGATCCTGATCTGCCATCTCGCACCACCCAAACATGGTTCGCGATATATGCGAAAGTATCGCACTTTGCGCGAATCAACACAAGAGGTCGCAGGTAGCGGCATTGCCAGTCAGTCCGCGGAGGTTGGGCCACTGCACTCAGAGGCGGCCCCGGGAAGCGGTCCGTCACGTGACGACGTGCAGGTCAGTCGGGGTGCCGGACAGGGCGGGCGAGAGAATGTCCGGGAGGTGTCGAGTTCGCAGAACTTACAACTCAGCACCCGCTACTTGTCATAACGTCTGGTTACCGGTGCTCGATGTGGGTGGCAAGGCGACACGAGTTTTCGGACACTGCTGCCCTGCGGAAACGACTGGTTCTGTGAGTGTCGCGAAATCGATCGCTAGCTAGCGGACGCGCTCGGACGGGGGTTTGACTACCTTGAGCCACCGTCGTGAGGTGGGGTCGTCACGTCCCACGCTGACTTGCGGATACGAGATGAAGGTCGCTTCGTCGATGTAGGGCGGGACCGTGGCTCTTTCTGGTGACGTCCTGCCGTGTGTCAGTTGAAGCCTCCGGACGGTGTCGTGGCCTGCTCTCTTTGCCACATGACGATGGTCAGTTCGGCGTAGAGGACGGTGTGGTCGTCCTGATCGGTCAGCCGCATTTCTATCTTCACTCGCCCGCGTGTTCCGTCGAGAGTGATCTCGGCAATTTGGGCGGTTCCGGTGAGAACGTTGCCGGGTCGGACGGGCACCGGGAACCGTACCCGGTCGAATCCGAGCCCGGCGATCACTGCCCATTGGTTGAGCATTGTTTGTGTGAGCAGCCGTTGAGCGATGGCGATGGTGTGTACCCCGCTGGCGATGAGTCCGCGGAAGTGTCCCTGATCAGCGGCTTCCTCATCGATGTGAAACCACTGGGCGTCCCAGCGGGTGGCGAAGTCGACCAGTTCGGACTTGGAGACGGTGTGATCGCCCAGTTCGAGGATCTGGCCCGGGGTGAAGTCTTCGGCGTAGACGGACGGACTCGGGGGCGCGGCGTTCACAGTGACCTGGCTACGAGCAGCTTCATGATCTCGTTGGTGCCGCCGTAGATCCGCTGCACGCGGGAGGCGGCGTACATCTGGGCGATGGGGTATTCCATCATGTAGCCGTAGCCACCGAACAGCTGTAGGCACTTGTCCACCACGCGGCACTGCATGTCGGTGGCCCACATTTTGATCATGGAGGCGCCGGCGGCGTCCAGGGTGCCCTCGATCTGGCGGCGGATGCCGTCGTCGATCAGCGCCTTGCCGGCGTAGACTTCGGCCTTGCACTCGGCTAGTACGAACTGGGTGTTCTGGAAGTCCAGGAGTTTCTTGCCGAACGCATCGCGCTCTTTGACGTACCGGATGGTCTCGATCACCGCGGCCTCGGCCACCGCCACGCCGGCGACTCCGATGATGAGTCGCTCCCGCGGCAACTGGGTCATGAGTTCGGCGAAGCCGGAGCCCTCCTCGCCAAGGATGTTCTCCACCGGTACCCGCATGTCGTCAAAGAAGAGTTCGCGGGTGTCCCATCCGTGCATGCCGATCTTCTCGAGGACGGCGCCGCGGGAGAAGCCCGCGACGTTATTGTCGACCTCGGCGACTAGTAGGGAGATGCCCTTGCCGCCGGCCGCTGGATCGGTCTTGGCCACGATGACAACCAAGTCGCAGTGGGTGCCGTTGGAGATGAAGGTCTTGGCGCCGTTGACCACGTAGTGGTCGCCGTCGCGGATGGCTGTGGTCTTGACGTTCTGCAGGTCTGAGCCGGTACCAGGCTCGGTCATGGCGACGGCCACCACTTTCTCGCCGGAGGCGAGCCCGGGTAGCCAGCGGCGCTTTTGCTCCTCGGTCCCGTAGGCGTTGATGTAGTGGCTGGCGATCGTGGAGTGCACGGTGAAGCCGAACGCGCTGTCGTGCGCGTACGCCAGTTCCTGGGCCACTACAGCCTCGTGGCCGAAGTCGCCTCCCCCGCCGCCGTCCTTTTCGGCGATGTCGGTGAGCAGTAGGCCTGCCGCTCCGGCTCTGTTCCAGAGTTCGCGGTCGACGTGGCCCTGCCGGGCCCAGTCCGCCTGGCGGGGGGTGACTTCTCTGGCGAAGAAGGCGCGGGCGTGGTCCCGTAGCAACTCGTGGGACTCGGTTTGCCAGGTGGGGCGGTGGTCGGGGAACAGGGTGGTGGTCATGATCTTGTCCTTGTCGGGCCGGGTCAGCGGCCGGTGAAGTTCGGCGAACGCTTGGCCACGAAGGCGGCCTGGCCCTCGTGGCTGTCGTCTGAGGCGAGTGAATAGACGAAGTTGCGCTTTTCGTGCTCGAGCCCTGCGGCTATCGACCCGGTCTGCGCGGCCAGGGCGGCGTCTTTGGCCAGGGCCACGGCCAGCGGGGAATTAGCCGAGATCCGCTGCGCCAGGGCGATCGCCTGTTCGACGACCTCGTCGTCGTCGACCACCTTTCCCACCAGGCCGAGGGTGGCGGCCTCGGTCCCGGTGACCAGGTCGCCGCTGAGCAGCAGTGCCATGGCGCGAGGTTTGCCGAGCGCCCGGATGAGTCGTTGGGTGCCGCCGCCGCCGGGGATGACGCCGAGCTTGACCTCGGGTAATCCAAGGCGGGCACCCTGGCCGACGATGCTGGTGTCGCAGGCCAGGACGAGTTCGAGCCCGCCCCCCAGGGCCAGGCCCTCGACGGCTGCGATCACCGGTTTGGGGAAGTTCTCCAGGTCGGCCCATAGAGTCCCCCCGGAGGCCCGCCGCTGCCCGATCAACGGATCGGCCCGCAGGGCGTCGAACGCGGTGATGTCTGCTCCAGCGCAGAACACGCCGCTCGCGCCGGCCAAAACTATGGCGCGCACGGAGTCATCGGTCCGCAGCTCGGCTAGGTGCCTGTTCAAGGCTGCGAACACCGCGGCGTTCAGTGCATTCCGGGCCTCGGGTCGGTTGATGCGCAGGATCGCGACGGCTCCGCGTCGTTCGCTGCGCACCACATCATCGTGTCCGCTCCGGTTGTTCATTCCTCGGCTCCCCGGTAGAGATCGGCGTGGTCGGTGCGTAGCGTCTTTTTGTCCAACTTGCCGACGCTGGTGCGCGGCAGCGCGTCGGCGAAGATGACGATGTCGGGCAGTTGCCACTTGGCGAACTTGTCTTCCAACACGGCGTGGATGTCGTCGACGTCAAGATCGGCACCGTCTTCTTGGACGACGATCGCAACCGGGCGCTCTTGCCACTTGGGATGCTCGATCCCCACCACGGCGGCTTCGCGGACCTGTGGGTGGGCGACGATCGCGTTTTCCATGTCGATCGAGGAGATCCATTCGCCGCCGCTTTTGACCACGTCCTTGATGCGGTCGGTCAGCTTGAGGTAGCCGTCGGGGCGGATCGTGCCGGCATCGCCGCTGCGCCACCACCCATCGGCGAACGCGCCGCCTTTGTCTTCCATCTTGTGGTAGCGCTCGATGATCCACGGGCCGCGCATGAGCACCTCGCCCTGGGAGACACCGTCGTGGGGTAGTTCGGTTCCGTCCGGTCCGACGACCTTGATGTCGATCCCGTTGACCAGCAGACCCTGGGCCCGCTTGAGATCCCACTTCTCCTTCTCACTGAGCACGTCCCGCAGCGTGTGCTTCAGGCCTGCGTTGACGGTGACCAGCGGAGTGGTCTCCGTGGCGCCGTAGGCGTGGATGATGTCGGCGCCGGTGAGGTCATGGAAGCCGCGCATGAGCGTGAGCGACGGTTCGGTCGCCCCGGACAGCAGACGGGCGCGGCTGAAGTCCGGGCGCGTCTTGAGTGTGCGGATGTAGTCGAGCATCGGCTCGAAGATCGCGGGGGCACCGTTGGCTACGGTGACGGACTCGGAGATCATCGCGTCAACCAGCACAGAGGTGTCCTCGGCCGTATACCGTCCGGGCAGCACGACCTTGGCGGCCGAGTAGATGGCCGACTGCGGCAGTCCCCAGCCCTGGCCGTGGAACATCGGGGTGATGACCATGACGGTGTCGTCGTCGCCCATCTTCAACTGCGCTGCCTCGGCAAGAGTGTGGAGGTAGATCCCGCGATGGGAGTAGTACACGCCCTTGGGGCGGCCGGTGGTGCCGGTGGTGTAGCACGCGCTGTACGCCGAGGTTTCGTCGATCATCGGCCAGTCGAAGGTCGATTCCGCGGCCGTCAGCGCGTCTTCCCAGTGGACGACCCCGGGCAGGGTGGTGGAGATCTCCGAGAGTGGCTTGTCCGTCATGACCACCCAGGTCTTCACCCCGACGCCCTGCTCGACCAGCGCCTCGGCCACGGGCAGCAGGGACTCGTCGACCAGCACGATCGAGGCTTCGGCGTGGTCGGTGACATAGGCCAGGTCCACCGGGGCGAGCCGCAGGTTCATCTGCAGCATCACCGATGCGATACCGGGAATCGCCCAGTACAGCTCCATATGGCGTTTGGAGTTCCAATCCAGGATTCCCACCACCGTTCCGGGGCCGGCCCCCAGCCCGGTGAGCGCGTGGGCTGACTTCCCGACCCGCTCGAACATGTCTGCGTAGGTGTAGCGGTCCCAGCCCCCGTCGATGGTGCGGAATACGATCTCCTGCTCGGGGTAGGTCCGGGCGGAGTGCCGCAGCAGGGTGGTGGTGTTGAGCTGGTAACTGTCACCGTGTGTCGACGGCAGACCGGTGACGATGGGGTGGGACGTCATGTTGGTGCTCCTGAAGTGGGGTTGGGACGGTGGCTGGGACGGAGGGGGCTCGTCAGAGGCGTTCGATGATGGTGGTGTTAGCGGTGCCGTGGGCTTCGCAGATGGTCTGTAGCCCGTATCGGCTGCCGGTGCGTTCGAGTTCGGTCAGCAGGTCCGTCATCATGCGGGCGCCGGTGGATCCGAGGGGGTGGCCGACAGCCACCGAGCCGCCGTTGACGTTGAGTTTGTCGTCGGGGACGCCGAACTCTTTTTGGAACATCAGCGGTACTCCCGCGAACGCTTCGTTGACCTCGAACAGGTCGATATCGTCCACCGTGAGCCCCGACCGGTCCAGGGCCTTGCGGGTGGACTCGAGGATTGCGGTGAACTGGATGATCGGATCGGCCGCGGCGACCGCGTGGACCACGAAGCGGGCGCGGGGGGTGAGCCCGTGGGCCTCGGCGAACTCGCGGTCGGCGATGAGTAGTGCGGCGGCGCCGTCGCTGAGCTGGGAGGAGTTGGCTGCGGTGGTCTTGCCGTCTTCGGCGAACACCGCCCGCAGGGACGCCATCTTCTCTGGGTCGAGCTCGGCCCGGATCCCCTCATCCGCGGTCACGGGCTCGCTGGAGTCATCGAGCGGGTCGCGGCGCAGCGGAACCAGCTGGGTCTCGAAGCGGCCGTCGCGGGTGGCAGCCAGCGCCCGCTCGTGGCTCCGGCGGCTGAAGGCGTCGAGTTCCTCCCGGCTGAGGTCGAAGCGGGTGTTCATCAGCTCACTGGACGGGCCTTGAACCAGCAGTCCGCCGTCGTAGCGGGCCAGTTCGCGGGGGGAGTATTGCGGGCCTAGCGGGGCGCCGGGTTGTAATGAGGATGGCAGCGCCACCTGTGACATCGACTCCACGCCGCATGCGATGGCGAGGTCGTAGGACCCCGCCTCCACACCGTGGGCGGCAAATGCGACAGCTTGCTGCCCCGAGCCGCACTGTCGGTCCACGGTCACGGCCGGCACCGAATCGGGCAGGCCGGAGGAGAGCACCGCATGGCGAGCGATGTTGGAGCTCTGCTGGTCGTGCGTCATCACACAGCCAGCGATCACGTCGTCGATTTTCTCCGGCGCCACATCACTGCGGCGAACCAGTTCACTGAGGGTGGCCCCCAGCAGATCGGCGGGATGCCAGGCGGCCAGCGCCCCGCCGCGCTTGCCGACCGGGGTCCGGACGGCATCGACGATCACGGCCTCGCGGGTGGCTCGGGAACTACGGGGCTGGGGGGAGTCGGTCATGACTGGGTCCTTCCTCAAGGTGGTCAGGTGGTGGGCGCCGTGGGCGCGTGAGTGGTCTGCGCTGTGGCCGGGTGGGCATCGCGAACGGCGGTGAGCGGGATGTCGTGGCGCGCGGCCAGATCCTCCCAGTGGGCCGTGGTGTGCGCGGCGAAGGCGCGGGTGTAGGCGGCGGATGTGCCGTCGCAATCGAGTACTTCTCTGGTGCGGGCCTCGAAGTGCGGTTCGAGTGCCCCCAGGGCGATGTGGCCGTCGGCGGTGGCATAGATGTTGTAGGAGGGCAGAGCCCCGCCCAGTGGTGCTCCATTGCCAAACAGGCCGTGCCGGAGGGCAGCCGCGGAGTCGTACGCGGCCGCGTCGAGAGTGATGCGTTGATGTCCGCCGGAGTCGTGCTGTCCCCGGGCCAGCAGCAGGGCCAGGGCGGCCGAGATGGCCCGCTCCCCACCGACGGTGTCGGCGACCGGGACCAGCGGCAGGTGCGGCGGCCGGATGGTGCCGTATCTCGCCTGATATGTCAGGTCGTGGCCCGCGACCTCCTCGTCGGCGCCGTCGTAGCCCACGATCTCCACATGGCACAACCGCGGGTAGCGGTCGCTGAGATCGCCGAGGCCGAGTCGGCAGAACGCTGACGGGCGCATGGCGGTCACCAACACGTCCGCCGTATCGAGCAGCCTGGTCAGCTCCTCCAGGCCGCTACGACTTTTGAGGTCGGCCCGACGAACCTCCACCCCCTGTGTCAGTTCTGCGTACCAGGAGGGCGCGGCCACGGCCAAGGCGTCACCCACCGGCGGCTCCACTTTGATCACCGCTGCGCCGAGGTCACGAAGGCCTGCCACGGCCAGCGGACCGGGCAGGTTGGTAGCCAAAGAGACGACCTGTATGCCGGCCAGGGGTCGGAGCGATCGAAGACTCATTTCAGCGACTATACAAGTAGTCAGTAAACTTAGCCACTGTATAGCTTTAGCGATTGGCGCGTCCCCGTAGACTCGTTTGTCGACCGAAGGGAGACCGCGTGGACCGCCCCGCCCAGCACTCCGGCGACCAAGATCTCACCGCCAAAGCGCGAATCCGCAACGCCGCTCTCGAGCTTTACGCGGCCAACGGCGAGGACCGCACACCGATGCGGGCGGTCGCGGCCGCCGCCGGGGTTACCGTAGGGCTGGTGGTCCATCACTACGGGTCCAAAGACGGCCTCCGCGAGGCTGTGGAGCAGATCGTCGTGGAGCGTTTTGCGTCGGCCCTTGCTTCGGCGCCGACCGACGGGGCCGGCGAAGAAATCGCTCGCGTGCGGAACGAGGCTGTCTCGGAAATGCTGGTCAGAAACCCGGAGGTGGTCAACTATCTCCGCCGGGCGCTACTCGAACCCGGTGGTCAGCGGGGGCAACTGCTGGAGCGGCTCACCGAACTTACCCACCGGGAGGTCGTTGCGATGCGCGAGACCGGCGCGGCCTCGCGGGGTCGCGCCGACTCCGTCCAGGTGGTCGACGTGATCATCAACCAGATGGGCCGGCTGTTCCTGCAGCCGCTGGTGGATGCCGTCTGGACCCACCTCGGGACCTTTACCCACACCGAGGGGCGCAGCAAGCCCGAACTCGGCGTGAGCGTGTCCGGGGGAGGAGCTGTCGATCGTTCCCACGGGTCAGCCACCTGACTCGAGTTTCACTTTCACTGAACATCTGTACAAGCATCACGCTGGCGGTTACTGTTCCTGCTGTGTCCGGGGTCACATATCCGATCTCGGAGTCATCGACACCTCAGGAGTCACCATGGCCACTCTCGGAGGCGCCCTCGCGCTCAATGCCCGCCGGCACCCGGACAAGACCGCACTGATCTTCGGCGAGAGCACCTACTCGTACGAGCAGCTCGCGGCCCGGATCAATCAGTATGCGCACGCGTTGGCGTCGCTCGGAGTCGGCAAGGGCGACAGGGTGGCACTGCTGAGCCCGAACTCCGACGCGTACATCCTGGGCCTGTACGGAGCGTTCCGACTGGGGGCCATTGCCGTGCCTCTCAACCCTCGCGTGCCGGCCCGCGAACTTCGCTACCTGCTCGAGGACTCCGGTGCGACGGTGCTGCTGTACTCCGAGGGGCTCGCGGTGGTGGTGGCCGGCCTCGACGAACTCGATCCGCTGCCGTCCGCGCCGCAAAGTCTGGTGCTGGACGAGCCCGCCGCGCAGGGCATCGCGCGGCTCGCAGACACCATGCCGACCACCGCGCCGGAAGTGGAGGTCATCGAGGACGACGACTGCATTATCCTCTACACCTCGGGCACGACCGGGCGTCCCAAGGGAGCGGTGTTCGACCATCACCGCATGCTGTGGGTGGGGAACTCGGTTTCCGCACTCGGTATGAATATCTTCGACCGGAATCTGCACGTCGCGCCGATGTACCACTGCGCGGAGCTGGTCCTGTTCGTTATGTCAGGGTTCAGCCTGGGCACCACTCACGTGGTGCTGCCAGCGTTCGAGCCCAAGGCGGTCCTGGATGCGCTGGAGAAGCACCGCATCACCGTGTTCCTGGGCGTGCCCACCATGTACCAGATGCTGCTGCAGCACCCCGAGCTCGGCACGCGCGATCTGTCCGCGTGGCGGCTGGGCTTCTTCGGCGCCGCACCAATGCCGCCGAGCGCGGCGACCAGCTTGCTCGCCACCCTGCCGCACGTGCAGTTCTTCCAGCTGTGCGGCCAAACCGAAGGCGGCCCGACCGGCATCTTCCTCACTCCGGACGAAGTACGCGCCCGCCCAGATGCCACCGGACGGGCGTCCATCACTAACGCCGAGACGCGGATCGTCGACGACGAGGGCAACGACACCGCGGTCGGCGAGCCCGGGGAGATCATTTACCGAGGCGAGACCATCATGAAGGGCTACTGGAACAAGCCCGAGGCCACCGCCGATGCGCTCCGCGACGGCTGGCTGCACAGCGGCGACGTGGCGGTCCGGGACGCCGACGGGTTTATCACGATCGTTGATCGGATGAAGGACATGATCATCACGGGCGGGCGCAACGTGTACTCGGTGGAGGTCGAACAGGCCCTCGCCGGCCACCCGGACGTGGCCGATGTGGCGGTCGTCGGGCGGCCGGACGAGATGTTCGGGGAGAGCCTCATCGCCGTCGTCACCCCGGTCGAGGGCCGCGAGGTCACCTTGGAGTCGCTCCGCGAGTACGGATCCCAGTTCATTGCGGGTTACAAGCTTCCGCGCGAGCTCATCACCCGGCCCATTCCCCGTAACCCCTCGGGGAAGATTCTCAAGCACGTGCTGCGTGATGCAATCACGGAAGGCACAGTCGCCACCAGCTAACAATCGGATAGCTCGTTAGGCTCCTCTACCAAGCCACCTGCCATTTGGCCCGCTCTGGGAGAGGTCGAGTTCGCCGGATACTCGGCGTCGCCTACTTGTCATAACGTAAGTTATCGGCGTTAAACTCTCGGGAGCTGCGGTAGGTGCGGTTACTGCCGTCTACCTGGGATGATGGGGTTTGTGCTGGTGGGTGCCGGGTTTGGCTGGTGCAGTGTCGACGCCGCGGATGTGATGCTTGTGCGTCGGTCCAGCGTCCCGTAGGTTTCTTGCATTAGATGCAGGTTTCCACGGGTCGGAGGTCGGCGTGGACGGTGTCCCGGGATTCGTTCCGCGGCTGTTGCGCGACGGTGAGGTCGGCCTGTTCCGCGCCGAGGACCGCGTGTTTGAAGCAATGGTCGAGGGTTGGCGGGCGCAGATGCTGGCGCGTGGGCTGACGAGAGCGACGATCGACGGGCGCTGCGGGGTGCTGCGCCGGTTCCAGGAGTTTGCGGGCACGTTCCCGTGGTCGTGGCGACCGGTCGATCTGGATGACTACATGGCAGATCGGCGCTCGGGTGAGAAACCGGTGAGCTGGACGACGCTGCGTTCGGACAGCAATGCCATCGCGATGTTCTGTGCCTATGTTTCGAGCTCGAGCTACGGGTGGGGTGCGCTTTGCCAACGGGTCTTCGACGATGTTCCGGCCCAGATCGCGTTCGACGAATGTGTCCACCGGGAGGCACATTCTCATCGAAAACGTACCGATCGGGGCTGCTCCTGTCGTGAATCAGGACCAAGTCAGACGAGCCGATCTTCCCCCGAGTCGACCCACCCCGCGAGAGCAACGACCGCGCCCGCGGACTCGCCGCCGCCACAGCCGCGGCTCCGGCGATCGCCCACACCGGCAACGGAATCGACCCACCGTCATCGTCGGAGGCAGGCGACAGGAACGCCTGATCGGACGGTGACGGATCCGACTGCTTCACCGGCACTCCGGCCGGCGCCGGGGTGCTACCGGGCGTCTGCTCTTTGTTGGCCGGCTGGCCCGGACGGTTCGGTGTGACCGTTGCCGGGGCTGTGGTCCTTGGACCTGCCGGTACTCCGGCCCGTCCCGGGCGATTCTGTTCCGTCGGCTGTCCGCCGACGATGGGCGTGCCGTTACCGGTCCCAGGTCCTGGGCCGGCGTCGCCGCTGAATCGTCCCGGGTTTGATGGAGACAGGTTTGACCGGAAGGGACACTTGTTTCATGCCTCGCCCACCGAAGTACTCACCCGAGTTGCGCGATCGTGCCACGCGGATGGCCGTCGACGCTCGGAAGGACCCCGAGACCGCACCGGGAGCGTTGGCTCGGATCGCCAAGCAACTCGACATCAACCCCGAAACGTTGCGGACCTGGGTCCGCAGAGTGGAGGCCGGCCAAGCCGAAGCGCCTGGCATCGAGACGGTCTCCGATATTGAGCGGATCCGCTTGTTGGAGAAGGAAGTTCGAGAGCTGCGTCGGGCGAACGAGATTTTGAAGACGGCGTCGGCTTTCTTCGCGGCCGAGCTCGACCGGCCACACCGCTGATCGTCGCTTTCATCGACCAGCACCGGACTCGATGGCCCGTCGAGGCGATCTGCACCGCCCTGACCGAGGCCGGTTGTGCGATCGCGCCATCGACCTACTACGCCGCCCGCACCCGAGCGCCCTCGGCTCGGGCGGTGCGCGACGAGCATCTGAAAACACAGATCATGCGCGTTTATGAGGCCTCCGGCGGCATCTACGGACGCCGCAAGATCCGCGCCGCCCTCGGCCACGAAGGGATCACGGTGGCCAAATGCACCATCGAACGACTCTGCACCGACCTTGGGATTCGTGGGATCGTGCGCGGGAAGTTCCCCCGCACCACCAGACCTGCGCCCGAGACCGAACGCCCAGCGGATCTGGTCGACCGCACCTTCGCCGCCGAGGCGCCGAATCAGTTGTGGGTCGCCGACATCACCTACGTACGGACCGAGGTCGGCTGGGTGTACGTGGCGTTCGTACTGGACGTGTTCTCCCCGATGATCGTCGGCTGGCAGACCTCGACCCGCATGTTCGCCGACCTGGCCATCGACGCCCTGGCGATGGGATTGTGGCAGCGCCGTCGGGCCGGGCACGACCTGACCGCACTGATCCACCACTCCGATCGCGGCGTGCAATACCGAGCCATCCGCTACACCCAGGCCCTCGATGAGGCCGGGGCCATCGCCTCGGTCGGCTCGCGCGGGGACTCCTACGACAACGCGATGGCCGAAGCACTGAACTCGCTGTACAAACACGAACTGATCTACAAGAAAGGACCGTGGACAAGCACCAACACCGTCGAGATCGCCACCGCCGAATGGGTCCACTGGTACAACACCACCCGCCTGCACTCCGCCCTCGACTACCAACCGCCGTCAGCAGTCGAAGCCGACTACTGGACCCAGAACCGGACCCTCGAACTCACCTCACAGAACAACTGATCGGTCTCCACCAAACCCGGGTCTTGACAATGAGTCGCGACATCGTGTGTAAACGATGTCGCGACTCATCACACAGCGGAAGCGGAGGGATTTGAACCCCCGGTGGTTTTACCCACGCTCGCTTTCAAGGCGAGTGCATTCGGCCGCTCTGCCACGCTTCCCTGGCGATCCACGTTATCGCATGCTCGGTGCCCGGGAGCCCGCCGGTGGTCCCGGGCCGCACCGGACGAAGGGGCTCTCGACGCGACCGGGCTCGTGCTGGAACACTGAACCGTATGCGAGCCATCCCCGGTACCGCGTCCGCGACCCTCACCGACGTCCCCGACCCCGAACCACAGCCCGGCGAGGTCGTCATCGACGTGGCCGCGGCGGGAGTCAATCGAGCCGACCTCCTCCAGCGCGCCGGGCACTATCCCCCGCCGCCGGGAGCCTCCGACATCTTCGGGCTCGAAGTGTCGGGCGTGGTCAGCGCGCTCGGCACCGGCGTCACCGGGTGGCGGGTCGGCGACGAGGTCTGCGCGCTGCTGGCCGGCGGCGGTTACGCCGAGCGCGTCGCCGTGCCTGCGGTCCAGGTGATGCCGATTCCGCACGGCGTCGACCTGGTCTCGGCGGCATCACTGCCGGAGGTCGCGTGCACGGTGATGTCGAATGTGGTGATGACCGGCCGGCTGGCGCCGGGCGAGCTCTTCCTCGTCCACGGCGGCACCAGCGGCATCGGCACGCACGCGATCCAACTGGCGAGCGCGCTCGGCGCGCGCGTGGCGACCACCGCGCGCAACGAGGACAAGCTCGCACGCGCGGCCGAGTTGGGCGCCGACATCCTGGTCGACTACACCGTCGACGACTTCGTCGAGCGCCTCAAGATCGAGGGCGGCGCCGACGTCATCCTCGACATCATCGGCGCCAAGTACCTGGCCCGGAACGTCTCGGCGCTGGCCACCAACGGCCGCCTGGTCATCATCGGCATGCAGGGCGGCGCCAAGGCCGAACTGAACATCGGGCAACTGATGGCCAAGCGCGCGTCGGTCAGCGGCACCACCCTGCGTCCCCGCCCCGCCAGCGGCGGACCGGATTCGAAGGCCGCGGTGGTCACCGAGACCGTGGCACGCACGTGGCCGCTCATCGAGTCGGGCGACATCCGGCCGGTGATCGACTCCACCTTCCCGCTCGCGGAGGTCGATGCGGCGCACGCGCGTCTCGAATCCGGCGACGCCGTCGGCAAAGTGCTTCTGACCATCGGCTGACGGCCGCGGCGGCATCGCCCTTCGGCGTCAGTCCTCGGTCTCGACGATGCGTGCGCCGAGGTTGCCGAAGAGCGTGCAGAGCTGCTCGAACTCCTCGGGAGTCAGTTGGTCGACGACGAGTCGGCGCACCGCCCGGTCACGCGTGTCGAGGATCGGCTTGAGCGCTTCCATACCCTCGTCGGTGATCTGCACCCACTTCTGACGGGCATCGTCCTCCACCGACTCCGCGCGCACCACGTAGCCGCGCTCCAGAAAGCGGCTGACCTGGCGCGACACCGTGCTGAGACCGATCTGGGTGGCATCGGCGAGATCGCTGATGCGCAGTTGCGGCGCGGACGCAAGAACCTCGAGCAGTCGCCAGTCCGCCGACGTCAGCGGCGCCGCACGGTCGATCTCGCGGAAGAACGCGCGGTACATCATCCAGCCGCCGCTCACGAACTGCTGCCACAGCTTCTGCTGCTCCGGCGTCAACGCAGGCCCTTCAGCGCCGCGCTCAGCGAAATCGCCACCTTCCGGTTCCGCCAAGGTCGTGTCCTCCACCCTCATGAGATTCTCGATCGACCGCCACGACGAGTCGCGGTCGGCCGATCACGACCCTACCGGCGGGTACGCGGTGGCCAAACTCGACGTCCGCCGAACGGATCAACACCGTATGCGCGATCAGCCGAACGAGCCGAGCACCCTCACCAGCTGGTCTACCTCGTACGGAGTGGAGTACGGAGAGAGCCCCACCGTGACGGCGCCGCCGATCTCGTCGACGCCGATCGCCCCCAGCGCGCGGCTGGGAACCTCTGCCAGTGCGGCGATCCCGTTGTCGCTGAGCCGAACACAGACTTCGGTGGCCGGAACACCCTCGACGACGAAGCTGACCACGGGGACCCGGTGCACATCGGGCCCGATGACCCGCACGTTCGACAGATGGGACAGGGAGTTCACCAGGTAGTACAGCAGACGGTGCACGTACTCGAAGGTCGCGTCCATCGACGCGGTGATGCGTTCGCGGCGGGTGCCCGCAGCTGCTTGATCGAGGCCGGCGAGATACTCGATCGACGCGATCAACCCGGCGAGCAGGGCGCCCGGCAGCGGCTCGGGTTCGAGGCGTGCCGCGCCGGCGGCCTTCGGATTCATCGACACGCGGACCAGTGAGCCCAACTGCTCCGGATCGGCGAAGACGAGGGCGGCGACCCGCGGGCCGCCCCACCGCTCGGCGCTGACCAGCACCGCATCGGCGCCGAGCTCGTCCATCGACAGCGGCACATAGGGCGCCGCGGTGGTCGCGTCCACCAGAAGCCGGGCCCGCGCGGCGCGGGCGTGCCCGGCGATAGGACCGATATCGGTGATCGCGCCGTTCACCGACGAGGCGAGAGTGACTGCCACCAGTGAGGTGCGGTCGTCGATGATGTCCGCGAACTGCCAGGTCGGAAGGGTCCCGTCCTCCACGTCGATCTCCGCCCACCGGACCTGAGTCCCGTGGCGTGCCGCTCCGGTCAGCGCCGGCGTCAGAACGGCCTCGTCGTCGGACCGCGAGAGCACGATGTTCCGGTTCAGCCACGCGGACAGGGGCAACGCGTCGGCCAGCGCCGACATCAGCGCAGCGCGGGACGACCCCAGCACCACACCGGCGGGATCGGCGCCGAGCAGATCCGCGACCGCCCGCCGGGCGTTCTCGATCGTCTCCGCCGCTGCGCGAGCCTGGGGGCTACGACTGCCCGCGACCACCGGAAGCGACCGGAATCCGGTCGAGACGGCGGACGCCACCGAATCGGGGATCTGCATCCCGGTCTGCGGATCGAGGTAGATCCAGCCGTCCCCCAACGC
The DNA here is from genome assembly GCF_000333035.1 of Gordonia sihwensis NBRC 108236. Classification (GTDB taxonomy): domain Bacteria; phylum Actinomycetota; class Actinomycetes; order Mycobacteriales; family Mycobacteriaceae; genus Gordonia; species Gordonia sihwensis. The sequence goes on from NZ_BANU01000020.1 coordinate 36,976, forward strand.
GGGAAAGAGCCCCCTGACCGAGGCGATGTCGAACGGCATGCGCACAACGATACTGGCACCGAAAAGGCACAATGGACGCCATGCACCCCGCAATGTTCGGCTCCCCGACACCGGGCGGCCCAGACGACCAGCCCGATTCGGGCTTTCCCCAGCAGCAGTCCATCATCCTCCCCGGCGGACTGCCGTCGAATGAGGAGAGCCGCGATTCCGCGGACGACGACCAGCCCGGCACCGTCGCGTCGATGGTGGAACAGCCCGCGAAGGTGATGCGGATCGGGACGATGATCAAGCAGTTGCTCGAAGAGGTGCGCGCGGCTCCTCTCGACGACGCCAGCCGCAACCGGCTCGCGGAGATCCACCGCACGTCGATCGCCGAGCTCGCCGACGGGCTGGCGCCGGAACTCCGTGACGAGCTCGACCGGCTGGCCCTGCCCTTCTCGGACGATGTGACCCCGTCTGACGCCGAGCTGCGGATCGCGCAGGCTCAGCTCGTCGGCTGGCTGGAGGGCCTGTTCCACGGCATCCAGACCGCGCTGTTCGCTCAGCAGATGGCCGCCCGCAGCCAACTCGAACAGATGCGCCAGGGCGCGCTGCCTCCGGGAGCTGTGCCACACGACGGGCACAGCACAGGTCAGTACCTCTGAGGCACTTGTATGCTGTGGCCTTGTGTCAGCCGTAGTCAATGACGGCGGAATCCCGCCCGCGCCCCAGGCCTCCGACTCGAAGACGTTCGGTCGTGGCTTCAAGGACCTCGTCGACGGGTTCCGCAACTCCGAGCTGTGGTTGCACCTCGGCTGGACCGACATCAAGCAGCGCTACAAGCGCTCGGTGCTCGGTCCGCTGTGGATCACGGTCGCCACCGGGGTCACCGCCGTCGCGATGGGAATCCTCTACGGCGAGCTGTTCCACCAGGACATCAAGGTCTTCCTGCCGTACGTGACCCTCGGCTTCATCTTCTGGGGCTTCATCGAGACCTCGATCCTCGACGGCTCGGTGGTCTTCTCCACCAATGAAGGACTGATCAAACAACTCCCCGCGCCCACCAGCGTGCACGTGTACCGGGTGGTGTGGCGCAGCCTCATCATCTTCGCCCACAACATCGTGATCTATCTGATCCTGCTCGCGGTGTTCCCGCAGCCCCTGGGCTGGACGGTCCTGCTCGTCTTCCCCGCGCTGCTGCTGTACGCGCTGAACGCAGTCTGGACGACGATCGTCTTCGGCATCATGTCGACCCGGTTCCGCGACATCGGCCAGCTGCTGACCACCGCCGTCCGGCTCGTCTTCTTCATGACGCCGATCATCTGGTCGGCGCAGTCGCTCAGCAGCACCGGCGCCGACGAGTCGAGCCGGCTGAAGCTGGTGGAGCTGAACCCGATGTACCACTACCTGGAGATCGCGCGCGGCCCGTTGCTCGGCCAGCACGTCGCGCTGTACCACTGGCTGATCGTGATCGGTTGCACAGCCGTCGGCTGGACGGCAGCGATGTTCGTGATGCGCAACTACCGCGCCCGCGTGGCGTACTGGGTCTAGGAGGACCTGTGACAGCCAACACCGACATCCGCGTCGACACCTGGGACGCCTGCGTCGACTTCCCCATCTTCGACGCCAAGACGCGATCCCTCAAGAAGGCGGTGATCGGCGCCGCCGGCGGCGTGATCGGCGCCAACAATTCCAAGACCGTCGTGGTCGAGGCCCTTCGCGACATCAACTTGCACCTGCAGCACGGCGATCGCGTCGGCCTCGTCGGCCACAACGGCGCGGGAAAGTCGACACTGCTGCGTCTGCTCTCGGGTATCTACGAGCCGACCCGCGGATCGTGCCGCGTCACCGGCCGCGTGGCGCCCGTCTTCGACCTCGGCGTCGGCATGGACCCGGAGATCTCCGGGTACGAGAACATCATCATCCGCGGCATGTTCCTGGGGATGAGCCGCAAGGAGATGCTGAAGAAGACCGACGAGATCGCGGAGTTCTCCGAGCTCGGCGACTACCTCGAGATGCCCCTGCGCACCTACTCCACGGGCATGCGCGTGCGTCTGGCGCTGGGCGTGGTCACCAGCATCGATCCGGAGATCCTCATCCTCGACGAGGGGATCGGCGCGGTGGACGCGGAGTTCATGAAGAAGGCCCGCGTCCGGCTGCAGGCCCTGGTGGAGCGTTCGGGAATCCTGGTCTTCGCCAGCCATTCCAACGAGTTCCTCGCTCAGCTCTGCGACCGCGCGCTGTGGATCGACCACGGTCAGATCCGGATGGACGGCGGCATCGAAGAGGTCGTCGGCGCCTACGAGGGTCCCGACGCCGCGCAGCACGTGCGCAAAGTTCTCGACGAACTCGCCGACGAGCGCGACGGCGCGTCCGGCACCCCGGGTTCGGCGTGAGTGCGCCGACCGCCGAGATGGTCGTCGGCGTCGTCGTCACCCATAAGCGCCGCGAACTGCTCGCCGAATCCCTGAAGGTGCTGGCGGCGCAGGACCGACCGCTCGACCACCTGATCGTCGTCGACAACGCCGCCGAGCCCGAGGTCGGCGAGCTCGTGGCGAGCCAGCCCGTGCCGACCACCTACCTGCCCTCGCGGCACAACCTCGGCGGTGCCGGCGGCTTCGCCCTCGGCATGCTGCACGCGCTGGCGCTGGGCGCCGACTGGGTCTGGTGCGCCGACGACGACGGCCGGCCGGAGGGCCCGGAGGTGCTCTCGACACTGCTGGACTGCGCTCGCCGCCACCGCCTCGGCCAGGTCTCCCCCGTGGTGGTGAACATCGACGCGCCCGACGACCTCGCCTTCCCGCTGCGCCGCGGTCTGGTGTGGCGGCGCAAGCGGTCGGAACTCTTCACCGATACCGAGACACCCGGTCACGACGATCTGCTGCCGGGCATCGCGTCGCTGATGAACGGTGCATTGTTCACTGCGGACACCCTCGACGCGACCGGCGTCCCCGACCTCCGGCTGTTCTTCCGCGGCGACGAGGTGGAGATGCATCGACGCCTGGCACGTTCGGGGATCGGCTTCGGCACCTGTCTGACCACCGCCTATCTGCACCCCGACGGCAGCGATGAGTTCCGGCCGATCCTCGGAGGCCGGATGCACACGCAGTACCCCGACAACGAGGTGAAGCGGTTCTTCACCTACCGCAATCGCGGTTATCTGATGAGCCAGCCCGGCATGCGGAAGCTGCTTCCGCAGGAGTATGCGCGATTCGCGTGGTACTTCCTGGTGCAGCAGCGCGATCCGGCGGGGTTCCGCGAGTGGATGCGGCTGCGCCGCCTCGGTCGCGCGGAGCGGTTCGGCCGCCCCTGAGCCACGTGCGGAGGCGGATGGGCGGACCCGGTCGCCGGAGATCCGGAAACCTCGTCCCGCACTAGAACGTGTTCTAGTCTGGGGTCCATGCGATTCACCTTTGCCGAAGCGATGACCGACTACACCTACTATCCGGCGCTGGCGCAGGCGGCCGAGCGATCCGGGTTCGCGGGCATGACGATCCCCGACTCCCTCGCCTACCCCAAGGAATCGGACTCGGTGTACCCCTACACCCCGGACGGCAGGCGGGAGTTCCTCGAAGACAAGGACTTCATCGAGACCTTCATCCAGGCCGCCGCCCTCGGCGCCGTCACCAGCACCCTGCGCTTTCTGCCCTTCGTGCTCAAACTGCCCGTCCGACCGCCGGCACTCGTCGCCAAGCAGGCCGCGTCGGTGGCCTGCCTGACCGGCAACCGGCTCGCCCTGGGCGTCGGAACCAGCCCCTGGCGCGAGGACTACGACCTGATGGGCGTCGACTACGCCCGCCGCGGCAAGCGCATGGACGAATGCATGGACATCATCCGAGGCCTGACGACGCCCGGGTACTTCGAGTTCCACGGTGAGTTCTACGACATTCCCGAGATCAAGATGAGTCCGACACCCTCCGAGCCGATTCCGCTCCTGGTCGGCGGCCACGCCGACGCCGCGCTGAAGCGAGCCGTGATCCGCGGCGACGGCTGGATGCACGGCGGCGGCGCCCCCGAGGAACTCGACGCTCTGATCGACAAGCTCGGCGCGATCCGCAAGGCCGAGGGCAAGGAGAACGATCCGTTCGAGATCCACGTGATCTCCCTGGATGCGTACACCGTCGACGGGTGCCGCCGCCTCGAGGACAAGGGCGTCACGGACGTGATCGTCGGGTTCCGGCTGCCCTACATCATGGGCCGCGACACCGAGCCGCTGGAGACCAAGATCGCGAATCTGGAGCGCTTCGGCGAGTCGGTGATCGCGAAAGTCAACGGGTGATCGCAGTCGTGCGACGGCCCCACCGGGCGCCGGCCGGCCCCGAACCCGGCATTTTTCTGCTCCCTCGCACGTCAGGTACCTTATTCGAATGACCAGCCGTGAACTGACTCGCGCTGAGGCCATCGATCAGGCGATCGGAAAGGTCTTCACGACAGCCGACTACTACGAGGTGGGTCGCGAGAAGATCCGCGAATTCGCCCGCGCCCTGCACGACGACAACCCGCTTCACTGGGACGACGCCAAGGCCCGCGAAGGCGGGCACGCCGCGCTCGTCGCACCCCTGACGATCGTCGCCATCATGGGTGCCAAGGCGCAGGCCCAGCTCCTGGAGAAGGCCGTCCCCGGCGACCTGCTGAAGTCGGGCGTCCTGCAGATCGACCAGCGGTTCGCCTTCCACCGGCCGATCGAGGCCGGCGACCGGCTCTACTGCGACGTCTCCCTCGAGTCGTACCGCACCGTGGCGGGAGCCGACCTGTTCACTGTCAAGACCCTGGTCCGAGACATCGACAAGGGCGTGCTGCAGGAGTCGTGGACGTCGCTGGCCGGTCCCGGCGAGGACGCCGACCGTCTTCCCGACGACTTCGAGGAGATCGTCGACGGCATCATGTTCACCGGTGGCGACCGGCACGTGCAGCCGCTCAGCCCGGCCGAACCGGCGGCGATCCCGCCCGAGTCGGATGTGCGTTGGACGACGATTCCGTTCGACTCGCTGACCGAGGGCATGGACCTGCCGGTCCGCGCGCAGCGCTTCACCCGCGGCGACGTCATCAACTACATCGGCGTATCCGGCGATCCGAACCCGATCCATCACAGCGCGAAGGTGGCGCAGGCCGCCGGGCTCGACACCGTGGTCGCGCAGGCGATGCTGACCCTCGGAACCGCCGCCGGTTACCTCACCTCGCAGGTGGGCGACCCCGCGGCCTTCCGCGACATGAGCGCACGGTTCACCAGCCCGGTCTACGTCCCGGCTCACGAGCCGGCGGTCGTCGAATACACCGCGAAGGTCAAGTCGCTCGACCCCGAGACCCGTCGCGCCCTGATCGTCTTCGGCGCCAGCGTCAACGGGAAGCGCGTCTTCGGCCGCTGCACCGCGACCGTCCAGTTCGCCTGATCGTCTCAACTCTCATGCCGTATTCCGTTACCCGATTCGGGTAACGGAATACGGCATAACACTTCTCGGACGTCAGCGGATCTTGAAGATCACCGCACGCTGGACGACGAAGTTGATGACGGTCGCGACACCTTGCGCGATGCAGAAAGCCAGGACGATGAGGAGGAAGCCCGTCCCCCAGGCGTGCATCAGCCAGTTGTAGAGACCGATGTTGACGAAGAAGGTCACCGCGTAGAGCAGGACGACGGCGATGAACCGCGCGGTGCTCGGCTCGGCTCGGAAGGTCCACCGGCGGTTGATCAGATAGGCGATCGTGGTGCCGAGAATGAAGCCCGCCGCTTTGGCCAGCCAGAACGGCGCACCGAATACCTCCTGGAGCAGGAAGGTGAGGCTGAAGTCGAAGACCGCCGAGAGCGCTCCAGTCGCGATGAACCGGATGATCTGGGTCTTGATGTCGACATCGGTCGACGCCTCTTCGTCGTCGAGCGGCAGCTCGATCGGCATCGGTGCGTGACGGGTGTGGAAGTCCTCGTGCTCCGGATGATGTCCGGGCTTCGCAGGATCCTCGTTCACGGGCGACGTATCTGACACCGTGCCAGCCTAGCCCGTGGCCGACCGAGGTCGATATGAGCGAAAGCTGAGAACGCGGTCCCGCAATCGAGCCGTCCGGCTACCGGATTGTGAGGCGGTTGGCTTAGGGTCGTCCACTATGAGCAGTCCCTCCCTCCTCCGTTTCAAGCGATCGGTGGTCGCCCTCACCGTGGCGGCGACTGCGGCCGCCGGCCTCTTCGCCACCGCTCCGGCCGCTCGCGCCGACGACGCCGCCACCGGCGCACCGGTCTGGTCGGGTCTCGACGCCCGGGGCTACAACGGCCCGATCGGCGCACCCGGCACACTGATCCAGAAGACGCCGCTCGCCGGGTCGGTCGACCTGACCGGCGCGTCGAGCGCCTATCGCATCCTCTACGCGACCACCGACGTCCACGGTGCCCCCGCGGTCAGCACCGGCGCCGTCTTCCTCCCGAAGCGCCCGGCACCGAAGGGCGGCTACAAGGTGATCGCCTGGGCGCACGGGACCACCGGGCTCGGCGACGACTGCACCCCGTCGGCCCAGCCGCGAAGCGATCGCGACCAGGAGTACCTGAACCACTGGCTGAACCAGGGCTACGCGATCGTCGCGACCGACTACGCGGGCCTCGGCACTCCGGGCCTGATGAACTACCTGAGCAGCAAGGTGCAGGCCCACTCGATCGTCGACTCGGTGAAGGCCGCATCGCACTCCGGCCTGCCGCTGTCGAAGACGTGGGCGATCGTCGGACAGTCGCAGGGCGCGAGCGCGGCGCTCAACGGCGCCCGCCGTGCGACCGAGTACTCGCGCGGATCGGGCCTGGACTACCGCGGCGTGGTCGCCACCGGCACCCCCGCCAACATCGAGCACATCGTCTGGCAGGCCGGTCCCGGCTTCCCTCCGGTCGCGTTGCCCACCGGTCTGAACGTCTACGCCGCCTACATCTGGGCCGGTTTCTCCGACGCCCGGCCCGACCTCAAGCCGCTGTCGATCCTCACTCCCGAGGGGCGTCGAGTGGTGAACGAGGCACGCACCCGCTGCTACCCGGAGATGCGTTCGGTGGTCGAGGGAGCGAAGATCCGCGACTGGTTCCGCAAGCCCGTCACCTCCATCCCCGGCGTGCAGGGCGCGCTGGTGGACTACATGAGCACCCCGTATCGCGGCTACGACCGTCCGATCTTCCTCGGCCAGGGGCTCAAGGACATGGACGTCCCGGCTCCGTCGGCGCTGTCGCTGTACGCGCAGATGGTCTCGGCCGGGCAGCCCGTGGAACTGCACGTCTACCCGACCCAGGATCACTCGGGCACCGTCCTGGCCTCGATGAAGGACTCGACGCCGTTCGTCGCGCGGATTCTGCGCTGACGCCCGGCGCACAGTAGACACTCCATTCGACGACAGAACCCCCGTCCCGGACGGGGGTTCTGTCGTCGAACGGCGCGGAGGCGCGCGGCTCAGGGTTCGGGTTTCACCACGAGGACGGGCTTGCGGCATTCGACGAGCAGGTATTGCGAGGTACTGCCCAGCAGCAGCTTGCCGACCTGGGTGCGTCGCCGCATGCCGATGATGAGCAGTTCCGCCTCGGGATCGTCCATCGCGTTGAGGAGTTCCTCGGCCGGGGTGGTGCCGATCGGCTGCGTGATACGGAACTTCACCCCCGACGACGACAGCCGCTCCTGAATCTGCACGATCTCGTCGGCCTCGGCGTAACGCTGGCCGCGTGCCTCGGAGACCGCGTTGATCACCAGGAGATCGGTCCCGCGGCGGCGCGCCTCATCGATGCCGTGCTCCAGGCAGGTTCGCCCGAACGAGCCGGACGAGTATCCGACGACGATCATGCCCGCCACCTCCCTGGTTCCTGTCACACGTCTCGAGAACAGAATGTAGTCGACGCCGGCGATCACCACAGTCCGCGGCGGCCACAGCCCGACCTCGATACGCAGTGCCGCCCGACACAGCGCCGACTCAAGGATCCCGGACCAGCTGACCGACGAGTAGTCTCTACTCCGATGACGAACACAGCTGTACTCCCGATCGAGACCCGCAAGCTCATGGGGTGGGGCCGGACCATGCCGACAGAAGGCCATGTCCTGTCGACTCCGTACCCGGAGCTCATCGCCGAAGCGGTGGCACGCGTGGCCGACGACAACGCAGACAAGCCCAGCTACCTTCGCCGCGGCGTCATCGCCCGCGGCCTCGGCCGGTCGTACGGCGAGAACGCCCAGAACTCGGGCGGTCTGACGATCGACATGACCCAGCTGACCAGGATCCACGAGATCGACGACGAGACCGGGATCATCGATCTCGACGCCGGCGTCGACCTGGACACCCTCATGCGCATCGCGCTGCCCCACGGCCTGTGGGTTCCGGTGCTGCCGGGCACGCGCCAGGTGACGATCGGCGGCGCCATCGGCTGCGACATCCACGGCAAGAACCACCACAGCGCCGGCAGCTTCGGCAACCACGTGGTCGAGATCTCGCTGCTCACCGCGTCGGGCGAGATCCTGACGCTGACCCCGGGCGGCACCTCCGACGACCCCGACGCCTCCATCTTCTGGGCGACGATCGGCGGCATCGGCCTCACCGGCATCATCCTGCGCGCCAAGATCCAGATGACGCGCACCGAGACCGCGTACTTCATCGCCGACGGCAGCGTCACCAACAGCCTCGACGAGACCATCGCCCTGCACATGGACGGGTCGGAGGAGAACTACACGTACTCCTCGGGCTGGTTCGACGCGATCAGCAAGCCTCCGCGTCTGGGCCGAGGCACCTTCTCGCGCGGGAGCCTCGCGCGGCTCGACCAGTTGCCCGACAAGCTCGCGAAGGACCCGCTGAAGTTCGACGCGCCCACGCTGGTGAACTTCCCGGACATCTTCCCGAACGGGCTGGCCAACAAGCTGAACTTCTCACTGGTCGGCGAGGCCTACTACCGGATGGGCGGCAACTACCAGGGCAAGATCCAGAATCTGACGCAGTTCTACCACCCGCTCGACCTGTTCGGGAACTGGAACCGCGCGTACGGATCGAAGGGTTTCCTGCAGTACCAGTTCATCGTTCCGCCCGAGGCCGTCGAGGAGTTCAAGGGCATCATCTACGACATCCAGGCGTCTGGCCATGTCAGCTTCCTCAACGTCTTCAAGCTGTTCGGCGAGGGCAACCAAGCGCCGCTGAGCTTCCCGATGCCGGGCTGGAACATCTGCGTCGACTTCCCGATCAAGCGCGGCCTGCACGAGTTCGTCACCGAACTCGACCGTCGCGTGATGTCCATCGGCGGACGCCTGTACACCGCGAAGGACTCGCGGACGAGCGCGGAGACCTTCCACGCCATGTACCCCGAGATCGACAAGTGGATCGCCACCCGGCGCCGCGTCGACCCGAACCACGTCTTCATGTCCGACATGGGCCGCAGACTGGAACTGGTCTGACCCGAGCCGGCTGAGTCCGAACCGGCTCGACGAGCCCTACACCGACCGCACGTGAGAAAGCAGACACCCATGTTCAACGCCGTCGGCGTTCCGCAGTCCATCCTGATCCTCGGCGGCAGCTCCGAGATCGGTCTGGCCATCGCTTCGGAGTTCCTCACCCGGGGTCCGATGCGCGTGGTGCTCGCCACCGTCCCGAACGACCCGGCGGCCGCCGCGGCGGCCGAGCAGATGACCGCCGCCGGCGCGTCGTCGGTGGAGCAGATCGACTTCGACGCGCTCGCCACCGACACCCACCGCGAGGTGATCGACAAGGCCTTCGAGGGCGGCGACATCGACGTCGCCATCGTCGCGTTCGGAATCCAGGGCGACGACGAGCAGGCCTGGCAGGACCAGAAGCTCGCGGTCCTCGAGGCCGAGATCAACTACACGGCCGCCGTCTCGGTGGGCGTCCTGCTGGGCGAGAAGATGCGCGAGCAGGGCCACGGTCAGATCATCGCGATGAGTTCGGTGGCCGGCGAGCGCGTCCGCCGCTCCAACTTCGTCTACGGCTCCACCAAGGCCGGCCTCGACGGCTTCTACCTCGGGCTGGGCGACGCGCTGCGTCCCGAGGGCATCCGGGTGCTGGTCATCCGCCCAGGCCAGGTCCGTACCCGCCTGTCCGCGCACGTCGCCGAGGCCCCGCTGACGGTGAACAAGGAAGACGTGGCACGGATGGCCGTCGCCGCGGTCGACAAGGGCAAGGACGTCATCTGGGTGCCCGGCCCGTTCCGCTTCATCATGATGGTGTTGCGGCACATCCCGCGCCCGGTGTTCCGCAAGCTCCCCATCTGACGGCCGGTGGAGACCTCCGCTGCCGACCGGCCCCGGCTCTCCGGTCGTACCCGTGACGTCGTCGAACTCGGCGGCGCGGTCCTCGGTGCGGCGGTCATCGCCTTCGCCGGGCTCAAGATCATCGGCGCAGTCGGCTGGCCTGCGTTCAACACCTCCAATGTCACGCGGGCGCTGACCACGCTCGGGCAGACGGCCTGTCTGCTGCTCGCCGTGGTCGCCGTGGTGTGGTCGCGCTACGGCTCGCGGATCCTGGCCTCGCTGTTGTCGGCGTTCGCCTCCGCCGGGCTGGTGACGGTGACGCTGGGCATGCCGCTCGGCGCCACCAAGCTGTATCTCTTCGGCCTGTCCGTCGATCAGCAGTTCCGCACCGAGTATCTGACGCGCCTGACGTCGAGCCCGCATCTGGCGGACATGACCTACGCGGATCTGCCGCCGTACTATCCGGCGACCTGGTTCTGGCTCGGCGGCCGGTACGCGAACACCCTGGGGTTGGCCGGCTGGGAGGCCTACAAGCCGTGGGCCATCCTGTCGGTCGCGGTGGCCGCCGCACTCGGTGCGGCCCTGTGGAACCGGATGGTCGGGGTGACGGCCGGGACCGCCGTCTCGATCGCCGTGACCCTGGTGACCCTGCAGTTCGCGTCGCCCGAACCCTATTCCGCCACCCTCATCCTGGTCGGCATCCCGATGCTCGTGGTGTGCGCGTACGCGCTTCGAGGCCGGTCGAGACTGGCCGGCGGTCCCACGCCGCTGTCGCAGACGAGTTGGCTCGCGGTGATCGCGGGCGGCGTCTTCATCGGCCTCTCCGCCACCGTGTACACCCTGTTCACTGCGCTCTTCGCCGGCACCGCGGTGCTGATGGCGCTGGTCTATCTGGTGCAGGCCTGGCTGCTGCCGCGCAACAAGACGGTGCCGCGCGAGACGATCTCCGCGGAGCGACGGCCCCGCATAGTCGCGGTTCTCATCCGGCTCGTCGTGATGGGGGTGCTCGCCGGCGCCATCGCGCTCATTGTGTGGGGGCCGTACCTCGTCGAGCGGTTCAGGACCGACGTCGCGGTGAGCGGCAGCGCCGAGCACTACCTGCCGGAGTCCGGTTCGATTCTCGCGCTGCCCATGTTCCATGTGAGCCTGCTCGGCCTGCTGTGCCTGATCGGCTTCGTCTGGATCCTGATGCAGTGCCGCCGGCGCACCATCGCGATGAGCATGGCGTGCACTCTCGTCGGCGTCGTCGGACTGACGCTGCTGTCGCTGGCCCTCACGGCCAAGGGAACCACCCTGCTGTCGTTCCGCCTCGAGCCGGTCAGCACCGCCGTCCTCGCCGCGGCCGGCGCGTTCGGCGTGGTGTGGCTCAGCCGGGCGGCGATCGCCCGATTCGGCGACATCCGGACCGTGATCGGAGTGGTGGCAGCGGCCGCCGCGCTGGCCGTCGCCCAGCAGATCCCGTCGGTGCTGTCGGTGGAGATCACCACCGCGTACACCGACACCGACGGCCGCGGCGTACGCGCCGATCAGCACGCTCCCGGCGCCGAGTCGTACTACCCGAAGATCGACGAGACCATCCGTGCCCAGACGGGCCGGCCGGCCACCGACAACGTGGTGCTGACGGCCGACTTCGGTTTCCTCTCGCTCTACCCGTACTGGGGATTCCAGGGGTTGACCTCGCATTACGCGAACCCGCTGGCGGAGTTCACCGAGCGTGCGGCGACGATCGAGAAGTGGTCACAGGCGTCGACGCCGCAGGAGATGAAGGACAACCTCCGCACCAGCCCGTGGCGGCCGCCGAACGTCTTCCTGTTCCGCTACAGCCCGGACGGCTACACGCTGCGACTCGCAGAGGACGTCTATCCCAACGATCCGAACGTCAAGCGGTATACCGTCACCTTCAACCCCGCGGCCTTCGACGATCCGGCGTTCACCGTGACGGAGATCGGGCCGTTCGTTCTCGTCGTGAAGAAGAGCTGATCGCATGGCAGACCTCGACATCACCACCATCGACCACGGTTCGGCCAAGACGCACCTGGTGCACACGAAGTATGTGAACTGGGTGATCCTTCAGTCCGATGAGGGCGTCACGCTGGTGGACGGCGGGTATCCCGGTCACGCCGACGCGGTGGCCGAGTCGCTGCGTCGGGTGGGCAGCGACCTGTCGGAGGTTCATGCGGCCCTGCTGACCCACGCGCACATCGATCATCTGGGCGGGCTGGCGCGGATCGGCCGGACGCGATCGTTCCCGGTCTACGCCGACCCTGCGGAGGTGCCGCATGCGCGTCGTGAGTTCCTCGAGCAGGCGGACGCGTCGACCATCGCTCCGATCGCCTATCGTCCGCGGGTCCTCGGCTGGCTGCAGGGCGTGGTGCGCCTGGGCGCCCTCGACAAGTCCGGCATCGGCGACGCTCAGCCGCTCGGCGACCTCTCGCTGCTGCCGGGCTCGCCGACCGCGGTGCCGACCCACGGGCACACCCGCGGGCACAGCGCCTTCCTCGCGGGCGACGGCGAGGTGCTGATCTCGGGCGACGCGCTGATCAGCGCTCACCCCACCACCAAACGCCGCGGACCGCAGTGCCTCGACCACGTCTTCACCCACGACGTCCCCGCGAACGAGGAATCCGTCGCGGCGCTGCGCGACCTCGACGCGGTGATCGTGATGCCCGGCCACGGCCCGATGCTGTGCGGCCGGGTCGCGACCTTCGTCGATCAGGCCCTGAGCCGATAGCCTCGGCCGGGCCCGAAGCGAACCGTCAGCCGCGCGGGGCACCCGCCGGGCGACTGGCGCGGCGACGACGGCGCGGGGCCGCCGAACCCGCATCGGACTTGGGCGTCGAGGACGTGTGGACCGCCTTGGCGGCCGGACGCGACGGCTGCGTCTCGCCGTGGCCCGCGCTGCCGGAACGCGGACGTCCCGAACCGCCGCGAGCCGAAGCACCCCGCCCCGAAGCACCCCGTCCCGAACCGCCGCGACGAGCACCGCCGCCGGATGCGGAACCGGAGCCCTGACCCGACCGGCGACGCCCCTGGCCGCCGCCCTGCCGCTGCGACTGCTGCGGCGCCACCGGCGGCGCCTCGCGGTACGGCGCACGCTCACCCACGAGTTCGTCGACGACATCCGACTTCGCCGTCACCTGCTGGCCGGGAACCTTGATCGCGGCCTTCTGCAGCAGCTTGCGGAGATCGCCCCACTGCTCGGGCAGGCAGATGGTGACCACGTCGCCCGCCGAGCCCGCACGCGCGGTGCGGCCCGAACGGTGCAGGTACGCCTTGTGCTCGGCCGGCGGATCCACGTGGACGACGAGTTCCACACCGTCGACGTGAACGCCGCGCGCCGCGACATCGGTCGCGACGAGGACCTTGGAGCCGTCCGGTGCGGCGAACGAGGCGAGGTTGCGGTCGCGCTGCGCCTGCGACAGGTTGCCGTGCAGATCGACGGCGGGCACGCCTTCGGCGGTCAGCTTCTTGGCCAGCTTCTTGGCCTGGTGCTTGGTGCGGGTGAACAGGATGCGCCGTCCGGTACCGGAGGCGAGCTCGCGAACCAACTCGGTCTTGTCGGCGGCCGAGCCGACGCGGAACACGTGATGGGTCATCTGCGCCACCGGCGAGGTCGCGTCCTCCAGCGAATGCGTCACCGGCGTGGAGAGGAATCGCTTCACCAGCTTGTCGACGCCGTTGTCGAGCGTCGCGGAGAACAGCATCCGCTGGCCGCCCGCGGGGGTGGCGGCCAGGATGCGGGTCACCACCGGAAGGAAGCCGAGGTCGGCCATGTGATCGGCCTCGTCGAGCACCGTGATCTGGACGTCGTCGAGACTGACGATGCGCTGTCGCATCAGGTCCTCGAGACGTCCGGGGCAGGCGACGACGATGTCGGCGCCCGCGCGCATCGCCGACTCCTGGCGGGTCTGCTTCACACCGCCGAACACGGTGGTGACGCGCAGGCCCACGGCCGAGGCCAGCGGCTCCATCGCGGTGGCGATCTGTGTGGCGAGTTCGCGGGTCGGCGACAGCACCAGTCCGGTCGGGCGGCCGGGCTTGCGGCGCACGCCGGCTCCGGCCAGGCGGGTCACCAGCGGCACGGAGAAGGCGAGAGTCTTACCGGAGCCGGTCTTGCCGCGGCCGAGGACGTCGCGGCCGGCGAGAGTGTCGGGGAGCGTGCGCTCCTGGATGGGGAACGCCTCGGCCTTGCCTTCGGCGGCGAGCGCGTCGGCGATGGGGGCGGGCACACCGAGATCGGCGAATGTGGTCATGGGGGTGGGAGCCTTTACATGCGGGCATCCGCGTACGGCACATAGGCGCCGCAGAGCGGATTCAGGTGGCGAACACGCGCCGCGGGCGCGTGTCGGTTCGCCGTATGAAAGTTCGACGCACCCGCGTTGGATCCGGGGTCTGCGTGGAGGCGTTCTACGACGCACGGCGCATTTGCGCCGAATGAACGAGCGTGCGCAGTAGCACGCTCCGACTCTTCCATCCTACGGCATCGGAACCGATAAGCGGTGAACGAGCAGGTCAGAGCCCCATGAGAGCGGCGATTCGGCGCACCGCGAACTCGTATCCGGCGGTTCCGCAGCCCACGATCACCCCCGCGGCGATCGGCGAGATGTACGAGTGCTGGCGGAACGGTTCGCGGGCGTGCACGTTGCTGATGTGCACTTCCACCACCGGCACCTCGGGCACCACGAGGGCGTCGGCCAGCGCGACTGAGGTGTGCGTCCATCCGCCGGGGTTGATGACGATGCCGCCGATCTCGCCGCGGGCGGCGTGGACGGCGTCGATCATCTCGCCCTCGTGGTTGGTCTGCAGCGCCCGGACCGTCAGGCCGAACTCGGCCGCGGTCCGGCGGGTCGACTCGACGACGTCTTCGAGGGTGTCCGCGCCGTAGACCTCTGGCTGACGCACCCCGAGCATGTTCAGGTTCGGGCCGTTGAGCAGCAGAATCGGCGGAGTCTCGGGGGCATCAGACATGGTTGGGACTCTACTCGGCACCGCCGTGCGCCGCCGTGGGCGACGGCTCCACCAGACCGCGCAGCGTCTGCGCGACCGACTCCGGCAGCGGGCGGGACCGCTCCGTCGCGGTGTCGACGTTCACGTACACCAGCCGCACCTCGCTGACCGGCTCCCCGCCCCTGCTCATCGCGAACCGCAGGGAGAAACTCGACCGGCCCACTGACAGGCATGTCACGTCCACGTCGATCACGTCGTCGAACTTCGCGGGCCGGGAGAAGGTGATCTCGGCTTTCACCACGGATGGGTCGAGGCCGTCGTCCAGCAGTCCGGGATACGGGTGGCCGATCGCGCGGAACCACTCGGTCATCGCCACATCGGCGAGTTCCATGTACCGCGCATTGAAGAGAAATGTCTGCGTATCGGTCTCGTGATACCGAACCCGGTGCTGGTAGGCGATCAATCGTCGGTCCTTTCGCATCTCGGCGATGTGATGCTCTCCCGATACTGCCTCACCCACCGGCCGCCCGACTCTGGTAACGGTGGAGGAGGTCCATCACACGCGGGCCGGTCCGGCCCGCCGCTATTGGAGGGAGGATTCCTTGACTACCGCGCGGAGCACCCACGAGGCCGTCGACGACCGCTACCCCTCGCGGCTCGACGCCAGTGCCACCCACGACATCAACACCATTCCCCGGCCCGATCCGACGGTCTGGGGCGCCACCCCCGGCCCCTTCCCGGCGACGGCGCTCGCCGAGTACGAGCGCAAGGGGTTCCACATCGAAGACGGTCTGTTGACCCCGGCTCAGGTGCAGGAGTGCTGGTCGGAGTTCGACCGGATGACCGACGACGCCGACCTCGCCGACAGCGGACTGCTGATCCGTGAACGGGAGTCCGGGGCCATCCGGTCGATCTTCCGCGTCCACCGGGTCAGCCCGGTCTTCGAGGCCCTGGCCCGCACACCCCGGATCCTCGACCGCGCCCGCCAGATCCTGGGTTCGGAGGTCTACATCCACCAGTCGCGGATCAACGCGATGCCGGGCATGGCAGGCACGGGGTTCTACTGGCACTCCGACTTCGAGACCTGGCACGCCGAAGACGGCCTGCCGGCGCCGCGCACCGTGAGCCTGTCGATCGCGCTCACCGACAACTTCCCGTTCAACGGCGGCCTGATGCTCATGCCCGGCGCCCACCGGACGTTCGTGCCCTGCATCGGCGAGACGCCCGACGGCCATTTCCACGAGTCCCTGCAGGACCAGCGCGTCGGCGTCCCCTCGCCGAGCGCCATCACCGAGCTCGGATACGAACACGGCATCGAGCAGTTCACCGGCGCCGCCGGCGCCGGCCTCTTCTTCGACTCGAACTCGATGCACGCCTCCGGTAACAACATCTCGCCCTACCCGCGGGCGAATGTGTTCCTCGTGTTCAACAGTGTCGAGAACGCGCCCCGCGAACCGTACGGGGGCACCGCACCGCGGCCGGACTATCTCGCCGAGCGCGACGTGACTCCGCTGACCCCGCTGGCGGATTCACCGTTCGCGTGAGGAACGGCCGCCGGCCCGGATCGGGCCGGCGGTGCGCGCGGCGGCGGGGCGGCGGGCACCGCGAACCGCCGGGCTAGGATGACGACCTGTGCCAGCTTTCACCGTCCGACGCGCCCAGATAACCGCGATCGTCACCGGCGCACTGGGCGTCCTCCTGGCTCTGGCCACCCCGCTGCTCCCGGTGAAGCAGACTGTCGCGGAAGTGAGCTGGCCGCAGCACGGCGTCGTGGAATCGGTCTCGGCACCGCTGTTCTCCTACGCACCGATCAACCTGAGCGTCGACATTCCGTGCTCCGCGGTCGGCTCCCTGCCCGCCGGAAAGACGGTGC
This sequence comes from Gordonia sihwensis NBRC 108236, assembly GCF_000333035.1. GTDB lineage: Bacteria > Actinomycetota > Actinomycetes > Mycobacteriales > Mycobacteriaceae > Gordonia > Gordonia sihwensis. The sequence continues at coordinate 53,968 of NZ_BANU01000020.1, forward strand.
TGTTCTCGACGACCTCGCCCTCTGCGCCGAAGGCCACCGACCGCGGACTGTTCGTGCGGGTCACCGGCTCGGAGAACCCCAGCGTGGAGGTCGTCACCCGGAACATCCCGATTCTGTCGGCACCGTTGTCGCAGGTGCGCTCCAGTGCATGCGAACAGATCCGGGTCCGCGCCACCTCCGACGAGGTCAGCGCGGCCTTCACCGGCCTGCGCACCGCATCCGGCGAGCCCCTCGAGGCCGCGACCGGATCCGGCAACATCCCCGGCGGCGACCAGCGTCCGCAGGTCACCGGGCTGTTCACCCAGCTCACCGGCCCGGCGTCGACGCTCGACGGTCTCGATGCCCACATGGTGATCGATTCCCGCTACAGCACGGCGCCGACGATCACCAAGTGGATCGCCATCGTCGTCGGAGTGCTCTGCACGCTCATCTCGCTGGCCGCGCTGGCCCGGCTCGACGCCACCGACCGCCGCGGGCACCGCCGGATCTTCCCGGCACGCTGGTGGCGGCTGAACCCTCGCGACTACACCGTCATCGGGCTGCTGGCCGTCTGGCACATGATCGGGCCCAACACCTCCGACGACGGCTACCTCATGACGATGTCGAGGGTGGCCCAGAACAGCGACTACACCGCCAACTACTTCCGGTGGTTCGGCGCGCCCGAATCACCGTTCGGCTGGTACTACGAGGTCTTCGGTCTCCTCAGCCACGTGAGCGTCGCGAGCCCCTGGATGCGGCTGCCCGCCCTCGCCTGCGGGATCGTCAGCTGGCTCATCATCAGTCACGAGGTGATACCGCGGTTGGGACGCGCGGCACGCATCCGCCCCGCCGTGCCGTGGACCGCCGCCGCGGTCTTCCTGGTCGCCTGGTTCCCGTTCAACAACGGCCTGCGACCCGAGCCCATCATCTGCCTCGGCGCCCTGCTGACCTGGTGTTCGGTGGAACGCGCCATCGCCACCGGGAGGCTGCTCCCCGCCGCGGTGGCCTGCGCGGCCGGCGCGTTCAGCATCGCGGCCGGGCCCACCGGCGTGCTCGCGATCGCGGCCCTCGTCGCAGGTGCGCGCCCGATGTTCCTGGCCCTGCGCCGCCGCGCGATCGAGGTCGCCGCGCTCACCGGCCGCGGCCGGTTCCAGGCCTACGCCGCACTGCTCGCGCCGATCGCCGCCGCGGGCACCTTCGTGATCTTCGTGGTCTTCTCCAATCTCACGCTGCGCGCGTTCAGCGAGGCGTCGAAGATGAAGACCGCGCTCGGACCGTCGCTGAACTGGTACAACGAGATCGATCGCTACTCGTCGCTGTTCGCGTTCTCCGCCGACGGCGGCATCGCCCGGCGCTTCGCGGTTCTGGCGATGGTGCTCGGCATGACGGTCGCCGGAGCGGTCCTCATCCGCAAGTCACGCATTCCCGGAACCGCGCTCGGACCCGCGCGGCGCATCGTCGGCATCACCTTCGGTTCGCTGCTGTTCCTCATGTTCACGCCTACCAAGTGGACGCATCACTTCGGCGTGTTCGCCGGACTGGCTGCCGCACTGGCCGCCCTCGCCACCATCGCCGCGAGCAGTCAAGCCACCCATTCGCGCCGCAATCGGACGATCTTCGGTGCGCTGGTCCTGTTCGTCGCCGCGCTCGCGATGACTGCACCGAACTCGTACTACTACGCCTCGGCGTGGGGTATGCCGTGGGGCGTCTCGCAGGTCATGGTCGCCGGCGTCCCGCTCGGCGACATCCTGCTCTACGCGGCTCTGGCGCTGCTCTGCCTGGCGTTGTGGTTCCACTTCCGCGAACCGTTCACCGGCACCGATCCGCACCCGGCTCCGCCCGCTCATCCGTCACGGCTGCGCCGCTCGGCCGGCGCCGCGACCCACATGATCGCCGCCGCCCCGCTCGGGATCGTCGCGGGCGTCCTGGTGGTCTTCCTCATCGCGACCGCCGCGATGGCGGGAGTCCGTCAGAGCGACTCCTTCTCGGTGCCGCGATCGAATTTCGCCGCCCTCGCCGGCCGTCCGTGTGCGATGGCCGACAAAGTCCTGGTGGAGACCGATCCGAGTCGCTTCCAGCTCACACCGGTCGACGCCTCACTGGCCGACCCGCTCGCCGGATCGCCGACGCACTCCGATTCCGACAACGGTCCGACCACCGGTTTCACGCCGGACGGCATCCCCGACGAGGTGGAGATGAAGGCCTCTTCGGGTTCGCTCGGAGTTCTGGCCCGGGACGCCGCCTACGACCCCGATCTGCTCATCGCGAACAGCGGGGGCACCGGCGGCGGCACCACCGAGACCGCGGGCGTCAACGGCAGCCACGCCCAGCTCCCGTTCGAGCTCGACCCCGCCCGCACGCCGGTGATGGGCAGCTACGACGCCGACGAGCAGACGCCGTCGTCGCTGACCTCGGGCTGGTACCGGCTGCCCGCCGACTACAAGAGCCGCCCGCTGATCACCCTGTCTGCCGCGGGCGTGTTCCCGTCGCGGAATCTGCGGCTGGAGTACACCGACGCCCGCCTGACGCCGGGGATCAAGGACGATGCGATCGAGTCGACGGGCTCGATCGGCCTCATCGACCCCGGACCGCGGCCCTCGTGGCGGAACGTGCGGATCGACACCGCGTCGCTGCCCGACGATCTGACCGCGGTCCGCATCGTCGCCACCGACAACGACCTCGCGAAGGACCATTTCATCGTGGTCACTCCGCCGCGACTGCCGGAGATGACGACGCTGCAGCAGACCGTCGGCAGCTCCGACCCCACGCACGTCGACTGGACCTCGGGTCTGGTGGTGCCGTGCCAGCGCCCGTTCGACTTCCACGCGGGCGTCGCCGAGATCCCCAAGTGGCGGGTCCGTCCCGGCGCCGACCTGGCCGCGGTGAGCGCATGGCAGGGAGCCCTGGGCGGCGGACCGCTCGGCTGGCTGGAGGTGTCGCAGCGCGCCGACACCGTCGCGACCTACCTGAGCGACGACATCGGCCGCGACTGGGGAGCTCTCGAACGCTATACGCCGTACGACGCCGCGGTGCCCGCCCAGATCGACTACAGCGAGAAGGTACGGAGCGGACTGTGGAGTCCCGCGCCGATCCGCTACTGACACCCGGAGCCGGATACGCGGGATCCTGACGAGACCAGAGGCGCCGAGAACAGAGGCGCCGAGAAGAGAGGTGACGAGGAACAGGCCACCACCGCACGGGACAAAGGGCGGATAACGGGCGGATGTGACGCCCCGCGGCACGTTTGGGCCGTTCCGAGCCCGGTCGACTAACGTCATAGGGCGTGCCAGACCCGACTCCCACTCCGCCGGACGCCGAGCCCGACCGTCCTTCGAGCCCGCTGACGGCGTCGACCGCGCGATGGGTCGCCATCGTGGCGGGCCTCATCGCCGTGGTGGCTGCGATCGTGACTCCGCTTCTGCCCGTGGCGACCACGTCGGCCACCATCTCTTGGCCGCAGGGACAGTCACTGAATCCCGACAACCCGTCTATCGTCGCGCCGCTCATCGCGCAGACCGCCCAGGACGTCGACATCACCCTCGACTGCCGCGTCCTCGCGCAGCTACCCGCAGGCAAGACCACCGTGCTGTCGACGATGCCGCCCGGCGCGCAGAAGGCCGCGAGCAAGGCCCTCACGGTCACCGCTACCGATTCCGCGGTGTCGGTTCTGTTCCGCAGCAATCTGGCCGCAGTCGCCGATCGGGGCGAGATCGCCTCGGGTCGATGCGAGCGTCTGCACATCTTCTCCTCCGCGACCGCGACGGGGGCGCAGTTCGTCGGTCTCGGTCCGGCGAAGATCCTCGAACCCGACACGCGCCCGCAGATCGACGGCCTGTTCACCTCGCTCACCGCCGCGCAGGTGAAGGCCGCAGGTGACGGAATCCGCTCCCGAATCGTCATCGACGACCGTTACGAGAGCCACGCCTCGGCGGCCAAGATCGCCGCGATGGTGATCGCCGTGCTCGCGACTCTCGTCGCACTGTTCGCACTCTGGTGCCTCGACCGCATCCACGGCCACACCGGCGCCCTCATCGCACGAAGCGGCTCCCGGCTGTCGCGACTGCGTCCCAAGGTCTACGACCTGGTCGTCAGCGGCGTGCTGCTGCTGTGGACCTTCCTCGGCGCCGGCGCTCCCGACGACGGTTACATCCTCAACATGGGCCGCACCGCGGGCGAGGCCGGCTACATGTCGAACTACTACCGGTTCTACGGCATCGCCGAGGCACCGTTCGACTGGTACTACAGTTTCCTCGCCCTGTGGGCGAAGGTCTCTCCGACCATCCTGTGGATGCACATTCCGCAGCTCGTCGCCGGCGTCGCGTCGTGGCTGATCCTCTCGCGCGTGGTGCTCCCCCACTTCGGCAAGGCCGTCGCGAGGAACGCATGGGCCGAGTGGACGGTCGGCGCGGTCTTCCTCGCCTTCTGGCTGCCCTTCTGCTCGGGTCTGCGCGGCGAGGCGATCATCGTCCTCGGTTCGCTGCTCACCTGGTGGGCCACCGAGTCGGCCATCACCCGCAGGCGGATCCTGCCCGCCGCACTCGCCGCGACCGTTGCCGGACTCACCCTCGCACTCGCGCCCCAGGGCGTGGTCGGTGTGGCGATCCTCCTCGTCGCCGCACGCCCGATGCTGCACGTTCTGATCGACCGCCGGCGCGAATCGGGACTGCTCGCACTCTTGGCTCCCATCGCCGCCGCCGGGACCGTCGTCGCCGTCGTCGTGTTCCGCGACCAGACGCTGATGACCGTGCTGGAGGCGATGAAGATCCGTTACCAGACGGGCCCCATCGTGCCGTGGCACCAGGAGTTCCTGCGCTATTACTTCCTGTCCGTCGGCACCCCCGACGGCGCGCTCGCCCGCCGGATCCCGGTACTGCTGACATTCGTCGCCGCGTTCCTGGTCGCCGCCGTGCTCCTGCGCCGAGGCGGCATCAAGGGCGTCGCCACCTCGCCCGCTTGGCGGATGATCGGCGCTTTCGGCGTCACCCTGATGCTGCTGTTCGGCACGCCCACCAAGTGGACGATCCAGTTCGGCGTGCTCACCGGTCTCGGATCGGCCCTCGCCGCGCTCGCGGCGATCGCGATCGCACAGAGCGGCGCCCGTTCGCTGCGGAATCTGTCCGCGCTGACCGCGGGACTGCTGTTCGCACTCGCCGCGGCGGCCGCGGGCACCAATGCCTGGCCGTACGCGTACAACCTGGGCATCCCGTGGTTCAACATCGCACCGGTGGCCGCCGGTTTCGAGGTCTCCACCATCCTGCTCGCGCTGGCCGTGGTGGCCGTCGCCGTCACCCTCTGGCTGCATCTGCGCAACGACTACATCGCCAACAAGGGGCTCGCCCATCACGCCGAGGGCGTCCCGGACAGCCCCGCCGACAAGCGCCGGATCGCCCTCGCGTCCACGCCGCTCCTGGTGATCGCCTCCCTGATGGTGGTGGCCACCATCCTGGCCTTCGGCCGCGCCGTGGTCATCCGTCACCCGGCGATGACCGTGGCCTCCAACAACGTCGACGCGCTGACCGGGAACACCTGCGGTATGGCCGATCAGGTTCTCGCCGAACCCGATCCCAACGCGAACATGCTGACCCCGGCCGGTGGCGCGTCGCCGACCGCCGCGCTCACCGGCGCCGATCCGGTCGGGTTCACCCCGGACGGCATCCCCGACGACCTCTCTCCGGACACCCGCAGTTCCCGCGCCGGTCAGATGCACGTGGGCGGTTCCACCTCCAAGCCCTTCGCCATCATCGGCGGTCTCGGCGCCGGCACCACCGGAGGCGTCGGCCCGAAGACGGTGAACGGCTCGACGGCGCTGCTGCCCTTCGGTCTCGATCCGAAGACCACCCCGGTGCTGGGCAGCTACGGGTACAACGCCAACGCACACCTGACGACCGGCTGGTACGAGCTCCCGGCGCGCGACGCGTCGCCGCTGATCGCCTTCGCCACCGCGGGCGCGGTCTCGACCATCGACGCCGACGGCGTGCCGACCTTCGGACAGAAGCTGGTGGTCCAGTTCGGCAAGAAGGGCCCGGGCGGCTCGTTCGTGCAAGTGGGCCCGGAGGTCGTTCCGATCGATCCCGGACCGGTGATTCCCAACCGGCCGTGGCGCAACCTGCGCGTTCCGATGACGCAGGTGCCGCCGCAGGCCGAGGTGATGCGCCTGGTGCTGGCCGACACCAACCTGGGCCCGATGCAATTCATCGGCATCACGCCGCCGCGCGCCCCCAAGTTGCAGACCCTGCAGGAGCTGGTCGGCTCCACCGCACCGGTGCTGATCGATTTCCCGGTGGCCGCGCACTTCCCGTGCCAGCGACCGCTGGCGATCCGGCACGGTGTGGCCGAGGTCCCCGACTGGCGCATCCTGCCCGACTACGTGACGGCCAACTCCCAGTCGAAGACCTGGATGGCCGCCAATTCGGGCGGTCTGCTCGCCGTCACCGAGGGCGCCACGTCGCAAGTCACCGTCCCGACGTATCTGCGCGACGACTGGCATCAGGACTGGGGCTCGCTGGAGAAGGAGTTCCCGCTCAGCCCGGGCGCGGTCCCCGCCGCCATCGTCACCGATCCGGTGCGCACCTGGGGCTGGACGCGAACCGGGTCGATCCGGGTGGAGCCGAGTAAATGACCGAGCGTGACGGGAATGAAGAAACGGTGACCGTGAACGATTCTCCGCAGACCGCCGAGGCCGGAGCGACCGGCCGCCTGCGTCGGCTGAAGACGCGCGACTACCGCAACGCCAAGCTGGTCGCCGCGGTGGCCGGTCTGCTCGGCTTCGTGCTCGCGGCGCTGACGCCCATCCTGCCGATCGATCAGAAGACGTCGGAGCTGCACTGGCCGCAGAACGACGCGGTCACCAACGTCACCGCGCCGATGGTCTCGTACGTCCCGACCTCGATGGACGTCTCCGTGCCGTGTTCACTGGCCCGGAGTCTGCCCGCCGACGGCGGCGTCCTGATGTCGACCGTGCCCAGGCAGGGACGTCAGGCCACCGCGCGCGGGTTGTTCGTCCGCGCCACCGACAAGTCGATCAGCATGATCGTGCGCGACGTGGTGCTGCTCTCGACTGACCGCGCCGCGGCGCAGAGCGACCCCGGCTGCCGCTTCGTGATGACGGGCGACGGCGACGGCGTCACCGCATCGATCGAGGGTGTCGCGCCCGGCGACAGCACGTCTTACCGCACCGACGATCCGGACATGCGGCCGCAGATCCTCGGAGTGTTCTCCGATCTGCCCCGTGACGTCTCACGCGACGGTCTGTCGTTGAACGCGACCGTCGACACCCGCTTCATCAACTCCCCCACGCCGCTCAAGCTGGCGGCGATCATCGTCGGCATCATCGCGACACTGTTGTCGTTGCTGGCGCTCGGGGTGCTCGACGCACGGGACGGCCGCGGGCACAAGCGGTTCCTCCCCGCCGGATGGTTCACCATCCGAGGCCCCGACGTCGCCGTCTTCCTCGTCCTGGCCGTGTGGTGGCTGATCGGCGGCAACACCTCCGACGACGGCTACAACATCACCGTCGCCCGGATCACGAGCGAGGCCGGCTACGCCGACAACTACTTCCGGTACTTCGGCGTCCCGCAGGACCCGTTCGGCTGGCACTTCCAAGTCCTGTCGTGGATGACGCACATCTCGGTCGCCACCCCCTGGCTGCGTCTGCCGAGCCTGCTGCTCGGTCTGCTCGGCTGGTGGCTCATCAGCCGGGAGGTGATCCCCCGGCTGGGTCGGTCGGTGCGCAACAGTTCGGCGGCCGTCTGGACCGGCGCGATGGTGTTCCTCACCATCTGGATGCCGTACAACAACGGCATCCGCCCGGAACCGGCCGAAGCCGTGGGCGCGCTGCTGACCTGGTGCTGCGTGGAGCGCGCGATCGCCACTCGGCGGCTGCTGCCCTACGCGATCGCCGCGATCGCCGCGGCCTTCACCCTGGCTCTCGCGCCGGGCGGTCTGATGGCGGCGGCCGCCCTGGTGGCGGGCCTGCGCGGGATCGTCAAGACGATCGTCGACCGGCGCCGGCGCGACGGACTGCTCCCGATGATCGCGCCGCTGCTGGCGGCGGGCACGGCCGTGCTGTTCATGATCTTCTACGCGCAGGCGCTCGCACCGCTGCTGGAGGGCAACAAGGTGGCGGGCGAGGTCGGCCCCACCGAACAGTGGTGGCAGGAACCGGTCCGCTACTACTACCTGATCCTGCAGACCGGCGACGGCACCTTCCCACGCCGCTTCGGCATCCTGATGATGATCCTGGCGCTGGTGATCGCGATCTTCCGGCTCGCGTCGAGGCGATCGCCGCAGGGCATCGCGCGGGCTCCGATGTGGAGGCTGGTCGCCGTCATCATCGGCACGATGTTCTTCACCTCCTTCACCCCGACCAAGTGGACGCACCATTTCGGCATCTACGCGGGTATCGGCGCGGCGCTCTGTGCGGGCGTGGCGGCGATGATGGCCCCGGCCCTGCTCCGTTCGCGGCGCAACCGCGCATTCTTCGCGTCGGCCGTGTTGCTGGTGACGGCGGTGTCGGCGGCGGGCACCAACATGTGGTGGTACGTCGGAAGCTATGGCGTTCCCTGGTGGGACCGCCCGGTGGCCCTGGGCGGGATCAAGCTGAGTTGGATCGTGCTCTTCTTCGCCGTTCTCACCGCCGCGGTGGGTCTGTGGTACCACTTCCGTGACGACTACGTCGACGACGCGACCCGCACCGGCACCGTCCGTACCGGCTTGGCTCGGTTCAAGTTCTCGCCGTTGCCGGTGATCGCCGGACTGCTGGTCGTCTTCATGCTCGGCTCCTTCGTCAAGGGCGCCTGGGTGCAGCGCGACAGCTGGTCGTGGGCCAAGTCGAATGTGCGCGCGCTCACCGGCGACGAGTGCGGGTTGGCCAACGACGTCCTCGTCGAGGACGATCCGAACGCCGCGATTCTGCATCCGGCGGCCGTCGACGGACATCCCGCGCCGACGCCGCGCGCGGCCCTCTCAGGCCAGAACGTCGGCTTCACTCGAGACGGCATCCCGGCCGGAACGTTCATCGATCCGCTGGAGGAGAAGGACGGAACCGACGAGGACACCGATCCGGCGACCGCACCCCCGACCGCCGGGGGCGGCGCCGCGACCGCGGACACCGCCGACAACGGCACGGACGACACCGAGCAGAATCCGGTGGGCGCCGAGCCGACGGCACCCACCAGCGCCGTCCGGCTGCCCTACGGCCTCGATCCGGCCACCACCCCGGTGCTCGGCAGCTACGGCTCGCCGGGTGTCAACTCGGTGACCACCGACTGGTACGACCTCGGCTTCGAGGCGGGCCGCGCCCCGGCCGACAAACCCCTGCTGACCGTCGCCGCGGCGGGTTCGATCGAGGCGGTGAACGGCCTGGGCGCCCTCACCCCCGGACGGAAACTGACCGCACAGTTCGGCCGCCGGGAGGCGAACGGCCGGGTGACCCCGCTGGGCCGGGCGCTGACGCCGGTGGACGCGATGGAGCAGAAGTACTGGCGCAACATGCGGTTCGCGTTCGCCGACGCACCGCCGCGCGCCGATGTGGTCCGGCTCAGCGTGCTCGACGACGCCGCCGCGGTCAACGAATGGGTGGCGTTCACGCCGCCGCGCGTGCCCGCACTGCGCACCCTGAACGACGTCGTCGGGCGGACCGACCCGGTGTTCATCGACTGGATGCCGGGACTGGTGTTCCCGTGCCAGCGGCCGATGGCCGTCAGCTACGGAATCCTCGAGATCCCGGACTGGCGCATCATGCCCGACGCCGACGCCACCAAGCGCAACAGCCAGACCTGGTCGGCGGGCGTCAACGGCGGTCCGCTCGGCATCACCGACGGACTGCTCAAGGGCACGCTGGTGCCGACGTACCTGCGCAACAACTGGGGCCGCGACTGGGGCGGCCTGGAACGGTACGCGATGGTGGTCGACGCCGAGCCCGCCGAGATGGTTCACGGGTCGCATCAGGTGAGCGGACTGTACAACCCCGCGCCGATGCGCTCGAAGGGCTACTGAGGCTCCGCTCGGGAAAGGGGTGAGCAGCGGATCGGACCGGCTGCCGCGGGCCGCGGCGTTCTCAGTCGATCCGCAGCTCACCCATCTCGTCCCAGCCGTCGCCGTCGACCTGACGGGAGACGATCCTCGGGGTCGAGACGAGGTGCGGGCGCATCGCCTCCAATCCCGCGGCGAAGTGGTCGCTGGAGACGTGCGGGCCCGCTCCCTCGTCGGTGAAGGCCTCGACGAGCACGTACTCCGACGGATCGTCCAGGCTGCGCGACCACTCGAACCACAGGTTCCCCGGCTCGGCTCGCGTGGCCGCGGTGAATTCGGCCACCACCTCCGGGAACCGGCCGACGCTGTCGGGCTTGACCTGGAATTTGACGACGATGAAGTACATGCGGGTCCTGTCTGGAGTTGGGACGATTGCCGATCCCATTATCGGTCGTCCCGCCTGTACCGGCCACGGATCGCGGCGCCCGGAGGTCAACGGCAGTCGGTGCGCTTCTCGTGCCGGGCCGAGGTGAACAGGTCGATCGCGTCAATCGTCATGAGGGTGTTCCTTCCAGTCTCTTGTCGTTCGTATCGCCCTTCTCGTTCGCATCGCTGCGGTCACGCGCCGCGGCCTCCACGAGCGGCGTGACGGTGCGCGTCCGCCAAGGCGTGCGGCGCGGCAAGAGCACGATCGCCGCCACTGCCGCCAGGGCGAACAACCCGGCGGCCACAGCCAGCCCCAGGGCGTAGCCGCCACTCACCGCCACGGGGTCGACCGACGTCCCCGATCGGTGCGCTGCGATGGTGGCGAGGGCTGCCACTCCGACTGCACCGCCCAGTTGCCTGGAACTGTTCATGAGTCCGGAGGCCATGCCCGCCTCGTGCGGAGCGACGCCGGTTGTCGCGGCGGTCGCGACCGGCGCCAGGACCAGGCCGACACCGACGCTGGTGAGGATCGACGGGCCGAGCACATCGACCATGAAGCTGCCACCTGGATCGATCGTGGCGAACCAGCAGAGTCCGGCCGCCGCCACCACTGCCCCCGGCACCAGCGCGGTTCGCGGCGAGTGCACCGCCGTGATGCGGACGGCGACGACGGTCCCGGCGATCAGTCCGGCCGTGAAGGGCAGGAACGCCACTCCTGTGGTCCCCGCGCTCAGGCCGAGGATGTTCTGCATGTACAGCGATACGAGATAGAACGCCGCGAACTGCCCGGCAGCTGCCAGGAAGACGATGATGTTCGCGCCCGAGACCCACCGGTCGGCGAGCAGACCCGGACGCAGCAGCGGTGCGGCAGACTTCGCCTCGATCACGATCAGACCCGCCAGGAGCAGCCCCGCGGTGGCCAGCGTCGCGATCGTGATCGCTGATCCCCAGCCGACGGTGTCGGCGCGCACGACGCCGAGCACCAGAAGTACGGCAACGGCGGTCGCGGCGAGCGCGCCCGGCCAATCGAGCCGCTGACCCCGTGCGGACGATTCTCCGGCAGGCACCCCGAGCGGGATGAGCGCGAGCGCCGTCATCACGATCGGAATGTTGACCAGCATGACCCAGCGCCAGCCGGCGTACTCGGTCAAGAGTCCGCCCGCGAGCACCCCCAGCGCGCCGCCGGCCGCATTGACCGCACTCCAGACCCCGAGGGCCCGCACCCGGGCCCCGCCCTCGGGAAACGTAGCGGTGAGCATCGCCAGTGCCGACGGTGCCACCGCCGCGGCACCGAGGCCCTGACCGGCACGGGCCGCGATCAACTGCCACGGCGCGTGCGCCGCGCCGCCGGCAAGGGAGCAGACGCCGAACACGATCAGTCCCGCGACGAAGACCCGGCGGCGGCCGTAGAGGTCGCAGGCGCGTCCGCCCAGCAGCAACAGTCCGCCGAAGACCAGGGCATACACGTGCACCACCCACGACAGATCGAGCGGAGCGAAACCCAGGTCGAGCCCGATGGTCGGGAGCGCGACGGTGACGACGGACATGTCCAGAGCGACGATGAACTGAGCGACGCAGGCCGCGGCGAGCACCACCGTCGGCTTCCCGATCCTGTTTTTGTACATGTATAAAAACTAACGGCGCGCCCCTCGATTGTCGACCCCTGAGGAATGATGAGGGGCATGGCGCAACCTTCAGTTCCCCGAAAGAGCACAGGCAGGCCACCACGGATATCGCTCTCGGAGATCCTGGACGCGGCGCGCCGCATCGTCGACGAAGACGGTGTGGACCGCCTGACGATGCGGCGGCTGGCGTCGGAGATGGGAAGCGCGCCGATGGCGGTCTACCACCACGTCCGGAACAAGGACGAGTTGCTGGTGATGCTGTTGGACGACTACGCCGCGCAGAACCTGCGGCGATTCGAACCGCCGGAGCGGGCGCGCGATCGCGTCCTGTGCGGGGCCGACGCGATCCACGAGGCCCTCGTCGGCTGCCCGTGGATCGTGGAAGTGCTGACCGCCGACGATCTGCTCTCGACCTCGGCTCTCTGGTTCGTCGAACAGATCGTCGACGGTCTCGTGCAGGCCGGCCTGACGCTCGATCAAGCCGTCCGCGGGTATCGGTCGATCTGGTACTACACGGCGGGTGAGATCGTCGTGAAGACCACCGCGGCGCGCCGGCGGTCGGACGACCGCCGCACCACCTTCCGCGATCAGGTCTTCGCCGACCTCGATCGCAGCGAACTACCGAGACTCGCACAGGCCGCCGACCGCTGGGCGTCACTCACTTCGGCTGACACGTATCGCGAGGGCCTGGCCGCGCTGGTCGACGGGCTGCTTCAGTCGGTGCAGTCCCAGACGTAAGCCCCACCTCACCCGACGGCGGTCCCGACCAGCGAACCGATGCCGTATGTCACCGCCATCGCAATGCCGCCACCGATCACCATCCGCAGTGTCGGCCGCCACGGCGACGACTTGCCGAGGTACGCACCGAGGACCCCGGTGGCCGCCAGTGCCACAAGCACCGCGACCACCGCCACAGGGATGCGCCACTGTGCGGGCGGTACCAGGATCGCGATCAGCGGAAGCAGTGCTCCCACGGTGAACGACACCGCCGATGAGAACGCGGCCTGCCACGGGTTGGTGAGTTCGTGCGGATCGATTCCGAGTTCGGCCTCAGCGTGGGCGGCGAAGGCGTCCCGGTCGCTCAGCTCGGCGGCGGCCCGCCGCGCCGTCTCCGGTGACATGCCCTTCTTCTCGTAGATGCCCGCCAGTTCCTCGAGTTCTTCTTCGGGCTGGTTCCGCAGCTCCCATTTCTCCTTCGCGAGCATCGCCGCCTCGGTGTCGCGCTGCGTGCTCACCGACACGTACTCCCCCAGCGCCATCGACACCGCGCCCGCCGCGAGGCCCGCGATCCCCGCGGTGAAGATCGGACCGCGGTCGGCGGTCGCCGCGGCCACGCCGACGACGATGCCCGCCGTCGAGACGATGCCGTCGTTGGCGCCCAGGACTCCGGCGCGCAACCAGTTGAGCCGGCTCGCCAGCGCGCCGGTGTGGGGCTCGTCGGCATGCCCGCCGTCGGGCGTCGGCCTCGTCTCCGTCGTCATGAATCCATGGTCGCAGCTGGTCAGCGTCCCGGCAAGCAAGGTTTGGCAGGGCTGAGAAGTGTGAGCCGAGGGTTACCCGTGAACTTCCGTAGAGTCCGGCCGCGCGTCCTGACCGGTTCCCGCCGATACCGTAGATTCACTCGCATGGACACCATCAACGGGCTGCCCGCGCACCCGCTTCTCGTACATTTCGTCGTGGTCGCGGTTCCAGTCACCGCACTGGTGGCGATCGCCATCGCCGTATGGCCCAGGGCCCGGATCGCCCTCGGCGTCTTCCCGTCGATCCTCGCACTCGTCACGTTGATCGCCGTGCCGATCACCACATCCGCTGGTGAGGCATTGGAAAAGAAGGTCGGCTCGACTCCTCAGCTGGAGCAGCACACCCAGCTCGGCGACGAGCTGATCCTCGCGGTCGGTCCGCTGTTCGGGCTGATCGCCCTGCTCCAACTGCTGCGGTATCCATTCGTCACCGAACGGATTCCGCTGTCGGACAAAACTATCGGAGTCGTCGACGCCGTCGTGCGAGTCGCGGTCGTCGCAGCGGCGATCGCCTCGCTGGTGATGGTGGTGCTCGTCGGCGACAGCGGTGCCCGCGCGGTGTGGGGCGGTTAGTCTCGCGGCGGCTCAGCTGCCCGACAGAGTCGGATTGCAGAAAACCAGTTTCACTTATAAGTGCAACTGGTTTAGTGTCGAGACAACGACTGGGAGGTGTGTAGCGATGAGTGCAGTGATCGATCGGGGCGTCGGAAAGACCACAGTGACCGTGACGTCAGACCAAGTGTCGCAAGCCAGTGCAGTCGATCTGGCGGCCCTGCGTGCGGCGGTGCCGGCAGAATTGGCTGGAGTCCTTATTGAGGTGCTCCGGATCGTCGCCGCCGGCGGGACGGTAACCGTGGGATCGATGCCGGATGAGCTGACGACCACCGCCGCGGCAGACCTACTCGGCATGTCACGACCGACATTGATGAAGCTGATTCGAGATGAACAGATAGTTGCGCACAAGGTCGGCACCCACACTCGACTGAACACGTCCGACGTTCTCGCCTACCGAGACCGGCTGCGTGAGCAACAGCGGGCAGCGTTGTGGGAGCTACGCGAGTTCGAGCAGGCGGAGGACCTAGACTACTGAAACGGCACCTCCTGTCGGCGACTCTGTCCCGCACGGGATCTATTGTGACTTGAGTGACTTCAGGAGTGCCGAACGTGCTGCCGGATGCGAACGTGCTTTATTCGCGAACACTTCGGGACTGGATTTGTCTCCTCGCCGCGAGATCAGGTCCGCCGCTGTTCCACCTGCGCTGGACCGAGGATGTGCTCGCCGAACTGGTTTACCACCTGCGCAAGAATCACCCGCATTACTCCGATCACCAGGTCGGCGGCGTCCGACAACGGATCATCAAAGTCGCGGTGCACGGTCGGATCGAGGGATACGAGGTCGACTCGGCGTTTGAGTACACCGATGAGTACGACGCGCATCTGCACGCCGCGGCTGAGCACGGCCGCATACAATACGTCGTCACCAACGATCGAGGATTCCACCGGTTCGCCGAGGCGAACGACGAACGTCTCGGATACGAGGTATATACCCCCGACGACTTCCTGATGCTCGTCCATCGGGACGCAATCGCCACCGTCCGCGAGGCTCTACTCGACCAGATCACCTACCATTGCCGTCTCGGCAGACCGTTCAACCTCGCCGATCGCCTCGAGGCCGCTCAAGCCCCGACCTTTGCCGCCGCGATCCGCGCGATGATGCAAGCCCCGGCTGTCGCGGAAGCGCTATCCCGCGCGTCGTCCTCGACCTGACCCGCACTGATTGCCCGCTGGGCAGGCGAGTCTCTCATTCCCTCCTGGTCCCCTCTCGTCAGCCAATGAGTGCGCTCGTTGTCAGAGGGGATCGGTAAGATTCGAACATAGAAACACAGCAGGAGTGTTCTCGGACACTGTGCAGGTCGAAAGGGGGTGGGTTCGATGGTCACGTCAGAAGTGCTGCTCCCGGACGACCCGGCCGCCCTCGCCCGCCTGTTGGAAGCTGCGGCAACCAAGTTCGCGTCCCTGCCACTGTCCGCGGTCCCCGAAGACACCCTGCTGGAAACCGTCGAGACATTGGAACGTACTCATCGTCGTCTCGACGGTGTCGACGCCGCGGTGCTGGTGGAGGTCTCCGACCGCGGCGCCTATCGCAAAGCCGGATACCTATCGGTGCACCAGTACCTGGCGCAGGGGTTACGGCTCGGTGACGGTGCCGCCCGATCCCGACGCGTCAGCGCCGCCGGCATCGGACGATTCACCGACCTACAAGGCCAAACCCGCCCACCGGTACTGCCGGCGACCGCGGTCGCGGTCGGCGAGGGAGCGATCGGCGCCGACCACGTCCGCGAAATCGACGCCGTCATGGACAAGATCCCCACCGCCATCGACGCCGACACCCGAGCACGCGCCGAGGCACAGCTGGCCTGGGTCGCCCGCGAGCTGAGTCCGGCCGGTGTCCGCACCGCCGGCATCCGACTGCTCGCACACCTGGACCCGGACGGAACCGTCACCGACGAACGCGACCGCAAACGCCTGCGCGGGTTCGCTGTGCTGCCCCAAGATCTGCGGTTGATGAGCAAAGTCCGCGGCTACCTCACCCCGGCCCTGCGGGCGGAAATGGAAGCCGCACTGCCGTCGTGGGCCGCACCGGGAATGAACAACCCCGACGACCCCGACTCCCCATCCGGGACCGTCGAATCGGCCGACCCGGCCGCCCTCGCCGCCGCCGTCGAACGCGATACCCGCACACCCGGGCAGCGCACCCACGACGGTCTGCAAGCCCTGCTGCGCGCCTCCCACACTGGTGCTGGGGGTGGTCGGCGGTCGGGTGATCTGGTCATCACCGTCACCGACCACGAATTGGCCGAGCACGCCGGGATCGCGTTGACCGCGACCGGGACCCGGCTGCCGGTGACGGAGTTGATCGAAGTCGCCGCCACCGCGACCCCGCACCTGGCCGTCTTCTCCGCCCACACCGGACAAGCCCTCTACCTCGGACGGGGACGCCGGCTCGCGTCGCGGGCACAGCGGTTGATGCTCTTCGCCCGCGACCGCGGCTGCACCGCCCCCGGCTGCGCGGCCCCGTTCACCCGCACCCAAGCCCATCACTTCCCCGACTGGGCCGACGGCGGACCCACCGACATCGACCACCTCGGCGCCGCATGCGGACGCCACAATCGCTCCGTCGGACCCCGCCCCGGCCAATGGCAGACCACGATCCTGATCGACGGACCCCACGCCGGCAGAGTCGCCTGGCGACCCAGCGGCAACACCAGCCGCGGCGGGACAAGACCGCCCGGATGGCGGATCAACCAGATCCACCACGCCGAACTACTCCCGGACCACGAACCCCAGCCGCCGCCCGAACCCAGCGAATCTCGCATCGAGAACTACCTCGACACCCTCCTGGCCGCCTGACAACGAGCAGAGACCGGCCGCGGCCGGAAGGATACCGATCGCTAGATCGGCATCAAGTAGTGCTTGCGCGGGTTCCGCAGCACCTGCTTGTCGCGCAGCTGTGCCAGCGCCTTGCGGAGTTGGAGTCGAGTCTGCGCGGGTTCGATAACCGCGTCGACGTACCCCTTCTCCGCGGCGAGGTACGGGGTCGCCATCATCGCGTTGTAGAAGGCGATGAAGTCCTGCCGGACCTTGTCGGCGTCGTTGGCCGACAGACCCTCGGTCTGCTTGCGGGTCAGCACGGCCGCTGCCGACTCCGCACCCATGACGGCGATCTTGGCCGTCGGCCAAGCGAAGTTGATGTCGGCGCCCAGCTGCTTGGAGCCCATCACCGCATACGCGCCGCCGTAGGCCTTGCGCAAGACCACGGTGATCTTCGGAACGTCGGCCTCCACGTAGGCGTAGAGGAACTTGCCCGACCGCCGGATGGTCCCCTTCTGCTCCTCCACCAGGCCCGGCAGGATGCCGGGGGTGTCGACGAGGAAGATCAGCGGGATGTTGTAGGCATTGCAGATCCGGACGAAGCGCGTCGCCTTCTCCGCCGAGTCAGTGTCGAGGGTTCCCGCCATGACGCTCGGCTGATTGGCGACCACGCCGACGCTCCGACCGTCCACTCGCGCGTAGCCGGTGAGGATGTTCGGGGCGAACAACTCCCCGACCTCGTGGAAGGCGCCGTCGTCGAACAGTCGGATGATGATGTCCCGCATGTCGTAGCCGGCATTGTCGTTGTCGGGCATGAACGTGTTGAGGCTGAGGTCCGACTCCGTGATCTCCGGCTCCAGACCCGGGTTGATGATCGGCGGCTCCTCGTGTGCGCTCGACGGCATGTACTGCAGGTACTCGCGGACCCACTCGAATGCCGCCGCCTCATCCGGTGCGATGTGGTGGATGTTGCCCCACCGCGCCTGGTTGTGGGCGCTGCCGAGGTCTTCGGCCGAGATCTCCTCACCCGTGGTCTGCTTGATGACGTCGGGCCCGGTGACGAACATGTAGCTCTTGTCCTCGACTGCCACCAGGATGTCGGTGTTGGCAGGCGTGTACACCGCGCCGCCCGCGCATTTGCCGAGGATCACCGAGACCTGCGGCGCCAGACCCGACAGCAGGTCGTTGCGGCGTCCCATCTCGGCGTACCAGGCCAGCGATGTGACGGCGTCCTGAATGCGGGCGCCGGCCGAGTCGTTGATACCGACCATCGGGCAACCGAGCTTGCCCGCCCACTCCATCAGCGCCGACACCTTGCGGCCGAACATCTCACCGACGGTGCCGCCCATCACGGTCTGGTCGTGACTGAAGGCGGCCACCGGCCGTCCGTGGACCAGCCCGTGACCGGTCACCACGCCGTCGCCGTAACCGGTCTCCCCGGCTCCCGGCATCTTGGCGAGCGCACCGACCTCCACGAAGGTCCCCGGGTCGAACAGCAACTCCAGCCGTGCGCGCGGCGACAGGATGCCCTTCTTGGCGCGCTTGGCGATCGCCTTCTCGCCCCCGGGTTCCTTCGCCAGTTCGAGCTTCTCGCGCAGATCGGCGAGCTTGGCAGCAGTCGTGTCAGTCACTACGTGTGCCCTTTCCGTCACTTCTCGGTACTGATATCTGCCATGCGGCGGGCCAGGTCGGCTGCGACCTTCGCGACGTAGGGCTCATCCACGATGGCCAGGTGGTCGCCGCCGATGTGAATGATCTCCAGATCGTCCACCACCTCGCCCCAGCGCCCGTCCTCATCGATCTCGGCCCACTGCGGCTCGAGTTCGATGGCTCCGTCGTGCATCTTGTCCGCGCGGTAGAGCACCACCTTGCCGTCGTACGGAGTGGGATCGATCTCGGTGAGCGCACGGTTGTCGAGGAACGACGTCCGCTGATGCTCGATGATCCCGCCCGGAATCTTGGTCCCCGACATCGACATCATCTCGGTGATGATCGCGAACTGCTCGTTGTCGTCGGCGGCGACGAGCCGGTCCATCGGGATCGGCACGTCCTCGTCGAGCCCGTAAGTCTTGATCGCGAACGCCTTCCAACGCTCCAGCCGCGCTCGCTTGTTCTCCGGGGTGTCGGGCACGTCCCGGGTCGGGCGCACCACATCGATCAGTCCGACGAAGGCGATCTCCTCGCCCTCCTCGCGGAGCAGCTGTGCAGCGCCATAGGCCAGCGCCCCGCCCAGAGACCAGCCCACCAGCACGTACGGACCGTGCGGCTGCACCTCGCGCAGGCGCGGCATGTACTGACGTACCCGCTCTTCGATGGTGCCCTCGACTCGGTCGAAGCCGATCACCGGCTGGTCGTCCGGCAGCCGCTTGAGCAGTGCCTCGTAGGCCGAGGTGTTGCCGCCCGCGGGGTGGAACACCAGCATCGGCGTCGGGTCGCCCGCGGCGGTGTCGAACGTGTGCTTCGGCGTGCCGTCGGAATTCTTCGGGACACGCAGGAACCGCACGAAGCCGTCGATGTCGGCAGACGCCTCCATGTGCTGACGAACGTAGTTCGAGAGCTCCTCGATCGTCTCCGAATCGAGGACGTCCTCGACGTCGATCTCGCCTCCGGTGCGCTCGTTCAGCCGCTCGGTGAGCTTCTCCGCGGTCTCGTCGTCGAGCACCGGCAGCTTGTTGAAGACGCCACCGGCCGACTTGCCGGTCACCACCGCGTACGCACCGTAGGTCAGGCGTTCGGCAGCATCGCGCGGCGGCACATCGGTGCCCGAAGCCTCCGCCACCGACGCCTGGTCGGTGATGGTGGGAGCCTGTGCGGGCGGGGTGTCGGTGGCGGTCTCGGCCATCTTGGGCGCTTCGCTCACCTGGCTCCGACTCGACTCCTCGCTCGCGCTCGTCGTCGGCTCAACGGGCTCGACCTGCTTTGCAGGCTCCGGCGCATCGGGCGCCTGTCCCTTCAAAGCATCCTTGGCCAGTTCCGCATCGATGTAGGCGTTCAGCGCGGCGGTGTCGAGTTCTCCGCCGCCGGTGGCCTTCTCCAGGTCGTCGAGCTGATCGCGGTGGGTGACCGCGAAGGCGACGAACTTCTCGACGTCCGACAGATCAGCCTGTCGCATCGCCTGCAGCTGCAGCTGCGGGATCTCGAACTCGTACTCGACGCGGTTCTTGATGCGAACCGCCATCAGGGAGTCGAGGCCCAGTTCGATGAGGGGGATCTCCCGCGGCAGGTCCTCGGGGTCGTAGCCCATCGACTCGCCGACGATGACCGCGAGGCGGTCGCCCACGCTCTCTCCGGAGTCCGGGCTCCACCGGTCGCCGATCACGTCGACGACCTCGTCCTCGACGACCACCTTCTCGTCGACGAAGCCGGAGGCCTTCGCGGCCTCGGCAGGCGTCTGCGCGTCCGCGCCGGTCGCGGACGGCACCGGCTCGCGCACCGTGCCGCCGGTCACCGCGGCCTGGTAGAGCAGCGCGAATCCGCCCTGCGGACCGGCGTGCACACTGATCGCCGCGCCACCCGGGTGGCCGGTGAGCGTGGTCGTGACCGTGCCGTCGGTCGGGAAATCACCGAGCGACTCGACTGCCGCCACCGCGGCGCCGGAACCGAGCACCTGCTTCGCCGCGGCGAGCACCAGCTCCCGCGGATCGGTGACCGCCGCGGCGTTGACCTCCCAGGCGTGCCTGCCGTCGGGCAGCGCGACGTGCGCGCCCGGCACCGAACCGGCACCCGAGCCACCGGAGATCACTGCATCGATCCAATACGGCTTGCGCTCGAACCGCGTTCGCGGAATGTTCGCGAACCGCTGATCCGGTCCGGTGCCGAACAGCGCCGCCACATCCACCGGATGCCCGTGGACGTACAGCTTCATCAGCGCGTTGACGAGCCCGTAGCTCTCGTCCTCCTTGCGGCGCAGCGTCTCGATCAGCTCCGCGTCGTGCACCCCGGCGCCGAACGTGGTGGCAGCCACCGAGATCAGGACGGCGGGATTCGGCGAGAGTTCGACGAACGTGCGGTGCCCGGCCTCCACCGACTTCGCGATCGCCTGGGCGAACCACACACTGTGGCGCAGGCCCTTGAGGTAGTAGTCGATCGTGAACACGTCGGGGGTGCCCGGACGGTAGAAGGTCTCGCGGTCCACCGAGCTGTAGACGCCGTACTTCAACGGCTGCGGCTCGATGCCGGTGATCTCGTAGGAGAGTTCACCGAGCAGCGGGTCCATCTGCGAGGTGTGGCTCGCGCCCTTGGTCTGCAGCTTGCGGCCCAGCTTGCCCTCGGCCTCGGCACGCGCCACGATCGCGTCCACCTGTGGTCCCGGACCGCCGATCACCGTGTGCGTGGGAGCCGCGTAGACGCAGATCTCGAGGTCCGGGTAGTCCACGAGGACGTCGTTGATGTCTTCCGCGCTGTACTCGACCAACGCCATGAAGCGCACCGCGTCGCCGGTCAGCATCGCCTCGCCCTCGCCCATCAAGCGCGAACGCTGGCAGATCACCCGCGTGGCGTCCTCCAGCGACAGTCCGCCGCTGATGTAGGCGGCCGACGCCTCGCCCATCGAGTGCGGAACAAGGACGCCGGGCTCGGCGCCGTAGTGGCGCATCGTGTCGGCCAGCGCCACCTGGATCGTGTAGATGCCGATCTGCGCGGTCTCGATCTCGTACGTCCGCGCATCGTCGAGGAAGATCTCGACCATCGAATACCCCAGCTCCCGCTGGATGTAGGCGTCGACGCGGTCGGCGTACTTCGCGAACACCGGGTTCTCGGTGTACAGCTGCTTGGCCATCTTGCGATGCTGCGAGCCGAAACCGGAGAGCAACCACACCGCGGACGCGGCGTCGGGAGAGTCGCAGGTGTAGACGAAGGGCAGCGACTTGCCTTCGGCGACCGCGCGCATGCCCTTGACCGCGTCCTCGTACGTACGAGCCATCACCACCGAGCGCGTGCGGCCGTGGTTGCGGTGAGCCAGGGCACGGCCGATCTCCGCCAGCGGCGTCTGCCTGCCCTCGTCCGACTCCAGCCACTCGACCAGCTCCGCGGCGGCCTTGCGCCGGCGCGAGGCCAGAAAACCGGAGATCACCAGGGGCACTACAGCGCCGGGGACGGCGGCCGGCGCGAAGCCCTCCGCCGGATCGGCCTCGGGTGCTTCCGCGGCGACCGGCTCACGCTTGGCCTGAGCCGCGAGCACCGCCCGCTCGGCCTCGGTGAGGAAGTCGTCGTCGTCGAGATCGTCGGGCACCGGGACCCCGGCGGCGGCGTCGGCGTCGGCGGGCGAGGCCGCGCGGTCTTCGAAGTCGGACGGCAGCACCTCGCGGACCACGACGTGCGCGTTGGTTCCGCCGAAACCGAATCCGGAGACACCGGAGACGGCGTGCCCGGAGTACCGCGGCCACTCGGTCGGTTCGGTGATCACCCGGAGGTTGGTGGCCTCGAACTGGATGTACGGGTTGGGTCCTGCGTAGTTCAGCGAAGCGGGGAGTTTGTCGTTCTGAAGCGAGAGCACCACCTTGGCGAGCGCACCGGCGCCCGCCGCCGACTCCATGTGACCGAAGTTGGTCTTGGCCGAGCCGAGCAGCATCGGCGCGTCGCCGCTGCGGCCGCGACCGACCACGCGGCCGAGCGCATCGGCCTCGATCGGGTCGCCGAGCACGGTTCCGGTGCCGTGCGCCTCGACGTAGTCGACGGTGCGCGGGTCGATGGCGGCGTCGGCGTACGCCGATCGCAGCACCTCCACCTGGGCTTCGGGATTCGGCGCGAAGATGCCGTTCGAGCGTCCGTCGGAGTTGACCGCGGAACCGGCGATCACCGCGAGAACGGTGTCGCCGTCGCGGCGGGCGTCGGCCATCCGCTTGAGGACGAAGACGCCGCCGCCCTCGGCGCGGATCATGCCGTTGGCGTCCGAGGAGAAGGCCTTGATCCGACCGTCCGGCGCCTGTGCGCCGATCTGGTCGAAGCCGAGCGTCGCGGCCGGGGTGATGAGCATGTTGACGCCGCCGGCGATGACGACATCCGAATCACCGTTCCGCAGGCTGCGCACGCCCTCGTGAACGGCGACCAGCGACGACGAGCACGCCGTGTCGATGGCGAGCGACGGGCCGTGGAAGTCGAAGAAGTACGACACTCGGTTCGCGATGATCGACGTCGCCGTACCGGTCAGCGCGTACGCGGCCGTCTCCGATGCGCCTTCGCCGAGCCCGAGGGTCGCCAGCAACTGGTAGTCGTTGGTCGAGGTGCCCATGAAGACGCCCACCTGGCCACCGCGCAGGTCACTCGGCGGGATGTGCGCGTGCTCCAGCGCCTCCCACGTCAGCTCCAGTGCGAGCCGCTGCTGCGGGTCGACGTTCTCCACCTCGCGCGGGCTCATCTGGAAGAAGTCGGCGTCGAAGCCCGTCACGTCGTCCAGGTAGCCGCCGCGGACGTTGCCCTTCTCGATGGCCTCGGCCAGTCGCGGGTCGGCCTTGAACTCGAGCCACCGGTCGTCCGGCAGATCGGTGATGCCGTCGACGCCGCTGATCAGCGCCTCCCACGTCGACTCCGGGGTGGTGCCCGCCTTGGGGAACCGGGTGGCCAGGCCGACGATGGCGATATCGTCGTCGGCCGATCGCTCACGCTCCCAGAACCGGTCGGCCTCGACGTCGAGTCCCTCGTCGGGATCGCCTTCGATGATCCGCTTGGCCAGCGACGCGATCGTCGGGTGGTTGTACGCGGCGGTCGCGGTGAGGATGACCCCGGTGAAGTCCTCGACGTCGGCCGCGAGCGCGACGGCGTCCCGCGAGGCCAGTCCGAACTCCTCCATCGGGCGGTCGTCGGAGATCTGCTCGACGGCCACACCCGTGGCCCGCGACACCCAGTTGCGGAGCCAGTCGCGCAGTTCGTCGACGGTCAGGTCGCCGACGGTCTCGCCGTTCGAGACGGCGCGGCCTGCCGGGGACTCAGTGCTCTCGGAGGGCCCGGTGCGCTCGGTGGGCCCAGTGGTGTCGGAGGGCGCAGTGCTGTCAGACGGCGCGGTGTTCTCAGTTTCAGACATCGTATTCAGCCTACCGGTGGCGTTAATCATTTCGTTACTCAGCAAAAGGCCCGGTATGTCACGGCGTGACATACCGGGCCGGTCGCCGTCTCATGCGTCGGCGTCGGGGAACGCGGTCTGCTGGTACCCGCCGCGCAGGGTTCCGTCGATGTACGCGGCCTTGGTGGCGCGGCGTGCGATCTTGCCGCTGGACGTACGCGGAATGGAACCGTTCGGGACCAGCAGCACGTCGCGGGCCATCACGCCGTGCCTGCCGGCGATGGTCGCGCGTACGGCGTCGGCCACTTCCTGCGGGTCGGCTTTGCGTCCGGGACGCTCGGCGACGATCACCAACTGCTCGGACGAGTCGTCGGGATCGCGGGTGAGTCCGCTGAAACCGCCCTCGAAGACCTCGTCGGGCAACTGGTTGGCCGGCACCGCGAATGCGGCGACGAAGCCCGGACGGATCGCGACGCTCGCCTCCTGGGCGCTCGCTTCGAGATCCTGCGGGTAGTGGTTGCGGCCGTCGACGATCACCAGGTCCTTGACTCGCCCGGTGATGTACAGGTCGCCCTCGTACCAGACGCCGAAGTCGCCGGTCCGCATCCAGCGGTCGTTGTCGGGTGCGCCCTCGGCGTGGCTGCCGCTCTCGAGCCGCTTGGCCAGCCGGTTGTGGAAGGTCTCGACGGTCTCCTCGTCCTTGTTCCAGTAGCCCTCGCCGATGTTCAGTCCGTTCAGCCAGATCTCACCGACCCGCCCGTCGGCCTGCTCCTCGCCCGTCTCCGGGTCGACGATGGCGGCCCACTGGCTCAGCGCCACCTGACCGCACGAGACCTGCGCCACGGCGCCCTCGGCCTCCGGGTCGACCGGCACGAATTCGCCCTGATTGAGCTTCTCGCGGTCGACGTACCGGACGAGCGCCTCGTTGTCGCGCTGGGTGGCGGAGACGAACAGCGTGGCCTCGGCCATGCCGTAGCAGGGTTTGATCGCCTTGGGCGAGAGCCCGTACGGCGCGAAGGCCTCGTTGAACTTGCGCATCGAACTGACGGTGACCGGTTCGGAACCGTTGATCAGGCCGATCACGTTCGACAGGTCGAGCGTCTCGCCCTCGTGGGGCAGACCGCGCAGCGCCGCGTGCTCGTAGGCGAAGTTGGGGGCCGCGGCGTAGGTCGGGGCGTGGTCGTCGACCGCCGCCAGCTCGCGGATCCAGCGGCCCGGGCGGCGCACGAAAGCCATCGGGCTCATGATCGTGACGTAGCGGCCGCCCAGCGCGGGCAGGATCACGGTGAGCAGACCCATGTCGTGGAACAGCGGCAACCAGGTGACGCCGCGGGCGTTGCGGTCGATCTCGATGGTGTCGTAGATCTGCAGACAGTTCGCTGCCACCGCCCGGTAGGTGATCTCCACGCCGGCGGGCACGCGGGTCGAGCCGGAGGTGTACTGCAGGTAGGCGACCGAGTCGAGGCTGTTCCGGTCGGCCACCGGCGGCACCCAGGAGGCGCCCACCGAGTCGGGAACCGCGTCCACCGCGATCACGCGGGGGCGCTCCTTGGCCGGACGGTCGGCGAAGAAGTCGCGCACCGCCTCGGCCGATTTCGTCGAGGTGAGGATCGCCGAGGGCTTGCAGTCCTCGAGGACACCGATCAGCCGGTCGGTGTGGCCGGGCTCGTCGGGACTGAACAACGGCACGGCGATGTTGCTCGCGTACAGCGAGGCGAAGAAGCCGATCACGTACTCCAGCGACTGCGGCGCGAGGATCGCGACCCGGTCACCCGGCTGCGTCACCTGCTGCAGCCGCGCGGCGACGGCGCGCAGACGCTTGCCGAACTGCGCCCAGGTGAGGTCGATGCGCTCACCGTCCCGCTCCCGGCTGAAATCGAGGAAGCGGTAGGCCAGGGTGTCGGCCTGTTCCCGAACGTTGCGCTCGACATAGTCGACCAGCGTCACGTCGTCCTCGAAATGGAGGTTGCCGGTCTCGTCGAGGAACTGCTCGAACTCGGTATTCAGCATCCGTTAACTCCTGTTACCCGCACTCTTGCACGGCCTTGGGTCAATTGATCCGCACGCGTCCCCCCGTGGCACCACGGTGCCCAGCCCCCCGAACGTACGAAAACCTCGGTCAGTTTACTCTCCCCGCAGAAGCGGGATGACAGGCGCGAACGCGTCCATCTGCGTCGGGAATACTCCCACGTAGCTCATCGTGGTCCGGCGGCGGACTTCACGGATCTGCTCGGCGATCTCCTCGAAGGAGCCGAAGGCCAGGTACGGCGACGAGAGGATGTCGTCGACGGTCAGCTCCACATCGCGCGCGATGTTCGGCGGATACCCCTGCTCCAGAGCCTTGAGCGCCATCTCCGCGGTGGCCACGCGATCGTCGGTGACGACGATGGTGGCGATGGTCCAGTTCAGTTCGATCTGATCGAACCGGTCGCCGGCGGCCTCGCGGATCCGGTCGACGCGCTCGATGGTCTTCTCGATCGTCATGTCCGACAGCCGGAGCTTGCCCTCGCGGGTGGTGCCGGTCGCCACCGAGATGATGTCGGCGTGCTTGGCGGCGAGCGCGAGCATCTTGGGACCTCCGCCGCCGACCGCGATCGGCGGTCGCGGCCCCTGGCGCGGTCGAGGCGACCCCTCGAGGCCCTTGATCTGGTAGAACTCGCCGTCGAAGTCGACGGTCTCGCCTCGCATCAGCTTGTCCAGGATCGTCAACGACTCGTCGAGCCTGCGGATCCGCTCGCCGGGCGTGCCGAATTCGATGCCCGCCTTGTCGAACTCCTCTTTCATCCAGCCCGAGCCGATGCCCAGCTCCAGCCGGCCCTTCGACAGGACGTCGATGGTGGTGGCCTCCTTGGCCAGCACGGCCGGATGCCGGAAACCGTTGGCCAGCACGGACGTCGCGAGACGGATGGTGCTGGTGGCCTGCGAGAGCGCACCGAGGGCCGCGAGCGGCCCCACCTGGTTGCCCATGTGATCCGGTATCGCGAAGGTGTCGTACCCGTACTCTTCAGCGGTCTGGGCGAGCTTCACGAATTTCCGGGCGCCGCCCTCGTCCTTGTTGCCCTCGCCGCCCGCGCCGAAGCGGAACTTCCGAAGTCCGTCGGCGGTGTGCGTCGACGAGTCTTTGGCAGTCGTCACGAAGCGTTCTCCTCATAGGTCTGCGGCCCGCTGCGCGGGCCCCAACCCGAGAAGGCTATCGCAGGCAGTCGCATCGCCCAAGCTGACCGGCACTGATACCGCCCCTGTCGGGCGGCGCGGGTCTCGGGGAGCCGGTCTCCGGTTCAGGTGTGCTCGGGATGCGGCGCACCGGAGATCAGCTTCGAGGCCCACGCGGTCATCCACTGCGTGGCGCTCTGTCCGCTGTTCGACTTCCAGTACCGGGTGGTCGCGTACAGGGCGTGCACCGGGTTGCCCGCCGCGTTCGCCAGCTTGCCGATCGCACTCAGCGAATCGTTGACGGTCGGCGAATCGCAGATGAGGTCGCCGGGCGCACAGATCGAGTAGACGCGATCGGAGAGGTCGCCGAAACCGCCGCTGCGAGCGCCGGACAGCGTCGTTCCGGGAACCATGCTGCCGAAACCGCCGAGTGCGATCTCGGCGCCGACACCGGCCGGGCTCGGCGCCACGTCGTGCTGACCGCCCGGCTGACGACGGCCGTCGGCGATCATCCCCACGCCCAGGACCAGGTCCTGGTCGGCCGCCGGGATGGGACCGCGGCCGTTGGCGATATCGCTCGCGACATCGCCGGTGATGACCGCGCCCTGGGAGAAGCCCATCAGCACGTACCGCGTCAGCGGGCAGTGCGCATGCGTCTTGCGGAGCTTCTCCTCTGCACGCCGGGTGCCCTGAGCACGCGAATCGTCGTAGCTCGCCTGACGGTCCGCCAGGTTGGTCGGATTTCGGAACTGCGCCTTGTACGGCACGGTGTACACCTCGGTCCGCGACCGATCGAACTTCTCCTCCAGCGGCGAGGAGACCTTCAGCATCAGCGACTTCGGGTTCGCGGTGGGATGGTACGGATCGTCGCCCGCCTTCGACTCCCATGTTCCCGGGATCACCAGGGTCAACACGTCGGGACAGTCGGCCGGTTGCGCCTGCGGACGGTTCGACGGCGCCGTGGTGGTGGTGCCCGGCTGCCCGGGCCCCGGCGGAGGGGGCGGCGGCTTGAGCCACTGATAGATCAGGAATCCGATCAGCAGCGCAGCGACGATCGCGAGGACGAGCACGATCAGCAGCAGCCGCCCGATTCGGCGGCGCTTCAGCACAGGTTCTTCTCTGCCGCGGTGATCACCTTGTCGGACTTCGTGTTCGCCTCGGCGTCACTCTTGGTCATCGGGCCGATCGCGGCACGCACGTACGCCTTCACCAGCATGGGATCGGCCTTCTGCGACTTCGCGTCGCACACGTAGTGACCCATGGTCAGCGCCACGTTGTTGTCGTCGTCGCCCATGAACGAGACGTTCTGCTTCTTCAGATCCGTCAGATACGCCTTGTCCTTGTCGCTCAGCTTGATGCCGCTCGGCGGCGGTGATCCGCCCGGGAAGTTGCCCGGCGGAGTGGTGGACGAGTTCGGCTTGGTCTCGGGCGGCGACACGGCGGCCTTCGACGCCCCGCTCTCGGCCTGCTTG
The DNA here is from genome assembly GCF_000333035.1 of Gordonia sihwensis NBRC 108236. Taxonomy (GTDB): domain Bacteria; phylum Actinomycetota; class Actinomycetes; order Mycobacteriales; family Mycobacteriaceae; genus Gordonia; species Gordonia sihwensis. Next base: position 82,484 of record NZ_BANU01000020.1, read on the forward strand.
GACGCCTCAGCCGATGCGGACGCCTTGCTCGAATCCGATCCGGGCATCGTGGTGGTGGTGACTGGCGCGGTGCCGATGGGGGCGCTCGCGGTCGACGAATCGCTGCACGCGGTGAGCGCGCCGACCGCGACGGCGAGCGCTCCCGCCGCGACGGCGAGCCGGAGGTACTTGGCAGTCATGACGGCAAGCCTACCGCCGTCGAGCGGCCCGACCCGCCGCGCAAAGGGGTTCACCTGCGAAGACATGGCAATTCCTCAGACGAAACTCAGGCAGTGGTGGTGCGGGTCACTCGACCCGGGTACCGCCCTGCGGAGTCCAGGTGATCTTGCCGCGTTCGAAGGTGTTGAACTTGACGCCGTCGCGGCCGGTCTGCTCGTCGCTGGTCGGCAGTCCCAACCGGTCCGCGGCGGGCACGTACGCGCCGCCGATCGCGCCGCCGACCACCTTCGGTCCCTTGGGTCCGGTGAAGATGCGTCCGTTGCGGAAGTCCTGGGCACTGCCTCCGGGCACCGGGTACTGCGGGGTGAGGCAGCCGCCGAGATCCTTGACCTGCGGCGCCTTCTTGAAGGCGTCGCCCACCTGGCACGCCACCTTGTCGCCGCTGAGTCCCAGCGCGCTCGCGGCCTGCGGCCACGCCTGTGCCATTTCGAACTCCCAGTAGGGCCAGGTGTGCGTACCCGACGGCCGGTAGACGGCCTGCCCCGGGATGCCCAGCTTGTTGAGGCGGGAGGCGAACTGCTGGCTGGTGACCCGAGAGAGGACCTCCAGGCCCACGCCGGAGTAGTTGGTCGCCAACAGCGGGATGTCGGAGGGCTTGTCGTGGGGGCCCACCACGCCGTTGCCCGACGAGATGTACAGGCTGGTGCCCCGCAGCTTGGATGCGAGCACGTACGGGTCGTGCTCCTTCCAAGCCGGGTCGCTCGGCGGTCCGAACATCTTCATCGAGTCGTAGCCGCCGCCGTCGCGCAGGGCGAACTGGACGGCCTGCGGCATTCCGTACGACGACAGCTGGAGAATGCCCGAGAAGGACGCCGCGAACCGGTAGAAGCCGGGGTTGCGGGCAGCGAGCATCATCGCCGCCGAACCGCCCATCGACAGACCTTCGATGCCGCGCACGTCGGTGGATCGCCACTGTCCCTCGAGGATCGGCGGCAGCTCGTGGATCAGGAAGGTCTCCCACTGGTAGTTCTTACCGCGGTCGGGTTCCTTCCAGTCGGTGTAGAAGCTCGACTCTCCGCCGACCGGCATGATCACGTTGACGTTCTTGTCCTGATAGAACTGTTCGGCGTTGGTGTTGATGAGCCAACCGCTCTGGTCGTCCTGCGCCCGCAGTCCGTCCAGCATGGTCAGCTGAGGGAACTTGGCGCCCGGGTTCGAGAACCAGTCGCGGGCCAGGAGGATCTGAACCTGGATGTCGGTGTTCATCGCGGGCGAGTGCACCCACAGCGCCACGCGGTGCGAGCTGTACCAGTACGTCTTGGTGACCACGGCCGGCGGTGCCGGCTTGGCCGGAGCGGGCTTGGCTCCCGGCTTGTCGCCGGTTTTGGCGTCCGGCTTCGCGCCCGGCTTGGCGGGGGCGGGCTTGTCGGCGCCCGGCTTGGGCGCGGGCTTGGGAGCCGGCTTGGCGGGCGCCTGCTGCGGCGGCTGGGGCGCCGGATCGGCGAACGCGGGCCCCGCACCGGCGGCGACCATCGATACGGCCACGGCGAGACTCGCCGCGCCTCGTCTCGCGGTCGTCGTCTTGGTCCAGATCTTCACTGCGTACTCCTCACAAGTCCCCGGCCGTGCCTTCTCGCGCCCACGCGACACCGGGCGTCTCCCGTGTTTTTACACGGGAAATCCTCAGTTCGGTGCGCGCCACGCTGTGACTCGTGTGAATTATGTGACTGAAGTGTCTAAGACGTCCCGGAATGACGCGACCGAACCAGCCCCGCCCGGCCCCCGCCCGGCACAGTCGGCCCGACTACGGACTGAGCCGCGACATCGCGGATGCGATGTCGCGGCTCAGGCGAGATGTGCTCTAGCGCGCGGCCAGTGGGATCAGTTGAAGAATCCCCGGGCCTTGGCGTTCCACAGCATGTCGCTCCAGTAGCCCCAGGCGTGGGTGCCGTTGGCGGAGTACGACATCACCGGGACTCCCTGGACGAAGGCCGCAGCCTCGAAGGCCTTGGCCTGCGCGAACGCCAGGAGCTCGAGCGGCGTGCCCTTGAACAGGTCGTCGAAGGTGTTCTGCGGGTAGTTGTAGCGGCCGAACAGACCGTTACCCGAGCCGACGAAGATCTTGAGGCCGTGCATGCGGTTGATGAGCATGAACGGATCGTTCTGCGTCCAACGCGGGCTCCACGGCGGACCCCACATCGCGTCGACGTTCCACGGCTGCGGCTCCACGTCCAGCATGGCCAGACGGAGCGCGGTGCGCATGCCCGGCGCCGACAGCGTCAGGTAGCCCGACAGCGAGCCGGCCGCGTAGTAGAGGTCACGACGCTGCGCGGCGTGCGTCAGCGCGGCACCGCCGCCCATCGACAGACCCATGATGGCGTACTTGCCGCCCTTGCTCGCGAAGCCCTTGCTGCGCAGAGCCGGGACGAGGCGCTTGTCGAGCACGCAGCCCCACTTGTACGCCTTGCGCTGGCCGTTGAAGTTCGACGGCGCATCCCAGTCGGTGTAGAAGCTGGCGGGACCGCCCACCGGCATGACGACGTTGACGCCGCGATCGGCCATCGCGCGGGCGTTGGTCTCGATGTCCCAGCCGCTGCGGTCGTAGCGCGCACGCATTCCGTCCAGCAAGATCACCGTGCGGGTGTTGCCGGGCTTGCGCCAGGCCTGCACCTTCACCTGACCGGGGGCCATCGACTTGTTGCCGAAGGCGCCGTTGGTCGGCATGCCACAGGCGTCGATCCAGAACCCCGCGTACGACGCGGCGCTCGCCTGACCCGCTCCGATGGCGGTACCCATCAGCCCCATGGCAGTGAGCACTGCGACGAGGACCGCGGTGAACCGGCGATGGCCGGCCTGCGGTTTGCTCTTAGCTACGCGCATTGACTGCATTCTCCCTAACTCTGCTTTGCACTCACCGGCGGTCCTGAGACCACCTGTGAACCTCTTCGGCACGCGTGGGCACCGTCGTTGACGTCACAAAAGTCACATCTGCAACTGGATAGAGCGAGCCTATTCGACTCTCCCACCCTCACCAAACCCTGTGATCGCAATCACATCGCCTGGTCAGTCGACTTGTGCACAGCCGCTCCGGGGGCCTTCACCCCTCGTTGCGGCCACGCCGTTTCTATCGTGCAACCGAGCAAGGACGTTACCGTTTCGATATCTGGCCCGCCAATCGGTGAGAGCTATCTGACACATGTCCGTCTCAGCTTCACCTGAGGCGGCTCTCAGTTATCCGAGGTCAGCCCCTTGGGCATCGCCAAGCCGCACCGCTCGATCTCGTATTTCGGTTCGCGGGCGATCCGGTAGGAATTGAACTCTGCGGCCTGCCGCAGGTTGTGCCGGAATCGGGCGAATGTCCAGGTGCCCTTGTACGAGGCGAATCGCGCTTCGGTCATCGGGCAGGTCAGTGCCACGCGGGCCATCTTCACCTCGTCCCGGTCGATGAACGCCGGGAAACCCGAGACGCTTCCGCTCTCGGCGACCACCCACTCGGTCGGCAGATGCTTGTCGTGCCCGATGCGCCCGTCGGTCAGCCGCGGCGTGTGCGCCGCCAACGGATACGCCAGGCCCATCTGGTCCACCACCCGGACGTCGAGCGGAGCGTTCATGCTCGTCATGCCGAGGTTGAGGAAGTACACCGTGGTCTGTCTGGGGATCCCGGGCTTCAAGTGCTCGGGCAGCGGAGCCACGTACCACTCGTCGAAGTTCGCCGACGGGAGGATCACCCCGCCTCCGGCGGCCTCGGTCTGCCGGATCTTCTCGACCATCGCGCGCATCCGCGGATACTCGAGGTAGTCCTCTGCGGTGACCGGGTTCTCGTTGCCCATGTTCGTCACATAGAAGCGACGCTCGTCGACGATGCCGTCGCGGCCGATGTCCATACCGGCGTTGGGCAGCACGGTCTGATTGACCGCCACCCCCCACCACACGGTGGTGACGACGCCGCCGAGCAGCAGCAGCCCGGCGCCGAGCTGGTACCGCGACCGCGCGCTGGAGAGCGAGGCGGGAATCGTCACCGGGATCACCATCACCGGCAGCAGCAGAATGAACAGCGGCGCCAGCAGGACGCGGCCGTGCATGAAGTCCCCGCCCTGCCGAATCCAGTACAGGCCGAGGATCAGCCCGGCCACCAGCGTCGTGACGACGACGGCGTTCTGGGACTGCACGTGGTCGACGGCCGACGACCACGTGCGACGGAGCCGCTGCATCGGCGGGACCGGCGGCGCCCCGAGGATCTCCGGCGCATCGGCATCGTCGGCGGGGGCCGCCGAGACGGCAGACGCCGCCCGAGGAGCCTCGCGGCGAGTCAGGTACGCGCCGACGGCGAGCAGTACGCCCGCCCCGATCGCGACGATCACCGGCAGCAACAGGGTGTACGGGGTGAACAGGTTGTCCAGGTAGGCGAAGCCCTGCTTCCACTTGGACCCGCTCGCATCCTTCGCGATCGCCGGATTCGGCACCAGGACGGCGTAGTAGCCCATGCGGAAGATCTGATAGCCGATCGGGACGGCTCCCGCGACCACCACCATCGCCACACGCATGCGCCAGCCGATCCGCGAGACGAACAGCACCAGCAGGACCAGTCCGCCGAAGACCGTGATCTCCGGACGGATCAGCGGCGCCATGCCCGCGGTGAAAGCCAGGAGCAGGAAGGCGATCCGCGACCGCCGGCTCCCGTCGTCCGGGTCACGCCGGCCCCAGGCGAGGAACTGGCACCACAGCGCGGCGATCCAGAAGATCACCAGACCGTTCTCGAGGCCGGACGTGGCGAAGTCGCGCGCGGGCGGAATCACGATGTACACGATCGCGCCCAACGGCAGCAGCAGCGTGAGCCCCGGCCCGAGCGCCCGGCGACCGTACAGGCGCGCCGTGCCGTACATGGCGAGCGGCAGCGCGGCCACCGACAGCACCAGCGCCACCCAGAGCGCGACGTACTCGGTGTGTTCGGCACCGGTCACCCAGCTCCAGAACCAGATCAGGTAGGTCCACGCGGTGGAGGTGTTGGCCTCCACCCGTTCACCGGCGTTGAAGACCGGTCCGTTGCCCGCGAGGAGGTTGCGCACGGTGCGCAGGACGATGAGGCCGTCGTCGGCGATCCAGCGGCGCTGCCACGCACCGATCGCGAACAGCACGGTGACGGCGAGGGCTCCGATCGAGAAGCTGGCGATCGGTGCGATCAGCCTGCGCCGGTCGCCGCGGTTCCCGGGCCGTCCGCCGTCGCGGGGCTCGTCGAGGGCCTCCGGGCCATCGGGGTCGTCGGAGACGACCGGGATCACCGTCGTCGGATCATCGGACCGGGACTCATCAGAGCGGGACATAGACCGCAACACCCACCAGCACGACCCACGCCACCGCAAGGAACTGCAGCACCCGATCGCCGAGCGCGATGTCCTCCGGCTCGCCGGCCTGGCCGCCGTCGACGTCGACGGCGTAGCGGAGGATCGCGACGGTGAACGGCACCATCGAGATGGCGTAATAGACGTTCTGCGAGTGGATGCCGTCGAAGGCCCACAGTCCGTAGCAGAGGACGACGGCGGTGGCCGAGAGCGTCCACACGAACCGCAGGTACGTAGTGGTGTAGTACTCGAGCGACTTGCGGATCTTGGCCCCGGTGCGCTCGGCCAGCTGCAACTCGGCGTAGCGCTTGCCCGCGGCCATGAACAGCGAACCGAAGGCCATCACCAGCAGGAACCACTTGGACAGGTCGATCTCGGCGGCCACGCCACCGGCGATGGCGCGCAGCAGGAAGCCCGACGACACGATGCAGATGTCGACGACGGCCTGGTGCTTGAGCCCGAAGCAGTAACCGAGTTGCACGCCCAGGTACACCGCGATCGTCACGGCCGTCTGCCAGTTGGCGATGAACGCGATGCCGATCGATCCGGCGGCCAGCACCACGGCGAGCACGAAGGCGAGGTTGCGCGGCACCACGCCCGCCGCGATGGGCCGGAAGCGCTTGGTGGGGTGGTTGCGGTCGGCTTCCACGTCGAGAGCGTCGTTGATGAGGTAGATCGACGACGCGACCAGGCAGAACGAGATGAACGCGATGCCGACGTTCAGCATCCGGTCCGAATCCTTGAGGACCTCGGTTCCGGCCGCCAGCGGCGCCGCCAAGACCAGGACGTTCTTCACCCACTGGCGCGGGCGGAGTGCCTTGATCAGACCCGTCGCCAGATTCTTCGGCGGACCGGGGACGCCGTGCTCGATCGGCTCCTCGCTCATCGGTGCTTCCTCACTTGCTCGAGTCTCGGTTGCGGGATTGTGCATCGGCGGCGATCACCGCTCCCGCGGTCACTGCACCGACAAGAGCGCCGGCGGCCACATCGGAAGGGTAATGGACACCCAGAACCAGACGCGAAAGCAGCATCGGCGGAACCACCGCGGCGGGCACCAGCACCTGCGCGACGGGACTGCCCGCGGCCCGCCCCAGCAGAATCGCCGCAGCGGTGGTGGACGTGGCGTGACTGGACGGGAAACTCAGCCTGCTGGGGGTCCCGACGCCGACGCGGATGTCGGGGTGGCTCGGACGCCTGCGGCGCACCACGCGCTTGATCACCACGGACGCGGCATGCGCCACGAATGCGCCGGCACCGGCTTCCAGGTAGCGGCGGCGCGCGACCTCGTCGCCACGTCGGTGTGCGGCGTAGGCGCCGGCCCCGGCGAGCGCCAGCCAGCCCAGCGAGTGCTCTCCGAAATGCGAGAGTCCGCGTGCGCCGGAGAGCACGCCGGGCCGGTCGGCGATCGCCGACTGAACGGCCACCAGCATCGCCGCCTCGCCGGTCGCAGGTTCCGGCGCGGCGATCTGATCAATCGATTCCGAAGACACGGGCCCAACTCTCCTTGCTCACCAGATCGTCATGTGCGGCGCGGTACTCGTCCCGCTTCGCGTCGAACTCATCGCGCAAACGCTTGACGAGAGCCGCCGACTCCCTTGCCAACGACAGCATCTTGTCGCGATCACGCTGGCGGTAGACCACCCCGCGACCGTCGGCGGTGGTGACGGTGACGCCGTCGACCCGGCCGAGCGAGAACCAGCGCGCCTCGATGGGCGGATAGTTGGCCTGCGGGACGCTGTGATGCCGGGGATCGGCCGGGCGCACATTGTTCACGACCGCCGCGGCGAGTGCCTTCACCTTCGCGACCGGGCCGGTGGGGACGTCTGCGCCCAGCGCCGTGGCCTCCCCGGTGGCGGTCGGCAGGTCGGTGGCCGAGGGAAGCACCACCGCGTCGGGGTAGCCCTTGCGGATCTGCGCCACCTTGCCCAGGGCGGTGGGCAGCAGCGACCGGATGTGCTCCGGCCCGGCGAGGAAGTCGCGGATCGCCTCGTTCTGGATGGCGACCGTGGAGTACTCCAGGCACAGGAGGTGCTTGGCGGTGGCCTTGGCCATCGACTTGAGGATGCCGTCGATGGAGCCGTCGGTGTAGATCGACGCGACCACCAGGCGGTTGCGCAGATGGAAGTACGCCTGCCAGTCGATGGCGTCGTCCTTGTCGCTCCACGCCATATGCCAGATGGCGATGCCCGGGATGGTCGCGGTCGGATAGCCCGCCCGCTCGGCACGGAGCGCGAACTCCCAGTCGTCCCACTTGATGAACAGGGGCATCGGCAGGCCGATGGTCTCCGCGACCTCGCGGGGGATCATGCACATCCACCAGCCGTTGCCCTCGACGTCGATGCGCCGGTGCAGGTTCTTGGAGTTCTCGCGATCGCTGAGCGGATACTCGGCGAAATTGTGGTCGTACTCGACGAACGGAGCGGCGGTCCACATGAACCGGTTGCGGTCGATCACCTCCCCCATGCAGTGCAGATGGCTGCGATCCTGCAGGTTCAGCATCTGACCGCCGACCAGCATCGGCGACTTGGCGAAGCGCGACATCGCGAGCGCACGCAGGATCGAGTCCGGCTCGATCATGATGTCGTCGTCCATGTACAGGATGTACGGGCTGTCGGTGAGCCGCAGCGCCTCGTACATGATGCGCGCGTAGCCACCCGACCCACCGAGATTGCCCTGGTCGAAGATGTGCAGACGATCACCGAGGCGCTCGGCGGCGGCCGAATAGCCGTCCTCGTCGACCACCTTGCGGGTGCCCTGGTCGGGCATCAGGACGGCGTCGATCACGGCGTCGACCATCGGGTCCGAGGTCAGCGCGCTCAATGCCGCGACCGCGTCGGCCGGGCGGTTGAAGGTCGGGATGCCCACGGTGACGCGGTCGGTGCCGGCCTGTGCGGGCTCGATCGGTGCATACCACCCGGCCGAGAGGATCTCGGTGTCCGTGTCGGTGGTGATGTCGAACCAGATCCAGCCGCCGTCCTCGAACGGGCCGAGGTCGGTCTGGAACTCGAACACGCCGGTCCCGTCGTCCCCGAGCGGAACCAGATCGCCGCCGATCGCGATACGGGAGCCGTCGATCTTGGATCGGTAGAGGTCCACGCGCGCAGTGCCGCGCACCTCGACGCGCAGGACCACCGAGTCCAGGACGCTCCAGCGGCGCCAGTACGAGGCGGCGAAGGCGTTGAAGTAGGTCGCGAAGCTGATCTCCGAATCGGCGCCGAGCCGCACGCTGGTGCGGTCGGGCGCGTGGGCGCGCGAGGCGTTGCTCGGCGACTCCACGAGGTACAGCGACCGAACGTCCAGCGGTTCACCCGGACGCGGGAAGATCACGCGCTGAAGCAGGCTGACCGCTCCGGATTGCTGTGCCTGAGTCATCGGGCCGCTCCCCCGGTCAGCGGCGCACCGTCGCGCAGGTACGGCGCCAGCGTGTTGTCGAACATGGTCAGCGCGCTGGCGATGGCCATGTGCATGTCCAGGTACTGGTAGGTGCCGAGGCGACCGCCGAAGAGCACCTTGGACGAGGCCGCCTCGGCTTTCGCCAATTCGCGGTAGGCGTTCACCATGGCGCGATCGTCCGGGGTGTTGATCGGGTAATAGGGCTCGTCGTCGTCCTTGGCGAAGCGGCCGTACTCCCGCATGATGACGGTCTTGTCGGTCGGATAGCTCTTCCGCTCCGGGTGGAAGTGGCGGAACTCGTGGATCCGCGTGAACGGCACGTCGGCATCGTTGTAGTTCATCACCGGGGTGCCCTGGAAATCGCCGGTCGGCACCACCTCGAGCTCGAAATCGAGCGTGCGCCAGCCGAGCCGGCCCGCCGAGTAGTCGAAGTAGCGGTCCAGCGGGCCGGTGTAGACGACGGGTGCGTCGGGACTCGCGGCGCGCAGCTCGTCGCGAACGTCGAACCAGTCGGTCGACAACCGAACCTCGATGCGCTCATCGGCCGCCATGTTCTCCAGCCACGCGGTGTAGCCGTCCACCGGCAGACCCTCGTAGGTGTCGTTGAAGTAGCGGTTGTCGAAGTTGTAACGGACCGGCAGACGGGTGATGTTGCCCGCCGGGAGGTTCTTCGGATCGGTCTCCCACTGCTTGGCGGTGTAGTGCTTGATGAATGCCTCGTAGAGGGGACGGCCGATCAGGCTGATCGCCTTCTCCTCGAAGTTCGCCGCCGCATCGGTGTCGACCTCGGACGCCTGTTCGGCGATCAGCGCACGCGCCTCGTCGGGGGTGAAGTAGCGGCCGAAGAACTGGGACACCAGGCCCAAGCCCATCGGGAACTGGTAGGCCTGGCCGTTGTGCATCGCGAAGACTCGATGCTGGTAGCCGGTGAAGTCGGTGAACTGGTTGACGTACTCCCACACACGCTCGTTGGACGTGTGGAACAGGTGCGCGCCGTACTTGTGGATCTCGATGCCGGTCTCCGGCTCCGCCTCCGAGTACGCATTGCCACCGATGTGGTCACGCCGTTCGACGACGAGCACTCGCTTCCCCAGTTGCGTCGCTGCGCGTTCGGCGACGGTCAAGCCGTAGAAACCCGAGCCGACCACGATCAAGTCGTAGGTGCTGTTGTTCGTCACGACTGTTCAGCCTATCGGACCGATCCTGAGTATTCCCGCAGCGAGCACGCGCGACGGCCCGCCCGGCGGTGTGAGATTCGTCCGTGAAAGAGGCCGTGAGAACCGTCAGCCCAGGCCGTCCCGCGTGGGGAAACCGAGCGCGGCCAGGCCGCCCGCGTTCAGGAAGTCGGTCAGCGACTGGCCCATCAGCGCGTGCACGCCGGTGAGCGGGCTGAAGTAGATGACGCCGTTCTCCAGCACCTGCACCAGACCCGGCAGTCCCTTGCCGTCGGTGAGCAGTTCCGGTTTGGCGACGGTGCCCGTGGAGCCCTGCGAGTTGTCGCTGCGCTCCAGATTCACCTGCTTCAGATCCACCTGCTTCGCGGTGAGCTGCTTGAGTCCCTCGGTGACCAGTTTCTCCAGCATCGGGGTGACCTCGCCCACGATGCCGGTCACGTCGGGCAGTCCCACCGCCGACAGCCCGGGCACGATCTGGTTGAGGACGGCGCCCAGCGGGCTGAGGTCGAGCAGTCCCCCTCCCGGCGAGTCCGGTCCCACCTGCGGCTTGACGATCTTCGGCATCGATTTCTGGCCCCGCACGGAGAACCAGTCCGATTTCAGTTGCAGCTTGACCCGCGCGTCGTTGCCCGAGGCCTCGACCGTTCCGCCGGTGCCGGTCACCCGGACCTTGACGACGCGGCCGCCGCCTTCGCCGAGACCGTTGGCCTCGATCACCTCGAAGCTCTTGAGCGACCCGACGCCGAACGCGGAGCCGATGCTCGACGCGCTGACGGTCGCGGACCACGAATGGTCGGGTGCGATGGAGTCGCCCGCATCGCGGACGGCCGGGAAGAGTCCGCCCGCGGTGTACCCGCCGGTGGAGGCCGAGAACTCGGTGAGAGCGGGTTTGCCGTTCAACAACCGGATCTGCCCGGCGGTGGCGTCGGCGGCCCGGCTGGTCCGGGGATCCTCGCCGGAGGCTCCGTGATACATCTGGGACGCCTGGGTGTTGTCGATCTTGCGACCCGCGGCCAGTCCGGCCAACACATAGGAGCGCGCCGCGACCGCCTGCGCCTTGAGCGCCTCGAATCCGCCGGTGTCACCCCAGGACGGCATCGACTCCTTGGGGATCACACCCTTGACGTAGTCGTCCACGTGCAGCTTGTTGTAGACGCCGCCCGGACCGATGCCGATGGAGCCGCGGTACTTGTCGCCCCCGTTGCAGAAGGTCAGCAGTTCCTGGTCCGGCCGGTTGGTCCCCGGGTTGATCGGGTCCACCTGCGTGGCCGGAACAGTGCTGACGACGGCGCCGCCGCAGCCGTCGGTGATCGTGGCCGTACCCCCGGACAGGCTGACCGCCTGCCCGGGAGCGACCGTCTGCGTGCCTACGCGCATTCCCGCAGCCGCATGAACACCGACCGACGCCTTCTCGCTCAGCGAGACCGTGACGTCGGGGGTGCTCACCTTCCCCGCGACTGTGTTTCCGTAGTAGTGCCGGAGGATCTGATCCGCCGACCACCCCTGCTTCGCGTAGCCGTACGCACCCCACTGGCCCAGACCGCGTCCGTGCCCGTGCCCGTGCCCGTCGAGGACGATCGGCGTGTTCGCCGCCAGGGCGACCCCGTCGGAGGAGAACACGTCGGTGCCGCCGACGACCAGACCACCCGCGAGCAACGCGGGCGCCAGGCCCAGGGCAGCGAAGGTCAGAGTTCGCTTCTTGGCTCGGCTCGGTCGAACATTCGGCACTGCACAACCCCTTATGGCGGGACCACTGCATGCGTGTGGCCCGTGTGACTAGTGGGACTCCTGTGACAGTAGTGACCGCACTGCGGACACGACAAGTTCAGACGGTCACAACCGAGTCACGCTTTTAGAACCAGCGTTCGAGGACCTGGGCGACACCGTCGTCGAGGTTCGACGAAGTCACTTCGTCGGCCGCCTCCGCCGCTGCCGGATCGCCGTGCCCCATCGCCACGCCGTGCGCCGCCCACCGCAGCATCTCGGCGTCGTTGGGCATGTCGCCGAACGCTATCGGTGCCCGTCCGTCGACGTCCGAATGCTCCACGAGCCACGCGAGCCCTGCGGCCTTGTGCGTTCCGGCCAGCGAGAACTCGATCAGGCCGGTGTCGATCGAGAAGGTGATCTCCGCCAGGTCGCCGACGCGCGGCGCCACCGCCTCCGCCATCGCGCGCGAGGACATGCTCGGCATTCGTGCCAGCAGCTTGACCGCAGGCGACGCGGCGACCTCGTCCTGGCTCACATAGACGTGATCGGGATTGAGCCAGGCGTGTTCGTAGCCCGGCGTCGCGACGAACGGCGGCGTCGCGGTGTCGTAGGCGGAGCCTCCGGCCCGCTCCGCGGCGAGCCCGCATCCCGGCAGTACGTCCGCGCAGATCTCGGCGATCCGAGCGAGTGCGCCCGGTTCGAGGGTCGCGGCGTGCAGCACCGTGTCGGTGGCGACGTCGTACACGATGGCGCCGTTGGCACAGACCGCGTAGCGCACGGCGGCGGGGGTGTCCGCGAGTTGATCGGTGATCTCGGGAATCCAGCGTGGCGGGCGACCGGTAGCCAGAACCAGTTCGACGCCGCGCTCACGGGCGCGGCGCAGCACCGAGACCGTGCGGTCGGAGATCCGGTTGTCGTCGTCGATCAGGGTGCCGTCGACGTCCGAGGCGATCATCGTCGGAGTCGGCGAGTCGGTGGTCATTCGGATCGGCTCCCCCGTTTGGCTGCGCGACGTCGCGCCTTCTCCGCTGCTTCCGCGTCCTCGATCACCAGTGCCTCCGCGGGGGTCGGCGCACAGCCGCCGAGTCTCTCCGGCAACCAATCGGCACCGGCGGGCGCCTCCGGGTACCGGTCCTGCACCCGGTGCAGAAGGACGGTCATCGTCTCGCGCAGTCGGGCCGTGCCCACGGCGGGATCCTCGTCGGCGGAGAAGGTCATCGGCGCACCGAACTCGACGTCGATCGGGATGCGATGGAATCCGATCCGGCGCTTGGCGCCCTTGGTCCATTGCCGCTGTGCGCCCCAGACGATCGTCGGGATCACGGGTACGCCGGCCTCGGCCGCCATCCGCACAGCTCCCGACTTGAACTCCTTGAGTTCGAAGCTGCGGCTGACCGTCGACTCGGGGTACACGACGATGAGTTCACCGCCGCGAAGCGCGTCGACGGCGGATCGATATGCGTCCCCGCCCGCTGAACGGTCCACCGGCACCGCCCTGGCGTGTTTGACGAGAAATCTCATGATGCCCAGGTCCATCACTTCGGACTTGATGAGGTACCGCCCGCGTCGACCGCGCCGGTGGAGCCCCAGACCGGCCGGAATGAAGTCCACGTAGCTGGTGTGGTTGATCACCACGACACCCCCGCCCGCGGCGGGAACGTTCTCGAGGCCGAAGTAGCGACGCCGAACCCCCTGCGCCAGCATGATCGATCCGGCGATCCCCTCGAGGGTTCGATAGACCGGCTCCATCGTCAGTCCGCATCTCCGGACGCCTCGCGCCGAGCCCTCTTCGCCGCCTTGGCCTCGGCATCCGCGCGGTCCATCGCGTTGGCCTCCTCGAGCGTGGGGGCACCGCCGCCGCGCGCCGCGGGCACCCAGAACTCACCCGCCGGGTACTCGCCGTAGCCGTCCTGCAGTTCGGTGAGCTTGGCCCGCATGGAGTCGAACAACCGCTGAGTCAGTTCCTCCGGCGTGCCCTCCGGCCTCAGCGGCTCGCCGACCCCGACCATGATCTTGAATCCGGTCCGGCCCAGCTGCCGCGGATGTCCCTTGGTCCAGATCCGCTGCGCTCCCCAGATGATGGTCGGGATGATGGGCGCGCCCGACTCCAGCGACATCCGCGCCGCTCCGGACTTGAACTCCTTGAGTTCGAAGCTCCGGCTGATCGTCGCCTCCGGGTAGACGCCGACCAACTCACCGCGCTTGAGGTAGTCGACGGCGTCGCGATAACTCTGCGCACCGTTGGCGCGATCGACCGGGATGTGCTTCAGGGACCGCATGATCGGTCCGCCGACGGCGTTGTCGAAGACCTCTTTCTTGGCCATGAAGCGGACGTACCGCCGCGGCTTCTGCAGGAATGCGGGAATGCCCGCGAAGGTGAAGTCGAGGTAGCCGGTGTGGTTGATGGCCACCACCCCGGGACCGTGGGCCGGCATGTTCTCCACGCCGGAGATATCGAACTTCAAGCCCTGGGCGAGCCAGAGCAGACGGGCGGTGGACACGACTCCGGCGTACACGGGTTCCATGTCAACAGAGCTTAGTCACCGGCTCCGACACCGCAGGACTCCGTCGTCGCCGGCTCCCGCGCTCATGCGAGCGATCGACTGATCACCAGCCGCTGGATCTGGTTGGTGCCCTCGAAGATCTGGGTGATCTTCGCTTCGCGCATGAATCGCTCCACCCGGAAGTCGCGCGTGTAGCCGTTGCCTCCGAACACCTGGACCGCGTCGGTGGTCACCTTCATCGCCGCATCCGTCGCCACCAACTTGGCCACCGACGCATTGCGCGAATACGGCAGTCCGGCGTCGCGGCGCCGTGCCGCGTCCAAGTACGTCGCCCTCGCCGAGTCGACGGCCGCGGCCATGTCCGCGAGCAGGAAGCCGAGGCCCTGGTGGTCGATGATCTTGCGGCCGAAGGTCTCGCGCTCCTTGGCGTAGGCCACCGCTTCGTCGAGGGCCGCCTGTGCGATGCCGGTCGCGACCGCCGCGATGCCGAGGCGTCCCGAGTCCAACGCACTGAAGGCGATCTGGAGTCCCTGGCCCTCCGCACCGATCCGGCGCTCGGCCGGCACCAGCGCACCGTCGTACCGGGCGGAGGTGGTCGGCACGGCGGCCAGGCCCATCTTCTCCTCGGGGCGCCCGAAGCTGAGGCCCTCCGTGCCGTCCGCCACGAGGAAGCAGGAGATTCCCTTGGACCCCTCGCCGGTCCGGGCGAACAGGTTGTAGAAGTCCGCGACGCCGCCGTGGGTGATCCACGCCTTCTCGCCGGTGATCCGGTAGTCGTCGCCGACCGCCTCCGCGCGGCATGCCAGGGCCGCGGCATCGGATCCGGCCTGCGGTTCGGACAGACTGTACGCACCGATGCTCGCCCCGCCGAGCATCTCCGGAAGCCAGCGTTCCTGCTGTTCCCGGGTGCCGAAGGCGAACAGCGGATGACATGCCAGGCTGTGCACGCTCACTGCGACGCCGACCGCCGCCCAGCGCGCCGCGATCTCCTCGAGTACCTGCAGATACACCTCGTACGGTTGCCCTCCGCCGCCCCACTCCTCGGGATACGGGAGGCTGAGCAGCCCGGCCTCGCCGAGCTTCGCGAACACGCCCTCCGGATACTTCTCCGCCTTCTCGTGCTCGTCGACGATCGGAGCGAGCACCTTGTCCGCGATGTCGCGCGTCAGGTCGATCAGATCGCGGGCTTCTTCGGTCGGCAGCAGGCGGTCGACGGGCACGTCGGACTCCTCGGGATTCGAAAGCGAACAGTACTGGGAACGGTTTCAGAGTACTGCCGGGCCGGCAGTACTACAAGACAAGGAGCAGTACCCCTGGTCAGTACTATCGAACCCATGTCCGCGCCGACCGATCCCGACTTCGCCACGCGACGCCGCTCGCAGTTGTTCGACGAGTTGCTCGCGATGTTCCTCGAGGAGGGCTTCGCCCACTTCACCCTCGACGCCATCGCCGGGCGCCTGCGGTGCTCCAAGTCGACGCTCTACACGCTCGCCGCCAGCAAGGGCGAACTGGTCCGCGCGACCACCATCCACTTCTTCCGCCGGGCCACCGACGACGTCGAGGCCGCCGTAGCGGAGGCCGCGTCGCCGCGCGAGAAGATCACCGCCTATCTGGAGGCGGTGGGCGACGCACTCGGCGGGGCCTCGCCTGCGTTCATGACCGATCTCGCCGCCTTCGCTCCGGCGAGAGAGGCGTACGAGCAGAACACCCGGATCGCGGCGGCGCGCGTGCGGGAGCTGATCGACGAGGGCGTCGCCACCGGCCAGTTCCGGGACGTGCACGCGGCTTTCGCCGCCGACCTGGCCGCGACCGCGATGGTCCGGATCCAGCAGGGCGACGTGCGCGCGGCCACGGGCCTCGACGACGCCGGCGCCTACCGCGAATTGGCGGCGCTCCTCACAGCGGGGATCAGCGCCTGACCCGGATCATCCGCGGCCAGGTCAGCGCCCAGGCGACCGGTCCGGCCATCGCATCCAGAAGTCCAACTCGAGCGGTCCGGTGCCGGGTTCGGCCCGGTACGGCTCGAAGTCGGTGATCCCCTCCGCGGCGAGCACGTCGTCGTCGATCAGGCACCGGCCGGTGAACTCCGCCGCGGGCTTGGTCAGGACCGCGTACGCGGCGTCGCTCATGATGTCGGCACTGCGCGCACCCCGGAGCATCTCCTCGCTGAGGAGATTGCGGACCGCCGCGGTCGCGATCGAGGTCCGGGGCCACAACGTGTTCGCGGCGATGCCGTCCGCGGCGAGCTCCCGCGCGAAGCCGAGCGTCAGGATGGTCATGCCGAACTTCGACACGGTGTACGCCGCCCCGACCTGATCGAACCATTCGGGCGCGAGGTCCACCGGGGGCGAGAAGGTCAGGATGTGCGGGTTCTCCGACTTCCGCAGGTGCTCGATCGCCGCCTTCGAGAGTGCGAACGTGCCGCGCGCGTTGATGTCCTGCATGAGGTCGTACTTCTTCATAGGGATGTCGTCGGTGGCGGTGAGATCGATCGCCGATGCGTTGTTGACCACGATGTCTATGCCGCCGAACCGCTCCACCGTCTGCGCCACGGCGCCGGCGACGGACTCGTCGTCGCGGACGTCGCCCACGATCGGCAACGCCCGCCCGCCGGCCTCCTCGATCGCCGCGGCCGCGGTGTAGATGGTCCCGGGGAGCTTCGGGTGCGGCTCGGCCGTCTTGGCGAGCAGCGCGATGTTCGCGCCGTCGCGCGCCGCGCGAATCGCGACAGCCTCGCCGATGCCGCGGCTGCCGCCGGAGATGATGAGCGTCTTGCCGCGCAGTGAACCCGTTTCGGTCATGGTCGCCTTCCTGTCCACCGATCCGAGCCGTGACGGCCCAGATCGATCGTTCGTATTCGATCCGAACGTAGAAGGCTCGGACGCGTTCCGTCAATAGCCCGATCCACGCACTTCAAGCCCGTTAAAACAGACCGTCAGTCCTTTCGCGAACCGCTCCGATCGCACACGGCAGATTTAGTATCCTTAAACCCATGAACGATGATTCGCCGTCGGCCGCCACTATCGAAGCCGAGCTGGGATCGCGGATCCGAGCGGCACGCCTAGCTCAGCGGCGGACTCTCCGCGATCTCGCCGCGGCGGTCGGCGTCAGCACGGCCACGCTCAGCCTGATCGAGAACGGGCGATCCGGGCTTCGCGTGGCTCGGCTCGCCCGGATCGCCGACGCACTCGGACTTCCGCCGGCGGCGCTCCTGTGCCCCGAAGTCCCCGAACCGCCGGCTCCGGGGCCGCCCACAGCCGGCGGCATCCTGCCCGACGACGGCGACTGGCGACGGTACCGCCCACTCGTCCTCGATCCCGTTCTCGCCGCAGCGCTCGACGAGATCGTCGAAGTGGGATACCACGGCGCGACCATCCGCAGCATCGCGAACCGGTGCGGAAGCACGGTCTCGGCTCTCTACACCAGGTATGAGAACAAGCAGCACATCCTGATGACGCTGCAGGAGCTCGCCGTCAGCGCGGCGACCGACCGCGGCGCCATCGCCCGCGCGGACGGCCGGAACCCCGTCGAACGCTTCTGCTTCCTGGTGGAGCATCTGGCATTGCTGCACACCTACCGGCGCGAGCTCGCGTTCATCGGCACCAGCGAACTGCGCAGTCTCGATCCGGAGAATCGGCGCCGGATCGCCGGACGCCGCACCGATCTGCAGCACATGGTGGACGAGGAGGTCGACGCCGCCGTGCGCGCGGGGCGGTTCCACCCGGACCATCCGCACGAGGCCTCGCGCGCGGTCGTGACCATGTGCACGGCGATCTCCGGCTGGTGGCGACCGGGCGGCCCGTTGTCGCCGGAGCGGGTGGCACAGTTGTACGTCGGCTTCGCACTTGACCTGATGCGCGCCGATCCGCGATAGCGACGCCGGTCACGGCGCGACGATCTGCCCCCACCGCCGACCGTGCTCGGCGATACCCTGGAACAACAGCCCCTGCGCCACCCGAAAGGCAGCACCCCGTGCAGATCACCAGCATCGGCCACGCCGGATTCCACATCCAGACCGCAGCCGGATCGATTCTCTGCGATCCCTGGGTCAACCCCGCGTACTTCGCCTCCTGGGTGCCCTTCCCCGACAACTCCGATCTGGACTGGAAGGCGCTCGGCGACTGCGACTACCTGTACGTCTCGCACCTGCACCGCGACCACTACGACGAGCAGAACCTGCTCGAGAACGTGAACAAGGACGCGACCGTGCTGCTGCCGGACTACCCGGTGCCGGATCTGCGCCGCGAGCTCGAACGCCTCGGCTTCACGAAGTTCGTCGAGACGCAGGACTCCACGAAGCACACCGTCTCGGGACCCAAGGGCGATCTGGACATCATGATCATCGCGCTCCGCGCGCCCGCCGACGGCCCCATCGGCGACTCCGGTCTGGTGGTCGACGACGGCGAGACCGTCTGTTTCAACATGAACGACGCCCGCCCGATCGATCTCGACGTGATCGCCGACGAGTTCGGCCGCGTCGATGTGCACCTGCTGCAGTACTCCGGCGCCATCTGGTACCCGATGGTCTACGACATCCCCCGCAAGTCGAAGGCCAACTTCGCGATGCAGAAGCGCCAGCGCGGCATGGACCGCGCACGCTCGTACATCGAGCAGGTCGGTGCCACGTGGGTGGTCCCGTCGGCCGGGCCGCCGATGTTCCTGGACGACGACCTGTTCGGTCTCAACGATTTCAACACCGGCAGCGATGCCGACAAGGCCAGCATCTTCCCCGATCAGGCGGAGTTCCTGGAACAGATGCGCACGCACGGCACCGACGACGGGGTCAAACACCGCGGACTGATGATGGTCTCCGGGTCGGCGGCCGACTTCGCGGGAGACGAACTTCGCGAGATCGTGCACCCGTATCCCCCGGAGACGGTTTTCGGCGAGAACAAGAAGGCCTACCTGGAGGCGATGAAGGAGAAGTTCGCTCCGGTCATCGCCGCGCAGAAGGCCACCTGGGCCTCGCCCGACGGACCGTCGCTCCTGGAACCGCTGCGCGAGAAGTTCGAGCCGATCATGAAGCAGTCGGACCTGATCTGCGACGGCATCGGCTACCCCGTCGGTCTGGTGGTGGGAGAAGAGACGTACGTGCTCGACTTCCCCAAGCGGACGGTGCGGATGCGCGAGGACGGCGACGGCAAGTACCGGTACGGATTCCGGATCGCCCCCGAGTTGGTGCGCACGGTGCTGCGCGACGACGAACCCGACTGGGTGAACACCATCTTCCTCTCGACCCGGTTCTCCACCTGGCGGATCGGCGGATACAACGAGTACCTGTACACCTTCTTCAAGTGCCTCACCGATGAGCGCATCGCCTACGCCGACGGCTGGTTCTCCGAGGCGCACGACGACTCGGCGTCCATCGAGCTCGACGGGTGGGAGATCCAGCGCCGCTGCCCGCACCTGAAGGCCGATCTGAGCAAGTTCGGCGTGATCGAGGGCGAGAAGCTCACGTGCAACCTGCACGGCTGGCAGTGGGATCTGGCGAGCGGGCGCTGCCTGACGTCGAAGGGACACGAGCTGCGAGCACAGCGTGCCGAGCCCTAGTCCGGACGCCCCCAGCCGGTGCTATGCCGGCCGTTCACTGGCCGAGCGGAGGGCTGAGCGGCGGGAACGGTTCCAGGAGGCCGGCCTCGAGCTGTTCGGCACCCTCGGCTTCTCCTCCGTCACGGTCTCGGCGCTGTGCGCCGAGGCCGGATTGTCGCGCAGACAGTTCTACGAGGAGTACTCGAGCCGGGAGGCGTTGCTCGCCGAGGTCTACGACAAGATCCAGGAGCACGCACGCAAGACTGTCGTCGACGCGGTGCGGGCGCTCGGGGAGACGAATCCCCGCGAGGCGGCGCGCGCGGCGATGAGCGCCTACATCGACACGATCGCGACCGATTCGCGAGCTATCCGATGCTCCTTCATCCAGGTCGTCGGGGTCTCCGCCGAAGTGGAACGGCGTCGTCTCGCCGGTCGTGTGACATGGGCGCGGTTCATCGCCGACACGATTTCAACGATCCCGGGAACCACGCGCAAAGACTTCGACTACGCCGCGACTGCCTTCATCGGCGCGCTGACCTCGGTCGTTCACCGCTGGGGGACGGCACAGGAGCGTCCGGACCGGTCGGAGATCGTAGATCTGCTGTCGGACATACTCGTTCACATCGCAATCGACCGCACTGACTAGTGCACACAGCCGGTTAACCGTGATAGCTTTGGCACAGGTTCTGAGACGCTAGAGTCTCACACCGCGTGCTCGGTCCGGGTGGAATCGGGGCTCTTGGGAGGGAGCTGCTCGGATCGCCGGAGGGCGCGGCGCCGGTTTGGGGGAGAATCCGCAAACTGCGCCGCGCTTTCTCTTGCCACAGGTCAGGACGGATTCAGCACACCGGTCGCGACCAGGACCGCATAACCGATGAAGGCCACGGTGTCGATCAGCGCGTGCGCCAGGACGAGCGGCCAGAGCCGCCCCGTCGCCTGATACCAGCGTCCGTACACCAGACCCATCACGAGGTTGCCCGCGCCGGCACCGACGCCCTGGTACAGGTGGTAGCCGCCGCGCAGAAGCGCGGACGACGCCAGCGCACCCCGCTCTCCGACGCCCAACTGCCGTAGCCGGGTCATGAAGTAGCCGACCACGACGACCTCCTCGGCGAACCCGTTGCCGAACGCCTTCATCGCCAGAACCGGGATCCGCCACCACAGACCGTCGTCCGGCGCCGCCACGAGCTGCGAATTCCAGCCCATCGCCTGAGAGAACGCGACCAGCGCCAGACCGGGCAGTCCGATGATCGCCGCCAGGACTGCGGCGGGCGGCACATCCGCACGCACGGGCCGCCCGAGGCCGATCCGCCGAAGGCCGATTCCGCTGCGCCACAGCAGGTACGCGCCCAACCCACCGATCGCCAGCAGGCGGACCACGCTCATCGACTGACGGATCACGTCGATCGCGGCCACCGACGAGCTCACCGGGTTGAGGGCGACCGTCGTGTCGCCGATGCCCGCGGTGAGAGCGTTCTCCGCCAACGACAGCACCGCGTACACGGCCGAGAACCCGAAGGTGAGAACGCCGACGAGGATCAGTTCGACGACGATCGCACGCCGTTCGCGGCGGTCGTCGACGCGTCCCACGGCAGGCGCGGGCGGGTGGACGAAAGCCCGCAGAAGTCCGCGGATGCCGCCCGCCTCAGAACTCACCGCTCCAACGGTAGCGGCAGCACTGAGGCGATGCGTTCAGTCCTCGCCGAAGCAGGGATGCAGGGCCAGCGAGTGAATCGCCGCGGACAGTTCCGGGATGCGGGAGACCGGGCGGGCGAACGGCATCCGCACGTCTTCATCGCGATTGCCGACCTCCACGCGGAAGGTGATGCCGAACCGGTCCAGGCGCAGCGGCCGGGCGCGCCCGCCTCGGACGTGGTCGGGCAAGCGCTGAGCGAGTTGGCAGATGAGGTCCTGGTGATCGGCGTCCAGGTGCACCAGCCAGTCGTTCTCGAACTCCCAGAACAGATCCGGACTCGCGGCGGCGAGCGCGTCCACGTCGACGCCGCCCGCCCCGGTCGACGTCGCGATGACAGCCGACTCGAGCGCCATTCGCATGAGGCTGTATCCGTGGCCCACGTCGAGCAGCTTCTCGTCCGGGTGGTCACCGGCGATCTCCACCGCCAGGTCGCGCTCGAGCCGTGCGGGCACCTCGTGAAGCGTGCCCGACAACCAGATCAGCGACCGCACCCGCTCGCGCATCCTGACCGGTGCGACGTCGATGACCTCGACCATCGCCGTGACGTCTCCGCCCTCGCGGACCAGGCGCAGCGCCGGCGTCTCGTCGGGAACCAGGAGAAAGGCGTCGCTTTCGAACAGATGGACCATCCCGACCGAATCGCACCCCTTCGGCTCGGTCGCCGCACAGTCCGGCGCACTGACCGACAGCGTTCCCGAATGAGCACGACGGCAGGCCGTCTGGATCAGTTCGGCATCGCACGGCGCGAGGATCGTGTTCACGTCCACCTCCAGGAAACGGTCTAATTAGCTAAGCCTAACTTATGCTCACCTAACCTAACCTGAGGGCTTTTCGCCGTCAACGCCCCGGCCGCACGGCCGGTTTCTCTCGACTACTGTGAAATGGTGCCCGTCTACGCTTACTTCGGCCCCGCCGGCACGTTCACCGAGATGGCGCTCGATGCCGTCCTGCGCCGACGCGGCGAGGCATCGACGGCGACCAAGATCGCGGTGAGCAATCCGCCGGCCGTCATCGATCTGATCCGCAGCGGGGGCGCGGACTTCGGCTGCGTCCCCATCGAGAGTTCGCTCGAGGGAGCGGTCCCGGCCACGATGGACGCCCTGTCGCCGAGCGCCGGCCTCCCGCGCGTCCAGGCGTACGCGGAGGCGGCTCTCGACATCTCCTTTACCGTCGCCGCGGCAACGCCCATGGACCCCGCCGACGTGCGGACCGTCGCGGCGTATCCGGTGGCCGCGGGTCAGGTCCGCCGCAGCATCGAAGAGCTGTTCCCGCGGGCCGAGGTGGTCGTCGCCACCTCCAATTCGGGCGCAGCGCGCGACGTGGCCGAGGGTCGCGCCGACGCCGCCGTGACCACGGCCGCCGCGGCGCGGATGCATGAGCTGGCGACGCTGGCCGACGGCGTCGCCGACTCCGACGACGCCGTCACCCGGTTCCTGCTGCTGGGGCCTGCGGGGCCGCCGCCGGAACCGACGGGAGCAGACCGCACGTCGGTGATTCTGGACCTTCCGAACACGCCCGGAAGCCTGGTCGCGGCGATGAACGAGTTCGCGATGCGCGGCATCGACCTGACCCGTATCGAATCGCGGCCGGTCGGCCCCGGACAGTACCGTTTCTATCTCGACGCGCGAGGCCACGTTCGGGACGCTGCGGTCGGCGAGGCGCTCCGCGCCCTGCACCGCAGTGCCGAACGTGTGGTCTTTCTCGGATCGTGGCCGGTCGACCCGCAGTTGGCCGTGACCACGGCCGCGACACCGCCCGACCACACCGAGTCACGCGAGTGGTTCCACCGTCTTCTTTCTGGAGAACTCTAAAGACATGGCAAGGCTTCACCTGGTCCGGCACGGCGAGACCACGTCCAACGTGCTCAAACGTCTCGACACCGCACTTCCCGGCGCGTCGCTGACCGATTTCGGCGCGCGACAGGGCGTGCGGTTCGGGCTCGAACACCCGCTGACCGACTCGGCGGTGCTGGTGAACTCTGTCGCCAATCGGGCGCAGCAGACCGCGGAACTGATCGGATCGGTGTGGGACTCGTCCACCGAGACCGTGGAAGGCGTTCACGAGATCCAGGTCGGCGACCTCGAGGGGCGCAGCGACCGCGAGGCGCATGAGCAGTTCCACGAGATCGTCGTGCGCTGGCACCGGGGCGACCTCGACGCCCGGCTGCCCGGTGGCGAGTCGCTGGAGATGCTTCACGACCGCTATCTGCCGATCATCGACGATCTGGCGTCGCGGTACCTCACCGGCGCGAATCAGCGGGACGTGTACTTGGTCTCCCACGGTGCGGCGATCCGGCTGATCGCCGCACACCTGACGCGGCTCGACCCGGAGTTCGCCATGAAGAACTACCTGAACAACACCGGTTCGGTGGAGTTGGAGTTCACCGGCGATCTGTGGGTCTGCCACCGATGGGGCGAAGCCGCACTGCCGGACGCCGACGGTTCGGATACCGCACCCGGCTACGAGGATCCGATGGGCTGACCCGGCCCCGACGGCCTGATCCGGTCAGCCCCAACCGTTGGCGTGCAGCCACTCGTCGCTGATACCGAAATGGTGCCCCACCTCGTGCAGCACGGTGATCGCGACCTCTCGGCGCAGTTGCTCGGCCGAATGGCACATCGCGAGGAGCGGCTCGCGATAGATCTCGATCGTGTCGGGCAGGAAGCCGCTGTACTCGGTGGTCCGCTCGGTGAGCGCCACACCCGTGTACAGGCCCAGGATGCCGGGATCGTCCTCGTTGTGCGGACGCACCAGGATCACGACGTTCGACATGGCGTGCATCAGCTCCTCGGGGAGGAGGTCGAGCGCATCGCCGACGAGGTTCTCGAACTCTCGCTCCGACATCCGCAGCGGCATGTCAGCCGCCTGCCGGCGCGGGAAGCTGCGCGTCGTTCGGCGTGTAACCGGGAGGCAGTGGCACGGGCTCGCCCACCGACCGTCCCGGCGGGCCGACGTCGACCGGCTTCGGACTGCCGCCGTTGATGAGCAGCGTGTCCGGTCCGCCGCGGGCGTCGCCGACCAGGGTCGCGAAGCCGCCGCGGTCGGGCAGCGCCGCGTAGCAGACCACACGCCGGCTTCCCGTCAGCCAGCTCACCTCGGAGATCACCGACCACTGCACGTTGAGCGTGGTCGCCTTGAACTTCTGCGCGCCGCCGAAGAACCTGTTCGTCTGCGTCGGGCAGATCGTCTTCAGGTAGTCGTTCTGATCCGCGACGCTGGGCCACGGCTTGCCGGAGTTGCGGCCCCCGAAGCGCTGGGACAGGTCCACGGTGCCGGTCACCTGGAAGGCGTGGGGTTCGGCGCAGTTCACGACGCTGCTGGTGGCCTTGCGGGTGGTCTTGTCGATGCCGATGCAGGTGCCGTCGGGCCATGCGAACGACTGGTCCACATCGCGGACGCGGCCGGTGAACTCCTCCTGGCCGCCGCCGGCACCGGGTTGTTCGATTCCGCAGCGCAGACTGCGCACGCCGCGTTCCCACTCCACCTTCGACGGGAACATCAGTCCGGGCGAGAGCCGGCCCTGCGGATCCAGTCCACCGCCCAGGTAGCGGTCGACGATCACGCCGCAGCTCTCATCGCGGATCGCGGCGAAGCGCTCCGGTCCGGGCCACGGTGCCTCCGAGGAGAACTCGGAGCTCGGGAACGCGGAGGTGTCGAGCACACCGGCCACTTCGAACCGATGCGGCGACTCGCACGCCACCGCGCTCGGCTCGCCGGGTGTGTCGGCGCTCCAGGTGAGGCAGTCGCCCGCCTCGGATCGGGTGAAGTCGTTCTCCTGCGCGGGCGATCCCTCACCGATGACCGACGAGCCGACATCGCCGACGTCGTCGAAGACACCGGTTCCGAGCATCACTCCGCCCGCGGCGAGCGCACCGACGAGCACGGCCCCGAGCACCAGCCGCAACGAGTTCTTCGGCATCCGGTTGCGGGAGTCGGCCGGCTCGCGGCCGTCGGCGGGCTCGGGCCCCCCGTCGTCCCCATCGCGCTCTCCGCCGTCACCGTATCCGTCGTCGCCGTATCCGGCGTCACCGTATCCGTCGTCGCCGTAGTCGTAGGCGTCCTCCGGTTCGACGCCCCACTCCTCGACGTCGTCCTCGACCTCCGCGTCGTAGTCGTCGAGTCCGGCCGTCGGCTCCGCCTCCCCGCCGATCTCCGGGAGCTCTGCGGTCGCCTGCTCATCGCCTTCGACGGCACCGACCGGCCCCCACACGTCGGCATCGCCGTCGACGACGGGGCGGGCCTCGTCGTCGCCGCGGCCGTCATGCATCGGTTGATCCCTCTTCGAAGTCATCGCGTTCCATCATGCCTGGTCGTTGCTCGCCTCGTGTTCCGAGTAGGGTTCAACGTGTGATCGACCTGAAGATCGTGCGTGAGAACCCCGACCTTGTACGTGCCTCCCAGCGTGCCCGCGGCGAGGATCCCGGACTCGTCGACCAGCTCCTGGAGGCGGACGCGGCACGGCGCTCGGCGATCGCCGAAGCCGACGCCCTGCGCGCGGAGCAGAAGTCGCTCGGCAAACTCGTCGGCAAGGCATCCGGAGACGAGAAGACCGCTCTGCTCGCCAAGGGCAAGGAACTGGCCGAGCAGGTGAAGGCCGCCGTCGCGAAGCAGAACGACGCCGACTCCGCGTCGCAGGCCGCGCACCGCGCCATCTCGAACATCATCACCGATGCCCCGGCCGGTGGCGAGGACGATTACCTCGTCCTCGAACACGTCGGTGAACCGCGCGCCATCGACGACCCGAAGGACCATCTCGAACTCGGAGAGAGCCTCGGCCTCATCGACATGGCCCGCGGTGTCAAGGTGTCGGGTTCGCGGTTCTACTTCCTCACCGGTCTGGGCGCGATGCTGCAGCTCGGTCTGCTCAACATGGCCGCGGCGAAGGCGACCGCCAACGGTTTCACGCTGATGATCCCGCCGGTCCTGGTGAAACCGGAGATCATGGGCGGCACCGGCTTCCTGGGCGCGCACAGCGACGAGATCTACCACCTCGACGAGGACGACCTGTACCTCGTCGGCACGTCGGAGGTGCCTCTCGCCGGGTACCACAAGGACGAGATCCTCGACCTCTCCGGCGGACCGAAGCGTTACGCGGGCTGGTCCACCTGCTTCCGCCGCGAGGCGGGGTCGTACGGCAAGGACACCCGCGGCATCATCCGCGTGCACCAGTTCGACAAGGTGGAGGGCTTCATCTACTGCAAGCCGGAGGACGCCGAGGCCGAGCACCAGCGGATTCTGGGCTGGGAGAAGGACATGCTCGCGGCGATCGACGTGCCGTACCGAGTCATCGACGTGGCAGGCGGGGACCTGGGCAGCTCGGCCGCCCGCAAGTTCGACTGCGAGGCATGGGTTCCGACGCAGGGCACGTACCGCGAACTCACCTCCACGTCCAACTGCACCACCTTCCAGGCACGACGACTCTCTGTCCGCTACCGGGACGAGAACGGCAAGCCTCAGATCGCGGCGACCCTCAACGGCACCCTCGCGACCACCCGGTGGCTGGTCGCCATCCTCGAGAACCACCAGCAGCCGGACGGTTCGGTTCGCCTTCCCGAGGAACTCGCGCGGTTCGTCGGGGTGGAACACATCCGACCGGTGTAGTCGGCATTCCGGACGTCGTCGTCCGCGCCCTCGAAACCGTTTCATCCGTGCCGTCGCCGGGTATCCGACGGCACGGATGAAACCGCCAGAGAGGACCTCGGGTCGATGGACGTGCCACAGAGACTGATCGATCGCATCAGCGAGTTCGAGGAGGCCGATCGGGCCGCAGCGCCGCTCGCCGGTGCGGTACACCGCGTGACTCGGCGCGATGCGGTGAAGAACGCACTGTCGGGCAGCGCACTCGGCCATCAACTGCATCCGGTGCTGACCGATCTGCCGATCGGCGCCTGGACGATGGCGTCCGCGCTCGACTACTTCGGCGGCACTCGTCACGCGGACGGCGCGAGGCGGCTGGTCGCGCTCGGTGTGCTCAGCGCTGCGCCCGCCGCTGCGGCCGGAGCCTCCGATTGGTCGGATTCGTACGGCGGCGACCGGCGGATAGGCCTCGTCCACGGCGTGATGAACCTGGCGGCCACGGGTGTGCACGCCTGCTCATGGGTGGCCCGGATGCGCGGGCGATCGAAGGCGGGGGTGGCGCTGAGCACGATAGGTCTCGCCCTCACGGCGGGGGCGGGGTACCTCGGCGGCCATCTCTCGTTCGCCCGCGGCGTCGGCGTCAACCGAACCGCATTCGAACCAGCGGTCACCGAGTGGACGCGAGTGGCGGCGCTGCACGAGCTCGAAGAACGCAAACCCCTGCGTGTCGAGGCCGCGGCGGTGCCCGTCGTTCTCGTGCTCGTCGACGGCCGCGTCCATGCGCTCTCGGCCACGTGCATCCACGCCGGGGGCCGGCTCGACGACGGGATGGTGATCGATGAAGATTCCGGCCCGTGCCTCGTGTGTCCGCTGCACGGCAGTACATTCCGTCTCGCGGACGGCGGCATCGAGCGAGGGCCGGCCGCGGTGCCGGAGCCGCGCTGGCAGGTGAGAATCGACAGCGGTGAGATCTGCGTCAGCCGGCGGACAGTGCCTGCGGCGAGAGGGTTCTGACCAGATTCCTGGCCCATTCGAACTGGCGCTCAGCTTGTGACAGACACTGATCGACGAGCGCGGAGCACTCGGAATCGTTGGTAGCGGCGGCGCCTTGGCCGAGGATCTCCCACTGCATCGTCAGCCCTGCGATCCGTTGACAGACGCCGCACAATTCGGCGACCGGCAGAAGCGACGCGGGGAGCTCTCGGGCCGGAGTCTCGAACACACTCGACGGGCCGACGGCGGCCTGAGTGTCGAACGTCGCCTCCGACTCGACGCCGCGAGCGACGGCCAGCGATCTGACGGCACCGGCGTGATTGCGCGACCAGGCCGCGAGATCCGCAGCGAGATAGTGGATCTCAGGGTCGGTCGGGTGGTCTCGTGCGATCGATTCCAGCTCCAGGGCGAGAAGTCGTTCGGAGCGCTCGAGTTCACGAAGGAGGAGGCCCAGGTTCTTCATCGCGTCCCCTCGCTCTCCCTGGAGAGCAATGCGATGGCGGCGGCCGCGGTTTTGAATATCGGTTGCTTGGACGCCGGATCCCAGTCCGTGAGCGTCAGCTCGTTGGCGGCCCGGTCGTGAGCTGCCGGTGATTCCACGTCCCAATAGCCGTAATGGAAGGGCAGAAACAGCACCCCCGGTCGAATGTCCGCGATCCGTGCGGCGGCGCGCACCGTGCTGCGGGGACTTCGGATCTCGACCGGATCGCCGTCGCGAATGCCGTGGGTGGCCGCATCTGCCGCTGACAGCTCGACCCACACCTCCGGGGCCGCACCGTTGAGTTCCGGTGCCCGGGCGGTCTTGGTTCGGGTGTGGAAGTGGTAGACGGTCCGCCCCGTGATCAGGGCGAAAGGGTATTGCGCCGACGGTGGTTCGTGCGGCGTCTCATAGTCTGCGGACTTGATCAGCGCGCGTCCTTTCGGATCGTTCGCCCGGTACCGGGTGGCGTCGACGGGAGATCCGGTGATCAGGTCCTTGCCGTACGTCTCGCACTCGTCGGCCGCGGTCCAGAAACGACCGTCCGCATAGAGGCGTGCCGTGCCGCCGGGCGCGGTGTCCGTGCACGGCCACTGCACGCTGCCCTGCTCACGCAGCCCCGCATAGCTCATGCCGCTGTAATCGCAGAGTCTGCCGGCGCTGCACCGCTTCCACGCTTCGAACACGGCCTCCGCGTTCGACCACGGCGTCAGCGGGCGGCCGTCTCGGTCACGGAAGTCCATCCGTCGCGAGAAGTCCAGAAAGATGTCCAGATCCGCACGGGCCCCTCCGGGTGGGTCCACCGCCTTCTCCGACAGGTGCACGGTGCGGTCCGCGTTGGTGAAGGTACCGACCTTCTCGCCCCACGCCGCCGCGGGCAGCACCACGTCGGCGAGCATGCCGGTCTCGGTGAGGAAGATGTCCTGCACCACCAGGAACAGACTCTCCTTCGAGAGGATCGACCGTACCCGGCGCAGCTCCGGCATCGAGACAGCGGGATTGGTCGCGGAGACCCAGAGCATCTTCAGCGATTCCTGCTCGGCGTACCGGAAGATCTGCATCGCGTGGGTCGGCGGCGCGAAATGCGGGATCGTCGCCGCATCGACGTTCCAGACCGAGGCGAGCTCTCTCACGTGTGCGGGGTTGGCCCAGTTCCGAAAACCGGCCAGGTCGCCGTCGGCGCCGCACTCACGGGTGTTCTGTGCGGTCGGCTGCCCGTTCATCTGCAGTACGCCGCAGCCCGGACGTCCCAGCATTCCTCTGAGCAGGTGGATGTTGTTGACCTGTACCGCCGACGCCGTGGCTTGATGCGACTGGTAGAACCCCTGCAGGACCGTCGACAACAGTCTCTGGGCTTCGCCTATCAGCCTCGCCCCATGCCGGATGTCGTCGGCCCCGACTCCGCAGATGTCTGATACTCGCTCCGGCGGGTACTGCGAGACGAGGTCGGACAGGTCCTCGAATCCGACGGTGTGTTCCCGGATGAACTCGTCGTCGATCCACCCGTTGACGACGAGTTCGCGCAACAGACCGTTCATCAGTGCGAGGTTCGTTCCGGGCAGCGGCGCCAGATGGACGCTCGCCCGTCGCGCGACCGCGGTTGTCCGCGGGTCGACGCAGAGGAGCTTCGGCGGATCCGGAGCCGCGAGACGGTCGAGTATCCGCATCCAGGTGACGGACTGGGTCTCCGCGACGTTGTGCCCGAAAAGCGCGATGACGTCCGCATGGTCGACATCTGCCAACGTACCGGGTTGGCCGTCACTGCCGAACGATTCCTTCAGTGCTTCACCGGCGGTAGCGGTGCACAGGCGAGTGTTGCCGTCGAGGTGGTTCGTACCGATCCCGGCGCGGGCGATCACGCTCAGCGCGTAGTACTCCTCGAGGAACAGCTGGCCG
Organism: Gordonia sihwensis NBRC 108236; assembly: GCF_000333035.1. GTDB lineage: Bacteria > Actinomycetota > Actinomycetes > Mycobacteriales > Mycobacteriaceae > Gordonia > Gordonia sihwensis. Next base: position 112,930 of record NZ_BANU01000020.1, read on the forward strand.
GATGTGTAGAACCCGATCGAACTCGGGCCGCTGGAGTTCAGCAGGTCCTCGGCGTGTTCGGCGATCCGGCTCATCGCGGTGTCCCAGTCGGTGGGGACGAGTTCACCGTCCTTGCGCACCATCGGCGTGCTGAGCCGGTCCGGGGAGGCGTTGGCCTTCCAGCCGTAGCGGTCTTTGACGTCGAGCCTTCCGCGGTTGATCCGGTCGTCGGCACGGCCTCGGATTCCGACGATCCGACCTCTCCGGACGGCGATCTCGAGGCCGTCGCCATTCGAGTGAAGAACCGACGCGGTCGGTACCCAACAGTCCACGTCGTCTGACGTCGTGCCGGCCGCCAGCTCGGTATCGACCCGTCGCGGCCACATCTGGGCCCTCTTGTACGGGGTGCGCGGCCCCCAGATGTCGGTCACGGCCATCACTCCCCTGCTTGACAACGCTGTCGCTGCCCAGCGGGTACCCGACCGAACCGCTCTGAAACCTCGGCGAATCTCGACGCGACTCCCCGAGGAGAAGGCTCTCGCGGTCGTACGTGGGCGTACGAGCGCGCACAGCCGATGCCGACGGATGTTTCGTCTCCGGGGTCCGCGGGCATTCCCCGTGAAGTTCTCCACCGACCTGCAAAGACCGAGATCTCACTCAAGGAGCCGGCATGACCGACCACCTACTGCTCGCCGACGAGGTTCTGGCGCGCTCGTCCATGTTCACCTCTGTGGGCTGGATCGGCTACATCATCATCGGCGGCGTGGCGGGATGGCTCGCAAGCAAGATCACCGGCGTGGACGCACAGATGGGCCTGTTCGCCAACATCGTCGTGGGCGTGGTCGGTGCTCTGATCGGCGGATTCGTGCTGAGCTTCTTCCTCGACACCGCCAGCGCCGGGATGTGGTTCACATTCCTCACCGCGCTCGCCGGTGCGGTGTTGCTCCTCGTCGTCCTCAAGGCCCTTTCACGACGAGCCTGACAGTCTCGTCGCTGAGACGACGGCTGCGGCGACGGTCTGACCGGCGACCTCGCCCGAGGTGCCGCGCCGCTCGGCGGCCGCACCGACGGTGGCGAGACCGGTAGCGTAGTTCAGATGAACTCCCAGCGACCCGAGCCGCCGTACCAGCGGCGACCGAGCGGAGGCCCTCGACCGGAGGCGCCGACCCGCAGGGTCTCCGGTCCGCCGCCCGGGGAGCCGGGCTACCGGCCGCCACTCGCGTGGTCGCAGGAACCCGACCCCCGATCGCGGCGACGTTCGCCCGCGCCGCTGCCCCCGAACCCGCTGCCCCC